>CAYQVH010000018.1:0-80844 GCA_964420975.1 uncultured Candidatus Accumulibacter sp.
CGGCCACCGTGATCGCGCGGCTGCACCGCGGTGAGAAGCGGCTGGTCTTCTGCGATTCCCGTAGCAGCGCGGAACAACTGAGCAGCAGGTTGCGGACCCACGCGATCCGGACTTTCGTCAGTCACGCATCGCTCAGTTTGTCGGAACGACGGCAAGCCGAGGCAGCGTTCTCAGAGGAGCGGGACTGCGTCATTGTCGCGACGTCGACGCTGGAGCTTGGCATCGACGTGGGTGACCTCGATCGGGTCGTCCAGATCGACTCGCCATCGAGCGTTTCGTCGTTCCTGCAGCGAATGGGCCGCACGGGCAGGCGCGCTGGAGGCCGTCGCAATTGCCTTTTTCTCACGACCAACGACAACGCCTTCCTCCTCGCCCTGGGCGTGACTCAAAAATGGTCGGAGGCCTGGGTGGAGGCGGCGGTGCCGCCTGCGGAGCCGTGGCACGTCGCTGCGCAACAGGCGTTGGTTCTGAGTCTCGAGCGAGGCGAGCTCGCAACGCGGAACCTGGTCGAGCTACTTCACGGATCGTTCCCCGAACTTCGGACCACGGACATCGAAGAGCTCGTCGAGTATCTGGTTGGACAGCAGTTCCTCGATCGCGCCGAAGGCGCGGTGCGGGTGGGTCCGCAGACCGAGCGCAGCTACGCCCGGGGCCACTACCGCGATCTGCTGGCGTCCTTCAGCGGCTCTCAGTTACTCACCGGCCGGCACGGCGCCGTCGAAGTCGGCTATATCGACCCGACCGTCTTGACCGGCGAGCGCGACGAGCGACTACTGTTGCTGGCTGGCAGAAGCTGGCGCGTCACCGACGTCGACTGGTCGAAGCGGATCGTCTGGCTGGAGCCGGCCGCCGGCGGAGGCAGGGCACACTGGACGGGCGGCCCGCACAGTCTCAGCGGCGACATATGCCATGGCATCCGCACGGTACTGGTGAGTGGCCCGTCACCGAACCTCACTCTGACACGGCGGGCGCGTGCGGCGTTGGAGTCGCTTACCACCGACAAGATGTCGATAATACGAGAAATGAGTTTCGCGACGACTCGCGTCGACGGAGCACCCGTTCGTACCTGGACGTTTGCTGGCACGCGAGCCAATCGCACGCTAGCTCGCCAAGCGTCCAGCAGCGGCACGAAGTTCCGCTTTGACGCGCTGAGCGTACGGACGACCATCGCTGCCTTGGCCTCATCGCTTCCTGAACACATGGACCTGACCGATAACGAGCTTACCGCATTCAAGGGTTCGATCAAGTTCGCTGACTGCCTGTCGCGACGACTGCTATCGAGGACCATTGTGGCGAGAAACTTCGAACTGGCTGACCACCGGAAAACAATCCCTCTTACCAGCGACGTATCTTGAGGATGTGCGCCATCTTGGTCGTCGGACCCAGTTCAACGTAGGCCGTCGGACCGCGCCAGCGGTAGCGCTCGTTCGAGAGCAGGTCGTGCGCCTGGTACTGCTCGTCTTCCTCGATGCCGAAGGTGGCGAGTGGAATATGGAGCGTGGTGTAGTGCTTGTGAAACGGGTCGAGGTTGACGACGCAGACGATGATGTCCGATTGGTCGTCGGTCATTTTTGCGTAGGCCAGGATCTTCGGGTTGTCCGTTGTCAGGAAGAGAACGTTGTTGTAAGTGTGCAGCGCCGGAGAGTCGTGACGGATATTGTTGATCTGGGTAATGATCTGCACGATGTTTCCAGGCGCGTTCCAGTCCCGAACCCGGATCTCGTACTTCTCCGAATCCAGGTATTCCTCCTTGCCCGGGAGGGCCTGATTCTCACATAGCTCGAAGCCGCTGTAGATGCCATAGACGCTTGACAGCGTGGCGGCAAGCACGGCGCGCAGGATGAACGCCGGCCGACCGCCGTACTGCAGGATCGGCGGCAGGATGTCCGGCGTATTGGCGAAGAAGTTGCCCGTGAAATACTCCTTCATCTCACCGCTGGTCAGTTCGCTGACGTAGTCGATCAGTTCCTGCTTGTCGTTGCGCCAGGTGAAGTAGGTGTAGGACTGGGCAAAGCCCACTTTCGCCAGCAAGCGCATCATCTTCGGCCGCGTGAAGGCCTCGGCAAGAAAGATTACCTCCGGATGACGCCGATGGACTTCGGCGATCACCCATTCCCAGAACGGCACCGGCTTGGTGTGCGGGTTGTCGACACGAAAGGTCGTGACCCCTTTCTCGACCCAGAAGAGGAATATCTTGAGCATCTCCTGCCAGAGGCCGGCGCGGTCGCTGGTGCCGAAATTGAGCGGATAGACGTCCTGATACTTCTTCGGCGGGTTTTCGGCGTACTTGATCGATCCATCGGGTCGATGAAAGAACCACTCGGGGTGTTCGGCGACGTAAGGGTGATCCGGCGAGCAGTTCATCACGTAGTCGAGCGCGACCTCGATATCCAGCTCGCGGCAGGTGGCGACGAACCGATCCCAGTCGTCCCAGGTTCCGAGCTGCGGTTCGAGCGCCATATGGCCGCCGTGTTCGTTGCCGATCGCCCAGGGGCTGCCGACGTCACCGGGCTCGGCGACCAGACTGTTGTTCTTGCCCTTGCGAAAGCTGTGGCCGATGGGGTGGATCGGCGGCAGGTAGACGACGTCGAAGCCCATGGCGTGTATGGCGCGCAGGCGCTGAATGCAGTCCGCCAGGGTTCCGTGGCGGTAGGGAACGGTCCCCTGCGACCGCGGGAAGAACTCGTACCATGCGGCGAACCGGGTGATCGGCCGGGTGACCAGGATCTCCAGCGCGGGTGCAAGTTCGTAACCTTCCGTGCGGTCAGGGTAGCGCGCCATCAGGCTGCGCATGACGGCGCCGATACCCATGTCGATCGCACCCTGTTGTTCTCCGGCTTCGAGTGCGCTCTCCATGGCGGCGATGATGCTATTGATCCGCGTACGGTCGGCGCCGACTGCCATGGCCGCCGACGTTCGCAGAATGACTAGCCCCTCGAGCAGTTCGCTGGTGAGGTTGGCACCTGGCACATTCTTTTTCGTGACTTCGTCCAGCCACGAGAGGTAACGCTCGGCGTAGGCCTCGATCGTGTATTCCCAACGTCCGATCGCGGTAACCGCGAACTCGCCGTGCCATCGGTCGTTGTCGCCTTGAATCATCGGCGTTTCAAGCCAGGTCCCGGCGCCAACCGGGCGTGCCTTGACCAGCGCGGCCAGCTTGTCGTGTCCTTCCTTGTAGATGTCGGCACTGACGGCTACCTTTTCGCCAACCACACGCTTGATCGGAAAGCGGCCGCCATCGACCTGCGGCTCGACCGCCTCGATGATCACGCGCGGATACTTTTGGGGAACCATGACTCTGCTCCTGACACTGGACCGGCGGCGCCGGCCCGACGATTGATCGTCCGCCACCGTTGCGGGGGATGTTCGCATGCTCGCTTACCTCGCCAGCGAATCGTAGAGTCGCTTCGTCTGCGCGGCAATGCTCTGCCAACTGAAAACGTCCCTCGCCCGCTGCTGACCCGCCGCCGCCATGGACTCGGCGAGTTCCGGGTGGTCGAGCACCTTGTTGATTGCGGTCGCCAGGTCGCGAGAAAATGTCTCCGGATCGACGGGTTCGAAGGGCGCGACGTGCAGTTGCTCGATCGGCACCAGAAAGCCGGTGACGCCATCGACCACGACCTCGGGGATACCGCCGACCGCGCTCGCGACGACCGCCGTCCGGCACGCCATCGCTTCCAGGTTGATGATGCCGAAAGGTTCGTAGATCGACGGGCAGCAAAAGACCGTCGCGTGCGAATAGAGCTGGATCGCCTCCTCTCGGCTGACCATCTCCTGGATCCAGACGACGTTCTTGCACCCCGACTGGCGGACGCGCTTTACCGCTGCCTCCATTTCGGCCAGGATTTCCTTGGTGTCGGCGGCTCCCGCGCAAAGCACCACCTGCGCCTCGGCGTTGATGTAGCGAATGGCATTGACGAGATGCACGATGCCCTTCTGGCGCGTGATCCGGCCGACAAAAAGGACGATCGGCCGGCTGGGGTCGACGCCGTACTTCTCAAGCGCAGCGGTCTCGTCGGTAGGGTGGTACTGATCGACGTTGATGCCGTTGTAGATCACCGTGATCTTCGCCGGATCGATGTCGAAATGTTCCAGAATGTCCTTCTTGGTGCCTTCGGAGACGGCAATCACGGCGTCCGCCATGGTCAGTGACGTCCGCTCGATCCACGACGACATGTCGTAGCCGCAACCGAGTTGCTCCCGCTTCCAGGGACGCAAAGGTTCGAGCGAATGCACCGTATGCACCAGCGGAATGCCATAAAGAATCTTCGCGAGAATGCCGCCCAGATGCGCGTACCAGGTGTGGACATGCACCAAGTCGGCATCGACCTGTTCGCTGAGGGTTTCCAGATTGGTCTCGAAGGTGTCGAGGGCTCCGCTGAGCTTCTTGTCGACGTGGGCGAAACTCCCCTTGCCAAAAGGAAACCCCTTGACGCGAACGCCGTCGTTGACGGTGTCCTGATCACCGAAACAACGGACCTCAACGTGCATCAGTTTTGCCAGTTCCCCGGCCAGGTATTCGACGTGAACCCCCGCGCCGCCGTAGACATAGGGGGGGTATTCTCGCGTGAAAAGGAGTGCTTTCATCGAGCCGCTTTCTGCTGTAAGGATGGTCTGTAACGTGTATCGCACACGATTTCGGAAGGCCCTGCCATTGTATCGGGAATCGTTCTGCCAGGCCAACCCGACCGCTCCGACCACCCCGCCAGGCGGCGCAGCGCTGGCCGCACGCTCGACTTGGCGGTCGGTTTGCAAAAAAGGGCGAGTAGAATGCGGCCATGCGGCTCCTGGCGATCGACACCTCCACCGAAGTCGGCAGCGTTGCCGTCTGGAAAGATGGCGAGACGTTCTGGCGGATCTGCCCGAAGCACGTCCCCCACTCCGAAACCCTGCTGCCCTTGATCTGCGACGCGGTGGCTGCCGCGGGAACGACACTCGCCGAACTCGACGCGATTGCCTTCGCCGCCGGTCCTGGCTCCTTCACCAGCCTGCGTGTCGCTTGCGGCGTCGCCCAGGGCCTGGCGTTCGCTCATCAGCAGCCGCTGCTCGCGATCGGCACGCTGGACGCGA
This sequence comes from uncultured Candidatus Accumulibacter sp., assembly GCA_964420975.1. Taxonomy (GTDB): domain Bacteria; phylum Pseudomonadota; class Gammaproteobacteria; order Burkholderiales; family Rhodocyclaceae; genus Accumulibacter. The sequence continues at coordinate 5,071 of CAYQVH010000018.1, forward strand.
TGGCGGCGTCGACGGGCGGCGACAAAGTCGTCGTCGCCCTCGACGCACGTATGGGCGAGGTCTACTACGGGGCGTACGAACGTGGGCAACAGGTGGCGCCCACAACGGTCTGCGACCCCGCCGCCGTACCCCTTCCGGCGTCTTCCGGCTGGCTGGCCTGCGGCAACGGGCTGATCGTTTACCCGCAGCTGCGCGATCGTTTGTCGTCGTATGTCGGCGTCTTCCTGCCGGACCTGACGCCGGATGCCCGCGCCGTTGCCCGCCTCGCCGCGGAGCGCCTTGCCCGTGGCGAGACCACCGACGCCGCCGACGCGGTTCCGCTCTACGTTCGCGACAAGGTCGCGCTCACCGTCGCCGAACGACTGGCGACCGGGAGACGCGCGTGAGCGCGATCCTGGCGCCACGCAGCGAACTGCTGCCGATCCGACTGGACGAGATCGACGAAGTGTTGGCGATCGAGGAAAGCCTCTACCCCTTCCCCTGGACGCGCGGCAACTTTGCCGATTCGATCGACGCCGGCTATAGCGTCTGCGGCTATCGGGTCGCCGGGGAACTGATCGGCTATTTCGTCCTCATGCTCGTCGTCGACGAGGCACACCTGCTCAATATTGGCGTCGTCGAACGACGCCAGCGGATGGGCTTCGGCGCTCGCCTGCTGCAATACGCCTTGCTTGCCGCGCGTCAGGCAGGGGCGAGTAGCGTGCTCCTCGAAGTGCGTCCCTCCAACGAAAGGGCGTTGAGCCTTTACCGCCACTTCGGTTTCCTGCAAATTGGCGTTCGGCGTGACTATTACCCGGCCGCGCAGGGTCGAGAAGACGCGCTCGTCCTGCACCGGCTGCTCGCCGGGTCATCGGCATGAGCGCGTGCTGACCATGAGCTCCTTGCGTCGCCGTTCGATCGTGCTGAGGGAGATGGGGCTGCTGCCGCTATGGAAATTGCGTGATTCGCCGACGATCGGTCGAACTCCCTCACCGCCGCCGGCGCCGACACCCACACACACCCTCCCCCCGCTCCGCCAGACGGACCGCTCGACGCCAGCGACAGCGCTCGCCCCCGGCGCAGCGGAAAGTCGCGCCGAGCAGATCGCCCGCCTCGGCTGGGACGAACTGAAAGCAAGCGTCGCCGAGTGCCGAGCGTGCAAGCTTTGCGAACAGCGGCGCCAGGCCGTTCTCGGCGTTGGCGATCCGCAAGCCGACTGGCTATTCATCGGTGAAGGACCCGGCGCCGAGGAAGACGCGCGGGGCGAGCCGTTTGTCGGCATCGCCGGCCGCCTGCTCGACGCCATGCTGGCTGCGATCGACCTGCGACGCGGCGACGACGTCTATATCGCCAACGCCGTCAAGTGCCGACCACCCAATAACCGAACGCCTGAAGCAAGCGAAATCGCCGCCTGCGCGCCGTATCTGCGCCGCCAGATCGTCCTTCTGCAACCCCGCCTAATTGTTTTGCTCGGACGCGCCGCCGCGCATGCCGTGCTGGGCGACGTCGGTTCGCTCGCCAGCTTGCGCGGCCAGTCGCTGCGTTTTGGCCCTCCGGACAGCGGCCAGACGATCCCGGTGGTCGTCACCTACCATCCGGCGTATCTGCTCCGTACCCTGGCCGACAAGGCGAAGAGCTGGGAAGACCTTTGCCGAGCTCGCGCCCTGATGCGCGAAGCGAAAGCGCGGACAGACCAGGGCTGATCGCCGTCGCATGTATTTCTGCCTGATCTAGCGTTGCGCTTCGCCAGTCGTGCCTGGTGATTCGACGCGTTACGCTTCCGCGTAACGAATCCGTTTGCCGGTCTTGCCCGGTTGCGTCAAATGGTCAAGCGGCAGAACATGGGTCTCCTTGACCGTCTGCAAGGCGACGCTCGTGCTCACCCGGGCGACTCCCGGCACGCGGAGCAGGCGCTTCATCATCAGTTCGGAAAACGCCGCCAGATCGGGAACGACGATGCGCAGCAGATAATCCGCGTCGCCGCTGACGGCAAAACATTCCATGACTTCGGGCATCGCCGCCACCGCCTGCTCGAAGCTCTCGCTGACCGTGTCGCTGTGTCGTTCGAGAACGATCTGCGCGAACGCCGTCACCCCCAAGCCGATCGCCGCAGGCGACAACATCGCCACGTAGCCGGCAATCACCCCATCGTCTTCAAGGCGCTGAATGCGGCGACTGATCTGCGACGCGGAAAGGCGGATCTGCTCGCCGAGCGTCGCATTGGTGGCGTTGCCCTTACGCTGCAGAGCGTCAAGCAATGCAAGATCGTACCGATCAATAGTTATTTTCGACATATCGGGCGACTTTCACGCACAGAACGTGCGGATTATAGCCACTTGCCTAGCAAACACAATAATCCTGATGCCCGTAGGGAACCTGCCGAGGCGACGCGCTCTGCGGCACGCGGGTCAATGTCGGCTGTCGTCGAGATGAATGACGTCGTCGTGATCCCGCTGGTTGGCCTGGTGTTGCCGCTTGACGAGATACATCGAGCCGCTGACGAACAAGCCGAAGAGGCTGATGACCCAGTAGATCGACAGGTCGCAACGAACCATCAGGTAGTAGAAGCCGGTCATGATCAGGATCGACAGGTTCTCGTTAAAGTTCTGCACCGCGATGGAGTGCCCTGCCCCCATCAGAATGTGGCCGCGATGCTGCAGCAGGGCGTTCATCGGCACTACGAAGAATCCCGACAGGGCTCCGATGAGTACCAGCAAGGGCACGGCGAGCCAAAGATGATGGACCAGATTCATCACCAGAACGATCAACCCCATGGCGATGCCGAGCGGGATCACGCGCACCGACCTGCGCAGCGTGATCATTCGCGCCGCGCCGACTGCTCCGAGCGCGACGCCGACCGCGACGACCCCTTGCAACAGGCTCGACTTCGAAAGGTCGAGCTGAAGCGCCCCTTCTGCCCACCGGATGACGATGAATTGCAGCGTCGCGCCGGCACCCCAGAAGAGCGTGGTCACCGCCAGTGACACCTGACCGAGCCGGTCTCGCCAGAGCAGCAGCAGGCAGTGATTGAACTCGCGGATCAGATACCACGGGTTTTTGTGCAAGACTCGGTGATCGACTCCGGTATCCGGAATGTAGACGTTGAACAGCGCGGCCAGCAAATAGAGCGCGGCGACCACGCTGAGCGCCATTTCGCCGACCGTGTCGACCCCGGTATCGAGCAGCGGAACGTCGAAATCCAGAAAATAGCGGGCGACGTCCGGGCGGATCAACGTGCCACCGACGACCACGCCGAGAATGATCGCGCCGACCGTCAGTCCCTCGATCCAGCCATTCGCGACGACCAGCAGGCGATGCGGCAGGTACTCGGTGAGAATGCCGTACTTCGCCGGCGAATAGGCGGCCGCACCGAGACCGACCACGGCGTAGGCGAGCAGTGGGTGAGCGTCCCAATACATCATGGTGCAGCCGACGATCTTGATACCGTTGCTGATGAACATGACGCGCCATTTAGGCATCGAGTCGGCAAACGCGCCGACAAATGCGGCGAGGACGACGTAGGAGACGGTGAAGAAAGTCTTCAGAAGCGGTTCGTACTCACTAGGCGCCTGCAGTTCTCGTAACGCCGCGATCGCAACAATCAGCAAGGCGTTGTCGGCCAGCGCGGAAAAAAACTGCGCAGCCATAATGATGTAAAAGCCTAGGGGCATCGCTTCTTATCGGTTTCTAGTCATACGATCGTTTTATGCGTGCTGGCTTATACCATGAACACCGGCACTTGGCTAACATCTCGCAGGCGCTGGCAGCACCAGGCTGTCGGACGACGGGGTTCAGACGCGGCGCTCATCGCCTCAGTCTGGCGATCAACCAATTCCCGGGAGATGCTTCGCCACCATCAAGGCGACGACCAGCACCATGGCGCTGAAGGCGGGCACCCCGAGCCGGAACCACCATCGCGCCAGACGCCAGTACGCGTCGGGCAGCGGCGAGCCCTCGGCGGCGGCGGCAGCGGCCATCCGCCGCATTCGGATCTGCAGCCACACCACCGGCAACCAGCAAGCGCCGGCGAGTAAATAGAGACCGAGACTGGCGGCGATCCAGGGTGTGCTTATCGGCAGGCCGAGCATGGCAACCATGGCCAGGCCACTGATCGGTTGCAGGATCACGGTCGGCGTCGTAAACAGCCAGTCGGCGAGGACGACATGCCGGTTGGTTCCGGCAATCAATACCACGTCGCCCGTGCGGTCGGCCATCCATTTGTAGAAAGCGCTCCCCAGGCCGGTACCGAACAACAGGACCATGCTGAGGAGGTGCACGGTCTTGATCGTCGTGTAAGTCATGGCAGCGCTCCGCTACCCGCCGCGTCGGCGAAGAACAGCCATCGCCGTGCGGCCAACGGCGCCCGACCGAGGAAAGCGGCCAGTGGCGCCGTGTCCGCCGCATAGCCGAATTGCAGCATGCGCAGGTTGTCCGGCTGCAGAATCGGATGCACGCCGCGACCGGCGAAGGCGATCGCCATCGCCACCGCGTACGGAATCCGCAACCACGGCGCCGGCGACAAGCCCTGCGCGCAGCGCATCCGTTGCAGCCAGTCCGCGACGGTCACGCTTTCCGGCCCGACGAGGTCCAGGGTCAGTCGTGTTTCGGCGCAAGCAAGACTGCGCATGACGGTTGCGACGACGTCGCCGATGTGGACCGGTTGCAACCGTTGTCGGCCGTCTCCGACCACCGGGATGACCGGCAGCACCGAGAGTCGCAGGAACAGCGTCGCGCTACTGCCGCCGCGACCGTAGATCAACGACGGGCGCAGCACCAACCAGTCGAGGTCGAGGCGGCGCAGTTCGTCGTCGGCGGCGCGCTTGCTCCGGTGGTAGGCGGAAAACGCCTGGTCGTCAGCCCCCAGCGCCGAAATCTGCACGACGCGAGGTACTCCCCTTTTGGCGCAGGCCCGGAAAAGTGTGGTCGGTGCCAAGGTATGGACGACCTTGAACGACTGTCCCGCGGTTTCGGCGAGGATGCCGACGCTGTTGATCACGGCGTCGACGCCGTCCAGATGGGGAAGCCAGTCGTCTGGAACCAGCCGGGTCGCAAAATCGACGCCGTCGCGTCGGGATACCGGAACCACCCGGTGACCGGCGGCAGTGAGGGCGGCGGCAAGATTGCGACCGATGAAGCCGGTCGCTCCGGTGAGCAGGACGTTCATGGGCGGCTCCTGAGGAGTGGTTGGAGCCCCCAGTCTGGGTTGCCGCGCGGGCCCTGGCTTCCGCTTTGATCGCAGTGGAACAACTTCCGCTTCCGGAAGGATCATTCCGGAGCAAGCCGCCGCCCGCCAGTCAGCCGGCGGCTGCCCTGGCGACGGTATGCAGCTTCCGGTACCGGCCGGGAGTCATTCCCTCGAGCTCCCGAAACGCCTCGTAGAAGTTGGACTGCGACGTGAAGCCGACGCCGAGGCCGACCGAGAGGACCGATGCCGAGGGCTCGGCGAGCAACATCGCCTTCGCCGCCGCAACCCGCTTCTCCCGCAGATAGCGCGAGTAGCTCACGCCGAGGCGGGTATTGATCAGTTCCGACAGCTGATGAGAACTGATCCCGATCCGCCGCGCCAGGCTGGCGAGGCTCAGGTCCGGATCCTTGTAGACACCTTGGTCGGCCATCAGCGCGGCCAGTCGGGCGAGCGCCGCGGCGCAATCGACGTTGCCGAGAGTCGAGCTTGCGTACGCCGCTTGCGCCGCCTGCGTCACCTCCGTCGACAACGCTGGGCGCAACCCCAGGGTGATCTGGACGAGGACGAAAGCGCTGCCGATGGCAATCGCGTACCAGACGAAGAAATCCTTGTCCGGCATGCCGACGCCGACGATGCCGAGCGCCGACGCGCCCAGGGCGATGGCGAAGACACCGCTCAACCACCGTATCTCGAGCCGGAAATGCGCCCTTTCACCCCGCAGGAGGTAGATGCAGCGACCCAGCCAGGCGAGATAGCCGGCGCCGATCAGGAACGCGACGGGCAAGGCGACAGCGGGCGGGAGGACGAGCGACCCGACGATCGGCAGGGCGTGCGCTACCCACTCCGAGCGCTTCGCGGCCCCCGAGAAGCCGACCATCAGCGGCCGGCTGAAAAAATGGAACGCCGGTGCGACGGCGAACAACAGCAGGCGGTACGGCAGCGTCTCGATCCAGGGTCGATCGAAATACAGCCAGGCGAAATGCGCGACCTGGATTCCGGCCAGCGCCGCCAGCAGCGTCAAACCCATCACCCTTGCCGCCGGCTGGTCGGCGTAGTGGCGGCGACGGAAATGGGTCAGCGCCAGGACGACCGCGCTGAACAGGGAAAATCCAATCAACAGGAGAGCGAGGGCTTTCATCGGAGCAGGCTCGTAGGCACACGCGCATCATAATGGGCGCGCACCCGGTCGACCTCGGGCAAGCGGCCCGATCATCCAGCTCCTCACGGCAACTCGGGATTTTGGTCAGGTGATCGCCGAGTCGTCGTGCAGCACACCGCGCGTCGCCAGCTTGGACTCGGGTGACTCCGACAGGGGCTGCCAAGGCCTTCGCACCGCGGGGTCGGCGTCAGAGGTCGTGAATAAATCTACTGCGCGGCCGATCTGCGGCGTTGCTCACTCGCTCACTCCTCGCCTATCGACCCGCTCGCGACGATTTCTTCACAACCTCTCAGTCATCGCCTGGCTTGCCGACTGGCGCAGTCGCCGCGTCACGCGCCAGCAGGTCGGCGACGGTGGCGGTCGCAAACCACGCCGGCGGCGTCCAGCTATCGGGGACATACTTCTGTCCCCAAAGTGCCAATTGCTGCAGGACGGGCAGCAGGTCCGCCCCTTTGGCGGTCAGAAAGTACTCATAGCGCAGGGGTTTCTGCTGGTAGGGCCGGCGGGCGATGAGGCCGTTCTCTTCGAGCAGCTTCAGCCGTTGGGCGAGGATGTTGGTCGGAATGCGCTCGGGCGATCCCTGGAAGTCCTTGTAGCGCGTCTTGCGTGCCATCAGGTCGCGAACGATGAGCAGGCTCCAGCGGTCGCCAAGCAGGTCGAGCGACGCGGCGAGCGGGCAGAGCGAGCGGAACGAACCGTGTGGCGAGAGTTTCATGGTGGAGCCACTTTACCTGTCGACTTGGTCGCTTGCAATTAGAAAGCAACTGTGGCAGCATCGTCTCACTTGCTAATTGCAAGTGACTAGGAATGGCCGTCGACGGCCATCCCCCCACGCCTGATTTCTGGAGGACACCATGAGTGAGAGCGCTACTACCGTCCATCAAGGTCGTTGTTTATGCGGCGCGATTCATTTTGCCGCTGCCGGTGAACCGATGATGACCGGCTTCTGCTACTGCGAGAGTTGTCGCCGATTGAGCGGCGCTGGACACGCCTTTCACGCGTTGTGGCCGGAAGCCGCGGTAACCTTCAGCGGCGCGGCGCGCGATTTCGCCTGGCAGGCGGATAGCGGCGCAACGGTGACGACGAGTTTCTGCCCAACCTGCGGCAGTCCGCTGTTCGGCCGCAGTTCCGGCATGCCCGGAATGCTGACGCTGCGCGTCGCCAATCTCGACGAGCCGGAAGCCTTTACGCCGCAGATGGCAGTTTACGCCAAGCGTCGGCTATGCTGGGATTCGCTCGACCCGAACCTGCCCACCTTCGACGAAATGCCGCCGGAGCCGGCGCAGCCCTGATGCGAACGGCTTGGCGAACCCGACCATGTTTTCATCACAGACTTTCGACTTCCTCGCCGAACTGACGGCAAACAATCGGCGCGACTGGTTCGTGGCGAACCAGGCACGTTACGAGGCGTTGGTGCGCGAACCGGCCCTGGAGTTCATCGCTGCCATGGCACCGCATCTGAATCGTTTCGCGCCCCATTTCCGCGCCGAGGCGAAAAAAGTGGGGGGGTCGCTGATGCGGGTTTTTCGCGACACGCGTTTCGCGCGCGACAAGTCGCCGTACAAGACCAACGTCGGCATCCACTTTCGCCATGCCCTGGGCAAGGATGTCCACGCGCCGGGGTACTACGTACACCTCGCCGCTGACGGCTGTTTCCTTGGCGTCGGCTGCTGGCATCCCGAGCCGGTGGCTCTCGGGCGCCTGCGCGAGGCGATTGCGGAGGCGCCCGAACAGTGGTTCAAGGCGCGCGACGATCCGCTCTTCGCGGCGTCTTTCGCGCTTTCTGGCGACAGCCTGACGCGCCTGCCGCGGGGCTACGCTGCCGACCATCCGGCGCGGGAAGACCTGAAACGCAAGGATTTTATCGCCGTCGCGCCGCTTGCCTTTGACGAAGTCGTGGCACCCGAACTGCCGGCGATCGTCGCCCAGCGTTTCACCGCTGCGACGCCGCTGATCGCCTTTCTCTGCGGCGCGCTCGGCGTTCCCGCGTAAAGACCCTGCCGGCGGCAGGGCGCTCGCCGTCACGCTCCCGGCGCAGGCGGCGGTGATGCCTCCTCGATCGTCCTTCGCAGCGCCTCGGTCGGCGGCGAGGGGACCGTCTGGAGTTCGCGCGCCAGCGCCTCGCGGCAGCGGCGATAGACGCGCAGCGCTTCGGCGCGCTCGCCCTGCTCGTAGAGGCCGCGCATCCAGACCCGGTAGAGCGGCTCGCGACCCGGATCGACGGCGAGCGCCGCGCGGCACAGCGCGCAGGCCTGAGCACCCTGGCCGAGATCGCCGAGCGCGCTCGCCAGATCGGCGAGCACGTCGATCACCTGGGCGCGCAGCGCCTCGCGCGCGCTGCGCGCCCAGGGCGCGTCCTCGGCGGGCAGGAAGTCCCACGGCGCAAAAGCGAGTAGCGCCCGACTGTGCGCGGCGAAGCGCGTCACCGTCTCCTCGGCGTTACCCGCAAGGGTCGCGCGCGTCTCGTTCAGCCGGCGCTGCAGCTGCCAGAGATCGACCCAGCAGCGGTGCGGGTTCAGCGTCAGGTAGCCGTCGTCGACCTGCAGCGCGTCGCTCTGGCGTAGCCGCTGCCGCAAGCGGGCGAGCGTAATGTCGAACGCGCCGCGGCTCGCCTCCGCCTCGCCGTTCTTGCTGCGCCCGTTCGGTGGCCCGCCGGGCGCCTCTTCCTCGCCCCAGAGCGCGGCGACGACGCGCGCCACTGGCACGGCGCGCCCGCCGAAGGCGATCAGGGCCTTGAGCAGTTGCACCGGCTTTGCCGAAGGGCGCGCGCCGTGGTTCGCCGGCACCTCATCGACGCACCAGCCGAAACGACCGAGCGTGTGCACCCGCACCGGCCACGGCCAGCCCTCCGGCGGCGCCGGTGGTGGCGGCAGCCGGCGACCGCGAATCAGCCGGCGCGCATACTCGGTTTCGACGCCGTGCTCGAGCGCGTAGGCGCACAGCCGCGACATCACCGCCGGGCGAAAGCCATGGTGGTTGAGATAATCCTCTTCCCGCCCGATCGCGAAAGCGTCGCGCAAGGCGCGTATTCCGCGTTCCTCGTCAATCGTCTCGAGAGCGAGGAACGCTTCACTCAGTCCCGCCTGATACGCCAGCATCGGACTACGCAACGCCTCGCTCGCCGCACGTACCTGCGCCAGCTGCGGCCAGGCTTCGGCGGTTCGCCCGCACAGATGCAAGGCTTCGGCTTGTACCAGCGCTTCCAGCGCGAACTGATGCGGCCCGCCGTAGCGATCGGCGATTGCCTTCGCCTGGGTGATGGCGTGCAAGGCGGCAGGACCGTCGCCAGCCTGAAGTTCGATCAGCGCGCTGAGAAAATGGAAATGCGCGACATCGATGTGTCGTCGCCGATCGAGGGTCGCTTGCAGTCGCTGGAGCGCCGTTCGGCTGCGTTCGAGTTCGCCGTCGCTCAGGCAGGCGTAGATTTCGAGCGCGCCGAGAAAGAAATCCCACATCCGCAAACCGTTGTCGCGCGCTAATCGATGGCCGCGGGCACCGGCCGCGGCTGCATCCTGCAGGCGGGCGTCGCTCCAGGCGTACATCGCCCGGATCGCCTGCCACAAGACGGCGAAGACCGGTGCCAGCGTGTCTTCGTCACTCGGCTGCAGGACGGTCATCAGGCGCGCAAAGGGCGCCCGGCGGCCGACGACCACCGAGTAGTAAATCGGTAAGTTGCAGGCGAGCAGGAGGCGCTGATGCTCGTCCGGACAGACATCGATCTCAGCGTGTAGCCGTCGGATGGCTTCGTCGATCGCCGGGTCCTGCGGTCGCCAGAACATCAGGGCGCTGAACCGGCTGGCGGTGAAACGCGGGACGAGCGAGGCGTCGGGTTCGCCGAATTCGTCACCTAGCGAGGACACTTCGTTCAACCAAAACTCGAGCTGGCTGAAGTCGGCCCACTCCAGGCAAATCAGATCGACGCTCGCGCACCAGGCGCGGAACGCGCCTTCGGCGTCGTGGCGCTGGCGAAAGCGGTGATAGGCGCGGGCGAAAGCGTCCTGCGCTGCGGGCGGGTCAAGGTGCAGCTGGGCTTCGCCCAGCCAGTAGCCGAGCCAGGGATCGTCGTCGCGGCGCTGGCGCGGGAGCGCGTGCAGCCAGCCGGACAGCGTCTGCTGCCAGCCGTGCGCGACGAGGAGCGGCGCTTCAACGCGGATCAGGGCTTCGAGTTCCGGCCAGTGGTGCCCGGCGATGAGGAGCTGGGCGGCGGCCTCGCGCTCGCCGGCGGCGGCGAGCAAGGCGGCGGCGTGGCGTTCGATGCGGGCGAGCTCGGCGGCCGGGAAGTGTTCTTGGGCGCGCCGGACGAGAAAGCCGCGCAGCAGCGGGTGGAACTCGTACTGCGTTTCGCCGGCGCGCGGATGCGGCGTGGTGAGCAAGCCGTCTTGCGCCAGGCGGGCGAGCAGCGGGGTGGCTTGCGGCGTGCCGCACAGCGCCTGCGCCTGGTCGGCACCGATCCGCGGCAAGTGCGCGACGGTGAGCAGAAGGGCTTGTGTGGGGGCGTCAAAACGCGCGAAGACTTCGCCGGCGAGGTAGTGGAAGAGCGCGCTCTGGCGCACGGGGACGTCGCCGGCGTGCAGGGCGGTGAGTTCGGACGGGTCGAGTTGCAGCAACAGCTTGAGGATGGCCGGCCAGCCGCGGCTGAGCTGGTGCAGCGCGGTCATTTGGGCGAGCGAGCGTCTTTCCGCGGTGGGCTGGTGTTCGGCGAAGAACTGGCGTTGGACGGCGAGCGACTCGTCTTCGGTAAACGGCAGTTCGCGCGCTTCGAGTGCGGTGAGCAGGCCGTTGGCGAGCAAACGGGAGAGTTCGGCGGGGGCTTCGAGGCGGCTGGCGATCAGCCAGTGGACGCCGGGCGGCGCTTCGTCGAGCGCGACCGACAGCAGGGTGCGAAAGCCGGGCGAGGCGAGCGCTTCGTGGGCGTTGTCGAGGACGAGGTGGCTCGGCGGCGAAAGCTCGGCGTAATAGCGGCGAAAGAAGGTGCGCAGGAAGGCGTCGAGGTCGTCGGGTGGCAGCGAGGCGAGCGGCGGGAAGCCGAGGGTGCTCGGCGCGCGCAAGCGGGCGGCGGGGCTTCGTTCGTTCGCGGGGCGTACGCACTGCTGCAACGCGTGGCAGCCGACGGCGACGTCGCCTTCGCCGGCGTCGATCTGGCACCAGCCGGTCAGGCACTGGCGGGTGCTGAGGTAGCTGGCGAGCAGTGTCGTCTTGCCGGCACCCGCGCCGCCGTGAATCCACACCGCGCCTGCGGCGAGCGCGGCGTCGAGCCGCCGGAATAGCCGCTCGCGCTGAACCGGCGACGTGATGCGCGGCGGCTCAAACTTCCCCATGGCCGATCACCCCTCCTCGTGTCTGCCGTTTGCTTCTCCTCGGCGCGAACCCGGCGTGGCGTGGGATTCTTGGGGGCTCGAGCGCCAAGGAGAGAGTTATGGTAGCAGCTTATCGGCTTCGATCCATCGTCTTCCACCGAACGGGGGGCAGTCGAAAGTGTTGGTCGCGAGCGCAAACGTGGCCGCCCCCTTCTCTTGAAGGGGAGCAAGAGCCTGCCCCGACCGTCTTTGAAATCCTTGTTTTCGACCGCTTGACCGGTTTATCGGCGGGCGAACACGCCGAGGGGTCGTCCGCGCCAAACCAAACCCCGCTTGATCCGCGTTACGCCTGACCCGGCAGCCGGCCGTCTCGCGGCGCAGGCGTCGCTGGCTGCGCCGTGCGCAGCAGGTAGTCGAGAAAGGCCTGCGCCGGCAAGGAGAGGATCTTGGTTTTCAGATGGACGACCCGCCACGGCCGGCGTAGAGGGAAGCCGGCGACGTCGAGGAGGCAGACGCCGGCGGCGGCCGGGTCGAGCGGCAAGGCGAAGCGCGACAGGGCCGCCGGGCCCATGCCGCTGGCGACGAGGTCGCAGATCGCTTCGTTACTGTTGACCGTCAGCTTGACGTCGAGCTTCAGGCCGAGCTGCGCCAGATGGGCGTCGAGCGTGCGCCGCGAGCCGGAGCCAGATTCGCGCAGGATGAAGCGCTCGTGCGCCAAGTCCGCGAGCTCGACTGGGCGGCCAGCCGCCCAGTGACCCGCAGCCGCGATGATGACGATCTCGTTGTCCAGAAAGGGATGGCTGACGACATCGACGTCCTCTGGTGGATAGACCATGATATAGAGGTCGTCGAGGTTGCTGCGCAGGCGCGAAATGACCCGGTCGCGGTCGCCGATCTCCATCTCGACGTCGATCGCCGGGAAACGACAGCAGAAAGCGCCGAGCATGCGCGGCAGGAAGTGCCTCGCGGTGGTCACCAGCGCCAGCCGTAGCCGGCCGCGCTGCAGACCCTTGAGGTCGGCGATCGCCGACTCGAAGCGGTTCCAGACGTCGTCGAGTTGTCGCACGCTCTTCAGCAGTTCCTCACCGGCGTCGGTCAGTGTCAGTTCGCGACCTTCGTGTTCGAAGAGCGGCAGCCCCAACGTGTCGACGATCTGCTTGATCTGCAGCGAGACGGCTGGCTGCGTCAGGTGTAGTACCGCCGCTGCTTTCGTGAAGCTGCGCTGCGCGGCGACTGCGGCAAAGGTTTCGAGCTGGCGGAAGGTCAGGCGGCGTCGCGGCATATATAAGCCATGGCAAATGGTGTCTCACATAATACCTCATTGGACATTATTTCATCCGGCCCAGACAATGGCGTCGTCGCGCTGGAAGGCCGACACCTGTTGAACCCACCGATCAGGAGAAACCCCATGCGTCACTACCCCTCCGACAGCGCTGAAGCCATCGCCCGCGTCGTCTCTCTCGCCCTGCTTGCCGACGGAGGACTGGATAACAGCGAACTGCGAACCCTCGAACAGCGTGCGATTCTTGAGCAGCTGAAAGTTGGCGACGACACCTTCGATCGGGTGCTGCACGAGTTCTGCGACGACGTGCTGCTCACGGCACGTGCGCCAAACGTCGGCCAGATCGAACTCGACGGCGACGTCATCGACGGTCTGCTTGCCGACATTGGCTCGCCTGCACTGCAAAGACAGGCGCTGCGTGCGATTCTCGACATCGTCGCTGCCGACCGCTGTCTCAACGGCGGCGAAGCCGTCCTGGTGTCGCAGGCACTCAGCCGCTGGCAGCTCGATCTGTGTGACGTGGCGGACGGCGAGCCGTGGCCAGTCGAACGTTCTTGCGCGCCGGAAGAGGAAGTATGGGCCGACTGGACGCCACCGTTTGCGTCTCGCTCCGGCTTCCGTCCCGCGTCAGCGCCGGCCGCCTAGCCCAAGGTAACTATTTATGACGCGGCGATCGTCTGCCAGCTCGGCGCTCGTTCCGGAGAGCGCCAGCTCGCCGGTTTCGAGGACGTAGCCGTAGTCGGCGACCTGCAGCGCGGCGCGCGCGTTCTGCTCGACGAGGAGCATTGCGACGCCGCTTTTTCGCAGTCCGCTGATCGTCCGGAAGATCTCCTTGATCACCAGCGGTGCCAGGCCGAGGCTCGGTTCGTCGAGCAGCAGCAGGCGTGGCTTTGCCATCAGTGCGCGGCCCATCGCCAGCATCTGGCGCTCGCCGCCGGAGAGCGTGGCCGCGAGCTGCCGGCGACGCTCAAGCAGGCGAGGGAAGGTGTCGAACACCTGCTCGATCGTCTCCAGATGGTCACGGTGCCCGGCGCGATAGCGGTCGAAAGCACCAAGCAGCAGGTTGTCCTCGACGCTCATTTCGGCAAACAGCTCGCGTTTCTCGGGAACCAGCGTCATCCCCTGGCGCACGCGCTGCTCGACGCTGCGCTGGCCGACGTTTCGTTCGCCGAGATAGGCGATCTCGCCACGCGCTGGCAGCAGGCCGATCAACGCCGCGAGCAGCGTCGTCTTGCCGGCGCCGTTGGGGCCGATGACGGTGACGATCTCGCCGCGATGCACGGTCAGCGAGACGCCGTGCAGCGCGTCGACCTTGCCGTAGCTCACCGCCAGCTCGCGGACCTCGAGCACGACCGGCCGCTCGTCGGTTTCCGGCGGGATCATTCGACTCCCCCAAGATACGCTTCGACGACCAGCGGGTTGCGCTGGATTTCTTCCGGCAGTCCGACGGCGAGCTTGCGTCCGAACTCCATGACGACGACGCGATCAGCCAGACCCATGACGAAATCCATGTCGTGCTCAACGAGCAGGATGCCCAGGCCCTCGTCCCGCAGACGGCGCAGCAGGTCGGCGAGCGCCTGCTTCTCCAGGTAACGGAGGCCGGCCGCCGGCTCGTCGAGCAGCAACAGGCAGGGATCGGCGGCCAGGGCGCGCGCGATTTCGACCAGGCGCTGCTTGCCGAGCGGCAGACTGCCGGCGGCTTCGTGCAGCTGTTCGCCCAGACCGCAGCGCTCGCTCTGCGCCGCCGCTTCGCGCAGGAGGCGCGCCTCCTCGTCGCGGTCGGCACGGCAGGCGGCGGCGACGTAGCCTTGGCTGCCGCGCAGGTGGGCGCCGATGGCGACATTTTCGAGCACGCTCATCGTCGGCAACAGGCGCACGTGCTGGAAAGTCCGGCTCATGCCGAGACGGGCGATCTGGCGCGCCGGCAGTGTTTCGATGCGGCGGCCGCGAAACGTCACTTCACCCGAGGTCAGCCGGTCGACGCCGGAGAGTCCGTTGAACAGCGTTGTTTTGCCGGCGCCGTTGGGGCCGATCAACGCCATCACCTCGCCGGCCTGAACCTGAAAACTGACGCGATCGTTGGCGACCAGGCCACCGAAACGCTTGCTTGCGTCCTTGACGTCGAGCAGCGGCGACCCTCTCGTCGGCAGCGGCCGCCGCGTCAGCGCGGTCGCCTCGGGCAATCGCCGCCGCGGGCTGGGCGCCGCCGGCCAGAAGTGGGCGAGCAAGGGCCAGACGCCGTCACGCGCCCGCTGCAGGACGACGATCATCAACAGCCCGAAAACGATCATCTCGAAGTTGCCGCTCTGCCCGAGCAGCCGCGGCAACCAGTCTTGCAACCACTGCTTGAGGATCGTGATCAGGGCGGCGCCGGCGATCGCTCCCCAAACGTGGGCGACGCCGCCGACGACGGCCATGAACAGGTACTCGATTCCCTGCGTCAGCGAAAACGGTGTCGGATTGACAAACCGCTGCAAGTGCGCGTACAGCCAGCCGGAGACGCTGGCGTAAAGCGCGGCGACGGTAAAGATGACGATCTTGGCGCGCGGCGTATGGACGCCCATCGCTTCGGCCATCAGCGAGCCGCCGCGCAGAGCGCGGATCGCGCGTCCCTCGCGGGAATCGAGCAGGTTGCGCGTCGCCAGGACGAAAAGCAGGAGCAGCCCCCAGATGAGATAGAAGAATTCCCGTCCCGACCGAATCTCGTGCCCGGCAAGCGACAACGGCGGAATGCCGGTGATCCCGGTATGTCCGCCAAGCAGTTCGAGGTTGCCGAACAGGTAGTAGAAGCTGATGCCCCAGGCGATCGTCCCCAGCGGCAGGAAGTGCCCCGATAGCCGCAGGGTGACAAGGCCGAGCGAGACGGCGACGAGCGCCGTCAACAGCAGTCCGGCGGGGAGCGTCAACCACGGTGAAACGCCCAGCACGGTCGTCAGGTAGGCGGTCGTGTAGGCGCCGAGGCCGACGAACGCCGCCTGTCCGAACGAGGTCAGGCCGCCGACGCCGGTCAGCATCACCAGTCCGAGGGCAACGATCGCGTAGAGCCCGATGTAATTGAGCAGGGTGACGCTGAACTCGGGCAGCAGCAGGGGCGCCGCCGCGAGCACGGTCAGCAGGCCGCCGGCCGTCGCCGCCTGCCAGTGGCGGCTCATGGTTCTTCCACGTGCGGCGTCTTCAGCGAGCGCCAGAGCAGCACCGGGAGGATCAGCGTGAACACGATGACCTCCTTGAAGGCGCTCGCCCAGAACGACGAATACGCTTCGAGCAGGCCGACCAACACGGCGCCGGCGGCAGCCAGGGGATAGCTGGCGAGACCGCCGATGATCGCGCCGACGAAACCCTTGAGGCCGATCAGAAAGCCCGAGTCGTAGTACACGGTGGTGATCGGTGAAATCAGGATTCCCGAGAGGGCGCCAATCGCCGCTGCGAGACCAAACGAGAGTCTCCCGGCGAGCGTTCCGGAAATGCCCATCAGCCGGGCGCCGGTACGGTTCATTGCCGTTGCCCGCAAGGCCTTGCCGTAAATCGTCCGTTCAAAGAAAAGGTAGAGGGCGACAATCAGCAGCAGGCTGGCGACGATCACCAGCAGCGTCTGACCCTGCAGCACGGTGTTGCCGAGTTCAAAGCTGACGTCGGTGAAGGCCGGCGTACGCGAGCCTTCAGCGCCGAAGAAGAGGAGACCGAGTCCGACCAGCGCGACATGGATGGCGACCGAAACGATCAGCAGAACGAGAATCGACGCTTCGGCAACCGGTTGATAGGCGAGGCGGTAAATCATCGGCCCCAGCGGAACGACCAGCATCAGGCAAAGCACGATCTGCAGCGGCAGCGGCAGCGTCGCAGCCGAAACGGCGAGCAGCGCGCCGGCGAGCAATAGCGGCGCGCCGCAATTGACCAGCAGGATCAGCGGCAGCCGCCCGTAGTGCCGGTTGCGCAACGCCCGCGTCCCGTCGATCAGGGCAATCACCGTGCCCAGCGCGAGCAACAGCCAGAGCGTCGCCGGCAGCCGATCGGCCTGCAAGCTCGCCAGCGTCAGCGCGCCAAAGGCGACGAACTCGCCCTGCGGAATGAAGATCACGCGCGTGACGGCAAAGACGAGCACCAGCGCCAGCGCCAGCAGCGCGTAAATGGCGCCGTTGCTCAGACCGTCCTGTCCGAGCAGCAGTGCAATCTGCAAGTCCATGCCGATTATCCCGTCGCGCCAGCGGCGGCCGACGCGCAGGCAGCGGCCGCCTTCCGCCGCCGCCGCGCAACGCGGGCTACTTGACCAGCTTCCAGCTGCCGCCTTCGATCTTCACCATTACTCGCGAGCGCTGGTCAAAACCCAAGTGGTCCTGCGCGCTGAGGTTGAAAACGCCGTGCGCCACGGTCAGGTTACGCGTGTTTTCGAGACTTTCGCGCAGCGCCCGGCGGAATTCCGGCGTCCCTGGCGACGCCTTCTTGAGGGCCGCCGGGACAGCGTTGGCGAGCAGCTTGCCGGCGTCCCAGGCGTGGGCGCCGAAGGTCGACACGCTGCCTTTCCCATGCACGGCTTCGTAGGCATTCACGTACTCGAGCGCAGCCTTCTTCACCGGGTTGCTGTCCGGCAACTGTGCGGCGACAAGCACCGGACCCGCGGGGAAGAACGTGCCCTCGCAATCCTTGCCGCAAACCCGTAGAAAGTCGGCGTTGGCAACCCCGTGCGTCTGGTAAAGGACTCCATTGTAGCCCTTCTCCTTCAGCGATTTCTGCGGCAGAGCGGCGGGCGTCCCGGCACCGCCGATGAGCACGGCGTCGGGTTTGGCGGCGAGAATCTTCAGGATCTGACCGGTGACCGTCGTGTCCGAGCGGTTGAAGCGTTCGTTGGCGACGATCTGGATCTTGCGCGCTTCGGCGATCTTTGAGAACTCGTTCCACCAGCCTTCGCCGTAAGCGTCGGCAAAGCCGATATACGCCACCGTCCGCACCTGGCTGTCGAGCATGTGCTGGACGATCGCGGTCGCCATCTGCGCGTCGTTCTGCGGCGTCTTGAATACCCAGGCGCGCTTGGCGTCCATCGGCTCGATGATCCGTGACGACGCCGCCATCGCGATCATCGGGGTTTCGGCCTCGGCGACGGCGTCGATCATCGCCAGCGAATTGGGCGACGTCGTCGAGCCGATGATGACGTCGACCTTGTTCTCGGCGATCAGCTTGCGCGTGTTCTTCACTGCCGTCGTCGTATCCGAGGCGTCGTCGAGGACGAGGTAATTCACTTTCTGGCCGGCAATCGTCGTCGGCAGCAGGGCCACCGTATTTTTCTCCGGAATCCCCAATGACGCTGCCGGACCGGTCGCCGACAGCGTCACGCCGACGTTGATCTCGGCGTGCACAGCGCCGGCGACGATCGTCGCCGCGGCGGTCAGCCAGGCCGCAAGTGTCCTTCTCATCGTTCCCGTCCTCCCTCTGGTCGAAGCGCAACAAACCCCCATTGTGCGGCCATGGGAATCGCCAGACAAGTTAAACGAAGGTGTCGTAAGCGAAACGCGCGATGAAGACGCCGACGACGAGCAGAAAGGCGCGGCGGACGAAGGCGCTGCCGTGGCGCAACGCGAGGTACGTGCCGACCAGCGAGCCGACGACGTTGCAACTCGCCATCAGTACCGCCAGCGGCAGCAGCAAGTGGTCGTGCGGAATGAAATACGCCAGGGCCGCCAGATTGGTCGCCACATTGACCACCTTCGCCGCCGCCGAGGCGTGCAGAAAATCGAAACCGAAGAAGCGAATAAAGAGAAAAATCAGGAAGCTGCCGGTCGCCGGCCCGAAAAAGCCGTCGTAAAAACCGATCGCGCCGCCGACCAGCAGCGCGTAGGCAAATTCACGACGGCCGCTGTGTTGCGGGCGGTGCACGGCGCCAAAGTCGCGGCGCCAGTAGATGTAGGCGGCGGCGCCAATCAGCAGAAGCAGGATCAACGGCCGCAGCAGCGCCGGTGGCAACCGGGCGACCGCCATCGCGCCGAGATACGAGCAGGAGAACGCCGCCGCCGCCGCGGGCAAGGTCGTTCGCCACGGCATGCGAATGCGGCGCGCGTAGCGCCAGGCCGCGTTGCTGGTTCCGAAGACGCTCGAAAACTTGTTGGTACCAAACAGCGTCGCCGCGCTCTCCTGCGGCAAGGCGCCGAACAACGCCGGAATCTGCACCAGCCCCCCGCCTCCGGCGACGGAATCAATAAAGCCGGCGAGCACCGCTGCGACCGCCAGCACACCCAGTGGCAGCGGGTCGAGGCCGGCAATCGTCACTCAGCGCTGCGCCAGCAAAAACAGGCGCCGGAACGGAAACAGCGTCGTTCCGTTCGGTTGCCGCGGGTACGCGACACGCAGGCGCGCCCGGTACGCGGCGAGAAAATGCTCGGCCGTCGCCGCGTCGAGGCGTGCCAGATAAGGCCGCAAGGTCGTTCCCTGCATCCAGTCGAGCAGGCCGTCGTCGCCGGCGAGGGCGTGCAGATACGTCGTTTCCCAGATCGAAAGCTGGCGGCAGTACGGCGCCAGCAAGTCGAAATAGTCCCTGGCGGCAAGCACGGCACCGAGGCGAACGCCGGCGAACGCCGCCTGCCAGCCGGGATCACCCGCCAGGTCGACGAGGATCTGGTGCGACGGCGCGTCGAAGTTGGCCGGCATCTGCACCGCCAGCACGCCGTTTTCGGCGAGCTGATCCAACAACTGCGGCAACAGGCGCTCGTGATGCGGCAGCCAGTGCAGCGCCGCGTTCGAGAAGATCAGCCCAGGCGGTTGCGCCGCCTGCCAGTCGGCAATGTCGCCCGCCTCCCAGACGATCCGCTCGGCCGGCGTCGCCGCCGCTTGGCCGAGCATCGCTGCGTCACTGTCGATCGCCGTGATCTGCGCCGATGGCCAGCGCGCAGCGAGCAGGCGCGTAATGTTGCCGGCGCCGCAGCCGAGATCGACGATCGTGGCGACATCGCCAGCGACGATTTCCCCGGCTCGGGCCAGCAGGTCGAGCGCCGGCCGCCGGCGCTCTGCGGCGTACTTCAGATAGAGATCCGGATCCCAGCCCATCGACTTCCTCCCTTCATGGCGGCTGACGGCGCCGTCGCCCGCGCGACCGCCGTCAGTATGCGCCTGCTTTCATCGCTACTGGCATCGGCGTCAACACTCCGTCCGGCCGGCGTTTAGTCTCCGCAGTTGACATTGATCACAAAAGGGTCAAATTTCCGTCATCTTGTTTGCTCGTCGAGCAGGCGAGCAGTTAAGTTAGCAGTGGATGGGGCATACAACGTGACGAGGAGGAAAAAAGTATGAACCGAAAGGTGATCAACATTCTGGTGCTGGCTGCCTGGGTAGCCGGAGGCGAGGGAATTGCCGGCGAACGCATCGATCTCGGCAAGGCTGAGTACGAGTCAAACTGCGTCCTCTGTCACGGGCGCGACCTCAAGGGCGGCGCGTATGTCGATTTTCTAAAGGTTACGCCGCCCGATCTATCGCAGCTGGCGAAGAAGAACGGCGGCGTGTTTCCGGTCGAACGGGTGTATGCGATGATCGACGGCCGCCAGGAAGTCAAGGCCCACGGTGGTCGCGACATGCCGATCTGGGGCCGGGATTATCAGCTCAAAGCCGCACAGCACTACGTCGACGTCGCCTACGATCCGGAAACTTTTATTCGTGGTCGCATCCTGGCGCTGATCGACTATCTGAATCGAATGCAAAGCAGATAGGTGGGCGATTGCCGCCAATAGCCGCGATAATCCCCCTCTCTTGCCTCGCGGGGTACTCGGATGTGGGGAGGGGTTGCTTTTGCGCTCGCCGCCGGAATGCTCTGGGGACTGGTTTTCATCGCCCCGCTGCTGCTCCCCGAGTACCCGCCGGCGCTGCTTTCGTGTGGTCGCTATCTGGCGTTCGGGCTGATCACGCTGCCGCTCGCCTGGTTCGACCGCCACGAACTGGCGCGTTTGAGTCGGGCGGACTGGCTGGCCGCGCTCAAGCTGGCGGCGATCGGCAACCTGCTTTACTACCTTTGCCTAGCGAGCGCGATCCAGCGCGCCGGCGGGCCGCTGCCGACGATGATCATCGGCACGCTGCCGGTAGTGATCGCGATCTGTGCCAACCTGCGCGGCGACGCGCGTGACGGCCGGCTCCCGTGGCGGCGGCTGGCGCCGTCGCTGCTCGTCATCACCGCCGGCATTGCCTGCGTCAATCGCGCCGAATTTGCCTTGGTCGCCAACGACGCGGCCGCCGACACTCGGCGCTACGCGATCGGCGCACTGCTTGCCGTCGGCGCCGTCGCCTGCTGGACTTGGTACCCGCTGCGCAACGCCGACTGGCTGCGCGAACACCCCGGCCGTCAGCCGCGCGCCTGGGCGAGCGCGCAAGGGCTGGCGACGCTGCCGTTGGCGCTCGCCGCCTACCTCGTCTTCTGGCTGGCACTCGCGGTCAGCGATGACGCGCTGCCGATGCCGTTCGGTCCACGCCCGGCCGCTTTCGTCGGCCTGATGGCGGCGATCGGCCTGTTCGCGTCTTGGCTCGGCACGCTGTGCTGGAACGAGGCCAGTCAACGTCTGCCGCCGGCGCTCGCCGGTCAGCTCATCGTCTTTGAGACGCTCGCCGCGCTCGCCTACGCCTTTGCGCTCCGTGCGCAGTGTCCGCCGTCGCTGACCCTGACGGGGATCGCGCTGCTTGTCGGCGGTGTTCTTTGGGCGCTACGGATCAAGCCGCAACGAACGAACCGCGGGTGACGCGTCCGGCAATGGTGGCCCCGTTTGTTGGGACAAAAAAGGCTCCAGGACTGATTGGCCCACTCGACGGCGAGATCGCGCAGGATTTCGGGGAAAGTTCCCTCGGTCGGGTCAGTCTTCCGCTTTCCCAGGCGGCGTCGATCTTGGGTCACCCTTGGCAGACGAAATTCCGGCGGAATCACCGTCGCCGGAGGGCTGCGTCACGTGACGCTGCATCGAGGCGAAGAAACGGTCGTAGAAGGGGCCGGCGGGAATCGTTTCACTCGCCACCTTGACCAGCGAGTCTTCGCTCGCCGCGAGCGGTATCGACAGCGACCCGAAGGCGGCGACGCCGACGCTCGCCGAGTTGGGGTTCTTCTTCAGCGCATAACGGTCCTGGATCGCGTTGACATAGGCCGTCGTCACGGCCTCGGCCCCGCTTTCCGCGGCGCAGACGACGTGAAAGACGATCTGCACGTGCACCTCGCCTTCCGGCTGAAAATGCTTGGTCGCACTGACAAAATCGCGACGCGCCGTGTTCACCAGATAGCCCTGGCTGAGCAGGGCGCGACGTGCGGCTTCGCAGGTCGCCTCGACGCTGGCGTCGAAGAGTCGGGAGAAAGTCTCGCTCGCCTCGAAACGTTCGTTCTGGTAGACGGCCAGTGTGCTACGCGAACCGCCACAGCCTGCCAGCAGCAAAATGGCCAGTGTGCCGAGCAGGTAGCGCGACAGCGATCGTCTCGCCGCCAACGGCTTAAACGAGCGGTACCCCATGCCGCTTCAGTGCGCCTGGTCCCAGTTGGCGCCCACACCGACCTCGACGAGCAGCGGCACGCGCAGGTCGGCAACAGTGGTCATCAGCGCCGGCAGCTCGCGGCGCACGCGCGTCAGCTCGGCGTCCGGCACTTCGAGCACGAGTTCGTCGTGCACCTGCAGCAAGAGTCGCGTCTGCAACTGTTCGCGGTCAAGCCAGCGGAACACGGCGATCATCGCCGACTTGATCAGATCGGCGGCTGAACCCTGCATCGGCGCGTTGATCGCGGCCCGCTCCGCGGCCTGACGCCGTGCCACCTGGCTCGAACGAATTTCCGGCAGCCAAAGGCGACGCCCATAGACTGTCTCGACGTAACCTTGACTGCGCGCCGTTTCGCGGGTCGTCGCCATGTACTGGGCGACGCCGGGGTAACGCGCGAAGTAGCGCTCGATGTAGGCCTGGGCGGCGCCGCGTTCGAGGTCAAGCTGGCGAGCGAGACCGAAAGCGCTCATGCCGTAGATCAGGCCGAAGTTGATCACTTTGGCCACCCGCCGCTGGTCAGGGCCCACCTCGTCCGGTCGCACGCCGAAGATCTCCGCCGCCGTCGCCCGGTGCACATCCTCTCCGGAGGCGAAAGCTTGCAGCAGACGCGTGTCCTGTGAGAGATGCGCCATGATGCGCAGCTCGATCTGTGAGTAGTCGGCAGAGACGATCGAACTCCCCGGCGGGGCGATGAACGCCGCACGGATACGCCGTCCCTCCGCCGTCCGCACCGGGATGTTCTGCAGGTTGGGCTCGCTCGACGCCAGACGTCCGGTCACCGCCACCGCCTGCGCGTAACTGGTATGCACGCGACCGGTCACCGGGTTGACCATCTTCGGCAACTTGTCGTTGTAGGTTCCCTTGAGCTTGGCGAGCTGCCGCGCTTCGAGCAGGATCTTGGGCAGCGGATAGTCCAGGGCAAGTTCGGACAACACTTCCTCGTCGGTCGACGGGGTTCCCGACGGTGTCCGCTTCTTGACCGGGAGACCGAGCTGGTCGAACAGGATTTCGGCCAGCTGCTTCGGTGAGTTGACGTTGAACGGCTGACCGGCAGCGGCGTGCGCACGCGCTTCGAGTTCGAGCAGGCGGCGACCGATTTCGTCGCTCTGCTCGCGCAGCAAGTGCGTGTCAATCAGCACGCCGCAGCGTTCCATGGCAAAAAGCACTTCCCGAACCGGCATCTCGATGGTTTCGTAGACCCGGCGCAGACCGGGGTCGGCAGCGATCTGCGGATAAAGGACCTCGTGCAGGCGCAGACAGACGTCGGCGTCTTCAGCAGCGTAGGCCGTCGCCCGATCGATCGCGACCTGCGAGAAGCCGATCTGGTTGACCCCTTTCCCACACAGTTCCTCGTAGGCGATTGTCGGCAGACCGAGGTGACGCGTCGCCAGTTGTCCGAGGTCGTGGCCACGCACGCCTTCCTTGCCTGACTCGAGGACGTACGATTGCAGCAGGGTATCGTGCTCGACGCCCGCCAGACGAATGCCATGATTGGCGAAGACGTGCTGGTCGTACTTGAGGTGCTGGCCGATCTTGGCGTGCGCCGACGACTCGAGCCACGGTTTCAGGCGCGCCAGAACGTCACTGCTCGCGAGCTGCGACGGCGCCCCCGGATAGTCGTGCGCGAGCGGCAGATAGACGGCGTCGCCCGCGGCCACGGCGAAAGAGATACCGACCAGGCGAGCCGCCAAGGGGTCCAGGCTGGTCGTCTCGGTATCGAGCGCGGTCAGCGGGCTGTGCTCGATCTTGCTCAGCCAATCGACAAAGGCCGACCAGTCGCCGAGCGTGCGATAGCCCTCACGGTGGCTGCCGTCGCTGGGTTGACGCGCCGGCGGGGCAGAGACGTCCACGGCCGGAGTTGACGGCTCGCCAGAGACCTCGCGCAGCCACGAACGCATCTCGTAGCGCGTAAACAGTTCAACCAGGCGCTCACGGTCGGTGGGCCGCGGCGCCAGTTCAGGCAGCGTCAGCGGCAGATCGAGGTCGCAACGAACGCTCAGCAGACGTCGGGCCAGCGGCAGGAAATCGAGCGACTTGCGCAGCCGGTCACCCACCACACCCGGCACCTCGCCGGCAGCGGCGATGACGCCGTCGAGCGACCCGTACTGGGTCAACCACTTGACCGCGGTCTTCGGCCCAACCTTGTCGACCCCCGGAACGTTGTCGACCGCGTCACCGACCAGCGCCAGATAATCGACAATCCGTTCCGGCGGTACGCCGAACTTGGTGTGCACGCCGGCGACGTCGAGCGTCTCGCTAGTCATCGTGTTGATCAGCTTCACCCGCGGGCCGACGAGTTGTGCCAGATCCTTGTCGCCGGTGGACACGACGACCTCGACCCCCTCAGCGGCTGCCTGCGTCGCCAAGGTCCCGATCACGTCGTCCGCTTCGACTCCGTCGACGATCAACAGCGGCCAGCCGAGCGCGGCGATCGCCGCCTGCAGCGGCTCGATCTGGCGTGCCAGATCCTCAGGCATCGACGGTCGATTGGCCTTGTACTCGGCATACCAGTCGTCACGAAACGTCTTGCCGCGGGCGTCGAAGACGCACGCCTTGTAAGCGACGTCGGCGGCACGATAGTCGGCATCCAGCCGGCGCAGCATGTTGAGCACGCCATGCAGCGCACCGGTCGGCTCGTTCTGCGTCGTCCGCAGATCGGGTAGCGCGTGAAAAGCACGATAGAGATACGAGGAACCGTCGACCAGGAGCAGCGTGGGCATCGGCAGACCATGGACAGGAGAGGAAAAAAACAACGGCTTGCACCGCACGCGCCGACAGCTACCTGGCCCGGCGACCCCGGCGGCGCGGGCTGGCGAGCGGGTTAGCCGACAAACTGTACTACAATCGGGCGGTCAACTTCCCGCCGATCGTTCGACTTTTCCGAAGGACCTTGCATGCGTCGCCAGACTGCCCTTGCCGTCGCCCTCGCCGTTTTCGCCCTGACTGCCAACGCAGCGTTGGCTCAGAACACGACCAACCTGCAACCGCTGCCCGCCGTACCCCCGCCACCACCCGACATGGCGCCGATGGACGCCGCGCTTGAACCGCAGGTGACGATCCGGAAACGCGAAGGCGACACGATCGAGGAGCATCGCATCAACGGTCGCTTGTATCGGGTCAAAGTCACCCCGGCGAACGGCATTCCCTATTGGCTCATCGACCGCCAGGGCGACGGCAACTTCACGCAGGAGACGATGGGCAACGCCGACGTCGCCGTCCCGCAGTGGGTGATCGGCACGTTCTGAACGCATGGCGAGACCGTCGCACGCGTCGCCTGGGGTGTCCTGACCGCGATGTCGGTGTTCACCCGTCCGCCGCCGGAGGAGCTGACCGCCTGGTTGGCGGGCTACCCCCTGGGACACTTGCGCCGGATCGAAGAGATCGCCGAGGGAGTCCAGAATTCAAACTTTTATCTCGCTACCGCAACCGGCGAGTACGTGTTGACGATCGTCGAACAAGCGAGCGGTGAAGCGATCGACTTCCACACCCGCTTGATGGCGCATCTGGCGAGCCGCGGCATCCCCTGCCCGGCGCCGCTCGCCAACCACCGCCAGGAATACGTGACGAAGCTTGTCGGCAAACCGGCGGTCATCGTCAGCCGGCTTCCCGGCGCAGCGGTGCGGCAGCCGACGCCAACCCAGTGCGCCGCCGTCGGCACGTTCTTGGCCGATCTCCATCTGGCCGCAGCGACTTGTCCGGCACCGCTGCACCATCTGCGCGACACCTCGTGGTGCGTTGCGGTCGCCGAACAGGTCATGGCACGGCTGACTCCCAGCGACGCGTCCCTGCTTGCAGACGAGTTGTGCCATCAGCGCCACGCCCGGCCGCTTGACCTGCCTCGAGGCGTCATCCACGCGGATCTCTTTCGCGACAATGTACTGTTTCTTGGCGATCGCATCAGTGGCGTCGTCGACTTCTACTTTGCCGGCGTCGACGATTGGCTGTTTGATCTCGCGGTTACGGTCAACGATTGGTGCACGACCGGCGACGGGCATGTGGACGACGAACGGTCGGCGCCTCTGCTTGCCGCGTACGACGCGTGTCGCCCCTTGCTGCCGGTTGAGCGGTCAGCTTGGCCGACACTGCTCCGGGCGGCAGCCTTACGCTTCTGGCTGTCGCGGCTGTACGACTGCTATCTGCCAAGACCCGGCAACCTGGTCACGCAGCGTGACCCAGAAGTCTTTCGAAAGATTCTGTTCAACCACCGCGCCGCCGCCTCGCCGATAATCTCCGGTTAGCCGCTGCGAACCTCTGGCTGCTCTCGATCATGGACCAAGACCGCTTTCCGATACCCGCCCCGGCTTTCGACGGCGCCAGCCGCCAAGTCGAAATAGGCAACCTCTTCCAGTGGTTTCGCGAAGGATGGGCGGCCTTCGTGGTCAATCCCGGGAACTGGCTGGCGATGATGCTGATCGTCGTCATCGCCTTCATCGGCGTTTCGATCGTTCCCTTCCTCGGCGGAATCGTCGCCCAGTTGCTGACCCCGTTGCTCGCCGCCGGACTGCTCGTCGCTTGCCGCAAGATCGCCAACGAGCAGCCGTTCACCGTCGCCGACCTGTTCGCCGGTTTCCAGCAGAAGACCGGGGAATTGCTGATGCTCGGCGTCGTCTATCTGGTCGCCGTGTGGGTCATCGCGCTGCTCGTCGTGCTCTTCGCCGGCGGTGGCGTCGTGGGCGGCCTGGCGATGGGCAACCCGCTCGGCCTCGTGCTCGCCGCCGGTGGCTTTCTCGTCGGCGGCCTGCTCTGGCTGCTGCTGTCCATTCCACTGACCATGGCGATGTGGTTCGCGCCGGCCCTCGTCCTCTTTAACGACATGGCGCCGGTGGCTGCGCTGAAAGCCAGTTTCCAGGCTTGGCTGAAAAACTTCACGACCTTCCTCGTCCTCGGACTGCTGCTGCTGATCGCCACTTTTTTCGCCGTCCTGCCTTTTGGCCTCGGCCTGCTGGTGCTTGGCCCGGTCGTCGCGGGGACCGTTTATGCGTCGTACCGCGACATTTTTCTGACTACTTGAACGCTTTGACACCATGCAAGCACTGACGCTTTCCGCCGCTCACGGCTGGCGCTGGCTGGCCGAGGGTTTCCGCCTGTTTCGGCGCAACCACGTGATGCTGACCTTTCTGATCGTCAGCTACTGGTTGTTGATGGGCATCGTCAACATGATTCCCGTCGCCGGCACGATCGTCAGCACGCTGTGCATCCCGGCGTTTTCAGTCAGCTTGATGAACGCTTGCCGCAACATCGAGAACGGCCGACCGGTCACGCCCCAACTCCTGTTTTCCGGCTTTCACCAACATCTGCGCCCGTTGCTGACGCTCGGTGGCGTTTATCTGGTGGCGATCACCCTCATTCTGTTCGTCTCCTCGCTTGCCGATGGCGGCGCGCTGTTACGACTACTGCTGCTCGCCGACAAGCCGGAAGCCGAATTGCTGGCCGGCGGCGACCTGTTGTCCGCCGCCCAGATTGCGCTTGCCTTGCTCTGCCCGGTGATGATGGCCTACTGGTACGCGCCGGTGCTTTGCGGATGGCATGGCTTTTCAGCCGGCAAGGCGCTGTTCTTCAGCTTCTTTGCCTGCGCGCGCAATTGGCGCGCCTTCCTCACCTATTCGCTCGCGCTGCTGCTCGTCGCCCTGTTGCTGCCGATGGTCGTCATCGGAGTGCTCGCCGCCGTGCTGCCGGAAAGCGCCGGACTCGCCACCTCGCTGGCGATGATCCTGATCATCCTGGTGCTGGCGCCGACCGTTTTTGCCAGTTTCTACGTCAGTTACCGCGAGGTGTTCGTCACCGGCGGCAGCGATGCGTGAGACGCTGTGGAAGAAGCCGCCGAGCATTCTCGGCGGCGCCATCGATAGCGTGCCAGCCGTGCCCAGCCGTGCCCAGCCGTGCCATTACCAGGAGAATTGACTTGCCGATGAAACTTGCGCAACTGGAAAAAGTTGTCGTCGACGCGCTCGAAGACATCAAAGGCCGCGACATCGAGGTGATCGACACCAGCCGACTGACGGCTCTGTTCGAACGCATGGTCATCGCCTGCGGCGACTCGAACCGGCAAGTCAAGTCGCTGGCGCGCAACGTCCAGGACAAGGTCCGCGCCGCCGGTGGCGACGTCCTTTCATGCGAGGGAGAAGAAGTCGGCGAGTGGATTCTGGTCGACCTCGGCGACCTCATCGTGCATGTCATGCAACCAGCCGTGCGCAGCTACTACAACCTGGAGGAACTGTGGGGCGGCAAGGGCCCGCTGCGCGCGCGCCGGGCGGCGACCGTCGAGGCCGGCGGCTTCGAGCGGCGGTGAGGCGACGCGTTCCGTGCGACTCACCGTCCTTGCCGTCGGACACCGGCCGCCAGAGTGGGTTAGCCAGGGCTGCGACGAGTACGTCAAGCGCATGCCCCGCGAACTGCCCCTGGCGATCGTCGAAATCAAGCCGGCGACGCGCGGCAACAAGACGCGCGAGCAGCTCCTGGCGACGGAAAGGACGCGACTGCTGTCGGCACTCAATGGCTACGACCGGATGATCGTCCTCGATGAAAAGGGGGAGGATCTGACGACCCTGGCGCTTGCCGGACGCTTGTCCGGATGGCTGCGTGCCGGTGGCGCGACGGCGTTCGTCATCGGCGGCGCCGACGGCGTTGACGCCTCGCTGAAGCAGCAGGCGCAGGCCTTGATTCGCCTTTCCAGCCTGACACTGCCGCACGCCCTCAGCCGCCTCGTTCTCTGCGAACAGCTTTACCGGGCCTTCAGCATTCTTCGCCAGCACCCTTATCACCGCGAGGGTTGAGTGACGACCGCCGCCCAACCGCTTCGGATTCATCTCGCTTCCCGCAGTCCGCGCCGCCGCGACCTACTGCATCAGATCGGTGTCGGCTTCGATACCCTGCTCCTGCGCCAGCCACCGCGGGATGCGCTGGAACTCGACGAGACCCCGTTTCGAAACGAAGAGCCGATGGCCTACATACAGCGCATCGCCCGGCGCAAGGCAGAGCATGGCTGGCGCATCGTGCAGTGGCGCCGACTGCGTTCGCAACCGGTGCTTGCCGCGGACACGACCGTGGACGTGGACGGCGAGTTGATCGGCAAGCCGACGAGCATCGACGAAGCAGAGCGCCTCCTGAAACGTCTTTCCGGCCGGACGCACCGCGTTCTGACAGCGGTCGCCGTAACCTGGGAAGAACGTCATCTGGAAGCCATTTCGGTCAGCGAGGTTCGCTTTCGGGTGGTCGACGACGACGAAATCGCTCGCTACATCGCCACCGGCGAGGCGATGGACAAGGCGGGAGGCTACGGAATTCAAGGGCGTGCCGGCATGTTCGTCGCGCATCTTGCCGGCAGCTACTCGGGCGTGATGGGCCTTCCGCTTTGCGAAACGGCGCTCTTGCTGAAACGATTCGGATGGACGCCGTAGACAAGTCGGCAGCGGCCACGCTCGAAAACCGCATCTTTGCCGAGCAAATCGACCTGGTTTACCGGCTGACGCCCCACACCCTGACCATGTCAATGATCGGCTCAACGCTGGTCGTCGCCGTCCTCTGGACTTCGGCGCCGCGCGCGTGGTTGCTCGGCTGGTATTTGTTTCACCACCTCGTTACCGGCGCGCGTTATCTGCTGATTCGCGTTTATCGCCGTGCCGCCCCAGCCGCCGACGCGGTGACACCCTGGAAGCAGCGCTTCGTCGCCGGTACGATCGCTGCCGGTAGCGTTTGGGGCGTCTGCGGCACAGCGCTATTGCCGCCCCCCGGCGAGGCGACGCAGTTCTTCATCGGACTCTATCTGGTGGGCGTCGCCGCCACCGGCATGTTCAGTCTGTCGCCCTATTTCTGGTCTTTCGTTCCTCTCGCCGGGGGCACCCTGCTACCGATGGCCGCCGTGCTTCTCGCTTCCGGTGTTGGCGGGCTGCAGCTCACCGGGACGGCCATTTTTCTTTTCCTTTACATCGCCCTCGCCAATGCTCGGCGCTTCGAGCGCATGACGATCGAGTCGATCCGTCTGCGCCTGCAACTCAGCGAAGCGCGCGACGCCGCCGAAGCTGCAAACCGGGCCAAATCACGCTTCCTGGCCAACATGAGTCACGAGATCCGGACGCCGATGAACGGCGTGCTGGGCATCGCCGAATTGCTGCTTGCCTCCCCGCTCTCGGAAGTCCAGCACCAGCGTCTGGAAACGCTTTACCGTTCGGGCCAGGATCTGCTGGACGTGATCAACGACATTCTCGACGTTTCGAAGATCGAGGCCGGCCGGCTCGAGCTTCGCAACGCCGTTTTTGACCTGCAGGCGATGCTCGGTGACCTGGTCGAAGCGTTTGCTGTACCCGCGGCGGCCAAGGGGCTGACGCTGACCCTGCAGGTCGCGGCCGACGTTCCGCTCGCCGTCGACGGGGACCTGCCACGCCTGCGTCAAGTGCTGACCAATCTCGTCGCCAACGCGATTCGATTTACCGAAACTGGCGGCGTCGCCTTGCTGGTCAGCCGTGACCTCGACAACCGTATCCGCTTCGTGGTGAACGATACCGGTCCAGGGCTGGCGGCGGGCGAGTGCACGCGGGTATTTGACGCTTTTGCCCAAGCCGATGACTCTGACAGCCGTCGCTACGGCGGCACCGGACTCGGTCTCGCCATTGCTCGCCAGATCGTCACCCTGATGCACGGCGAGATTGGCGTCGACAGCACACCCGGCGGCGGCTCGACGTTCTGGTTCGTCGTCCCTTTGAGCGCGGGCGAGCTACCGGCGCCTCAACCACTCCCTACTGTCACGGAGTCAACCTTGCAAACACTCAATGGTCATGTCCTGCTGGTCGAGGACAATAGCGTCAATCGTATGGTGGCAGAAGCCTTCCTGCGTCGCTTCGGCTTGCAGGTGAGTGTCGCTGTTGACGGTGAGCAGGCCATCGCAATGACCGCCGCTCAGCGTTTCGACGTCATTCTCATGGACTGCCAGATGCCGAATATTGACGGCTTTGAAGCGACCCGAGTAATCCGGGCGCGCGAAAGCGAGCCGGAGAGCAAGGGTACCGCGCCGCTGCCGATCATTGCGCTCACCGCCAACGCCTTCGAAGGCGATCGCGATCGCTGCCTGAAGGCGGGAATGAGCGACTTCATCGCCAAGCCGTTCAAGCAGACCGAGCTCTACGAGATGCTTGCACGCTGGCTGTGAGTAGCTTCGCTGAGCCACCGGCGCGCCGCATAAAGTAGGCTGACTACTTCGCCAACCAGCGTTCCATCGATCCTCGGCTCAGGCGTGCACCGAACGTCTCCAGCGTCCACCGCGCGACGTCGTCGGCGACTTCGCCGTCAACGCTGACGACGGTGCGCAGGTCGAGGTCATGCGTCGCCTGCGGCGCCACCGATTGGTTCATCATCGCCCGCAGCAAAGCGGTCGGCAGCAAGGCGTTGCGCACCCCGCAACGATCAAGCAAAGTCAGCGCCTGGCACGCGTCGACGTGACCGTCGTAAGCCAGCAGCGGTGCGCCAAAATGCCAGGTAGGCAGGACCACGCCCCACAGCCCGGGGTTGCCCGCCCAGTCCGCCGGCGACCAGACAAGATCGCCGGCGAGTGGAAACGGGGCATGCCCTTCGAGAAAACGGCTGACCGCACCGAACAGGGTACGGTGCGCGAGCACAGTACCGGGCGTCTTTTCGTCGTCGCCGTCAGGACCGACGATCATTGCTGCGTCGGCGGCCAGGGTGCGCCGCGGCGAGTAGCGTGGAGAGGCATGCTCGAGTACGGCGGACCACCGACAAACGTCGCCGGCAAGTCCGCAGCCGACGCCGATCAGATGTCGCAAGGCGTCCAGTTCACGACGCACCGACTGGACAGCGTCGAGACCCGCCGCCGCCGCGATGAGAATGTGGGCGCCAGTGTCGCGCAGACGGCGCACGATGAGCGGTGGCGCCATGCGCCTCGGCAGCGGCACCAGCAACGCGCCCATCTGACAGACGGCGACCAAGGCGATCGCGTACTCCACCGACTGCGGCAGTGAGACCGCGACCCGATCGCCCGGCAGTGTTCCGAGCGCGGCGAGCACATTGGACAGACGGTTGGCCTGCTGTTGAATGTCCCAAAAACTGTACGCCGCGCGCCGCCCACCGGCGTCCTCGCAATAGAGCGCCAACCGGCCACGCTCGCCTGCCCAGCGACCACAGACGTCAACGGCGAGATTGAAATGCTCGGGCACCTGACCGTGGAATGGCCGCTGCTCGTCGCCGTTTTCAGTCGCCGAGGGTTCGTCGGCCGACGTGGCAGGGCATTCGCCGTGATCACCTGCCGCCACGGAGTCGCTCGTCGATGAGTTCGATCCAGTGTCGAACAGGCAAAGTGCTGCCGCCCTGCAGATGCATCTGGCATCCGATGTTGGCAGTGACCAGCACGGTCGGCGAATCGGCGGTGAGTGCCGCCAGCTTGTCGTCGCGTAAGCGGTTGGCCAGCTCGGGCTGAGTGATCGAATAGGTGCCGGCTGACCCGCAGCAGAGGTGCGCATCGGCAACCGCAACGAGTTGGTAGCCGGCATCGGTCAACAGACTCTCGACGACGCCACGCAGCTGTTGTCCGTGCTGCAGGGTGCAGGGTGAATGAAAAGCCACCCGCTGGCCGCCGAATGCCCCGGCTGACCCCAGTAACTCGCGGAGACGGTCGCGTTCGTCGGCGAGTACCTCGCAGGCGTCGCGCGTCAGCGCTGAGATGCGTTCCGCTTTTTTTGCGTACGCCGGATCGTCCTTGAACACTTCGCGATACGCCCGAACGTGTTCGCCACAACCCGACGCGGTCATGACAAACCCCTCGACCTGTCCGCCAACGAGCAAGGACCACCAGGCGTCGATCACCTGTCGCATGTCCTGGCGCCCTTTTTCGCGGGCGTTGAGGTGATAGCGCAAGGCGCCGCAGCAAGCGGCGGCGGGAACTACAACCAGTTCGATCGCCAGCCGATCCAGAACGCGTGCCAGCGCCGCATGGGTGTTCGGCGCCAGGATCGGCTGCACACAACCGGCCAGCGCCACCAGCCGCCGCCGATGTCCCGCCGGGGCCGGCCACGGACCGGAGTCACTCCCTGCCGCGGCCGGCACCTTGCCAGCAAGCGCTGCCGGCAACAGGGGTCGCAACCACTGTCCAAGGCGGACCGCCGGCTTGAAGACCCAGCGTCTCGGCAAGGCTTCGCAGAGCAGGAATCGCATCGCACGGTCGGTCAGAGAACGCGGCACGCGTTCGTCGAGCACCTGACGACCAATTTCGAGCAGGCGATGATAACGGACACCGGACGGACACGTGGTCTCACACGAACGACAACTCAGGCAGCGGTCAAGATGAGTTTGGGTTCTTTTACTCACCGGCTGCCCCTCGAGCATCTCCTTGATCAGATAGATGCGGCCGCGTGGCCCGTCGAGTTCGTCGCCTAACAGTTGAAACGTCGGACAGGTGGCAGTGCAAAAACCACAATGCACGCAGCTGCGCAAAATGGCATCGGCCTCTCGGCCAATCGCCGTATCCTTGATGAAATCGGCAAGCGTCGTCTGCATGATCGGTAACGCTCAAAAGTCCGGATACAGGCGGCCGCGGTTGAACACTCCGTGCGGATCGAAAGCCGCCTTCAGACGGCGATGGATGCCCGCCAGCGGCGTTGACAACGGCTGAAAGACACCCGCTGAGCGCTTCAGTCCCGGGTCCCCACGAAACAGGGTGGCGTGCCCATCGGCGTTGGCGGCCGCCGCCCGCACGGCGTCCGGTTCGCCGCCACGCAGCCAGCGCTGCGCCCCACCCCATTCGATGAACGTCCGACCAAGACGCTGCGGTGCCGCGGTAGACGGGAGCGACAGGCGCCAGAGCGCCTCGTCGCCGGCAAAAAAGTCCTGCTCCTGTTCGCGTACGGACCGCCAGAACGACGCGGCATCGTCGTCGCCAAGCAGATCGCCACCGAGCTTTTTGTGCGCGGCGTCGATGGCTGCTGCGGCCCCGGACAGGCGAACGGTCATTTGACCGTCGTGCCAGGCCGAAGCCGAAATGGGCAGCGGCCGCCCGCCCCACTCGTTGAGTCGCGCCAGCGCTGTAGCCTCGTCCAGGAAAAAGACGACGCTCTTTTCTGCTGCTGGCGTCGGCAGAACTTTCAGCGACACCTCCAGCACGACGCCGAGCGTTCCGAGGCTCCCAGCCATCAACCGCGCCACGTCGTAACCGGCAACGTTTTTCATCACTCGGCCACCAAACGAGAGCACGTCGCCGCGACCGTCGAGCACCTTGACGCCGAGCACGAAATCACGAACCGCGCCCGCGGCCGGCCGACGTGGTCCGGACAAGCCGCTCGCCAGCATCCCGCCGACGGTCGCTGTCGACCCAAAATGCGGGGGTTCAAAGGCCAGCGCCTGACCTTCGTCTGCCAACGCGGCCGCCAGGTCGCGCAAGGGCGTACCGGCGCGCACCGTGACCACCAGCTCGGTGGGTTCGTAAGCAACGATTCCCCGACACGCGCCGACCGGCAGCGGCCCACCCTGCTCCGGCTCGCCATAGAACGCCTTGCTGCCACCGCCGCGAATCGCCAGCGGAATGCCGGAAGACACCGCTTCGCGGATGCGCTGGCGCCATTCGTCGATCAGAGCGTCCATTGCGCCGGCTCCGAGCAACGATCGTCAGAGCGAGACGGCAACCGAGAGTCCGGTGCGCGCCTGCGTGTACTCGCGGCAGCGCGCCAGCGTCGGCACTCCCTTGCCCGGATTGAGCAGGCCATACTCGTCGAACGCCGCCTTCAGGCGATGGAAAGCGGCAATCTCGGCTTCGCTGAACTGCTCGGCCATGAGCAGAATCTTCTCCAGGCCAACGCCGTGCTCGCCCGTAATCGTG
Source organism: uncultured Candidatus Accumulibacter sp. (assembly GCA_964420975.1). Classification (GTDB taxonomy): domain Bacteria; phylum Pseudomonadota; class Gammaproteobacteria; order Burkholderiales; family Rhodocyclaceae; genus Accumulibacter. Next base: position 40,267 of record CAYQVH010000018.1, read on the forward strand.
CCGCCAAAACGCACCGACAGCTCCAGAATCTCGGCGCCAAAAGCAACAGCACGTTCGATTTCGCCGGCCTGATTCGCGTCGTACATGATCAAGGGGTGCAAGTTGCCGTCGCCGGCGTGAAAGACGTTGGCGCAGCGGAGGCGGTACTTTTCCGAGAGGTCATTGATCGCAGCCAGCATTTCGGCCAAGCGCTTCCTCGGAATCGTGCCGTCCATACACAGATAGTCGGGAGTCATCCGTCCGACCGCCGGGAACGCCGCCTTGCGTCCAGCCCAGAAACGAAGTCTCTCGGCTTCGCTCGTCGAAACGCGCAGACTGGTCGCTCCGCTCCCCTCGAGTACCGCGGCCATGCGAGCGATCTCTTCGCCGACTTCCTCCGGCGTACCGTCAGACTCGCACAGCAGGACCGCTGCCGCTTCCAGATCGTAGCCCGCGTTAACGTAGGGCTCGACCGCCTGAATTGCCTTCCGGTCCATCATCTCCAGTCCGGCTGGAACGATGCCGGCAGCGATGATGCTGGCCACCGCGTCGCCAGCCTGACGCACGTCGTCAAACGAGGCCATCACCACCTGCGCCGTTTCGGGCCTCGGCGTCAGTTTGACCGTCACCTCGGTAATCACGACCAGCAGCCCTTCGGAACCGTTAACCAAAGCCAGCAGATCGTACCCCGGCGCGTCAAGAGCGGCACCACCGATTTCAACGACCTCGCCTTCGACCGTCAGTCCGCGCACGCGCAGGACGTTGTGCACCGTCAATCCATACTTCAGACAGTGCACACCGCCCGAATTCTCGGCCACGTTGCCGCCGATCGTACACGCGATCTGCGACGACGGATCAGGTGCGTAGTACAGACCATGCACCGCCGCCGCTTCGGAAACCGCCAGATTGCGTACGCCGGGCTGGACCACGGCCGTCCGTGAGCACGGATCGACGCGAAGAATTTTCTTCAGGCGAACAAGCGATACCACGACCGCGTCCGGATGCGGCGTTGCGCCCCCGGAAAGACCGGTCGCCGCCCCCCGCGCAATGACCGGCACTTTCAGCCGGTGGCAGATTCTGAGGATCGCCTGCACCTGCGCTTCGCTATCCGGCAAGGTGACGATCAACGGTAACTGCCGAACCGCCGTCAGGCCGTCGCATTCATACGGCCGTAGATCCTCTTCTTCAACGAGCACGGCCGTCTCCGGCAGTATTTCGCGCAGTTGCCCAATCAAGTGCGCACGATCCACCGGAAAGCGGCGATCTGCGAGCGTACGGGCGAGGTTCATGACGTCTTCCCAGAATCCGGCGACGGCCCGCAATCTGCGGCGGGCAGTCCGGCATTACGTCGCTTACGTCGCTCACGTCGCCACGGGACCATTGCACGCAGCCTCACGGGTAAGCGGCGGAGCTTCCCGCGCTTACCTTGACCTAAGCCATCTCAGCCGCCCGAGCCGACGTAACCGGGCAATCCTGCCGCCTCGGGCAGGCTGGCAAGATGCACCGCCTCATCAATGATCGCCTGCCGATCCTCGTCCTTCATCTCGGAAATCAGGATGTCAACATTGTTGACCTCATTACGGAGCACCCCCTTGTCGAGGATCATCCGCATGCGAAAGTACTGCGCCCATTGAAACTCGGCGAAGTCCGCCTGGGATTTCTCGTAGCCAAAATGCGTGCGCACATACCAAGCGAGGCCCCGGTACGGATCGTTGCGCAGGTCCTTGACGTGCTTCGGCAGCGCGTCCGGCTGGATGGGCCCTCCACCCGTGTGATCAAACAGAAAGACCCAGGCGTTGTCGTGCATCGCCTTCCAGAAATTGTAGTCCTTGAGAACGCTCCAGTTGTACAACACCTCGACCACCACCCGCGCGTTGCCGGTGTCAATCCCGGCCTCGTTCTTGTCTTTCGCGGCATCCCAGAGCGCGCGTGCCAAATGGTGATGATCGGTCAGGTAGTACTTGTCGTCGTTGCCAATGACGATCGGCACCGGGTGCGTGATCAGATAAGCGATGAGGTCGTCCCGGCTCTTGTTGCGCATCGACTCCGCCTTCGCGTTCACCTCGTCAAGACCGACGCCGCATTGCGTCGGGTGCAGCTCCGAGACCCGCAGCTGGTAAAGCTGTCCACCACGATGGGCACGCGGCGTACATTCCTCGTAATTGAAATCCATGATCCTTCTCCTCTCGACATCGGCCCCGGCGGGGCAGCGAATGCTTAGGTCTGTGCCTGCTCGTTGGCCAGTGCCTTCGCGGTAATCTCTTCGTACAAGCGCGCCATTCTCGTCGCCAGTTCCTGATATTCGGGATGTCGAGCCAGAAACGGTTTGGCGTCCTCGGTATCGGCAAACACTCTTTCCAAAAAGCCGATGTCAAGGTCATCCAGCAACTGACCCGAGTCCACTTTTGCCTTGAGGTCGAGAGCGCGCGGCAAACGCTCCTTCTCCAGGCGTTCGAGAACCACCATTGCCAAACCGAGATCGTCCGTCTCCTGACTCATTCCGTGCTCCTTTCTTCTCCGAGTTCCTCTGCCACAACTTCGGCGGTCGAGAGGCCGACAAGACTCCTGCACGCCGAATGTGACGGCCCATGATGCCAGTTGTCCGCTGCAAAAGGCAATAGGCGCCCTTTGGCAATGACGATCTGGCAAAGCGCCGACCACATCACAACCGGTTACACAAGCCGGACAAACGGGCAACAGATCGGCGCTCCGGGATTCGCTATCGTGCACTCCGTCGCTGATGCACTTTCTCCTCCCCCTCCCCCGTGCCTCAGTGACGACCCTCCGGCCCGCACAGCCCCTCCCTCTGTGCGGGCCGTTTCTTTTTCAGCCGGCCTATAATCACTCGCCCAGCGAACCGGCGTACGACGCCGCGGGAGAATCGGTTCTGGGGCGGCGATTTCTTTTTCGGAGAGGTGGACATGTACCGGTGGCTGAGGACCGCGCAAACCGTTCTCTGTTGGCTGGCCTTGAGTTTCGTCCCGGCAGTCGCGGACACCGCGTCGCTCAAGTTGCCGCCCGGGGTCAGCAAGCTGCATACCGTCGAGGGCGTCAGCGAGTATGCACTGGGCAACGGTTTCCGTTTCATCGTCTTTCCTGACGCCGCCAAAGCGACGGTCACAGTCAACATCACCTATCTCGTCGGCTCGCGCCACGAGAGCTACGGCGAAACCGGCATGGCCCATCTCCTCGAGCATCTGATCTTCAAGGGCTCGAAAAACTTTCCCGACCCGGCGCGGGAGTTCAAGGCACGCGGCTTTCAGATCAATGGGACGACCTGGCTCGATCGCACGAATTACTATCTGACATTCCCCGCCAACGACGACAACGTGCGCTGGGCGCTGAGCTGGATCGCGGACTCGATGGTGAATTCGCATATTGCCCGCAAGGACCTCGACACCGAGATGACCGTTGTCCGCAACGAGTTCGAGATGGGTGAGAACGACCCGGCGAGCGTGATGATGAAACGCATGCAGTCGCTGCTCTACGACTGGCACAACTACGGCAACAACACGATCGGCGCCCGCAGCGACATCGAGCAGGTCAAGATCGAAAACCTCAAGGCTTTCTACCGCCACCACTATCAGCCAGACAACGCCGTCCTCACCGTCGCCGGCCGCATCGACGAGCAAAAGACGATCGAGCGGGTCGCCAGCACCTTCGGTCGTCTGCCAAAGCCTTCTCGCGTTCTGCACGAGCAGTGGACGGTAGAGCCAACGGCGGACGGCGAACGCCAGTTCGTCGTCCGCCGCAAGGGCGAAGTCCCGCTCGTCACGCTGGCCTACCGGACGCCGTCGAGCCTGCATCGCGACGCCGACGGCGTCAGCATGGCCGCCGAAATCCTTGGCGATACGCCCAACGGGCGTCTGCACGCCGAACTCGCGCAGACCGGCCTCGCCGCACACGTCTTTGCCTACACCGTCGACGCGCGCGACCCAGGGTTTGTCGTCTTTGGTGCGACCGTCAACCAGGGCGTGGCGATCGAGCGTGTCCGCGACAAACTGGTCGAGGTGGTCGAAAACAGCTTCGCGCGCCAAGGAGCGACGCCAGCCGAACTCGCGCGCGCCGTCGAGCAATCGCGCACGGCGCACGAGCGAGCGCTCGCTGATCCTGAAGCCTTCGCCGTCATGCTTTCCGAATACCTTGCGCTCGGCGACTGGCGGCTGTTCTTCTATGCCCGCGATCAACTCGACCGGATTACCACCGCCGACGTCGATACGGCGGCGCGCAAGTACTTCGTGCGCGACAACCGGGTGGTCGGGACCTTCCTGCCTGACGATGCGCCCCAACGCGCCGTGATCCCGCCGTCGCCGCGCGCTTCCGAACTCCTCGCCAACTACCAGGCGCGGACCGACGGTGATGCCGGCGAAGTCTTCGAACCGACGCACGATAACCTCGCGCATCGCAGTCACCTGCGGACCGTCGAGACCTTGCGGATCGTTCTGCTACCGAAAAAGAACCGGGGGAAGACCGTCAACGTCGCGATGAGTTTTCGCTGGGGCGACCGGGAATCACTCGCCAGGCGCAACGTCGCTGGCCAACTCGCAATCGCCATGCTGACCCGCGGCACGAGCAAGATGACGCGACAAGCCATTGCCGACGAGATCGTCCGCCTGAAAATACGCGGCAGCCTGACCCACTTCGAAACGACGCGCGACAAGCTGCCGGCGGCGTTGCGACTGGTGGCTCACCTGTTGCAAGACTCGACCTTTCCCGAAAGCGAGTTTGAAGCGCTCAAGCGAGAACATCTGACCGCACTGCAATCGCAGCTCGACAACCCGGAAGACCTGAGCGCCGACGCGATGCGTACGCACTTCAATACCTACCCGCCCGACGACCCACGCCACCACCTCCCTTTGGCGCAACGGATAGAACGTGTTCAGCAAACCACGCGCGAGGAAGTCGTCGGCTACCATCGCGAGCTCGTCGGAACCGCGCGCGGCGAGTTGGCGATTGTCGGCGACTTCGACGAGAACGCAGTGGCCGCCGAAATCGCGTCCCTGTTTCCCCGTCAAGTGTCGCGCGCACCCTACAGCCGCGTCGACCGCGAGTTCAGGGAGGTCGCCGCAAAACGGGTGCTGATTGACACACCGGACAAGGAGAACGCCATCGTCCGCGTCAGAACCGACCTCCGGGTGCGTGACGACGACCCCGATGCCCCTGCCTTGTACGTCGCCAACACCATCGTCGGCGGCGGCAGCGGCTTGTCGAGCCGACTAATGGACCGTCTGCGCCAAAAAGACGGAATCAGCTACAGCGTCGTGTCGTCACTGTCGATGGGAAGTCGCCAGGCGCTGTCGAGCTGGTCGATCTTGGCAACGACAGCGCCGCAGAACGTCAGCCGCGCCGAGCAGGCGATTCTCGAAGAAATCCGGCGGGCTCGCGATAGCGGCTTCACCGCGCAGGAAGTCGCCGAAGCCAAAAAAGGGCTGCTCGAATCACGTGCCATCAGCCGCGCCCAGGATCCGTCGGTCGCTGCACAGTGGTTGTCGTATCTCGATCTCGACCGTGACTGGACGTTTTCGAAGGACTTCGAAGCAAAAATTGCCGCCCTGTCGGCCGAACAGGTCAGCGCCGCGTTCCGCAAGCACATTGATCCCGAACAACTCACCCTGGTCATCGCCGCCGACAATCGCCGGCCACCAGCCGTCCTGGGTGAACAAGGCAGGTGAGCGCCGAGCTCACCTGACGACCTACTTTTTCAGACTGTCGCGAATCTCGCGCAAGAGGAGCACTTCCTCGGCCGGTTCGGGAGGCGCCGCTGGCGCCGGCGGGGGTTCACTCTTCTTCAACCGGTTGATCTGCTTCACCATGAGGAAGATGATGAAGGCGAGGATGATGAAATTGACCAGAATGGTAATGAAGCTGCCATAAGCGAAGATCGGCACCTGGGCTTTCTTGAGCGCATCGAGCGTCCGTGGCGTCCCCTCGGGAATCGTACCAAGAACCAGGAACATGCCGCTGAAATCGAGCTTGCCACCCATAACCCAGGCGACGAAAGGCATGATGAGATCACCGACCACCGAGTCGACGATCTTGCCAAAAGCCCCGCCAATGATCACGCCGACGGCAAGATCCATGACGTTGCCTTTCATCGCAAACTCTTTGAATTCCTGCAGCATGCTCATCGAGAGCCTCCCTGGTCGTTGTTTTCCGGAAGAACGCGCGTCAGTGCGAAGCGGCTGATTATAGTTTCCAGCCGTCCGCCAGGGAAGCCCTACAGGGCGCGCAACCTTTCTCCAGCAGCCGCCAGCGTCGCCTCCTGCTTGGCGAAACAGAAGCGTACGACGCGATCATCGCGTCGGTCACGATAGAAAACCGAGATCGGGATGGCGGCCACTCCCGCCTCGCGCGTCAGCCAACGCGCAAAATCTCGGTCAGGCAGCGTGGAAATCGCGCCGTAACCGGCAAGCTGAAAGTAAGTCCCTCGACAAGGCAGAAGCTCGAAACGCGAATCGCGCAGCTGCCGCCGAAAAAAGTCGCGCTTGCCTTGGTAAAACGATGCCAGCTGCAGATAGCGCGAAGCGTCGTTCAGGTAGTCGGCGATGCCGTACTGGCACGGCGCGTTGACGGTAAAGACGTTGAACTGATGGATCTTCCGAAACTCTGCCATCAGGTCGCCGGGCGCCAGAACATAACCGGTCTTCCAGCCAGTAATGTGGAAGGTCTTGCCAAACGAGGAGACGATCACGCTCCTAGACGCTAGCTCGGGATGCGCCGCGAGACTGTGGTGTTGCGCTCCGTCAAAGACGATGTGCTCGTACACCTCGTCGGCCAGCACGACGATCGGGCAGTCGCGCGTCAGCTCGGCCAGGCACGCCAGATCGCTGGCGTCGAGCAGGCTGCCGCTCGGGTTGTGCGGCGAGTTGACGACGATCATCCGCGTCCGATCGGTCAGCAAGCTGCGTACCTGCTCCCAGTCCGGCCGATAGTCGGGAAACGTCAGTTGCGCGTAGACCGCCCGGCCACCGACGGTTTCGATCGCCGGCACGTAGCTGTCGTAAACCGGCTCAAGAACGATCACCTCGTCGCCAACGCCGACGAAAGCAGCGATGGCCGTAAAGATCGCCTGCGTCGCTCCTGCCGTCACGGTGATCTCGCGTTCCGCGTCGTAGCGCACGCCGTAAAGTGCGGCCACTTTGTCGGCGATCGCCGCCCGCAGCTCCGGAATCCCGGCCATGGGGGGGTACTGGTTGCGTCCTTCACGCATCGCGCGGAGAGTCGCGTCGAACAACACGGGATCGGCCTGAAAGTCGGGAAATCCCTGCGACAAATTGATCGCGCCGCAGTCGGCCGCCAGCTTCGACATGACGGTGAAAATGGTGGTCCTGACTTCGGGCAACTTGGAAACGGGAACAACAGACGAATCGGGCATCGCTTTACCGAGCAGGCGCGTCAGACAACAGGCGGGCGCCTAGTTTAGAGCCAGTTGGGGCCCAGGTCCAAGCCACCCACGGCACCTGGTCATGCGGTACGCTATACGATCCAGATGCGTCGCGGTGTCGCCTTGTGCCGTTTGCCCACAATTCGTACAGGACACGCCGGTCTTGCTCGGAACGGACGATCGCGCGCCTTGCTTGACGTTTTCGCCCCCTCATGCGTTTGATTTCCCTTCGCCTCGCTGCGCTGCTCGCCTTTCTGAATCCGCTGGCACCGGCGGCAGCCGCACCGCCCCTGCCGGCGATGGACGCCGATCTCAGCGGACTAACGGTTTCCGGCGTCTCCTCGGGTGGATACATGGCCGTGCAGTTTCACGTCGCGCACTCGCGCTTGGTACGCGGAGCCGGGGTCATCGCCGGCGGGCCGTACGCGTGCGCCGATGGCTCAACCTGGCACGCCCTGACCCGTTGCATGTCGCCTTCCTCATGGGCACCGCTACCCTCCGTCGAGGATCTCCGCAGCCGTACCGAAGCCGCCGCAGGTAGCGGGCGCATCGACCAGACTTCCGGCCTGCGTGGAAGCCGCGTATGGCTGTTTTCCGGCGGCCAAGACACGATTGTGAAAACACCCGTGATGGATCGCCTGGCGGCGTACTACGCCTTGTGGCTAACACCCGACGCGATTCAATACGTCAAGCAGAGGGACGCCGTGCACGCGATGATTTCCGCCGCCGATCCACAGGCAAACGCGTGCGACAGCAGCGAATCGCCCTACATCAACCGTTGCGGAGATCTCGACGCGGCCGGCGAAATCCTCGCGCAGCTCCTCGGCCCACTGAACGTCCCCACTGCCGCGGAGGGGGAGACGTTGCTCTTCGACCAACGTCCTTTTGTTGGCGGCCAGGCGGTCGACGCCGGTCTCGCCGACGAGGCGTACGTCTATGTGCCGCGTGCCTGCCGGCAAACGTCGTGTCGTGTCCACGTCGTCTTTCACGGCTGCCGGCAGAGCGCTGCGCAAGTCGGGCGCCGCTTCGTCGACGGCGCCGGCTACAAACGCTGGGCCGACAGCAACCGACTGTTGATTCTCTATCCGCAGACGACCCCCCGTTATGGGCCGGCTTGGGGTTCGACGACCTGGATCAGCAACCCCTTCGCGTGCTGGGACTGGTGGGGTTACTCCGGTCCCGACTACGCGACGCGTGATGGGCGACAAATCAAGGCCGTGCGCACGATGCTCGAGCGTTTGGCAGCACCGCGTGAGTCGTCCAGGCAGTAGCCCTCACGACGATCGGCTGCGGAGGCGACCATAGATAACCAGCAAGAGAATTGCCATGATGACTGAGGCGATGAAGCCGGCACCCTCACCCGCTCGATACCAGCCAAGCCACTGACCGACGACGCCAGCCAGAAACGATCCCGCGATCCCGAGCAACACCGTGGCGATGAAGCCCATGTTCTCTTTGCCGGGGTGAATCACCTTGGCGATGACGCCGATGACGAAACCCAGAACGATCGTCCAAACGATACCCATCGCTTACTCCTTTGTCGCGTGCTTCACCCTGGAAAATCCATTTGACGAGGCAGGATCACGAAATCGGCGGAATCCGCAGCACCTGCCCCGGATAGATTTTGTCGGGATGGCTGAGCAACGGCCGATTGGCTTCGAAGATTAGCGGGTACTTGTTGGCATTGTCGTAGTGCAGTTTGGCGATCTTCGACAGATTGTCGCCGGCCACCACGGTGTAGAAGGTCGCTTCGGGCTCGCTTTGATCGACCGAAAGCTTGTCATCGACCTGCGCAACACCGGTCACGTTGCCGCAAGCAAGAAGGATTTTCTCTTTGCTCGCCTGGTCGCCGGCAACGCCAAAAACGGTCGCCGTACCGCTGGCCCCATCAAACGTGACGGTCAATCCCGTGACAACGAGCCCGAGTGTATTGATGTAGGCCTCAATCGCGTCGCCGGCCTGACGGTTCAACTCGTCCAGGCGCGCCTGCGCGTCCGCGTCATCGGGAGCACTCGCCAGCGCCTCGGACGCTGCCTCGGTATCCTTGCTGTGAAACAGCTTTTCTCCCGCTTCCTTGACAAAATCAAACAGCCCCATGGGTCTCCTCCTGGTTGGGTAGTGCCGGGCGGCAGTCAGCCACGTCCGGCGGCGGCCAGTTTATCACTGCTCACGACAGGGACAACGGCGTCGGCGGTCAAACGCGTTCCGTTGTATGCTTGCTCGCCAACGTTACTCCCCCTCCCGATCGCTCTTCCTGATTAGCAACGAGCGTCAGCCGCCCAAATCGAGTGCTGGGGCTGCGGCGCGGAGAACCTGGGCTGGACACCGGAGGAGGAAGAATACCGGCGCGATCTCGACGCACAACGCAACCAGCTCGAACGGCGGACGAACAACATCCTGGCCGAAGCGACGGCGCGCTTCGTCGACGCCAGTCGCCGCGCCAACGAAGCCCGGATCAAATCCTTCGACAGCGCCCGCACCGGCCTATCGGTGAAACTCGGCGAGATGCAGAGCAGCGTGCAATCGGCGGCCTGTGCACCGCCGGCCTCGTGCTACTACCCGACGCCAGGGGTCTGACGCTGATCGTGACCACCGACGAGGGCGCGGGTACCGCTGCTGCGCCAGGTCAGTGAAGCCGAACTGAATGCGCTGGTCGGCAGCCTGCCGAGGCGCAACTCGACCAGCTGGCGGGAGTCCAGCAATGGGCGATTCTGCCTTACGGCAGCCTGCGCGACCTGCCTTTCGCCGCGCTGATCAACCCGGCAGACGGCAAGCACCTGATCGAGCAGTACGCCCTGGTGACTCTGACCGCCGACGGCAGCGGCCGCTTCGAGGGGCTCGAAACGCTCCCCAGGGTCGCTGGCAGGGGGTCGCGCTCGGCGCTTCGCAGCCCGACCCGGAGTTCGGCAACCTTGCTCTGCCCGGAGTCCTGCGCGAGGTGTGCGGCGTCGTTCGCGACCCGCAGGCCGGACGCTGCCGCGCCGGCGAAGGCGTCGTTGCCGGCCAGCGCTACCTCGATGCCGGGTTCACGCCGGAGATTTTGCGCCGCCTGATGAGCCCAGGCGGCGGCGCCGGATCGAACTTCCTGCACATCGCCACCCACTTCAAGGCCGAGAAATCGCTGCTCCTGCTCGGCGACGGCAGCAAACTGCGCGCCGCCGACATCGTCGCCTGGACGCCGCGGCTCGGCCAGTACGATCTGATCGCGCTGTCGGCCTGCGATTCGGGAGTGACCGAAGCAGCCGTCGAATCGCTCGGCGCGATGTTCCGCTCGCAGGGCGCCAAGGCGGTGCTGGCGACGCTGTGGCCGGTCGCCGATGTCGGCGCCGCGCCGCTGATGGTCGAGTTCTACCGCCTGCGCGGCGAACAGCAGGCGATGAGCAAAGCCGCAGCCCTGCGCCAGGCGCAACTGGCGATGCTCGGCGGCAAGTTGAAAGCCGAGAACTCGGGAATCGACCTGCGCCATCCGTACTTCTGGGCGCCCTACGTGTTGATGGGAAACTGGTTGTGACAGCGACGCAATTGAGCCGGTGACGATCCACTGGAACCGTCGGCCCTGTCGGGGAATTCAAATCACGACGAGATGACGGCTTCCTGCCTCAGGAACGGCTTGCAGCGGTACCGCGCGACCCAGCGTCACCAGGCGGCCGCCTTGCTGCACCGCCAGCGCCAGCAGATAGACGTCGGTCACTTGGCGGGAGCCGAGGACGGCATTCCAGGCAATTCGTCCGCGATCGAGGATGCTCACGGCGTCCGACCAGAAGACGTGATGGCTGGTCGCCGTCGCCCCCGCGAGGCGTTCGGCGATGGCTCCGGCCGGCAGTGGGTTGGGGTAGCCGGCTTGTGACATGATCCGGATACAACCGTTCTCGGTCAGCGGGCACGACGCCCAGCCCGACTGGATATTCTCTTGCAGCCAGGCCATGGCTCTGCCGTGATGCAGGTGATCGCTGTCCAGCAGGGCGATCAGCACATTCACATCGAGCAAGGCGCGCATCAAACGCCTTCCTCGTCTCTCAGCTGGTCTACCTGCTCGTTGGTGACCACTTTCCCCCGTGACGGGAACGGTCGGAAACCGTGGACGGCCGCCGGCTCGCCGGTGCTGCTGGTCGTCGATGGCGGCGATTGGGTCAGGGTTTGTCGCACGAGCTGCGAGATCACCCGGCCGGCCGTCGTCCCGCCACGCCGGGCAAGCTCCTTGGCAGCCAGCAAAACATCGTCTTCGATATCGAGTGTGGTGCGCATGAGTGTCCTCCTCGCACGTGATGCGGTGATGCTAAGGCATCAGTGCGCCACAAGCAAGGGACGATGCCAAACCCTATGGCATCACGGACGATCGGGGTGTCTTCCTCAAGCCAGCGGCGCCTCCATCGTGCCTACTTCACCTGGCCGGGCGTCAGCGCCGTAGGTTGCGCTGAGCCCGCGAAGCCCAAGCGCCTGAACCAGGCGAGAGACGTTTTGAAGCAGAACGATGAGACGAGGCGCCGCGGGTTGTTGGGCCTCGCGAACTCAGCCCAACGGACACGCTGCGGCAACCCGGCGTCGAAGCCTGGGGGTCGGGTATCATCGCCGGGAGGGTGGTGTCGTTTGGCGATGACCGGAGGACGAGGGGGGCCGGTTTCTCGATGAGTGCGTCGTGCTTGCGGGTGGCGATCACCTACGTGCCCAGGCTCAACTCAGGGCGATTGCATGAATCTTATACAAGACCCAGAAGTTCGGCGCGAAAGCTGTCGGAAGAGGCAGCGATGAGTCGCTGAACCTTGAGGCCGCCCTTGCGTTTTACGGGAGCAAGGCGCAGGAGGTTCAAGACAAACTGGCGTAAGACGGCGAAATTCTGAGCGACATGATCGGTACGCGCGCGCATCGGGTCGTCGCCAAAGACGACATCCATGCACCCATGCAAACTGTTTTCGACGCGCCAGTGCATGCGGACAGCTTCGTTCATGCGCTGCGCGTCGGGAGCCAGGCTGCTCACGTAGAAACGACGTTCAACGGAGGTTTTTCCGCGGATCGTCCGCTCGCTGGTGATCATCGCGAAGGACTTCAGGTCTGGCCAGCGATTGGGAGCGTGCAGGCAGTCAAGCGGGTCGAAGACATGGCACCGCCGGACCTCCAACCGGCCATGATCTTTATATGGACGCCTCCCGTTTGCCAAGGACGATATTGGTGTGTTGGGACAGATAGGCTGCAGTTTTATATCCGGCCTGTAGTGCAGGAGGATGCCTGCTGGCCCTGATGGAATCCGCTGACCCGCGCCTCATTTCTCCAAAGGACTCGAAGTCCGAAAGAACATTCAGGCTTGGCGGGTCACGGTCTGACCTGTTTGCCATCACACTTTTATCGACCTTGCGCAACCTTTACGGCGGCCACTCCTTTCATCAAAGTGGTTGATGCAACGTTGTGCGTTGGCCCTACGCGGGCTGACTCACAAACCCTTTTTGGTACGTCCGCTCATGGGCCAGCAGGGCCCAGATCGTGCGCGCCATCTTGTTGGCCAACGCGACCACCGCGACATTCAGCGGCCGGCGTCGGCGCAGTTCCGTGATCCACGGTTCCGGCTCCCGGGTATGCGTCAGCACCGAGCGTGCGCCGTGGATCAGCAGCGTGCGCAGGTAGGTATCGCCGCGCTTGCTGATGCCCAAGAGCCGTATTCGCCCGCCAGTGCCGGTTTGTCGAGGAACCAGACCCAACCAGGCGGCAAATTCGCGCCCGGATTTGAAGGCCTTGGCTTCGCCCATCGTGGCCACCGCCGCCGTCGCGCTCAGCAGGCCCACGCCGGGAATGCCGGCAAGACGCTGGCAGGCTTTGTCTTCTCTGTGCCAGACCTTGAGCCGCCGCTCGATTTCCCCGATTGCATCGTCGAGCTTGCCGATGCGCGCCCACTGCTCGCGCAGGGTGTCGATGACCATCGTCGGCAGTCGATCCGCCAGCCGCTGTAAGGCTTCGGCCAGGCCTTTCCTGAGCCCGACCTTGCCTTGTGCCATCACTTCGCCATATTCGGTCAGTAGCCCGCGCAGGCCATTGATCTGCGCCGTGCGGAACTTCACCAACTGCTGGCGCATGCGGTGCAGGGCCAGCATCGCTTGCTGCTCCTCGGTCTTGACGGCCACCGCCTTGACACCTGGCTGCTGCACCGCCGTCCAGATGGCGCGGGCGTCATGCGCGTCGCTCTTGTTGCCGCCGACGAAGGGTTTCACCCCCTTGGCCGGCATGAGTTTGACCTCGTGCCCCATCGCGACGAGTTTCCTCGCCCAGTGCTGCGATCCGCCGCAGGCTTCCAGACCGATCAGGCAGGGCGCCCGGTTGGCAAAGTGCGCCAGGAACTTCTCGCGCTTGAGCTGCAAACTCACGATTTCTCCGGTCGCCAAGTCGATCCAGTACAACTGAAACACCCGTTTGGCGATATCCACGCCAACCACTGTTTTGCTATCCTTCATTTCGGACCCTCCGGTTTGCCTGTGAAGATCCCATTCCTCCACCTTGGGCACTTCGATGCCGTCGGCCCGTGAGGGTCCCTCTCCCATACAACCACCACCCAGACTTATCCACGGCGCCGGGCGCCGACGGTCACCTCTATGACCAGAGGTGACCGGCGCGGTGGTTAAGTCGTGTTCAGCGCTCACGGGGTGGGAGGCGTCCATTCCATTTCTCGACGACTTCGTGAAACGGATGAGGCGTCTTGCCTGGCGCTGCCTCGAAGGCGCTGACAAAATCCGTGATCGACTCGGCCAGTGTGGGCGGATTGTCCTTGACCGCCAGCACATCGTTGGCCCCCCGATCGCGAATGGCTTGTGCAATGCCGGGCTGGGTGCCCATGGCGTCGATGGTCACGATGCAGCCTTCCAGGGCCAAGGTCGCCAGCAGTTCGGGAATGGCGGTCTTATCGTTCGACTTCGCGGCCGTCGCACGCTGTCCCAGCACCAGGCCCGCCTGGGCGGCAAAGGCGCTGACCAGATGCCACGGCGTGGCACCCACTTTTCCTGATCGACGGCTCGTCTTGCCGTCGATCGCGACCACTTCGCCCTTCGTCAAGGCCGGCACCACCTGGCCCACCCAGCGCAAGAACGCCGCACCGAACTCGTCGGGATCCATCGCCGCGAAGACGCGGCCAAACGTGTCATGGCAGGGGATACCGCGCTCAAGTTTCAGATACTTCCGTAGCCCGTCCCGTTTCTCTTTCGCCCACACCTCGATAGCGACGAAGGTATCGGCACCCGACAGGACCGCGCAGACGGCAACCACCCGCCATTCCACCCGATCGTGCTCGACCTTCTTTGCCTGTCTTGGGTCCCGCACCCCAACCCAGACGTCTACCCACCGAACCGAGTTCTCTGCCTGCATGGAAACCCCCAAAAAGACAGAAAACTACACAAATCAGAGGGCTGTGAACAGCCCCTTCGTAACTCCTTGAGGGTAAACGATTATTTTGAAGTGTTCACGACGATGGCATTCATGCGATTGCCCTGGGGGTCAAACGCGTTCCGTTATATGCTTGCTCGCCAACGTTACGCCCCCTCCCGATCGCTCTTTGATCACCAGGCAAGGACATGCGCCCGTCTTCGTTCTACCCGCTCGCGCTCGGCGGCGTCTGCCTTCTGGCACTCGCTCTCGCTGCTTGCCAAACGCCAGTCAGTCCCGCGCCCAAGCGCGCCGGTCTGGAAATTCACATCGCGCACATCAACGATCATCATTCGCACCTCGAAGCGCACCCCGACTTCGAAGTGCGGGTCGACGGCGTGCCAACGCAGGTCGAGCTCGGCGGCTTCCCGCGGCTGACGACACTCTTCAAGCAACACGCTGACTTGCCGAACCTGATCAAGGTCCACGCCGGTGACGCGCAAACGGGTACGCTGTACCACACGCTCTATCACGGCGAGGCCGACGCCGCCTTGATGAATACGGTCTGTTTCGACGTCCTTGCGCTCGGTAACCACGAATTCGACGAGGGCGACGCCGGGCTGCGACGCTTTCTCGATCATCTGCGCAGCGATTCGTGCCGGACGACGGTTCTCGCCGCCAACGTTGAACCGGCGCTCGGAACACCGCTGGCGCCCGAACGCCCGCACGACTACTTGCAGCCCTACGTCTTGCGCCAGTTCGACGGGGTTACCGTCGGCTTGATCGGGATCGACGTGCGCGGCAAGACGATGCTCTCGTCGCGCCCACTGCCAAGCACCGTTTTCCGCGACGAGATCGAAACCGCCCAGCGGATCATCGACGCTCTGCGCGCCCAAGGCGTTCGCCACATTGTCCTGGTTACCCACCAGGGCTACGCGGCCGATCGGCGAATGGCGGCCGCCTTGAGCGATGTGGATGTCATCATTGGCGGCGACTCGCACACGCTGCTCGGGGAGTTCGGAGCCTTCGGGATCGCCGGTGTCGGACCGTATCCGACGGTGGTCAGCAACCGAGACGGCGATCCGGTGTGCATTGGACAGGCGTGGGAGTACGCCAAGGCGTTTGCCTTGATGAAGGTCCGTTTCGACGAGCATGGAGCCGTCGCCGATTGCCACGGCGAGGTGACGCTGCCGATTCGCGACCGCGTGCGGCAGCGAGACGCGACCGGCGCGTTCGTCGAGGTCGACCCCACGACGCGCCGCACCGTGCTCGCTCGCCTGACCGCCGAGCGCAGTGTTCGTGTCGTCAGCCCCGACCCCGGCGCGCAGGGACGGCTCGAACACTACGCACGCCGCCTGGAAATCGTGGCGCGACAGCGGATCGGCACCGCGGACGAGGCGCTGTGTCTGGTCCGCGTGCCTGGAGAATCCGGCCATCGCAGCGCCGGTGTCGCCGGTTGTGAGGCGGCGAATACCCTGGCCCGCGGCAGCGACGTCGCCCAGGCCGTCGCCAGCGCGTATCGACAGGCCAGCTTACTGGCTGATGTCGCGCTGCAAAACGGCGGCGGCGTGCGCGCCGCAATCGCCGCCGGGGGCGTCAGCTACCGCACCGCGTACGACGTCCTGCCGTTCAACAACGTGCTGATCGAACTTCAACTCAGCGGCCAGCAGATTCTCGACGTACTCGAGGAAGCCGTCGCCAATCATGTCGATAACGGCGGTTCCGACGGTTCACACCCGTACGCCGCCGGCCTGCGCTGGCATCTCGACCTGTCACGAGCGCGCGGGCAACGATTCACCCAGGTCGAAGTCCGCGCCCGAAGCGCTGACGAGTGGCAGCCGCTCGAACCGGATCGACGGTACACGGTCGTCGTCAACGACTATCTGGCCCAGGGCGGCGACGGTTATTCGTTGCTGGCAAGGTTTCACCGCTCCGAAGACAGCGTCAACACCTACCTCAGCTACACCCAAACCTTCGTCGATTACCTGCTGGCGCGCGGCCGCATCTCGCGCCCGCCGGCGGCGGAATACAGCCACCAGAGCGTGATCACTCGAGACGGCCAACGCCTTCGTTAGGCAAGGCCTCCGGCATCGGCGGCTCGTAAACGGGGATATGAGTCACCGGCAATGACAGGTGATCTGTCTGCATCGGCCCACACAATGTCCACATCCGCAAGGTGACTGCATCGCAAGTCACTTACAATCTTCGGTCGCAAGAGAAGCCAGAATTGCGGAAACGTCAGGGAGTTTGGCGTGGTCGCAGACTTCGCGGACAAGGCGTCCTCGTCACTCACTGAAAAGCGGTTTCGGCCAGTCCTGTGCTTCGCAAGGGAGGGCATGCCGGTACGTTGGCGGACTTCGGAGACAGTCCGCGCGTCGGCCACCCGGGGACTTGATTGACCAAAGGAGCAAACATGTCTTATTCGGCTTTCGTGCAAGCACGCGACTACCTTCAGGCCCATCGCACGGACTACGAGACCGCTTATCGCGGTTATCAGCCGCCGCAACTCACGAAGTTCAACTGGGCGCTCGACTACTTCGACGTCATGGCGAAGGACCACCACGGCCTCGCGCTGTGGGTTGTGAACGAAGACGGGTCGGAGCAGAAGGTGTCGTACGCCACGATGTCGAAGCGCTCCAACCAGGTGGCGAACTGGCTTCGGGCGCAGGGGGTTCGGCGTGGCGACCGGATACTGATGATGCTCGGCAACGAAGTGCCGCTGTGGGAGACGATGCTCGCCTCGATCAAGCTCGGCGCCGTACTGACACCGGCAACGACCTTGCTGGCGCCGGATGACTTGCGCGACCGTCTCGAACGCGGCCAAGTGCGGCACGTGATCATCGGTCACACCCACGCCGAGAAGTTCGCCAGCTTGCCGGGTAGTTACACGCGGACCACGGTCGGCGGCAGCGTCGACGGTTGGCAGTCGCTCGAACAGGCTTACGAGGAGTCGACCGATTTTGTCGCCGATGGACCGACGATGGCGACCGACCCGCAGCTGCTCTACTTCACTTCCGGAACGACCTCGAAGCCGAAGCTGGTCCTGCACAGCCAGCAGAGTTATCCGGTCGGACACCTGTCGACGATGTACTGGCTCGGACTACAACCAGGCGACGTGCACTGGAACATCAGTTCGCCGGGCTGGGCGAAGCACGCCTGGAGCTGTTTTTTCGCGCCGTGGAACGCCGGGGCGACGATTTTCATCTACAACTACGCCCGTTTCGCCGCGGCGGCGATCCTCGATACGCTTGTCCGATGCGAAGTCACCACGCTCTGCGCGCCGCCGACCGTCTGGCGGATGCTGATCCAGGAGGATCTGCGCAAGTATCCGGTCAAGGTCCGCGAGCTGATCGGTGCCGGCGAGCCGCTGAATCCGGAAGTCATCGACCAGGTCAAGGAGGCGTGGGGAATCACGCTGCGCGACGGCTTCGGCCAAACCGAAACGACCGCCCAGGTCGGCAACTCGCCCGGCCAGCCGGTCAAGCTCGGTTCGATGGGACGGCCAATGCCCGGCTACCAGGTGCGTCTGGTCGACGCTGACGGCCACGTCGGCGACGAGGGCGAAATTTGCCTCGATCTTTCGACGCGCCCGATCGGGTTGATGATCTCGTACGCCGACGACCCCGAGAAGACCGCCGAAGTGATGCGCGACGGCTTTTACCATACCGGTGACACGGCCTCGATCGACGCCGACGGCTATATCACGTACGTCGGCCGCGCCGACGACGTCTTCAAGGCTTCCGACTATCGCATCAGTCCGTTCGAGCTCGAAAGCGTGCTCATCGAACACGAGGCCGTCGCCGAAGCAGCCGTCGTGCCGAGCCCGGATCCCTTGCGTCTCGCCGTACCGAAAGCCTTCCTGACCCTGCGCGCCGGCTATCAACCCAGCCGTGAGCTGGCGCGTGAGATCTTCGTCTTCCTGCGCAGCCGCTTGTCGCCGTACAAGCGCGTGCGCCGGATCGAGTTCCGCGAACTGCCGAAGACGATCTCGGGCAAGATTCGCCGCGTCGAACTGCGCAAGGGCGAGCAGGACAAGGGAACGGCGACACGCGCCGAACTCGAGTTCTACGAAGACGATTTCGACCTCTGAAACGCTGAGTCAGCGTCGCCTCAAAGACCACAGGGTTTGTCGCATCCTCGCGACAAACCCTGCTTGACCCGACTGCCGACGACAGACGGCTAAGGCTTGCCCTCGGTGAGCTGGTGCCCGGGCATAGCCGCAGCCACGAGGGGATCAGCGGCGAACGAGGCGAACTCGCGCACTGGGTCGTCCTCTCGGTCAGGCGGAACCGCCACGTTCAACCGGCGGACGCCGACCGGTGGTGCCGGAGCGCGACCGGTTGGGGTTCGAGTTTCCGGCGCAGCACATGGTCCACCGAAAGTCGCCCCGGACCCATCAACAGCAGTGGCAGCAACATGCCGATATAGAGAACGGGCAACTTGAAGTTGCCAAAGCCCTGGTCGGTGATGACGTAGCCCTTGAGCAGTTCGCTGGCGCTTGCCCACGATGCGGGCCAGTGCACGCTGGCAATCGCCACCACCGTCAGTACGACCAAGGATAGCGAGAAGAAACGGGTCATCACGCCAAACACCAAGGCGACACCACCGAGGATTTCGAACCAGGTCGCGAGCTGCCAACTGACCGCCGGTGGAACGAGGTCGAATGGAAACGGGAAGCGGTCGTGGATGTCGGTAAACCAGTTTTCCCCGCCGAGCTTCTCGATCCCGGCCTCGAAGAACTCCCAACCGAGGACGAGTCGCAGACTGAGCAAACCGATGGCCAGGCCAAGCCAGTCAACGGCCGCCAAGCCCTTCCAAAGCAGCGGACGAGGCGACGTCATGGCCTGCTCCCGAGAAGGAGGTGTTGACGATGCAACTGTCGCAGGACCTCACTGCCAAAAGCGACCAGTTGCGCAAGAGACGGGTGCTGCAGCTCGCCGGCGATTTGTTCGAGAGCCGCACGGCCGCTGGTATCACCGACCGAAAGCAAAGTCAGAAGGCGCGCCGTGACAGCGTTGAGCTCGGTGAAGCCAACCTCGTCGTCACTGTGGCGATGCACCGCGAGATAGGTGGCCAGCGGCTTCCGCGGCCGGTAGGCGAAGCCGATGCGATGCACTGGCCAGGCGTAGTGCAACACCCGACAGCTTGGATTGACGACCACGACCTCGCGCAACAGGTCACCTTCCGGATCGTGCGCGGGCGTCGGGACGTCCAGCGCTTCGACCGCCAGCTCCACCCACTCGTAGTGCGCGAGATCGGCAAACCAGGCGGGAAGCGGCGGCTTCGTCTCGGCCTCGGCAAGGTAGCGAACGAATTCGCGGGGAATCTCCCGAAATAAGGGCGTGTGCAACGGCCAGTCGCGATAAAAGCTGCGATTGAGCCGCCGCCAGCGGCGTTCGCCAAGCAGCTGTCGCCCGACCGGGAAGCACGCGTCGAGAAAGCCGCAGAGGTTGTTGAACAGCAGTTCGGCGTAGACCGCGGCGGTACGCCCGGGAACGCCGGCGGGCCGCCGATGGCGATGCGGGTCGCGCAGGTAGCGGCCAAAACTGCGCTGGAAATCCTGATACTCGTTCATTTCAGGCTGCCCTGCGCGTTGCGTATGGAGCGGCGGCCTGCAGGCGGGCGATGGTCTCCACCTCGGCGCTCAGGCGATCGAGTTCGGGAAAGTTGAAATCACGTTCCAGGCACGTCGCAACGTCGCCACCAATGCGCTGGTAGAGCGCCGCGAGCAGATCCCAGACCGGATCAATCACCTCCGCACCATGGGTGTCGATGATCAACCCGTCAGGCTCGACGTAGTGGCCCGCCACATGGACATACGCCGTCCGCTCCAGCGGCAAGGAGTCGATATAAGCGAGCGGTTCAAAGCCGAAATTACGACTATTGACGTAAACATTATTGACGTCGAGATGCAGCAGGCAGTCGGCCTCGGTCAAAACGGCGGTCATGAACTCGCTCTCGCTCATTTCAGCCCCCGGCGGCGCAACGTAGTAGGAAGGGTTCTCGATGCCGATACGCTGGCCGAGGACGTCCTGCGTCTGGCGGATTCGGTCCACCGTCCAGCGAACGGCGTCGCCGGTCAGGGGGATCGGCAGCAAGTCATACAAATGACTGTCGTCGCTGCACCACGAAAGATGCTCGGTGTACAGCGTCATCCCGTGTTCGCCCATGAACGAACGGATTTGCCGCAACAAGCTCGTATCCAGCGGTGCCAAGCCGCCGAGCGAGAGCGACAAGCCGTGGCAGACAAAGGGGTAGCGTTCGCTGAAACAGCGCAGATCCCGTTGCCAACGACCGCCGACACCCGCCCAGTTCTCCGGCGCCAACTCGAAAAAAGCGATTGCCGGCGGAACTGCCGACTTCAGCGCGGGAATCAGTTCGCGGCGAAAGCCGAGGCCGGCGCCGGTCACGGAACGAAGTGCAGCCATCACCCCTCCAGAAGATGTTCAGCCAGCGCTGGCGACAAACCAAGCGTACCGCCAGCAACAAGACGCGGAAGAAACACACGCCTAGCGCGCCCGTCGTGATCCGGCTGGCGATCGCCAGCCGTCGCGCCCGCGTGTGTTCTCCTGCTCATCGGGAATCCGGACAACGATGAGGTCGCCACCATTGTCCCGACCCTCATCGACGTCCTACTTTTTGGTGCTGCCGCACTTGCCTTCGCCGCACTTGCCGTCCTTGCTCTTGTCGGCTTTCTTGTCGGCGCCGCACTTGCCTTCGCCGCACTTGCCGTCCTTGCCTTTTTCGGCTTTCTTGTCGCCACCACACTTGCCTTCACCGCACTTGCCGTCTTTCTGTTTCGTGTCTGCCTGTGCCAGCTGGTAGCCCGACTGCAGCGACTTGACCGCAAACGGATTCTCGGCGGCATGGGCGAGCGGCGACAAAGCGGTTGCGGCAAACGCGGAGGTGACGGCAAGCGAAGCGAGTTGACGTTTTTTCATTGTGATTTCTCCATTGGGTTGATGAGGTTGCGAACAGGCGAAGTGCCCGCTCAAGCGGATAGTCGCGCCAGCGAAAAGTTCCTTACAGGTTTTTTCTCGCGACTGACTGACGGTCGCTCCGACGCTTCTCGAGGCCCTGCGGCAGCACGTGCCGCGCACGACCGATTGATCGTTTCGACCAATCTCGTCCAACCGGCGTCTAGCCGACGACCTGACTCCAATCGAGTCCGAAACGCGCCAGGTACTTGCGCAGCCGATCGGCATCGTTGATCTGACTTTTCTGCAGTCGCGAGACGGCGAACAAGCGACGGCCGGCTTCGGACAGACTGGGCGAGCGCCGACAAACGTCGACGACGAAGTTGATCTGCCCGCGATCAAAAAGGTCGAGCGATTCGGCTGCGTCGCCTAGCAGGCGGCGTGCTGGGTCGGTGGGGAGGTCTTCGCCCCCCCAGGACGCGCGCAGGCGTTCGATTTCGGCCTCGACGTCGAGCTCGTTGATGCGCCCCCCGTCGCAAAGCGTCGCCAGGCGCGTCAGCGAGGCCGAAAGTTCGCGGAAGTTGCCGCTCCAACGCGCCGCGGACGAACACGCGAAGGCCAGGTAACGCCGTCGCGCCTCGACGTTGAAGCGAACCAGGCGACCGTTGTCGCGCGCGTAGCGTTCGAGTTCGAAGTCAACATTGGGTTCGATGTCTTCGCGACGTTCGCAAAGTCCGGGCAGTTCGAACGTCCACAGGTTGATCCGCGCCAACAAGTCCTCGCGAAAGCGACCTTCTCCCACCTCGCGACGCAAGTCGCGGTTGGTGCCCGCGATCAGTTGAAAGTCACTCGCCGCCTCACGGTCGCTACCCACCGGCAGGAAGCGTTTCTCTTCAATCGCCTTGAGCAGCATCGCCTGCTCGTCGACGCCCAGTTCGCCGATTTCGTCAAGAAACAACAGGCCGCCGTCGGCCGCTCGCAACAGCCCACCGCGCTCGACCTGCGCACCGGTAAACGCGCCGCGAACGTGGCCGAAGAGCGCCGACATCGCAGCGTCACCGCGCAAGGTCGCGCAGTTGAGTTCGACAAAGCGGCCGGGAAGGCGTTGACGCTGACGTTTCCACTCAAAAACCCGGCGTGCCAGAAACGACTTGCCCGCACCAGTCGGTCCGACCAGCAGCAGCGGCGCCCGCGAGCGAGCGGCAACCCGTTCGATGCGCTCGATCATGGCGTTGAACGCCGCGTTGCGCGTTGCGATCCCCGCTTTGAGGAAGCTCACGGTGTCTTCCTGTTCGCGCCGGAAGCGCTGCGCGATCTTGTCGTAGCACGAGAGGTCGAGGTCGATGATCGCGTAAGAACCAGCCGGGTTCGGCCCATCCCGGCCACGCGGCGGCGAGGTCTGGAGCAGGCGCGCCGGCAGGTAACGCGCTTCCGCGAGCAGGAACCAGCAGATTTGTGCGACGTGACTGCCGGTCGTGATGTGAATCAGGTAATCGGCTTCGTCAGCGGCAAACGGATAGGCGCGTGCAAAGTCGAGTAACGTCGTATACACCTCCTCAAAGTCCCAAGGATCGCGGAGCTCGATTTCGACGCTCCGGACTTCGGTCTCCGGCGCAACGGACGCGATATCCAGTCGGGTCTGCTCGAAGAGTCCTCGACTGCGCTGATCGTGCAGTAATTCGAGCCGATGCACGACCAGGTCTTCCTGCTGACAAAGAGCGACGGTCGGTCGCCACCTTTGCCAACGCGCGCTACCTCGTCCCGCGTTATCGAGCTGCGTGCCCAGAAAACCGACCACGACCAGTTGGCGCATGGACTATCTCCTAAGATACATTGCTATCTAATATTCTAGTCTGAGAGCCTGCGCCGGCGTTCACCAACGCGCCGTCACTTTTGAATTGGTTCAATAAACCCTACGGTTGAAGCCGCATGACAGGCAGCGAACGAAACTGGCACGTCTTTCGCTTTGACGAAAGCGATCGTCACTGCGCCGCAAGGGCCCACGGGCCAGGGTTCAACAGCCCTGCCGGTGCGCGATGGCCGGACGCTGGTCCGTCGCCGTCGCGTATGCCGCCGCGACGCATGCGGTCATCTCGCGGACTCGGGTGAGTGAATGCGGGTTCGAATCCCGCCCCGCGAACCACTGGATAGCTCAGTCGGGTAGAGCAGCCGCCTTGGCGGCGTGTCGCAGGTTCGACTCCTGCTCCAAGCCTGTCTTCAAACGACAGTGCGTTATCAGTAACACCCGCCGGTCGCGGCATGCGCAAGCACCCGCCATCGGGCGCGCGCGGCCCCTGCCCCGGATCAGCGGCAGAGCCGGACGGCGTCGCGGGTCGCTGCGTCGGGAGCCGCATGGCTCGTGAGCGCAGGCACTCGGCGCCGACGGCTTCCCCGCTGCTCTCGGAAGGGCGGCCCCGCCGCCCGCTGCCGACCGGCAACAAACAGAAGGTGTGCTGCCCTCAGCGCGGGGAATCAAGAGGAAAGGAAACGCGATGTTGAAACGATTGGTCGTAAAAAAGAGCGAACGCGGAGTGTTGCGTAAGGACGGCGACTTCGAGGCGATTCTTCCGCCTGGACGCTACCGCTTCGTCGATCCGTGGCGCCGGGTCTCACTCCAGTTGTGGCCCGCCGATTCGCGCATGACCGACCTCGATCTGGTCGACTACCTGCTGCAAGAGGACGCCGCGACAGCCACCGAACACTTTGTCCCGATGGTTCTCGGCGAAGACGAAGCCGGCCTGCGCTATGAGAACGAAACGCTGGTCGAGATTCTGCCGCCCGCCTCGCGCAACTACTGGTGGAAGGGGTTCCTGAACCATCGCCTCGAGCGCGTCGACCTGAAGGCAGAGGCGACTTTGCCGTCCAGACTGGCAGCTCGCTTGGCGCAACCCGCGCTGCGCGGGCAGCCGGTCACCGGCCTCGGTGGCCTGCTCCTGCAACAGGTCCCCGTCGGTTGGGTCGCGGTCGTGCGTGTCGACGGCAAAGTGAAAGACCTTCTCGCGCCGGGGCTGGCCGCGTTCTGGCGCTTCAACCACGAGGTGCAGCTCGAACTGGTCGACACCCGCTGGCAGTCGATGGAAGTCAGCGGCCAGGAGATCCTGTCGCGTGACAAGGTCGCGCTGCGCCTCAACCTGGTCGCCACTTGGCGTTATTCCGACGTGTTGCGGGCCTTCGAACAGCTCTGCAAGCCTGCCGAACACCTCTACCGCGAGCTGCAGCTCGGGTTGCGGGCGGCGGTTGGTACGCGCTCGGTCGACGAACTGCTTGACAACAAGCAGGTCATCGATGAGGGAGTCGCCGCGCACGTGGCCCGCAAGCTGCAAGGCTTCGGACTCGAAGTCGCCAGCCTCGGCGTTCGTGACATCGTACTGCCAGGCGAGATGAAGACGATCCTGGCGCAGGTGGTTGAGGCACAGAAGTCGGCGGAGGCGAACGTCATCCGCCGGAGGGAAGAAACCGCCGCCACCCGCTCGCTGTTGAATACGGCGCGGGTCATGGAGGACAACCCGACCGCTTTGCGCCTGAAGGAACTGGAAACGTTGGAAAGGGTCGCCGAGCGCATCGATCGCATCTCGGTCTTCGGCGGTCTCGATCAGGTGCTCGACGGACTGGTTCGTATTGGTCACGGCAAAACGGAGGAGAAACGTACATGATCAGTGGCAAACAGAAGCGTCTCGCGCTGCGCGAACGGTGCCGCTTGCGCGCCGCACGCCGCCTCGCCGTGATGCAGCAAGCGACCCGAGAGCCGGCGCCGGCGCGAACGGTGCCGGTAGGCGCCCCACTGCTCGTGTCCGGCGCCTGGCCTGGAGCGCCGGACTTCATCCGGCGCGGCTATTACCAGGACACGCCCTTTTCGTGTGTCGACTGCGGTGCGTTCTGCGTCTGGTTCGCCAGTCGCCAGAAGTGGTGGTACGAAGTCGCCGGCGGCGACCTCGCCAGCACGGCGCGCCGCTGCGCCGCCTGCCGCGCGGCGGAAAGGCAGCGCAAGGCCGACGCACGGCAGTGCCGGCTCGCCGGCATCGAGGCAAAGGTCGGGCGAGCCAGGACGGCGTTGCTCCCGTAAGATCACGGCCGCGAAGAAGAACTGCCCCGCCCGGAACCCGGAGACAATCACCATGACAGAACATCAGCAACAGCCATCGGCGAGTGAAGTGATCGCCCTGCCCGGCACACACCCCATCCGGATGTGGACAGAAGGTGTACCGGTCGAGGAAGAGGCGCGCCAGCAACTCATCAATACGGCGCGCATGCCGTTCATTTTTCGGCACTTGGCGGTAATGCCCGACGTCCATCTGGGAAAGGGATCGACCATCGGCAGCGTGATTCCGACCCGTGGCGCGATCATCCCGGCAGCAGTCGGCGTCGACATCGGTTGCGGCATGATCGCGACGCGAACGACGCTGAACGCCGCCGACCTGCCGGACAACCTGCATCCGCTGCGTACGGCGATCGAACGTGCGGTTCCGCACGGGCGTACCGTTGGTCGCGGCAAGCGCGACGAAGGCAGCTGGGAGAATCCGCCTGAGTTCGTCAGCCGGTTGTGGGGCGAACTGTTGCCTGGCTTTCAGCGCCTCGTCGACAAGCATCCGCGTCTGAAATCAACCAACCACTACAAGCACTTGGGAACGCTGGGCAGCGGTAACCACTTCATCGAGGTCTGTCTGGACGAGGTCGATCGCGTCTGGTTCATGCTGCATTCGGGGTCCCGCGGAATCGGCAACGCGATCGGCTGTCTATTCATTGAACTCGCGCAGTCGGATATGCGCCGACATCACGCGAGTCTGCCCGACCGCGACCTCGCCTATATCGAGGAAGGCAGCCCGAACTTTGCCGATTATCTGGAGGCGGTCGGCTGGGCACAGGACTACGCGCGCCACAACCGGCAGGCAATGATGACCCATCTTGTCGCCGCCGCACGGCAGGTGATCGCGCGGCCATTCGCGATCGACGCCGAGGCGGTCAACTGTCATCACAACTACGTACAACAGGAGACCCACTTCGGCGCGGAAGTCTACGTCACGCGCAAAGGCGCGGTCTCGGCGCGCAGGGGCGAGCTCGGGATCATCCCCGGCTCGATGGGCGCACGCAGCTACATCGTGCGAGGACTCGGCAACGAGGAGGCGTTCTGTTCGTGCAGCCACGGCGCGGGGCGGACGATGAGCCGCAATGAGGCCAGGCGGCGCTTCACCGTCGCCGACCAGGAACGCGCCACCGCGCACGTCGAGTGCCGCAAGGATCGCAACGTGATCGACGAAATCCCGATGGCGTACAAGAACATCGACGCCGTGATGTACGCCCAGCGATCGCTGGTTGAAATCGTGCATACGCTACGGCAGGTGGTCTGCGTCAAGGGCTGATAAAGCGTGTAAATAATCACTTGATTAGAAATGAAGCTCCTTCTGGCTCACTTTCTGCGCCACCAACCCCATAGGCTGGTGACGTCTCACCAAGGAGCTTGCGCGGTGGCACAGAACTCTATTCAACGCCCAAGGCCACCCGGTGTAGGCGAAGCTCACGCCGGTGTCGGGCGTGAGCTTCGCCCGGGATTTCGTCTTCCAAGAGGTGGGGTATAACGCCCCGGTAAATTGGAAGGAGAAGTGACGTTGAAGAAGATACCGAAGCAGGAAAACCCCGCCGAGTTCAAGGAATTGTCGGTGAAACGAGTAAAGGCAGGCCAAAGCGTTGGCGTTGTGGCCCGGGAGCTGGGGGCTGATTGGACTCCAACTCTTTTTTGGTTGTGGTCCCACCGTAGGGAAAGCGCTATTCTTGCCACCTATCTGCGCACCGCCCGTTCCAGTTTCAGTCGGTCGGAGGCGTGCCGGGCGGCAGGTTTTTCTTGCTGGGAGATTCGCGGATGCGTTGTCCGGTTGGCCGCTCGATCGGTCATTGCTGGCGCGGTCTGGCGCTAGTCACTCTAGTGATCGCCGGAGCATGCGGGCAGTCGCCGACACCGCCAGCGACGCCGCCCGCATTAGGGGAAATCCGCAATTTCACCGGAACCTGGTCATTCACCGGCGCCCGCCAGATCATGCCACTGGCAGCCGGTGATCAAGCGGGGATCTTCTCGGTCAAGGGTTCGCTGTTGCTTACCGGGCAGGAGCGGCCCGCGCTCGGCTTCCTGGCCGAGGTTATCGGCTTCTCAGACAGCCAGAAGGGCATGGTGGGGCGCAGCGTGTGGATCGACCAGCGCGGTGACAAGGCGTTCAGCGAGCTCTCCGGCGAATCCGCGCTTCCCGGACATTCGATCAACGGCCGCTTCACCGGGGGGACCGGCCGCTACGCCGGCGTTACCGGCGAATACCGTTTTACCTGGCAGCGGCTGTCGGAAAGTGAGGACGGCGTCAGCGGACGGGTCAGCGACCTCGCCGGCTGGGCGCGTCTGGCGCCGCCGATTACCCCTGCCCCCGGAGGGCCGCAATGAGTGCCCGCAATTCCCGCATCCGCGAAACGCTGACAGCGCTGGCGCCATTCGCTCTGGCTCTCGGCCTCTGGTTCGCGCCGATTCCGGAGGGGTTGACACGCGAGGCGTGGCACCTGTTCGCGATTTTCGCTGCGGCGATCTTCGCCGTGATCATCAATGCCTTCCCTTTGCTGACCGCCGCGCTGCTCGCCGGCGCCGCTGCGGTGCTCAGCAATACGCTCGATCCGGTCAAGGCCTTCGGCGGTTTTGCCAACCAGAGCGTGCTGCTGGTCGTCGTCGCCTTCCTCGTCGCGCAGGCGGTGGTCAAGTGCGGACTCGGCCGGCGGATCAGCCTGCGCGTGGTGAGCGTTTTCGGAAAATCGACGCTCGGGCTGGCATATAGCATTTTCATCACCGATGCCCTGATCGCTCCCGGCTTCCCGAGCAATACCGCGCGTGGCGGTGTTCTCTACCCGATTGTCCTCGCGATTGCCCAGAACAGCGGGTCGCTGCCTGGCGACGAGAGCAAGCGGCGTCTCGGCGGCTACCTGATGTTCTGCGGCATGGCCAGCCTCAGCGTGTCGTCGGCGTTGTGGCTGACCGCCACCTCGGCCAATCCGATCGGCGTGTCGCTGGCGGCGGAAAAGGGGCTGCAGGTCAGTTTCGGCTCCTGGCTTTTGGTCGCCTCGGTGCCGGCGCTGGTCGCGATTGGCCTGCTGCCGCTTGTGCTCTACCGGCTTTTCCCGCCGGGGGTGACCGCCACACCCGACGCGCCGAAGGCCGCGCGCGAGGCGCTGCGCGAAATGGGGCCGCTGTCGCGCGACGAGTGGATCACGGCGGTGGTTTTCGCCACCATGGTTTGCGCGTGGATCCTCGGCGGGACGCTACACCTTAATCTCACGGCGGTGGCCATCGCCGGTCTCGGCACCTTGCTGGCGACTCGGGTACTGACCCTCGACGACATATATCTGCAGGGCAGCACGCTGGCGACCTTCCTCTGGCTGGCGGTGCTCTTCGCCCTGAGCGGGCAGCTCAACGAGATGGGTTTCATGGGTTATGTCGGGGAGCGGCTGGCGTTGATGCTCGGCGAGGTCTCGTGGCCGGTTGCCTACGTCGTGCTGCTGCTGCTTTACGTGGCGATGCACTACATGTTCGTCAGCCAGTCGGCGCAGGTGCTGGCGCTGCTCGGTGTTTTCCTCGACGTTGGCGTCCAGACCGGCGTCCCGGTTCACCTGATGGGCTTTGCTCTGCTCTTCGCCAGCAGCTACTTTTCGACGCTGACGCCGCAGGGCGGCAGCCAGAACGTCATCTTCGTCGCCAGCGACTACCTGACTCAGGGCGAGTTGTATCGTCTCGGGCTGCTGACGACGCTCTTCTGCACCTTGGTGTTCCTGCTGATCGGGACACCCTGGGTGCTTTGGGTCGGCTGAACGACGCTGGGAGTACCTGATCTTTCGAAAGGAACGGACATGGCACGCATCGAAAAGGATTTCCTCGGCGAGAAGGAACTTCCGGATTCCGCGTATTACGGCGTGCAGACGCTGCGCGGCAAGGAGAATTTTCACATCACCGGCATCCCGATGGCGGCGGAGCCGTATTTCGTCAAGGCCTTCGGCTACGTCAAGAAGGCGGCGGCGCTAGCCAACCGCGACCTCGGCGTCCTCGAGACGCGGGTCGCTGATGCCATCATCGGCGCCTGTAACCGGCTGATTGCCGGCGAAATGGTCGACCAGTTCGTCACCGATTTCATTCAGGGCGGCGCCGGCACCTCGACCAACATGAACGCCAACGAGGTGATCGCCAACCTGGCGCTGGAGAGCCTCGGTCACCAGAAGGGCGAGTACCACGTGGTCAACCCGAACGACCACGTCAACTACGGGCAGTCGACCAACGACATCTATCCGACGGCTTTCCGCCTGGCGCTGATCCTCCGGCTGACGAGCTATACGGAGGCGTTGCGCCGCCTGCAGGACGCTTTCTCCGCCAAGGCCAATGAGTTCGAGCGAGTGCTGAAGATGGGTCGCACCCACCTGCAGGACGCCGTGCCGATGTCGCTCGGGCAGGAGTTCAACGGCTGGGCGACGACAATCGGCGAAGAGATCCAGCGCATCACCGAGGTACGCCAGCTCCTGCATGAGATCAATTTGGGTGCCACCGCGATCGGCACCACGGTGACCGCCGCGCCGGGCTACCCGGAATTGGCGACGCGATACTTGTCCGAGCTGACCGGCACCCGCTTCATCCTGGCGGGCGACCTGATCGAGGCGACCTCGGACACAGGCGCCTACGTGCTGCTCTCCGGAGTGCTCAAGCGGACCTCGGTCAAGCTGACCAAAATCTGCAACGACATCCGCATGCTCGCTTCAGGCCCGCGCTGCGGCCTCAACGAGATCAACCTGCCGCAAATGCAGCCCGGCTCGTCGATCATGCCGGGCAAGGTCAATCCGGTCATTCCCGAGGTCGTCAACCAGACTGGCTTCCTGGTGATCGGCCTCGACCTCACCGTAACGCTGGCGGCGTCCGCCGGGCAACTGCAGCTCAACGTGATGGAACCGGTGATCACTTTCGCGCTGTTCACCTCGATCTTCACCATGGAAAACGCAGTCAACAGCCTGCGCCAGCACTGCGTCGAGGGAATCACCGCCAACGCCGAACACTCGCGCGACATGGTGCTCAACTCGCTCGGCATCGTCACTGTGCTCAAGCCAACGCTGGGCTACAAACAATGCGCGGAGATCGCGCGCGAGGGTTACGAGACTGGCAGGTCGCTGCACGAGATCGTGGTCAGCGAGCGCCGCTTGCTGACGCAGGCGCAGTGGGACGAGATTTTCTCGTTCGAGAACCTGATCAGCCCGAAGCACGAGTAGTCCGTTGCCAAGAATTAGCCGTGTCCATCGAGTTTCCGGCAGACCGGGATGGTGGCCGGGCTGCTTTCCGTTTTCCGCTGGGAGAGCAAGCATCATGTCCCTGACGATATTTGTTCAGTTCGCGGTAGTCCTCACGGCAATCTGACTGGGCGCACGCTACAGCGGTGTGGGACTTGGCCTCTGGGGGGCGGTCGGCCTGCTGGTGCTGGTCGTCGGTTTCGGGGTAACGCCGACCTCGCCGCCGATCGACGTCATGCTGATCATCCTGGCGGTGATCATGGCCGCCTCGGTGATGGACGCTGCGGGCGGGATCGACTTTCTCGTCCGCATCGCCGAGCGGATCATCCGCGCCAACCCAAAGTACGTCACCATCGTCGCTCCGCTGACTACGTGGAGCTTCACCTTCGTCGCCGGTACCGGGCATATCGTCTATCCGCTGCTGCCGGTGATCTACGAGACCGCGCACCAGAGCGGTATTCGCCCCGAGTGGCCGATGGCGATCGCGACCATCGCCTCGCAGCAGGCGATTACCGCCAGCCCGGTTGCCGCGGCGACGGCGGCGATGATTGGCCTCTTTGCCGAGAAAGGGCTGACCCAGTGGGGGCTGCCCGAGATCCTGATGGTCTGCGTACCGGCAACGCTGGCCGGCGTGGTCGCAGGAGCCATTGTTTCGATGTTTCTCGGCAAGGATCTGCGGGACGATGCCGAGTATCAGGCGCGCCTGGCGACCGGCCAGATTCCGGCGCCAAAGGCGGCGAGCGAGCGGCCGCCGCTGAGGCCGGCGGCCAGGTTTTCGGCGTATCTCTTCCTGAGCGGCGTCGCGCTGGTCGTGCTGTTCGGTTTCTTTCCCGAGTTGCGCAAGCCGCCGGGTGCCAAGAGCCCGCTCGGCATGCCGATCGTCATCGAAATCGTCATGATGGCGGTCGCCGCGATCATGCTCATGGCCACCAAGGTGAATGCCGATGAAGTGCCCAAGACGGCTACGCTCCGCGCCGGCGTCGTCGCGGTGATCGGCATTTTCGGGCTCGCCTGGCTGGGCGACAGCTTCATCGCCGCGCACAAGGAGGTGATTGTTCCAGCCATCGGCCACTGGGCCGAGGCTGCGCCATGGACTTTCGCCTTTGGACTGTTCTTTGCTTCCGTGCTGCTTTACAGCCAGGCAGCGACGACGCGAGCACTGATGCCGCTCGGCATTGCGCTCGGAATTCCCCCACAATTCCTGATCGCGATGTTTCCCTCGGTCAACGGCTACTTCTTCATCCCGACCTACGGCTCGCTGATCGCCGCGATCAACTTCGACCTTTCAGGGACGACGAAAATCGGCAAGTACGTTCTGAACCATTCGTTCATGATTCCCGGCCTCGTCGCGACTTCAGTCGCCGTGACCAGCGGCCTACTGCTGGCGCGGGTGATTTTCTGACTTGGCGGCGGGAGCAAGAGAAAAGGCCGACGTCATTCCCCGAGGTGACAAAGCGATCAATCGGAGGGCGCAACCTTTCACGAAGCCTACCTTGAACTGCAACGGGCCGACGGTCGACGACGTCCAGGCAAAGCTCCGCTGGCAGCTGTAGAGCATTGGGTCAGCGAACAGAATCAGGAATCGCGGATAGCATGAAACTCGCCCTTTGGAAGACGAAAATAGAGGGAAGCTCAGGAAGCTCACCTACAATGCGGACTTTTCTTTTGGGATACGAGGATGGAGCAGTCGGCTAGCCGGGCTATCGAGACGGCAAAAGAGGGGCGCACCTTTCAAACATCGCTGGCAAACAGCCGAAGGCGGATCGAGCTGACCGCAGCCTTTGGTCTTGGCGTTAGTGTCTTGCTCGCTGCCTGTGCTGGGCCGGAATCACCATCGACGGGAGTGACGGCCAGCGACCCCTCGCGCATTACGCGCAGCGGTTTCCTCAGCGACTATACGCGGTTGACGACTGCGACTGGGGGAGACGGTGCCTTGTGCTGGAGGCAACCCGACGTCGACCTCAGGCGTTACGACAAGGTTCTGATTAATCGCATACTGGTCACGCTGAAGACCGATAAGCAGGCCGGCGTCGATCCAAGCGATCTGAAAACGCTGGTTGATTACTTCCACAAAGCCCTGGAGAAGGATCTGAAGCCGCAATGGCTGATCGTCGATCAGACCGGACCCGACGTGCTGGTGCTTCGTATTGCGCTGACCAACCTGGTGCCGACGCAGGTCAGCCGCAGCTTGGCGGGAACGGCAATCCCGTACGCTTTCGCCGCCGAGATGGCTTCGGGTCCAGCCACCGGCAGACCAGCGGGTTCAACGCCGTATCTTGGCGAAACCGGTATCGAAATGCAGTTTGTCGACGGTGCTAGTGAGGCCATCATCGCCGAATGCGCCGACACACAGATCGGCCGAAAGTACGCGGCCGAAGTCGACGCCGGCGCGTCAGGTGCGACGCAAACCTGGATAAAAGGCTATATGAGCTCATTCCAGACGTGGGCCTATGCACGCGACGCTTTCGACAAGTGGGCCACGTTAATCGCCCGCCGCTTAAGCGTGCTGCGTGGCGCGACGTCTGCGAAGTAGACACGCGCGGTCGGCCTCTCGCCGTGAAACCGCTCGGTTCCGCTGGTCGTCCGGTAGGAACTGGGTGCCAACGGCCGGCAGCGTCGCTGTAAGGCCGTTGTCGGTTGCCTGAGGAAGATTGACGTCCGGCGAAGCCTTGGCCGGGATTGTCCATTTGCGAAGCGCTGAGCCAATCGCCCGCGCAGGCGATGCCATCGGGTATGACCTGGACGCATCTGACGAGGGATTCGCCGACGAAGCAGATCAGCGTTGCGCGAGCCGTGTTTGCCGGCTTTGGTGGCGATCGGTCTGTCGCGGGAAGCGGCCCAGGATGCCACGACGTTGTTGCGGCCTCGTCACTTGCTGGGAGAGAAGACGCTGACGCAGGTGGTACTTGCGGCGATCGACGGGCAACGGTCGACGAACGAGCGGATGGTGCGCGAAGGCGCTATCGCCGATGGGACGATACTCGCCGCGTCACCGTCGGTGAAGAAAACGACGCGAAGGTGCGTGATCCCGAGGGGCACCGGACGAAGAAGGGAAATACGTGGTCCTTTGCGCGCGACGTGCATTCCGCTTCGCGGAACCGCCTTACTTCTTCGCTGCCGGTGGCTCCTCTACGCCGATCCGCGGGTGGCGCCTTTATGCCGGTCACGGACTGGCTCCTTTACGCCGGTCACAAAGTGGATCCTATATGCCGATCGCTGACAGTTGGGAATCTCATGGGCGCAAAAAAGGCCAGAAACCTTGCAGTTACTGGCCTTTATGGATTTCGTCGGACAACCTTGGACTTCTTGTTGGTGCCCAGGAAGGGAATCGAACCCCCATGCCTTGCGGCGGCAGGACCTAAACCTGCTGCGTCTACCAATTTCGCCACCTGGGCCCGGTGAAGTGCCGAACACGCCACCGTTCTGCCGGCGACCGGCATTCTACCCGCGGCGCCAGGGCCGTGTCAGCTCTTCGCTACGCGGTCCGAGGTTTCTGGCAGAATAGGCGCTCCAGTTCGCCGCCCCGCATCGACTCGACGGTGGCCAGGCGATCGAATCAGCATTCATCCGCGCGCGATGTCGCCGGTACGTAAGCGCTCGGCGCGATGATTTCTGGCCACAGCGGTGTCGAGCCGGTGCAGAGTGATTGGTGGATGGCTACCGGCAGTCGGACCGTGCGCCACAGAGAGGACCGCAAGATGAATACAGCCCCTATCGCACCATCACCGACGTCGCGCCGCGGAATCATCCTCGCCGGCGGCTCCGGTACGCGCCTCTACCCGGCAACGATCGCCGTCTCCAAGCAGTTGCTGCCGATCTACGACAAGCCGATGATCTATTACCCGCTGACGACGCTGATGTTGGCGGGAATCCGCGAACTGCTGATCATTTCGACGCCGCAGGATACACCGCGTTACGAGCAGCTGCTCGGTGATGGTCATCGTTGGGGACTCGACCTCCGCTACGCGGTACAACCGAGCCCGGATGGGCTGGCCCAGGCGTTCATCATCGGTGCCGATTTCATCGGCCGGCAGCCGTCCGCGCTGGTCCTCGGCGACAACATCTTCTATGGTCACGAGATTGCGCAGGATCTGCAGGCCGCCAACGCGCGTCGCGATGGAGCGACGGTCTTCGCCTACCGTGTGCACGATCCCGAGCGTTACGGCGTCGTCGAGTTCGACCGGGATTGGCGAGCCGTCAGCCTCGAGGAAAAACCGACTCAGCCGAAGTCGCACTACGCGGTCACCGGCCTTTACTTCTATGATCAGCGCGTTGTAGACGTCGCCCGCAGTCTGCGGCCGTCGGCCCGCGGCGAGCTGGAGATCACCGATGTCAATCGCCAATACCTCGCTTGGGGTGAACTGTCGGTTGCGATCATGGGACGCGGTCATGCCTGGCTCGACACGGGTACGCACGAGTCCTTGCTTGCGGCAAGCATGTTCATCGAAACGATTGAGAAACGACAAGGCCTAAAGATTGCATGCCCTGAGGAGATTGCCTACCGGCAGGGTTACATTTCGGCCAGCGAGCTCGAAGCGCTGGCGCAACCGATGAAAAAGAACCCCTATGGTCAGTACCTACTGGCGCTGTTGAGCGAATAGGGTCTCGACCATGCAACTCGTCCCGACTACCCTCCCCGGCGTCTGTATCGTCGAACCAGACGTCTTTGGCGACACCCGAGGCTTCTTCGTGGAAACGTGGAATCGCCGGGCGCTGACCGGGCTGGGGATCGATGCCGACTTTGTTCAGGACAATCACTCGCGCTCGCGTCAAGGCGTCCTGCGCGGCCTCCACTACCAGGTGCAACAGCCACAGGGCAAGCTGGTACGCGTCACTTGTGGGGAAGTATTCGATGTCGCCATTGACTTGCGTCGCTCGTCGCCCGCTTTCGGTCGGTGGGCCGGGGTGACGCTATCGGCCGACAATCATCGCATGCTGTGGATCCCGCCGGGGTTTGCGCACGGTTTTCTGGTTATTTCCGAGATCGCCGACTTTCTTTACAAGACGACCGACTACTACGCACCCGAGCACGAGCGCTGTGTCGCCTGGAATGACCCGGAGATCGGTATTGAATGGCCGCTGTCAGGCGAGCCGGTCCTTTCCGCCAAAGACCGGCTCGGCGTCCCTTTAAGAGCGGCCGAGACTTACGATTGAGTGGACGACGGAGGGCATGGCCAGCGTCATCGACGGCCCACCGCGAATCTTCGCGCCACGCCGCTCGGCTTAAACGAGGCGACACGCCTCCTCGAAGCTTAAGCGCGGCCCCCGCGGATGTAGCTTGTCGGGCTGACCCTTGCCAAGGTTGCAGATAAAATTCGCCGCGTAACGGCCGTCCGGAAAAAACTCCGCGTTCACCTTCGCGGCGTCGAAACCCGACATCGGGCCGCAGTCGAGGCCGAGCGCGCGGGCTGCGATGATCAGGTAGGCCCCCTGCAACGTGCCGTTGCGAAATGCAGTGCTCGCCGCCAGTTCGGCGTTGCCTTCGAACATCGGCTTGGCGTCGTAAGCCGGGAACATCCGCGGCAGATGCTCGTAGAAACGACTATCGGTGGCAACAATGACCGTCGCCGGCGCCGCCATCGTCTTTTCGAGATTGCCCGGCGAAAGCGCGGGCGCCAGTCGAGCCTTCCCCTCGGGCGAGGTGACGAACAACAAGCGGGCCGGCTGGCAGTTCATCGACGTCGGCCCCCACTTCATCAGCTCGTACAGCTGGCGCAGGGTGGACTCGGCAAGGGGTTCGGACGCGAAACCGTTGTGGGTACGCGCGTCGAAAAAGAGCTGGGCGAGGCTTTCGTGACTCAGGGCAGGCATGGCGTTTTCCTCTCACTGCTTGAGTGCTTCGACCGCGATGTGCAGTGTCACCTCGTCGCTGACCCCCGGAGCGTACTTGCCGGCGTTGAATTCCGAGCGCTTGACCTTGGTCAGCGCGTTGGCACCGATGGCGTCTTTCTTCGCGATCGGATGCGGCATGGCCTGAAACGCGGTCACCGTCAGCGTTACCGGCTTGGTGACGCCTTTGATCGTCAGTTTGCCGTCGACCGCAATCGGCTTGTCGCCTTCAAATCGGACAGCCGTCGACTGGAAGGAAATCGTCGGATACTTGGCCGTGTCGAAGAAGTCCTCACCCTGCAGATGCTCGTTGAAGACCGCGTAGCCGGAATCTACCGAACGCGCATCGATGACGACGTCGACCGCTCCGGTCTTTGCCACGCGATCAAAGACGATCGTACCTGTGGTCTTGTTGAAACGCTGCACCTGGTTTGAGTACCCGAAATGGTTGTACTCGAAGCGTGGGTACGTGTGGTTGGAATCGATGGTGTAGGTCTCCGGCGCAGCAGACGCCGAGAAT
Source organism: uncultured Candidatus Accumulibacter sp. (assembly GCA_964420975.1). Lineage (GTDB taxonomy): Bacteria > Pseudomonadota > Gammaproteobacteria > Burkholderiales > Rhodocyclaceae > Accumulibacter. Next base: position 77,519 of record CAYQVH010000018.1, read on the forward strand.
GCAAACAGAGAGGCAATGGGCAGGACAAGCACGTTCCGTCTCGATGGCTGGCGCATGGTCGTTCTCCTTGGTGAGTTTATGGGCTATTTGCGGGCGGCTGCCGCGGCGACGATATGAAACTTGATCTGGACCTCGTTGGCGACTGTGCCGACATCCGCCCAGGCGCCGTCACCCACACCAAAGTCGAGACGCTTGAGCGTGAAACCGCCGTCAAAGATACCGTTGCCGCCGTCTTGACGGAACGTAAACGGTGCGACGACGTCCTGCGTCCTGCCCTTGATCGTCAGCTTGCCGGCAAGTTCAAAGCGTTCGCCACCCAGCGGGCGAACGCCGGTGGAAACGAAAGTGGCACTCGGAAAGGACTTCAAGTTGAACCACGCCTTGCCGACCACCTCCTCGTTGGCGTCCTTGGAACCGGCATCGACGCTGGCGAGGTCGAGTTCGAGCCGGGCACTGGCCTTCGTCGGCTGCGCCGGGTCAAAAGACAAGGTAACGGCGAACTTTGCAAAGCGACCGTCAATCGGAACGCCCATCTGCCGCGACACGAAAGTCAAGCGGCTTTGTTCCGGGCGAAACTGATCGAATTCAATCGCGGAAGCCGTTTCGCCAAGCAGCAGCAGGAACGCGGCAAGCAGCAATCGAAACAGAGTGATAACGCTCTTCATCGGTCAGTCCTCAGCGCCGGCGGGCAAGGCAAGGCAACATTCGCGACAAAATCTCGTCGCGGTCCAGAAAGTGATGCTTGAACGCGGCGCCGATGTGCGCGAAGACCAAGACGGCAAGGCAGTAGTTGAGCGTCGCATGCACCGTTTTCAACAACTCACCGAGTTCCTTGTCTTTGCCGACTAGGTCAGGCAAGGGCAGCACGCCGAAATAGACGGTCTGGAAACCCTTCGCGGAACTCATGAGCCAACCGGAAAGCGGAACCGCTATCATCAGCAGATAGAGCAGGTGGTGCAGCCCATGGGCTGCCGCCTGCTGCCACGCCGGGACCGAATCGGGCAGCGGCGGAGGACGATTCCCCACTCGCCACGCGAGGCGAAACGCGACCAAAAGCAAGGCCGTAATGCCGGCCCACTTGTGCCACGAGTAGATTTTCAGCTTCTGCGGCGATAAGGGCAGATCGCTCATGTAGGTACCGACGCCAAAAAGTCCAACCAGCAACACAGCCATCAGCCAGTGCACAGCGATCGAAGTACGCGTGTAACGATCCACAGGCATAGGGTCTCTCCGGCTCCACAACAACGCATCAGCGAAAGGCGAACTGTAGTTTGCCGATTGGCGCCCGGCTAGAAGATAATCTGCAATTGTTTGTTGCCAAACCAACAACAAAGAGAGACAGTGTGGATACACTACACGGCATGCGAATCTACGTTCGTGTCGCCGAACGCGGCAGCTTCGCCGCCGTCGCGCGACAGATGGACGTCGCCCGATCAGTCGTCACACGACAGATCGCGGCACTCGAAGCGCGCCTAGGCGTCAAGCTGATCGCACGCAGCACGCGTAGCCTAAGCTTGACTTCGGCGGGCACAACTTACCTCGAACGGTGCCGAGAGATACTTCGCCTCGTTGAGGCCGCCGAGAGCCAGCTTGCCGAAGAGCGCCACGAGCCGCGCGGTGTCATCCGCGTCAGCGTACCGTTGAGTTTTGGCTTGCGCCACTTGTCGCCCCTGCTGCTTGACTTCAACCTTCGCTACCCCGAGGTGACGACAGAAGTCGACTTCACCGACCGGCGCGTCAGCTTGATTGAAGACGGACTCGACCTCGCCATCCGGGTAACACCTCGTCTCGATTCACTTGCCGTCGCCCGCCGTATCGGCAGCGGTCGCCTTTTAGCCGTCGCTGCACCGGAATATCTGCGCCGCCACGGCGAACCGATTCATCCGGCCGATCTCGTACGCCACGAGTGCCTCGTGTATCTGCCGGCGCAACAGGAAGGCTGGCCATTTCAGGTCGATGGAACGCTCGAGGTGTTTCCGGTGCGTGGCCGCATACGCGCCAACAACGGCGACGCCTTGTTGGCTGCCGCCGTTCGCGGTCTCGGGATCACGGTGCAGCCGGATTTTCTACTCAGCGCGGCGATCCGCGCCGGCACGGTGCAGCGCATACTCGGCAATTTTCCCTTGCCTGAATTGGGCATCTTCGCGCTGCTACCGGGAAATCGCTACGTCCCCCAGCGCGTGCGTGTACTGGTTGATTACTTGGCCGAACGGATAGGCGGCAACGACTGGCTTGGCGGAAACACCCGATAAGCCGTCGCCAGCGAAGCGCGTCCACTTGCGAAGCGACCTCCGCAAGTGGGAACATTGCATCGACCGAACTATCAACGTGAGGAGCTTATATGATCAACGGCCCAGTCTGGAATGAGACGATTCTGAGACGCGAAAACGAGTTCCCAACCATCCTCGCCATTGGCGACTCCTGGTTCTGGTACCCGGAGAATAACCTGGCAACCCCACTGCACACGATTCTCAATCGGCGGCATAAACACGTAATTCTCGTGCGCGGTCAGAACGGTGCCGAAGCAGCCGAGTACGAGGCGGGACCGATTCGCGCGCAGATCGAGAAGGATCTCGACCGCGAGAAGGGATACGGCAGGACCTTGAAGGCCGTTTTCCTGTCCGGTGGTGGCAACGATCTGGCGGGCAAGGACGACCTGCCGCAGCTCCTGCTTCAGAACTGTAGCGCTGCTGGTGCCGCCAGCACGTGCTTGCGTAGCGGCCAGCCGGAAGAGCTTTTCCGGCAAGTGTGCGAGTCGCTACGCAGTGTCGTTACCTTGGTGGAAAAGAAACTTCCGGGTACTCCGGTATTCATACACGGCTATGACTATGCCTGCCCAAACGGTGAAGGATTTCTCGGTCTGGGTCAATGGCTACAGTTTCCGATGGATCAATGCAAGGTTTCGCGCGCCTTGCACCAGGAACTGGTCAAGCTCTTGATCGACCGTTTTCGCCTGGCGCTCGAAGCGCTTCAAGCGACGGCGCCCTCCGTACGTTTGATCGACGGCCGCGGAACCTTGTCAACCGCCGATTGGGCGAACGAGCTCCATCCAACGGTCAGCGGGTTCAACCGGTTGGCGAGCTGCTGGCGGGCGCCGCTTGAGGCCGCTGGACTCGCCTGATTCGGTGTAGACACGAGACCACACTTCGCATAGTCCCGTCGAGTCTGACAACAGCCGCCCTGGTCATTCGAAAGCGAAACGCCCTCGAGAGGGTATTCTGGAGGGCGTTTGGGGGGAGGGGGGCCTGGCGGTGACCTACTTTCACACATACGAGATGCACTATCATCGGCGCGCCTTCGTTTCACGGTCCTGTTCGGGATGGGAA
>CAYQVH010000019.1:0-80719 GCA_964420975.1 uncultured Candidatus Accumulibacter sp.
ACAGATTATACCAAATGCATCGCGTGCACGGGCGATTAAATCAGCGTTTCCTTAGGGTCATTCAACCACTCGAGTGTGGGTCTATGCGGGCCATGGGTGGGTGTTCTTGTCATGTATCGAAAAACCTTTTGGTCAGGGCAGGCGTCTTCCGCCGCTACACGGAATGGCGGCGCATGGCAATAGAGCCACAGCGTGGCGTCTCTCCTGAGGCAGGCCACGCTGCCTCTCTGGCGCTCGCTACGCAGCACACGCGAGGGTCGGGGCGGTAGCCCTGTGAACCGCCCACCGGCCGAAGACTGTACGTGAGCTCCACCACGTAGCGCGAGTTGCCGCGGCAACGGATGGTCGGCTGTTGCCGCGAGGTGTTCACGCCGCGGAAATCACGGCTCAGTAGCGGCAAAGGGTTGTAGAACGCGGTCTGACGGTTTGCAGCGAAGCGCATTGAGCGCAAACCGTTGACTTTCGCTCGCGTGTCGCTTCGTTTCGATTACACGCGAGCCAGCTCCTCCCCGAGAACGGCGACGGCTTGACGGATCTGGTCCGGGCTGTGGTCGCAGCAGACAAAGAAGCGCAGGCGTGCGGACCGTTCGGGAACTGCCGGGTAGACGATGGGCTGGACGTTGATTCCGCGCGCGAGCATGGCCGCCGAGAGGCGGGCCGCGCGGACGGAACTGCCCGTGATCGCCGGGATAACCGAGATGCCGGCGCTATGGCCGGTGTCCACACCGGCTGCTCGGGCGAGGTCGAGGAAGAGTCGCCCCCGTTCCTGCAGCGCGCGCGCCCTCTCCGGCTCTTGTTCCAGGCAATGCAGGGCAGCGAGCGAGGCCGCGGCTATCGGCGGCGGCATGCCGACGCTGTACAGGAAGCCGGGCGCCAGATACTTGAGGTGTTCGATGAGCGCCGACTCGCCGGCGATGTAACCCCCGCACCCGGCCAGCGCCTTGCTGAGCGTTCCCATCCAGAGGTCGACCTCACGACCCGCGACGCCGAAGTGCTCGCGGATACCGTGGCCGGTGTCACCCATTACCCCAAACGAGTGGGCTTCATCGACCATCAGAAAGGTTCGGTGGCGCTGCTTGAGGTCGATGAAGCGGGGTAACTCGGGGTAATCGCCATCCATGCTGTAGATGCCTTCAAGCACGATCAGCACTTGTTGAAAGTGTCGCCGCTGTTGGCCGAGGATGGCGTCGAGGGCCGCCCAGTCGTTGTGGGGAAACGACAAACGCCGCGCGCCAGCGAGACTGATTCCCTGCAAGACGCTGTTGTGAATTAGTTCGTCGTGCAGGACAAGGTCTTGCGGACCGAACAGGTGACCGATCGTGGTGACGTTGGTGGCGTGACCGCTGACAAACGTTACTGCACCGTCTACCCCGTAGGCGTTGGCGATCGCCTGTTCGAGTTCCCGATGCACCGGACGTTCGCCGGAGACGAGTCGGCTCGCCGATACCGAGGTGCCATAGCGATCGATGGCCTCCTTCGCCGCCTGGGCCACTCGCGGGTGACCCGAAAGACCGAGGTAGTTATAACTGGCAAAGTTGAGATAGTCGCGACCGCCGATCCGGGTGCAGGCACCGGCCGTACCTTCGTGCAGCTTGAAGAAAGGGCTGTCGATACCGAGTCGTACCGCCCCCTCGCTGATAATCCGGATCTTCTGGTAGCCCGGATGCCGATCGAACCGACAGAGCGCCTCTGACGCATCCGCCGCGGTGTTCCCCGAACGCGCCGGGGTGACAACACTCTTGCCCAGCTCGGCTTGGCGCAAACGTCGTTCAAGCGCCTGCTGGATCAACTTGTCCTTGATCTGCGCGCTGAGGCCCGGTAATCCCTTACGCAACATCAGGCACTTCCTTCGCTGGCAAGTCCTCCTGCGCCTGCAGGTCGGCGGCGAAAGCGGCGATTGCTTCCGGCGGGATGACAACTCCCTGTTGCCGCGCCACCTCTGCGGCCTGCGCAGCGAGATCGGCGTCCGCCGGCCCGCGCTCGCCGCCTGCTTCGCCGTGACGCAACTGCTGAACGATGCGCCCCGCCAGTTTGCTGATTGTCGGGCCCTGACTGAGCGCCATCACCGGCAGGCGAATGCCGAACCGTCCTTCGAGGGCGACCGCAAGTTCGACGCCCATCAACGAGTCGAGGCCAAGGTCGTAAAGCGAACGCTGCGTATCGATCCGCTCGGGAGCAATCCGCAGAATGTCGCCAATTTCCGTCTTCAGAAGGTCGGCGATGGCGACTTCCAGCGCGTCGTCCGGCAGTTCCAGGAGCAGACGCTGGACGTCGGACGAATGATCGTCGTCGTTGCCCAGATCGTCGGCGTGCCACGCCAGTTCGCTGAATTTTGGGCTTCCCGCACCGGGCAGGAAACGGCTGATCGCCTTCCAGTCGAAGTCGAGGACGGCGACGCCCGAGCGGTTGGCAAGCACCAGATCTTCGAGCGCATCGAGGGCAACACGCGCTTCGAGTGCGCTGCCGCCCATCCGGCTCTCGAGCGCGTCTTTGGTCTTTTTGTTTCGCGCCAGAAAACCGGCGTCGGCGATCGGCCCCCAACCGATTGCGATCGCCGGCAGGTTGCACGCCCGGCGATACGTGGCCAGCGCTTCGAGGGCGACGTTGGCCGCAACGTAACTCGCCTGGCCCGGATTGCCAAAAGCCGCGGTCGCCGACGAAAAGACGACAAACAGGTCGAGCGGCTGTTGCTTGGTCAATTCGTGCAGGAGGATGGCGCCGCGCACCTTTGGCGCGAGCACGCGCTGGATCTGCTCAGCGCTCGTATTGCGTACCAGCCGGTCGTCGATCACCGCCGCCGCGTGCAGAATCCCGCGCAGCGGCGGCATGCTGCGGGACGTCTCGGCAAAGACGGCGACCAAGTCGTCGCGACAGGTGACGTCGCAAGCGGCGACGTGAACCTGCACGCCTTGCTCCGCGAGGCGCGCGAGCGCTGCTTGGGCTTCCTCCGAGTCGGCGCCGCGGCGACCGATCAGAATCAGGTGACGAGCGCCTTTCTCGGCCAACCACTCGGCACTGCGCAGGCCAAAGCCGCGTAGCCCACCGCTCACCAGATAGGAAGCGTCGGCCGCCAATTGCAGTCGCCGCCGCGGCCCTCTGGGCGGCCAGTGCAGGTGGTGAATGCCCTGCTCGTAGGTCACGACGACCTTGCCGATCTGGCGCGCCTGCTGCATGTGGCGAAAGGCGTCGACCACCCGTTCGGCGGCGAAGTCGCGATAAGGCAGGGGATGCAGCTTACCTTCGTGGAAGAGGGTGATCAGTTCGTTGAACAGGCGCTGTGCGAGCTCGGGCTGGAGCAACATCAACTGGTCGGCATCAATACCGAAGTAGCTGATGTTATTACGGAAAGGACGAAGGCCGAGGCGCGTATTGTCGTAGAAATCGCGCTTGCCGAGTTCAAGGAAGCGGCCGAACGGGCGCAGCACGCGCAGGTTACGATTGATCGCTTCGCCAGCCAGTGAGTTGAGAACGACATCGACGCCTTGACCGCCGGTCTGCTCGAGAATCTCGTCGGCAAAGGCCAGAGATCGCGAGTCGAAGACGTGGTCGACGCCCAACAGACGGAGAAAATCGCGTTTCTCTTCCGATCCCGCGGTGGCAAAGATCTCGGCGCCGAGATGGCGCGCGACCTGAACGGCGGCAATGCCGACGCCGCCGGCGGCGCCGTGAATCAACACTTTTTCCCCCGCTTCGAGGCGGGCGAGATGGTGCAGCGAGTAATAGACGGTGAAAAAGGTGCTCGGTATCGTCGCTGCGGCTTCGAACGAGAGCTCCGGTGGGAGGTGAGCGATGGCGCCGCGCTGCGTGACCACACGATTGGCAAAAGTCGATGGGCCGAAGCCGACGACTTTGTCGCCGGGGTTGAAACGGCTATCGCTGGCACCCGTATTGCGGACGATGCCAGCAAACTCGAAACCAAGGGTGGGACCGGCAAACCCATTTTCGATCGCTTCGTCGGGTAGCAGTCCGAGGGCGTACATGACGTCGCGGAAATTGAGTCCCGTCGCCTGCACTTCGACCTCGACCTCGTCGACCGCCAGCGGGCGTCGTGGCTGCACTTCCCAGCGCAGGTTGCGCAGTTGCCCCGGGAACTGGAATCCGAGGCAAACGGTCGGCGACGCGATGGTTTCCCGCTCACGACTGTCCGGGCGTTGCTCGAGGCGAAGGCGAGACGCGTGTCGCACACCGTCCGCCTCGAGAAAAACCTCGTCTTCACCATCGGCAGCAGAAAATTCCCGATAGAGCAGTTCGGCCGCCAAGTCGGCCGATAGCGCCGGTGCGAGGTCGAGGAGGCGGATCGTGCTGCCCGTCGCCTCGTTCTGCAGCGAGCGACCGAAGCCCCAGAGCGCGGCGTCACTGGCGTAGCCCTCCACCGCCAAGGCCGGCATCGACGACAAGACACCCGTCCCGACCCCGCGGGTGATCAACCAGCACGTCGTCTGCAGGGCAGACGCTTCACACGCCTGGATGATCGCCGCGGCAGCGGCACAACGCGCCACCTGATCGTCAAGCGAGGCTTCGAGTGGACGCTCGACCGCTTCACCAACCAGTCCGGCAAGGAGAACGAGACCGTCGAGTCCGCCATAGTGCGTGCAGGCCTCGCCGAGAAGCGCCTGCAGACGGTCGCTGCTCGCTTGTGTGGCCTGGATTACCAAGTCGCCGCTCGTCTGCAGGAGGGCCGTCAGCCGGTCGCTGATCTGCGCCGAGTAGCCCTCGCGGTCGGCAAGCAGCAGCCAGCGGCGCGAGCAGGGCTGGTCGACGGCCGAGCGCCGGCTGAGGTCGTCGCTGCCGCGCCCCAACAGGAGATAAGGCCCCGACAGCGTGTCGGGTGAAAATTCCAGCAGCTTCGAGGATTCGAAACCGTGGCGATCGAGTTCCGCCTGCCAGTAACGACTGGGACGCTGACTCGACAACCAGCGCCCACCGTCGCCGAGTAACCAGGCGTCGCGTTTGGCGCCAAAGACGAAGTCAACCCAGCGCGACGGGTGCCAGCCGACAACGGCGAGCGTACCGCCTGGCGCAAGACAGCGTCGTGCCAGCGCAAGCGCCCCGTGCGTCTGCTCGAGCGCGGCGAAATCGAGCGTGACGAAGACGAGTGCGCAGCTACCGGGAGCCGGATCCAAATCGCCGGCGGGCTCGGCCTCGGGGCCGATGATGTGCGAGCGGATGGCCGGAAAGAACTCCTGCAGTCGGCGAAGCTCCTCGCCGAACGCCTGCGTCGAGGTGCCGGCGAAGGTATAGTCGCCGCGGTTGAAGTCGAGCGCAAAGCCGATGTCGAGCGCGAACAGCGGCGCGCCGCCGCCAATCTCGAGCACGCCGAGACGCTGCCCGCGTGGCAGTTGCGCCAGCCCGCGCAGGATCAGATCGCGCAGCGCCTGGCCAAGCTTCTGCCTCGCGCGAGAACCCAGAGCCTGGCGTTGCAGTCTCGCCAGTGAAGACTCCTCGGGACATACCGCCGCCAACGTCGAGCGACCGGCGAGCAGGCGCGTGAGGTGGAGGCCGACCCGACCGACGGAGTGAATGATTGGAAAGTAGTCGGGGGACTCGCTGACCAAGCTGTTCCAGATGTTGACCGCCGACGACTGCTCCTGCTGGTCGGGAAGAAGCAACCACCCGTCCGCGCTCGCCACCAGAGCGCCGTCGTCTTGTGCACGGGCCAGCAGGTCGGCGAGAAACGGCGCGCACTCCGGATGGCTCGACTGCATCGCCGTCACCTGCCCTAGCGACAAGTGTTCGCCGTCGGCGGCGATGTCGCGCAAGGCGAGCTGGGTATAACGGCTGCAAAGACTGTCGAGCAGCGGATCGACCTCTTCCGAATAGCGGCGGTGCGTCCCTTTCAAGGTGGCTCGCTGGACGACGTCGACCATCGCGGCCTTGACTGCAGCGAAACCGATCGCCGGCGGTGGCGTCGTCGCCATCGACCAAGGCCTTGGCGTCGCCTGACAAACGAGAAATCGCAAGTGATCGGCACGACCCCGGCTGAGGCGAATCGCGCGCAGGCGGACGTCCTCGACGACCGCGACGACGCTGCCATCGTCGGAGAAGAGCGCAAACTCCGCATGCAGGGAGCGCGAGCCGCGTTTGCGCAGGGTAAGCTGCGCACGGTCGGGTCGTCGAGCACCGCAACGGAACGCCATGCGTCCGAATCGGGTGGGAACAAAGGCGATGCCTTCGTGCTGCTCGATTGCCTGCCGCAGCAATTCGAAAACCAGCTGCAGGGCGTTGTCGAACAAGGCCGGGTGGAGATGGAAGCCGGGCAGTTCCGCGTCCACCACGTCCGGGATGCGAAATACGGCGAGCGCCGAGTCACCGTCGATCCAGCCGTGTGCCAGGCACTGAAACGCCGGTCCATAGGCGATGCCGACCGCCTGCGTCAGCACCGCATGATCACGGTGAGTGAAATCTGGTGGGCGAAGCGGCGGCGGCTGACAGCGGGCACCACGCAGCAGCGTGTCCTGCGGTTCGGGCACGATGCGGGCGACCACGTGCGATACCCAGGGGTCCTGGCTGAGCAGTTCGCGGCTACTGATCGTCAGCCGTCCGTCGTGCGGGTCGACGGCCGTGCGCACGGTCGCCGAACGCTCGCGGCTTAGCAACAGCGGCGAACGGATCTCCAGATCCTCGATCTCGATCGTGGCGCCGCCGTCGGCGCCACCGCAAGCAACGGCGGCGGCCAGCGCCAGTTCGGCAAAGCCGGCGCCGGGGAAAACGATTGCCCCGCCAACGACGTGATCGGCGAGCGTCGGATTGAGCTGCGGATCAATGTCGTTTTCCCAGGTCTGCAGGTGTTGTGGCAAGCGATACCCCAGCAGCGGGTGTTCCTTGCGACGCGAAATCAGTCCCTGCGCGGCGCTGGTCACCGGATGCCAGTGCCGTTCGCGCTGCCAGGGATAATTCGGCAGCGCCGCGAAGCCGGCCGGACGGGGAAACCACACTCGCCAATCGACCTCGACGCCGGAAAGCAGCAGCTGGCTCGACGCAGCCAGGAGACGCTCGGCGCCGTCGTCTCCGCGCGTTCCGGTGACGACCACCCGGCCCTCCACGCCGCGTGCCTTGAGACATTCGTGAACGTAGCCGCGCAAGATCGGATGCGGACCAATTTCGGCGAAGACCTTGACCTCCCGGTCGGCGATGGCGTTGATCGCGGAAGCAAAGAGCACCGGCCGACGGACGTTGTGCCACCAATATTCGGCGTCCAGCCGCTCGCCGGGCATCAACGTGCCGCTGACGGTCGAACAGAACGGCACTTTCGTGCTCCGCGGCTGGAGGGTGGTCAGCACGCCCCGGATATCGGCCGCGATCCCGTCCATCGTCGAGCTGTGGAACGCGTAATCGAGGTCGAGCCGCTTGTGGCGGACGTGCCTGACTACCAGTTCCGCTTCGACGACGGCGAGAGAGTCGCCTTCGCCAGCGATCGTGACCGCTCCCGGGCTGTTGATCCCGGCGACGACCACCCGTTCGCCGACACCAAGTTCGGCCAGCAGGGCTTCAGCGGCTTGCGGGCCAAGAGCGAGTGCGGTCATCTGTCCGCAACCACGGGTGGTTTCCTGCAGTCGGCTGCGCTGATAGATGACCTGGACGGCATCGGACAGACTCAGCGCTCCCGCTGCCCACGCGGCAGCCACCTCGCCGACGCTGTGACCGACGACGACAGCCGGTCGAATCCCGCGCGCGGCGAGAAGGCGCGTAATCCCTACCTGCAAGGCAAACAAGGCCGGCTGCGCGATTGCGGTACTCGCATAGCGGTCGTCGTCCCCGACCGCGGTGAACTCATCGAGCAGGGAAAAACCGGCGGCGCGATGAAAAAGTGCGTCGACTTCGACTAGGGTCGAGCGAAATACGGGTTCTTCGTCCAGCAGGTGGCGACCCATACCGACCCACTGTGAGCCGTTTCCGGTATAGACGAAGGCAAGCCCACGCTCGCTCGCCAGCGCCGTCACCGTTTCCACCCCTGGCGGCCGCGGCTCGCCGGCGGCTATCGACGCCAACCTGGCGGCGATCTCTTGCGGGGTGTCGCCGAAGACGATCGCTCGTCGTTCGTGCCAGTCGCGCCGAAACGCCGCGTTGTACGCGGTCCGGTAATAGTCGGCTGGTGATTGTTGGGCAATCACCTCGGCGAGATCGCTGGCGGCCGCTTTCAGCGCCGGCTCGCAGCGTGCCGAAACGATGAGTGGAGGCAGGGTCTCGATCGTCGTTGCATCAGCGCTGACGGTCGCCGGCGGCGGACTTTCGACGAGGACATGCGCGTTAGCTCCTCCGAAACCGAAGGAATTGACGCCAATCGTCAGTTTTCCGCTTTTCCTAAGCGACAGCGGTTGAGTCACCAGTTCAAGATTCCACTCGCCACAGCGGATCTCGGGGTTGATGACCTCGACGCCAATCGTCGGCGGTACCTGCCGGTGCGCCAGGCAGAGCAGGGCCTTGACCAGTCCGGCCGCACCGGAACTGGTTTCCAGATGGCCGAGGTTGCTCTTCACCGAGCCGATCGGCAGTGGTCGGTTCCGCGGGCGCTGGGTGCCCAGTGCCTGACCGATGGCGCGGGTTTCGATCGGATCGCCGACCGCAGTCCCCGTGCCGTGCGCCTCCAAATAATCAATGCTTGCCGGATCGATTCCCGCCAGCGCGCAGGTTTCCTTCAGCAGCGTCGCCTGGGCTTCGTGGCTGGGAACCGTGAGTCCGGTCTTGCGACCGTCGGTGTTGACCGCCGTGGCGGCGACAAGCGCCAGGATCGGGTCACCGTCGGCTTGGGCGCGCGCATAGTCCTTGAGAAAAAAGACCCCGCCGCCTTCGGAGCGGACATAACCGTCGGCACTTGCGTCGAAAACCCGGCAGCGTCCGCGCGGTGAAAGCATCGAAGCCTTCGAGAAAACCAGGAAACCATACGGGTGCAAATGCAGATTGACGCTGCCAGCCAGTGCCTGATCGACCTCGCCGCTGGCGATCGCACGACACGCCTGGTGGAACGCGACGAGCGCCGACGAGCAGGCGGTATCGATCGCCATGCTCGGTCCGCGCAGATCAAGCACGTAGGAAATCCGGTTGGCGGCGATGCTTGCGGTGTTTCCGGTCGCCATCGTCGAGTCGGCAACCGCCAGATCGTCGGCCATCCGATAGGAGTAATCGGCGCTCGCGATGCCGACGTAGACGCCACAACGGCTACCCCGCAGGGTCGAGGGACGAGTCCCCGAGTTCTCCAGACACTCCCAGCTCATTTCAAGCAGCAGACGCTGCTGCGGGTCCATCAACGCGGCTTCACGCGGTGAAATTCCGAAGAACCCCGCGTCAAAACCGGCGACGTCGCCGATCGAACCGGCCGCGAAGGTATAGCTCGTCCCGGGATGACTCTTGTCGGGATGACGATAGACGTCGTGCGCCCACCGCTCGGCCCCCACCTGGCTGATCAAGTCGCGTCCATCGATCAGGTCCTGCCAGAACCGGCTAGCGTCAGTCCCGGGAAAACGAAACGAATACCCGATAATGGCGACCCGAGTCGTCATGTCTGTATTTCCTTTTCCTGGTCCCCGGTCAGTGCCTGTTCGACCGTTTCAACGCACGGTGAGCCACGAAGCGAGCGGGGAGAACGGCCATCGACGCGATGGCCCGAGCGACGGAGACGGCCAACCGGACGGTAACGGTGTGGCGAATGAGGTAGTAGCTGCTAAGACGTCGGCGCGCAGCCTTGTGCGCCTGCTGGCGACCGCTGCCACGCGTCTAGACCACCAAGGACCAGCCCAATTCGATCGCTCGCGAGAGTGGCACGACGGGGCTTTCTCCTTCAGGGTACCTTCAGCGTATTCTACTATGCTAACGCACTCAGTTGAGCGTTTCTGCGCTTGGCGCTGCCTGATCGTTAGCTGTCGGCTACTCGCTGCCATGCGTGATCACGAACGGCCGGAACAGCGCCTTCCGTTTCCAGAAGACGAGACCCTCGTTGCCTTGCTCGATCGCACCGTACGTCAGGTAGCGCGCGCCGCGCGCCAGCGGATCGGCGGTATCGCACAAGCGACCCATGATTTCACCGTGCAACAACATCATGACTCCCGCCCGCATATGCTCGGCGTGACCCATGAACTGGGCGTAGCGAACGACGTTGCCGATACGATGAAGACGCGCGTAGGCGACGAGCTTCCGGTCGAGCACCAGCCCGCCCTGCTGATGGCCGGCGCAGTCCATGAACACGCCGTACGACTGCTCCCAGTGCCGACAACAGCCGCCGGGAGCAACCTCGTGCCAGCGATCGGGTGCGCCACCGAGATCGTCTACGGTGAGCGTCAAGGCGTCGAGCACCGGACCAAAGGCTCGCCACCGCTTTGAGCGACGGATATCGCAGATATCTGGCGTGTGGTTCCGCTCGCTGAACCGTGCGACCCGATAGCCAGCCTTGATGGCTTTGCGGGACGCCTGCAGAGCATTGCTCGACTGCCGACGCAACGCCTGGGGATACGCCGCGGGGTCCGAATACCGAGCGAGATCGAGAACCGCCAGCACCCCTCGGGCGGCGGACGCGCGTCGGCCGGAGTCGGCGAAATCGACGAAGCGCCCGTAATAGCGCTGGTATCGATGCGTCAGGCGTATGCAACGTGTTCCGTCAGCACAGTCGGCGCCAAGGTCAAACGTTGCGCGCGGCGCCTGGTCGAGGGACTGCAGGTCAAAGGCGCGAAGTCGTTGCTGCCGGCGAAGCGCGAAGACCAACGGCTCCACGCGCTCGGAGTACGCTTGCGAAACACGATTGACGAGTCGAGCCAGGTCAATCATCGGCCAGACGATACTTCAGACAAGGGACCCCATGAGTGCGGCGAACAGTGGCGCCATGACCGGCCGTTCGACCTTGACACGACGCTTGGAGGGAGGGACATGGCGACCACAGGCCGCCGATAGCCATGACAAGTAATCGATTGTCGCCCGCCTCCGTTGCCTGGTCAAGGCAGCCTCGCGTTGCCTGCGCTGGCGGGCACTCGCCTTGACGCTGACGGCACCCACGATCGGGGCTGACACGGCTGGCCAAGCTTGACTATAATTTGCGAATGGATATCCCGACTGCCATCCTTTACAGCGTGCTCAGTACCGTTGCGCGGATGGCGCTCGAACCGGGCGAGGAACCCCAACCTTCGCTCGATATTAGCGCGGTGGCGCGAAGCTTGCCGCCGGAAGCGAAGCGTGGCCTGATGCAGCCGCCAGCGGGCGACGGCTTCCTGAACATCGGCGGTCGCCAGTGGCCGCTCTCGCCGGCGGCCCAGTTCCGCAACCAGAACAATCTGCTCGTGGTGCCGGTACAGATTCAGAACCCGGTGGAAGTGGTCTACCTCACCGACGCCTCGGGGGCGGTTTTCCGCGTCTGGATGCTGAGTTCCTACGAAGCCGCGGCCAACGCACGCTAGCTCGGACAGACGATGGCCAAACGACTGTTCATCCGCACCTTCGGGTGTCAGATGAACGAATACGATTCGGACAAGATGGCCGACGTGCTCGCCACTACCGACGAGATCGTCCGGACCGACCAGCCTGAAGACGCCGACATCATCCTCTTCAACACCTGTTCGGTACGCGAGAAGGCACAGGAACGTGTCTTTCACGACTTGGGACGGGTCCGCCTTCTGAAGCGCAGCAAGCCCGATCTGGTGATCGGCGTCGGCGGCTGCGTCGCCAGCCAGGAGGGAGCGGCGATCGTTGCCCGTGCCCCCTACGTCGACGTCGTCTTCGGACCGCAGACCTTGCACCGTCTGCCAAAGCTGATCGCCGACCGTCGTCGCCTGGGTCGGCCACAGGTCGATGTGTCGTTTCCCGAGATCGAGAAGTTTGATCATCTGCCACCAGCCAGGGTCGAGGGCGCGTCGGCCTTTGTCTCGATCATGGAGGGTTGCAGCAAGTTCTGTTCGTTCTGCATCGTTCCCTACACGCGTGGCGAGGAAGTCTCGCGTCCGTTCGAAGACGTGCTCACCGAGGTCGCCGGCCTGGCGGCGCAGGGTGTCAAGGAAGTGACACTGCTCGGACAGAACGTCAACGCGTATCGCGGGACGATCGGCCACCCGACCGAGACGGATGCCCAAGAGACCGCCGATCTGGCGTTGTTGATCGAGTACCTCGCGGCCATCCCGGGTATCGAACGTCTCCGTTACACGACATCTCACCCACGGGAAGTCACGCCACGGCTCATCGCCTGCTATGCCACGACCCCCAAGCTCGTCTCGCATCTGCACCTGCCGGTGCAGTCGGGTTCGGATCGCATTCTGGCGGCGATGAAACGGGGCTATACGGCACTCGAATACAAGAGTCTGGTCCGCAAGCTGCGCGCCGCGCGTCCGGATCTCTCGCTGTCGTCGGATTTCATCGTCGGCTTTCCCGGAGAAACCGCCGACGACTTTGAAAAGACGATGCGACTGATCGACGAGGTCGGTTTCGATGCGTCGTTTTCCTTTCTCTATAGCCCGCGTCCTGGAACCCCCGCCACCGATCTCGTCGATGAGACGCCGCACGAGGTGAAGATTGAACGCTTGCAACGCCTGCAAGAACGGATCGATGCTCTGGCAACGGCCGTTTCACGTTCGATGGTCGCCAGCGTTCAGCGCGTCCTTGTCGAAGGCGTTTCGAAGAAAAACGGGCGGGAAGTCGCCGGCCGCACCGATAACAATCGGGTGGTCAACTTCGCGATCGACTCGGACCGGGTCGGCGACTGGCTGCACCGCTTCGTCGAGGTTCGCATCACGGCGGCAATGCCGCACTCCTTACGCGGAGAGGTCGTGACTCGCCCGCAATGACGATCAGGACTCCCGCGGCAAGGAACCCGACGACCGAGCTGCTGCTGTCGCCGGTCAACAACCGTCAGCTCGCCAACCTTTGTGGCGCGCTCGACGAAAACCTGCGCCAGATCGAAGCGGCACTCGACGTCACCATTGCTCGTCGCGGCGAACGCTTCACGCTGCGCGGCGACGCCGCGCAGACCGCTCGCGCGTCGGAGGCGCTGCAGCGCTTTTACGCCCAGGCAAAGGACAGCTTGTCGATCGACGAAATCCAGCTGGGTCTGATCGAATTGCTGAACCGCCCAGTCCGCAACATCGCAGCCGCCGGTGGCGTGTCGCCGGCCTTGCTGACGCGCAAGAGCGAGTTGCATGGCCGTACGCCACGCCAGATCGAATACCTGAAGAACATCCAGGAGCACGACATCACCTTCGGTACCGGTCCGGCGGGAACCGGCAAGACGTATCTCGCCGTGGCTTCGGCGGTCGACGCCTTCGAGCGCGAGCTCGTCCAGCGCATCGTGCTCACCCGGCCGGCGGTCGAGGCCGGTGAGCGGCTCGGATTCCTGCCCGGTGACCTGGCGCAGAAAGTCGATCCCTATCTGCGACCGCTCTACGACGCGCTTTACGACTTGATGGGCTTCGAACGCGTCGGCAAGCTCTTCGAACGGGGCGCGATCGAGATCGCGCCGTTGGCGTACATGCGCGGACGAACACTCAATCACGCCTTCATCATCCTCGACGAAGCGCAGAATACGACGCCGGAACAGATGAAGATGTTCCTCACCCGGATTGGCATTGGTGCCAAGGCCGTCGTCACCGGCGACGTCACCCAGATCGACCTGCAGCGCGGCCAGCAAAGCGGCCTCATTGAGGCGCGTCAGATCCTGCACGAAGTGCGTGGGATCGCGTTTACCGAGTTTCTCAAGGACGACGTCGTCCGCCATCCGCTGGTGGCGCGCATCGTCTCGGCGTACGAGGCGCACACGGCGGCGTCTGCTTCGCGCGAGCGCGTCGCGGTACGACCCGATCATGCCCGCGAATAAACGCTTTCCCGTTAACGTGCAGTACGCTTGCGCCGACGAGGAAGGCTTGCCGAACCGACGCACGATCCGCTCCTGGGTGCGCGCGGCGCTCGGCAAGACCGGCAAAACCGGTGAAACCAAGGCGGGAGGCGTCACCGTGCGTTTCGTCGACGCCGACGAAGGGCGTCGGCTGAACCACTACTACCGCGGCAAGGACCACGCGACCAACGTGCTCTCGTTCGCGTACCAATCGCCGCCGCGGCTCGCTGGCGACCTCGTGCTTTGCGTTCCGATCGTCGCGCGCGAGGCCGCCGAGCAGGACAAATCGCTCACCGCTCACTGCGCGCATTTGATCGTGCACGGCGTCCTCCACCTGCAAGGGTACGACCACGACCGGACGTCCGCCGAGGCACTGGGGATGGAAAGAGCCGAGCGCCGGATTTTGGCCGCGTTGGGTTTTCCGGACCCTTATGCCGACCAGGCGTGACGCGACACCCGTGTCGGCAAACCCCCACCCACGATTCGGTGGAATACAACGCGCGTACGTTGGCTTGTCAGTGAGACCATGACGACTCCCCCTCCCGACCAGAAACCCGGATTTCTCGAACGATTGTCCTCACTGCTGGCCCGAGAGCCGGAGGATCGCGAACAGTTGCTGCACCTCCTGCGCTCCGCGCACCAGCGGCAGCTACTCGACGCCGACGCGCTGGGCATCATCGAAGGGGCGCTGGCGGCTTCGGAAATGACGGTGCGCGAAGCCATGGTGCCGCGTCCTCAGATGGAAATCGTCGACATCGAGGACTCGTTCACGGAGGTAGTCGCCAAGGCACGGACCACCGCGCACTCGCGTCTGCCGGTGATCAAACGCGATCGCGACCACGTCGTGGGCATTCTGCTCGCCAAAGATCTGTTGCACGCCTACGGAAAAGACGCCTTCGACTGGCGCGATTACGTGCGGCCGGCAGCCTTCGTACCCGAGTTCAAGCGACTTGACGTTCTCTTGCGCGACTTTCGAGCCTCCCGCAACCACCTGGCTTTGGTCATCGACGAGTACGCCGGCATCGCCGGACTGATCACGATCGAAGACGTACTCGAACAGATTGTCGGCGAGATCGAAGATGAGCACGATCTCGACGAAGCGGACGACGACATCGTACTCGAGGCGAGCGGATCGTATCGTGTCAAGGCGCAGACGCCGGTCAATGACCTCAATACCACGCTTGGCACCCGTTTCAGTGACGACAAATGCCAGACGGTCGGGGGGCTGGTCCTCTTCCACGCCGGGTGCGTACCGCAAGTCGACGAGGCCCTCGTCATCGACGGGATCCACTTCCAGGTGCTCCGCGCCGATAGCCGCCGCCTCCATACCCTCGTCGTTTCGCGGCCGCCGGAGGCTGGCGATCAGGGCTAACGCGCTCGCCTGGCGCTGCCTCGGCGGCGCTCTGCTTGGCGCCGGCAGCGTTTTCGCGTTCGCTCCGTTCGCCTGGTTTCCGCTCGCCTGGCTCAGCCTGGGCGGCCTTTATGGCTTGCTCGTTGCCGAGGCCGCTGGCGCGCACCGCGCGCACCACGGCGCCGCCATCGCCGCGGCGTTTGCCTTTGGCCTGTTTCTCGCCGGAGTGTCGTGGGTCTACGTCAGTCTGACGGTCTTTGGCGGCCTGCCGGCGGCACTGGCCGTCGTCGCCACGGGGCTTTTCTGCGCCGCCCTGACCTTGCCGGCGGCGGTCGCCGGCGCGCTGTTCGTTCGTTTCGCCGCTTCGGGGTGGCCAAGACGCGTGCTGCTTTTCGCCGGCGTCTGGTCGCTGGCCGAGTGGACGCGCGGCTGGGCGTTCACCGGTTTTCCGTGGTTGGCGCTGGGTTACACGCAGACGCCGCCCAGCCCGCTGGCGGGATACGCACCGCTGCTGGGCGTCTACGGCGTCTCGCTGCTGACCGCGCTGGTCGCCGCCCTCACCTTCGAAATCGTCCGTCGTTGGCTGTCGACGGCCGTTTGTTACGGACGGCCCTGGTGGCGCAGGTGCCCAGCCTCCCCCCTGCTCTGCTTGGGACTGATTCTCGCCGCCGGCGGCCTGCTGCGCGACGTCCGCTGGACTGAGCCGTCAGGCGAACCGCTTTCGGTCGCCTTGCTGCAAGGCAACGTGGCGCAGGAAATGAAATGGCGGCCGGAACGCTTTTTCGATTCCCTGCGCACCTACCATCAACTCGCGCTCGAACATCCCGCACAGCTGACCATCCTGCCCGAAACCGCGCTACCGGCGTTTCTCGATCAAGTGCCGCGCGCCTACCTTGACGAGCTGGAACGCCTCGCGCAACGCCGGGACGGCGATCTCGTGTTTGGCATTGCGATCAACGACCGTGGTCGCTACTTCAACTCGATCGTCAGTCTCGGCGCGAATGGCCAGCAACGCTACGACAAGGTTCATCGGGTACCGTTTGGCGAGTTCGTACCGCCCGGTTTCGCCTGGTTCATGGCACTGGTCAACATTCCGCTATCCGATTTTTCGCCCGGCGTCAGCGGCCAGCCGCCACTACGGGTCGCCGATCAGAAAATCGCGATCAACATCTGTTATGAGGACGTCTTTGGCGAGGAAATCATCCAGGCCTTGCCGGCCGCGACGCTCCTCGTCAACGTCTCCAATGTCGCCTGGTTCGGAGATTCGCTGGCTCCGGCGCAGCACCTGCAGATCGCTCAGATGCGGGCGCTGGAGAGCGGGCGCATGATGCTGCGTGCGACCAACACCGGGATGACGGCGATCGTCGCCGCCGACGGCCGCATTCAGGCGGTACTCGCCCCATTCCGCCGCGGCGCCCTGGTCGGTGAGGTCCGCGGCTACACCGGAGCCACTCCCTATGTGCGCTGGGGCAACGCGCCCGGACTCGCTTGCGCGCTGCTGCTGGTGGCGATCGCCAGCCAATTCGGCGCCGCACGAAGAGACTCGGCGGTCACGGCCGAAATCGGGGAAGAAGCGTCTTCCCGCACGACTGAGGGTCCGACCGCTGCATCGCGGGAGAGCTAAGCTCGAAGCCGGCAGTTTTCCGCTCCGCACAACTCACCTCGACAAACCTGAACAAGAAAAGTCCCGGCGGGTCGATCACACCACAGCCGGGACCAAGGGAGGATTCCTGCGCGACAACTATCAGCTGATTTAACGGCCGTTCGTTGAGGAACTTTAGAATTTTCTGGCGCCGATTGCGGATCGCGCCCGATCGTCAAGCCGTTTCACCCTGCTGACCACGAAACGGCGACAAAACGGCGACAAAACGCGCGGCGGCGCAGGATTGACCGTCAGTAAGCGCGACACCATACTGTGCGCGTTTTCCCGCCGACGTTTTCTACCAAGGGCGACGCCCATGCCTGAACACCGACTTCTTGTCCCTCTGTTTCTGCTTGCCCAGGCGTTGCTGCTTGGCTGTGCCAGTCAGCCCCCATCGGTTCCGTTTGACGGCAGCGCCGAAATTGACTCTTTACCGGCGCTGGCGGCCGACAGCGCGCTTGACGCACCGACCGGATCGACCGGCGACGCGGAGCGGGCGGTGAACAGCGCGCAACCGCCGGCGAACACCCAGGCGCTTGCCGATCCGTGGCCGCGCCAGCTGACGCTGGCCAACGCCTCGGCGCTGGTCTACCTGCCACAAGTCGAGAGCTGGCAGGGCAATCGGCTCGCGTTTCGCGCCGCGGTTGCCGTCAAGCCGGACGCAAGCGACGAACGGACCTTTGGTGTCGTCTGGGGCAACGCGCGCACCGAGGTCGACCGCGTCACCCGCAGGGTGCACCTCGCGGACCTGAACCTGACGCAGGCCAAGTTCCCGACGCTGGCCGACAACGGCCTCGATGTCTTGCGCCAGTTGCACAACCAGTTGCCGGCAGCGGTGGCGACGATATCGCTCGACTTGTTGCAGGGGCAGCTCGCCGCATCGCAGACGGTCAATCCACCACCCGTCGTCGTCAACAACGACCCGCCGCAGGTGATCGTCAGTACGACGCCGGCGATCTTGATACCGATCGACGGCGCACCGGTGATCAAGCCGGTTGCCGGCAGTCGTTTTGAACGTGTGATCAACACCCAGGCGTTGATCGCGCGCACGCGCCTGGATAGCACGTGGTATCTGCACGTCTTCGACGGCTGGCTGTCGGCGACTTCGTTCGATGGCCCATGGACGCTGGCAACCCGCACGCCGTTCGGACTCGACGATCTGGCCCGCCAGCTGACGGACGCGAAAAAAGTCGATCTACTGGACGGCGGCCCGCAGGCCAATCCAAAGCCGTCGCTGAAGAATGGTGCGCCGACGATCTACGTCAGTCAGGTCGCGGCCGAACTGATCGTTTTTAACGGCCAGCCGAATTTTGTGCCGATCACCGGTACAGGCCTTCTCTGGGCCAACAATACGAACGCCGACGTGCTGGTCGATACCGCCGACAACCGTTACTACACGCTCATGTCGGGGCGCTGGTATCGGTCGCCCGCACTCGGCGGTCCGTGGAGCTTTGTTCCCGCCAACGCGCTACCGGCCGACTTTGCACGCATTCCGAAGACGGCGCCCGCGGCCGTCGTTCTGGCTTCCGTCGCCGGGACACCACAGGCACAAGAAGCGCTGATCGCCAACTCGGTACCGCAGACGGCGGTCGTCCCGTTGACTCAGAGCCCGCGTTTTGTTCCCGCCTTCGACGGAGTTCCGCAGTACCGGCCGATTGACGGCACCGGGCTACGGTATGTCGCCAACTCCGCCGATCCGATTATCCAGGTCAGCCCAACGAGCTATTACGCGCTGAAGGCAGGGGTCTGGTTCGTGGCGAACCGTCTTACCGGTCCGTGGGTCGTCGCGACCAGCGTGCCGGCCGTGGTCTACACCATTCCCGCCACGTCGCCGCTGCATTTTGTCACCTATGTGCAGGTCTACGGGGCGACCGGCGACGTCGTCTATGTTGGCTATACGCCCGGCTATCTCGGCACCGTTGTCGCGCCGGATGGGGTCGTCGTCTATGGCACCGGCTACGTCTATACGCCGTGGATAGGCTCGGTATGGTACGCCACCCCCTACACGTGGGGCGTGGCGGCGGCGCCTATCTACAATCCCTACGTCGGTTTCGCGTTCGGTTATGGCCTCGGTCTCGCTACCGCTGCTTGGGCGGCACCGTACTGGGGGGCGGCCTATTACCATCCGGGTTACTGGGGTTATCCCTGCTGTGGGTCGACCAGCGCCAGCGTTTATGGTCACTGGGGGAATACCGTTTACTCCGGCGAGCGCACCTGGTACTCGGCGTCGAGTGGGCGCGTCGGCACGGTTGCCACGGGCAGCTACAACAATCAGCGCACTGGCACTACTGGATCGTATGCGGCTGGCCGCAGCTACAACCCCTACACCGGCGAGGCTCAGCGCGGCTACGATCGGACCTTCGACACGGTTGGCGGCAGCAGCGGAAACGTCGCTCGCGGGGAGTCCTACAACGTCTATACGGGACAACGGTCGTACGCATCGAGTGCGACGGCGAGTGGCCCGGAAGGCAGCTCGGTTTCGAAGACCGCTTCGGCGACGGCGGGACCGGAAGGGGTCAGCGCACAGCACACGGTCAGCGCGTACAACGCGCAAACCGGCGAGACGAAGAGCTATACCTCAAGTGGCCTGTTCGGCAATCACTACGCGGGGAGCGACGGCAACGTCTATCGCAGTAGCGACGGTGGCTGGCAGCAGCACGGCGCCAGTGGCTGGCAGTCCGCCAGCGGCGACACCTCGTGGGCCGACCGTGAACAGCAGGCGCGTAGCCAGGCCGAGAGCCGGTCGACTAGCTGGGGTGGCGGTGACCGCTTTGGCAGCAGCTTTGCCGATCGCTTTGGCGGCGGAGGTTTCGGGGGACGCTTCGGCGGCGGCGGCTTTGGCGGCGGACGCTTCGGTGGACGACGCTAGCCGGCTCTACCGAGCCAGCGGTGGGGTGCGCACCGCGACTGCACTTTTCCGACCAGCGACCGACAGACGAAAGGACGTCGATGCATAGGGATCCGTCATCTGCAGGTAGCAAAGGCCTGCGTCTTTTTCAGAGCCTGCTGCCGATTGAGCGTACGGCGGCGATCCGCGACGCCCTCGCCGGGTTCACCTTGGCGGCAATGAACATCCCGCAAGCGCTCGGCTACACCAAGATCGCCGGTACGCCGGTGATCAGCGGCTTGTACACGCTGTTGCTGCCCTTGGTCGCTTTTGCTGCGCTCGGTTCCTCACGTTATCTCGTTGTCGCGGCGGACTCGGCGACGGCGGCGATCCTGGCCACTGGTCTGGTCGGACTGGCGACGGTCAATAGTGCCCACTACCTCGCGCTGGCCAGCCTCGTCGCACTACTCACCTCGGGTTTCCTGCTGCTCGCACGCCTGCTCAAGCTCGGTTTTCTTTCCGACTTCCTGTCGCGCACCGTTCTCGTCGGCTTTCTCACCGGAGTGGGTTGTCAGGTGGGCATCGCCGTCCTCGACGAGCTGCTGCGGCTGCCGATGAATACCCATCAGCCACTCGAGCAGTTGCTGACGATCTTCCGCGAGTTGCCGCAGACGCACTGGCCGACGCTGGCGCTGTCGCTGTCGGTCATTGGCGGCATTCTCGTCCTGCGCCGCTTGGCGCCGCGCCTACCTGGCGCCCTGATTGCCGTCGTCGCGGCGATTGCCGCCAGCGCCAGTTTCGACTTTGCCGGGCATGGCATCGAAGTCATCGGCCCGGTAAGCGGCGGTTTTCCGCAGCTTGCTCTGCCGCCGCTCGACTGGCCTCTGATTCAGAAACTTCTGCCGACGGCTGGCGCCTGCTTCATCATGATTGTTGCCCAGAGTTCGGTGACTGCGCGCGCCTATGCAACGCGCCACCATCAGGTGCTCGACTCCAACCGGGACTTGCTGGGCCTTTCGGCGGCGAACGCGGCGGCGGCGTGCAGTGGTACCTTCGTCGTCAACGGCAGCCCGACGCAGACGGCGATGGTTGAAAGTTCCGGCGGTTCGAGTCAGCTTGCCCACTTGTCGACCGCACTGGTCGTGCTGCTCGTCCTCCTCTTCCTCACGGGCCCTTTGCAATACCTGCCGGTCGGCGCGCTGGGCGCGATCGTGTTTACGATCGCGATCCATCTGATCGACTTCAAGGGGCTCGCCGACCTCAAGGACAAGGCGCGCGACGAATGGATCCTGGCCTTGATTACCGCTGCCGCCGTCGTCGTCCTTGGCGTCGAGCACGGGATACTGCTGGCGATTGCGCTCTCGCTGCTCGACCACGTTCGCCGCGGCTATCGGCCGCATACGGCGATCGAACGGCTCGATGACGAAGGCCGGTGGCGCTGGGAGGCGGTGGCCGCCGGCCGGCATGCCGAACCGGGCTTGGTCGTCTTCTGGTTCGGGGCTGATCTTTACTACGCCAGCGCGAACCACTTCTGCGCACAGGCTTTGAGCTTGGTACACGAGTCCCCGCAGCCGGTCGAGTGGCTGGTAATCGACGCCGGGGCGATCACCGGCGTCGACTATTCCGCTTCCGGCGCGCTGATCGAGCTGCACGACACCTTGAGCAAGGGCGGCGTCAAGCTGGCGTTGGCCCATCTCAGCGCCGACCTGCGCGCCGATCTTGATCGCCTGCGCTTGACCGAACAGCTCGACCGCGAACTGTTCTTCGACCGTTTGCACGACTGCGTCGCCGCCTACCGCAAGCGCTCGCCAGCGAGCTGAACGCCGAGGCGCGAAATCCGCCGCTTACTTCGGTGCGACGTACCGGTTGCCAGCGGCTTTGTAGCGCGCGATCGCCTGCTTGAGATCGGTGTACTGCTCACAACCGAAGAAGCAGACCTTGTCCAACGTCGCCAGCCGTTGTTCGGCGGCTGCGAGATCGCCTTTCATCAGATACAGCTCGCCAGAGTACTCGAGCGCTCCCCGATGGGCGGGATCGATGCGCAGCGCTTCATGGTAGTAGCGCTCGGCGGCAGCCAAATCGGGCGACGCCTTCTTGCGCTGCAGGTAGCCCATCAGATTGTTCCAGTCCGCACTCGCCGTGGCGTTGATGCGGGCAAGTTCGGCACTCGCTTCTGACCATTTTCCCGCTTCAATATCGCTACGCACCTGTGCGAACTGGTCAGGCTCGCTCGCGGCTCCCGGCTTGGCGTCAGCCAGGACTGCCTGTGGGACGACGACGAGCAGGCAATAGGGCAGTAAGAAGGTGGTCAGCAGTCTTTTCATCGGCGTCTCCTCCTCGTTCGGATGGAACTTTTTTCGAGCCATGACGGAATCGTCTTCAGGCCTTCAGACTGAACGGCGTGAACTGGGTATGCACGTCGTAATAATCCTCGTTTTCAACACGTTTGAGTGCGGCAACGACCCGGTACGTCACGGGGGTAAAGACGACTTCGACCATCACCTTGGTGACGAACTGCGACAGCATCACCGACCCCAGGATCTCGTTCGGAATGAGTCCTGAATTGTAAAAGGCCAGCGGATAGAAAAGTGCGGAGTCGACGCCTTCGCCCACGATGGTCGAACCAATCGTTCGCGACCACAGCCAGCGCCCGCGGGTCGCGATCTTCATTTTCGCGAGGACGAAGGAGTTGACGAACTCGCCGCAGAAGAAGGCGATCAGCGATGCAAGCACGATGCGCCAGGTCGAACCGAACGCCACTTCGTACGCCGCCTGGTTTCGCCACTCCGGTGCCGGCGGCAAGGCGACAACCACCCACGCCATCAGGGAAGCAAAGGCCATCGCGGCAAATCCGGCCCAGATCACGCGTCGTGCGCGCGCGTAACCATACACCTCGGTGAGGATGTCGCCGAAGAGGTACGAGATGGGAAAGAACAGCACGCCGGCGCCAAAAGTCACGGCTCCGACCAGCGGCAGGGTGACCTGCGCCGCCTTCGCTGGCCCGATCAGGTTGGAGCATAGGTAGACCGCAACGAAGGCTGCCAGCACCAGATCGTAGTAGCGATAGGAGCGACGCGGTGTCGCGGTCAAAAGCAATTCGCGCTTATCCATGGTCTGAGTTCAAGGGCCGCCCGAACGCGACGCGCAGGAAGAACCCGTAAGCACCGCTTGTAAGCGGTCACCGGCGACGAAAGCGGGTGCAACTTTCCCTCGAATAGCTCGCAAGCTGCTGGCTTTTCACTGCTGCGTCGGCCGTAGCGATGAGGGGGTGCGAAGCACTCGAAAAGCACCCGTCAGTGATCTCCATGAGAGACTATGGCTTCGCCTCCCTCAAAGTCCGGAGGTCGGGCTGCAATCTCCGCCTTCTTCCCGTCACCATGTCGGCGTACTCCGTGGGATGAGAGAGTGCAGGATAAGCTCTCATCCGGGATCACCCAATGTAGCCGACTGACGATTATTGCTCTTCCGGACTTGACAAGGCTCGTGGCAACGGTTTTTCGGGTACCAGTCCACACCGCGCTGTATTTCCGTCCGCCTGCCCCGGTCGTCATCGGGCCGTCTCCACGAGCGGAGTCATACGTCCGGAAACGACTCGTAACGTGGTGTTGCCCCGGTGTTCGAACCCTACGCGAACATAGGCCGCCTCTTGACCGGTCACTATTCGGCGCACGAGCGCCTTTCGCCCGGACGATGGCGAAAGGGCGACTTCCGAGATCAGGGTGTCCAAGTTGAGTACTCTGCCTCGCTGATCGTATTGATACAGGAGGGCGTAGACGTAGCCGTTACCTTCCAGTTCGAATTCGACGACGTACTCAGCTCCTGCCTTCACGCCAATAAGGTTACGTCGGTCAATCAATTGGCGGTCGTCGTCGTTCGGATCAGGGTCGATACCGGTCAGAAGCTGAGCGAACCAGTTTCGTTGCAACAGCGGAAGCCCGGACCCGGCCATGGAAATCTGTTGCCCGTCGAGCGCCTGGCTCGACAATCGGAAGGTCAGCCAACGATAACCACCAAAGCTGAAGTAGCGCGCTTGTACCCAATCCTGTTTCCCGGGAGTCAAATCGATCGGCGCTGTGGACACTCGCTTCTGCGACGGAGAAAGCGCGTACAGATGATCGGCGACATTGGCATACACCAGGTCGGTGATCGTCGGGTCGCCGGTTATCCGCTGCACGACGCTGTTATAGAGGGAGGGGTGGGAGTAGCCCGGTATCTGAATATGAGTGACACCGAGTGCGCGAAGCATGCGCACCCCCTCGTGCGGATCACTGATCGCGTACAGCGGCAGCAGTCGCGGATCCAGGTAGCTGATCATTTTACGCTGGGAATAATACAGGTCTGCCGGCCGCTCGCTGAGGATTAGCGTGTCGACCGGTGTGTGCTCGCGCAGATACTCCATGGCAGCCAATCCGGACACCTGGCCAAGTTTCGCCTGATGGGGATCGAGCAGCCGATCAAGGGTGGTTATGCGTAGCTTGCTACAACGATTCTTCAACATCACGCCGAACAAGAACCCCTGCAGGATGATCGCGATAAGCAACCCAAGAACGCTCAAAGTGACCACGCTGCGCCGTAGCGAAAAGGCCCGCTTTTCGATCCATTCCGCCTGTGACAGCCAACGCATCGTCGCGTGCGCCGCCAAGAGCGCAGCCGGCGGCAACATGACCAATAAGTAGCGCTCGTTCTTGATCATCAGATCGATGCCGAGCGAGATCGACAATAGGACGCCGGCAAAATACCCCAACAGGATGACGAGCGGCACCAGCAGCCAACCCTGGGCAAGCGAGGCAAACCCCTGCCGCACGGCGATACGTAACCCGTCGCGCTCTTTGTCAATCACCAGCAGGGCGGCACCCAACGCGGCGAACCAGAACACCACACCATACGACTCGAGCAGGAACCAGCCTTTGAAGAGACCGTACTGGATCTTTTCCGATACGGACTCCAGTCCTCTCGCTTTGGCAAAGTACTCCTTCCACTGCAGCTCGGGCATTGCGAAGACGGCGGGATTGTCGCTGATCGGCGAACCAAAGACGAATACGTTGCGCAGGTAGGGCCAGATCGAAAGCGCAGCCGCCACAACGGCTGCGATGACGGCGACGCGCAAAGACGCCCTCCAACCTTCGACGCCACCGGCAGCGATGACCGCCGCCATAGCCAGCGGGACAAACAAGATGGCTTGCGAATGCGTCCACAAGGCCAGGCCCACGGCAATACCGACGCCCAGCCCGCGAGCCCTGGGCGAGCCGTCGAGATGACCAAGGGCGGCGATCACGAGCGCCATCCCCGAAGCGGGCAGCGCGTCGACGAGTCCAGTCCCCGCACCCATCGCCAGTAACGGAGTCGAGACGACGAACAGGGCGGCGATAAGCCCGGTCACACGTCCGGAAACACTCCCCAGGACGTAGACCAGTCCGGCAAGCGTGAACGCAAACCAAGGTGCGACAAGACGCATGAGGCCAGGCATGTCCGCGTGACCCTGGGCCAAGTAGGCAAGGTAGATCAGCGCCGGATAAAGCGGCGGGTGCGTCCACGGCCCGAAGAACCCGGAGGCACTGGCCTCTGGCTGGATAGCCGGATACGACGCTAGCGACCGTGTCTCGTAGAACAACCGAGCGACGGTCGAGTATTCAAGTGAGTCGTTCTGGAGCAGCGGGAATAGCAGTGCATCAAACAGTATGAACGCTATCCAGATCGCCATCAGTCCGAGTAGTGCTTGCCCGAGCAGTCCTCCCTCGCGTTCGGGCACCGGCGAACGGCCTTCGGGTGCACGACGGTTCTGGTGACGGAGGCGTAGGTACGACGCCAGAGCCTGAACGCCCAACACGACCAGGACGATCAGCAGATGGGTATCGTGCGAAGCTCCTGGTGCAAGGAACAAACCGACACACGTCGCGAGACCGGCGAGAAACGGCGCCATCGCCAAGCCAAACGCCAGCGGCACACCTACGGCCCTGGCGGTTGCCGACCAGTGAAACAGGCGACTCGCCAGGACTCCGGCGAGAGACGACAACAACAGCACGGCGCACCACCAAGCCCATGCGGTCGGACTTCCTTCGGTCATCGCCGTTCCTTCCACCGTCGTGCCCAGACGACGGCCGACCCAAAGACCACGCGTCGAGACGTTCCTTGCGCACCGACACGCACACCCCACGTCCCACAGCCGGGCAGCGGGTACAAGTAACTGACGAGCTCGCCTTCAACCCGCGGCTTCACGCGTACACGTTCCTTTCGCTGATTCGTTGGAGCGGCGCTCGAAGTCCCGAGTCGGAAAACGGAGGCGTGGTGCCACCATCCCGGGCCATCGACTCGCCAGCCGGCACGGCCAGGCCGCCACACTCCTCAACGGTGTAGACCCATCGTGTCCAGTTGATTGACTCGCCGCAGGGTCGCATTGAAATCGAGTCCGATCGTATCGAGATACCAGCGCAAGGACTGTATGCGTGGCCGATTCTCAACCACGATCGATGCCATCGCCTGCTCGCGGGTGATCATCCCTTCGCGTATTTGATTGCTACGAAAGGTGTCAAACTCGGTGAAGCCACGCGCCGTCAAGTAAATGTAGTTATAGAAGGGAGCGGTACCGTCACCGATTCGCCAGGTGCTTCGCGAATCCGGTGAAAGCTCCCAATCGTAGGTCGACAACAGCGTCCGGTTGACTTCGTCCTCATTCCAGATGAAATGATCAAAGATAAAGTAAAAATCGCGCCGTGGTGCGAAGTAATAAGCGATAAACGCACCGAAAGTGTCCAGCAGCGAAGCGTTGAGGTAGCCGAAATTTCTGATGAAACGCATGCCGTAATAGGCTGCCATTTGCGCTTTGCGCCCCATTGACAAGTAGTCCACCCGCCTTTTACCGAAGTCCGGACGGACACCACAGAATCCAGATTTGAAATCTGTGTTCTCCAGCGGATTGGCGCACCATAAGTCCAGAGCGATGCCCGTCTGCCGCTTCAACTGGTTAACCACGCTGAAAAAATGCTTGTCGCCGGCCATGAAAAGGGGAACCATACCCAGATCAGGCTGCTTGAGCCAGGCCGAAACATTCTTGCGTATGTTTTCCCGCTTGGCCTTGATGTCGGCAGAAACAAGGATGTTCGGAATACCCAACTGCCCACACATGCGTGCGACATTGCGTCGAGCAAGATCGGTCACCATCCCCCAGTCGTAGGTGAAAGTGACCGGCCGTAAACCGAACTCCTGATGAATGAGGTGCAGACCGTAGCTGCTGTCGCGCCCTCCGCTGAACGGCACCAGCACGTCGGGTTCATTGCCGTTGCGACGATATTTCGCCAGCGTTTCGATGAAGGCGCGGCGCGTCTCGGTCGGATGCATCTGTGCATATCTCGGCCGATAACTGTGACAGTAGTTACAGACACCGAGCGCGTCGAACTCGATAAACGGAAAGGTTTCCGGCAACACACAGCGCCGACAACGCTTCAACTCGCTTACTCGATCCTCACCGTAGCGAACCAGCGACTCGTCGGCGTCGCGCGCGATAACCAACGGCGCCTCGGCGCCGCTCCTCCCGAGAGCCACATGAACTGCGCTTTCCCGCCGCGCTGGCGGTGGAATCGAGGGTGTCGGCTCAACCAGTCGAAATGGCAGTGGTGCCGAACACCCGTCAACATCAACGAACAATCCCGACCCCGCCGTCAGCCAAACCATCACGTCGGCGCTCGCCGACCCTACGCCACCGCCGAACGTATTTTTCAAGGCGTTGACGAGGATATAGCGCTCCGAGGCAAAGACGATGCCAGCGCCATCAGGCAACGCCGTAAAATAGAGATCGCCCGTGTTTGTCGCCAGGGTCAGAGTGGCGGTTTGCTCATGCGTCCAGGCGACTGACGCCGCGCCTTTGATGCTTGCAAACACCTTTTTTGTCGCCACAATCGGGTCGAACGCTTCGTTCAGGCTGTCAGCGATCAACGCAGCCATGACTTCCGTGTCGACCTCGGCGTGGCGCTCCAGCTGCTTGTTGTCTTGCCAGAGACTATCGACGTTGACGACAATCCCGTTGTGAATCATGGTAATCGGCCCCCAGCGCACAGGCTGGTTGTTGCGATACAGTTCGGCGGAACCATTCGTCACTAGGCGTGAATGCGCAATGGCGATTAGCGGCTGCACGGTTGCCGCGGCTTGTTCGTGCCAAGCCAACGCGAACCCCTCGGTAAGGGTTTTCCGATAGGACGCTGTCCGCAGCAGTCGGGACGCCGGTTGCGCCCCCTTCAGGGTCCACGCCTGACCCGCATTCGGCAGATAGAGATGTAGCCCCGCCGACTCCTTGCCACGGCTCTCGGAAAGGCCATAAAGTTGAGCGAGAAGTTTCGCCGCGGTTGGCGAGGAGATTCGGGCGCCAGAATTGACGGCGATACCGAAGATTCCACACATGGATTACCCCTTCACCGTATTGGAAAGTAGATTCCAGCCGAGTAGTCGGTGGGAAAACACGACGAGCACCGCGATACCGGCGAAGTAACTGGCTGCCGTTCCGATGGCTGCCCCTTCGATACCGAGCAAGGGCAGAAGTAGCGCCGCGACGAGGATGTTGGCGCCGACGGTCGCCAGTTGCTGAACCGTTTGATAACCCGGATGACCAGAAACCATCATCAGGTTGTCAAATGGAACAAGAAAGGAGATGGCGGTCACACCCGCCAACAGAATGGCCAAAGAGGGAAGCCCGGCCAGCAACCCTTTCTCTACGGATATCACCGACGCCGCGAGGACGTAGTAAGCGGCCAACAGCGTGATCGCCAGCAGGATCGCGACCGGAACGATCAGGCGACACGCTTGCGCACGCAGTCGCGTCGCCAACTCCCAGTCTCGATCACGCACCGCGGCAACCAGAATCGGATTGAAGTTGAGGCGGATCATCGCGAGGACGTGATACAAGCCATCCACCAGCATCGCGGCGAAACTGTAGATTCCGGTCGCGCGATCAGACAAGAAGAAACCGATCATCAGCACATCAACCCGCGAGTTCACCTCGGCAAACATCCCTGCCATCAGGCCTTTGGTTCCGAACCGGAAATGCCTATTCCTCCATTCCAGCGAAAAACTCAGAGCCTGGGCCAGGCGGCATTTTGTCAAGTAAGCAACGACCAGCAGGGCGGTACCTAATTCGGCCAGCAGGAATCCGAAACTGGTGGTTTCGATCGGCAGCGAAGAAGCGGCAAGTCCCGATACCAGTGCCATCAACATCAAATAACGAGCGGCCTGGATAATCGAATAAGCCTTCATCAATCGCAATCCATTCAAATAGGCGAGCAGAACCTTATTCACCGGAAAAAGCAGCAACCCACAGGCAGCATTCCGGATCGCCCCGCCGGTAGTCTGACTGGAAAATGCCCACGCGAACAACGGCTCCCCCGCCGCAACGACGGCTGCCGCCACCAGGCCCATCGCCAAAGTACAGGCAACCGCCGTCATCAGCATGCGCCCCCGTTCGCCAGCATCGTCAGCGTAGTAAGCGGCGTGACGCAGCACCGAGTAGTGCATGCCCCAGACAGCAAACTGTGAGGCGATGATATAGACTGCATAGGCAATATTGAAAACACCGAGTGCGGCGGCATCGCGCAGCGCCGTGATGACGATGTTGATGACGATGCCACTTATCGCCAGAACCGCAAAACTCCCCAGGCTCCAGGCGATGTCCTGCGACAGCTTCTGGCGACGCAAGCCGTACAGCGCCCGTTCGACCAGCGAACCGATCATGTCGCTTCGCTACCCTCACGGCGAATATGTCGATGCTTTAACGGCGGGTTCAGATGTTTGTTTTCTTCATAGTCAAACCACATGGCAAAGAACAGCGAATTGAATCCGAGTGAAAATGAAAACAACCAGCCAAGAAAAGTAATTTCGGGCACCGAACCCTGTATTATCGTCAGCCAGACTAGGCGCACAAAAGCGAGCGCACTCAGGGCGACGCCAAAAAACCCGAACGCGTAAAAGAACACGAGCGGATGAAAATTGCGAATGATGTACTTTTCCTTGAGCCGCCAAAAAAAGAGGCGAAGCAGCAGCAAACCGATGGTGAGGACCACCTTGTGGATTTTTATCCCTGATTTCTCGCCGACGTTATAGACCGGCTCGATCGGCACATCGACAACCCGCATGCCCTCAACATTGAGCTTGACGAGCAGGTCGTTCGGCTGGCCGTAGCGCTTGTACATGTTGTCCCAGTCGATCGCCCGCAGGGCCTCGAGATTGATCGCCGTGTAGCCGGTCTGCGAGTCCGCGACGTGCCAGTAGCCGGAAGCTATTTTCGTCAGCAAGGAAAGCGCGGAGTTGCCGAAAAAACGGATCTTTGGAATTCTCTTGAAGGCCTCGCCGGTAACCAACCGGTTTCCTTTAGTGTAGTCCGCGACGTCATCGACCACCGGATCGAGTAAGGCGGGCAGATCTTCTGGCGCCATTTGCCCATCGCCTGCCATCACCACGGCAATATCATAGGCTTGGTCACGCGCCCACTTGTAACCGGTAGCAATCGCACCACCGACACCCTGATTGACGACGTGTTCAAGCAGGGTCACCCGGCCGACGTCGTAGCCAGGATGGTTGCGGACGACCTCGGCAGTGCGGTCCTTGCTGCAATCATTGGTAATGACTATCTTGTCGACCAACGCCGGCATCGTTTCGATGACCCGGGCAATCTGAGTCTCTTCGTTATAGGCGGGAACGACGACGGCAATGCGTTTGTTTCGGTACATGAGTTCTCCCTGGCGCGGTCAATAAGTGGCGTCTGCCGCGATCACGCGCTCTGACGTATCACGTTGTGTCGGTCTCTTGGTTAGGTGTCTCACCGGCTGGTCTGCCTGGTGACTAGCGAAAATCGCGGTGACTGGTCAGCGGTAGGCGTATGGAAGCGTGATGGCGAAAGGCGTGGTTACCCGCTGAATTACATAGGCCTCGACTTCCGGGTGCGATCGTCGCTTGCCCCGGGATCGTCACGACCCGGCGCGTCGGTCCGCCGAGGAAAGGCGGTACGCGGGGTTTGCCTTTCGTTCATTGATGACTCCCTTTCAACGCTCAATGCACGACAACACGGTCCCGACCGTGATCAGCCATCATCGTGCGCCACCACAACGCACCGTCGCCATGGCTCACCGGCGCGTACTCTTGGACCAACACGCTGAGTAACGCCAGGACGCGGTCGAAGTCGAACTCCTTGCACGCTGCGTCGAGTTGCTCGAGTAATTCGACCAGCCTCGACCAGGGGATTTCGTGCTCGTACGCACGCATGATCAGGGGATGCGAGGTGCCTTCGACGTTGTTTCCAATCAGCAGTTCCTCGTAGAGCTTTTCTCCCGGACGCAGGCCGACGATTTCAATGGCGACGTCTCCGTCCGGATGGTCGTCGTCACGCACCTCCAGTCCACTGAGATGGATCATTCGACGCGCAAGATCGATGATCTTTACGGGCTGTCCCATGTCGAGAACATACACCTCGCCGCCACGCCCCATCGCGCCCGCCTGAATCACCAATTGTGCCGCCTCAGGAATGGTCATGAAGTAGCGGGTGATGTCCGGGTGGGTCAGCGTGAGCGGCCCACCCGCGGCAATCTGTTTGCGGAACAAGGGAACCACCGAGCCGGACGAGTCCAATACGTTGCCAAAGCGAACCGTGCAGAAACGAGTCGTACCGCCCTGTGCGGCGAGCGCCTGCAGGATCAGTTCCGCGAGTCGCTTGCTGGCTCCCATGACGTTGGATGGCCGAACCGCTTTATCGGTCGACACCAGCACAAAGGTTTCGACTCCCGTCGCCACGGCCGCTTCCGCCATGCGCCGGGTGCCGACGGCGTTGTTACGGATGCCCTCAACAGGGTTATGTTCGACCAAGGGCACGTGTTTGTAGGCGGCAGCGTGATAGACCGTCTGCACACCAAAGCTGCGCATCACCCTCTCGCAACGTGCCCGGTGCATGACCGTACCGAGAACCGGTACCAGCTCGACCTCCACATTCAGCTCGGTGCACAGCGCGGCGAGTTCCTGTTCGATGCTATACAAGCCAAATTCGCAGAGCTCGAACAACACCAGGCGAGTCGGCACCAGACGAACGATCTGCCGACATAACTCGGCACCAATCGATCCGCCGGCTCCCGATACCAACACCACCTTGCCGGACACGCATTGCCCAATCAGACGCGCGTCTGGCGTCACCGATTCGCGGCCCAGCAAATCCTCGATGCCGACTTCGCGGATGGCGTCCACCGTAACGTTGCCGCTAACCACGTCCGCCATGCCGGGAATCAGCTTGACCTTGCAGTGCAAGCCTTCGAGTCGGTTGATGATCCCCAGGCGGGCGGAACGACTGACCGACGGCATGGCCAGCAACAGTTCATCAACGTGTCGAGCGCGCAGAATTGCGTCGAGGTCCGCCGGCGAATGGACTCGCAAGCCAGCGACTTCTATTTTCTGCCGAGCCGGATCGTCGTCAAAAAAGAGCACGGGCCAGTACTCTTTGCCGGCACGTAACGCACAGGCGAGCTGAGTCCCGGCGCTTCCAGCCCCATAAATGGCGACTCGTATGCGATCTTCCTGCCGCCGCTCGGCGTGCAGGAACCAGTTGCGTACCAAGAAACGGGTCGTGCCGACATAGACGATCGCCAGCATCCAGTAGATTGCCAACACACCGCGCGACAAGCCGGGACTGTGGGTCAACGCGATCAGCGCCGCCAGCAGGACGACCGACAGGGTCACGCCGCCAGCAACGACGAAAACGACTCGATCCTCCATGAAACGGATCACCGCGCGATAGAGGCCGAGGCGAACGAAGATCGGGACGGCCAGCAAGGGGGCAGCGGCCATTTGCCAGCCGTAGGACTTCAAGTCGGGGCCGAAGGTCTCGAAACGCAGGGCGAGCGCCGACCAAAACGCGGCGAACAGAAGCAGCAAGTCGGTGAGAATCGCGACCAGCTGCTTGGTCCAACGCGGCAAGGAAAGAAAGCCGAGGATCATCGATCGATCAAATCGTCCGCGATGCGACGACGCCCACTTTCAACGCTTCCCTTTGGCCGAACGAAGCGCCGGCAAGAAGCCAGGCATCTCGCTCGCACCTCGCCAGGTGGACCATTCCGACGCCGTCGCGCAATCCTTTATCGAACCCCACCACGGAAGCCATCCCAAATGCAAAAGCAGTTGTTAATTATCGCACATGCGAGACAAAGGCCCGCGGGCGGTCAGTGTGACACGCCATCACGGCGCACGACTTTGACCCACGTGCACCAAAGGATGTGGAGGTCGAAGCCCAGCGAACGCCGGCGAAGGTACTCGGCGTCGAGCGTCACCTTTTCCGGTATGGGCAGATCGTCGCGACCATTGATTTGCGCCCAGCCGGTGAGTCCCGGGAGCAGCTCGTGAACGCCACAAGCCGTACGCAACGCGATCAGGTCGTCCTGATTGAAGAGCGCCGGGCGCGGCCCGACGAAGCTCATGTCGCCCTTGAGGATGCTCCACAACTGCGGCAACTCGTCGACACTTGAGCGGCGGAGGAATGAACCAATCGGCGTCAGATACTTGCCGGGGTCGGCAAGAAGATGGGTTGCCAACGCCGGCGTACCGACTCGCATGCTGCGGAACTTCGGCATGCGAAAGATCGTGTTGCCTCGCCCGACACGGTCCGACCAGTAGAGTACAGGCCCCGGCGACGTCAAACGCACCAGCACGGCAACGACGGCAATCGGAATCAGCAGCAGCAAAGCTGCCGTAGTACCAAGAAGCAGATCGAAAACGCGCTTCCCGATCAGCACTGTCGTTGCCGGTGCCAAAAAATCAGGCGCCTGTCGGCCGGTCAGCCGTCATTGCGCTGGCTGGCGAGCCAGTGGGCTGCGGTTCGCCGCAAGCCTTCATCGACCGTAACCACGGGTTTCCAGCCCAAGCGTTCCCGAGTCTTGGTGACGTCTAGCTGGAGTGAACTCAAGAGGCGGTGAGCCAATTCCGGCTTGCCGATCATCGACGCCGCCACGCGCAACCACCGCTCCGGTACCGGAATCAGGCGAGCTGGCCGGCCAAGCGCCTCGCCCAAGCGCAACAGTAGCTCGCTGGTCGACAGGTCGTCGTCGTCGGAGACCAGGAACACTTGATTTGCCGCGGCGGCGTGGTCGATGCAGGTGACGA
This sequence comes from uncultured Candidatus Accumulibacter sp., assembly GCA_964420975.1. Lineage (GTDB taxonomy): Bacteria > Pseudomonadota > Gammaproteobacteria > Burkholderiales > Rhodocyclaceae > Accumulibacter. The sequence goes on from CAYQVH010000019.1 coordinate 33,734, forward strand.
CGAGGTCTACCAGGTTGTCAATCCCGACCAGACTCCGGCGGTTGTCGATCGCTCCGAAAGGCAAGGGTACCCGTCTGGTCAGCCACTTCATCAACGACCGAAAGTTGGCTTTGACTCCCGGCCCGTAAACCAGCGGCGGCCGAATAATAACCACTTCCATCCCGGTCGCGGACGCGAGATCGCGCAGACCTCGTTCCGCTTCCAGCTTCGACAATCCGTAAGCGTCGGTGGGAGAAGGAGGCTGGTCGGCGGAAAAGGGGTGACCGGCCCGCGTCGATTCGCCGATCGCCTTGACCGAACTGATAAAGATCAGACGACGCACTCCCGCTGCAGCGGCCTGCCTCGCCAAACGCAGGGTTCCCTCGACGTTGACTCGCCGATAGGCAGTCAGGGGATCGCTGGCCCGGTCGTCCATGACATGAACACGAGCGGCACAGTGGACGACACAATCGACGTCGTGCACCGCCTCTCGCCAGTCCTGGGCGGCAGAGAGGTCACCGTAGAAGACCTGATGACTCCCCGCGCTGAACGGCGCTTCGCAAGGCGAACGCAACACCGCGCGGTACGCTTTCTTCCCTTGCAGGCGAGTCGCCAGCGCACCGCCAACGAAGCCCGAGGCGCCGGTAAGCAGGATCATCGCGCGACCGTGGCTGGCGACGGCGTCGAGCGCAGCTCGTCGAACCAGCCAATCAGGCGCGAGATCAGCAGGTTTCTTTCGAACTCGCTGGCGTAGACTTCGAGCCCTCGCCGCCCCATCATCGCTCGGTCCTCGGGCGACATCGACGCCATTGCACGCACATTGCGCGCCAAGGCCAGACCGTCGCCAGCCGCACACGCAAGCCCGGCGCCGGCTCTTGAAACGATCTCCGCGCCCTCACCATTGAGCATGGCGAGAATCGGAATTCCAGCCGCCAGGTAAGACTGCAGCTTGCCGGGTATGGTCATCGCGAAGATCGACGAATCCTTCAGCGACGCCAGCAAGGCGTCGGCGTGCTTGAAAAACGAAGGCATGCGTTCGACCGGGTGCTGGCCAAAGAATAACACCCGCTTTTCGAGGCCTCGGCGGCGAACTTCCTCGCGCGCCCAGCAGGCCACCCGCCCATCGCCGACGATCAACCAGCGGACCACGTCTCCCTGGGTCGCCTCGGCTGCGTCAAGGATCGCCGGGAAATCCTGCGCCTCACCGATGTTGCCGGCAAACATGACGCTGAAGACTCCGTCCGCGGTCGGGACTTCGGGTGCGGCCTTGACGGACGAGAAGTCGAACCCCGCATCGGACCAACTCGGAAAATACTCGACTCGCGCCCCGGCAGGACAGTAACGGCGTATTTGCGGGATGAAGCTCTTTGACTGGGCGAGGATCAAGTCGCAGCGCTGGTAGATGAATCTGACCATCCTGCCGACGGCCCGGAGAATCCAGGGCGAGCGGATCGCACCGATCGCTTCGAGCGTCTCCGGCCAGAGGTCGAGAACCCAAAACGACAAGGGAGCGCGTTTCAGGCGCCGAAGCAATACCGCAGGCAGACCGACCGTAATTGGCGACGGCTCGAAAACGAAGAGGGCATCGAAGGCCCTACCGCGCAGGCGCCACGAGCCGAGCAGGGCTGCACTCAGCGCGAAGCTCAGATAGTTGAGTATGAGACGCATGGAACCGCTTCCCCTGGGAAGCATCGGCACGCGTTCCACCGGCGCATCGCCGTAGCGGCGAAAACGCTCGGGGGCAGCTTGGTAGTCCGCGAAGATCGTACCCGATGGATAGTTCGGATATCCGGTCAGAACCGTCACCCGGTGCCCGCGCTGGCACAGCTCGGTGACCAGGTCATTGACGCGAAAGTTCTCCGGCCAGAAGTACTGGCTGACCACCAGGATGTCCATCAGCCGCCCGCCTTAATACTTCTTCCAGACGACTCGGCTCACGTAGTCGGTGTAGCTGTGAAGCAGCCGGACCACTTTATCCGAGACGTTCGGCATGCTGTAGTCACTGACCAGTCGCATGAGCCGTGATTCGCCGCTCGTCTGTTTGTCGAGCACCCGCAGCGCCTGCATGACGCGCGTTTCGTCGAGACCCACCATCATCACCGCGGCTTCTTCCATGCCTTCAGGGCGTTCATGGGATTCGCGAAGGTTGAGCGCCGGGAAATTAAGGATCGACGACTCCTCCGAAATCGTTCCACTGTCCGAAAGGACTGCCTTGGCAGTCATCTGCAGTTTGTTGTAGTCCTTGAAGCCGAGGGGTTTGAGCAGTCGAACCAGGGGCGCGAAGCTTATTCCCAAAGCATCGATGCGCTTCTGCGTGCGTGGGTGGGTGGAGACGATGACCGGCAGCGCATAGTCCTGAGCCAAACGGTTCAGCACCTTAACCAGTTTGCAGAAGCTCGGCTCGGGATCGACGTTCTCCTCGCGGTGGGCGCTGACGACAAAGAACTCGCCGGCCTCCAGCCCAAGGCGCGCCAACACATCGGACGACTCTATCCCCTCACGATAGTAGTTCAACACTTCGAACATCGGGCTGCCGGTCTTTACCACCCTATCCGGCGGCAATCCCTCGCGCAACAGGTAATCGCGGGCGATCGTGCTGTAGGTCAGGTTGATGTCGGCGGTGTGATCGACGATACGACGATTGATTTCCTCTGGCACCCGCATGTCGAAACAACGGTTACCGGCCTCCATGTGAAAGGTCGGGATCTTGCGTCGCTTGGCTGGAATGACCGCCAGGCAGCTATTGGTGTCGCCGAGCACCAGCATCGCATCGGGCTCTTCCTTTGCCAGCACGCTGTCGACGGCGATGATCACCTTACCGATCGTTTCGGCGCCGTTGGCGCCCGCTGCAGCGAGAAAGTGATCGGGTTTGCGCAAGCCGAGATCGTCGAAAAAAATCTGGTTGAGTTCGTAATCGTAGTTCTGGCCGGTGTGCACGATGACGTGCTCGCAATACTCGTTGAGCTTCGCCATGACCCGCGAGAGCCGGATGATCTCCGGGCGGGTGCCGACCACGGTCACCACCTTCATCGGCTTCATTTCAGACCTCGGCAGCCATCGTGTCCGGCCGCGCACGATCGAAGATCTCGTTGGCCCAGAGCAGGACGAGCATTTCTTCGTCGCCAACGTTCGTGATGTCGTGCGCCCAACCCGGGACGGTCTCGACGACTTGGGGCAGGCCACCGTCGGTATACACCTGGAAACGTTCACCGGTCAGGAGGTGGCGAAAACCGAAGCAGGCCTGGCCCTTGATCACCAAAAATTTCTCGCTCTTCGAGTGGTGGTAATGCCCCCCTCGGGTAATGCCCGGATGCGCAGTAAAGAACGAGAACTGACCGGAATCCTTCGTCTTCAGCACCTCGACGAAGGCACCGCGTTCGTCGCCGTATCGGGGGAGGCGATAGGCGAACTTTGCCGTCGGCAGGTAGCTGACGTAAGTCGCGTAGAGCGCCCGAACGAAGCCGCTCCCCACCCGCTCCGTGATCAGCGACGCTCGCGAGTCAGTGAAGGCTCGGATCTGCGCCGCCAGATCGCCAACGGTCGTTCGATACACCGGGGCGACGTCGCAGCGCGAGATACCTGGCGGCAAGCGGCCAATGACGCGAATGAACTCGTCGACGACGTCATCAACATAGACCAGACTGAGCAAGGCTGCGGGGTCGTTGATTTGAATCGGCAAGTCGTTCGCAAGGTTGTGACAGAAGGTGGCGACGACCGAGTTGTAGTTTGGCCGGCACCATTTCCCGAAAACGTTAGGCAGCCGGTAGATGGCGACCGGATTTCCGGTCGTCTCGGCAAGGCGAACGGCCGCCTCTTCCGCCTCGCGTTTGCTGGTGCCGTACGGATTCGCCTGATCGGCCTGGATCGACGAGGCGACGACCAAGGGGATGGGCTTCCCCGTACCGGCGATCGCCTCGCATAGTCGAGCCGTGAAATCTCGATTCCCTTTGGCAAACTCGCTGACTGATTGCGGACGATTGACTCCCGCCAAATGAATGATCGCGTCGCACCGCCCAACCAACCCCGCCAAGTCTCCGGCCGGTGTTTCGCGGTCAAAAGGCAGCACCTGATGGCCGCCGACCTCACCCAGACGAACGACGACGTTCTTGCCGATGAACCCCGCCGAGCCAGTAACTAACACCCGCATGTTCACTCCTCCGGAGAGACGTTTTCACCACTCACCAGCGCGGGCATGAAACGCAAGCGCATCAGAAGCCGTTTTGCGCCATCAGCGTCGAGTTGCTCGGTATTGTGCGAGTTGTAGTCCTCGGCGGTTGAAATTTTCACCTCGCCCTGTTCGACAAACTTCCCGTAATTGAGGTCACGCAGGTCGGGAGGAACTCGAAAATACGCCCCCAGGTCGGTTGCGGCAACGCGCTCCTCACGACTGAGCAACGCCTCGTAGAGCTTCTCACCATGCCGGGTCCCGATGACATGAACTTCGTGACCAGGCACACCGAGCAGTTCCTTGAGCGCGACAACCAGGGTTTCAATCGTTGCAGCAGGCGCCTTCTGGACAAAAATGTCGCCCGGCCCCCCATGCCCGAACGCATAGAGAACCAGCTCGACGGCATCGTCAAGCGTCATCATGAAACGCGTCATCGCCGGGTCGGTGATCGTAATCGGCGTTCCTGCCCGAATCTGCTCAATGAACAGCGGAATCACCGAACCCCTCGACGCCATCACGTTACCGTAACGCGTACCACAGATGACCGTCGACGCACTGCTACGGGACTTGGCGACCATGACCTTCTCCATCATCGCCTTCGATATACCCATCGCATTGATGGGATAAACCGCCTTGTCGGTGCTGAGACAGACCACCCGCTTCACCCCCGCGTTGATCGCCGCCTCAAGCACATTCTCGGTTCCCAGCACGTTGGTTTTCACCGCCTCCAGTGGATGGAACTCGCACGACGGTACCTGCTTGAGCGCCGCCGCGTGAAACACGAAATCCGCCCCGCGCAATGCGTTCAGCACCGACTGATAGTCCCGCACATCGCCAAGGTAGAACTTCAACTTGGCGCAGGCGTAACGCTTGCGCATGTCGTCCTGCTTTTTTTCATCCCGACTGAAAATACGGATCTCACGCAGTGGTGAATTCAGGAACTGCCGCAATACCGCGTTCCCAAAGGAGCCGGTACCCCCGGTGATCAACAGGGTCTGGTCGCAAAACATCTGGTCGATCATTTCGCCAAGTCACCGGCACGAGCGGCCAGGCAAATCTGGTCTTTCTGCATCGGAGTCGGATAGTTGATCAACACGGCGCGATAGGCTCCCTTGAAAACAAACAGACTCCCGGCCGCAGCGCCGACCACGCCACACGAACTTAGCAAAGCCTCAATATCCTGATGCGATCCGGCCCCGCCAACAAACGTCATCGGGATGCTGAGTTCTCGCCGCATCGCGACGCACAATGCGAGGTCATACCCTTTCTGTTGCCCGTCGCGGTCGATCGAATTAACGACGATTTCGCCGGCGCCGGCCTCCTGCAGTTGCCGCGCGAGGGCGACCGGATCTGTGTTCTGCGCCCTCATGCCATTGTGCGTGAACACCTCATAACCCCGAGCGAACGGCCCCCGCTTCTTACGCAGATCAAGAACGACGACGACACTTTGCCGTCCGACTGCCTCGGCAACCGACGATACCGACGAAGGGTCTTCAACCGCCGCCGCGCTCAAGGCGACTTTCTCGACACCCAGCGAAATGATTTTTTTTGCCTGCTCGGTCGTCTTGATGCCGCCTCCGTAGCAAAATGGCATTCGGCATTCGGCTGCCAGATTGGCGATCATCCGGTAATCGGGCTCCCGTCCCTGCGCCGTGGCATCGATGTCCAACACCATCAGCTCATCGGCTTCCTTTTCGTTGAAAATCTTTACCGCGTTAATCGGATCGCCGACATACTTCGGTGTCGCAAACCCGACGGTTTTCACCAAACCACCCTGGTGAACCAAAAGACAGGGAATAATTCTCGGCCGCAGCATGCTACAGTTCCGCGAAGTTTCTTAACAGCGTCGCCCCCCAATGGTGGCTCTTCTCCGGGTGAAACTGCACCCCGAAAACATTCCCCCTCTGCACCGCACAGGTGAACTCGAATCCATAATCTGCCCGGGCCGCGACGTCGGCAGCATCGGACGCTTCAAAATAATACGAATGCAAAAAATAAAATCTGGCGTCGCCCACCATGGCCCTAAATAAGGGCGATGGCGATAGCGGCGCCACGTCGTTCCAGCCCATGTGCGGCATCGGCAAAGCTGCCGATGCCGGATGGCTGGAAAAACTCTTTACTCGTCCCGCTATCCAGCCGAGCCCGTTCGACACGCCCTCCTCACTCGAACAACCAAGCATCTGCATCCCGACACAAACTCCCAGAACGGGTACGCCGACATTCATCACTAGCTCATCAAGCGTATCCCGCAGGCCCGACGCCTGCAGCAATTCCATGGCGTGATCGAACGCCCCAACGCCGGGCAAAATAATCCGCTCGACACGGTCAAAATCCCCGACGCGGCCCGCCCGCACTGCCTCAAATCCGAGGCGCTTGTACATATTGACAAACGCCTGCGCATTACCCAGTCCGTAGTCGACGATATGTATCACCGGAAGAGCCGCCTCTCCATTCCCAACATTCGCATCGCGTTTGCCCCAAAACCTATTGCCCAGCGTTTGTTCCTGAAATCTCTATAGGTTTTGTTTTCACCCTCAAATATCTCCTGCAGCTCATCAACCGTGAGATCCAGTTTGTTGGCGACATACTCGAACTCCTGCCGCAAAAAGTGCTCGTCCATTTCCGGCTGCGCCAGCCGCTGCAGCCCCTCGCCGCGCGTCATTTGTCCGGTCATGATCAGACTCGAAAAATGTGCGCGCCGCTTATGATATCCGAACTTGCGCGGCAACCAATAATCCTCGTAGAAACGGGTAAACCGTGACTCGTGATGCTTGTGGCGAAAGCGTTGCCAGCCGAACCGCTGTTCAAGTTCCGCTTCGGCATCCCGCTTGACATAGGGAACAAGGTTCAGCGGCTTGACCACCTCCATGCCCAATACCCGCTGATAAATGACCTTATACCGAAAAATGTCGATCAGAGGAAAAGTCGCGAGTGGTCTGGAGCCAAAACGGGCGTGAATGTCCCTAAACAGAGTCGTGTCGATTCCTGGATACCCACCCCACTCCTCCGGCTCGCGACAACACTCGGTGGAATAGTTGGACCCGGTCAGCACGTACCTTATCCGATACCGCCGTGCAAACCTGTAAAGTGCTGAAAAAAATGCGCCGTCCTGCGGCAGGTCCTGATCTGCAATCTGCGCCCGCAGAAAAGCCACCTGCAGATCCTTCATTTCTTCCCAGTTGATGACCTCGGTGTACAGGTCGAGGCCGAGGCCGTCCACGAGTTTTTCAATGTTCCCGACGGCCTGATCCGTATTCCAACCCGCATCGACATGAAACAGCAGCGGCCGAAGGCCCATCTTTGTCTTTGCGACGTACGCCGCATAGGAACTGTCCAACCCACCGGAAATCCCGATGATGCAGTCAAAATCCCTCCCTTTGCCGGCGGCAGCAATTCGCTTCGCTAAATCGGCCAGCTCAGCCGCTCCGCGCTGGTCGGTGTGCCAGTTCGGTCTGATCGTGTGCTCATAATTGCAGCAGTAGTCACACCACCCGCGGTCATCGAAACGAATATTCGGGTCCGATGTGTCCATCACACAGTGCGCACATATCTGATATAGACGCCCGCTCATCGCCCCTCCGACGCGCTTATCGTGCAACGCTTCACCACCCGCTAAGAATGCCGAATAGTCGGCGGCGAATTTCGTAAAAATACCGGTTGGTGATTGACAGGGCGCGCAGGCGATCGACCAGGGAAACCTTGGAACACAGCACACCGAGAACATCTCCGGCGACCCGCCGTTGCTCGCAGTCGATTTGTCGTTGCAGTGCCTCTTGCTGCTCCGGCGTCATCAGGCCAGCATACTTATTGAAAAACATGGGCAGTGCCTTGAACCGCTCAGTGATTCTGCGGTTATATTCGTGATAACCGACTGTCATGTTGATGCTATTGCCCCCGTGTACCCGCCAGTGACAACAAACAGTGTCTGAATGAACGATGTTCCAACCCGGCAAGTAGAGCACCGCAAGCTCCATCCAGGTATCCTCGTTCGGCAGCGACTCCGGTACCGGAAAAATCATTTCCAAAGCTTTTCGGTTCATCAACGGAGAAACCCCGCTTAGTGCGCCGCGACCCGCCGCACGCGGAACGAGGTGGCCGTCGAACCTGGCGATTGTGGACATAGTCCGAATTTTTGACAGGCCGACCCCGGGGCGGTCGTCGGGCAGCTGAAAAACGGCTTCAAGTCGCTTGGCGAGGCTACCCGGTGGCATCACGTCGTCACCCGCAAAAATGCTGACGTAACGCCCTCTTGACTGACCGACCCCATAGTTGAAGGCCGCACACTTCCCTTGCCGAGGGTTTTGAAAGACGCTTATCCGGCTATCCCGCTGCGACAAGAGTTGCGCGATATCCAGGGTGCGGTCGGTCGAATTGTCATCGACAAACACGAGCTCCAGAAAAGCACCGGTTTGGCCGAGTATGCTCAGCAGCGACTCTTCGAGATGATGTTCTTCGTTGCGCGCCGCAACCACAACCGAAACCAGGGCTTTGGGATCCGGACTCATCGACCAACACCGTAATACGGATAACTTGTAGCCATTCAACTGGCGTAAAGCGAGTCGATTCGGGTGATCAGGATCGCCAGCACGGACCCCCCAATCAACCAGGGCGCAATCCAAACCAGGCATGGTCTGAGCGACAGTCGACTTTCCTCGCGCGACGCACGCCGCAAGTAAAGCTTGATCAGTGCCAGGTAACCAAGATAGGTCACGGCGCCGGAAAGCGCGTAGGCTTCCGCGACGCGTTCATTGGCCAACTGAATGGCAAGCCACGTCATGCCAAGGCGGGTAATCAAGGCAAATAACTGTAGGGACATCGCAGCACGTTGGGCACCCACGACGTGCAGAGCCATCGACACCGGTGAGGCCAGAAACTGGAGGAGGAACCAGGGAGTCATCCAGGTCACGAGCCAACCGGCGCGCTCCCATGGCGCCCCGAACACCAGCGGCATGGCTACGGGAGCCACGATACCCACGGCCAGGATGGGGCCGGCGCCCCCCTTGACCAGATTGGCCAGAACGTCGTTGGTAAAGCCCAGGAGGTGGCCTTCACGAAACGCGCTGGGAGCTCTTGACAGATAAGCCTGACCAATCGCGGAGCCGAGCAGACTCATCGGAATCTGCAAGACATAAACGCCGAGCATGAGATACCCGGCTTCGGCCGTCGTCGTGGCTCCCGCAATCAGGAGGATCGGCAAATGAATCGCCGCTTGATTGAACAGCGCCTCCCACGTCGAGTAGGCTGGAAAACGGCGGTATTCCCGAGCGACCGTGACGAGGCGGGCGTGCTGCCTGCGACCCAGCCAGTCAGCCAGATCCTTCCATGCGCTGGCCAGGTAAATCACGCCGCTTGCCAGGGATCCAGCGGGTAGGCCGGCAAGGAGAGCAACCGAGCCGAAGCCGGTCAACGCACCTCCCGCTTGCGTCGCAACGCAGACGGCGGCTTGTCCTATTCTCGCCTTCGCCAGCAAGCCAAAACGGTGCCCGCGCAGATGCCAGTTCTGCAAGGCGCTCCATGCGGCGGCCAGGAAAATCCCAAAGGGTATCAGCCACCTTGCCTGGTCAATGCCGGGCTGAGCGATCCACCTTGCGAACGGTTCGAATGACCACCCGACAATCACCAAGGCGAGCAAGGACACGAGCAGGGCGACCAGCAGCGACAGGACCAGCAGTGCGATCGCCTCATCGTTACTCTCGGGCAACGCCACCGCTACGTCGTACCGCAGACTGGCCGCAACACCGATCGTGGTAACGATGCCGGTAAACACGGCGAGCAGTCCGAAGTCGGCAGGAGTGTAAAGGCGCGACACAACGGGCATCGCCAGCGCGGTCACCGCATAACCGGCAGCCGTACCGCTGACCAGTACCGAAACGGCTCTGAGCATGCCACCGCCAGAACTCAATTGCTGACGCTTGCGGAACACCAAACCCGTACGGCTCAATGGTTGATCGTGTCGTCAGCAACGACCATGGCGGACGGCGGCGCGGGCACGGTCAAACAGCGAAGACCACGCCGTCGACCAGCCGGTAATGCGCGCCAGTGACCGGACAAGCCGCCTCGCCATCACCAGCGAGCGGCAGATCCAGGCGCTCCCCGTGCCGACTCATCCAGCCAATCTGGCGTGCCGGCACACCCGCCATCAGTGCGTAAGCTCTAACGTCGCGGGTAATCACGGCACCGGCGGCGACAAACGCGTACTCACCGACCGTAACGCCACAGACGACGGTGCAGTTGGCACCCAGCGTCGCGCCTTTCCTGACCGTCGTCGAGCGGTAATCGTGCTTGCGGTTGACCGCCGAGCGAGGGTTGTAGACGTTTGTGAACACCATGCTGGGTCCACAAAAGACGTCGTCTTCGAGGTGCACAGCGTCGTAAATGGAAACATTGTTCTGGACTTTGACGTTGTTGCCAATCGTCACGTCGTTGCCAACAAAGACATTCTGACCGAACGAACAATCGGTGCCGATGCGCGCACCGGCGCAGATATGGGCGAAATGCCACACACGGCTCCCGTCGCCAATGACGGCGCCTTGATCAACGATCGCCGAAGGATGAACCGTGGCCACCATCTCAGTAATCCAGGGGTAGGGCGATACGCCGGCCGTCGCGCGCCGAAAGATAGGCGGCAATCAACGTCTCTAGCGAACGCAAGCCTTCCCGCCCGTCGGTGTCGGGTTGGGCCTCGCCGCGTAGGACTTTGATCACGTTGTCGTAATAGAGCGGGTGACCGAAGCCGTACACCGAGGTCGTCTGGTAGTTGGCCGACGCGATCTGTTCGTCCTCAGGCAGTGTCTCCGCGAACTCCCAGCGCTGAATCTCGTTGACCGCGACACCGCCGACGCGCACCGTTCCCTTCTCGCCAAGGATGGTGATACTGCCCTCGAGGTTCTTGGGGTAGGTAAGCATCGTCACGTTCATCGAACCGAGGGCGCCCGATCGCCAGCGTATGCTCATGACGCCGCTATCCTCGACTTCAATGTCGCGCTCAAGGGTTGCGGTATAGGCCTGAACGCTTTCGATCGGTCCGATCAACCAGTCGAGCAGGTCTACATAGTGGCTCGCCTGATTCATGAACGCGCCGCCGTCGAACTCCCAGGTTCCGCGCCACTTGGCGCTGTCGTAATACGCCTGCGGTCGGGTCCAGAAGACGTTGATGTTGACCATGTAAATGCGGCCAAAGCGCTTTTGCTCGACCGCCCGCTTGAGTAGCTGCAGCGTCGCGTTGCGGCGGTTTTGTTTGACGACGAACAGGCGCACTCCAGCGTCGTCGCAGGCCTTGACCATGCGCAAGCCGTCGTGCCAGCGGGTCGCCATCGGTTTCTCGGTCATCACGTGGCGTCGCGACTGTGCGACCTCGATCGTCTGCTCGGGATGCAAGCCGCTAGGGGTTGTCAGGGCGATGAGATCGGCTGTCGACGTCTCGAGCAGCTCGCTCAGGCTCAAGTGCCCCTGGGCACTCGTCCGCGCAACCGCCTGCTCGAGCGCACTTCGGTCGACATCGCAAACGTCGACGACTTCGATGTCGTCGGCGTGTTGCTCCATAGCGGCAAAGTGGTTGCTCGAGATGCGGCCGCAACCGACCAGCGCCACACGAATCTTGCGGTCGACGATCACTGGGTAGTTACGCATGTATTCGCTCCCAAAAGGCTGCCTTACAGTAACCCATACCACTGGACCGCGGGACGTCGCCAGCGCCCAAGGGCACCCCGACGATTTGGCGCCCGAGCATCCGGCATGGGGAAACGCCGCTGTTGAGCACAGAACCGAGGTCTTTGCCAAAGAATGGAGATCGAAGCCAACGACGAGCAGGAACTTCTCTTCGGAGTCCTCATCGCCCGAGATTATAAACGTTCGCGTCCGGCGCCGGTTACGGTCCGTAGCATGTCGCGATTGCCCGACGCTGAGCAGCCGACTGCTGGCGCCACGTCGCTGCGCACTAGGCTAAAATCCCCGCTTTGCCTGCCGTAGGTGCACGGTATGACGGCACGTCTGCGCGAAATCCCGTACAACTACACTTCGTTTGCCGATCGCGAGATCGTCATTCGCTTGCTCGGTGCCGACAACTGGGATCTGCTCGACGAGCTGCGCAGCGAGCGAGTAACCGGGCGCTCGGCTCGCATGCTGTACGAAGTCCTCGGCGACATCTGGGTCGTCCAGCGCAACCCCTACCTTGAAGACGACCTTCTCGCCAACCGCGATCGACGGATGGCGCTCGTCGGCGCACTCCGTCACCGCCTGCACGAGATCGAAAAGCGGCGCCAGGGCAATCCCCGGGTGCACCAACTGCTGGTCGCTGCGGCAGCTGCAGTCGATGCGTTCGAGCGTCACTTCGACACCACCGCCAGGATGCGTGCGCGCACCCGGAAACTCCTGTCCCGGCACACGCGCCGCGACAACATCGCCTTCGACGGGCTGGCCCGAGTCTCGCACGTGACCGACGCGACCGACTGGCGGATCGAGTATCCCTTCGTCGTCCTTAGTCCGGACGAGGAAAGCGAACTCGCACCGTTGGTGCGCGGTTGCATTGAGCTTGGTCTGACGATCATCGCACGCGGCGGGGGTACGGGTTACACCGGCGGCGCTGTCCCGCTGACGCCGTTGTCGGCGGTGATCAACACCGAGAAACTGACCCGGATGGGGCCAGTCGAAACGACCCACCTCCCCGGTTGTCATGCTCCTTGCCCGACGATACGGACCGGCGCCGGCGCTGTCACCGCGCGTGTCGCCGAAGCGGCCGCGGCAGCCGGACTCGTGTTTGCCGTCGACCCAACCTCAGCCGAGGCGTCGTGTATCGGCGGCAACATTGCGATGAACGCCGGCGGCAAGAAAGCCGTTCTCTGGGGAACGGCGCTCGACAACCTGGCTTGGTGGAAAATGATCGATGCCAGCGGGCACGAAATGGACGTCACCCGCATCGACCACAACTTCGGCAAGATCCACGAACAGGAGCGCGTCCGTTTCGAGATCAAGCGTTTTCGGCGCGATGGGCGAACGCTTTACCAGCCTCCCGAAGTGCTCGAGATTCCCGGTCACCGCTTTCGCAAGTCCGGCCTCGGCAAGGACGTGACCGACAAGTTTCTCGCCGGCCTTCCCGGCGTGCAAAAGGAAGGAACCGACGGTCTGATCGTCGCTGCGCGCTGGATTCTGCACCAGATGCCAAAGCACACGCGCACGGTCTGTCTCGAGTTCTTCGGCCAGGTCCGCGAGGCAGTACCCGCGATCGTCGACATCACCGAGCATTTCAAGCCTGGTGCCGCCGGGCGCCGAACTGGCGTTTTGCTCGCCGGGCTCGAACACCTCGACGAACGTTACCTACGTGCCGTGGGTTACGCGACCAAGGCCAAACGCAAAGCGGAAACCCTCGGCCGACCGAAGATGGTACTTCTCGGCGACGTTTGTGGCGAAGACGAGACGGCCGTCATGGCCGCCGCCTCCGAGCTTGTGCGCCTGGGCAATCTGCGGGGTGGCGAAGGCTTCATCGCGGTCGATGCCGAAACACGCAAGAAGTTCTGGCTCGACCGCTCGCGAACCGCGGCGATTTCACGCCACACCAACGCCTTCAAGCTCAACGAAGACGTGGTCGTACCCTTGCCCCGCATGGGTGAGTATTGCGATGGAATCGAACGCATCAACATCGAACTGTCGCTGCACAACAAGCTCGCGCTCTGCGACGCATTGAGCGATTTCCTCCGCGGTGAGTTGCCCTTGCATCGAGGCGACGCCGACTTCGACCCGTCGGTCCTGATCGGCGAACGACCGGCGACGGCGTTGGCTGTCATCCGCCGGGTGCGAACACGCTGGCAATGGCTGCTCGACCACCTCGACCTGCCGTTGGCGGAGGCCGAGGCTCAGTTCGCGACTTACGGCGTCGAAGCAGGCACCTTGAGCAACCGGGCATCGGCGCCGACCCTCTTCCATCGCCTGCAGGATTACTCGGTACGTGCGTCCTGGAAGCACGAGCTGAAACCCTTTATCGAGCAACTCTTCGAGGGAGCCCTTTACCGCCCGGTGCTGGAACGGGTAACCGCCATTCACCGCGAGGTGCTGCGCGGCCGTCTGTTTGTCGCGCTGCACATGCACGCCGGTGACGGCAACGTCCATACCAATATCCCCGTCAATTCGGATCACTACGAGATGCTGCAGACGGCCTACGGAGTCGTTGAGCGCATCATGGCGCTGGCGCGCTCGCTGGACGGGGTGGTCTCCGGTGAGCATGGAATCGGCATTACCAAGCTGCAATTCCTTACCGACCAGGAGATGCAGCCATTTCGCAACTATAAGGCGCACGTCGACCCCGCTGGGCACTTCAACAAAGGCAAGCTGTTGCCTGGCGCCGACCTGAGCAGAGCCTACACGCCGTCGTTCTCGCTGCTCGGCACCGAGTCTCTGATCATGGAGCAGTCGGAAACCGGCCATATCGCCGCGATGATCAAGGACTGTCTGCGCTGTGGGAAGTGCAAGCCAGTCTGCTCGACCCATGTCCCGCGCGCCAACCTGCTCTACTCGCCGCGCAACAAGATTCTCGCCACTTCCTTGCTGATCGAGGCGTTTCTCTACGAGGAGCAAACTCGGCGCGGAGTTTCGCTGCGTCACTTCGAGGAGTTCAACGACGTCGCCGACCACTGCACCATCTGCCACAAGTGCGCAACGCCGTGCCCGGTCGACATCGATTTTGGCGACGTCACCATCCGGATGCGCAACCTGTTACGGGAAAGAGGAAAACGACGCTTCGTCCCGGCCAAGGCGGCAGCCATGGCGTTTCTCACGCTCAAAGACCCGGCGACGATCAAGCTGATTCGCAAGCTGATGGTTGATTGGGGCTATCGGGCCCAGCGGCTGGCGCACCGCGCGGCGCGAACCGTCGGTGTCACCCGCACGCTGGTCCGGCAGCCGCCGGCAACCGTTGGTCCGCCGAGCGTCCGCATACAGATCATTCATTTCGTCAACAAGCCAATGCCTGCGGGGATCCCCAAGCGTACGGCTCGCGCCTTGCTCGACATTGAAGACGACCGCATCGTGCCGATCATCCGCGATCCGCAGCGCGTCAGCGCGCCTGACTACGACGGGGACGCCGTCTTCTACTTCCCCGGTTGTGGCTCGGAGCGACTGTTCTCTCAAGTCTCTCTGGCGACGCAAGCCATCCTCTACGCCATGGGTACCCAGACGGTGCTACCGCCCGGATACCTTTGCTGCGGCTATCCGCAGACCGCGGCGGGCGACGCCGACCAAGGGCAGGCGATCACCACCGAGAACCGCGTCCTCTTCCATCGCGTTGCGAACACACTTAACTATCTCGACATTCGGACCGTCATCGTTTCCTGCGGAACGTGCCTCGACCAGCTCGACAAGTACCATTTCGATCAGATCTTCCCGGGATGTCGCCTGCGTGATATCCACGAGTACCTGCTCGAAAAGGGCGTTCACCTGCCGAACGTCGGCGGCACTCGGTACCTGTATCACGATCCTTGCCACACGCCGATGAGAACACAACCTGGAGTCCGGGTGGTCAGCAAGCTGCTCGGCCAAGCTGTAGCTCCCTCCGATCGCTGCTGCGGAGAGTCCGGAACGCTGGCGGCGACCCGGCCCGACGTGTCGACACAGGTGCGTTTTCGCAAACAGGAGGAGATCGAAAAGGGCGCGGGAGCCTTGCGTGCCGACGGATTTGGCGGCGAACTCAAGATTCTGACGTCGTGCCCCTCGTGTTTGCAGGGCCTTGCGCGCTACAACGACGACGCCGGAACCAACGCCGACTATGCCGTGGTCGAGATCGTCAAGCGGCTGCACGGCGACGACTGGATGGCGAAGTACCTGTACGCAGCGCGTCATGGGGGCGTCGAACGCGTCCTGCTTTGATCGTCCAACCAAACGGCCTGGACTGACCAAGCGCGCATTTCCTTTCCGCCGCCTGCTCCCGGACACGGTCGAGCGAAGCTTGCGTTCGCTATTGCGGGCGCTCCGTGATCAATTTCCTCCCGTGTTGTCAAGGGCTGAACGTATTCTTCGCCTCAAGACGGCGCAGTCGCGTCGGTCCGATGCCAAGGAGTGAGCAAGTGAACACGAGCAGTTCTCCGGATTGCGAGCTCTGCGACTCGTCCGGTGGTGAGGTGGTCTGGGAAAGCGCTCTCTGCCGCGTTGTTTCGGTCGCTGATCCCGACTACCCAGGCTATTGCCGCGTCATCCTCCACCAGCACTTGCGCGAGATGACCGATCTGCCGGACAAGGAAAGAATGCAGCTGATGCGCATTGTGTTTGCTGTCGAGGCCGCGGTTCGTCGCCTCTACCGGCCTGACAAGATCAATCTGGCCAGCCTCGGCAACATGACACCGCATGTGCACTGGCACCTGATTCCTCGCTGGCGTGACGACACGCATTTTCCGCAACCGATCTGGGCGACACCACAGCGCGTGGACGTGTCGCAACGTCGGTCGGTCGACGGTCGTCAGCTCGGCGACACGATCATTGCTGCCCTGCGCACGACCTGAAGGATGGCGAGAGAGCGTAGTACGCGCAAGGAGTGGCAACCATGAACACGGTCATTGCACGACCCCCCACGCCAAACAGAATCGGCGATCTCGAAACCGGTTTTCAAATTCTTTCGCGCCTGCCTTTGGCAAATGCGCAACAGGCCGAGGTGGACATCAACCGCTTTCTCGATTCGCTGCTGCAGGCGCCACCGCCCGCCCACGTCTACTTGCAGCTGTTGGAGCAGGGGAGAATCTCGCTTTGCTTTATTGAGGAAGACCTTGCTCGGCGTTACACGCACAAACCTTTGCCTCTCGGGGATACCGAGGAAGCCGCTTTTCGACAGGTCGTCGCCACGTGGTTGAAGGCGGCGCGGGCGTATGCGCACTGCGCCTCGCTGCAAGGCCCAGGGGATGGCATCGACGACGCCGAACGCCTGGCTCTGATCCTGCATCGCTGCATCTACTACACCGGAATGGCGATCATCGAGCATCATCGCGCTCGTCGCCAGCTGCCGCCGGGCTTATGGCTAGACCTTCACGGCTTCTACGCAAGCGCCGAAGAGTGGGGGGTGGCGACCGTGGCGGTCGCCGACCCTCTGGACCCGCTAGGACGCAGCACGCATTGTGGCGCCGCGCTGGTGGCGTTGTTGCTGACCGATCTCGCCGGGCCGTACAGTCTTTCGGTTCGCGAGCTGAGTCTCGTACGACGCTGGGCAAACAACTGGGCCCCCTTGGTCGCGATTCGTCCGTTGAGCGATGGAGAAGCGCTACCTGACTGCGTGATCGATCTGATGCAGGACGCCGGCTTGGTCACGGCGTCCAACAACAGTCGTCTCGAAAACCTGCGCCGCCTGGATACCTCGCAGCTCGCGCTGCAGCTCCAACGAACGCGGCAACAGCTTCAGGAACGCTTGTTACCGGCTCAGCTCGGGCTCGGCGAGGACTGCACTAACAATCAGTGTCAGCGCTTGTTGCGGCGCGTTCAACGTCCCTGGACGCTCGTTCGGGCCAGCCGTCAGTTTCGCCGTCACCATGCGGCGGGGGTGGCCCGAGTTTGCTCCGGCTTTGCAGCAATGCATTACTACGTGTCGGGCAAGGAATTCAGTCAGCCAGAGAACGCCCGCATCTATTCCCGACGGGAGTTCGATAGTCTCTTCGCTTTCCGGCACATGGCCGATCCAACCCAGGAGCCAACGGCTGTTCAGAGTCAGCCTGGCTTTACGCTCGATGAATGGGAGGTCCTCGATCAGTGCGCCAATGGCTTCCGCCTGCTGCGCTCGAACGCTGGCCGCAAGTTGGAGAGCGGACAGTTGCTCGCACTCTGTCCGCACGACAGCAACGCCCACCTTCTGGCGCAGGTTGCGTGGGCACGGCAGGAGCAAAACGACTGTCTGGTCGCCGGGGTTGCGGCGTTGCCGGGGCGGCCGGAGGCCGTCGCGGTGCGTTCATTAGCGGCGGAAAGTGGACGCTCGGAACCGTTTAGCCGCGCGTTTCTTCTCCCCGCAGTGCCCGTAGTGGGTGCCGAGGCGACGTTAATTCTGCCGCTTGGCTGGTATCACCCGCTGCGCGTGGTCGACATTTATACGGATACCTTGTGGCAAGCACGTTTACAGCGTGTATTGAGCGACGGTTCCGACTTCGAGCGCGTCACCTTCACGGTCGTGTGAACACCTTCCGACCGGCAACCGCTTATCCGGTGTCGACCGGCCAGGGCAATCGCATGATATGCCTATCGGGTTGACTCAGGAAGACACTATAGGTAGGGTGGAGCGGTGCCGGATGTTCGTTCGGGCCGGAGATGGCCATGGCTCACCGCAAAGTTCCGCATCACGACCCGGCCGCACCGCCCGATGACGTAGAGGCACACCGCCCGCTGGCCGAGCAGAGGGGACCTCAGTCGCTCCGTGAGTTCCAGCACCTTTTCGCCACGGAGAAGCAGTGCGAGGACTATCTCCCGAGCATCCGCTGGCCAGAGGGCTTTGTCTGTCCGATGTGCGGGTCCAGGGTTGGCTACGTGCTGGCCGCTCGACGCGTGACCGAGTGCCGGAACGGGCATCAAGTCAGTCTGACGGCCGGCACCGGTATGCATCGCAGTAAGCTCACGGTCTGGTTTCATGCGGCCTACCTTGTCTCCACACTGACTCCTGGCATCTCCGGGCTGCAGTTGCCGAAGCAGCTTGGCATCTCGCGATACGAGACCGCATTCCAATTCCTGCACATGCTTCGCGCGGCACTGGTTGCCCCCGACCGTGAACCGCTTCGTGGCGAGGTGGAGGTCGATGAGGGGTTCATTGGCGGTCCCGAGGAAGGCCGCCCAGGTCGCGGCGCTGAGACGAAGAGCCTGGTGGATCAGGCCGGGCTCACGGGTGACCACGGACGGGCGGCCGGTCTACAACGGGCTGGTGAAGCTCGGCTACCTGCCTCAGCGGACGTTGCAGTCCGAGAAGGGGAAGAAGACTGGCGACGATCTCCCGAGGGTCCACCTTCTCGACAGCAACTTGAAGCGGTGGCTTCTGCGAACGTACAAGGGCGCAGTCTTCCCTCACCACCTTCCCGCCTACCTCAACGAATTTGCCTTCCGCTTCCCCCGCCGCTTCTGGCGCGGACCAGCCTTCCACCGCGCGCTTGGCCTGCTCACCCCTACAGAGAACTGGCCCGAGTACGATACGTTCTACAGTGTGGCCAAAGGCGGCGAAGGCGCATGGGTTCACCCAAGTCCGCCTGCGAACACACGTCCGATGTCGAAGAATCGCTGCGACAAGGCTACGGCGAGCCCATCAACTTCAGCTGGGTCTCCTCTGCGTCGCGGCTTCGTCCAACCCTACGGTCAACCGGGCCGCCAAAAAAAAAGCGGCGCTGCGCACCGCTTTTGGGTGCCCTCCGCGCTTCGTGCTCGGGCGGCCGGTTACCTCCACGCTAAGCACTACGCCCCGTCTGCGTCGGGGCGGATGCCGCCGTTGAGTTCCAGCATCGCATAGAGAGACGCCATGGCCACGCCCGAATGGAATCCCTTTCAGCACTCTTCCGACGTCATCGTCGTCGGCACCGGCCCCGGTGGCGCGACCATCGGGCAGCGCCTGGCAGCTGCGGGGCGGCGCGTACTCTTCTGCGAACTGGGTGGTGACGACACCGGACGACCGTTGCTTGGCGCCTACCCGGAAGTCGCCGAGCGGCGCAGCGGCGCGGCGCTCAGCGCGGCCGACGGCGAGCTGCTAAGGCGCAGCGGCCGCGCGGCGGAGACAATGATCGACGCGGCGCATCCGCGGCGCCGGCAAAGCGTACCTTTCATCGGCAGCGGCCTCGGCGGTTCGACGGCGCTCTACGGAATGGTGATGGAACGGCTGCTGCCGCGCGACTTCGAGTCCGGCGACCCCCCGGCGGACGCGTCGGGGACGAGCGCCGTCGTGCGCTGGCCGATCAGCTACGCGGAGCTGGCTCCGTACTACAGCGCCGCCGAAACCCTCTACCGCGTGCGCGGCGAACTCGACCCGCTGGCCGGCTGGCACGCCGCGGCGCCGGCCGAAGCGCAGCCGAAACTGCTGCCGGCGGAACCGCTGACCGCCGCCGCCAGCGAACTCGCGACCTATCTGCGCCAGCGCGGATTACACCCCTACCAGGCGCCGCTCGCCTGTGAAGCGCTCGCCGACTGTCAACATTGCCAGGGATTTCGCTGTCCACGTCCTTGCAAGCTCGACGCCGCGCAAGTCAGCCTGGAACCCGCACTCGCGGAGCACGGCGCGCAGCTACTGACCGGCTGCCGGGTGCTGGCGGTGACGCTGCAGGGGCGCCGAGCGACCGGCGTCCGCGTCGCCTGGCAGGGGGGCGAACACGTTCTGCGCGCGTCGCTGGTCGTGCTCGCCGCCGGCGCGCTGCAGACGCCGTTGATCCTCCTGCGCTCGCGCGACGCGGGCGAGGCCGGTCTCGGTAACGCCTCGGATCAGGTCGGCCGCCATCTGATGCGCCATTTCATCGACGTCTATCTGGTCCGTCCGCGCGTCGACGACGCCGGCGGCTTCGATAACCGGCGCAAGGAGCTGGCTTTCAACGACCTCTACGTCGACCCGGCGCTGCGTCTGGGGACCGTACAGTCGTTCGGGCGCCTGCCACCCGCTCCGATGCTTTTCGGCGCTCTGCGCGCCGACGTCGCCGCCTCGCCAGTGTCGTTGCTGGCCGCGCTACTGCCTTTGGCGCGACCGTTCCTGATGCCGGTACTGCGCGACCTCGAAGGCGGCTATCTGGCGCTGGCGCCGGTGATCGAGGACTTTCCGTACGCCGAACACCGAGTGCTGCCGGTCGCCGACGACGTAACGCGCTTTGCCCTGCACTACACGATGAAACCCGAGGCGCTCAAGCGCGTTCGCCTGGCGCGCGAGCGGCTGCGCGAAATTCTCGCCGGCCGGCGCTGGAAGCTGCTGCCCCAGGCGGACAACAACCAGCGCATCGCACACGCCTGCGGCACCTGTCGTTTCGGCGACGATCCGCGGACGAGCGTCCTCGATCGCGACAACCGAGTCCACGACGTCGACAACGTCTTCGTCACCGACGCGTCGTTCTTCCCGAGCAGTGGCGGCACCAACCCGACGCTGACCATCGTCGCCAACGCCTTGCGCGTCGCCGACCGCCTCCTCGCTGCCGGATAAGTTCTTCTCGCCGTGCGTCGAGCCTTATCGGAAACGCTTGGCCGCGGCGACAGTCAGAACCGATCATGACTGCCTGCGGAGCGAGCCCATGACCACTTCCTTCCAGCGTCTGGCGCGCACCGGCCTCGCGGTCGCCGCTGGCGTCGTCGCCACCGTCGCGCTCGCCGGCGGTTCGAACTACGGCGTCACCCCCGGAGCACTGCCGGCGGTCAGCGGCAAGGTCAGCGAATGGCCGGTGCCAACGCCGAAATTCGCGCGCGATCCGGCGCCCGGCCCCGACGGCGCGATCTACCTCGCCGTGATGCAGGGCAACCGCATCGCGCGCTTCGACCCGAAAACGGAGCGCTTCGTCGAGTGGGAGCTGCCGCCGGGTGCCAAGCCGCACGGCCTCGTCGTCGACCGTGAAGGCCTCGTCTGGTACACCGGCAACGGCAACGGGACGATCGGCCGCCTCGATCCAAAGACCGGCAAGGTCAGCGAGTTCAAGGTGCCCGGCGGCGGCGATCCGCATACCATCGTTCTTGCCGATGACGGCAGCCTGTGGTTTACCGTCCAGCACGGCCAGCGTGTCGGCCATTTGACGCCGACGAGCGGACGGATCGTCGAATACCCGATGAGCGACAACCCCTACGGACTGGCGATCGACCGCCAAGGCGTCGTCTGGGTCTGCCGACTGGCCGGCGATACGCTCGGCTGGATCGATCCGAAAACCGGCCAGCGCGGCGAAGTGGCAACCGGCAGCGGCTCGCGCCCGCGGCGGATCGCGCTCGCGCCCGATGGCACGCTGTGGGTCGCGTACTACGGCAACGGCCGGCTGGCGCGGCTCGACCCGGCGACGCGACAAGTCACCCACAGTTGGCCGCTGCCGGCGAATGGCGGCAAAGGCGCGTACGCGGTTACCGTCGATGGCGCCGGACGCGTCTGGGTCAACGGGATCGATACCGACACCGTGTCGCTGTTCGACCCGGCGCGCGAGGCGTTCCGCGTCATCCCGCTGCCATCGACCGGCGTCGGCATTCGCAAGGCGATCATCGACGCCGATGGCCGCTACTGGTACATGGGTAGCCATAGCGGCCGCCTGGGACGGATAGAGTAAGCGCCGGAATCTCCCGAGCGACTCGACTCGGACCGTGGGACGGGCGGGTTGATCCGACTTGGCGTGCGGCAGCGACCGGGAGTCAGACGTCGACGCCTCTTACGCGACCGCCAACGAGGCGTCGATATTCTTTACACCACTGCTTGCGCTGTCTCCCGGCCGATGAAAAAGCACGTTGCAAAACAATTGCATGCGTATATGGCGCGGTCTTTGCTTAGCTCCTTCACCTGCCTAGACCGCTCGTTTCGCGATCAACCCCGCTGGTCGAGCGATGCGCTGGCTCTTCCCTTCGACCTCTTCCCACAACAAGGAATAACGATGAAAACCACGAGCAAACTGGCCGTCGCGATTCTCGCCAGCGTTCTTGCGATGAGCGCCCGCGCCACCCCGACGACCTATGACTTCACGCTGACCGCGACCGGCTTTGGCACGTTTGGACCGGTTTTCGGGATTGGCGGTCTGCCAGCCGGACCGTTTCACGGGAGCTTCAGCCTGGATGAACCGCTGACTCCGAGTCAAACGTTGCTGCCGGTCACGTTCACCGCCTTCTCGGTAACCGTCGGTAGCCTGACCTGGACGCTGGCTGACATCGTCCAAACGTTCGTCTCCACTGATGCCGCCGGCGACGTCGATCCGACGGGCAAGGTCTTTATCGAAGCGCTGCACGATCCCACAGGAACCCGAGAGGTTCTGAGCATCGTGAAGGATTTCACGACCAACGTCGGCTGGTATGCCGTAGACCCCAGTGCCGCCACGTTCTGCGGTTTCGCAACGAGTCCGCCGCTCGTCGGACCGATCAGCGGAGGCTGCATCGGCGGCGGACCGGGAACGGTCACCATCGCCGAGAGAGCGCATGAGACGCCCGAACCGGCGACGCTGCTGCTGACTTCGCTCGGTCTGCTCGCCCTCGCCGCGCGCCGTCGTCGCTGATCGGATTGGGCGGAATTCTCAAGGGGGGTTTCCGTTTGACGGCAGCCTGAATCCACACGGGAGTGGATTCAGGCCTGGGCCAGCGATCGGATTTTCTCGGTTGGCAGGCAATCGCAACCCCTAACTTGGGGTAAATCCCCCCGATTTCCCCTGCTGTCGCCTCCGTTTTTTCCGGTGAGCGTTGCGCCCTCACCGCGTCCACGGCATCTACTCCTGTTTGTCCGACGGTTTGTCGGACCTCCAATCACACGCTGACTTTATCGACAGACGTGCTGCGCCAAGTGTATCCTGTAATAGGGATATTGCTTGCCAGCGTCGGTGCGCTGTCGCGACGCGTTTCGATCACTGAGTGGAGGAAGAAATGGTTTTTTTCGCCGGCGGAAGACGCGTCGCTGTGCTGGAAAAACGGATCGCCGAAATGGAGGCCTTGAACGCCAGCTTGCGAGAACAGTTGGCGGTTGCGGTTTCGAAGTCGGACAGCGACCAGCAGGTGTTGAGCACTTCACTCAAGCGGGAAAAGGACTTTGAGCGCCTGTTTGCTGCCCTTTCCAGCTTTCGTCAGTCCCTTGCCGAATCCCAGCAGACGCTCGCCTCGCTGGCCACAGGGCTGCGTCAGGAAGAAACCGAAACGGCTGACGCCTGCAGTCTGGCGACGAGCAGTCGGGAGTCGGTGCACCGCATCAGCGACGAGTTGAACCAGCTCGCCCAGGAATCCCGCGCGGCGATGAACAAGGTCGTCAGTCTGCGCAGCGGCGCCGAAAAGATCGGCGGCATCGTGCATCTGATCAAGGAGATCGCCGACCAGACCAACCTGCTGGCACTCAACGCCGCCATCGAAGCTGCCCGAGCCGGAGAAGCCGGTCGCGGGTTCGCGGTCGTCGCCGACGAAGTGAGGAAGCTGGCCGATCGCACGTCACAGGCAACGGCCGATATCTCCGGATTGATCACGACCATTCAGCAGGAGACGGCATCCGCTCAGGAGACGATTTCGCTGCTCGCGCAACAGGCGGATCAGTTCAGCGCCGAAGGACAACGCGCGTCCCAATCGATCGGCAGCATTACCGATCTGGCGCAGCACATCGAGCAAACCATCGACCGTGCCTCACTGCGCAGCTTCATCGAACTGGCCAAGGTCGACCAACTGGTTTTCAAGCTGGACGTCTATCAGCAGTTCATGGGGACGTCGGAGCGTTCGCCCGAAGACTTTGCCTCGCACACCAGCTGCCGCCTCGGACAGTGGTACTACCAGGGCGAAGGCAAGGCCCATTTTTCGCTTCGCGAGGGTTATCGAGCGCTCGAGAAGCCTCATATGGACGTGCATCGCTACGGGCGCTCGGCGGTGGAAGCGGTGCGCGCCGGCAATTTCTCGACCGGCATCGACGCGCTTCAGGCGATGGAAGCCGCGAGTATGGACGTGCTCCGCGCCCTTCAGCGAATGGCCGACGAGCGCGACGCCGACTCGTCCAGGCGCTAGAGGGTAAGCCAGAGTTCGGGCAGGTCGTCGGCGCGCCAGTAGCGCGGGATCCACGGCGCCGGCGGCAGGGGGTTCTCCGGGTCGATCACTTCAACGAAGGCCAGCGGCAGCGGCCCACGACCGCGCAGCCGCGGCCGGCTGATTTCGGCGAACGACGCTGCGGCCGGGTCGATCCCGGCGAGGTCGAGCGAGAACCAGCGCTCGCCGTCGGCGCAATACCAGCGCAGCGGGCGGCCGCTCGCCGCGTCCCAGACGCGCAGCGTGCCATCCAAGCTGCCCGACAGCACGCGATCGCCGGTGGGCGACCAAGCGACGCTCCTCACCTCGCTCTCATGCCCGGCGAGCGTCGCCAGCAGCGCGCCGCTCGCCGCGTCCCACACGCGCAGCGTGCAATCCCCACCGCCCGACAGCACGCGATCGCCGGCGGGCGACCAAGCGAGACTCCACACCCCGCTCTCATCCCCGGCGAGCGTCGCCAGCAGCGCGCCGCTCGCTGCGTCCCACACGCGCAGCGTGCAATCCGCGCCGCCCGACAGCACGCGATCGCCGGCGGGCGACCAGGCGACGCTCGTCACCACGCCCTGATGCCCGACGAGCGTCGCCAGCAGCGCGCCGCTCACCGCATCCCACACGCGCAGCGTGCCCTCCCAACCGCCCGACAGCAGGCGATCGCCGGCGGGCGACCAAGCGACGCTCCACACCCCGCTCTCATGCTCGGCGCGCGTCGCCAGCAGCGCACCACTCGCCGCGTCCCAGACGCGCAGCGTATCTTCCCAGCCGCCCGACAGCACGCGATCGCCAGCGGGCGACCAAGCAACGCTCGTCACACCACGCTCATGCCCGGCGAGCGTCACCAGCAGCGCGCCGCTCGCCGCATTCCACACGCGCAGCGTGCCCTCCTCGCTGCCCGACAGCAGGCGATCGCCGGCGGGCGACCAAGCGACGCTCGTCACACCACGCTCATGCTCGGCGAGCGTCGCTAGCAGCGCGCCGCTCGCCGCATTCCAGACACGCAGCGTGCCCTCCTCGCTGCCCGACAGCAGGCGATCGCCGGCGGGCGACCAAGCGACGCTCGTCACACCGCGCTCATGCCCGGCGACCGTCGCCAGCAGCGCGCCGCTCGCCGCGTCCCAGACGCGCAGCGTGCGATCCGTGCCGCCCGACAGCAGGCGATCGCCGGCGGGCGACCAGGCGATGCTCATCACCACGCACTCATGCCCGGCGAACGTTGCCAGCAGCGTACCGCTCGCCGCATCCCACACGCGCAGCGTGCCCTCCCAGCCGCCCGACAGCAGGCGATCGCCAGCGGGCGACCAAGCGACGCACGTCACACTGCGCTCACGCCGAGCGAACGTCGCCAGCAGCGCGCCGCTCGCCGCGTCCCACACGCGCAGCGTGCCCTCCTCGCTGCCCGACAGCAGGCGATCGCCGGCGGGCGACCAAGCAACGCACGTCACACCGCGCTCACGCCCGGCGAGCGTTGCCAGCAGCGCGCCGCTCGCCGCATCCCACACGCGCAGCACGCCCTCCTCGCTGCCCGACAGCAGGCGATCGCCGGCGGGCGACCAGGCGACGCTCGTCACCTCGTCCTCATGCCCGGCGAGCGTTGCCAGCATCGCCCCACTCGCCGCGTCCCAGACGCGCAACGTGCGATCCCTGCTGCCCGACAGCACGCGATCGCCGGCGGGCGACCAGGCGACGCTCGTCACCACGCCCTGATGCCCGGCGAGCGTCGCCAGCAACACGCCGCTCGCCGCGTCCCAGACGCGCAACGTGCGATCCCTGCTGCCCGACAGCAGGCGGCCGCCGGCGGGCGACCAGGCGACGCTCGTCACCCCGCTCTCATGCTCGGCGAGCGTCGCCAGCAGCGCGCCGCTCACCGCATCCCAGACGCACAGCGTGCCCTCCTCGCCGCCCGACAGCACGCGTTCGCCGTCCGGCGACCAGGCGACGCTCGTCACCGCGCCATGGTGACCGAAGGTGGTCACCGCCCGCAGACGCGTCGCCGAGGTATCGGGTCGCCGCGGCAGAGCGGGGCATTCGGCGCCCGGCGCCGTCGCGCCTTCGAGCCGCGCGCCGGCGAGTTGCGGCCGGCCGCGGCTGCCGGCGAGGCGCGCCGCGCGCAGGTCGGCGCGCGACAGGTCGGCGTCGGTCAAGTCGGCGCCGGTCAGCCGGCCGTTGATCCAGCTCGAGCCGGCGGCGCGTGCGCGTGAGAGCCGTGCACCCGCGAGTTCGGCACCGTCGAAGCACGCGCCGGCGAGGTCGGCGTCGGCAAGCGTCGCTTGCGCCAGCCGGCAGCGACGGAAACTCGCGCCACGAGCGGAAATTCGGCTCAGGTCGGCGGCGCCTAGCTCGCTGCCATCCCAGACGCTGTTCTCCAGGTTGGCGCCGGCGAGCCGCGCGCCGGGAAGCGCCAGACCGTCGGCGCGACAGCCGGCGAGTTCGATCCGCGCCGGCTGTTGCGGCAGCCAGGCGTCGAGTTCGTCGGCCAGTTTATCGCCCGGCGCGACACTGCCGGTGATCCAGTAAGCGAGCAGGTAAGCGTTGCGACGCGCGTTCAGCGGCTGCTCGGCGTCGGCGAGCAGCCGCGCGACGCAGCGCCGGGCGAAATCGACGCCGCCTGGCGGCGGTGCGACCGCCAGCAGGTCGGCGGTGAAGCCGGCGAGTTCGCGGCTCGGCGGCGGCCCGGCGAGCCGCAGCGCGAGCGCCGGTAGCGCCACCGTTTCGTCGCCGGCGGCGGCGTGCAGCGCCTGCAGCAAGGCGCGCGCGTAGAAGAATTCAAGGAAACTGCGGTGCGAGAAGCCGTAGTAACCGTCGGGCGTGCGCGAGAGGAAAGCGGCGGTGCGCAATTCGACGTCGAGGACGAGCGGATCGCTCCCGCCGCGCAGTTCGCTGCGCGCGTGGATCAGCACGTAGAGGTCTACGTGGTGGATGCGCTGGCCGTCGCGCCGCCAGAGTTCGACCGCCAGCGCCTCGAGCACGGCGCGCAGTTGCTCGCTGCTGCTCTGCCGGTCGACCGGGCGGATCGCCGGGTCTTCGAGCCAACGGTTGGTGTAGCGCAGGTAGAGCGCGCCGGCGCTGACCGTCTGCCCGGAGCGCAACAACTCGGGCAGCGAGTGGATGATCATTTCGAGCAGTTGCGGCCGGTCGGCGAGGCCGCGCAGGTGGTAGATGCGGTCGATCGCCTGCCAGGCTTTCCCGCCTTCGCGCTCGCCGAGCCGGCGCTGCAGGTAGTCCTGGATCTGCGCGTCGGTGAAGCGCGGCAGCACGTCGATCGTGCCGTCGAAGCCGCGCGCCGCGTTTTCGAGCGCCGCCAGCCGGTCGCTTTCGCCGCGCACGGCCCGCTGCGCCTCGCCGTGTTCGCGGAAGAACTGTTCGCGGCAGGTGACGAGCACGCGGTTGCCGCGCGCGCCATCGCCGGCGCTGCCGGTCGGCTGCGCGAGCACGCGGAACTGTTCGACGACGTTGCGGTGCGCCTGGCTGATCCCCATCTCGTCGAAGCTGTCGAAGAGCAGCAGCAGGCGGCCGCGCGCCAGCAGGTGGAGGAAGATGGCCGGGTCGCGCCGCTCGCCGGTCGAGCGGTGCCAGTGCTCGTGCACGATGTCGCCGAGGCTGGCCTTGTTCGGATAGTCGCGCAGGTTGATCAGCAGCGGCACGACCGCTGTCTCGCTGCCGCCGCCGAGCGCCTGCTGCGCGAGTTCGTAGGCAAAACGACGCGTAAAGGCGGTTTTGCCGGTGCCGTAGTCGCCGAGCAGCACCCACAGCCGACTGCGCTCGCCGTTCGCCCAGGCGACGGCGTAGTCGAGCAGCGGCAGCGGCGCTTCGTGGCCTTCGGCCTGCACCTGTTGTGCGACGTAGTAGCGGGCGAGCGGGCTGTTGGCGAAGTCGGCGAGCAGCCGGTTGAGGTAGGGCGCGAAGTCGATCAACGCGCGCTCGAGGTCATCGGGCGTGAAGCAGCGGATGCCGGCGGCCTTGGCCGCCTCGATCGCCTGCGGACTGAAGCGGCGGCCGACGATCATCCCGCGCGCGTGCAGCGCGCTGGCCCTGGAACGGCGCAGCCAGCTGTCGAGCGTGTCGACGACGGCGGTGCCGACGGCGTCGCGCTGGTCCTTGCATTCGACCAGATAGGTGGTTTCGTCCAGCCCCTGGTGGAACGTCGCGACGAGGTCGACGCGGTTGCCATCGAGCGTCTGTTCGGGCTCGACGCGGTAGCCGAGCAGGCGCAACAGGTCGGCGACGCGCTCCTCGAAGCGCTTGCCCTGCCCCGGACGCGCGCGCGGGTCGGAGGGATGCCGGTAGAGATCTCGCCGCTGCTCGACGGCGAGCGTTGCGCCGGCGTTGTCGCGCGCGATGGTTCCCTCGACCTGCAGCAGTTCGCGACACAGCGCCCGGTATTGATGGACGACGGGCGAATCGGCCTCGCCGATCGCCAGAATCGCTTCGCTGCGGCGCAGGTCGCTGCGCTCGGGGATTTCGATCAGGCTACCGGCGGCGAGGTCGAAGTCGCGTTCCCAGATGGCGCGCAACTGGCGTTTGATTTCGGGCCCTTCGTCGGGGATCGGCGAGGCGACGAGGCGGATCTCCAGCGGGCGCAGCGCCGGCAGTTCTCCCGCGGCAGCACCGACCGGGTGTCGGCGCGGGTCGTCGGCGTGCGCGCGCAGTCCTTCCCAGACGCTTTTCAGGCCGCCGGTGTTCTGGGCACCGTAGTTGCCGACGAGGACGGTGACGTCGGGCAGCAGCGCGGCGAGGAAACCGCCGGCGTCGGTGATGCCGGTGCGCGCGTCGAGCACTAGGTAACGGAAGTCGTGCGCCGTGCGCAGGTGGCCGAGCAGCGCGCGCAGCATGGCGAGGCCGAGGTCGGGGTCGTCGACCAGGAAGCGCGACCAGTCGATCGCTTGGTAGAGCGCCGCCGGGTTGGCGCCGGCGGCGTGCGCCGGCAGCACGAACAGGCGATCCTGCTTCTCGGCCGGCAAGGCGCAGCGAGCGAGCGCGTCGAGGTCACGCGCGGTCGGAGGGTCGAAGTGACGCTTTTGCTGCCAGTCGAGCAGCCATTCGAAAAGGCCGCCGCAGTTTTCGCGGCTGGTTGACAGATCGGCGATGCGGTGCAGGCCTGGCGCTTCGAGGTCGAAGTCGCAAAGCAGGGTCTTGCCGTGTCGCGCCAGCAGGACGGCGACGTTCGCCGCCAGGACGGTACGCCCAACGCCGCCCTTGTAGCTGTAGAAGGTGACGGTGAGCGGCATCAGCGCGTGGAGAAGCAACACCTGCCGAGAAGCAGCGGCGCATCGCTCGCCGGCTTTCGCTCGTTGCGCTTCTGGTCGTCGTTTGTCCATTTGCCGGCGGCGTAAACGACGCGCTGGCCGTTTTCGCGCCCGCGCACCACCAGCCCGGCGGCTTCGGCGAGCGACAGCAGCTGGCTGACGCGTGAGCGGCTCAGTTGCAGACGTTCCGGCAGCACGCCGACCGGCAGGGAGTCCGGTGCGGCAGCACGCAACAGTGCCTTGAGTTGCGGCATGTGCGTGCGGCTTTCGATCTGCGCCGGATCGTGGCGGTCGTACCGGTGTGCGCGCGCGGCGAGCAGGTCGGCGAGCGCGTCCCAGCGATAGTAGTAGGCCTCGACCGCCGGCCGCAGCGCTTCCCCCTGCGCGGCGAGCGGCTGGATCACCTGTACGCGTTCGAGCAGGCTGTGCAGCTCGGCCCAGCCTTCGCGATTGGCCGACGCCGCCAACGCGTCGCCGACCCACTCGGTGGCGATCGCGTCTACCCAATGCAGGCTGCGTTCGCTCCACTGTGGCAACGCCCGCACGGCGTCGAACAGCGCTTCGGGATCGTCGGCGTCGGCGCTGCGCCACGGGTTGACGGCGTTGAGGTCGATGGGTGGCATCGGCTGTCCGGGCAAGGAAGTTCGCTAAAGTCGATTAAACTACACGCGATACTTTTTTAACGCAGTTTAGTTCACTTTGGCTCGCGTGCGTCAATGGAGATCTTCGGCGGCGGCGCTCAAGGGCTCGGGAACAGCGGATTCTTTACCTGCAAGGTGCTGCCTCCCGTCTCGACCGCCTGTTCGTGTCCGTCGGCGCGAAGGAAACCGGGCGCCGAAGCACCACCAACGCTTCGACCGTGCTGGTTTGCAAAACGCGGCTCCTGGTTGGCAATCAGTGAGCGCGTGCCGCGCCGCGTATCGTGTTCCTGCGCGCGCTCGCGATGCCGTTTCAGCGTGTGCTCCGCGTCGCCGTAGCTCGGCACCAGCAGCCAGTCGGGAGCGATCAGGTTCCACGCCGCTTCGACCTCGGGCGCCGAGGCGTCGCTGAAATCCTTGCAGATGGCGACGCCAACCAGCCCGAGCGGGGTCAGAAAGACGGTGATTCGCCGGCTGGTGACGATGCCTTCTGCATGTTGGTAGTCGCCGAATTCGTTGCGGCCGTACGCGTATTGCGTCAGCTTGGCGTGGCTTGGCTGCGCGGTGCCGTTGCCGGTAAACACCCGCGCCGTGTTGTGCCACTTCCCATCGCCGGCACATTCGTGAAAGCTGCCGGGAACGGCGAGCAGCATCTGTTCTGCGGGGCTACTGGCGAAAAGTCGGCTGACTTCCTCTTGTAAGGGTTTGGGAACGGTCAGCTCGGGAGCGACCCAGAACGCGATCGCGCTCGACCGGCAGGTCTCCAGCTCCTGGAGCAGTCGTTCTCGCCGGCACCGCGCGTCACTCAGACCGATGGCGCGAAACGATCCGGGGGTTTCCTCGATCTGCAGGACGACCTGGTCAGTGAAATGGCTGAGACGGCAAGCCAGGTGTTGCCGGTGCGCCGAGGACACGAAGCGGAGCGGAACGATGTCGACGGTGAAGAAACTGGCGCCAACCGGCAGCTTCTGCGGGATTATCGAGTGGTAGCGGCACCACGCACCGATGTTTGGCGACTGAATACTCGCCGATGTCTGGCGGGCATAACCACGGCGAACAAGCGCGTAGGGGACGCCGTCGATGTCCAGCGTCGGAACGCCCTTGTACCAATCCCTGGAGTGCTCGTGCAAGTGACGGTCGAGCGCCGCGAGCAGTGCGAGCGGATTGCTTTTGGCGGCTTTCTGGCAGAGCGCGGCCCCCTCAATCCGTCGCCGGAGGAAGGTTTCGACCTGCGCATGATTCCCCGAAGGAAGTTGCTGCTGCCAACGGCTCGCCTGCTGCTCGTCGTCGACCGTTGCGATCGCCATGACTCCCAGTCGGATCAAGGCTTCCTCGAAGTTGCCGCTGTTGATGAGGTCGACGACGTCCTCCATTTCCCTCGTCCCGAAGCCTGTACCCGGCCCTGTTTTCCCCCCGGATTTATAGCACGATCGGCGGCCCTTGGCGGCGCCGTGGGAGCGGGAAGGCGTGGCGGACGCGACGACCGTTCAGCGCGTCAGCAGCATCAGCAGCACGAGATTGACGACGAGGGAAATGGCGGCGACCAAGCGCCAGGTGTAGGCCGGGTTGCGCAGTGCGAGCGGTGTTCGCGGCGGTCGGTTGACCGGGCGCTGGGCGCCGCTTTCGAGGGCGAGGAGGCACTCGTCGGCGGTTTCGAAGCGGAGCGCCGGGTTGCGAGCGACGGCCTTGAGCAGGAGGTTTTCGAGCCAGCCGGGGATGTCCGGCCGGTAGCGCGTCGGCGGCACCGGTTCGCCGAAGCGCGGGCGCTGGAAGGGTTCGATCTCGCCGTAGGGGTACTTGCGCGTCAGCAGGTGGTAGAGCGTGACGCCGGCGGCGTAAAGGTCGTGCGCCGGCAGTGCGCGCTCGCCGGCGAACAGTTCCGGCGCCATGTAGCTCGGCGTTCCGGGGGCGCCGGCGGCGGGTTCGTCTTCGGCGCGGCTGAGCGCGACGCCGAGGTCGAGCAGGCGCAGGCGACCGTCGCGGCCGAGGTGGATGTTCGCCGGTTTGACGTCGCGATGAGCGATGTCGAGGCGGTGCAGGGCGCTCAGTCCCTTGAGCAGGCGGATGCCGTGCTGGACGGCGTCGGCGACGGTGAAGTGCAGGCCGGCGTCGAGCATCCGCTGCAGCGTCGCACCTTCGTGCCAGCTCTGCAGGTAGTAGAGGCAACTGCGCCGATCGGCGGGGACGAGTTGGGCAAAGAACGGGGAAACGATGCGCCGGGCGCGCCACTCTTCCATCACCAGCGCCCGGATTTCGTCGGCGTCGGCGCCGAGTTCCGGACGCAGCGTCTTGAGCACCAGCGACTGGCCGTTAGCAAGATCGGTAACGCGGTAGAGCAGGGTGGCGCGCGAGTCATGGAGTATTTCGTCGATGCGCAGACCGTCGAACTCCTGGCCGGGTTTGAGACGCGGCGGCAAGGGCAGGCGCACCGAGCCGGCGAGCGAATCGCGCAGATTGTCGGCCGGCAGTTCGCAGACCCGGAGGACGACGGCGCTGGCGTTGTCCTGACCGCCGCTGGCCAGCGCCAGGCTGGTCAGCGCGGCGGCGGCCCGCTGAGCGTCCGGATGCGCGAGCAGCGTGGCGCGGATGCGCTCGCTGCCGAGAGGCGCCCAGACGCCGTCGGAGCAAAGGAGAAAACAGTCGCCCGCGTACAGATCGCCGTCGACGAAATCGAGCTGGAAATGGCGGTCGAGACCGACG
Organism: uncultured Candidatus Accumulibacter sp.; assembly: GCA_964420975.1. Taxonomy (GTDB): domain Bacteria; phylum Pseudomonadota; class Gammaproteobacteria; order Burkholderiales; family Rhodocyclaceae; genus Accumulibacter. The sequence continues at coordinate 67,081 of CAYQVH010000019.1, forward strand.
GCGCGCGAGAGCACGCTGTGCAGTTCGGGATGTTCCCAGACGTGGTCGCTGGTCAGACGGGTGCACTGGCCGTTGCGCAGCCGGTAGAGGCGCGAATCGCCGACGTGCGCGGCGACGTAGCGGCGGCCCCGGAGGACGAGCGTGGTCAGCGTCGTCGCCATTCCGGCCAACTCGGCCTGGCGCCCGGCTTCTGCCAGCAGCCAGCGGTTGAGCGCGCCGGTCACCTTGTCCAGCGCGTGCGGCACGCTCCAGGTGTCGGGCGTCGCGTAGTAATCGGAAAGCAGGCCGCGGACCGTGTATTCCGCGGCCTCGCGACCGCCTTTGTGGCCGCCGATACCGTCGGCGACGGCGGCGATCAGGCCCTTGTTTTCCAGCTCCTGACCTTGCGGCGTGACCATGCCGCAAAAGTCCTCGTTGCGTTCGCGCGGACCAGTCAGCGAGGAGTGACCGGCGTCGACCGTCAGCGGCATCGGTGGTGACTCGGCGAGTAACGTTAGAAGAAATGGCGGGGACGCACGCCACCCGCCGCCGGTAACACTGCAAAGCGTCGCCCTGCGCAATGTTGCATGCGTGCTGCCACCATCAGTCGTGCGATGCGACGCGCGGCAAGCCTTCCTTGCCGCTAGGGCGTCAACGCGTTCACCGCTTCAATCACGCCGACGAACCGGATACCCTGATGCTCGACGACGGAGAGCAGCGACATGTCCCCGGTGACAAGGATGTCGGCCTTAACTGCGAGGGCGGTTGCGATGACCACGTCGTCATCCGGATCGGGCGCGATGCGCGGCGTGGCGATTGGGCGAACGACCGAAGCGAGCAGCGCATAACCTTCGACAAGCTGATGGATACCGAGTGTCGAAGCGGCGATCTTTCTGGCGAACTTCCTCCGGCCGAGGATGCCAGTGAGTTCGGCCAGCATCGACGTGCTGGTGAAAAGCTCGATGCGCGTCTCCCGCGCGGCGTGCCGCCCCACAGGATGGCCGAGGCGACCACATTCGTATCGAGCACCACCCGCACGGAACGGTGCCGTCAGTTCGCGGTCTGAACACGCCGCTCAGCACGCATGGCGGCGATCTCGCGGACCACTTCTTCAGGTGACATTACCGCCGGCTCATCTACGGCCGCCATCTGGTCCATCGCCGCAAAGAGTTCATCCATGCGTTGCGTCTTGAGCTGATCACGCAGCAAGCGTTCGAGCCTGGCCGGCGCCAGCAGCCCTGCACGCTGCGCTTCTTGCACGAGCTGATCGGGTAAAGTGATCTCCACGGTTGTCATCGTCAGTCCTCTTAGTTTATGTGCTGCTCGATTTATTCGCGCTTGATGCAAGTGTCCAGCAGCCGGATCGTCGAGAGAATATACGATAACCGTGGCGACTCGCACCAGCGGCGGCTTTCTTCCGAATCCACACGACGTCAGATGCGTGCCGCGGTCAGATGGGCAGCGCCCCAGGTCGTCCGCCAGCGCGTCTTGACGCCCGAGAGCCCGGCGAGGGCGAGCAGGCAGAGCGCGGCAAAGATCAGGAAGCCGAGCTGGTAGCTGCCGGTGATCTGCTTGGCGTAACCGAGCGACGACGCGAGGTAGAAGCCGCCGACGCCGCCCGCCATGCCGACCATGCCGGTCATGACGCCGATCTCCTTGCGGAAGCGCTGTGGCACAAGCTGGAAGACGGCGCCGTTACCCATGCCGAGCGCGAGCATGGCGCCGACGAAGGCGAGCAGCGCCATCCACGCCGACGGCAGGCCGATGCTGACGATGCCAAGGCAGATCGCGGCCAGGATGTACATCAGCGACAGGCTCTTGATGCCGCCGACGCGGTCGGCGACGTTGCCGCCGATCGGTCGCACCAGCGAGCCGGCGAAGACGCAGGCGGCGGTGAAGAAGCCGGCGGTCTTGGCGTCGAGACCGTACTGAATGTTGAAGTAGATGGTCAGCGACGAGGCGAGGCCGACGAAGCCGCCGAAAGTGACCGAGTAGAAGAACATGAACCACCAGGCGTCGCCGTCCTTGAGCACCTTCAGGTACTCGGCGAGCGACTTCGGCGCCGGACAGTCGGGGGCGTCACGCGCGGCGAGCAGGTAATAGGCGAAGACGACGATCAGCGGGATCAGCGCCAGCCCGAAGACGTTGTTCCAGCCGTAGGCGACAGCCAGACTCGGCGCGATCAGCGCGGCGAGCGCCGTTCCCGAGTTGCCGGCACCGGCGATGCCGAGCGCGGTCCCCTGATGCTCGGGCGGATACCAGCGCGAGGCGAGCGGCAAGGCGACGGCAAAAGAAGCGCCGGCGACGCCGAGAAAAACGCCGAGCAGCAAGGTTTGTTCGTAGCTGTGGACGCCGAGATACCAGGCGAAGAACAGCGAGACGATGACGATCACCTGACCGATGGCGCCGGCGAGCTTCGGCTTCAGGTGGTCGACCAGGACGCCCATGAAGATGCGCAGGATGGCGCCGGCCAGGACCGGCGTCGCCACCATCATGCCTTTCTCGGCGTGCGTCAGTTCAAGGTCGCGAGCGATCTGAACGGCGAGCGGGCCGAGCATCACCCAGACCATAAACGCCAGATCGAAGTAGAGAAAGGCCGCCAGCAACGTCGGCCGGTGACCAGCGTTCCAGAATCCCTTGTTCATTGTCAGTCCTTTCGTCAGAGCTTGTGAATAAATCTACTGCGCGGTCGATCTGCGGCGTTGCTCACTCGCTCACTCCTCGCCTATCTAATTGATATGTCTCGTCGTTCGCTCGCTCGCGCCTTGCATCTCGACCTGCTCGTAACGATTTCTTCACAAGCTCTCAGCTCAGAGATGGAGAAAAACGGTTCCGCTTTCGACGCGGAGGGGAAAACGGCGTGCGCAGCCGGCGTCGGGAGCGACCGCCTCGCCGGAGTCGAGGCGCAGTTTCCAGCCGTGCAGCGGACAGGTCACCTGGTTGCCGTGCACCAGGCCCTGCGAGAGCGGTCCGCCCTTGTGCGGGCATTGGTCACGTAGTGCGAAGACGTCGTCGCTTGAGGTACGGAAGACGGCGATGTCGCCGCTCGTCGAGCGCACGACACGCGCCCCCAGACGCGGGATGTCATCCACCTTGCAGATTGATTTCCACTCAGCCATGGCGGTTCTCCTGAGGATCAGACGGATAGGATTTCGTACTCGGCGTGCTCGACGCCAGCGACGCGTTCGGCCCACGGGTCCTTGGCGTCCTTGAGTTCGGCGAGCAGGCGGCCGTAGAGCGCCTGGCGCTGGTCGGCGTCCTCGACCACCTGTCGTTTGACGTGATCGAGGCCGACTCGCGTCAGATAGTGGCAGGTGCGTTCGAGGTAGAAGCCTTCTTCACGGTAGAGCTGCAGGAAGGCGCCGGCGTACTCGAGCACCTCTTCGTCGCTCTTTACCTTGACGAAAAACTGGGCGACCTCGGTCTTGATGCCGCCGTTGCCGCCGACGTAAAGCTCGTAGCCGGAATCGACGCCGATGACGCCGACGTCCTTGATGCCGGCTTCAGCGCAGTTGCGCGGACAGCCGGAAACGGCGAGCTTGACCTTGTGCGGTGCGTACATTTCGAACAGCATCTTCTCCAGCTTGACGCCCATCTTCATCGCCAGCTGCGTGCCAAAGCGGCAGTGCTCGGCGCCGACGCAGGTCTTCACGGTGCGGATCGACTTGCCGTAGGCGTGACCGGAGGGCATGCCAAGATCCTTCCAGACGCTGACCAGGTCCTCCTTGCGGATGCCGAGCAGGTCGATGCGCTGGCCACCGGTGACCTTGATCGTCGGCACCTGATACTTCTCGGCGACGTCGGCGATGCGGCGCAGCTCGGCGGCGGTCGTCAGGCCGCCCCACATCCGGGGAACGACCGAAAACGTGCCGTCCTTCTGGATGTTGGCGTGCGCGCGCTCGTTGATCAGGCGCGAACGCGGGTCGTCGAGCGCCTCTCCGGGCCAAGTCGAGATCAGGTAGTAATTGAGCGCCGGCCGGCACTTGTCGCAACCGTCGGGGTTTTTCCACTCGAGGAAGCGCATCGCGGCGTCGATCGTCGTCAGACGTTCCTTGCGGATCGCGTCACGCACTTCCTGGTGCGAGTAGTCAGTGCAGCCGCAGACCGGCCGCCGGTTCGACGCCGCCGGCGTGTACGCGCCACCGATGGTCGCCGCCAGGATCTGCTCGCAAAGGCCGGCGCACGAACCGCACGACGACGCGGCCTTGGTGTGCTGCTTGATGTCATCGAGCGTAAACAAGCCCTTGGCCTTGATTGCCTGGACGATCGTTCCCTTGCTCACGCCGTTGCAGCCGCACACCTCGGCGCTGTCGGCCATCGCCGCCGCCTTGCTGTGCCCCTGATGACCGACGTCGCCGACGTGCGCCTGGCCGAAGAGCAGGTGGTCACGGATTTCGTGGATGTCCTGACCGTCGCGCAGCAACTGCACGTACCACGGGCCGTCGGCGGTATCGCCGTAGAGCACGCCACCGACCAGCCGGTTGTCACGGATGACGAGCTTCTTGTACACGCCGCCGGCGGCGTCGTTGAGGACGATTTCCTCGCTGTCCTTGCCGCCGATGAAGTCGCCGGCCGAGAAGACGTCGATACCGGTCACTTTCAGCTTGGTCGAAGTGATCGACCCGGTGTAACGGCCTATCCCGTAATGGGCGAGGTGGTTGGCGGCGACCTTGCCCTGTTCGAACAAGGGAGCGACGAGCCCGTAGGCGATGCCGCGGTGCGAAACGCATTCGCCGACGGCGTAGATTTTCGGGTCGTAGGTCTGCATCGTGTCATTGACGACGACGCCGCGGTGGCAGTAGATCCCCGCCGACTCGGCAAGCTGCGTGTTGGGACGGATGCCGATCGCCATCACCACCAGATCGGCGGCCAGCTGCAGCCCGTCCTTGAGCCTGATCGCGGCGACGCGACCGCTTTCGCCGGCAATCAACTGCTCGGTCTGCTTGCCGAGCAGGAACTTCAGGTCGCGATCTTCGAGCGACTTCTGCAGCATGCGGCCGGCGGTTTCGTCGAGCTGACGTTCGAGCAGCCAGTCGGCGAGATGGACGACGGTGACGTCCATGCCGCGCAGCTTGAGCCCGTTGGCGGCTTCGAGGCCGAGCAGTCCGCCGCCGATGACCACCGCGTGCCGGTAACGACGGGCAGCGTCGATCATCTGCTCGGTATCGGCGATGTCGCGGTAGGAGATGACGCCCGGCAGATCGTTGCCTGGCACCGGCAGGAGGAAGGGACGCGAACCGGTGGCCAGCAACAGGCGGTCGTAGGGCGCTTCGAGGCCGTCGTCGGCGATCACCTTGCGCCGCACGCGGTCGATCGTGCTCACCGTCTTGCCGAGATGCAGCGTGATGCCGTGGTCGGCGTACCACTGCCGATCGTTGAGGATGATCTGCTCAAGCGTCATTTCGCCGGCGAGCAGCGGCGAAAGCAGGATGCGGTTGTAGTTGGGATGCGGTTCAGCGCCAAAGACGGTGATCTCGTACTGCTCGGGGGCAATCTTCAGCAGCTCTTCGAGCGTACGCACGCCGGCCATGCCGTTGCCGACCATCACCAGCCGTTTCTTGTTCATCACGGTAGTCCCTTCACGGTTACACTGAGAATGTCCACGCAATCCCCGTGCCAGCGTTCAACCTCATTGATTTAGCGCAAGTTCAGCCTCCCTTGCGCCACTTTCCATCGTGCGCTGCACAATCGTGGGGCGCGGGCAAAGACGGCATGGCGAATCGTGGTGCAGTGCGGCAGGCGATTGAACCCACGGCAGCGATCACGAGTCAACGCAACAGGTCGTGGCGAATGGCCGGGCCACGCGATGTGGACGGGCATTTTTCTTGGCATAATCACACGCTCTTGCGGGGTGGGCAGCAGTCGGCGCCCCGAGCCGAGTGACTGACCCACGGATTGGGAGGCTGGCAATGGGGATGACAGGTTTCGCAGAGCGTAGACGCTTGCTGCTGCTGGCCGGCGCGGCGGCGACAGTGAGCGCGTGTTCGAACATGCAGATGGGCTCGCTGGACGCGAAGACGGTGGCCACCGGTTCGGCCGGTGGATCGACCGCAGTTGGCGCCAACCCGGGGCTCGAACGCTGCTCCAGTTCGCTGGGGACGATTGCCGTCGTCGAGGACACGAACGCTTCGTGGTACGGCATCCTCACCGGACAGTGGCGTCTCGGGTCGACGACTCCGGTGCTCAAGTTGTTGATCCAGCAGTCGAATTGCTTCGTGGTCGTGGAACGCGGGCGAGCGATGAACAACATGATGCAGGAGCGCTACCTCGAACAGAGCGGCGAGCTGCGTAAGGGTTCGAAGTTCGGCAAGGGGCAGATGGTGTCGGCCGACTACTCGATGAGTCCGTCGATCACCTTCAGCAACAACAACGCCGGCGGCCTCACCGCCGGTCTCGGTGGCTACAGCAAGTCGGCCGGGGTCCTCGCGGCAGTCGCCGGGAGCATGAACGTCAAGGAAGCGAGCACCTTGCTGACGCTGATCGACAATCGCTCGGGCGTCCAGCTCGCCGCCGCCGAAGGCAGCGCGCGCAACATCGACTTCGGCGCGATGGGCGGCGTTTTCGGCGGCGCGCTCGGCGCGGCCGGCGGCGGTTACGCCAATACTGCCGAGGGCAAGGTCATCGTCGCGGCGTTTACCGACTCCTACAACGGTTTGGTGCGGGCGGTTCGCAATTACCGCGCACAGGAAGTCAAAGGCGGTCTGGGAACCGGCGGCCAGCTCGGCGTTCAGGGTGCCGACGAGGCGCAGGCTTCGGGCAGCAAGCGCCGGAAATAACGCCGGGTCGATTTTCCAATCGTCGTGTTGGTCGACGCGCTTGTCTGGCACATCGAGCCTGCACTCGCCTCATGATTCGGGTCTTCGGCATCCGCAACTGCGACACGATGAAGAAAGCATTCGCCTGGCTGGCGGCGAACGGTGTTGCTTACGAGTTCGTCGATTACCGGCCGGCAGGCGTCGCGGCAGCGAATCTGCCCGACTGGAGTCGACGCCAGAGCTGGCGCGTTCTGCTCAACGCCCGGGGGATGACGTGGCGCAAGTTGTCGGACGCCGAACGCGCCGACCTCGACGAAGAGAAGGCGCTGCAGCTGATGGCGCGCTACCCGACGCTGATCAGGCGACCACTGCTCGCCGCCGGCGACCGTCTGCTGGTCGGCTTTGCGGAAGACGAGTACGCAGCGCTGTGCCATCCGGTAGCGCGCGCTTGACCGATCGCGGTCTTTCTCGTTTCAAGCTCGCATGGTCAGCGCCAACAGTCTCGGCGAACGCGGTCACCAGGCGGAGGACTCCGCCGCATGGCGGTCGAGATAACGCGCGACGATCTCACGCGTCGCCTGCGACATGCGTTCCGCGAGCAGGGTCTCGCCGCGCGGCCGCAGGTGCAGGAGGCGCGCATCGTCGCCGGCGACCGGCGTTCCCGACGCCGATGCCCAATAGACGTGATGGCAATGACTCGGTGATTCGTGGTTGAAAAGGAAACGCAGCGCTTGCGCGACGAGTCCCGTTTCCTCGGCCAGCTCCCGCGCTGCCGCCTGTGCGCTGGATTCGTCCTCGCCGATCCCCCCTCCCGGCAGCAGCACCAGGCCATTACGATTCTCGACGTAAAGAATCTTCTGCTCGATCTCGACGATTACCGTCGCCCGCTGTCGCTTCATCTCGGGAACCTCGTTTCAGGAAACGGCGAATGGCGTCGGGCAGCCGGCGGCGACCAGAGCGTCTGCCTCAACCAGGGTGACCGTGCGGCCCGAGGCATAGACGCAACCCGCCAACTGGCTAACGATCGGCGGCGGTAGGGCGACCCGGCCGTCGAGCACGTCGCGCGTCCACTCGGCGGTGGTTTCGGCGTCGCAGCTCGCCGGCAGTTGCGGCAGGCTGCGCAGGCTGTCGTGTTCCGCGTCGTAGAGCAGTTCGACGACCCCGTCGTGCAGATACTCGATCGCCGGGCGCCGTCTCGGATTGGCGAAAGGCTCGCCTTCGCTGCCACGCAGCAGCAGCGCGCGGGCGCGGCAAGCGGTGAGCAGGGTGCGCATCGTCGTCAGATACGCCGGATGCGTCGCCGACGCCAGCAGCAACCCGCCGCCGACGATGGGGTCAAGCATCTTGACCAGACTGTGCGCGCTGTTGCGCAAACCCAGACGAGCGCGCAGCGCCAGTTGGCGGTCAAGCCCCGGCGAGAGCACCGGCAGGGGTACGTACGCCAGCCCCTGCTCAACAAGCGCCTGCTGCGCCTGCACGACGCTGGCGCAGGCCGCGATGCCCAGCGAGCGAAAAATCTGCTCACTGCTGATGCGGCCGTAGCCGTCGCCCAGCCCATGCACCAGCACCGGCACCCGCTGGCGTTGCAGGAGTAATGCCAGCAGGGGCGTCAGATTGGCCGAGCGGCGAGCGCCGTTGTACGTCGGAAGCACGACCGGGCGGACACTTCCCGGCGGCGTCTGCAACTTCGGCAGGCGTTCGCTCGCCGCGGCGAGAAACCCCGCCATTTCGTCGACCGACTCGGTCTTCATGCGCAGCGCAATGGCGATCGCGCCCTGTTCGAGATCGGGCACCTGACCGTCGAGCAGAGCGGCGTACAGCCGTGCTGCCTCGTCCTGCGTTAAGTCTCGGGAACCGGTCGCACCCCGTCCCAACTCCCTGATCACTGACGCCCATTCCATTCGCCCGTCCTCCGTCTGCCGCCAAACCGGCGCCAGCCGTGCAAGGTACGGCATTTGCGCTTTGCCTGCAGCAGTTGCGAAGCGGCGATCGCCTGTCAGCCTGCGGTCACCGGCTGACAGGCGGCTAGTCGTCGCAGTTCGGGCAGGCACGAACCGCAATAGGTGCCGCACTTGTGCTTTTCCTGCAGCGTCGCCAGCGTCGCACCCGCACCGAGATCGGCGACGATCTCGGCCTCGCTGACGTCGGCGCACTGGCAGACGACGCGGCTTTTCGGCGGCACCGCCCCAGGACGCCGGCCGAGGGGCGCCACCACCCAACGGATGAGTTCCGGTTGGAGACTGCCGTCAGACACCACCTCCTTCAGCCATTCGTGCGCCCGCGTTTCACCGGCGAGGCGAACGCCGATCAACTCGCCGTTCCGGCTCAGCGCCCGCTTGCTGATGCCGCGTCGGTGATCGTCATAGACGATCACCGAGCGCTCGTCGGCGAGACCAAAGATCGTGTCGATGGTCTGCAGAACCTGCGCCGACGCCGCCTCGGCGAGAGCCGCGCGGAAAACGACGACTGGTGAAGCCCGGCCGCACAGTCCGACCGACGCGTACGCGAAGTCTCCCAGCAACGCGCGAGCGCGACCGAGCAAAGCGAGGGCCTCGCCCTCGTCGCTGGCCTTGCGCAAGACGACCAGCGGCCAGGGCAGCTCCGCCTTGCGCACACTGACCGCCGCGTGCTTGAGTTCGGGCTGCTTCGAAAGCGGGTCGAACACCGGCAAGGTTAGCGCGTTGACGCCGGCGCTGTTCATGAACTGGCTTCCCCAGTGCATCGGCAGCCAGGCGCGCCCGCGCGGCAGCGCATCGTCGCCGCGGACGCGAACGACGATACGGTCGCGCCGGCTGTTGACTTCGGCCAGTTCGCCGTCGCTCAAACCGTGCTGCTCGAGGTCATCGGGATTCATGCTGAGCAAGGGCTCGTCGTCCGTGTGAAATAGCCGGGCAACGGTCCCGGTACGGCTCATGCCGTGCCACTGATTGCGCAGTCGGCCGGAGAGCAGGCTCAGTGGACGCGCCGCGTCCACTGCCTCGGCCGTCGGCCGATGCTCGACGAGAACGAAGCGCGCGCGCCCACTGGCGGTCGGAAAACGCCCATTGCTGTAGAGGCGCTTGCGGCCCTTGCTGGCCCCTTCCGGCAGCGGCCACTGCAGCGGTCCGCGGGAGTCGAGCAGCGCGTAGCTCAGGCCGGTGATGTCGAGATCACGACCGCGCGTCGTCTCGCGGTGCTCGGCAAAAATGTCCTGCGGATGCTGGTAAGGAAACAGCCTGTCTGCCAGCGGCTGGTCGAGCAGGCGGCCAAGACGGCGAGCAAAGTCGACCGCAATCTGCCAATCGGCACGCGCTTCGCCAGGCGGCGCCAGAGCCGGTCGAACGTGCGTGATGCAGCGCTCCGAGTTGGTGACCGTTCCCTCCTTCTCGGCCCAGCTGCTCGCCGGCAAGAGCAGGTCGGCGTAGGCCGCGGTGTCGGTGTTGACGTACGCCTCCTGGAGGACGACGAACTCCGCCTTGGCCAGCGCAGCGCGCACGCTGGCCTGGTCCGGCAACGACTGCGCGGGATTGGTGCAAGCAATCCAGACTGCTCGAACCTCCCCGCTGTGCAAGGCCTGGAAGAGTTCGACCGCGGTCTTGCCGGGACGCGCGGGCACCGAAGGTACGCCCCACAACTGGGCGACCTCGGCGCGATGTTCGGGATTGGCGAGATCGCGATGCGCCGACAGCAGGTTGGCGAGGCCGCCGACCTCGCGCCCGCCCATCGCGTTTGGCTGGCCGGTCAGCGAAAACGGCCCGGCACCCGGACGCCCGATCTGTCCACAGGCGAGGTGGAGATGAATCAGCGCGACGTTGTTGTGGGTCCCGTGCGCCGACTGGTTGAGCCCCTGGCAGTAAAGCGAAAGCGCTGCGTCGGCATTCGCGAACCAGCGCGCGGCACGCACGATGTCGGCCTCGGCGAGGCCGCAGATCGCCGCGACGGCGGCGGGCGAATACGCCGCGAGAAGCTGTTCGAGTTCGTCAAATCCCTCACACGAATCGGCCACGTAATCGCGATCGATCAGCTGCTCGTCGATCATGACCTTCAGCAGGCCATTGAACAGGGCGATATCGGTCCCCGGTTTGAGCGCCAGGTGAAGGTCGGCAATCGCCGCCGTCTCGCTGCGCCGCGGGTCGACGACGATGATCCGCAACGCCGGATTCGCGGCGCGCGCGTCTTCGATGCGCCGGAAGACGATCGGATGCGCCAGCGCCGGATTGGCACCCGCAATCAACAGGCAATCGCAATGCGCCAAGTCCTCGTAGCAGCACGGCGGCGCATCGGCGCCGAGCGTCAGCTTGTAGGCGGCGACCGCCGACGACATGCACAAACGCGAGTTGGTGTCGACGTTGTTGGTGCCGATCAGTCCCTTCGCCAGCTTGTTGAAGACGTAGTAGTCCTCGGTCAGCAATTGCCCCGAGAGATAAAAGGCCACGCTGTCCGGGCCGCTTTCACGAATGATCTGCGCGAAGCGTCGGGCCGCATGGTCGAGCGCCTCATGCCAACCGACGGCCTCTCCCGGCTGTCCTCGCGACGGCCGCAACTCTGGCCGCAGCAGGCGGTAGTCGGGCCGCAAAGTGAGGTGCAAGGACGCTCCCTTGCTGCACAGTCGACCGAAATTGGCCGGATGTTCCGGATCGCCCCGCACGCCGACGACGCGACCGCCCTCGCTGTCGATCAGCACGCCGCAGCCAACACCGCAGTAACAACACGTCGAGTGGACAGTCTTGCTCATTTTCGCCTCGCTGGCGTCAGACAAGCAACAGACGTGCCAATCGACGACCAGGCGTCACTTTCCGGTCTGCTGGCCCTCGGCAGGGGCTCGCCAGCGCCAACGCGACCTGCCTTGCCGCGTTATGGTGCGCGCCGACAACGGCATGCCTCGTCAGAGGGCACGCGCCGCCGGGGACTCATGGCAAGCAGCGGATCTCGCTCAGCGCAGCGGCCGCGACTTGACCGCAGTCCTTGGCGGAACATAAACTGCATCGACGATGTCGTATTTCTGTTCTTTTTCGATCGTCAGCGAAGAACGAAGGCATCGGCAACGTCACCCCATCCGGATTCGCGGCGCGATCTGTGGACCCAGACATAATTGTTTGAATTAAATGGAGACAACGACCATGACCCAAACTGCAGAACGGCTTCTGGCAAACGATGCGCCACTCGGAACGGAGTCTGCCGAACCGAAAACGGAAGCGGCAGCCGAACTACCCGTCATCAAACCTGAAATGGCGAAGCTTCTGGAGTTGACGCAGGCAAACGGCTCCACGACAACCGCGAAAGAAATCAATGCGCAACTCGACCGCGTGCTGCGCGAGTATGACGAGCTGACGGCTCTTTACGCCGAGAACAATCGCCGCATCGACGACGAACTGGCGACCATCCGCCAGTCCGGGGGCGTCCTGTCGAGTCGCCTGCATCAGCTCGGCGCCGATTTGCAGCAGCAAGGCGAATCCCTGGCGGCGCGTGCCGCTGCTGCCGAACACGGGATCGCCGCCGTGCGCGAGGAAACCGGGGCCGCTCTGATTGATTCGGAACGACGCTGGGATAGCCAGCTGACGAGCAGTAACGCGCGCATTCATTCGGAACTGATCCGTCTCGACGACGGCCTCGGTTCGCTCGAAAACGTGTTCGCCGCGCAGGAACAGATTCTCGCCGAACAACGTGCACGCCTCGATCAGTTCGACATCACGTATCAGCTGCTGGATACGGCGACGCGTAGCAACAAGAGCCGCATCGAAGCCGTACGCGAGCAGGCGGAGAAGCAGCACGCGATCGTCGAAGCGCGAGTCGACGGCCTCAGTGCCCTGCAACGCGAGCACTACGCCGAGTTTCAGAATCTGCAGGGGCTGGTCGGCGTGCTGCGCTCGGAAACGGAGCGCCTGGATGACGAAATCCGCAAGCTGGCGAGCTCGCTGGCTGACCACCGTGCGGAATCCCAGGAGACCTTCAAACGCACGCACTGGGCGATCGCTGGCGTACTCGTGCTGGCGATGACCGGTTTCGCCCTCGTCAAGTGGGTACCGGCGTTCGCCCCTGCGGGCACCGAAGCGGCGCTGGCGCAGCAGCAATCCCGGATCGCGGAAGTGGGCAGCCAGGTGGCTGCGCTCTCGGCACGCGATCTTGTGCGGCAGGAAACCGACGCCCGCCAGCAAGCGACCATCGACCAGGTATCTGCGACGGTCAGCGGGCTCGAAAAGAGCCTCGGCGACCTGCGTACCGCGCTGCGCAAGTTGCACGTCCAGGGCGCAGCAGGGACCGGGGTCTTGCGCGATAGCAGCTGGCTGCTCCGGCAGAATCCAAAAGCCTACACCGTCCAACTGGTGACCTCGCCCAGCCAGGGCGACATGGCGCGCTTCATCGACCGCCACGTCGAGCAGCTGGCACTCGATTCGCTGGCCTTCTCGGTGACTTCGGGCGAACGGGGAGCGCGTTACAACCTGTTCTTCGGCGTCTTCGCCACGGTCGGTCAGGCGCGCGCCGCGATCGCTGCGCTTCCCGCCGAGTTGCAGGTCAACCGGCCGTGGGTGCGTCAGTTCCAGTCCGTGCAGGAGGCGCTGCGCTGACGTTCGATCCCCGTCTCGACGGAATCTCGCTGAAAGAATCGTCGATTGTCACGCGAGCGAGCCGAGTCCGAGTGGTGTCCGATGCCGCTGCGCGACTTTGACGGCCTATCGCGGCGCCCGGGAACAGATCGTCGAGCGGGGGAATTCGAACAACCGGCAGGACCGTGTTCCGGACCATGGGTTATCGTCGCGCTTTCTGTTGACCGAAGCGACCGACGAACTTCCGGTTCCAGCGTTCGTGATCAACTGCGATCACGTGATTGTGGCATGGAACAAGGCCATCGCCCGTCTCACGGCGCTCGACGCAGGGCCATCGCATGGCTCTTATACAAGACGCAGGGTTTGAGCACGAAAGGTGTC
>CAYQVH010000020.1:0-75563 GCA_964420975.1 uncultured Candidatus Accumulibacter sp.
TTGGGGGTGTATCAGTAGTAAATCGGTGTTCGAAGGAAAAGTGTGTCAGTTTTAATTCGGCGTTGACAGGTTGGCTGCAACCCGCATCACAGCAGCGGCCTGGCTGCTTGTTCTTGGTTATGGCTCGGTTATCCTGCGCCAGAACTCCGCGGTCCAACAGACGTTCGACCAGTTGCACCTTGTTGCCTACCGGATAGTTGCGCCAGATTTCCTGCTTCAGCGCCGTCGGCGAACCACCACCGTGCAGACTGATGAGCGAGTACCAGCCACCCTGATAGGAAGCAGTCAAATCCTCGATGAAGCGCGAAACCTCAATACGTTTGTCGTATGGCACATCGGGGTTGGCACGCAGCACTTCGGCCAATGTCGCCGCGGTTGCCGGGTTGTGGTCTTCGTTCGGCCCAGGCAAGGCAACGATGAGGCCACCGGAGACTTCATGGGCAAGGCGGTGCATGTCGTAAATCTGGGTTGAGAGCAGCAACTTTCCGATATTCGAATACACGGGCTCTGGCATGAAGGTCTTCGAATGCGGGTCTTGAACCGCATAGACGCTGGCAGCCACCCCACAGGCATAGAACCCCTCGGTAATCTTGATGAGTTCGACCATCGGGTCACGCAGGTTGGCCTTCTTGTTGGGGTCGAGGCCGTTGGCTTCACACATCAGGACACCAGCGCCGATGAGCAGGTCGCCAAAACCGGCGCGCGCCCCGATACAGCTGTGACGGTGGTGTGTCGCATAGTTGTAGGTGATGTCCTCGGAGAACTCCCACTCGCCAGCGAGAAAAACTCGCTCCCACGGAACGAAAACCTTGTCGAAGATGACCACGCCGGTCGCTTGGCCATACTTTCGCGAGAAAAGCGGCGCCCCGTGCTCGGGTTCGCCCGGACGGCCTGCGGGACGGGAAACAATCGTGACACCAGGTGCATCTACAGGCACCGCACAGCACACAGCGAAGTCCGCGTCGTCGCCACGCATATTGCGTGACGGCATGACGAGGAACTCATGGACGTAAGGCGCGCCGGTCACAATCGCCTTCGTGCCGGTGATGACGATGCCCTTGACGTTACGTTCAACGATATGGACATAGACGTCCCGATTCAGTTGCTGGTTGGGGCGCTTGCTGCGGTCGCCCCTGGCATCGGTCATCGCGATGCCCAGCGCCAAGTCTTCATCCTGAACTTTCTGGAGATAGGAAGCGAACTTGGCGCTGTGTTCGGTCGAACCCTTGGCGTCGTCCATCTTCGACACCGCCTGCAAGATACCGCCGAGGGCATCATGTGCCAAGTAGCGTTGGGCGCAACCGGTTTCCTGGCATAGCACCCGGATAGCCTCCAGCTTGTTCAACAGGTCGCCGGCCGACTCGTCGATATGCAGCATCCGGTTGACCGTTTTGCCCGAGGCCGTCTGCTTGGCCAGCATCAGGGGCGCCACGACCGGGTCGTGTGCGAAGTCATAGGTGACAGCCAGCGCGTTGATGCCGGGCTGAAGCGACGGCGCATCAACGACCGATTGAATCAATTGCCCCTCCACATAGACAGTGGGTTTGTACTTCTTCAGGGACTCCCGAAACGCTTTTCCATCCATCAAGCCGCTGGTGTCGGTTGCAGACATTTTCATTCCTCTCACTTACGCCGTTTGCAAAATTAAACGGTGTTCAATACATGAGAGCAGTGTAGAATTTGCGTTATGGAAAAGTCAACAACTGCTCGAAAAAGTGTTCCTCGAAAAAGCGGTGTCACCGCCGAATCCCGCGTAGTTAGGGAAAGTGCGCTCAATCAGGCACGACGGACGCTGATTCTCGATGCGGCACGTTCCGCATTTTTCGAGCTGGGCCTGGAGGGTGCGAGCCTGCGGGAAATCGCCAAGCGGGCGGGCTACACCCCCGGCGCCATCTACAGCTATTTCGCGAATCTGGAAGAAATTTATGGCGCGCTACTCGGTGAGTCCTTGCAGCGCCTCAACCAAGCGGTCGAAAGCGCCAATACGGGCGGCGAGTCCTCACCGCCAGTCGCTTTGCTCCGCGCCAAGGCGGAAGCCTTCTATATCTACTATCGCGACCATCCCAAGGAACTGGACCTGGGCTTCTACCTGTTCAATGGCATGAAGCCCCGCGGGCTGACACCCGAGCTAAACCAGGACTTGAACGACCAGTTGATGGCTGCGCTGAAGCCAATGCAGATGCATTTGGAAGCCTTGGGCCTGCGTAACGAAGAAGCCGTTCTCGAGACCAGCGCAATCCTTGCCCATCTCGTGGGTATCCTGGTACTGAACAACACGGGGCGTATCCGCCTGTTCAAACAGAATCCTGACTCACTTTTCGAGCACTACCTGGTGTCGCTGATACAGCGATTACCGCGCTCGCAAACGTGAATTCCAAGTCAAGTCAGAGAATTGCTGTAAATTTCCGTCGACCCGGTCGATGACGAATGGTTTTCAGCCGGCGGGGCAGCCCCCGCCCCTTGAGCCAGCGAAAGGTCTCGTCCCCGGTGGCGAAGCTCTCGGGGGTTACCGCAGTTTAGGGACTCAATCTGCCCGGCCAAGCGTTGGCGCGGCTGCGACAATCGGCTAAAATCGCCCGAATCATGGATTCTCTTTCACTGATCCGCGAATTTCTGCAAGGACGGCTTGGCGTCGCGTCAGAGAAGGTCACTCCCGAAGCCACCCTTACCGAACTGGGAGTCGATTCGCTGATGATTCTTGAATTGATGTTTGAGTTCGAGGAGCGTTTCCGGCTTACCCTCGCCAAGGACCTGCCGACACCACGAACGGTCGGCGAAATGGCGTCGCTGATGGACCGTTTGCGCGGCGAACACTCGTCGTGAATCATGGACGCGCGTCGTGTTGCAATTACCGGCCTCGGTCTGGTCAGTCCGTTTGGACATGACCTCGACGACTTTTTCGTTCGCCTGCTGAACGGCGAGTCGGCGATTCGCCTGCTTCGTCTCGACGACCCTCCACGTCCGCTGGCGATTCCCTTCGTCATCTGCGACGCCTTTGACGCCGAACGCAGCCTCGGCAAAGCGCTTGCCGGAACCCTCGACCGCTTTGCGCAGCTCGGCGTTGCCGCCGCTTATGCGGCGTGGCAGGACGCCGGTCTCGAACGTCAACCCGGAGAAAATGAGAATCGTGACGGCTGGGGCGTCGCCTGGGGTTCCGCACTGGGCGGCACGCTGGCCTACGAGAAGGGCTACCGCGAAATGTGGCTGCACGGGCGCGAGCGCCTCTCGCCGCTGTCGGTCGTGCTGGGCATGAACAATGCGGCCAACGCCCAGATCTCGATTCAGCTCGGCCTGGGCGGCGTCAGCATGAGTCACACGGTCGCCTGCGCTTCGTCGACCATCGCCATCGGCGAAGCCTTTCGCCGGGTACGCAACGGCGAGGCCGAGGTCATGGTCACTGGCGGCTCCGACGTTCCGCAAGCCTACGGGGTCGCGCGTGCCTGGGACGCCTTGCGAGTCATCGCCGCGGGGGACGAGTCCACCGCGGCGACCGCGTGTCGTCCGTTCAGCGCCGACCGTGACGGACTCGTCCTGGGCGAGGGAGGCGCCGCGCTCGTCCTCGAGGAGTGGCAACACGCCCTGCGGCGTGGCGCCCCGATTCACGGCGAATTGATCGGCTACGCGACCACCTGCGACCACACGCACCTCGTGCGACCCGACGCCGCAGGGCAAACGCGTGCCCTGCGGGCGACGCTGGCCGACGCTCAGCTGGCTGCCGACGACGTCGACTACCTCAACGCCCACGGCACCGCGACCCTTGAGGGCGACCCGGTCGAGGCGGCGGCGATCCGCTCCATCTGGAGTGACCCGGCGAAGGGCCCGGCGGTCAGCGCGACCAAGTCGATGCATGGCCATCTGCTGGGTGCTGCCGGTGCGATCGAGGCGATCGTGACCGTTCTCGCGCTCCGCGAGCGGTCGATTCCGCCAACAGCACACCTCGTGCAGGTGGCCCCGGCGTGTATCGGCATCGACCACGTCTTCACCGCGCGCCGTGAGCAGTCGCTGCGCGTCGCGCTTTCGAGTTCGTTCGCCTTTGGCGGCAGCAACGCCGTCCTGGCGTTTCGCGCTCCTCCACAGTCCTCGTAGATGGAAGACACGTGATGTCAGTACAGACCTCCCTTGCACCCGACGCGCCCCTGCTCGCGGAAGTTGCCGAGTTGATCGTCTCGGCGCTCAACCTCGACCTTGAGGCGAAAGACATCGAAGCCGACGCACCGCTGTTCGGCGAAGGTCTCGGGCTCGATTCGATCGACGTTCTCGAAATTGCGCTCGTCGTCTCCAAGCGCTACGGCTTTCAGTTGCGTTCGGACAATGAAGACAACGTACGCATTTTTTCCTCGCTGCGTGCGCTGAGCGAACACATCGCCGGTCAGCGGACGAAGTGATCACACTCGCACCTGGCCGCTTCGCGCGCGGGGTCGGGGTCAGCGCCCTGGTCATCGGCTGGGCGGTCCTTGCACACGCCACCAGCGCGAGTGAACAGGCATCCGACCTCGAGCTGGTGGTCGCTCTGTCGCCGCTGGCGGTCATCGCCGGCGTTCTCGTCTGGCGCACCCGATACGGCGCGTGGCTGTGGGTTGGCGTCGGCGTCCTGCTCGCCTTGCTCGCATCGAACTGGGGCACCTTGCGGCAAAACGCCAGCTTGCTCTACTACCTGCAACACGCGGGTAGCAATCTCTTTTTCGCCCTGCTTTTCGGCCGCAGCTTGGCGGGTCCTGGCGAAGCGCTGGTCACGCGCTTTGCCCGCTTTGCCCACTATGGCAGCCTTTCTCCGGAGCAGATCCGCTACACCCGGCAGGTAACCGCCGCCTGGACGATCTTTTTCGTCGCCCTGTCGACCGTCTCGACGGCACTCTTCGTGCTGGCGCCGACCACCGTCTGGTCGATCTTCGCCAACCTGCTGACCATGCCTCTGCTCGGCGTGATGTTTGCCGCCGAGTTCATCGTCCGCCACCGCGTGCTGCCACCGGCAGAGCGTACGAATCTGGCGGATACCCTGCGCGGCTACCGCGAATCGGTCAGCCGTTCGCGCTCGGCGACCAGCCAACGATGAACGGCGTGCCGCTGCTCGCGCACGCCAGGCTCGACGAGGTTTTCGCCTACCAGCCCGAAGGCCCGAGCCCAGTCCGCGACCTGCTCGCAGCGGCGTCGGCGCTCGCCGGCCAGTTGCCTCCTGGCCGTCACTTCGTCAATCTCTGCCAGGACCGCTACCGATTCACCATCGCCCTCGCCGCCGGCCTGATCAGTGGACGGACCAGCCTGCAACCGGCGTCGCAAGCGCCCGAAACCCTGCGTCAATTGCTCAGCGAACAAGCCGACGCCTTCTGCCTCTGCGACGGCGCCTTCGACAGCGGCGATCTGCCCCGGATCGACTTCCCCGACCTCCGCACGGTCGATTCGACCGCCGTCACCGGGATCCCGGTGGTCGCCAGCGATTTTCCGGCCATTATCGTCTACACCTCCGGGACCACCGGTCGTCCGCTGCCGTATGGCAAATCATGGGGATCACTCGTCCGCAACGCGCGCGCCGAAGCCAGCCGCCTGGGTCTGCTCGCCGGGACACGATACAGCCTGGTCGGCACCGTTCCCGCGCAGCACATGTACGGCTTTGAGTCGACGGTCCTCCTCGCGATGCACGGCGACTCGCCGTTCTGGTCGGGCAAGCCGTTCTATCCGCAGGACATCGCGGCCGCGCTGGCCGCCGTGCCCCGGCCGCGGCTGCTGGTGACAACGCCGTTTCATCTGGCGACGCTGCTGGCTTCCGGCGTCGAACTGCCACCGGTCGACCGTTTGCTCTCGGCCACCGCACCGCTTGCGCGCGAACTGGCAGCGGAAGCCGAAACCCGACTGGCAGCCCCCTTGCACGAAATCTACGGCTGCACTGAAAGCGGCCAGCTGGCTAGCCGGCGCCTGCTCGCGGGCGACGAGTGGCTGCCTCTCGACGGCGTCTGCCTGCAGCGAGAAGGCGGGCAGACGATAGCCAGCGGCGGTCACATCGAGGGACGCGTGGCACTCGCCGACGAGATCGAATTGCTGGCCGACGGACGCTTCCGGCTCCACGGGCGTGGCGCCGACCTGATCAGTGTCGCCGGTAAACGCAGCTCGCTCGCCTATCTCGACCACCAACTGCGGGAGACGCCCGGCGTCGTCGATGGCGCCTTCTTCTTTCCCGACGAAGCCGCCGCTAGCGGTGTCACGCGTCTCTGTGCCTTTGTCGTCGCCGACCACCTCAGCGAACGACAGCTGCTGACCCGCCTGCGGCAGCGTATTGACCCGGTCTTTCTACCGCGGCCACTGGTACTGCTCGACGCGCTGCCGCGCAACGACACCGGTAAGCTGCCACGCACCGCCCTGCAGGCGCTTTACGAACGTCACGTGTTCAGCCGGCAACATGCAGCGCACTGAGTTCACCTGGTGCGTCGACGGCGACCTGGCGGCGTGTCGTGGACACTTCCCGGGCCGGCCGATCGTCCCCGGAGCCGTTCTCCTCGACCGTGCGCTCCTCTTCGCCGCCGCCATCGCCGACTTGGGGGCTGGCGGCTGGCAGGTCGCCCAGGCCAAGTTCCTGCACCCGGTGACCCCCGGAACGGTGCTCAGTTACGCGTTGCAGGCGTACGACGACGGCCGCATCGCATTCACCCTCCATGCCGGCAGCCTCGTCGTGGCGACCGGAAGCCTGAAACACTGGCCGCCGTGAGCGGCGGCGCGCAGACCACCACCGGCTGGCTCGGTGAGCGGGAACGGAGCCAGCTCTGGGTTCTCCGGCTGATGGTCTGGATCTCGCTCAGACTGGGGCGCCGTGTCGGCCGTCTCGTCCTCTTCGGAATCGCCGCGTACTTCCTGCTCTTCGCGCGACGGGCGCGCCGCGCCAGCCGTGACTACCTCGGACGGGTGCTCGGCCGCCCAGCCGGCTGGGCAGACGCTTTTCGCCACGTGTGGTCGTTCGCCAGCACGATCCATGACCGCGTCTACCTGTTGCACGATCGCTTCGATCTGTTCGAGATCGAAGTCACCGGCAGTGAACCGTTGCACACTGCCCTCGCCCGCGGGCAAGGCGGCGCCCTGCTCCTTGGCGCCCATCTCGGCAGCTTCGAAGTCTTGCGCAGCGTCGGGCGCGGACGCGCCGGCCTTCGCGTCTCGATGCTGATGTACGAGCACAATGCCCGCAAGATCAACGCTGCGCTGCAGATCATCCACCCTGCTGCCAGCCACGACATCATTGCCCTCGGGCGCTTGCAGTCGATGCTCGAGGTGCGCGCGAAGCTCGACAGCGGCTATCTGGTCGGCATGCTCGCCGACCGCCGGCTGGCCGACGAGGAAGCCGTCGAATACGACTTCCTCGGCAGTGTCGCGGCGTTTCCAGTCGGTCCGTTCCGCCTGGCCGCACTGCTGCGTCGCCCAGTGTTTTTCATGACCGGTCTTTATCTTGGTGGCAACCGCTACCGCATCCACTTCGAGCCGCTCGCCGATTTTTCGCTCCTGCCGGAGCAAGCGGGCGATTGCCCGACCATCGGCGAGGCCCAGGCGCGTTACGTCGCCCGCCTCGAACACTACTGCCGGCTCGCCCCGACCAACTGGTTCAACTTTTTCGACTTCTGGCAGGGGCAAAAGTGACCCGCTGGCTCCTCGCCCTGCTCCTGTCGACGCTCGGCGCACCTGCACTGGCGGCCTGGGATCTGACCCAACTGATGAGCGAACTCGAGCGCGCGCCGGGTGGTCGAGCGCGCTTCGTCGAGACCAAGTATCTCGCCTTGCTCGAACGACCACTCGTTTCGAGCGGCGAAATGAGCTTTACGCGCCCCGACCGCCTGGAAAAGCGGACGCTGCTACCGCGGCCCGAAACCGTTCTCCTCGACCATGACCAGCTAACGGTCGTACGCGACCAACGCCAACTCCGCATCAAGCTCGCCGAGCAGCCGCACGCGCTGGCCTTCGTCGACAGCCTTCGTGGCGCACTCCGCGGCGATCGACTGGCGCTTGAAAGGAACTACGCGCTCCATCTCGCCGGACAACGCGAGAACTGGACGCTGACCCTGCTGCCAAGCGATCCGGCGATTTCGAGCATCGTCCAGCGGATCACGCTCGGCGGCCAGCGCAACCGGATTCGGAGCATCGAGTACCTGCAGGCCGACGGTGACCGCGCCGTGATCCAGATCGACCCCCTGAGCGACCGGTGACCGACGTCGGCCGACGCGTGTTCCTTGCCTGGGGACTGGCGATGCTGGCCGCCGCGACCGTCGCCTGGCATGGCCGTTACTCGGCCGACGTATCCTTTTTCCTGCCGCAGGCACCGACCGCCGAGCAGCGCTTGCTGGTCGACCAGATCCGCGAAGGGCCCGCGGCACGTCTCCTGATGATTGCCATCGCCGGTGGCAGCGCCGACGAACGGGCAACCCTGTCGCGCGCCCTGCGTTCCCGATTGGCGGGCCGTCCCGAACTGACGACTCTGAGCAATGGCGACCACGCCCTGGCCGATGCCGACCGCGAGTACCTGTTTCGGAATCGTTACCTGCTCAGCGCGACCGTTGGCGCCGAGCGTTTTTCCGTCGACGGTTTGCGGGCGGCGATCGGCGAAAGCCTCGACCTGCTGGCGTCGTCCGCCGGACTGGTCGTCAAACACCTGCTGCCGCAGGACCCGACCGGCGAACTCCTGGGCCTGCTCGGCCGCCTCGACAGCGGCTCGCAGCCGCCACTGCAATCCGGCGTCTGGGCTTCGCGCGATGGGCAGCGCGCGCTCCTGCTCGCGCAAACCGCTGCCCTCGGCTCCGACATCGACGGCCAGGCGGCCGCGATCGCCGGCGTCGAAGCCGCCTTTGCCGCCATTCGCGAGGAAACCGGTCTGAGCGGCGCGCGCCTTCAGCTCGCCGGCCCACCGGTCTTTGCCGTACGCGCGCGGGAGACCGTGAAACACGAAGTGACCCGCTTGTCGACAATCAGCGCCTTGTGCATCATCGCCCTGCTGTTCGTCGTATATTGCTCGCCGCGCCTGATCACCTTCGGCCTGTTGCCAGTAATCAGTGGCGCACTCGCCGGCGTCGCCGCCGTCAGCCTGTGCTTCGGAACCGTCTTCGGCGTCACCGTCGGTTTTGGGTCCGCCCTCATCGGCGAGGCGATCGATTACTCGATCTACTACTTCGTCCAGTCCGGTGACGCCTCCGCCAACTGGCGGGCCCGCTTCTGGCCGACGATTCGCCTGGGCGTTCTGACTTCGGTTTGTGGCTTCGCAGTGCTTGTGTTCTCGGGTTTTCCGGGGCTCGCACAGCTCGGCGTTTACGCATTGATCGGCCTCGTTACCGCGGCCACCGTCACCCGTTTCGTACTCCCGTCGCTGGTCGCGACG
This sequence comes from uncultured Candidatus Accumulibacter sp., assembly GCA_964420975.1. Classification (GTDB taxonomy): domain Bacteria; phylum Pseudomonadota; class Gammaproteobacteria; order Burkholderiales; family Rhodocyclaceae; genus Accumulibacter. Next base: position 9,341 of record CAYQVH010000020.1, read on the forward strand.
CGCAACCTGCCGCTCGGCCACACCCGTCTCGTTGACCGTTGCACATCGCTCGCCGGGCAACTTTCCCGCCTGCGCTGGCTGGCGTTCGTTCTCGCGTTCGCCGGCGCGCTGGTCCTGGCGTTCGGCCGCGCCCCCTTGTGGAACAGTGAACTCGCTGCGCTGAGCATCGCCGACGCCGACGACCTGGCGACCGACGCCGCGCTACGCGCTGACCTCGGCGCCCCGGACTCGCGACTGCTCGTCGTCGTCACCGGTGACGATCGTGAAAGCGCCCTGCAAGCGGCGGAGAAGGCCGCGCAAGCCCTTGATCGTCTGCAGGCCGAAGGCATCATCGCCGGCTACGAATCACCCGCCCGCTTCTTGCCGAGCGCGGCGACGCAGCTCGCCCGCCGCGACAGCCTGCCGACGACGGCCGAGCTGCAGCCGCGCCTGCTGGCAGCGCTCGCCGACCTGCCGTTGAGCGCCGACAAACTGGCGCCTTTCCGGCGTGACGTCGAATCGGCGCGTACGGCGCCACTGCTGACCCGCGAGGCGATGCACGGGACGACGCTGGCCCTCGCCGTCGACAGCCTGCTGTGGCCCCACGCCGGCAGCTGGAGTGCGGTGCTTCCCCTGCACCCACCGACCGGTGACAGCGCGCACGGCATTGACGAAGCCGCGGTACGCGCGGCGCTGACGGGTTCCGGCGCACTCTTCATCGACTTCAAGCGCGAACTCGACCAGCTCTACGCCCATTACTTTGCCGAGGCGCGGACGCTGGCGTCCGGCGGCTTGGCGGCGATCGTCGTCCTGCTCGCGGTGACGCTACGGTCGCCGCGCCGACTGCTGGCGGTGATGGCGCCGTTGCTGCTCGCGGTGTTGATCGTCGTCGCCGGCTTCTACCTTGCGGGTGTCCGTCTGCAGTTGCTTCATTTGATTGGTCTGCTGCTGATCGTCGCCGTCGGCTCGAACTACGCGCTGTTCTTCGATCGCCTCGGCCAGCGGCTGGAGAACGACGGACCGACACTGCTCTCGCTGTTCGTCGCCTGCCTAACGACGGCGATCGGCTTCGGCACTTTGGCCTTTTCCCGAGTGCCGGTGTTGCAGGCGCTGGGCGCCACCGTCGCCCCCGGCGCCGTCCTCGCCCTGCTTTTCGCGGCGTGCCTGACGCCGGCCAAGCCACGGTGAGCGCCGGCTTGACACGCGTCGGCAGCGGCCGCAGTGCGCCGCGGCGAATCGTTCTCCTCGCTGGCGCCGCGATGCAGGCGGCTGACTTCATCGCCACCGGCTTCTTCGCCGCCATCGAGGAACGCCAACTGGCGCTCGACCTCGAGGTGATCGCCTTCGATCTGGCGTCGATCAGCGCGGGCGAGGCGCTGCCGGCCTTACAGGCAGACGTGCTGGGACCGGCGCGACAGGCCGGCTGTCGCGAGGTCTGGCTCGGCGGAATCTCGCTCGGCGGCCTGCTCGCCCTTTGCCAATGCGCCGACCATCCCGACAGCGTCGACGGCCTCTGTCTGCTCGCGCCGTATCCTGGCAGCCGGCTGACGGCACAGGCGATCGCCGCCGCCGGGGGTCTCCGCCACTGGCGGCCGTCGCCCGATCAACTCGACGACCCCGAGTTCCGCGTCTGGCGCTGGCTGCAAACGCCGCCCGCCGACTTGCCGGTGTTCATTGGCTACGGTCGCGACGATCGGTTTGCACCCCGGATACGCGAACTGGCCGCCTGTTTTCCTCCGGCGGCGAGTCACACGCTGCCTGGCGGCCACGAATGGCCCGTCTGGAATCAGTTGTGGGACCACTTTCTCGATTGCCGGCTACCGCCGGCCGCCAGTTGCTGATGTCGCGACGCTGGCAGCCTTCACCGGCGATTCGTACCTCGTTCGCCGTGCATGGCGGTGTCGCGCTCGGGCTCGCCGTAGCGCCGCAGATCTGGCCGTGGGCGCTGGCGGCAGTCGGCGCCAATCATCTGCTGCTCACCGCCGCCGGACTGCTTCCGCGCAGTACGCTGCTCGGTGCCAATCTCAACCGGCTACCGGCGGCGGCCAGCGCACGCCGTGAAATGGCGCTGACCATCGACGACGGACCCGACCCTCTGGTCACACCGCGCGTCCTCGACCTGCTCGACGCCGGCGGCGTGCGCGCCAGTTTCTTCTGCATCGGGCAGCGCGCACGGCAATTTCCGGCCCTCTGCCGCGAGATCGTCGCCCGCGGGCATTCGGTCGAAAACCACGGCGATTCGCACTCGGCGCTTTTCGCCACCTTCGGCATGCGCCGTATGCAGGCGGACATCGCCGCCGCGCAAGCGACGCTGGCCGACATCACGGGCGTCGCTCCCCGCTTCTTCCGGCCGACCGCCGGCTTGCGCAATCCGCTGCTCGACCCGGTGCTCGATCGCCTCGAACTGCGCCTTGCCTCGTGGACTCACCGCCCCTTCGACACGCGCGACGGCAACCCGGAACGCGTCTATCGTCGCTTGACAAGGCACCTGGGCAACGGCGATATTCTGTTGTTGCACGACGGCAACGCAGCCCGCACGGACCGTGGCGAGGCGGTGATCGTCGCCGTCCTGCCGCGCCTGCTGCAGACCATCGCTGGCGCGCAGTTGCGACCTGTCCCCTTGACCCAAACCCTCGAATGATGTCCGCCTTCCCGTCCCTCCTGGTCGACGAGGCCAGCTGTCCGTTTCGCGCCAGCGGCCACTTCGCCTACTACTACGCGCGCGGCAAGCTCGCCGGTGACGGCGTCTTTGCCGAACTCCTCAAGCGCGGCGTCTTCCCCGCCAGCGGCCACTTTCTCGACCTCGGTTGTGGCCAGGGCAGCCTCTTCTCCTGGCTGCTCGCAGCACGGCGACTGTACGAGGCAGGTGACTGGCCATCCGACTGGCCGCCACCGCCAAAGCCGCTGAGCCTGCACGGCGTCGAGCTAATGACCAAGGACGTCGAACGTGCCCGACGCGCTTTTGGCGCGTCGCACCCGCTGGTCGACGTCCGACAAGGCGACATGCGGCATGTGGCGTTTGCTCGGGTCGACGTGGTGATCCTGCTCGATGCCTTGCACTACCTCTCCTACCCGGAACAGGAGGACGTCCTGCGGCGCATCCGCCTCGCCCTGCCGGCTGGCGGCGTCTTTGTCACCCGAATTGGAGACGCCAGCGCCGGACTCGCCTACCACCTCTGTCGCTGGCTGGATCATCTGGTCACCTTCGCCCGCGGTCACCGGCTGTCGAAGCTGTACGGCCGCAGCCTCGGACAGTGGACGGCACTGCTCGAAAGCCTGGGTTTCGCCGTCGCCCACACGCCGATGAGCGGCCGCAAGCCGTTCGCCAACACCTTGCTGGTGTGCCAGGCGACCGCCTGAAGCCAGCCGCCAGCAGAATCCCCTACTCGCCCGTCTCGCTTTCCCGCTAAACTGCGCCCCTCGTCGCCTGGAGCCTGTCGTTGCCCCCGCTTCTCGTTTCCGCCTGCACCCTGAGCTCGTGCCTGGGGACAGGGCTCGCCGAAACGCTGACTGGTCTGCACGAAGGAGGCAGCGGGCTCGTCCCGTGCACGTTCGAGACGGTTGCCCTCGACACCTGGATCGGCGAGGTCGCTGGCGTCGACGCGCAGCGCCTGCGACCCGCGTTGTCACTTTACGACTGCCGCAACAACCGCCTGGCGCAGATCGGCCTGGAGAGTGATGCCTTTGGCGACGCAGTCCGCGCCGCCGCCGAGCGTTACGGGCGAGAGCGCGTCGGCGTCTTTCTCGGCACCAGTACGGCGGGCATCCTGCAGACCGAACTCGCTTACCGGCGACGCGATCCGGCGAGCGGCGCTCTGCCCGCCGATTTCGCCTACCGCGGCACCCACAATGCCTTCTCGCTGTCCGATTTCGCACGCCGGCACTTCGCCCTCGAAGGCCCAGCGGTCACGATTTCGACCGCTTGCTCGTCGGGCGCAAAGACCTTTGCCGCCGCCGCCCGGCAGATTGCCTGCGGCACGATCGACGCCGCCCTGGTAGGCGGCGTCGACTCGCTGTGCCTGACGACGCTGTACGGCTTCGCTGCGCTCGAACTCACCTCCAGCCGTCCGTGCCGGCCGTTCGACGCCGCCCGCGACGGGCTGTCGATCGGCGAGGGAGCTGCCTTCGCCCTGCTTGAACGTTTGCCATCGGTCCCGCCAAAGCGTTCGCTCGTCTTGCTCGGCTACGGCGAATCGAGCGACGCCTACCACATGTCGGCCCCGCACCCGCAGGGGCTGGGCGCACGCCTGGCGATGGCCGCCGCTCTGCGCTCGGCGGCGCTTACGGCCGCCGACCTGGACTACATCAACCTTCACGGCACGGCGACACCGGCCAACGACGCCGCCGAAGGCCGAGCCGTCAGCGAACTGTTCGGCAACAAGATTCCTTGCAGTTCGACCAAGGGAGCAACCGGCCATACGCTCGGCGCTGCCGGTGCGATTGAAGCCGTGATCTGCCTGCTCGCCCTGCAACACGATCTGCTGCCCGGCAGCCCGCATACGGTAACGCCGGATCCGACGCTCGCCCTGAACTACCTGCAGGCGTCGCGCGAGGGTCGCGTCCGGACCGTGCTCAGCAACTCCTTTGGCTTCGGCGGCAGCAACTGCAGCCTGCTTTTCGCTCGTACACCATGAACACCACGCCTCCGTCCGCCTGGGTCGAGGGCGTCGCCGTTCTCGCCCCCGGCCTTCCCGACTGGCCAACCACACGCGCCGTACTGCGCGGCGAACAAGCGTACCGCGCCGCACCCTCGATCCTGCCGGCACCGCTCCTGCTGCCGCCCGCCGAGCGCCGACGCGCGAGTCGCGCCGTCAAGCTGGCCCTCGCGCTGGGCCTCGAAGCCGTCGCCGCAGCCGGCACCGACGCCAGCACGCTGGCCACCGTCTTCAGTGCCTCGGGCGCCGACGGCCACAACTGCCACGCCCTCTGCGAGCAGCTGGCGAGCGACGATCGCCGGATCTCGCCGACGCGTTTCCACAACTCGGTCCATAACGCCGCCGCCGGCTATTGGGGAGTCGCCACGCGCTCGATGGCACCGTGCCAAGTCCTCGGAGCTTACGACGCGAGTTTCGGCGCCGGCCTCCTGGAAGCGTTGGCACAAGTCGTCGTCGAACAGCGCCCTGTTCTTTTCGTCGCCTACGACAGCGAGTATCCGGAACCGCTGCATTCGACCCGGCCGCTACCCGATTGCGGTGGCACGGCCTTGCTGCTGGCTCCGGCCGGCAGCGAACACTCGCTGGCGAAGATCAGCATCGCCGCCACCAGGAGCGTCGCAGACCGCATCGCCGACAGCGCGCTCGAAACGCTGCGCACGGCAATCCCGGCGCTGCGCTGCCTGCCGCTGCTGCAACGGCTGGCAACCCACGAACGCGGACCCACCACCGTCTGCCTCGACTACCTGCCGCCGATGCAACTTTGCGTCACGTGCGAGCCGTGCTAGACCGCGCCGCGATTGCCGCACGCATCCCGCACCAAGGCGAGATGTGCCTGCTCGACGCGGTCGTCGCGTGGACTCCGAGCGCGATCTCCTGCCGCGCGACGAGCCACCGTCACCCGACCAACCCGCTGCGTGCCGAAGGACGCCTCGGCGCAGCGAGTGCGGTCGAGTACGCGGCGCAGGCGATGGCCGTGCATGGCGCACTGCTCGTCGGCGGCGGCGAGCGCCCCCGATTCGGCTACCTCGCCAGTCTGCGTGCGCTGACGCTGCACGTCGCTCGCCTCGACGACCTCGACGGCGAGCTCACGGTCGACGCCGAACGACTCTCCGGCGACGAGCAGCGTGTCCTCTACCACTTCGCCGTCGGCCACGACGGTCGCTGCCTGGTCGAAGGTCGTGCCGCCGTCATCCTCGACGGCGAGTCGACGGGCCCAAGGCCCAGACCGTGAAGCGCGCGCTCGTCACCGGCGGCAGCGGCGACATTGGTCGCGCGATCTGCCGCCGCCTGGCTGCCGACGGCCACCACGTCGTCGTCCACGCTCATCAGCATCGGGCGCGGGCAGAGGCCGTCGTCGCCGAAATCGTCGCCGCGGGCGGCAGCGGCGAAGTGATCGCTTTCGACGTCACCGACCGCGCACAATCCGCCGACTCACTGGCGGAACTCCTCGCCGACGGAACGATTCAGATTCTGGTCAACAACGCCGGAATCCACGCCGACGCCGTCTTTCCCGGGATGTCCGACGCGCAATGGGACGACGTCATCGCGGTGAACCTGCACGGCTTCTACAACGTCACCCGACCGCTGATCCTGCCGATGATCCGCAGCCGCTGGGGCCGCGTGATCAGCGTCTCGTCGCTCGCCGCACTCACCGGCAACCGCGGTCAGGTCAATTACGCGGCGGCCAAGGCCGCGCTGCACGCCGCCAGCAAGTCGCTGGCACTCGAAGTGGCCAGCCGTGGCGTCACGGTTAACGTCGTCGCGCCGGGAATCATCGCCGGCACCCTGAGCGCCGGGGCCTTCGACGCGACGCAGATCGCCGCCCTGGTGCCGATGAAGCGCGCCGGGCAACCGGAAGAAGTCGCCGACCTCGTCGCCTTTCTCGCCTCCGAACGGGCAGCGTACCTCTCCGGTCAGGTGATCGCGATCAACGGCGGAATGATCTAGCAGCCTGGCAACCCACTGCGGCCACCGCGTCACCTCCTCTTGCTGTTGGCTCATCGGCTCTCGGCAACGACGCCTTGGTCGACGCGCCGCCCTTGCGCGCCCGCAACAGCCCGTTCACCAACGCCCGCGCTGACCTCGCCAACGAGTGCGCCACCGCCGAAGGGCTGTGCCCACCGTCGGTCACCGGTTACACTGCCGCCGTCCAAAACTCCGGCGTGTCACTCCGATTCACGCGCTTCGGGTCGAACCTCCACCAGGTCAACTTACCCGGCCTCGTAGCGTCCGCTTTTTTTGGGTGCCAGCTCTCTGCCACGCAGTCACCCTGACTTTCCAGGGGAAGACTCCTCAACCTCGGCTCGCCTAAACCACGTCTCACCCAAGATGGGAAACATGAGCCGTTACTCCACTAGAATTCAAGATCCTCGCTCCAGGAGCATGCAATGCGGATCACCCTTGTACACCCCGCCGGCTTCAACTTTGTCCCCGGCCAACCGGATTTTTCGGTGCTCGCCAACCGCATGCCGCCGATCGGCATCCTGCAACTGGCCAGCTGGCTGGACAAGCATGGCCATGCAACGACGTTGCACGACTGCCTCGGTCCGTTCGCGCCGGCGGGAATCGCGGCCAATGCGGAAATCGTGCTCGCCAGCGACCCCGATCTGGTCGGCATCAGCGCGACGACCTCGAGTTTCATGGACGGCGTGGACCTGGCAGTGCACATCAAGGCGAGGCGGCCACAGGTGCGGATCGTTTTTGGCGCCGTGCATGTCTCGTCGATCGGCGCCCCGATCCTCGAACACTTTCCTGAAATCGACTACCTCTGCATCGGCGAAGGCGAAGGCTGCCTGCTCGACCTCGCCGATGGCAAGCCCTTGTCCACCATTGACAACCTCGTCTACCGCGACGCCGACGGGAGAATCGTCTGTAATCCACGCCGGCCGCGCATCCGCAACCTGGACGAGCTGCCGTTTCCGGCCTACGAGAAACTCGCCGGCTTTCCGCACGCCTATCACTTGCCGCTGTTTGCTTACGAGAAGCGCTACGGGGCGACGATGATCACTTCGCGTGGCTGTCCTTACACCTGTTCCTTTTGTGACCGCACGGTCTTCGAGCGCCTCTACAAGACGAACTCGGCGCAATACACCTACGAGCACATGCGCTACCTGCGCGATCATTTTGGCGTGCATCACATCAACTTCTACGACGACCTGTTCACTGCACACAAAAAACGGGTGACCGAACTTTGCGAACTGCTGATCGCCAAATCGCTCGGAATGCACTTCAACTGCGCGATTCGTACCGGTCATACCTCGAACGAAATGCTGCACCTGCTCAAGCGAGCGGGCGCCCTGATGGTCTCGATGGGAATCGAATCCGCCGATCCGGTGATGATGGAACGGCACAAGGCTGGCGTTACGCTGACCGAGGTGAAGCAGACGGTCGACCAGATCCACGCCGCCGGCCTGCGCGCCAAGGGCCTGTTCATTTTCGGCCTGCCGGGAGAAACGCCGGAAACGCTGCGACGAACGAGCGACTTCATCCTGGAACTCGATCTCGACGAGATGAACATGACCAAGTTCAGCCCGATGTACGGCGCACCAATCTGGGACGAGTGCGTCAGCGGCAGGGACGGTGACTTTGTCGAGGACTGGCGCCTGATGAACTGCCTCAACTTCGTTTACCGGCCGCACGGATTTGCCTCGCGCGAGGAAATGGACGCGCTCTACAACTGGCATGTCAAGCGCTACTACGACAGCAAGCCGTATCGGCGTCGCTTCGCACAACGCCTCTGGCAACACCGCTGGAGCCTGTGGCACGTCGTCCGACATCTGCCGCAAACGATCGCCGCGGCCCGCTACTTCAGCAGCAACCGCGAGCAACTGGAACGTGCGAAGCGCGAGTTCAACCGCCATCCCCGGCAACCGGTCGGCCTACAGCCCTTCCTCAGCCCCGAACTGAGAGCCGACGCAGTCGCTGCGCTATCGCCGATCCGTGTTTCACGCCGACCGGCAAAGCCCTTGCCCTTGCCCGGCGCTTGCTGTCCGCCAACGCCCCTGACCGCGACGGCGGCGCAGTCAGTATAATTCCGGTTTCCCTTTTTTCCGTTACGGAGCCAGCGACGTGCGTTCGACCGTCTCCCATCCGCCTCTCAGACGCGGCTTGATGGTTCTCGGAACCGCCCTCCTCGCCAGCTGCGCTGGCGGCCAGGGGACCGGCGCCAACGCCGGCCAGCCGACCTATCTGCGCAGCGGCTTCGCCTGCTGCAACCTGCACTACGAAGACGACTGGATCAGCGACGCCAATGTGTCGTCACTGCCGTTTATCCCCGCCGGAACGCCGATCAACGTGAAAAGCGTTTCCGGTAGTCGAGCCTACATCGAGGTCGCCGGCCGGCCGATGCGCATGGGGCTGGATTATGGCTACGAGCGGGAAACGACCGAGCAATGGGTCCACAAGCTGATCGTCCTGGACGATCCGAAGCTGAGGATTGCCAGCTTCCCAGCACCGGTACGCACCGCGATCAGCAGCGGCCAAGTGATGGTCGGGATGACCAAAGAACAGGCGACCATCGCGCTGGGCTATCCGCGCGCAGACCTCAACCCGATCCTCAACGCGCCGTTCTGGCGCTACACCTGGTCCAGCTCGGTGCCTTACGCCGTACATTGGAGCGACGGCAAGGTGAGCAAGGTCGACAGCAATCACGAAGCGATCAAATCGATAACCTATACCGCGTACTGAGGGTCGCGGCCGCAGCGTTGGGGGACGGGGAGATGCAGCCAGAAGCTTCGGGCGCCGAGCGCCGGCGGTGTGACGTGCTGGTGATCGGCGGCGGTCCCGCCGGGTCGACGGTGGCGCCGCTGCTGGTCGAGAAAGGCTACCACGTCGTCCTGCTGGAAAAGGCTCGTCACCCGCGATTTCATATCGGCGAGTCGCTGCTACCGGCCAACCTGCCGTTGTTTGAGCGCCTCGGCGTCGCCGATGAGGTGAAGACGATCGGGATGGAGAAGTGGGGCGCCGAGTTCGTCTCCCCGCATCACGACAGGCCGCAGGCGTTCCACTTCGCCGAAGCCTGGGACAAATCGATGCCTTACGCTTATCAGGTAAAGCGCGCGGACTTCGACGCGGTCTTGATCGGCAACGCGGCGCGCAAGGGCGTCGAAGTGTACCAAGGCTGCAAGGCGAAAGCGGTCGATTTCCTTCCCGATCAGACCGTCGTCGTCCGCGCCCGCGACGACGACAGGCGCGAGTTCGAATGGCTGGCCCGCTTCGTCGTCGACGCTTCCGGACGCGACACCTTCCTCGCCAATCGTTTCCAGATCAAGCATCGCAACCCGCGGCACAACAGTTCGGCGATCTACGGACATTTCGCGGGTGCGACGCGCAACTCCGGGCAAGCGGAAGGCCATATCACCATCTTCTGGTTCGAGCACGGCTGGTTCTGGTTTATCCCGATGCTGGGCGGTGTTACCAGCGTCGGCATGGTCACTTGGCCGTATTTCATGAAAACCCGAGGCGAGCGCAGCGTCGAACGCTTTCTGCTCGACGGCATTGCCGCTTGCCCGGCTCTGGCGACACGACTGACCAACGCAAGCCTGGTGACCCCGGTCGAGGCGACCGGCAACTTTTCCTACGTCTCCGAGCGCAACCACGGTCGCAATTACCTGCTGCTCGGTGATGCGTACGCCTTCATCGACCCGGTGTTCTCGTCCGGCGTTCTGCTGGCGATGCACAGCGGCCTGGTCGGTGCCGAAACGATCGACACCTGTCTGCGACAACCGGCGGCAGCGCCGGTGGCGCTGCGTCGTTTCGACCGCATCATGCGGCACGGTCCGCAGCAATTCTCGTGGTTCATTTATCGGGTAACCAACCCGATCATGCGCGACTTTTTCATGGGGCCGCGCAATGTCTTTCGGGTCAAGGAAGCGCTGCTCTCGGTACTCGCCGGCGACATCTTCGGCAAGACGCCGATCTGGCGGGCGCTGCGCCTCTTCAAGCTGATCTACTATCTGGCCAACGTCGTCCAGCCACGGCGCGCGTATCTTGGCTGGAAGCGGCGGCGCTTCAACATCCGCCGCGTCGACGATCCGGCTCTGACGCCGGCGCCATGAACCTCTGTCACTCGACCGACCTCTGTCGCGTTCCCGTGACGGCCAGCCGCGGCGACGTTCTCGGCAACATGCTGATCGGCTGCCAGCCGCCGTCGGCCAGCCCGCAATGGCCGGTCCAGGCCGTCGCGGCGCCGTTGCTCGGCTACCACGGCAGTTTCATTCGCGAACAGTGGGCGACCGACGATGGCTGTTGGTCAGGAACCGTCGACGGCATCCGGTACCGGCGCAACCACGAGGTGCTGTTCGGCGTCATCGAAGTCGACGAGCGGGACTGGTTGGCCGGGCGATCCGGCAGTGGCTTGCAAAACGCCGCCCGCGAGGCGTACGGCCGGATTTTTCGGCTGCTGTCGACGCAACAACTGCCTCATCTCTGGCGCGTCTGGAACTACCTCGCCGACATCAACGGCGAAACTGACGGCCTCGAACGTTACCGCCAATTCAACATCGGTCGCTACGACGCTTTCGTCGCCTTTGGCCGTGCGGCGACTGGCGAGGTCCCGGCGGCGTGCACCCTCGGACTTCGCCACGGCCCCCTGAGCATCGCCTTCATCGCTGGCCGTTGCGCCGCGCGAGCGGTCGAAAACCCGCGCCAGATCAGCGCCTATCATTACCCGGCGACCTACGGGCCACGCAGCCCGACGTTTTCCCGCGCGGCTCTGGTCACCCTGCCAAAACAGGAAATTCTATTCGTTTCCGGAACGGCGAGCATCGTCGGCCACGCGACGGCGCACCTCGGCGACGTGACCGCGCAGTGTGGCGAGACACTCGACAACGTCGAGGCGGTGGTCGCCGAAGCCAATCGACTCAGCCAGCGGACGCTTTTTGCCTTGCCGGCTTTCTCCTATCGCGTCTATCTACGCGACGACGGCGATTTTCCGCGGGTACGCGAACAACTCCGCAAGCGTCTTGGCGACGCAGAGGTGCTTTACATGCAGGCCGACATCTGCCGCCGCGATCTGCTGGTCGAGGTCGAGGCGATGGCCTCCCACACGATCGACAACCACTGATGCGGAGAATCCTCGGCATGCGCTCCCCCCGTTCCTTACTGGCAGTCGTCATCGCCGCTTGCTCGCTGGCGGCCGCGGCGAGCGAGGAGAAGCCATTATGGGAAGCCGGCGCCGGCCTCGCGGCGTTCAGTTTTCCCTACTACCGAGGCTCCGACCAGAGCAACCACTTCGTCATGCCGGTCCCCTACTTCACCTACCACGGCGATTTCTTCAAGGCCGACCGGCACGGCATACGCGGCAGCCTCTTTGACAGTGACCGGATCGACTTTAGCGTCAGCGTCGCTCTGTCACCACCGGCGAAAAGCAAGGACGTCAAGGCACGCACCGGCATGCCCAATCTCGATGCGACCTTCGAGATCGGTCCGCAACTGGACCTCACCCTCTGGCGATCGACCGACCGCGCTCGCTTCCTGAAGCTGCTCTTGCCGCTGCGCGCGGCGTTTACGGTCGACCGTTCGCCGCAGGATGTCGGCTGGGTCTTCCACCCGCGGCTCAATCTGGACGTCACGGATCTGCCGGCGATGCCTGGCTGGAACCTCGGTTTGCTGGCCGGAGTGGTGGTCGGCAACCAGCGTCAGAACGCCTATTACTATTCGGTAGCGCCGCAGTTCGCAACGCCGACGCGACCGGCGTTTCAGGCGAGCGGCGGCTATGCCGGCAGCCAGTACCTTATCGCGCTCTCGAAGCGTTTCCCGCAGTTCTGGGTAGGCGCCTTCGCACGTTACGACAACCTCGGCGGCGCGAGTTTCGAAGACAGTCCGCTGCTCAGGCAAAGGGATTACTTCGCCGCGGGGGTGTCGCTGAGCTGGATTCTCGGTGAGTCATCGACTCGCGTCCGCGTCGATGACTGAGTGGCGCCGGCAGGGAGTCTGCTGGGTCGCCTACGAGCGCTTGGCGATGGGGCTCGGCCTCGGCCTGCTGGCACTCGGCTGCCTGGTCTGGCTGCCGTTTGCTGCGCTCCTGCACGCACTATTGCCGCGTCGCATCGGCCAACGACTCGGCCGCAGCGCGATCCACGGCGGATTTTCCTTTTACGTCGGCGTCCTCGAATCGCTGTGCGGCTGTCACTTCGACTTGGCCGAACTCGATCAATTGCGCGATCAGGGCCCGTTGCTGCTCGCCGCCAATCACCCGTCGCTGCTCGACGCGGTGCTCATTCTCTCGCGCCTGCCCGATACGGTCTGCGTGATGAAAGCGGCGCTGATGCGTAACCCGCTCTTCGGTGCCGCGGCCCGCCTGGCGTGCTACATCCGCAATGACTCGCCGCTGGCGATGGTCGTCGACGCCGACGAGGCGCTGCGGCGCGGTAGCCACCTGTTGATCTTCATCGAAGGGACGCGAACCGGCGAGTTTCCGCTCGATCCCTGCCTGCCGACGGCCGGCTTGATCTCCCGGCGCAGCCGCGTCGCCGTACAAACCCTGCTCATCGAGTTCTCGACCCCCTATCTCGGCAAACACTGGCCGCTCAGCCGGCGACCGACCCTGCCACTTTACGGACGCGTCCGTATCGGCCGGAGATTTTCTCCCTCTGCAGACGTCGCCACCACCACGCGCGAGATCGAGGCGTATTTCCGCACCGAGCTGCTGTCGCAGGCGACGGCGATGGTCGTCCCGGCAGGGCTTCCGCATACGCGCAACGCCCATTGAGTGGTCGGCGTCGTCTTTATGCCGGTCACCTCGTCAACCCACCTGGTCATCATTCCCAGCTATAACCCTGGCCGACAAGGCGTCGCCACCGTGCGCGCGGCGCGCGCGCAATGGTCGCCGATCTGGGTGATCGTCGATGGAAGCGACGACGGCAGCGGCGAGTTGCTGCAGGAGCTGGCGCGCAGCGACGACGGCGTGCGCGTCCTGCAGCAACGCGCAAACCGCGGCAAGGGCGCTGCCGTGCTCGTTGGCCTCGAGGCGGCAAGCGCCGCCGGCTACACGCACGCGCTGACCATGGACGCGGATGGCCAACACCCGGCCGATCTCATCCCGGAATTCATGGCGGCTTCGCAAGCGCATCCGGAAGCGATGATCCTCGGCAAACCCGTTTTTGGTGAAGACGCTCCGGCGCTACGCGTCAAAGGACGACGCGTCTCGAACGGCTGGGCGAACCTCGAAACCTTGTGGACGGGGATCGGCGACTCGCTCTACGGCTTCCGCGTCTACCCGATCGCGCCGCTGCAAGCGATCATGCGACACCATCGCTGGATGCGCCGCTTCGACTTCGATCCGGAAGCCGTCGTCCGCCTCTGCTGGGCCGGCGTTCCTCCGCTCAACCGCGAAGCGCCGGTACGCTACCTACTTCCCGACGAGGGCGGCGTCTCGCATTTCCGCTATCTGCGTGACAATGCGCTGCTGACGTGGATGCACACGCGACTGTTTCTTGGCTTCCTGCTCCGCCTGCCGGTGTTGCTCTGGCGGCGTATTGACCGACAGGCGCTCGGGCGTCGCTGACGATGAACACCAGCGAACGCTTTCTGATCGCGATGGCGATCATCTTCAGCGTGCCCTACCTGATCTGGCGCCTGGGACGAACCGACTACTACGCACCGCTGGTCGTCGTCCAGATCCTTGCCGGCATCCTGCTTGGGCCGGGCATCCTTGGTCGCTTCTTCCCGGACTACTATGGCGCGGTGTTCACGCCGCCGGTGGTGCAATCGCTGAACGGCATCGCCTGGTGGGCAGTGATGTTGTTCGTGATGATTGCCGGGGTCGAACTCGACCTGCGCCAAGCCTGGCGCCATCGGCGGGAAAGTACGATCACGGCAGGGCTGGCGCTCGGCGTACCGCTTCTTTTCGGCTGTCTCGCGGCCGTCGTGCTCCTCGTTACGGATGGCTGGCAAGGACCACGGGCCGCGCCCTGGCAGTTCGTCCTCGGCGTCGGTATGGCATGCGCGGTAACCGCGTTGCCGATCCTGATACTGCTTATGGAGAAGCTTGCCATCCTCCGCCAGCCGATCGGGCAGCGCATCCTGCGCTACGCGAGTCTCGACGATATCGCGATCTGGGGCGTGCTGGCGCTGATTCTGATGGACTGGGCAAGGCTCGGCCGACAACTGGCCTTCCTGATCGCCTTCATCCTGCTCGGCGCCGCTTTCCGGCATCTGATGAGGCGCCTGGCGCGAGCGGACCGCTGGTACGTGGCGCTGATCTGGCTCGCCGCATGCGCCTTCGGCGCCGACTGGTGCGGTCTGCACTTCATGGTTGGCGCCTTCCTTGCCGGCGCGATCATGGACACCGACTGGTTTGATCAGCAGCAGATGGACGCGCTGCGTCACCATGTGCTGCTGGTCGTGATGCCGGTCTTCTTCCTGAGTACCGGCCTGCGTACCAACTGGACGCTCGGCGGCGAGGCCGTCTTCCTCGCTGCAGGACTGCTCCTGCTGGCCTCGGTGAGCGGCAAACTGCTCGGTGTTCATCTTGCCGGCTTCTTCCTCAAGTGGTCGCCCGGAGAAGCGACAATCATTGGCTGGCTGCTGCAAACCAAGGCCTTGATCATGATCATCTTCGCCAACATCCTGCTCGACAAGGCGATCATCACCAGCGAAGCCTTCACCGCGCTACTGCTGATGGCGGTCGCCAGCACCATGCTGACGATTCCCGTCGTAGCGCCCAAACTGGCACAGAAAGCTGAACGCCTCTTGTTGTAATAGCAATCATTCTCATGTAGACTGTCGCTTGGCTGGCGGTCGACACGACCGAAGTGGACGAGCACAGGAACGAGAGGAAGGCCATGAAGTCCGGAAAGGGTGTGACGCTGTTTGACCTGCGCGTCGGCGAGGAGGGAACCGTCAGCGGTGGCGTTGCCGTCGACGCGGATCGTGATCTGGCGCTGCGTCTGTTCGAGATCGGATTCATCGACGGCGAACGCGTCCGTGTCGTCGCCCGCGGTTACCCCGGCGGCGAGCCGATCGCGGTGCGCGTCGGCAACACGATGTTTGCCCTGCGTCGCTTCGAGGCGGAACAGGTGTGTGTCACCCCTCGGCGCGAGGTCCGCCAATGAGCGCGACTCAAGATACGCTCTACCTCGCGCTGCTCGGCAATCCCAATTGCGGCAAGACGGCGCTGTTCAACCTGCTGACCGGCAACCGGCAAAAGGTCGCCAACTACCCCGGCGTCACCGTCGACCGCAAGGAGGGCGAACTCACCACGGCGTCGGGAAAGAAGTTTCGTGTTCTCGACTTGCCCGGCGCCTACAGTCTGAACGCGATCAGCGTGGACGAGGCGATCACGCGCGACGCCGTCCTCGGCATGCTCGCCGGCGAGCGACGTCCCGACGTCCTGGTTTGCGTCAGCGACGCCACCAACCTCAAGCTGAACCTGCGCCTGGTCCTGGAAGCAAAGCGCCTCGGTCTGCCGATGGTCCTCGCTCTGAACATGAGCGATCTGGCGAGGAAGCGCGGAATCACCATTGACGCGGCCGCGTTGTCGCGCGAACTCGGCATGCCGGTGGTACAAACGGTCGCCGTCCGCCACGGCGGTGCGCAAAGCCTGCTTGAACAGCTCGAGACCTGCACCCCGAGCCAAACCTTGCCGCCCGTCTGGCTGCCGCCCGACGTCGACGACGTTATGGCGACCCAGCGCGAGGTGGCGCGCATTCTGGCGGCAACGGTCAGTCAGCCGGCGCTCGACACCCGTGTCGACGAAACCATCGACCGGATCGCCCTGCATCCCTTATGGGGCATGGTGCTGCTGGCGGCGACCCTGTTCTTCATGTTCCAGGCCGTCTTCAGTTGGGCCAGCGCACCGATGGACCTGATCAAGGAGGGGGTGCAGGAACTCGCCAGCTTCGTCACCACGCGCCTCCCCGATACGATCCTGCGCAGCCTGTTGGTCGATGGCGTGATCGCCGGCACGGGCAGCGTGCTCGTCTTCCTGCCGCAGATTCTGATTCTTTTCCTGTTCATTCTCGCGCTCGAGGACTCGGGCTACCTGCCGCGCGCGGCGTTCATGCTCGACCGCGTGATGGGGACGGTCGGCCTCTCGGGACGTTCGTTCATTCCCCTATTGTCGAGTTTCGCCTGTGCGGTCCCCGGAATCATGGCCGCACGCACGGTGACCAATTGGCGCGACCGCCTGGCGACTATCCTCATCGCGCCGCTGATGACCTGTTCGGCGCGCCTGCCGGTGTATGCGTTGATCATCGGCGCCTTCATTCCCGAAGAGACGGTCGGTGGGGTTTTCAATCTGCAAGGTCTGGTGCTGTTCGTGCTTTACTTCGCAGGTGTGCTGAGCGCGATGGCCGTCGCTGCGGTGCTCAAACTGACACTCGGACGCGGCGTGCACCACCCGCTCTTGCTTGAGTTGCCCGCCTACCGCTGGCCCCACCCGCGCAACCTGCTGCTCGGCGTGGTCGAGCGCGCCAAGATCTTTCTCCGGCGCGTCGGCAACATCATTCTGGCGCTGATGATCGTCCTCTGGTTCCTCTCCTCTTTCCCGGCACCGCCACCCGGTGCTGAAGGACCAGCGATTCAATACAGCTACGCCGGAATGCTCGGTCAGGCGCTGGAACTGATTTTCGCGCCGATCGGATTCAACTGGCAGATCTCGATCGCGCTGGTCCCCGGACTAGCCGCCCGCGAGGTCGCGGTCGGCGCGCTGGGCACGGTATACGCGCTGTCGGCGAGCGGGGAAGACGTCGCCGAGATGCTGGCGCCGATGCTCGCCGCGAGCTGGTCGCTGCCGACCGCTTTCGCGCTCCTCGCCTGGTACGTCTTCGCTCCACAGTGCCTGTCCACGGTCGCCGTCGTCAAACGCGAAACCAACTCCTGGCGTTACCCGCTGCTGATGACCGTCTATCTCTTCGCGCTGGCCTACGCCGCGGCGTTTGTCACGTACCGGCTGGCCCTTCTATTCACCATGGGATGAAGTCATGTTCGAAGCACTTGCCACCTACGCGATCGTTGCCGTCGCCGCAGCCTACGCCGCATGGCAACTGATCCCCGGCCGCTGGCGAACCAGCGCTGTCGAAGCGACCACCGAGCTTGCCTGGGTCTTGGGTCTGCCAACACCCAAGGCCCGTCGCGAGCCGACGATCGCCGACCAGAGTCCGTGTGGCAGTTGCACGGGCTGTCGTCGATCGCCGCCGACAGCGACTCCGTTGATCGTCGTCCGACGGAACGGCGATAATGGCTGAGGTCGCTGCACCGCCAGCAAGCCGACGAGCCAACGCCTTCCAAGGAGGTGCCCTTGTTTCTCATCGACCCTCCGTTTCGACTCAACGAAGTCGTCGCCCATGGCAGGCGTGCCCTGATGACTTCGGTGCTCGCCATCGTCGCCTCGGCACCCGTGATCGCGGCCGACCCGCCTAAAAGCAGCGACGAGCAAACGACCGCAGCTTCCTCGGCAGCCTCGGAGCGACCAGCGGACGCCGGCGGCGAGCTTCCAGCCTGGGGGGAGACGACGCTCACCGGCGATTGGGGTGGCGCACGCAAGCGCCTCTTCGACGCCGGCGTACAGGTCGACCTGGCGTATACCGCCGACTACCTGCGCGACAACCGCGGCGGTGCCCAACGCGGCGGCGCTTACATGGGCCATGTCGACCTTATCCTGCAGCTCGACGGCGAAAAGCTCCTCGGCTGGAAAGGTGGCTCGGCGTTTCTGGAGCTGATCAGCAATAGCGGGGGCCGCGTCAACCTCAATTACGTCGGCAGCCTGATGGGCGTCGACAACTTCGAGGCGCCAGTCAACCGTACCGGCCTATTCAAGGCCTGGCTGCAACACTCTTTCCTCGACGACCGGGCATCGCTGCGCGTTGGCCTCTATCCGATCGACACCGAGTTCTACGTCACCGACTCGTCCGGAATCTTTCTCCATCCGTCTTTCGGCATGGCGGCCGAAGCGGCGAGCTTCGGCACCTTGGCCGGACCGTCGATCTACGCCACCAGCTCGTATGGGGCGCGCCTGCGCGTCGATCCCGATCCGGCGTGGTACGGCATGATGGCCGTCACGCGCGGTATCAGCAGCGACCGCATCGACGACGCCGGTCCCAACCTCAGCTGGCAAAAAGGTGTCGGCAGCATGGTCATCGGCGAGATCGGCATGAGTCCGATGAAGGCGGGCCTGTTCGGCGCAGCCCCTGCCGCCGAAGACAAGAGCGATTACGAGCCGATCAGCAAGCTGGCGCTCGGCGCCTGGCGCTATGCGCCGCGAATGGACCAGCTGACGGCCGTCAACGCTGACGGCGAGCCGCTGCGGGCGACTCACTGGGGCGCTTACGTTCTTGCCGAGCAGACGCTGTACCGGATTCCAGGCTCGACCCGGGACCTCGCCGGCTTCATCTGCTACGGACTGACCGATGGCAAGACCAACGTCCTCGATTATTCGCTGAGTGCCGGCTTGAACTTCCGCGGCCCGTTTGCCGGTCGGGAAAAGGACAGTGTCGGAATTGCCGCGACGCGCGGGCACGTCGGCCCGCAAGGGCGCACGCTGCTCGCCGCCGATTCTGGCGAGCCGTTGCAAGGCAACGCGGAAACCGCGGTCGAGGTCACCTATCGCGCCCAGCTTGCCCCGGGAGTCGCTCTGCAGCCGGTGCTGCAACGGATTTTCAATCCTGGCCTGACACTGCCGAACGCGACCGTCGCTGGCGCGCGCCTGCAGTTTGCCCTTTAATCAACCCCCGGAGAACGACGATGAGTGATTTTGACCGCGAACAGGCGATCGCACTGCTCAATGAAATCATGGAACTCGAGTTGGCAGGCGTCGTCCGTTACACGCACTACTCGCTGATGGTTTACGGTTTCAACCGCATCCCGATCGTCGACTGGATGAAGAAGAACGCCAGCGAGAGCCTGGACCACGCGAGCCGCGCCGGTGAGCTGGTGACCTTGCTTGGAGGTCACCCCTCGCTAGCCATCGGCCCTCTGTTGGAAACGCATCAACACGAGGTGGGCGCGATCCTGCGCGAGAGTCTGGAACACGAGACTCGCGCCCGCGCCACTTACTACAAACTCCTCGCGATCGTCGAAGGGAAGAATGTCCTGCTCGAGGAGTACGCACGCGAGCTGATCGTCGACGAGGAAATGCACGCCGACGAGGTCAACAAGATGCTGCGCCGGCCCGGAGACACGGCGGCCTTCGAGGCCTGATCGGACCCTCAGCGCAGAGTGACAGGCACCGCAAGCGGCGCCGAAACCAACTTCGAAAGCGTCGCCATCAGTTCGTCGCCGCTGCGCGTAGCCAGCCAGCACACGCCGTCCCAGCGAAAGTGGAAGCCCCCCGCACGGGCGGCAACCCAGATCTCGCGACTCGCGTCGTGACGATTGACGACGATCTTGCTGCCATCGGCTAGTTCGATCTCGAGCACCGTGTCGCCAACCCGTTCGAAGTCCAGATCGGCACCACAGTGCTCGAGTGCCGACTCGATGCCGGACATCGTAGCGTCGGCTAGCTCACTGAATTCGCTTTCGTTCATGCTGTGTTAGCATTTTCGGTTTTGGTGTTCTGAGCCATGCCTTCTCCTTTCGTCCTGACTTTCCTCGCCACCTTCGTGCTTGCTGCCTGTGGCAACCGCGGCGGCCTGGTGCTCCCCCCCCAACCGACGAAGCCCCCCGCCGCGTCACCCCCGGCGAGTAGCGCAACCGTTCCCCCCACCGCCGAGAAAACCGGCGCCGAAAGCAGCCGATGAGCGCCTTTTCTCGCCACGACGGCGTGTTATACGCCGAAGCGGTCGCCCTGCCCGAAATCGCCGCCCGCTTCGAGACCCCCTGTTGGGTCTATTCCCGGGCGGCGCTCGAAAGCGCGCTCGCCGAATTCCAGCAGGAACTTGCCGGCAACGACGCGCTCGTCTGTTACGCCGTCAAGGCCAACTCGAATCTTGCCCTTCTCGACCTCTTCGCGCGCCGCGGTGCCGGCTTCGACATCGTTTCCGGCGGTGAGTTGCAACGGGTTCTTGCCGTCGGCGCCGACCCGCAAAAGATCGTCTTTTCCGGTGTCGGCAAGACAGCGGCGGAAATGGAAGTCGCCCTACAGGCCGGAATCCTCTGTTTCAACGTCGAGTCCGCCGCCGAGCTCGAGCGACTGAACGCGGTCGCCGGGCGGCTCGGACGACGCGCGCCGATCAGCCTGCGCGTCAACCCCGACGTTGACGCGAAAACGCATCCCTATATCTCGACCGGCCTGAAGGAAAACAAGTTTGGCGTCGCCTACGACGAAGCGCCCGCGCTTTACCGGCGCGCCGCCGACCTGCCTTACCTGACGACGATCGGTATCGACTGTCACATCGGTTCGCAATTGCTCGACCCGGCGCCCTTTGCCGAAGCCCTGGAGAGGGTACTGCGACTCGTCGATCAGCTGGCGAGCGACGGCATCGTCCTGCATCACCTCGACCTCGGCGGCGGTCTCGGCATTCGCTATCGTGACGAGGCCGTTCCCAGCGTCCAGTCGTACCTGCAGCCGATCCTCCACCGGCTGCGCGACCGCCGCCTGCAGCTCTTGCTCGAACCGGGGCGCCGGCTGGTCGGCAGCGCCGGCTTGTTGCTCACCCGCGTCGAATACCTCAAACCAGGCGCGGCGCGCAACTTCGCGGTCGTCGACGCGGCGATGAACGATCTTGCGCGGCCCGCGCTCTATGGCTCGTGGCACGACATCGTCCCCGTCGTCGCCCGTCCGGGACCGACGGCTGCCTGGGAGATCGTCGGTCCGGTCTGCGAATCGAGCGATTTTCTCGGCCGCGAACGAGAGCTGTCGCTCGCCGACGGCGACCTGCTGGCGATCTTGTCGGCGGGAGCCTACGGGATGACGATGAGTTCGAACTACAACAGCCGGCCGCGCGCCGCCGAAGTGCTCGTAGACGGCGCGCAAGCCCACCTCGTGCGCCGTCGCGAGACGATCAGCGAGCTGTTCGCACTCGAACGACGCCTCCCCTGACCGTCTTTGCTGCACCCGCGGCGCTCATTCGCATTCGTTGACCAGCAACAGACTCTCGTCCCACTTGGCGTGTTTCTCGTAGCCGAGCAAGTTGGCGATCGTCGCCGCCAGGTTTGACAGGCCGGCGGTCGCCGTCTTGCGCAGTCCGAGACGGCCGCCGCTGACCCGATCAAACAGGATCAACGGTACCGGATTGAGCGTATGTGACGTCTTCGCCTTGAACGATCCGTCGGCATTCTTTGCCGGCTGCCCGGTCTTCTTGTCGATTTCGTACATTTCGTCGGCGTTGCCGTGGTCAGCGGTGATCAGCGCCACGCCACCGACGGCTTCCACCACCGGCAGGATGCGCGCCAGTTGCAGGTCGACCGCCTCGATCGCCATCGTCGCCGCGCGGAAACTGCCGGTATGGCCGACCATATCGCCATTGGCAAAATTGCAGCGCAAGGTACGGTAACGCCCGCTCTTCAGCGCCTCGATCATCGCGTCGGCGATCTCGGCCGCTTTCATCCACGGGCGCTGTTCGAAAGGAACAAGGTCGCTGGGGATTTCGAGATACGTTTCACCGTCGAATTTGTTTGACCGGTTGCCGTTCCAGAAATAGGTCACGTGACCAAATTTCTGCGTCTCCGAACACGCGAACTGGGTGATGCCGGCCTTGGCAAACCACTCGCCCATGGTGTCGACGATCGCCGGCGGATCGACCAGGAAGCGTCGCGGCAGCTTCAAGTCGCCGTCGTACTGCAGCATGCCGGCGTAGGTGACGCGCGGCACACGGACCCGGTCGAACCGATCGAAAGCCGCCTCCTCGAAAGCACGCGTGATCTCGATCGCTCGGTCGCCGCGAAAGTTGAAGAACACCACCGAATCGCCGTCTTCGATGGTGCCCACCGGCTGCCCGTGGTCGGCGACGACGAACGGAGGAAGATCCTGATCGATGGTCCCCGGATGCTTGGCACGCAAGGACTCGATCGCCGCGCCGGCGCTCGGGAAGCGATCGCCCTCGCCGAGCACGTGCGTCCGCCAACCCTTGGCAACCATGTTCCAGTCGGCTTCGTAACGGTCCATGGTGATCTTCATTCGCCCGCCACCCGAGGCGATACGGGCGTCAAACGTCGCATCGCTCAACTGCGCGAGAAAGGCGTCGAACGGCAGTACGTAGTCGAGCGCGCTGGTTTCGGGAACATCGCGCCCGTCGAGCAGAACGTGGACGCGCACCGCACGCACCCCCTCTTCCTTGGCACGCGCAACCATTGCGCGCAAATGATCGATGTGGCTGTGCACGTTGCCGTCGGAAAACAGGCCAATAAAGTGGATAACCCCACGCCCGGCTTTGGCGCCGGCAACGATCTCCTGCCACGCGCTTCCCCGCCAAATCGACCCGGCAGCGATCGCTTCCGCCACCAGCGACGCTCCCTGACTGTAAACCTGACCCGCGCCGATCGCGTTGTGACCGACTTCCGAATTGCCCATGTCGTCGTCGGACGGCATGCCGACGGCGACGCCATGGGCGCGCAGCGTGATATGCGGGGAGTTTTCGAACAGCCGGTCGAGGGTCGGTTTGCGAGCGGCAGCAATGGCGCTACCGAGGTCGGACTTGGCGATTCCGTAGCCGTCCATGATGATCGTGACGACAGGGCCCTGAATGCCAGGGAAAGCGGCAAACTTTGGCAACATGATCGGTTCCTGGGGAAAAGGTAGTGAGGGGATCGCCGCGCGCAACTCGCAACGGCGGCGTCAATACCAGTATACCCCGCAAGCGAAGGTGCCGGCCGCTCAGGTCTCCTGCGGCGTCGGCGACGCGGAGCTGTGCGACCGGCTGTCGCCCGCCAGTTTGTTTCGCGAGCGCGACGTAAGTCTGACTTTCATCCGCACCCGCTGTTTCGGCGCAGGCGGACGAACGGACGCCTTCGGCCGGCTTCTCCTCGCGCTCCGCCGCGAAGCGACGACGAGAGCGATTTTTCCGACCACCAGGAAAAACACGATCACCCAAAACAAGGGATATTCGACCGCGTCCTTGAGTAGCGCGACCACTTCGCGCGCCGGGTTAAAGGCGGCAGCCCCGCTGGCCGCCGGTCGTTCGGCCGGTCCGGGCTGGAGCGCCCGCGCACTGGCTGGAGCGTCGCCCAATTGGCCAAAAGTGACCGTAGCGTCACCGTAACCCAAGGTCACCTGACCGGCCTCGGAAGCCAGGTGGAAACCACCGATTCCGGCCAACGCAAAGCTCACCCGACCATCCCGGCCAACGCGCGCGTCAACGGCCTCGGCGATCGTTTCGGTAACCGTCGCGTGGAGGGCGTTGACCGCCGCGGTCAACTCGGTGGCCAAGTCGTCGTCCGCGATCACGCCCTGCCGCCCCGCTGGCGCGCCGCCACCGGCCGCGATCAGCGCCTTGTGCTCGGAACCGTCCGTCACTACGGCCCTCGTCAAGCCGGCGAACGCTTCCGTTTCGCGGCTGCCAATCAGTTCACGACGTTCTTCGTTCCCCGCCGGCGACATCACCATCGGCACTGGCGCGGCATCGGCGGCAGCTTTGGTCAATACCTCCGTCCGCCCGGACCCGCGAGTCAGCGAGTTGACCCATGCTGAAAGTCCACTGTCGACAGTCCCCGCCTGGGAATCAACCCCCGCGTGCGACGCAAGGTCTTCGGCGACCGTCGGACGCGGTGTATCAGGCACCATCGACTGCGCGCCAACGCTGCCAGCAAATAAAACGGCTGGCAGCATCACAAAAAGGCGACGGAAGGTAAAAGGCGATCGGGACATGCGACGAATCGAACTCATTGCAGCGACCGCAAGCAAAACTTGCGCCACAAAGAAAAAACAGTGTAAGAACAATTGCCTGACTGACCATTTTGGGAAACCGCCGGCAGCCCGTGTAAAATAATCCGACAGCCCACACGGCGGCAAGCCGAGTACGCTCCGCTTCTCCTTACGCACGCCGACCAGGCACCGGCGAATTGTGCCACACCTGCTCTACCCTGCTCTCTGTCGCCTGCTCCCATGAACCGCCCACACGAAAAGCGTATCCACTGGCATGCCTTCGCTGCAGAAGACGCCGCGGCACAGCTTCGCGCCAGTTTTGAGCACGGGCTGACTGACGAGGAAGTCAGCAGTCGCCTCGCCCTGCACGGCGAAAACCGGATTACCGTCCCTCCGGGCAGAGCGCCTTGGCGACGCTTCGCGCTGCAATTCGTCCAGCCGCTGATTCTGGTATTGCTTGCCGCGGGCGTCATTACCGCGCTGCTTGGCGAATGGGTCGATTCGGGAGTCATCTTTGGCGTCACCCTGATCAACGCCATCATCGGCTTCATCCAGGAAGGTCGGGCCGAGCGGGCACTCACCGCGCTGGCGCACTCGGTAACCAGTGAAGTCACCGTGGTCCGCAGTGGCCGCAAGCAGCGGCTGGCGTCGACCGCCCTGGTTCCCGGCGACGTCGTCCTTCTTGCTGCCGGTGACAAAGTCCCGGCCGACCTCCGCCTGTTTCGCAGCAAGGACCTGCAGGCCATGGAGGCCGCTCTGACCGGCGAATCGACGGCAGTCGCCAAGCACGAGGACGCACTGCCGGAAGAAACGGCACTCGCTGAACGCAGTAACATGGCGTACGCCAGCACGGTCATGATCAGCGGCCAGGGCGCCGGCATCGTCGTCGACACCGGCGACCACACCGAGACCGGTCGTATCTCGCGCCTGATCGCCGAAGCGCCTGACCTGTCGACGCCCTTGACACGCAAGATGGCAACGTTCAGCAACTGGTTGCTGATCGCGATCGGCTTGCTGGCGGCGCTGACCTTTGCCGTCGGCATCTGGCGCGGAGAGTCGGCGTTCGCCATGTTCATGGCCGCGGTCGCGCTCGCCGTCGGCGCCATCCCCGAGGGGCTGCCGGCAGCGATGACGATCACACTCGCCATCGGGGTCTCGCGCATGGCCCGGCGCCGGGCAATCATTCGCCGCCTGCCGGCGGTGGAAACTCTGGGGAGTACGACGGTCATCTGTTCGGACAAGACCGGAACGCTCACCGAGAACCAGATGACGGTGCGCGAGATGTACATCGGCGGCGAACGGGTCGGCGTCAGCGGCAGCGGCTATTCGCCGAGCGGCAGAATCGGCGACGGCGAGCAGATCAGCGCCGCGGTACGCGAATGCCTGCTCGCCGGAGTGCTCTGCAACGACGCCGGCCTCAACCGGGTGAACCGACACTGGGAGGTGGTCGGCGATCCGACCGAAGGCGCGCTTCTGGTCGCCGCACGCAAGGCCGGGCTCGATGAGCACACGCTGCAACGGCTCTTTCCGCGCCTCGACGAGATTCCTTTCGCTTCCAGCCGGCAGTACATGGCGACCTTGCATGAAATCGAAGGCGTTCATGTCACCTATGTCAAGGGGGCGGTCGAACAGTTGCTGCCCCGCTCGACGACCCTGCTCGCCGCGGACGGCACGCCCCGGCCCTTGCCCAGGGCTGACGTCGAAGTGGCGGCGCGTGCAATGGCGACGCAGGGTTTGCGTGTCCTCGCCATGGCGCGCGTCGTCACCGAAGGAGGGCGCACGCTTGACGAGAACTCCCTCGGCGCCTTGCAGTTCATCGGTCTGGTGGGCATGATCGATCCCCCGCGGCCCAAGGCCATCGCCGCCGTAAAGACCTGCCACGCGGCCGGGATCGCGGTGAAGATGATCACCGGCGACCACGCGGCCACCGCGCTCGCCATCGCCCGCCAGCTAGGCATTGCGAAGAGCGGAGAAAGCGCCTTGACTGGCCGCGAACTGGCGTCGCTCGACGCCGCCGCCTTGCAGGCAACCGTACGGCGGATCCATGTTTTCGCGCGCGTCGAACCCGAACAAAAGCTGCGTCTGGTCAGCGCGTTGCAAGCCAACGGCGAGGTGGTGGCGATGACCGGCGACGGCGTTAACGACGCACCCGCGCTGAAGCAGGCACACATTGGAATCGCCATGGGTCAGGCCGGCACCGAAGTCGCCAAGGACGCCGCCGACATGGTCCTGACCGACGACGATTTTGCGAGCATCGAGGCTGCGGTTGAAGAAGGGCGCGGCGTGTTCGACAACCTCGTCAAGTTCATCACCTGGACCCTACCGACCAATTTCGGTGAAGGATTGGTGATCGTGGCCGCGATCGTCAGTGGTGCGACGCTGCCGATCACGCCGCTGCAGATTCTGTGGATCAACATGACGACCGCCGTCTTTCTCGGCCTCATGCTCGCCTTCGAACCGATCGAGCACCAGGTGATGCGCCGCCCGCCCCGGCCGCCGACGAAACCGATCCTCGACGCGGCATTGGTCTGGCGTATCGTTCTGGTCAGCGTTCTGCTCCTCGCGGGCGCCTTCGGCCTCTTTTTGCGCGAGCTGGCGCAAGGCGAGTCGCTAGCCGAGGCGCGGACGGTCGCGGTCAACGTCTTCGTCGTCGTGCAGGCGATGTATCTGTTCAACTGCCGGTCGTTGACGCGCTCGGCGCTCCGTGTTGGCCTGTTCACCAATGCCGCACTGTGGTACGGCGTCTTGACGATGGCCGCACTGCAGCTGGTGCTGACTTATCTGCCACTGATGAACCGGCTGTTTGCGACGGCACCGATCGGCACCCACCAGTGGCTGGAGATCTTCGGCGTCGGCGTACTGGCGTATCTGGTTGTCGGCGCCGACAAGCGTCTGCGCTCGGGTCGCTGATCAAGCGGCGACTCGCCTTGAGCCTCGTTGCCGAACACCCGCGCATGATCCACGCCACCTTTTTGGGAAAGGATGCCACCATGGATGCTGAATGGACTCTGACCACGCTCGAAGACGTCATCGACGCGCTTGACGAGACCCTGGCCGCGATCGAAGCCGACCCGGACGCCGTCGCTACGCTGCTGCCCGCACTAATGCCGGCGGTTTACGCCAAGCTCAACTATGCATGGAACAGCCGGCACCTCGGGCCTGCGGCCATCGACACGCTCGACCACGATGCGTTGATCGGCTTTCCACAAGACCTGCCGTTGTGACGCCCGGTTTGCGTCGCCTGGAGCGGCAACGCGGCGGGAAATGATCGGTCCTTCAGGCGAACCCGGTGTGTACCGGTTCGGGAAGTACCGCCCTCACCGGCGGTGGCGAGTACCCCGGAAAAACGATGCGCGCAATACAGCCGGGAGGCTCGCCGGCGGCCGCGTGCCGCGTATTGCGTCGCAAGCTCGCGGCCGCCCGATGGACCTCGGCGATCTCACGGACGATCGCCAAACCGAGACCGCTCCCCTCACTGGCCGTGCCTTCGACACGATAAAAGCGATCGAACACCTTTTGCGCCTCGTCGTCAGGAATCCCCGGCCCCCCGTCTTCGACCTCAAGGACGACGAAGTCACCCTGGGCCACAACCCTCGCCGTCACCCGCCCGCCAGCCGGAGTGTGGCGCAAGGCGTTATCAACCAGATTGTTAACCATCTCGCGCAGGAGAAAGGCGTTGCCCTCGATGAGAACGACGCCAGCCGGCTCGTAACCGAGGTCGATCCGTTTGTCCAGGGCGCGAACGACCCAGGCTTCGATGATCTCGCGCAACAGCTGGTCGATGTCAAGCGCAGTCAGGGCGTGCTCGGTCGGACCCTTCGCCTCGGCACGCGCCAGCGCCAGCATCTGATCGACCAGATGCGACGCGCGATCGACGCCGGAAAGAATCTGCCGCAACGCATGTCGCAAGTCAGCCGGATCGCGCTCGCGCATCGCCAGCTGCGCCTGCGTCTTGAGACCAGTCAGTGGCGTGCGCAGCTGATGCGCGGCGTCGGCGATGAAGCGCTGTTGCGCGTCGACGTTGTGCTGCATCCTGGACAGCATGGCGTTGAACGCCTCGGTCAGCGGCCGCAGTTCCTCGGGAACGCGGCGCAAAGCAATCGGCGACAGATCGGCCTCGCGACGCATCTGGATGCGGTCGCGTAGTCGAGTCAGCGGCCGCAGACCTTGCGACAGTCCGAACCAAACCAGGACCACCGCCAGCGGAATGATGACGAACTGCGGCAGGATGACGCTGGCGATGATCTTGTTCGCCAGCTGTGAGCGCTTTTCGGTCGTCTCACCGACCTCGATCAGCACCCAACGACCAGAAACGTCGCTGTCACGGTGATATAGCGTCGCGACGCGCAGCGACTGGCCTTGCCGTTCGTCATCGCGAAAGCGCACCTCGCCGACCTCGCCTGCAGCCGCTGCCTCCTTTCGGGTCGGTAACTCGGTGTCTCCGACGATCAATCGGCCCTCCTCGTCGAGGAGGTGAAAATACACGTTGTCGGTCTCGTCCGAGCGCAGGAAGGTGGTGACCACCCCGACTGCAGGAAGCTCGGGGGAGCCATCGACGAAGACGATCTGGCGCGCAATGGCGACGACATTTTCGCGCAGCGACTGGTCATAAGGCAGACTCGCAACGCTATGGGCAAAGTAGTGCGTCAGAGCGATGCTTATCGGCCACACGAACAGCAGCGGCGCCAGCATCCAGTCGAGAATCTCGCCGAAAAGCGAGCGCTGGACGTCAGGGTTTGCTCTCTTCCGAAGGTTTCTCAAGGTAATAGCCGAGACCGCGAACGGTAATAATGTTGACGCCGGTCGATTCGAGCTTCTTGCGCAAGCGGTGAACGTAAACCTCGATCGCGTTATGGCTCACTTCCTCGCCCCAACCGCAAAGGTGGTCAACCAGTTGGTCTTTGCTGACCAGACGCTTCGCACGCAAGAGCAGAATCTCGAGCAGACCGAGCTCGCGCGCCGACAGATCGAGCATCTCACCGTTGACCTGAGCGCAGCGATCGGTCTGATCAAACGTCAGCGAACCGCACTGGATCATGCGCGAAGTCCCCGACGAGCGGCGACTGAGCGCCCGCACACGGGCCTCAAGCTCGGCCAGTTCGAAAGGCTTCGCCATGTAGTCGTCGGCGCCGAGGTCGAGTCCCTTAACTCGGTCGTCGATGCCGTCGAGTGCGGTCAGGATCAGGACCGGTGTCGTCGCTTTGCGCGCCCGCAACCGACGCAAGACGTCGAGCCCGGGCAACCGCGGCAGCCCAAGGTCGAGAATCACCAGATCGTAGGTGTTGGTCAACAGCGCCGTGTCCGCGTCCACTCCGTTGTCTGCGCAATCGATCGCGTAACCGGCCTGCCGCAACGAGCGGGAGAGGCCATCGGCGATGATCTTGTCGTCTTCAGCCAGCAGAATACGCATGATTCACCCAGCCAAAGCGGCAGACGTAAGCTCTCTGTAAGCACCAGACCGTAATCTGCGCACGCTGTTCTCCTTTTTTGGTCTTGGGAGTTTCGTCTCCGGAGTTCCACTTGGTGGAGGTCTCCTTAGCGACGGAACCCGGGGGGCATCTGAATACTGCACCGGATGCTCCCCACCAATTTTTTTGGAGTATGGCGCCCCTACCCACCGTGTCGCCGCACTCGGCAATAGACTCGTCGCCGTGCATCGGCGACCAAGGTTCAGACTTCCGAGTTTAGCAAAAATGCGCCGTCGCAACGCGCGCGTCGGCCCAGCGCCAATCGGGACGGGTCGCCGACTGCGCTCGCTTGCTATCCTCGGTGACCGAGGACCTCGGTCACCAAACGGACCCAGTAACTGACTCCGATGGACAGTATCTCGTCGTTGAAGTCGTAGTGCGGATTGTGTAGAGTACACCCACCCGCTCCTGAACCGTTGCCTAGCCAGACGTAACAACCCGGTCGTTCGCGCAGCAGGTAGGCAAAGTCCTCAGCCCCCATTGACGGCAGCTCGTTCTCGCGCACCTTGTCTGTTCCCAGCACTTCTCGCGCGACCCGCCGGCAGATCTCGGTTTCGGCAACGCTATTGATGGTCGGCGGATAGCAACGGTCGAAAGACACGGAAATCTGGGCACCGAAAGCGCTACCGATCCCCGCGCATAAGCGCTCGATCGCCCGCTCAACCAAGTCTTGCGTTTCCGCTGAAAAACTTCGGATCGTCCCGCGCAGGACCGCGTCGTCCGGGATGATGTTCCACGCGTCGCCAGCGTGGATCTGCGTCACGCTGACGACCGCCGATTCGCAAGGATTGACGTTACGCGCGACGATTGTCTGCAAGGCGAGGACGAGCTGGCTGCTGGCCACCAAGGTGTCAACACCTTGCTGCGGCATCGCGGCGTGACATCCGTGCCCCCGCACCGCAATCTCGAAGGCGCAGGTACTCGCCATCACGGGCCCCGGCATCACCGCCATATCGCCAACTGGCAGGCCGGGCCAGTTGTGCAAGCCGAAGACTGCGTCCATCGGAAAGCGTTCGAAAAGGCCCTCGGCGACCATGACCGCGGCCCCACCTTCGCTCTCTTCGGCCGGCTGGAAGATCACGTACACCGTACCGTCGATCGCCAGCTCGGAGTGTCGTTCGGCGAGGTATCGAGCCGCACCGAGCAGCATGGCCGTGTGCCCGTCATGACCGCAGGCGTGCATCCGGCCCTGATGGCGCGAACGGTGCGGAAAATCGTTCTTCTCCAGCAGAGGCAGCGCGTCCATGTCCGCGCGCAGGCCAATCGCACGCTGGCTGTTACCCTTGCGCAAGACGCCGACGACGCCCGTCCGGGCGACGCCACGATGAACCTCGAGTCCGTAGTGAGCGAGCTCGCGGGCCACTATCTCGGCCGTTCGGGTTTCCTTGAAGGCGAGTTCCGGGTGCGCGTGCAGGTCGCGCCGCAAGGCACGCAGCGCAGCAAGAAAAGGGAGTTCAAGCAGCGTCATGGTTGTACAGGCAGTAAACGTTCAGCAGCTTTACGGGAAGCGCCACCGTGATCAACCCACTGCAGGATAACAGCGATCACCCCCGGCGCTCACCCGGCCAAATCGTACGGCTTGCTTGTTGCGTGGTAATCCATCCGTTATGCTGTCCGATATGCAACTCGTTCTCATCAGCGGCTTGTCCGGCTCCGGCAAATCGATCGCCCTCCGGGTGCTTGAGGATGCCGACTATTATTGCGTCGACAACCTCCCGTCGCAGTTGTTGCAACAACTCGTCGGACAACTCGATCTGCAAGGCTATGACAAGGTCGCCGTCGTGATTGACATTCGCGGCGGCGACAGCGTCGCCATGCTACCGTGGCAGCTTGACGCTCTGCGCGCCAACGATCTCGAACTGCAGTTCCTGTTCCTCGACGCGCAGGACGAAACGCTGATCAAGCGCTACTCCGAAACCCGCCGCCGGCATCCTCTGGCGCGCGAGGGACTTACTCTGACCGAGGCGATCAGCGAAGAACGCGAGCGTCTGGCTGGCTTGGCGGCGCTCGGGCACCATGTCGACACGAGTGGCCTCAAGGCCGGTGCCCTGCGCACTTGGGTCCGCCAGTTCATCACCGGCAGCGTCGGCAGCAGCCCGTCACCTGGCCTGACGCTACTCTTCGAATCGTTCGGCTTCAAGAACGGCATACCTCTCGACGCGGATCTGGTTTTCGATGTCCGCTGCCTGCCGAATCCTCATTACGAACCCGATTTGCGTCTTCTCACCGGCCGCGATCCACCAGTCATCGCGTTTCTGGAAGCCGAACCCGAGGTCGTCCGCATGCGCACCGACATCGCCCGTTTTGTCAACGCCTGGTTGCCAGGATACGTCGCCGATGGCCGCAACTACCTCACAGTTGGCGTCGGCTGCACCGGCGGCCAGCACCGCTCGGTCTACGTTGCCGAGTGGCTCGCACGCGCTTTTCAGAGCAGCGCGCGAGTACTGATCCGCCACCGCGAGCTGAATCCTGCGCTGGACGCGAGCCAAAACGCCTGATGCCCTGGCTGTCTCTGCTCAAACCGGGCGACTGGCTGCTGGTCGCAGTCGCCACGGTGACGTGCGTCGCGCTTTTTCCGTTCGCCTGGCAAGCGGGAATTGGCGAGAAGGCGATTGTCAGACGCAGCGGCGAACTGTTCTCCGAGCTGGATCTGTCCCGCAATCGACGGCTGGAAGTACCGGGGCCTCTGGGAATGACGACCGTCGTCGTCGACCAGGGGCGGGTCCGGGTCGCCGCCGACCCTGGACCGCGGCAACTGTGTGTTCGGCAAGGGTGGCTGACGCGGACCGGCGAAGTCGCCCTCTGTGCGCCAAACCAGGTCAGCGTTGAAATCCAGGGACGACGACGTCCCTACGACTCGCTGGCCTACTAAGCGCCGCCCGGCAACTTTGTTGGGTATAATTGCCGCTTGATCCGAGGAGCGCTGCAGGACCGTCGGCGTACGGTCTTAGGCTCGGATTCCATTAACGGCGCTCGTCCGACCAACCGATACCGGGGAAGGGAAGATGGGTCGCCGCAGCCTGATCAAACGTCGGCGATTCGCTTCACTGCTGGTCCCCGGTGACAGCCCTGATGGAGCCAAACGCTGATGGATACCTTGACCAAAACCCGGGATTACGCTGTCGCCGACATCGGCCTTGCCGATTGGGGACGACGCGAGATACGCATCGCGGAAACCGAGATGCCGGGCCTGATGGCGATTCGCGATGAGTTTGCGGCGGCTAGACCGCTGCAGGGAGCGCGGATCAGCGGTTCGCTGCACATGACCATCCAGACCGCGGTACTGATCGAGACGCTGACCGCTCTCGGCGCCGCCGTACGCTGGGCGTCGTGCAACATTTTTTCCACCCAGGATCACGCCGCCGCGGCGATCGCTGCCGGCGACATCGCGGTCTTCGCCGTCAAGGGCGAATCGCTCGCCGAGTACTGGGACTATACGCACCGCATTTTTGACTGGCCGGATGGCGGCTACAGCAACATGATCCTCGACGACGGTGGCGACGCGACGCTGCTCCTGCACCTTGGCGCGCGCGCCGAGCAGGACCCGTCAGTGCTCGCGAGTCCGACTTCTGAAGAAGAAGGCCTCCTCTTTGCCTCGATCAGAAATCGCCTGGCCAGCGATCCTGGCTGGTACTCGGATCGTCTGGCTGCCGTCAAGGGCGTCACCGAGGAAACAACGACTGGTGTGCATCGCCTCTACCAGATGCACGCGCGCGGAGAACTGCGCTTTCCGGCGATCAATGTCAACGACTCGGTCACCAAGTCGAAGTTCGACAACCTTTACGGCTGTCGCGAATCGCTCGTCGACGGCGTCAAGCGCGCGACTGACGTCATGATCGCTGGCAAGATCGCCGTCATCGCCGGTTACGGTGACGTTGGCAAAGGGTCGGCGCAAGCCATGCGCGCGCTCTCGGCGCAAGTCTGGGTGACCGAGATCGACCCCATCTGCGCCCTGCAGGCGGCAATGGAGGGTTACCGCGTCGTGACCATGGATTACGCCGCCGACAAGGCCGACATTTTCGTCACCTGCACCGGCAACTATCATGTGATCACCCATGAACACATGCGGCGGATGAAGGATCAGGCGATCGTCTGCAACATCGGTCATTTCGACAACGAAATCGACGTCGCTTCGCTAGAAGCTTATCCGTGGGAAGAGATCAAGCCGCAAGTCGACCACGTGATCTTCCCCGACGGCAAGCGCATCATCCTGCTCGCCAAGGGGCGGCTGGTCAATCTGGGATGCGGCACCGGTCATCCGTCGTACGTCATGAGTTCTTCCTTCGCCAATCAGACGATCGCCCAGATCGAGCTGTTTACGCGAACCGCCGAGTACCCGATCGGCGTCTACACCTTGCCCAAGCATCTCGACGAAAAAGTCGCTCGCCTGCAGCTCAAGAAGCTCAACGCGCAGCTGAGCGAACTCACTGACGAGCAAGCGGCCTACATCGGCGTGCCGAAGGAAGGCCCGTACAAGTCGACCCACTATCGCTACTGAAAAGCGTCCGCCGGGCCGGGCAGCGCCGCGTTTGACCGGAAGCTGCCCGACCGTTTTACCGTTGAACGGCTTGCCAACAGCGCTCGGGACTGCATGACGAGCGACACCACCACCCACCGCTGTAATGCTCGCCGTCGCCGGCGAGAAACCCTCGTTGACCTGACCGATGAGCCGACCGCCGCGTATCTTCAGTCTTGAACTCTTCCCGCCGCAAACCCCCGAAGGCTGCGCCAAGCTGCGTGCGGCACGGGGAGAGATGGCGTTGCTCAAGCCGCGTTTCTTTTCAGTCACTTTTGGTGCCGGCGGCTCGACTCGCGACCGGACGCTGGCGACGGTCATCGAGATCCAGAACGAGGGGCATCGCGTCGCCCCTCACCTGTCGTGCATCGGTTCAACTCGTGACGGCATTCGCGCGATTCTCGACCAGTATCGCGCACACGGCATCCGGCACCTCGTTGCCCTGCGGGGCGACCTTCCCTCGGGTATGGCGCAGCCGGGAACCTTTCGTTACGCCAACGAACTGGTTTCTTTCATTCGTCAGGAAACCGGCGACTGGTTCCACATCGAAGTCGCCGCCTACCCCGAGTTCCACCCGCAGGCGAGGAGCCCAGCTGACGACCTTCTGGCTTTCAAGCGCAAGATCGAAGCGGGTGCCGACTCGGCGATCACGCAGTACTTCTACAACGTCGACGCCTACGCCAGCTTTGTGGACCAATGTCGACGACTCGGTGTCGAGGTACCGATCGTCCCCGGCGTCATGCCGATCACGAGCTATTCGAGTCTGGCGCGCTTTTCCGACAACTGCGGCGCCGAAATTCCACGCTGGATCCGGCGCCGGCTCGAGAGCTACGGCGACGACAGCGCCTCGATACGCGCCTTCGGTCTCGACGTCGTTACCCGCCTATGCGAACAGCTACTCGCCAACGGCGCGCCTGGACTACACTTCTACACGCTCAACCAGGTCGCCCTGACCCGCATTCTCTGGCAGCGACTCGAACTTTCCGAGCGCGAATGACCTAACTATCGCCGAGAGACGGCCAGCGATCGAGCCGCCGGCCGGCGGCGGAACCCGACCGACGCCAAGGGAAGAACAGATTGCGATGAAGGACCATTACGCCGTACTCGGTATCGGCAGCGACGCCTCGGACGACGAGATCCGGCTCGCCTACCGCAGAAAGGCCCAGCAGTTTCACCCCGACCGCAATCCGTCGGCGGACGCGGCCGAACGCTTCCGCGATGTCCAGGACGCGTACGACGTCCTGTCGGACAGTCTGCGGCGCGTCGCTTACGACGCAAATCGCCGCCGCAACCTGCTCGAAGATCCGCTGGCGACGGCGCGCGAGATTTGGCAGAACTATCTTGAAGGAGTGCTGGCTTGAGACCCTCGTCGTTCTTCACCGACCTGCGCGCGGCTTATGAAGCCGAAATCGACGATCTGACGACCGACTCCGGCGGCCACGACGTCCTCGGCAAGCGGCTACAAGCCAAGCGCAGCCAGCTCGCCCAGCTCATCCCGATGCTCGAGTACAGTCCGGAAATGGTTGCTCCCGCCTTTTACGGGGCGTTCAGCTTTCGCAACCCAGACTTCATGCGAGAGGTCACAGCTCGCGAGCCGGATGACCTGCCGTCGTGGTCGGCCTTGCAAAAGCGCATCGAACTGGCGCCGTGGGCCACCGAACTGGCAGCCTTGGTCCTTCGGGAAACGGCTGGCGACCGCTTTCTGGTGTTGACCGCCTGCGTCGAATATCTGCGGGCGATACCGGCCACCCCCGTCGACACGGCGAGCGCTTTGCCTGCTTCGACCGACGATAAAGAAGCGAACGACGACTACGATCTCGACGAAGCGGGTGCCGACTGGCTGGCGGAACAGGGTTTCGATTACAAAGATCGTTTCTCCGGAGAGTAAGACGATGAACCATCCGGTCAGCATCAAGGCTGAGAAGCTGATCAGTGCCGGCGACGTCGTCGGCGCCGAACGGGCGCTGGTCGCACTCGTCGACAGCGAAGGCGACCACGCGCTGACCGCCGTCCTCGAAGATTTCCCGGCCAAGGACCTGCTCGCCGTGATGCGTGACTTTGATTCCTCGCGCGAATCGATCATTGGCCTGTTGGTCACCCCCGAGCAGTTTGCCCGCGCGATCGTACTCGAACGGCGCTACGCCGACGCCAACCACGAGCGCCTGCGCGGAATGATCAGTTCGGTCGTCTTTCGCGCAGGCGGTGCCCCGGTTGAATTCCTCGCCGCGATCAGCGATATCGACGGCGGCTGCGACACGCTGGCCGACTTCCTTGGCGACCGTCTGGAAAATATTGAACACTTCTTCAGAAGCGGTGGCTTCGATTTTTTTGACGAAGGCGATCATTCCCTGGCCGAACTCGACGATAGCGAGCGACTGGATGCGCTCTCTGATCACGAGATCAACCGGCCGATCGTCAGCCACAGCGAAGTGACCGACCATGACTGGATGGAGCTCACCTGGCTGTTGCGCTACGAGCTGCCGGAAGTCTTCCGCGAGGTGTTGCTGATCCTTCGCGCACGCGCGAAGGCGATCGAAAGCGCTGACGCCGAGCCCGGCCCCGGCCCCGGCCCCGACCTCGACCACGAACTAGTGCCGCCGGTCGAAGCGGACGAGGAATCGGCACTTTAGCCGACTGCGACGCGACCGATCGATGCCGGCAACCCGCCCCGACGAGCAACAGGCCCTGGCGGTCTTTGACAACCGCGCGTTTTTCGCCAGAGCCTTGAGCTACGGCGTTCGTCAGGGGATCATCGATCGACAGAGACTGGCCGCGATCGCTGACGACGGCGCCAAGGGTCTGGTGCAAATCGCGGACCACTTTGGTACCAAGTACCTGCGCCCGTCGATCGAACAAGCGCGCGACCGCCTGATCAACCTGGTGAGTCTTTATCTCGAACAGACGAGCGGCGGCGACCTGGAACGTGCCGCGTGTTCGCTGCGCGATGACACCTTTCTGTCGCATTCGCGTGGCGGATCGGAAATGCTCAAGCGTCTCTGGGCGATGCCGGAGGACACCTCGCTCGGAATTCCCGCCAGCAAGACGCAAAAACAGTTTCTCGCCGAGTGGTCGTTACGCGGTCTGGCCGACTACCGGCAGCTCCTCGCCCAGCGCCAGCGCAATGAAACGACCCTTTTGGCGGCGCTCCGGTTGGCCGAGGAACTCGGCGAGACGCGGGCGAACCTGTGGGCCATCGCGGCTGAAACGCTGATTCGCAGCGCCCTGCTCGTGCATCTCGGCGGCGAGAAGGCGCCGCGTCTGCCCGACGCCGTCGCCTTCGTCCGCTTGCTGACCGCGCTAAGGAAAAAAGGCGTCGGCGACCGGGCGAGAAAACGCCTGCTGGCGCGCCTGGAAACCCTTCCCGAGACGCAACGCGAACTCGTCCGGCATCAACTGCGCCAGCTCGAAGACGACGACCTGCCGCTGATCCTCGACCCCCGGCAACCGCTCGAACACGTCATGCATCGGCTGCAGCCGCTCTATTGGCTGCGCGACTCAGGCCCAGACGAGGCGAGCGAAGTCGACGCAATGGTCGCCAAAGACTGGCAGAAAATCACCCGTGGCAAGACCGACGACCACTCGCTGCTTACCGTGTTTCTCTGCCTGGCGACCGGGACGCCGGCGCAGCCGACCCTCACCCGAAAAGCCGCCCGTAGGATGATCCAGAAGGCACGTGGCGGAGCCTGGCAACCCCCGGCGGTGCCGGACTTCATCCGAAATTGCGCGCCGCACGCGATGCAGGCCGACCTCGAAACGCTCTGGAACGACTTCCTGCCCGATGCGACCTGCTTCCTGCTCGACGCCGGTGACACCACGCTCGGTGAAGCCATGGCTTTCCTGGACGAAAACTGCATGCTCGCCTGATGGTTCGGAGCGCCCAGACGTTCGCCACCCCCCCACGTCCAGCATCGATCTCCGCAGCCGATTAGCCGCCGCTCCCCGAGTCATCCCGATTGCCAACGAGGAATACGACCGAATGTACATTCTCGGCATTCATACCGGCCACGATGCCGGAGCCTGCGTCTTCGCCGACGATACCTTGCTCGCTTTCTGCAAAGAAGAACGACTAAACCGCATCAAGAACGATGGCGGCTTCTTCGATCTTCAGTCGGTCGACGAAGTCTTGCGCATTGCCGGCATCGGTCGCCAGCAGGTCGACGCGGTCGCGTTTACGCGCATGAAATTCCCGGTGTCCTGCTTCCGGCTCAAGGGACTGCCTTTTCGCGACTGGCGACGCAAAGCGCTTGGCCAGCGCCGCGACCGTTCGCTGGGCAGTCTGATCATTCGCCACCAGAACCTCGACGCCGCTGCCTTCCTCGATTTTTCTCGACTACGCAAGACCATGGGCCTGCGCGCCGACGTCGCGCTGCATTTCAGCAACCACCACCGCGCCCACATCCTGTCGTCGCTACGCTACTGCGACTGGCCTGACGACGTCCTGCTGGTGAGTTGCGACGGCGGCGGCGACGGCGCCCACTACTCCGCCTACCGCTATGGCGACGGACGGCTGGAGCAAATCTGGGGCGGCGAAGAGACCTTGCTCGACCAGCCACAAGACGCGGCCGCGTCGATCGGGTTGGCGTACGCCTTCGCCACCGCCGCCTGTGGTTTCAAGCCGAACCGCCACGAGGGCAAGCTCACCGGCCTCGCCGCTTTCGGCGAACCGAAGGTCGCCGCTCAGATCGTGTCGCTTTTTGTCGTCGACGACGAAGGCCGGGTTTCGTCGCCCCTGACTGGCGGCAAGGCGCTACATGAGGCTCTCGGACGGCTGTTTTCCGGCTTGTCGAACGCCGACATCGCCGCCTCGATCCAGATCGCTACCGAAGAAGTCGTCATCAACTGGCTGCGCACGCTGTTGCGCAAACATCCGGCTCATTTCATCGCGATGAGCGGCGGCGTGTTTTCCAACGTTCGTCTCAACCAGCTGGTAGCCGCGCTGCCCGGCATACACGAGGTGTTCATCTTTCCGGCGATGGGCGATGAAGGCTTGCCGGTCGGCGCCTGCGTTGACTACTGGATCGCCAGTCAGGGACTTGCCCGGCTGTCGCGTGATCGACTCAGGCATGTCTACTTTGGCTGGCCGTATCGTGGCGATGATCTGCTCGCTGCTGGCGAGCACCTTGGCTTTCGCGTCGAGCGCACGGCCGACGTCGCCGGGAAGACCGCTCGTCTGCTCGCCGACAACTGGGTGGGGGCAATTTTCCACGGCGCGATGGAAATGGGTCCGCGCGCGCTGGGAGCACGCAGCATTCTCGCCAGCCCTTCCCGGCGCGAAGTGAACGACAGCATCAACAAGCGTCTACAAAGAACCGAGTTCATGCCGTTTGCCCCTTACGTCCTCGACGTCGACGCCGAACGCGTCTATGAGATCAATCCCCGCAATCGCTACGCCTGTCGTTTCATGACCATCACCACCCGAGTCAATCCGGAATGGGCCGAGCGGATTCCGGCCGTCGTCCATATCGATGGAACGGCCCGGCCACAGATCGTCGAACGCGAGAGCAACCCGCTTTACTACGATATTCTCGACGCGTTCAAACGACTGACCGGCTTGCCGACGCTGGTCAACACGAGCTTCAACACCCACGAAGAACCGATCATCAACCGGCCGGAAGAAGCCCTTCAGGCCCTGGCTGAGAATCGGATCGATTTCCTCGTCTGCGACCAGGGGATGGTTTTCCCGGCGGGCAGCCAGGCCGTCGCCAAACCCTAGACCAT
The DNA here is from genome assembly GCA_964420975.1 of uncultured Candidatus Accumulibacter sp. Classification (GTDB taxonomy): domain Bacteria; phylum Pseudomonadota; class Gammaproteobacteria; order Burkholderiales; family Rhodocyclaceae; genus Accumulibacter. The sequence continues at coordinate 49,355 of CAYQVH010000020.1, forward strand.
CCCCACGACGGCCAACGACGGAGTTGCGCGGCGGCACTTGCCGGCACCGTCGCGGCAGGCTAAAGTGCTGCCCTCGAAAAGATTCCCGGGAGACTAGGTGTTATCCATCGTACAGGCCGCTGGCTGGCCGATCTGGCCGTTGCTCCTGGCTTCGATCATTGCCGTTGCCCTGATCATCGAACGCCTGGTGGCACTGCGACGTTCAAAGGTCGTTCCCTCCGGCCTCCTGCAGCGGGCGGTCGCCGAGTACCGAAAGTCGGGCGCGACCACCGCACTGGTCAATGACCTCGAAGCCGGATCCCCGCTCGGACGCGTCTTGGCCTCCGGTCTGCGCAACGTCGGCAGTTCGCGCGAAATCATGAAAGAAGCGATCGAAGAAGCCGGCAGCGTCGTCACCCACGACCTCGAACGCTATCTGACGACGCTGGGGACGATCGCCTCGATCAGCCCCTTGATGGGTCTCTTCGGCACCGTCGTCGGCATGATCGAGATCTTCGGTTCGCAGGCCCCAAGCGGCAGCAACCCGATCCAGCTCGCGCACGGCATTTCCGTCGCGCTCTACAACACCGGCTTCGGCCTGTTGATCGCGATTCCGAGCATGATTTTCTGGCGACACTTTCGAGCCTTGGTCGACAGCTTCATCATCGACATGCAACAGCAGGCCATCCGTCTGGTCGAAGTCCTGCACGGTGAACGCACGTCCTGAACGCCGGTCGCGATGAACTTCCGCCGCAACCAACCGATCAGTGAACCCGAGATCAACCTGATTCCGCTGATCGACGTCCTGCTCGTGATCATCATCTTCCTGATGCTGACTACCACCTATGCACGTTTCTCCGGGCTGGAAATCAACTTGCCGACCGCCGATGCGAGCAAGCAGCCCGAACCGCCCAACGAAGTCAGCGTCGCGGTCACCGCCAGCGGCCAGGTGCTGATCAACAAGACGCCGCTGGCCGCACCCAGCGTCGCCGCGATCAGCGAAGCCTTGCGCCGCGCGGCGGGCGACGCAAAGGAACCGCTGATCGTGATCAACGCCGACGCCAAGGCAACGCATCAGAGCGTCATCGACGTCATGCAGGCCGCGCAGACCGCCGGCTATCCACGGATTTCCTTCGCCACCCAGTCGCCGCACTGATGGCTCGGCGCGGGCTCGCCGAGCGCATTCCGGAGTGGTGGTACCGGCCGCAACTGGTCCCCGCACTCTGGCCATTGCTGCCCCTGTCCTGGCTGTTCGCGCTGGTCAGCGGCGTACGGCGCGTACTTTACCGGCACGCTTTCCTCCCCACGTACCGTTTGCCGGTGCCGGTAATCGTCGTCGGCAACCTGGCTGTCGGCGGCAGCGGCAAGACACCCCTCGTGCTCTGGCTGGTGCGCCGCCTGCAGGAGCGCGGCCGGCGGCCGGGAATCATCAGTCGCGGCTACGGCGGGAGTGCACGCGGAGTGCACGAAGTCAAGCCGGACTCCGACTGTTCGCACGTCGGTGACGAACCGTTGCTGCTCGCCCGGCGTAGTGGCGTACCGGTCTTCATTAGCCGCGATCGTGTCGCGGCCGGGCGCGCATTGCTCGCCGCTTACCCCGAATGCGATCTGCTGGTCGCCGACGACGGCCTGCAACACTACCGGCTGCAGCGAACAATCGAAATCGCCGTCGTCGACAGCCGCGGTCGTGGCAATGGTCACCTACTCCCCGCCGGACCCCTGCGAGAACCCTGGCGGCGGCTGACAGACGCTTTCGCTTTGGTCTGGAACAGCACCCCCCCAGTGCCCGTCCCCATGGCACGGCGTGTGCCGCGACAATTCAGCATGCAGCTCGTCGGCGATCGCTTCCTGGCCGTCCGCGCAGCCAGCACAAGTTGCGACGCGGCTGCGCTGCGCAGCCGGCGCCTACACGCGATCGCCGGGATCGGCAATCCACGCCGATTTTTCTCTCAACTCCGGGCGCTTGGACTCGACTTCGAAGAACACGCTTTTGCGGATCACCACGCCTACCGGGCGGCCGACCTCGCCTTTGCCCGCGAGGGGGTGCTCCTGATGACGGAAAAAGATGCGGTAAAATGTGCCGCGCTGGTGACCGGCGAAGCGTGGGTCTTGCCCGTCGACGCGGTGGTTGACGCGCCGCCTGGGGAACCGGATCTGGTCGAGACACTTCTGGAGCAACTCCATGGACGCACGCCTGCTTGACATTCTCGTCTGCCCAATTTGCAAGGCGAATCTCGAATACCACAAGTCGCAAGCCGAACTCGTCTGCTCTCCGTGCCGGCTTGCGTTCCCGATCCGCGACGGGATTCCGATCATGCTCGAAGACGAAGCCCGCGTCGTCGGCTCTGACGAGACCGGATGAGAGTCGGCGCAGAACGCTTCAAGGTCGTCATTCCGGCGCGCTACGGGTCGACCCGCCTACCGGCAAAACCGCTGCTCGACCTCGGCGGTAAACCGATGGTGGTACGCGTTGCCGAGCGCGCGCGGCAGTCGGGTGCCGACGAAGTGATCGTCGCCACCGACCACCCGGAAATCGTTGCCGCGGGCGAGCATCACGGTCTGCACACACTGCTGACACGGTCCGACCACGCCAGCGGCACCGATCGGCTCGCCGAAGTGGCACAGCGGATGGTGTGGCCTGACGAGACGATCGTGGTCAACGTACAGGGCGATGAGCCGTTGATTGACCCCGCCCTGATCGCCGCCACCGCCGCCCGCTTGGCGGATTCCGGCGCCGACCTGGCGACCGCAGCCCATCCGCTCTCCGACGCCGCCGACTTTTTCAACCCCAACGTGGTTAAGGTCGTCTGCGCCGCCAGTGGGGATGCACTCTACTTTTCGCGAGCGCCCATCCCCTACGCGCGCGACCACTTTGCCCGCGAAGGAGGCGGAGAAACCTTGCCGCCTGCAATGCCGGCCTATCGGCACATCGGGCTCTACGCCTACCGGGTTCGTTTCCTGCGGACCTACTCGACCCTGGCCGGTTCACCGCTCGAAAACCTGGAAGCGCTGGAGCAACTCCGTGCGCTGTGGCACGGCTACCGCATCGCCGTCGTCCTCACCAGCGACCCGCCAGTTGCCGGCGTCGACACCCTGGACGACGCCAAACGAATGCAGAAATGGTTCGAAAAGGTTTGACCGTACGCCCGTTTGAGGGTAAGTTTCCGCCTGTCGGTCAAGACAACGTGCTGGGGAAGGCCCCAAGCGACGTTTTAATTAATTGATCATTAATACTTTTTTTGTGAACTGCCTGATCGAAAGCGCACCATGAAGCTGATACTGCTTGGTCCGCCTGGCGCCGGAAAGGGCACCCAGGCCCAGTTCATCCGGGAGCGATTCGGCATTCCCCAAATCTCCACAGGCGACATGCTTCGGGCAGCCGTGAAGGCAGGATCGGCGCTTGGCGCCGAGGCAAAAAAGGTGATGGACGCCGGCGGCTTGGTCTCGGACGACCTGATCATCGGGTTGGTTAACGATCGATTGCGAGGCGACGACTGTCGCGCAGGCTATCTGTTCGACGGCTTTCCGCGCACCTTGCCGCAAGCCGAAGCGATGAAGGCAGCCGGCATCGCGCTCGACTTCGTGCTCGAAATCGACGTTGCCGACAGCGAAATCATTGACCGCATGAGCGGCCGGCGCGTACACCTGGCGTCCGGCCGCACTTATCACATTCGCTTCAATCCTCCCCAGCGTGAAGGCCGCGACGACGTCACCGGCGAGGAATTGATCCAGCGTGATGACGATCGCGAAGAGACGGTAAGGAAGCGGCTGCAGGTCTATCACGGGCAGACTAAACCCCTGCTCGACTATTACCGGACCTGGGAGGCCAGCGGCGATCCGCGTGCGCCCAAGTGCCGCATGGTCGCGGGTGTCGGCAGTGTTGATGCCATACGGCAGGCCGCTTTCGAGGCGTTGCAATAGCTTGCGGTCGCCTTGGCGAGTGGTGGGTGACTGGCAGCAAACGCCCGATTTTTCGTCGATCCGACTAGTCGAACGACGGGAAACGACGGCGAGGATCTGGGGTACCAGTAGCGCGCTACCTTTTGGTGGATACCTGGACGACAATCGGCCGCTTTGCGATCGTCGTCTGGACTTGCAGCTCTAGTTGTGGCTGACAATCCGACCCGCGGGAACCGTCCCGAAGGTTCGGGGAACTTTTGAGAGGGAGGTTGCTTATGTCGTCATTCTTGATGTTCGCACTCGTGTGCGCGGTCATTGCGGTGCTTTACGGAGCTGCAATGACGAAATGGATACTGTCCTTGCCCGCCGGCAACCCGCGCATGCAGGAGATCGCCACCGCCATCCAGGAAGGTGCTTCGGCCTATCTGGCCAAGCAGTACACAACGATCGGTATGGTCGGTGTGGCGCTCTTTGTCGTCATCTGGGTGGCTCTCGGCAAGCTGATGGCGATCGGTTTTCTGATCGGTGCGATTCTCTCGGGAGCCACTGGCTTTATCGGCATGAACGTCTCGGTACGCGCCAACGTTCGCACTGCCGAAGCGGCGCGTAATGGCATTGCCGACGCGCTGGGGGTTGCCTTCAAGGGCGGCGCGATTACCGGCATGCTGGTCGTCGGCCTGGGCCTATTGGGCGTTGCCGGCTACTACGCCTTTCTCAGAAGCGGCGGCGGAGATCTGCAGCACAGTGTCGAGCCGCTGGTCGGACTCGCTTTCGGCGGTTCGCTGATCTCGATCTTTGCCCGTCTTGGCGGCGGCATCTTCACCAAGGGCGCTGACGTCGGCGCCGACTTGGTCGGCAAGGTCGAGGCCGGGATCCCGGAAGACGACCCGCGCAACCCGGCGGTGATCGCCGACAACGTCGGCGACAACGTCGGCGACTGCGCCGGCATGGCCGCCGACCTGTTCGAAACCTACGGCGTGACCGTCGTCGCCACCATGGTCCTCAGCGCGATGATGCTCAAGGGCGTCGCCGGCGCCAGCGACAACCTCGTCGTCTATCCGCTGGTGCTCGGCGGCATTTCGATCATCGCCTCGATCATTGGCTGCTTTTTCGTCAAGACCAGCGAGGGCGGCAAGATCATGAACGCCCTCTACCGCGGTCTGGCGGTTGCCGGCATCCTGGCCCTGATCGCCTACTATCCGGTCACCAAGATGCTGCTTGGCGACAAGATTGCCGTCGCCGGCGGTGAGATTTCGTCGATGAACATCTTCTGGTCGGCAGCCATCGGTCTCATCCTGACCGGAGCACTGGTCTGGATCACCGAGTACTACACCGGCACCGACTTCTCTCCGGTCCGCCGGGTGGCCGAAGCCTCGACCACGGGCCACGGCACCAACATCATCGCGGGTCTCGCCGTCTCGATGAAGGCTTGCGCGCTGCCGGTAATCGCCGTTTGTGCGTCGATCTACGTCACCTACGCGCTGGCCGGTCTTTACGGGATTGCCATTGCAGCCACCTCGATGCTGTCGATGACGGGCATCATCGTCGCCCTCGACGCCTATGGCCCGATCACCGACAACGCGGGCGGGATCGCCGAAATGTCGGGACTGCCGAAGTCGGTGCGCGACGTTACCGACCCGCTCGACGCAGTCGGCAACACGACCAAAGCGGTGACCAAGGGCTACGCGATCGGTTCCGCCGGTCTCGCGGCGCTGGTTCTCTTCGCCGACTATACGCATGCGCTCGAAGTCAATTTCGGCGGTGTCCTGCGTTTTGATCTGTCCGATCACATGGTGATCATCGGCCTCTTCCTCGGCGGCCTGATTCCCTACCTGTTCGGCGCCATGGCGATGGAAGCGGTCGGACGCGCTGCCGGTGCGGTGGTCATCGAAGTCCGCCGCCAGTTCAAGGAAATCAAAGGCATCATGGAAGGCAAAGCGCGGCCCGATTACTCGCGGGCGGTCGGCATGCTGACCTCGGCGGCGATCCGCGAGATGATTGTCCCCTCGCTGCTGCCGGTGCTGGTGCCGGTAATCGTCGGCCTGCTGCTCGGCCCGGCAGCGCTCGGCGGCCTGTTGATGGGAACCATCATCACCGGCCTCTTCGTGGCCATTTCGATGACCACCGGTGGCGGCGCCTGGGATAACGCCAAGAAGCACATCGAAGACGGTCACTTCGGCGGCAAAGGCTCGGACGCGCACAAGTGCGCGGTGACCGGCGACACGGTCGGCGACCCGTACAAGGACACCGCGGGTCCGGCGGTCAACCCGCTGATCAAGATCATCAACATCGTCGCGCTGATGATCGTGCCGCTGATGGCACCCTCTTCGACCGCCAAGCCGGCCGCTAGCGCACCGGCAGCCGCGCCAGTCGTCGCCGTCGCCGTTGTCCCCGTGGCCAAGCTCTATTTTGCCAGTGGCTCGGCCGACTTGCCGGCCGACGCCGGCAAGACGCTGGAAGTGGTCGTCGTTCATGCCAAGGCCAACCCTGGCGTGAAGCTGGCGATTTCCGGCTTCCACGATCCCAGCGGCGACCAGGCGAAAAACGAAGAACTGGCCAAGAATCGCGCGCACGCGGTCCGTGACTCGCTGAAGAATGTCGGTATCGACGAGGGTCGTATTGATCTCAAGAAGCCGGCAGTGACCACCGGTGGCGCGGATGCCGAAGGACGCCGGGTCGAGGTCAGCGTCGTCCAGTAAGTCGCACGCCAGATTCAGACAGAATCCAGACAACAAAAGGGCCGCAATCGCGGCCCTTTTTTATGCGGTTCTTGGTGGCGCCGTATGGACAGTCGCCAACCAATCCGACGCAAACGCTACGCGAAAAGCGCGGGATTGAGCGTATAGCTGCCGACGATGCTCGCTTGCGCCAGGATATGGCCTTCCATCGCCGCCCGCGCCTGCTGCCCGGTAAACGTGCCCTCGACGGCCAGGCGGGCGACGTCCAGGGCAAAAACGGTAAAATGATAGTGGTGGACGATCTCGTCGTTCCACGGCGGACACGGACCGTCGTAGCCGAAATAGTCGCCGCGCATGTCGTTGTCGCCAGCAAACCAGCCGGTGTAGTCGTTGATCCCCTGCCGTGCACCGTGGGCGGCGTGCGGCCCGCCCTTGCCACGCGGGGTCACTTCGTCTGAAAACTCGCCTTCGCGAATCCCGTTTACGGTCGGCGGCAGGTCGACCAGCACCCAGTGAAAGAAATCGACCCGGGGCAACGCAGCAGGGACGATCCGCCCCTCCTGGTTGACGTCATCACCCTGGCTTGGCACGTCGGGATCGTGGCAGATGACCGCAAACGAAAGCGTCCCCACCGGCGCCCCGCTCCACGCCAGAGGCGGATTGCGGTTGGCGCCAAGGCAGACGTGATGCTCGGGGTCGGCGATACAGAAGGCAAACTCCCCAGGAATCTGCTGTCCGTCGGTGAAACGGTTGCTCGTCACTCTCATTGCGGCTCTCCTCCTCGTCCAGATCATGCGGCTGCGCTGCGCTTGAAGTCGCGCAGGCGGAAGCCCGTGAGCCATAGTGTAGCGAAATAGACGCTGGCGCCAAAGACGATCGTCAGCGACAGGCGCAGTAAACGCTGCGACAAGCTCCAGTCGAGCCAACTGACGGTGTCGCCCATGCTCAAGCCGAGTGCCGCGCCCATCGCCAGCACGGCTCCGGAAAGCTTGAACAAGAAGCGCGGCCACCCCGGTTGCGGCAGATAGATGCCTTGCCGGCGCAGGCCGTGAAAGAGTAGCCCGGCGTTCACCAGCGACGCCAGGCCGATGGCGAGCGCCAAACCGGCATGCGCGAGCCAGCCGATCAGCGCCAGGTTTAACAACTGGGTCAGTGCCAAGGACAGAATGGCTATGCGAACCGGTGTCCGGACATTCTGCTGCGCATAGAAACCGGGTGCCAGCACCTTCACCAGAATCATGCCCAACAGGCCAACACTGTAGGCAACCAGCGCCTCACGCGTGCGCAGCACGTCGTCGGCGGTGAACGCGCCGTGCTGGAAGAGCGTCGCAATCAGCGGCACGGCGAGCACCGCCAGCGCCACCGCCGCCGGCGCCGCGAGCAGGAAGGTCAAGCGTAAGCCCCAGTCGAGCAAGCGCGAATACTCGTCAGGGTCGGCGTTGGCGTGACAGCGGCTGAGCGAGGGAAGGAGAATGGTCCCGAGTGCAGCGCCGAGCAAACCGGCAGGAAACTCCATCAACCGATCGGCGTAGTAAAGCCACGACACACTGCCGGTATCGAGAAAGGAAGCGAAGATCGTGTTCAACAGCAGACTCACCTGGGCAACCGATACGCCGAGCAGCGCCGGGGCGATCAAGCGCAGGATGCGTCGTACACCGGGATCTCCGCGCACGAACGAAAACCTCGGCAAGAGTCCAAGGCGATGCAGACTGGGCACCTGAAACGCAAGCTGCAAGGCGCCGCCGATGAACACCGCCCAGCCCAGCGCCAGGACCGGCGGGGCAAAGAAAGGAGCGGCAAAGAGCGCCATGCCGATGAACGAGACGTTGAGCAGCACAGGCGTGAATGCCGGCACGGCAAACCGGCTCCACGTATTGAGAATGCCGCCGGCGAAAGCGACCAGCGACATGAAGAGAATGTACGGAAAGGTCAGCCGCGTCAGGCTGACGGTGAGCGCGAACTTCTCCGCGTCATCCGTGAACCCGGGTGCCGAGATATAAACCAGTACGGGCGCCGCGGCCATGCCGAGCAAGGTCACCGCGAGGACGACCAGAAAGAGAAGCGTCGCAACGCGATCGACGAGTTGCCGCGTCTCACCCGCCGAGCGCGTGTTTCGGTACTCGCCAAGAACTGGAACAAACGCCTGCGAGAACGCGCCCTCGGCAAACAGCCGGCGCAGCAGATTGGGAAGGCGGAAAGCGACGAAGAAGGCATCAGTCAACAGGCCGGCACCAAACGCGCGAGCAATGACGAAGTCGCGCACGAAGCCGAGCACCCGAGACAACAGGGTCATGCTGCTGACCGTCGCCAGCGTCCGGAGAAGATTCATCGCCATCTTGTTGAAAGCGCCAGCACAAGAGCCGTGATCCTAGCGGCTGGCAGCCCGTCGCCCTTGATCGGTCGAAGCAACAATAGTGGGAAGCGAGGGCAGATTTTCACGAATTTCAAGCCCATCGCCGGACGATTGGCGCCGAAAACGGAGGGACATCGGGTGAAAAATCGCACTCATTCCCACTCATTGTGCTTCGGCGCATCCAATCCGGAACGCGGCGGGTATCCGGCGCCCCCCCTCAAGGCTTGGCTTTCGCCGCCGGATCCAGCGGCAGCGCAACGCGAAAACCGAGCAGTTGGCTGCGGTAGTTCGGCAGATTGCCGTTGCGCGTCGCCGCGCGCACCGACGCCGGGCCGCTCCAGCCACCGCCCCGATAGACACGCTGCGGACAGTCGTCGCCGATCCGCGGCGAACCATCGTTCGGAGCGCCGATGTAGTTGATCGTCTTGCAGTCTTCGACCCATTCCCAGACGTTACCGAGCACATCGTAGAGACCAAACGGATTGGGCTTGAAGCGGCCCACCGGCGCCGTTTCGACGTAACCGTCCCGACACTCGTGCGCCTCCCACTCAAAGTGGCGCACATTCTGCGTCTCGCTGTCGTGTACGTTGGCATATTCGCACGCCAGACCTGGATCGTCGCCCCAGAAACGCGAGGTTCGCGTCCCGGCGCGCGCGGCGTACTCCCATTCCGACTCCGAAAGCAGGCGGTAAGGCTTGCCGGTCTTTGCCGCCAGCCAGCCGACGTACGCCTTGGCGTCGTGCCAGCTGATGCAGACTGCCGGATGGTCGTCGCTCTGCGCGAAGTCGGGATCACGCCAACTGCGTCCAGGCTGATTGACCCACTCGACGCCGACCCAGATGTAACACGACCCTTCGCTGCGATGCCGGCTGTCCTTGACGAAGGCGGCGTACTGCGCACGCGTCACCTCATGGCGGCCGACCGCCAGCGCCCCGCGCAGCGTCACCAGATGGCGCGGTCGCTCGGAGTCGCCACTCCCGGCTTCGCGCACCGAGGCGCCCATCTGGAATGACCCGGCGGGAACGACGACCATCTCCGGACACTGCGGGCAGTCGTGAAAGACCTTGGTGATGCCGCCATCGCGGTCGAGCGTTCCGCCGGCCGTCCCGTCCATCGGCGGCGACAAGCGGCGCAACCGTGTCTCGGCCAGCGCGGCGAACTTCCCGCTAGGGTATTTCTGCAGGTAGGCGCGATAATCGTCGGCATTGTCGCTACCGCGGACGCTGTCCCAGAAAGTCAACTCGACGCTTGCGGCTTCGGTTGCGATCGTCGCCGAGGGCTGGCCGTTGGTCTCGACCACGGCACCACCAACGAAGTAGAAGTCGCCCTCGAGGCTACCCTCCATCCACGGCTCCTGCTGCCCGTCCGAATCGTGTTTGACGCCACGGACGATCCGCTTCAGCACCTGTTCGATCGCCTGGTTGGGCACCGGAATCTGGTTCAGCAGGTGCTGGGTGTAGATGCCATGCTCGCCGCCGCCGTCATCGGCGACGTTTCCCGGTCGCGTCGCGAACGAGATCAGCGTACCCGAGGGGGCCTCGACGCGCGCCAAGCCGCCGACCGCGGCCCGGAAACGTCGAGAAAACGGGTTGTTGCGACACGCGTCGAGAAAAACCAGGTTCAGGCGGGTCTTCCTCTCCTCCATGATTTCGAGCACCTGGTTGACGTTGAGACTGTTCAGCGGAACGTCGTCCTCGCTCGTGATCGTGGCGTCGATGGTCGGCAGATAGTTGATTCCTTTCAACTGCATGCCATGACCCGCGTAGAAGAAGAGTGCGACGGCGCCCGGCTGCAGGCGGTCACGAAAGTCGCGCAAGGTCGGTGCGACTTGCCGCGTGCGCAGGTCTTCACGCAGGATCACCTCGAAACCGACCGACGCCAGCCTGGCGGCGATCGCGCGGGCGTCGTTTCCAGGGTTGCGGAGCGGAGAATTGCGGTACGCCGAGTTGCCGACGACCAGCGCGACGCGCCGCTCTTCGGCGCGCAGCTCCTGCGACATCATCAGAAAGGTTGCGGCCACCGCCACCAGGGCGAGACACCATCCATGCCGAGCGTTCATCAGGACAGATGGTATTATGAATTTTGCTCGGCGACACGACGCCACCGCTGCTTGATGTCTAACGCCCGCCCGCCAGCCGAATCGCCCAGCCAACCGCGCCTGCGTCGGTGGCAGCTGGCGCTGTTGCTCGTCGGCGCGCAGTGCCTGACACTGCTCTTGCTCGGCTTCATGTTGCTCAATAAACATGGCAGCGTGCTCGATGAACTGACGTTGTCACGCATCGAGACCCAAGCCGGCGCACTCGAAGCCGCTTTGCGCCTGGGCGTACTCAGTGGTTTGCAACCCCAGGAAATCGCGCCACTGCATACGATGGTGCGCGGTTTGCGACAAGCCGAGCCGGCGATCGCCGGGATTGATGTCGCCAGCGCCGAAGGCAACCACGGCCGCGTCGTTCTTGCCGACGATCCAGGACGCGTTGGCGACCTGATCGGCGCCGACGAATGGCGCGCCTTGTCTGCCAGCACCGGCTTCGTCCGCCACCGTCCGCCAACCGGGCCACAGGTCGAAGTCGCCATTCGTGACGCCACCGACGAACTGGCCGGTGTTTTGCGTCTGCGCGCGGCGACGGCGCCGCTAGCCTCCGCGCGCAACGACGTCGCGACCGCCTTGGCGTGGCGTATCGCGGCGGCCGGCACGCTGTTGTTGTTGCTCACCCCGGCCGCCTTGATCGCCTTGCGCCGCACGCGTCTTTCGCTCCGCATCCGCTTGTCGGTCGTCGCCCTGGGCAGCACGCTGGCCACGGGCGCCTTGATCGCCTGGCAGGCAGAAGGACTGTTCGCCGAACGGCTGACCCCGGCGATTACTGCCAAAGTTGCCGGCGTCGCCAGCCTGCTGGCGGGAAAGCTGGAACGGGCCAGCCGCCTCGGCATTCCGCTTCACCAGCTGCCGGGAATCGAGGAAACCTTCGCCGACCTGATGTCGCGTCACCCGGAGATCTCCGCCGTCCGGTTGACCGACGAACACGGGCACGTCATCGCCGAGCACGGCACAGCCCGCGGCGACTGGGTCGAGCGTGCCGCTGGCAGTACCCGGATCGCCGTCGCCAGCGACGAACGCTTTGTTTCCCATCGCCTGCGCGAGCTGGCGATGGACATCGTCATCGTCCTGCTTGCCGCCGCGCTCGTCTTCCGCGAACTTCTGTTGGCGCTCGTCGCGGCTTTGCCTACCGTTGCCGCACCGCCGGCGCTCAGCGCCCTGCGCTCGCTGCGCCTGCCCTTGTTTCTGCTGATCCTGACCGAAGAACTGTCGCGTGCATTTCTGCCGCTGTACGTGAAGGCCTTGACTCGTGCCGACGGCTTGCTCGCGGTGGACACCGCGGTCAGCCTGCCAATGGCCGCGTACATGCTGTGCTTCGCCGTCGCCACTCCGTTTGCCGGGCGCGCCACCGACCATTGGGGGGCGAACCGGGTGTTCTCCGCTGGCGTCGTCTTGACGGTTGTTGGCTTCACCTGGACGGCTCTGGCGACGTCTTACTGGCAACTGTTACCGGCGCGCGCCCTCTGCGCCTGCGGCTACGCTTCCGGCACGATCGCCTGCCAGCGACAACTGATCGCGCTCACCGGAGCGGGCGAGCGTGCCCGCGGCTTGGCGCTCTTTGTCGGTGCCGTCGGGGTGGCGGCGATCTGCGGCTCGGCACTGGGCGGCGTCCTTGCCGGCGAGTTCGGCTTCCGCCCCGTGCTCGTCGCCTCAGCGCTGCTTGCCCTGCTCGCCCTCGCCGCGTATCGCCGCCCGCCAGAGCGCTTGCTCAGCGCGCAACCGAGCCCGCCGCCGCTGACCGTCGCCGAAGTTCGCGCCCTGTTGACCAACCGGCGCTTCGCCGGACTCATGTTCGGCGCCGCCGTTCCGGCCAAACTCGCGCTCGCTGGTCTACTGTTCTATCTGACTCCTCTGGCGCTGACCGAGATCGGCTACGGTCCGGCGGCGATCGGCCGCGCCGTGATGCTCTACTTTGTCCTGGTTGCCGCGGTCAATCCTCTCGCCTCCTGGCTCTCGGACCGTTACGGCTGGCGCTGGTCACTAACCGTCGCCGGCGGCGTGCTGATCGGAGCAGGCCCGCTCGCCGGCATGGGCGACTGGCTCTCCGGCGAGCAATCGATTTGGCTGGCCATCGCGGCCCTCGGCGTCGGTACCGGCCTCGCTGCAGCGCCGATGCAGGCGCTGGCAAGCGAAGTCGGTGCGGCTGCCGGTGCGACCTCGGTCGCCGTCGTCCTGCGGACGATCGAACGTTTGGGCAGTGCCATCGGCCCGCTTTGGGCCGGCCTCTGGCTGGTGGCCGCCGGCTGGTCCTGGGCGATAGCAGCGATCGGTAGCACCGTCCTTGCGGCAACGCTGCTTTGCTTCGCTTCCCGGCGCGGGCGATGAGAACACCCCACCGGGCGCGCCTGCTCGTCGTCTTCCTCGTCTTCCTCGTCTTGTTCGTTGGCAGCTTGCCGCGTGCGATGGCGGCGGCCCCTTACCACGTGATGCTGCTGCTCTATCGTGGCTGCGAGGAAGCGTGCAGGGCCTTTCAGGAGCACTTCCGGCGTCAGGGAACCGCGGTTCGCTTCACGCTTCTCGACGCCGAACAAGACGCGCGACGTCTTCCCGGCTTCATCGCCGAAGTGCGACGCCAGCGACCGGATCTCGTTCTCGCCTGGGGAACGACGGTCGCCCTCGAAACCGTCGGTCGCTGGGACGCGGTCGACCCGTCTCGCCACATCACCGACCTTCCGGTCGTTTTCATGGCGGTCAGCGATCCGGTGCGTAGCGGCCTGGTTCCCAGCCTCGCCGGCTCACGGCGCAACGTCGCCGGAACCTTATACCTGCTGCCAGTCAGCGAGCAACTGCGGGCGGCACGCCTCTACCTGCCGTTTCGCAAAGTGGGCTTTCTGATTAACCCGGTCGAACTCAACTCGCGTCTCAGTCTCGAGGAACTGCGCGCGCTCGCGCCCCGCTTCGACTTCACCGTGGTCGCCGAAACGCTGCCCGTCGACGACCACGGCCAACCGCGCGTCGATGGCGTCGCCGGCCGCGTTGCGGCGCTCGCCGCCGCCGGCGTCGACCTGCTCTATTTCTCGCCCGACAGCTTCCTCAACAGCCAGCGGCGCCTAGTCACGGCCAGCGCGCTGGCACACCGCCTGCCGGTACTCGCCGCGGCCGAACGCCCTGTCGCCGACGCCAATGCCTTGCTCGGCGTGTTTATTCCCTACGAGGTCATCGGCCGCATGACCGCCCGCCTGGCGCTGCGCATCCTCGAAGATCGCGTCGCCCCTGGCGAGCTGGCAGTCGAACGACCACGCCATTTCGCTTACCTGATCAATCTGCGCGTCGCGCATCGGCTGCAGCGTTATCCTCCACTACCCCTGCTCGACATCGCTGAAGTTGTCGGTGCCGAGTGTGCCACCGACAAAGGAAAATCATGCGACTGATTATCTGTGTCAAGCGCGACTTGCACGGCTGCCTCTTCCTCAACCGTCTGCTGCCGTGCCTGGCCGGACACCCCCTGCGCGTGCTGCTGGCCGACAAGACGCGGGCCGCCGAGCAGAGCGTCCCCGAACTCGCCGAACTCGCCTATCTCGAACGCACGCTGCCACTGCAGACGCTGTTTCCGGCGCTCGATCGGCAGCTGCCAGCGACCGGCGAATGGACGAGTTTCGCCGGCCTCGCGGCGCGCCACGGCGTCGACTGTCGAGTCGTCGCCGATATCAACTCGGCGGCGACGATCGCCGAGTTGCGCGCTTTCGCACCCGATCTGATGATCTCCGCGCGTTTCAGCCAGATCTTCACACCGGCGACGATTGCCACGGCGCGTTACGGCGTGGTCAATGTCCATCCCGGCGAGCTGCCACGCTATGCGGGGCTTTTCGCACCGATGCGCAGCGTCGCCGAAGGCCAGGCGGAACTCGTCTGCTGCCTGCATTACATCGACGCCGGAATCGACAGCGGACCGATCATCGCGCAGCGACGACTGCCCTACCGCCGCCCGCTCGGCCTCCTCAGCCAGATCGCCGAGATCTACCCGCTGGCGATCGATCCGCTGCTGGCGCTGCTTGACGGGCTCGCACGCGGCGAGCCGCCGCGCGCTTCGGCGCAGGACAAGCGCCTACGCTGCTACCGCTCGGCCCCCGACGCAACCGAGGTGCGCGCGTTCCTCGACGCCGGTCATCGCTTGTGGACTCCCGAGGGCTACGACGCGCTGCTTGCCCGCTTCGTTCCTGGCGCGCAGACGGGAAGCGCCTTTTCGTCCGTCAGCCGCTGCAGCGCCGAAGCAGCCGCTCAGCAAGCCCCAAGTTCTTCGTCGCGGCTGCATTCCTCGAGCAGATAGGCGACCGAACGATAAGGGCGACCGGTTTCCTCGGTGAGGCCGATCTCGCAGGTACGGTTGGTCGAAACGCCTTCACGGCACGCCACCGGCAAGGCGTCGTGAATCCGGCGCAGGGCATGCACATTGAGTTCCGGCACGACGAAGCCACGGTCGCCGGCAAAGCCGCAGCACGTGACGCCGGGGGGCTCGACGAGCTGATCGACGCAGGCAGCGACGACCGCGCGCAACTTCGCGTCGGTTGCCGTCCGCCGGACGCTGCAGTTGATGTGGAGCGCCACCGGGCCCGGTTTGCGTCGAAGGCGCAGACGCGGCAGCAGGGCATCGTGGGCGAACTCGTGAAAATCGAGCAGCGGCAGACGTCCGGCGACGTGCTTTTGCATCCGCGCCGAACACGAACTGGCGTCCATGATCACCGGGTACAAGCCCCCGCGACCATCGTCGGCGGCCTTGAGCAAGGCGCGGGTGACGCGTTCAGCCATCTCTTCGGCTTCGTCGGCCATGCCTTTGCTCGCCAGCATGAGGCCACAGCAGAGTTGGTCAAAACCCTCCGGCAGACGCGGCGCGTAGCCGGCGCGGATCAGCAGCTCGCTGATCACGTCGCCAAGCCCGGCCTCATCGGCGCTGTTCGCTCCGAAAATCCGCCCACCACAAGCGGGAAAATAGACCACCGGGTCACCCGAGGCCGCCCGCGGCAGCGGCGCCTTGCCGGCAAGCGGCATCGTTTTTCGCCACGCACCGGCGGAAACTTTCGGCAACAGCTGGTCGCCGACGACGTGGGTCAGCGCATGTCCCACCGCCAGTCCGGCACGGGTAAGCGTCGACACGGCGCCAAAGTGTCCCGCCGTCAGGCGCCCGGCCTGACGGCTTGCAGTCCCCAGGCCACGCCCTCGTAATAGCCGAGTCAGCGCGCCGGTGTCGATTCCAACCGGACACGCCGTCGAGCACAGGCCGCAGCCGGCGCAGGTGTCGAGCCCGTAGTACGCGAAATCGGTGGCGACGCTGCCGAGATCCTCGTCTGCCGCCTGACGCCTCGACAGCTCGCGCCAGCTGACGATGCGCTGACGAGGCGAGAGCGTCAACCGATGCGACGGACAGAGCGGTTCGCAGAAACCGCATTCGATACAGCGATCGACGATCGCTTCGGCGACAGGCATCGGCTTCAGATGCTTGAGGTGTGCCTGCGGGTCGTCGTTCAGGAGGACTCCGGGATTGAGCAAGCCGTCCGGGTCGAAGAGCGCCTTGATCGAGCGCATCAGATCGGTGGCTTGGCGCCCCCACTCCAGTTCGACGAACGGCGCCATGTTGCGGCCTGTGCCGTGCTCGGCCTTCAGCGAGCCGTCGTACTTCTCGACCACCAGGCGGCACACGGCGTCCATGAAGCGGGAATAGCGATCGATCTCCGCCGGATCGCCGAAATCCTGGGTAAACACGAAGTGCAGATTGCCCTCGAGCGCGTGACCAAAAATGATCGCTTCGTCGTATCCGTGCGCCGTCAGCAGCGCCTGCAAATCGAGCGTGGCGTCAGCAAGCGACTCGATCGGGAAAGCAACGTCTTCGATGATCACGGTCGTCCCGGCGCGCCGCATTGCTCCGACCGACGG
The DNA here is from genome assembly GCA_964420975.1 of uncultured Candidatus Accumulibacter sp. Lineage (GTDB taxonomy): Bacteria > Pseudomonadota > Gammaproteobacteria > Burkholderiales > Rhodocyclaceae > Accumulibacter. The sequence continues at coordinate 66,228 of CAYQVH010000020.1, forward strand.
AAAAGTCCCCTTGCGCACCTTCCAGTACATCTCGCACGTCGCCGGATCGGTCGAGAACACCGGCGGCTCGATTGTGGCGACGCCGTCCAGGCTTTCGCCGACGGTCGCGATCTTGGCTTGCAGCAGGGTCGCCGACTCCGCGCGGACTTCGATCAGCAACGCTGCCGCCCGGCTGTCGAGGCGGCCGATCAACGCCGGCAGGCCGGGCTTGCCTTGAACCGAGCGCAGCGCAGCGCGGTCGAGCAGCTCGACCGCCGACACCGGTTTCGATTTGAGGCGAATGACCGCCTGACAAGCGTCCGCAATCCCCGGAAAGAAGACCAGCGCGCTCGCCTTGAACGGGTCTTCGGGCACCGTGCGATAGGTCACGCGCGAGATGAAACCGAGCGTGCCTTCGGAACCGATCATCAGATGCGAGACGATGTCGATCGGATCCTCGAAGTCCACCAGCGCATTAAGGCTGTAACCGGTGGTGTTCTTGATCCTGAACTTGTGGCGAATCCTCGCCGCGAGGGCCGCGTCGGCGCGGGTTTCCTCGGCCAAGCGGTGCACGCCGGCGAGCAAAGCGGAATGACTGCGACGAAACGCGTCGACGCTGGCCGGATCTTCGGTATCGAGCACCGCCCCGTCGGCAAACACCAGGCGCATCCCGAGCAGGGTGTGATAGCTGTTCTGCGCCGTGCCACAACACATGCCCGAAGCGTTGTTGGCCGCGATGCCGCCAATCTTGCAAGCGTTGATCGACGCCGGGTCTGGCCCGATCTTGCGTCCCCTCGGCGCCAGACGGAAGTTCACTTCGCCGCCGATGATTCCCGGACCCAAGCGAACGCTCTCGGCATCGGCAGCGATCTCGCACGTCGCAAAGCCTTCACCGATCAAGACGAGAAGGGCATCGCTCACCGCCTGCCCCGACAAACTGGTACCAGCGGCCCGAAAAGTCAGCGAACGGCGATGCGTTCGCGCCACCTGAAGTACGCCCAGCACGTCGTCTTCGCTTTCGACGACGGCGACCACTTCAGGAATCATGCGGTAGAAACTGGCGTCGGTTCCATACGCCAGGCGGCGCAAGTCGTCGCTGATGACCTGTTTCGCCGGCAGCACACGGTTCAAGTCGGCAAGCAAGGGGCTCATGGCCGGTTCTCCCTGTTGGCGGGTTGCGCCGGATGCTGCGCTCGCCCTAGGCAGAAGTCAAGGCGGCGCCCGACATCGCAGTCGCGGTACAGCGCTCGGCGCGTGTACCTGACCTGGCGCATCTTCTCCAGCGCACCCGTTCGACCGGCATCCTTCGTGTAGCCCAAAACGCGTAAGGGTGCCGAAGCACCCTTACGCTATTCGCAGCAACGTGACAGCGGGCGCCGCCCGCAGGCTTAGAGGATCGCCGTGTGCTCCCCGCCCGGAAGCGCGGATCCGCCCGGCTCATAGACTACGTGGGGCCGACCCACCAGCAGCGGGTCAATGGCGCCGATTGCCTCGATGTCCTTGCCCCCATAGTTGAGCTTGTGCAGAACGTAACGCATCGCGTTCAGGCGCGCGCGCTTCTTGCAGTCAGACTTGATGACCGTCCACGGCGTTTCCGCGGTGTCGGTATGGAAGAACATCGCCTCCTTGGCGCGCGTGTAGTCGTCCCACTTGTCGAGCGACGCGAGATCGATCGGCGACAGCTTCCACTGCTTCAAGGGATGCACCTGGCGCTCCCGGAACCGCCGGCGCTGCTCTTTGCGGCTGACCGAAAACCAGAACTTGACCAGGTGAATGCCGCTCCGGACCAGCGTACGCTCGACCTCGGGCGTCTGGCGCATAAACTCCTGGTACTCTTCCTCGGTACAAAAACCCATGACCCGCTCGACCCCGGCACGGTTGTACCAGGAGCGATCCATGAACACGATTTCGCCCGCGGTCGGCAAATGCCGCACATAGCGCTGGAAATACCACTGGCCGCGTTCTTCCTGCGTCGGCTTCTCGAGCGCGACGACGCGACCACCGCGCGGATTGAGGTGCTCGGTAAACCGCTTGATGGCTCCGCCTTTGCCCGCTGCGTCGCGGCCTTCGAAAACGATCACCACCCGCTGACCCGACTCCTTGACCCAGTTTTGCATCTTCAACAGCTCGACCTGCAGACGATACTTCTGCCGCTCGTAGGCGCGACGCGACATCAGGTTGCGGTAGGGATACGAATTGTTGTCGCGCCAGCCGCTGGCCAGCTCGTCGTCCGGGCTCGTCGCAGGCTTCGCCGCCGGTGGCGTCTCCTTGTTCATCAACGCCTTGCGTAGCGCCATCTGGTCGTCCGGCGAGGCACCGGTCATGATGGCTTCCAGCGTCTTCGCCAGTGAAGCCGCGTCGCCAACGGAAGCATGGGCAATGATGTCGCGCAGAGCCTCTTTCTTCTGCTCAATGGCGGCGATCGCCGCTTCCGCCACATCGTACACTTCCATCGCCTGCGGAGTTCGGGCCGGCGCGACATCACCCGCCGCCGCCCGCCGTGGTTGCGCGGCCCGTGCTGCCGGAGAGGGGGTACGCGTGCGCGGGTTTCGCCCCGTCGATTTAGCCGCCGGCTTGGCGACCGCGGGCTCGCCAGACTCGATCGGCGTTGGCCCTGCCGACAAACTGTCGGCTGACGATGCGGGCGACGGGGTTCTCTTTTCCATCAATTCTTCTCCAAGTGAAGGCATTCCATTCAGGTCATCTGGCGCCGCGAAAGGAGACGGCGACAACCTTCATGATAGCGCTGAAACCTTCGCCTCTTCAATCGCTTGCCGCGTGGATCATCGGGTTTTTGGCGTTTTTTCGTGCGCTTTCGCGGAAGCCGCCGAATGGGTGACGACACGCTGCCGGTAGCGGTGTCTCGACGCCGGCGGCGAGCGCGCAGACGGAACGGATGGAGCGCTTCGCCGACCGTAAGCCGCGCGTACAATAGGGGCAATTCGTGCCTGTTCGACACGCTCCGGAGGGTCTCACGATGCTTCGAACGACACCCGACAGGGCGGGTAGTCACCGTTGGCTCAACCGGCTCCATTTCCTCGTCTGGAGCCTGCTGGCTTGCCTGCCGATCCTGGCGGTCGTCGCCTGTTCGCCGCCGGAACCGATCCGCATCGGATTTCTTGGCGGCCTCTCGGGACGCGTCGCCGATCTCGGCATCGGTGGTCGCAACGGCGCGCTCCTCGCGGTCGAAATGCGTAATCGGCAAGGCGGAATCAACGGTCGGCCGATCGAGCTGATTGCCGCCGACGACCAGCAGGACGAGGAGTCCGCTCGGCAAGCGGTGGCTCGACTGCTGACACGCAAGGTGGAAGTGATCATCGGCCCGATGACGAGCGCGATGGCGCTCGCCGTCCTGCCGCAAATGAATGCGGCGGGCGTACCGCTGCTCTCACCCACGGTCACCACCAACGCACTGACGGCGCTCGACGATCAGTTCCTTCGTGTCGTGGCGCCGACGGCAGCGCACGCGCCGAAGTCGGCAGAGTACTATTTTGCCCACGGCGCAAGGCAGTTGGCGCTGGCCTACGATGCACGCAACCAGGCCTACAGCGAGAGTTGGTCGAACGACTTCCAGCAGGCCTTCAAGGCGCGAGGCGGGACGATCGTCGCCGCCATCCGCTTCGCCGAAAACACGTCCTGGTCGGATCTGGCGACGCGTTTGCTGGCCCTTCAAACCCGACGGAGTCGTCATCGTCGCCAACTCGGTGGATACGGCCCTGCTGATCCAACAGCTGCGCATGCGTCACCCGCGCGTTCGCATCGGCACTTCGGAATGGGCTGCCACCGAACGTCTGGTGGAACTCGGCGGCAAGGCGGTTGAAGGCATCATCGTTGCCCAGTACGTCGACCGCGAGAGCCAATCCCCCAGCTACCTGGCGTTTCACCGCGCCTACCTGGAGCGTTTCGGGCAGCAACCCGGCTTTCCCGGACTGACGTCGTTTGACGCCACCAACGTCGCGCTTGATGCGCTGGCCATCCGACAGCCACAGCAGTCACTGAAGGAGGCGATCATCCGCCGCAGCCGGTTTGCCGGCGCCCAGTCGCCCATCGTCTTTGACGCTTACGGTGACACGCAGCGCGACAGTTACCTCTGGACGATACGCGACGGTGAGTTCAAAGCCGCCCCGTAACCGCCGATCGGCAGCGGAGACTTCCGCTCAAGCCGGTTCAAGCGGCAGCGCCAGAACGACACGAAAACCAATGTCCCCATCGCGATCTTCGGGAGCGAAGTACTCGCGCTTGGCCGTTCGCAGGTCGCCCGGATAATCGAGCCAGGATCCGCCGCGCATGGTTCGTGACCGGTCGCCGCCGGCCTGCGTCTTGGCAGGAGCGTCGTACTCGTTGGCACACCATTCCCAGACGTTGCCGGCAAGATCGAGAACCGGCGTTCCTGCGGGCGCGCCGGCCGGGTACATGCCCACCGCCATCGTGCGGCCGACACCGCATTCACGGCCATTGGCACGCGCCGGATTCCAGTCGTCGCCCCAGGGATACTTGTGTCTGGCAGCTCCGGACTGGGCAAGCCACTGCCACTCCCACTCCGTTGGCAGGCGGATCCGCTCGGGTCCAGCCAACTGCAGGCACTCGCTGAGCCAACGGCAAAACGCCGTGGCGTCGCTCCAGCAGACATTGATCGCCGGATAGTTGTTGAACCCCCAACGCACTTCGCCCGGCACCTTGCGTTGCAACAGTTTGTGCCACCACCGCCGATTGTGATAGCCATCGTCGGCAGCGACGAAAGCGTTGTATTGCTGCCAAGTGATCGCGTAGCGCGAGACGCGGAACGGGGCGACGGCATAGACGTGACTACCGGCGCCCTCAAGTTGCACTTCGCCGGCCGGAACGTCACTCCAGGCGATCTCGGGCAGGCCGCCGGCGGTCAGACCGACGCCGCGTCTGGGGTCGCCCATCTGATTCAAACGTAAGCCAATCTCCTCGCGGCGATGGTGCGGCGTATCGTCACTGGCGAGTTCGCTCAGCAGGCGCAACGGCTCCGGTTCGAGAAAGCGGCGCAATCCTCTCTCCAGCCCATCTTCCAGCGCGTACCAAGCGGCAATGCCGGCGTCCGAAAAGTCGGCGTCGTCTGCCGCCAGCGGGCGACTGTTGAGGTCGAGCAGCGAGAGCAACACCGGCTTCTGCCGTTCCCAACTCCAGCGCAAGGTGTCGGCCTGGCTCGTCGCCGCGGTTGCGCCGACGCTTTCCATCGCCTGTAACCAGTCGCGCGCCGCCTGTTTGGCCTGTCGACGCAACGACAGGCTTTCCCGGTAACGCTCGCACCACGAACGCAAGCGCGGCCAGTGGCTGAACAGCGCGTCATGGGCAAACTCGACATGCCGATCGTCCGGGTCGCCGAGAAAGCCCTGGCTGCGCAGCGCGTCGACGACGCGGGCGAGCAGCGGATCGGCCCGCAACGGCGCCACCTCGACCGGACGCCGGGTGGGAAGCCCGTCGATCACTGTCGCCAGTTCGGCGAAAAGATAAGTGCACGCGACGTCGAGCTCAGGCTGTGAAGCGACCAGACGCTCAATCTCGGCGGCCGCGCTCTCGACGACGCTTGCCAGCCCTCCCATCCGTTCATACGCCGCCAAGGTCAGTCCACGTTCGGCGTCGCGTTGCTCGAACAGCCTCTCCAGGGTCAGCGCAATCAAGGGCAGCGCCCCCTTGGTCGCGGTCGCCGCAGCCACCAGTGTCGTCACGAGTTCCGGTTGCAGCGGCACGCCGCAGGCAGCCGCCGGCCCGGTGATGATCGCCCGCAACCGTTCTTCACCCTTGATCGGTTCGAGCGCCACCAACGACGCACGAAACAGGTCTTCACCCAGCCACTCCATCAGTCGCACGGTAAATTCGCTGCGCAGCGTCAGCAGGACGTAAACCTGCTCGATCGCCCGTAGCGCCGTGAGCAGGGAATGAAAGCGCCGCGCCTCGACCGCCGGCGTGCAACTGAACAATTCTTCGAACTGGTCCATGAGCAGGACCGACGGGCCTGCCACACTGCCACAGTAGCGGGCGATGGCCGCCGGCAACGGCGTCGCCGAGTGTTTGCCCGCCGCCGTCCCCGTCTCGCTGGCGAGTGCCTGCTGCAGTTCATCGAGGTGACGCGGTATGGGCTCGCCGCTGGCAGCTTGCTCGCGACAGAGCACTTCGGCAAGTTGGCGACAAGGATTCGACTGCGGCTCACAACGCCAGTAGCGGATCGGCCCAACGATCCGGGCCAGGCGCGGAACGACTCCGGCTGCCGCCAACGACGACTTGCCCGTGCCCGAACGTCCGACGATGCTCAACAGACGGGTTTCGACCAAGCGTTCGGTAACCCGCTCGACATCGTCGTCGCGACCGAAGAAGAAGGGATGAGCCTCGGGCTTGAAGGCCGCGAGTCCCGGATAGGGGTTAGCCGCGCCGGGGGGAGCCAGCGGAGCGTCAATCCCGTGGTCGTCCGACCCGGCGTGCGCAGCGGCAGCACCGGTGAGGCCATCTTCGGCAGGCTTCGGTGGCACTGCGATCGACTTCATGGCAATCAGACCTCGTAGCGACGCCCTGCAACGATGATAGACCCAAAGCCTCAGACAAGGAAATAGCGCATCTGCCGCCGCCCGCGGCATCGTCTTGAGCCAGGCAGCAGACGACACAGAGACGAGCGAAGACGCGGCCAGCGGTTGTCATCGACGCGCGATTGGCCGATCATGTCGGCACGCCAACGGCACGTGTTGCTGGCGCGCTCCATTCGCCCGCTCGCACCGATGATCGATCTCTACACTGCCGCAACCCCCAACGGTCACAAGATCTCGATTGCGCTCGAGGAACTGTCGCTGCCGTACACGGTGCGGGTACTCAAGCTGCCAGGACGCGAACAAAAGGAGCCCTGGTTCCTCGCCATCAATCCCAACGGCCGCATTCCGGCGATCGTCGATCATGAGGAAGACGACTTTGTCGTCTTCGAATCGGGAGCGATCCTGATTTACCTCGCTGAAAAAACCGGCCGACTGCTGCCGACTGAGCGCAAGGCGAGGTCGCGCGTCCTGCAGTGGTTGATGTTCCAGATGGGTGGCGTCGGTCCGATGATGGGGCAGGCCAACGTCTTCTACCGTTACCTGCCGGAGAAAATTCCGCTGGCCATCAGCCGCTATCAGGCCGAATGCCGGCGACTTTTCGCGGTGCTCGACGGTCACCTGGGCGAACACGAGTTTCTCGCCGGCGACTACTCGATCGCCGATATCGCCAACTGGGCGTGGGTGCGCACGCACCGCTGGTCGGGAGTGGCGATCGACGACCTGCCTCACCTGCAACGCTGGCTGGCCAACATCCGCTCGCGTCCGGCGGTCGCGCGCGGCATCACGGTTCCCCCCTCGGCCCTCGACCGCGACGCCAGCGACGATCTGGCGCGGAAATTTGCGGCCGAAGCGCTGCAGATGGTCGAACGGGGAATCGCTGCCGACGGCCGCCAAAACACCTCCACGACTTTTCCAACGCCTTGACCGTTCACCGCGCAGAGGGCATTCGATGAAACTCTACGTCGCCCCCCGGGCCCCCAATCCACGACGAGTTCTGATGTTCATCGCCGAAAAGGGGCTGTCACAGATTACGCAGGAGATCGTCGATCTGGGCGTCGGCGAGCACTGGAGTGACGCCTTTCGCCGAAAGAGTCCATTGGCCAAGGTTCCCGTGCTCGAGCTCGACGACGGTCGCGTGCTCGGCGAGACGCGGGCGATCTGCACCTATCTGGAGGGGCTGGCGCCGGAGCCGAACCTGATGGGGCGTGATTTCGATGAACGCGCGTTCATCGAGATGGCCGACCGTCGTATGGAGCTGTATCTGTTCGGCGGCATCGCCCACTGGATTCGCCATACGCATCCCGGCCTTGCCCCGCTGGAAAAACCGCAGTTCCCCGACTTCGGACGCGCCCAAGGGGAAAAGGTCCGCGAGGTCGCGCGCTGGCTCGACCAGGAGCTGTCGCGACGACCGTATGTCGCCGGCGAGCGCTTTACGATCGCCGACATCACCGCCTTTTGTGCGCTCGAATTCGCTCGCGGCCTGATGCGATTCCGGCCCGGCGAAGAGCAGATGCCGCATCTGCAAGCGTATCGTGACCGCCTTGCCGAGCGCGACAGTGCCCGCGTCTGACGCAGCGCGCCTCGCGCGCAGGGACGCCTTCCCGCCGCCGCAAGGCCGGCGGCGAATCCACGTCATGCATCGTCCCCCGGCGTCGCCATCGTCGCATCCGCCGTTGCTTTTCGTCCATGGCGGCTACGTCGACGCGCGCTGCTGGGACGTGCATTTCCTCCCATTCTTCGTCGGTCACGGCTACGACTGCTACGCCGTCGACCTCGGCGGACACGGCAAGAGCGACGGGGCAGCCGAACTGCACACGCTGGGGATCGACGATTTCGTCGACGACGTCGGCGGAGTGCTCGACCGATTGCCCGCGCCACCCGTACTCATCGGGCACTCGATGGGTGCCGTGATCGTCGAGCGTCTTCTCGAACGTTCACCGGCACGCGCTGGCGTGCTCCTATCGCCAGTACCGCCGAACGGTACGCTCGAATCGGCGACCCGACTCTTGCTGTCTCATCCGACGTTTCTCACCGCCGTCGCCGACCTGTCGCGCGGTGTGCTCGACGACCGCAGCCTGACCTTGGTCAAAGACGTCTACTTCACCCCGCGCACGACGACCAGCAAACTGCTCGAATTTGCCGGCCTGGTGCAGAACGAGTCTCTGCGCGCCATTGCCGATCTCGCCTTCCTCGCCTGGCGTTGGCCGCGTGTAACCCCGAATCGGCCGCTGCTCGTCGTCGGCGGCCAGGAAGACCGCGTCTTCGCGCCGTACCTGGCCGAGCGCGTCGCCAAGCGCTGGCGTGCGCCGCTGCACCTCGTTCCCGAAGCGGGACACGCGATGATCGTCGACGACGGCTGGCAGGCGTGCGCGGAACCCGTGCTCACTTGGTTGCGCCGCACTCTTTCGGCAAGCGCTTACCCGACAGCGCCGAGAGACAAAGACACGCGGCACTGACGCCACCGCAATCCCGGACACGCGGTTAGGTTCGCCAACCGCCTTCCCGGCCAGCGCGTCTCTCCTCTCTCGGCGCACCCGCTCCCGTGCCCGCATCCGCGCCCCCTTCCGCACTGGCGCGCAGCGCCGCGTTCAACTCCGCGTGCAAACTCCTTGACAACTGTACAGTCGTTGACTACTGTGCGTACTAGCATGCGCTTTACGTCAGATGCTCGGCGTACAGCGACCGACGGTCACACGGCCATAAGCGCCAATAATCCTGGTGTCTCCGAACGTCTGAGGTCAGTCATGTTCCTTGTGCGGTGTCCCTCGTCTGGTGCGGGGTGGCCGGATCGGCGCCCAGTCTCGCGGCG
>CAYQVH010000021.1:0-72375 GCA_964420975.1 uncultured Candidatus Accumulibacter sp.
GCTTGAGCACCGGCCACTTCTCCCAGGCGTCGCGCAGTCCCTTCGGCGGCTCCGGCTCCTTCAAATAGGCCAACAGCTTGCCGACTTCGCGCAGCGCCAGCACCGACTCCTGCCCCATGCCCAACGCAACTCGACGCGGAGTACCGAAGAGGTTGCCGAGTACCGGCAGCGAATGCCCGCGCGGGTTCTCGAAGAGCAGCGCCGGACCGCCGGCACGCAGCACGCGGTCACAGATTTCGGTCATCTCGAGTCGCGGATCGACTTCCACCGCGACTCGCTTCAACTCGCCGAGGCGCTCCAGTTGGGCGATGAAGTCGCGCAGGTCGTGATACCTCATCGCAGGCGATAGGCATAGTGACAGGCAACGCAGGCGGCGGTCAGCGACGGCAGCGCGGCAATCGTCCGTGCGCCGTCGCCGGTCGCTGCAACGCGGGCAAAGGCGCTCGCCGCCTGATGGCCCTCGATGCCGACGGCGTGCATCGCCGACGGCATGTGCACTCCGGGTCGCGCATCGACCGGCTGGCTGCGGTGCTTGCCCATCGCCGAAACACCGAGTTCCTTCTCGGCCAGCGTTCCCGCTTCCGGGTACTTGCCGGCGGCGACCAAGGTCAGAATTTCGTTCAACGCCAACAGGCTGGCGCGCATCTCGGCGCGCAGATTGGCTTCCGCTGCCGCCGGCAGCGAGACCCACTGGCGAACGTCCTCCGTTGCGTGCAAGGCACTGTTTACCAGAACCAACAAGCAAGCCGAGCAGATTTTGAGCTTCATCGTGAGACGCCCTTGGCGAACAGGAAATCGAGTGCGATGCCGGCGAATATGCTGGCACCAAACCAGTTGTTGTGCAGAAAGGCTCGGAAACAGCGCGGCGCGTCGCGTTCCCGGATCAGCGTGTAGTGATAGGCGGCGATCGCCGCCGCCACCCCGAGTCCCGCCCAGTACCAAGCGTGGAGACCGATGCGCAGCCCTACCCAGGCGAGCACTGCCAGCGCCAGCGCGTAACAGACCATCACCGCCGCCACGTCGGCGCGACCAAAGGTGATCGCAGACGTGCGGATGCCGATGCGCAAGTCGTCGGCCCGATCGACCATCGCGTACTCGGTATCGTAGGCGATCGCCCAAAAAATGTTGGCCAACAGCAGCCACCACGCCTCCGGTGGCACGCGCGCGAGCTGCGCGGCGTACGCCATTGGAATGCCGAAGCCGAACGCGATCCCCAGATACGCCTGCGGGATGGCCAAAAAGCGCTTGGTAAAGGGGTAACTGGCGGCGAGAAACAGCGCAGCGACCGAAAGTCCGACCAACAACCCGCTGTGAAAGAGGACGACGAGTGAAAAAGCGCAGGCGATAAGGATGACGAACAGCCACCACGCTTCGCGCGCCGAGACCTCGCCAGACGCCAGCGGCCGCTGACGCGTACGCTCGACGTGCGGGTCGAAGTCGCGGTCAGCCAGATCATTGATCACGCAGCCCGCCGAGCGCATGAGAACCGTGCCGAGGACAAACAGCCAGACCACCGTCCAGCTCGGCCTCCCGCGCGCCGAAAGCCACAGACCCCACAAAGTCGGCCACAACAGCAGCAGAATGCCGATCGGACGATCCAGGCGCATCAGCCGCTCGTAGCGATCGAGCCGCTCGCGCACGCTGGCCCACGAGGTTCCCATCGCCGGTATGCTAGCGCCAGTCGCCGCGCAGGCTGGCGACGACCGCCTGCAGGTGTTCGGGCGTCGCCGCTGCTGGCGCGATCGGCGGGCCGACGGCCAGCGCGATCTTCGAGAACATTCCCCGGCGCAGCGGTTTGCTCATCGCCGGTCCGTCCTTGCGGCTGAAAAAACTTCCCCACAGGCCCTGCAGCGCCATCGGCACCACCGGCACCGGCGTTCGCGTGACGATCCTCTGCACACCGGGGCGGAACGGATAAAGCTCGCCGGTATCGGTGATTCTCCCCTCCGGGAAGATCGCGACCAACTCGCCCGCCTCGAGCGCGCGCGCGACCTCCTCGAACGCCGCCTCCATCATCGCCGCATCGTCCTTCGCCGGCGCGATCGGAATCGCGTGCATGTGGCGAAAGACCACGCCGATCAGCGGCGTCCGGTAGATGCGGTGATCCATCACGAAACGAATCGGCCGCCGGCTCGCCGCCGAAATCACCAGCGGGTCAACAAAGCTGACGTGATTGCAGATCAGAATCGCCGGTCCCTCCTCGGGAAGGTGTTCGAGCCCGCTTTGCCGCAGCCGATAGACCGAATGCACCAGCAGCCAGGCGACAAAGCGCAGCAGGAATTCGGGAACCAGGCTGTAAATGTAGATCGCCACCGCCGCGTTACAGACCGCCGCCACCCCGAACAGCGCCGGAATCGTCAATCCGTCGCCGAGCAGGCCGGCCGCCGCCAGCGAGCCGACGACCATGAACAAGGCATTGACGATGTTGTTGGCGGCGATGATCCGCGCCCGCTGCTGCGGCGCGCTGCGCAACTGGATCAGCGCATACAGCGGGACGATGAAGAAGCCGCCAAAAAGGCCGAGCAGCAGCAGGTCGCACAGCACCCGCCAGGTCGAAGCCATTGCCAGCAGGTCCGTCAGGGCCAGTGGCGCCGACGACGGCAGGAGGCCGGGAGAGGCAAAAGCGAGGTCGATGCCGAAGATCGTCAGGCCGATCGACCCGAAAGGCACCAGCCCGATCTCGACGTGCCCCGCCGAAAGGCGCTCACAGAGCAACGAACCGAGGCCGATACCGATCGTAAATACTGCCAGCAACAGCGTCACTGAAGCTTCGCTACCGCCGAGTACGTTTTTCGCGTAAGCCGGAAATTGCGCCAGGAAGAGCGCTCCGTAGAGCCAGAACCAGGAGATGCCGAGAATCGACAGAAAAACCGTGCGATTGGCACGTGCGAAGCCGATGTTGCGCCAGGTCTCGGAAAACGGATTCAGGCTGACGACCAGATCCGGCGCCGGTGCCGGCGCCGGCGGGATGCCTCGACTGAGCAGATAACCGAAGACGGCAATGACCAGACCGGCATACGCCACCCACGTCGGATGCCCGGCGGCACCGGCGAGCAGACCGCCGGCCAGGGTGCCGACGAGAATCGCGACAAAGGTCCCCGCCTCGACCAGGGCGTTGCCGCCGACAAGTTCCTCCTCGCGCAAGTGTTGCGGCAGGATCGCGTACTTGACCGGCCCAAACAGCGTCGAATGCAGTCCGAGCAGGAAAAGCGCCGCCAGCAGCACGGTCAGACTATGCGCGACGAACCCGTAAAGGGCGACACCCATGATCGCGATTTCGAGCAGTTTGACCAGACGCGCCAGCTTCGCCTTGTCGTACTTGTCGGCGAGTTGACCGGCCGTCGCCGAAAAGAGAAAAAAGGGCAGGATGAATATCCCGGCTGCGAGATTGGTCAGCACCTCGGGCGCCAGCTTGGTCCACTGCGCCGCCTGAAAGGTCAGCAAGACGACCAGCGCGTTCTTGAACAGATTGTCGTTGAACGCACCGAGGAACTGGGTGCCGAAAAAGGGTGCGAAACGTCGGGCCTTGAGCAGGCCGAACTGAGAACTCATGCCATCTTCCTTTCGCCCAGGGCGCCAGGCCAGCGAATAGCCGAGCCAGGCACGCCGCGCAGCAGACAAGACTCTGCCGATCAACGCCGATCCGAAATTGGTCGGTCAGTGTAGGCAGATCGACATTGAAGTCAACCGAACGACAACGCCGTGCGGCTGTCGGACCTATTGGCGGCTCGTGTCCGTTCGCTACGGTGCCCGCTTCCCGCCCATTCTTGTCTCTGTTCGTCGGAGCGAAATCTCTCTTGCCAAGGAGCCCAAACATGAAACTTGACGCCCTGACCATCCGAACACGGCTCATTCTCCTGTCAGTGGTCTCCTTGCTCGGACTCGCGGTCCTTGGCGTCGTCAGCCTTGACGACCTGCGTCGAACGATGCTGCAGGATCGAACCGACCGAATGCGCGTCGCCACCGAGATCGCCGGCGGCGTCATTGGCCGCTTCCACGCGCAGGTAACGAGCGGCACGCTCAGTGACGAAGACGCCAGAAAACAGGCGGCGGAAACGCTGCGCGCCATGCGCTACAGCGGCAACGAGTACTTCTTCATCCTTGATACGCAACACCACTTCGTCATGCATCCGGTGAAACCCGAGCTGGAAGGCAAGAGCGGCGCCGAGATGCGCGACCCGCGCGGCAAACCACTGATCCAGGACTTGGTGCGAGCCGCACTCGGTTCGGCGAGCGGCGGAGCCGTCGAGTATGCGTTCGCCAAGCCGGGTCACGATCAGCCGGTAGACAAGATCAGCTACGCGGCGCACTTCAAGCCTTGGGGCTGGGTGTATGGGACGGGAATCTATCTCGACGACGTCGGACAGCAGATCCGGCAGGAGATCCTGAAGTCGCTGGCCGTCGTCGGTGGCGTCGTCGTCGTGCTCGTCGGCGTCTCGCTCGCCATCGTCCGCAGCGTCCTGCGCCAACTCGGCGGCGAACCGGCAACCGCGTCGGCGATTGCACAACGCGTCGCCGCTGGCGATCTGAGCCAAGCGCTTGATGGCGATCGATACCCGAGAGGCAGTCTGATGCAGTCGTTGGCGCAGATGCAGAGTCGTTTGAGCAGTCTGATCGCCGACATCGACCGCCTCTCGGGCGCCGTCGACGCCGGGGCGGGGAGAATTTCGACGGCGACCGAGGAGACGCGGCGCGCGACCGAAGCACAGGCGAACTCAACCGCGGCGACGTCCGCCTCGATTGAACAACTGACGGTCAGCATCAACACGGTCGCCGACAGTGCGCGCGCGACGGGCGACACGAGTGACCTGGTTGCCAACTGTGCCCAGGAGGGCCGGGTCCTGGTCGGCAAGTCGGCCGACGAGATCGAACGAATCGCGACCCTCGTTGCCCATTCAACCGAGCGCATCGGCCAGTTGGCGGCCCGCTCCCGCGACATTGGCGGGATCGCGGGAGTGATCCGAGAGATCGCCGACCAGACCAACCTCCTCGCCCTCAACGCCGCCATCGAGGCAGCGCGCGCCGGAGAACAGGGCCGTGGATTCGCCGTCGTCGCCGACGAAGTACGCAAACTCGCCGAACGCACGAGCAAGGCAACCAGCGAAATTCACCAGATGGTCGTCAGCGTCCAGGCGGATACCGATACGACCGTTCAGGCGATGAGCGAAGCGGCACCGCAGGTGAGCAAGAGCCTCGATCTGGCGCGTGAAGCGAGCCAGATCCTGGAGACGATCCATTGTCAGGCTCAGGAAGCGAGCGAGCGCGTCCACGAGGTCGCGACAGCGACCCATGAACAGGCGATCGTGGCCAACGATGTCGCGCGCCACGTCCAGACGATTGCGTCGATGACCGAAGAGACGACGGCAACAACGCGCGGCAATGCGGCTGCGGCGGGCGAACTCAGCCAGCTCGCCAGCCAGTTGCGCCAGACGGTCGCCTACTTCCGCTTGGCTTGACGTCGCCTGGCCACCTCAACGTCGGCGTCAAGCCTTCAGCAAGTCGTGCCGGCCACCCAGCCAGCGCTGCAAGTGAACGGTTACCCACTGTGGATGAAACGACAGCCAATCGGCGGCGACGCCACGCGCCAGCTCGACGAGGTCGAAGTCGCTGTCGAGATCGGCAAAACGCAACAGTGGCAAACCCGACTGCCGGCTACCGACGAACTCGCCCGGACCCCGCTGGCGCAGATCCTGACGGGCGATTTCAAACCCATCGCGCTGCTCGTAGATGACTTTCAGCCGGGCGCGCGCACTTTCCGACAGCGGCTGCTGATAGAGCAGGACGCAGATCGAAGCATGGGCAGCGCGACCGACGCGCCCGCGCAACTGGTGTAGCTGCGCCAAGCCAAATCGCTCGGCGTGTTCGATGACGATCAGCGTCGCGTTGGCAACGTCGACGCCCACCTCGATGACCGTCGTCGCAACCAGGACGTCGATCGCACCGGCAACGAAAGCGGCCATGACCGCCGTCTTGTCGTCGCTTTTCAGGCGCCCGTGCATCAGCCCGACGCGCAGACCCGCGAGTTCGGCGCACAGCCGTGTCCAGGTCGCGATCGCCGCCTGCAACTCGAGCTTCGGGCTCTCCTCGATTACTGGGCACACCCAGTAGGCCTGTCGACCCGCAGCAACCGCCGCGCGGACGGCGGCCGTCACCTGTTCCCGACGCTCCTGCGAAAACAGCCGCGTGCGCGGGGTTGAGCGACCCGGCGGCAGCTCGTCGATCACCGAAACGTCAAGGTCGGCGTAATAGCTCATCGCCAGCGTGCGCGGAATCGGCGTCGCCGACATCATCAGCTGATGCGGGTTGTTTCCCTTAAGCCGCAAGGAAAGCCGCTGCATGACGCCAAAACGATGCTGCTCATCGATGATCACCAGACCCAAACGTCCAAACGCCAGCGTGTCGACGATCAGGGCATGGGTACCGACGACCAGTTGCGCCGTCGTTGCCACCTGTTGCCGCTTCACCTGGCGCAGCTTTCCACCGCCACCCGCCAGCCAAACGACTTCGATGCCGAGCGGTTCGAACCAACTGTGCAGCTTGAAATAGTGTTGTTCGGCGAGGGTTTCGGTCGGCGCCATGAAAGCCGTCTGATAACCGGCTTCGATCGCCTGACAAGCCGCCAGTGCGGCGACGATCGTCTTGCCGCAACCCACGTCGCCTTGCAACAGGCGCTGCATCGGATACGGCTGCAGCAGATCGGCGGCAATCTCGGCCGCCACCCGGCGCTGCGCTTCGGTCAAGGCAAAGGGCAGCGCACGCTCGAGACGCGCGGCGAGATCTCCGGCGACTACCAGCTGTGGCGCTTCCCGCTTCCGCCGCTCCTGCCAGGCAAACCGTAGTGCAAGCTGCTGCGCCAGCAGTTCGTCGAACTTTATCCGGCGCCAGGCCGGATGGCGACGGGATTCCAGGGTAGCGACGTCGACCGTCGGCGGCGGCGCGTGCAACAACGAGACGGCGTCGGCAAATGCCAGCAAGCGGTGTGCGCCGAGCCAGTCGTCGCTGAACCGTTCGTCCGCCGCGAAGTCGCGCACGGCGAGCGCGATCAACCGCCGCAAGGTAGCCTGCGGCAAGCCGCTGGTCGTCGGGTAGACGGGCGTCAGCGTGGTCGGCAGAGCGTCGTCGTCGCCGACCACCCGGCAGCGCGGATGCACCATTTCGAGCCCGCTGTAAGCGGCACGAACCTCGCCGAACAGACGCAACCGGCGACCCTGGTCGTGAATCCGCTCGAAGCGCTCCTTCTGGCTCGGATAAAAACTGAGAAATCGCAAGCAGAGCAGCGCTTGCTCGGCGCCACCGGCATCGCGAACGCTGACCACCAGTTGTCGACGCGGCGTCTGCCGGACGCTGACCTCGACCACCACCGCCTCGATCTGAACCGGCTCACCCAGCGGCGCGTCGGCGATCGTCTTCAGACACGTTTCATCCTCGTAGCGCAGCGGCAAGTGGAGGACGAGATCTTCGGGCCGCTCCAGGGCGAGCTTGCGGAGACGGGTCTTGAGCGCAGGCGGGGCGTCGATTGCGCCGCCCGTCGACATCAGCCGTCGAGGACAAGCACGGCGTCGGCTTCAACCAGCGCCGCACGCGGTAGTGCGGCGACTTCGACCACCGCCCGCGCCGGAAACGGCGGCGAAAAGTAGCCGTCCATCACCGCGTTGACGGTCGCGAAATGCGCCAGATCGGTCAGAAAAACGTTGACCTTGACGAGGTTGGCGAGCGAACCGCCAGCCGCCTCGGCAACCGCCTTCAGGTTGTCGAAAACACGCACGACTTGCGCCTCGATCCCGTCGACGAGTTGCATGGTCGAGGGGTCAAGACCGATCTGTCCGGAAAGGTAAACGGTGTCGCCACAGCGCACGGCCTGCGAATAGGTGCCGATTGCGGCCGGTGCAAGCGGCGTCGAAATGATCGTCTTGCTCATCGAACAGTCCTCTGCATTGGGTTACCATGGCCGTTGCCGGCGGTGGATGAAGGACCCTCACCGGAGCTTGCCAATGAGGATGATAAATGAGCACGCCGATCATCGCCAAGCTCGAACAGCTGCTCGACGGCCCGCGGGACGGAGCGCTGCTACGTTATTCCCTGGGCAACGAATACCTGAAAGCCGGAGCGCCGGAACAGGCGGTCCGCTACCTGCAGAGCGCAGTCGAAGGCGACGCCAGCTTCTCGGCGGCGTGGAAGCTGCTCGGCAAGGCTCTCACCGCGTGTGGCCGCACTAGCGACGCACTCGCCGCCTATACGCAAGGAATCGCTGTTGCGCAAGGCAAAGGCGATCTCCAGGCCGCGAAAGAGATGGCGGTATTTGCCCGCCGACTCGCGCAGGCCCACACCCCCCCGAACGAGAGTTAGCGCCTGCCACCTGCGCTGAGCAGGGTCGGCGTCTCGACGCCCAGCGACTTCAGCCGGCGGCGCGCCGCTTCGGCGTCGGCGCGCGTTCGGAAAGGTCCGACGCGAACGTGCGTTTCGAGCCTGACGGCAAAGCCTTCTGCAGCCAGCCTGGCAGCAACGTGCTCCGCGTCGCCAACCTGGGTAAAGCTTCCGACGTCGAACGAGTACGATCCCGCCGTTCTTGGTGCCACGTCGGTCCGCGGGCTGGCCGACGGCTGCTGAGCCGACCGCCCGGCAGGCGCCGCGCCATGACCTGCCGTCGTCACCGTGCGGTCCACCGGCAGCGCGCTCTCTTCGGGTTCCGCGGGTTCCGGCGGTGCCGGCGCTTCCTCGTCGACCACCGCGCTTTCCTTGACCGGCTGCACCATTTCGCGCTTCCTGACCGGAACCGTCTCACTGAAGCGAGGGACTTCGTGGCCGTGCTCCTCGGGCGCATTGACGGCATCGACAAACGCCAGCAGTATCAGCAACAGCAGAATCATCACGCCGGCGATGAGCATTCGCCCCAGGAGCCGACGTTTCAGATCGGACGCCTGCGGTGCCGACACCGGCCGACGATCTGCCCCGACCGCCGGCTCTGCCGCTGGCGTCGCCCCTGCTCGAGTGAGGTCTGACGTGTTTCGACTCACCGGTCGACCGTCGGCGTCTGTTCAACGCGCCTCACGGCGGCTACGCGCCATGGCGACGACGAGGTCGGCTTCGGCACGCGTGATCCCGCAGTGATCGGCGATGGTCGTCGCGTCGTGCCCCTGTTGCGCGAGCTGCGTCGCGCCGCTATAGAGCGGCGAGCTCGCATCATCGAGCGCTTCCGCCGGCTCGACAAACGGGCGACGCAGTTCCTCGCGCGCCGCCAGCACGTCGCCACGCAATTCGTCCACTTCGTTTCGCAAGTGTTCGATCTCCTGCCGCAGGGCGTCGATCAACGCCTGGCCAGGGATTTCGGGTGGTGGCTCGTTCCAGGGAAACGAGGCGGGTTCGTCCACCGCTGCCGACGCCGGCACGACAGCCGCCGGAGGGGTTACGGTCACCGCCGCCGGCGCGGGTTCCTGAACGGCAGCGTAGGCGGCAACCGCCGACTGCGCGTCGACAGGCAACGCCGCCGCCTGACTCACCTGACGCTGCAGACGCCGCATGCGCACGAAGATGACCACAATATAGAGCAGCAGCAGCACGATGATCGCGATCAGTCCCTCGCGCCAACCCACTGCCCACAGATCGAGATCCATTCCGCGCCCTCGCAACCGTGTCCCGCACACATTATCCTTGATTCCTCAGGCCACCGCTTGCGTCGTGGTGCGCCGGCGGGACCGACACTATTTCAGTCTTCGAACAGGCGCTTAAGAATCGAGCGCCGGGAGTGCTGCCGCCACCCGAGCGGGGCAGCCGCTACGCCCGATATGCGCTCAACCGTTGGCGACCGCTCGCTCGTGTGAGGCCGTTGCCAAACCCGTGATGGCCTCCCTTCAGTTCAAGCGACTCGAGCGCTGACTGCTGGAGCGCATCCGTCTTTCCGCCAGTGCGCAACAAGCGGTGCCTGGCGAATGGCACGCTGAAAGATCGTGCGCTCCGACCCAAGAATCGAGGCCAACGACGTTGCGGAAAACATCGAGGATGGATAATGGATGACACTCACCGGTCACTTGGCGGACAATGCACAGCTATCAAAAAAAACAACAACATACGCCCCAACCGATAGGCGATCTCCATGTCGAATCCGTTTTTCGATCAGCCGATTCTGAACTCCCCGTATGCGCGGCCTTCACGGCACTGGGAGTTGGACGAGTCGGGTCAGCCGACGCAGCACATTCGGGAGTCGCGCCGCCGCGCCGAATTCATTACCCCGATCCCGAAGCCGAAGAAGCAAAAGACGACGTCCAGGCAGAAGAGCTTCCTCTTCGACGAGGGCAACGATTGGCGACATCACCGGTTCAGCGGCGCCCGCCCTTTCTTCTGTCAGGTCGAGGCGGTCGAAACGGCGATCTGGCTGACCGAGGTTGCGCCCGGCGCCAGGCACGGCAAACGCCTTCTCGACCCTCTGGCGGCCGCCAACAAGGACGCCAACCCCGAGCTGATGCGGCTGGCGCTCAAGCCGGCCACCGGGGCGGGCAATACGACCGTGATCGCCATGCTGATTGTCTGGCAGACGATCAACGCGGTGCGTCGCCCGGCGAGCAAGCAATTCACGCGCGGCTTTTTGATCTGCGCGCCGGGCCTCACCATCAAGGATCGCTTGCGCGTCCTCCAGCCCAAGACCCCGACAGCTACTACAAGGAACGGGAACTGGTACCGAGCGATCTGCTTGACGACCTGGGCCGCACCGGCGACGAAATCGTCACCACCGAAAGCGAAGGCCAGATGCTTCAGCGCGTGCTGCCCGACCTGATGGGCATCAAGAACATCCTGGCGATCAACGATGAAGCCCATCAAGGCTACGAGTTGACCAAGCGGCTCCTCTACACCGACTGGCGCGACTCCGGCGAAGCCCCCAAGCTGACCTGTTCGGTCAACTCAAACGCATCGCCAAGGAATGGCTCGACCAGTATCTGGAATGCAAGGGCGGCGCCTATCCCGCGCAACTCCTGTATCTGCAACTGGCCGACTTGGCCTGCGAGAAAATCACCGCCGCGATCACCCGGCGCTTTCTTGGCGAGCGCCCGATCAAGGCGCTGCTCGACCCGTACAACCCCAGCGGTTCGACGCGGCATGTGCGTTTCAACACCTCCAAGCCCGACCTCCGGAAAACCAGTTCCAGGCACTGCCATCTCAACTGGGTGGTGCTCGACAGCGATTGGGAGGGGGAATTCTGCCGCGTCGCCGAAGCGCATCCCAAGGTGCGCGCCTACGTCAAGAACCACGGCCTCGGCTTAGAGGTGCCTTACCGCTACGGCTCGGAAACGCGCAAGTACCTGCCCGACTTCATCGTGCTGGTTGACGACGGCCACGGAGCGGACGACCTGCTGCGCCTGGTTGTCGAAATCAAGGGCTACCGGCGCGAGGACGCCAAGGAAAAGAAATCGACCATGGACACCTACTGGGTTCCTGGCGTCAATCACCTCGGCATCTACGGGCGCTGGGCCTTCGCCGAGTTCACCGACGTGTTCCAGATGCAGGGCGATTTCGCCAAGAAGGTCGAGGCCGAGTTCGACCGGATGATCGACGCGGCGGTGCAGCCATGACCCAGCTTGTGCGAAAAACCTTTACAGGCGCGATCAACATACGTACAAAACGGCAATTTTCTATACACAAAATGTGGAACATGCATAGAAATGGCTGAAATCCTGCCACTCACCCATCTGCGCCCCGAGCGTTTCGATCGCCCGCGCATTCTCAAGCAGCTCAACGCCGCCAGCCGGCAGCTTGCCGAACTCAAGGGCGTGGCGGCTTCCATGCCCAACCAGCACATCCTCATCAGCACGCTGGGCCTGCGCGAGGCCAAGGACAGCTCGGAAAAGTGGCGCGCTATCGCCAGGCCCTGCGCATCGGCTTCGAGGCGGTACGAACTAGCGGGCTGCTGACCAACAATCACATCCTCGACATCAAGGCCGAACTGGAAATGAACCGCGCCGGCTTTCGCAAGCTGCCCGGCACCGCGCTTAAGGGCGACGGCGGGCGCGTGGTCTATGAACCGCCGCAAGACCCCGACACCATCGTCGCGTTGATGGGTGATCTTGAGCACTTCGTCAACGACGATGCCGCCTTTGACGCCGACCCTCTGATCAAGATGGCGCTGATCCACCACCAGTTCGAGAGCATCCACCCGTTTTACGACGGCAACGGCCGCACCGGCCGCATCATCAATGTGCTCTACCTGGTCAAGGAGGGGCTGCTCGACATCCCGGTGCTCTACCTCTCGCGCCATATCGTGCGCACCAAGGCCGACTACTACCGCCTCTTGCAGGAGGTCCGCGAGCGCGACGGCTGGGAAGACTGGGTGCTTTACATGCTGGCAGCCGTCGAGCACACCGCGGCCGACGGCATCGCCACCATCCAGGCGATCAAGACGCTGCTGGTCGACACCAAGCACCGCATCCGCGAACGCTTCCGCTTCTACAGCCAGGACCTCATCAACAACCTGTTTTCCTACCCCTACACCAAGATCGAATTCATCGAGCACGACCTCAAGGTCTCGCGGCTCACCTCCACCAAATATCTGGAGGCGCTGGTCACGGCGGGCTTCCTGACCAAACGCAAGGTCGGTCGCAGCAACTACTACATCAACCTGCCGCTCTACGGCCTCCTCACCGGCGAAGCCCTGCCGGCGGAGGGAGAATGACATCATGGCCAAGCAACCCTCCGCCCCCAAGAACGTCGATGCGATCAGGCACGACGACGCCAAGCGAAAGAACGTCCCCACCGCCGAATACCAGTCGGTGCTCGATGACAACCAGAAAAACCCCAGGCAAGTGCGCTACCCGCGCCTCGACGCCTCCGTGTTGTCGGCGGCAACGTCGTCCAGAAACCGCGACCTCGACCCGCAACTCGTCTGGCGCGGCAAGGACGAGCGAGACTGGAGCGACCTCGTCGTCCATGCGCCGCCGCTCTTCATTCAGGGAAAGGTGCACCCCAAGGCGCTGATCGACGAACTGCTGCGTGAATCGAAGGAACGCCGGTAAGGCGCTGCGGCCGGAGTTGCGTCCATTCGTGGAACGGGAGGCGATCCAGGTCTGATGCACCGGCACGCGAATGGCGCTTCTACATCGATGAGATGATCGACGCCGCCCGCAAGGTGCAGGCTTATTCCGAAGGTTTGGATGTTCCCGACGATATCCGTCTACCGCCCGAAAGGTCGTCAGCCCGTTCGATCCGCAAGCCCGATGTCATCAGCTTGCGCCAGCAGCCGTTCGCAATAGCGTGCGATCAGGTCGACTTCGAGATTGACTCGCGTCCCCGCCTGCAGCGTACCGAGCGTTGTCGCCGTCAGCGTGTGCGGGATGAGATTGATCGTGAACGTATCGTCGGTGACGGTATTGGTGGTCAGGCTGACGCCGTCGACGGTGATCGACCCCTTGCGCGCAATGTAGCGCGCAAGGGCCTGCGGAGCGCGGATTTCGAGCAGACGATTGTCGCCGAGCAGTTCGAAGCGCAGCACTTCGCCGACGCCGTCGACGTGCCCGGAGACGAGGTGACCCCCCAGGCGGTCGGCGAGCCGCAGCGCTTTTTCCAGGTTGACCGCACCCGGCGCGTCCAGACCCGTGGTGCAGGCCAGCGTTTCGGGTGAGACGTCGACGCAAAACGCGTCGTCGAGCTTGGCGACAACGGTCAGGCAGACGCCACTGCAGGCGATCGAATCGCCGACGACGACGTCGTCGAGTCCGAGCGTACGCGCCTCGATCGTTAGGCGGGCCGTCGCTGCGCCATCCTCGCGGCGGTCAACGCGCGTAATCTGACCCAGCGCGGTAACAATTCCGGAAAACATGACCGAGGTTCTCGCAGGAAGGGGAAATTAGGGGGCGCCAGCGGGCGGACTCAGGCTTCGGGCTCACCCGGATTGCCGTCGCCAGTCGAAGCGGCGGCCGCCGCTGCGCGCTGGCGCGGAGACGGAGCCTCGCGGATCCACGCCACGAGCAAGGTGTAGGCGACGGCGAGGATGACCGGGCCAACAAACAGACCGACCAGACCAAAGGCCAGCATGCCGCCGATGACCCCGGCCAGAATCAGCAGCAGCGGCAGGTCGGCGCCCTGCTTGATCAGGATCGGCCGCAGAAAGTTGTCCATCGTGCCGACGACGATCGTCCACACCAGAAGGAAAGTCCCCCAGCCGGTTTGGTCGCCCCAGTAAAGCCAGAGAACTGCCGGCGCGAGAACCAGTGTCGGTCCGAGCTGGGCGATGCAGAACATGAACATCACCGCCGTCAGCACTGGCGCCAGCGGGACGCCGGCAATCGCCAGGCCAATGCCGCCGAGGACCGACTGTACGAAGGCGGTCACGCCGACGCCAAGCGCCACCGCGCGAGCGGCCTGCCCGGCAAGAATGACGGCGCTTTCGCCACGTTCGCCGGCGAGCCGATAGCCAAAACGGCGCACGGTCGACGCCACCCTGTCGCCCGACGAATAGAGAATCGCGCACAGGGCGACGGTGAGCAGAAACTGGACGAAAACCAGGCCAAAGCTGCCGATCTCGCTGACGAACCAGCGCGTCAGATTGCCCGCGTAGGGCGCGGCCTTGGTCGCCAGTTCGGCGCTGCCGGTGGCGGCCAACTGCAGCCAGGCCTGTTCGAGGCGCGAGCCGACGATCGGCACGTCGCTCAGCCACGCCGGCGGCGAGTGCACGCGCAAGCTGGACACGGCGCGACCCCAGTCGGCGATCCGGTCGATGTTGTCGACGATGGTCGCGATCGCCACCGACAAGGGGGCGACGAGCACCAGGAGAACGAGGATCGTCATCACGATCACCGCCGGCAGACGGTGATCGCGGAAGCGTCGCTGCAGCTTCAGCAGCAGTGGCCAGGTAGCGACGACGACCATCGTTGCCCAGATCAGCGCTGGCAGGAAGGGGCGCAAAATCCACAGCGAGGCGCCAATCAGCACGCAGAGGAAAAGTACCGCCAGCGTCGGACGCGCCACTTCGAAAGCCTTGTCAGTCCGGGTCATTGTGCGCTCGTCAATAAATCGTTCGACCGGCACCGGGGGACGGCGCGCGGCAAGCAGAGAAAGGCATGGTAGCCGAATTCGAAACGCGATGTAGCCTTCCCCCGCCGTCCGATCACCGCGTGGCACCCGCGATTGGGCATAGAATGCGGCGCATGCAGCAGCCTATCCGTCCGCCGCCAGCCAGAGGCACGCCGTGAAGCAGGCTCTGCTTTTCTCGGTGTTTATCATTGCCTCGTGCGGCCTGGCATATGAACTGATTGCCGGGGCGCTGGCGAGCTATCTCCTTGGCGATTCGGTGACGCAGTTCTCGACCGTCATCGGCAGCTACCTGTTCGCAATGGGGATCGGCTCGTGGCTGTCGCGCTACATCGAGGAGCGGCTGGTGGCGCGCTTCATCCAGATCGAGTTGCTGGTCGGCGTTCTCGGCGGCTTCTCGGCCGCAGCGCTGTTCCTCGTCTTCGCCACCTCGACGGCGCCGTTCAAGTTGCTGCTCTATCTCGCCGTCGTCGCCATCGGCGTACTCGTCGGACTCGAAATTCCGCTCGTCATGCGCATCCTGAAACGCGACTTGGTGTTCAAGGAGGTCGTCTCGCAAGTACTGACCTTCGACTACCTCGGCGCGCTGGCCGTCTCGGTCCTCTTCCCGGTGCTGCTGGTGCCGCATCTCGGTCTGATTCGCAGCGCGCTCCTTTTCGGTGTACTCAACGTCCTGGTGGCGGCGTGGACCTGGTGGCTGTTCCGTGACGACGTTCGCCACCAGCCGGGGCTGCCGGCCCAAGGCGCGGCGGCGCTCTGCGCCTTGGTCGCCGGTTTCGCCGGCGCCGGCGAGCTCACCTCGCTCGCCGAGGCGCAACTCTACGCCGACGAGATCGTCCATGCCGAAAGTACGCCGTATCAGCGCATCGTCGTCACGCGCTGGAAGGACGATCTACGTCTGCATCTCAACAACAACCTTCAGTTCAGCTCGCGTGACGAGTATCGCTACCATGAAGCGCTCGTTCATCCCGGTCTGGCCACCCTGCCAAACGCCCGTCGCGTTCTCGTCCTCGGCGGCGGCGACGGACTGGCGGTACGCGAGGTGTTGAAGTACGCGCAGATTGAAGCGGTGACGCTGGTCGACCTCGATCCGGCGATGACCCGTCTGTTCGCGACCGCGCCGCCGCTGCGCCGGCTCAACAACGACGCGCTGCGCTCGCCGAAGGTACGGATCGTCAACGCCGACGCCCTGCAGTGGCTCGAAGAGAACGACGAGCGCTTCGACTTCGTGATCGTCGATTTTCCTGACCCCTCGAACTTCTCGCTCGGCAAACTCTACAGCTCGGCGTTTTATCGTCTGCTGGCGAAACATCTGAACGCCGACGGCCTGGCGGTCATTCAAGCCACGTCACCACTCTACGCGCGGCAGTCCTTCTGGTGCATCGTCACCACGATCGAGAGCGTCGGCCTCCTGAGCACTCCCTACCACGCACTGGTCCCGTCGTTCGGCGAGTGGGGCTTTATCCTTGCGGGTCATCGCCCCTACCGACCGCCGCAGTCGTACGGCGTCGCCACCCGATTCCTGAATCCGGAAACAACACCGACGCTGTTCCTCTTTCCGCGCGACATGGCGCGCGTCGACGCCGAAGTCAATCGCCTCAACAATCAGGTGCTCGTCCGCTACTTTGAACACGAGTGGCGGCAGGTAATTCGCTGAGGCGATGGACCGGCGTGAATTTCTGCGGTCGACGGCGGCGGCCGGCGCCGCGGCGCTGACCGGCTGCCGAGTCGCTCCGCCTCCGCTGCCGCCGGGCGAGTTGCTCGGAACCTCGCTACCGCATGGACATCGTCTGGCCGAGGGATCCTTGCCGGCACCCGGTGAATTTCGCCAGATAACGGTGGCCATTGTCGGCGCCGGCGTCGCTGGTCTCGCCGCCGCCTGGAAGCTGACCAAGGCCGGGTTTCCCGACTTCCTGCTGCTCGAACTCGAAAACGAGGTCGGTGGCAATTCGCGCGCCGGACGCAACGCGGTCAGCGCCTATCCCTGGGGCGCGCACTACCTGCCGCTGCCGACGCAGCAGGCGATTTCGGTGCGCGAACTGCTCGCCGACCTCGGTGCTCTGCACGGCGACCCACGCGCACCGCGACCCGTCTACGACGAGCGCTACCTGTGTGCGACGCCTCAGGAGCGCCTCTACCGCGACGGGCGCTGGCACGAGGGACTGCTGCCACTGAGCGGCGCCAGCCCTGCCGATCGCGCCCAGCAGCAGCGTTTCGCGGCGCTGATCGACGCCTTCCGCGAGCGTCGTGATCGCCGCGGAAGGCCCGCGTTCGCGTTGCCGATGGCGCTCTCGAGCCAGGCGGCCGACCTGCAAGCGCTCGACCGCGTGACCATGCGCGACTGGTTGCTCGAGCACGGACTCGACTCGCCGTCGCTGCATTGGTACGTGAACTACGCGTGTCGTGACGACTATGGAACCTCCTACGTCGACGTCTCGGCCTGGGCCGGCATCCACTACTTCGCGTGCCGCGATGGTGAAGCCCGGAACGCCAGCAGCGACACCGTGCTCACCGCGCCGGAGGGCAACGCGTGGCTGACCAACGGCATGTTGCAGGCGATTCGCAGCGCCGCTGGCGAGCGCGTGCTGACCGGGGCGGCAGTGTTCCGCGTCGCCGAAACGAGGCGCGCCGGCCGACGCGGATTCGACCTCGACGTCTGGTTACCTGGCGAGCAGCGTAGCCTGCGCCTTTTCGCCGAACAGTTGATCTGGGCGTCGCCGCTCTTTCTCGTCGGTCGCGTGTTCACCGGTCACGACGTCCTGAAGGCTGCCGCTGGCAGTTACAGTTACGCCGCCTGGCTGACCGCCAACCTGACGCTGAGTCGGCCGCCGGACGACCGCGGCGGCGCCCCTCTGGCCTGGGACAACGTGCTTTACGACGGCGCTGGCGTCGGCTACGTGGTCGCCACCCATCAACTGCTCCGCCTCGCGCGTCGAAGCAGCGTCTTCACCTACTACCGGCCGCTCGACGACCTGCCACCGCCACGCGCCCGCGCCGTTCTCCGCGATACGCCGCGCGAAGTCTGGGCCGAGCAGATCCTGGCCGAACTGGAACGACCGCACGCCAACCTCCG
This sequence comes from uncultured Candidatus Accumulibacter sp., assembly GCA_964420975.1. Taxonomy (GTDB): domain Bacteria; phylum Pseudomonadota; class Gammaproteobacteria; order Burkholderiales; family Rhodocyclaceae; genus Accumulibacter. Next base: position 18,086 of record CAYQVH010000021.1, read on the forward strand.
ACAACTCGTCACGCGCCTCGACGTTTATCGCAACGGCCACGCCATGTGCCGCCCCTTGCCCGGACTGATTTTCGGCCAGACCAGACGAGCGTTCACCGTCGACGGCGAACGCCTGCGTTTTGCCCATGCCGACGTCAGTGGCTTGTCGCTGTTTGAGGAGGCACACTACCGTGGTGTCCTGGCGGCGGAACGGACACTCCGCCGGCTGCGCGTTCGCTTCGTTTCCTCGCTGGCCTGAGCGAAATCCGAAGCGCCACGGCGCGGCAGGCATGCTACGCTAGACAGTCAGCCTTGCTGGACGCGATGGCAAGAGCGTTCAAGTTCTTCGTATTAATGCCGTTTACTGATTGCCGTCGCCCTTGTTTTCGACCCCGCCCAGAACACCGCCCACCGATGAACGCGATCGAGTTTCTGCCCTGGAATGACGACTTCAACACCGGGTTGCAGGTGGTCGACGAACAGCACCAGCGCTTGATCCAACTACTCAACGCGCTCGCCACTCACGTCGCTTTCCGGGCCGAGATCCCGCAGCTCAACGACATGTTCGACGAGCTGGCCGATTATGCGGTCTATCACTTCCAGACCGAGGAGGGCCTCTGGAGTGAGTACCTCGCCGGCGACGACGCCGAAGTCGGGCATCGGGCGACGCACGCCGATTTCGTTGACCAGGTGTCGCGCTTGCGCGCCAACGAGGCCGCGCTGCCCGTGGTCAAGGTCGCCGAGGAGACGCTGACCTTTCTTGCCCGCTGGTTGATCGCCCACATCCTGGAGGCCGACCGCTACATGGCGAGCGCTGTCCGTGCCGTACGCCAGGGCATGTCGCGCCACCAGGCCAAGCGCTACGCCCGCGAGCAGATGAGCCAGGGGACGCGGGCGCTCGCCGACGTTTACCTGTCGGTGAACGCGACGCCGACGACGACGGCGCTGCATCTGATGCTCGAACTCGACGCGCTGCGCGAGGCGCGCGACCAACTCGCGCAGGCAAACGCTAAGAATGAAGCCTTTCTGCGACTGGCGAGCGACGGCATTTCCATTCTCGACGGCAACGGCAACGTCGTCGGGGTGAGCGACTCCTTTTGCGCCCTGCTCGGCTACTCGCGGCAGGAAAGTGTCGGCCTGAACATTGCCGTTTGGGACGCGCGCTGCGACGACCGCTGGAGCCTGCCCTTCTTCCAGCGTCGACTCGAAGACCCGACCCAAACGGTGATCGAAGCCCGCTACCGACGACGCGACGGTCGCTTGATCGACGTCGAGGTCAGCGAAACGCCCATTTCGCTCGCCGGACAGACCTGGCTCTACCACTCGGCGCGCGATATCACCGAGCGCAAGCGCGTTGAACGCGAGCTGGCCGAGGAAAGGCAACGCCTGGCGGACCAGGGGCGGTTTACCCGGCAACTCATCGACACCATGCCGAACGCCGTCTTCTACAAGGACGAAAACGGACGCTACCTCGGATGCAATCGCGCCTTCGAAGAGTACCTCGGGATCGACCGCGAACAGTTGATCGGACGCACGGTTTACGACCTCGCACCGAAGGAGCTGGCGGACAAGTACTTCGCTGCCGACCAGGATCTCTTCAATCGTGGCGGCACGCAAAGCTATCAGGCCGAAGTGCTCTACGCGGACGGGACGCGACACGACGTCGCCTTCTACAAAGCGACGTTCAACAAGGCGGACGGCACCCTCGGTGGCCTGGTCGGCGTGATGCTCGACGTAACCGAGCGCAGCCGCATGGAACTCGCCTTGCAGCGCCAGGCGACGTTCACCCGGTCGGTCGTCGACTCGGTGGTCGACGGCCTGGCGGTGAGCTACCAAACCTCCACCCCACCGTACGTCGGCTTCTCGGTCTGGAATCCGGCGATCCAGGCGCTCTCCGGCTATACGCTGGAAGAAATGAATGCGCTCGGCTGGTACGAAGCGCTGCTCGCCGAACCAGAACAGCGCGAGCGAGCACGCCAACGCATGGCGCGGGTGCGTGACGGCGAGCACTTGCAGGGCGAAGAGTGGACGATCACGCGGCGCGATGGCGAAAAACGAACGCTCGACGTGCGTACCAGCTTCGTGACCCCACCGAACGGCGGCACGCAGCTGCTCGCCGTGATGCGCGACGTCACGGCACACAAGGGCGCCGAACGGGCGTTGCGTTATCAGCGCGACCTCGCTCAGCGTTATCTCGACACCGTGCAAAGCATCATGCTGGCGCTCGACGAGCAGGGACGGATCACGATGATCAACCGGGCTGGCAGCGAGCTGCTCGGCTACACCGAGAACGAGCTGCTTGGTCGCGACTGGTTCTCCACCTGCCTGTCGCAGCCCGAGGACGTGCAAACCGTCCGTTCCGTTTTTCGGCAGGTGCTCGCCGGCGGCCGCGAGACGATTCGCAAGGAACAGAATCAGGTCAGGGGTCATAACGGCGGGCAACGATTGATCGAATGGCAGCACAGCCCGCTGAGCGACGGCGCCGGCCGCGTCGTCGGCACGCTGAGCTCAGGCATCGACATCACCGAACGCCGACGCGATGAGATCGAACTCGAACGCCACCGCCAACATCTGGAGGCGCTGGTCAGGGAACGCACGCACGAGCTGTCGGCCGCCAAGGAGGCCGCGGAGCGGGCCAACCGGGCAAAGTCCGAGTTTCTGTCGAGCATGAGTCACGAGCTGCGCACGCCGCTGAACGCCATCATCGGCTTCACCCAAATGCTCGAATACGACGCCGACCTCAACCCGGACCAGCAGGACAGCGTCAACGAGATCCTCACCGCCGGCCGTCACCTGCTGGCACTGATCAATGAAGTGCTCGACCTGGCAAGGATCGAGGCGGGGCGAATCGAGCTGTCACTGGAAACGGTGGAGATGGCGACGCTGATCGACGAATGCCAACATCTGATCGACCCGCTGGCCGCGCCGCGCGGAATTGCCGTGTCGATCAGCGTCGCTGCCGGTGCAACGGCGCACGCCGACCGGGTTCGCCTCAAACAGGCACTTCTCAATCTGCTGTCGAACGCGGTCAAGTACAACCGGGAATGCGGGCGTGTCGAAGTAGCGGTCGAAACGCACGCCACGCCGCGCGGAGCGCGATTGCATATCGTCGTTGCCGATAGCGGCGTCGGCATCGATCCGGAGCGACTGAACGATATCTTTCAGCCCTTCACGAGACTGCAGACGGCCGACAGCGAGATCGAAGGTACCGGTATCGGGCTGACGATCACCAAGCGCCTGGTGACACTGATGGGGGGAGAGATTCACGCCGAAAGCGAACCCGACGTCGGCAGCCGGTTCACCATCGACCTGCCGGCCGCAGCCCCCGTCAACCTGCCGGCGACGACCGTCGAAGCCACCCCGATCGATGACCTGGCGCCGGTGGAAAACGCTTACCGGATCCTGTGCATCGACGACAACCCGTCCAACCTCAAGCTGATCACGCAGGTTCTCAGCCGCCTCGGGCACACGCAGGTGGTCACCGCCCGCGCGCCGCAAATCGGCATCGATCTCGCGCTGGCCCATCGCCCGGCGCTAATCCTGCTCGACATCAACATGCCCGGCATGGACGGCTACCAGGTGCTCGACGTGCTGAAAGGCGAACTGACGACGCGAACCATCCCGGTGGTCGCGATTACCGCCAATGCCCTGGCGCGCGACGTCGAGCGCGGCAAAGCGGCGGGCTTTTTCGACTACATCACGAAGCCGATCGACATTCTCCGCTTCCGCAGCGTGATCGAACTGGCGCTGGGTTCGCAGACCGACCGGGCCGCCGAAAGCGAGGCGTGATGAAGGCGTTTCGCGACTTGCGGAGCCTCTCGTGGTCGCTGAAGCAGCGCCTGACCGCGCTGATGCTCGCCATTTTTCTGCTCGGCATCTGGTCGGTCACGCTCTACGCGACACGCAGCCTGCGCGAGGACATGACACGCCTGCTCGGCGAGCAGCAATTTTCAGTGACTTCGGCCATCGCGGCGCAACTCGACGCCGAACTGGACGTCCGCTTGCAAGCGCTGATCCGGCTGGCGAGCGAGATTTCGCCCCAGCTGCTCACCCGCCCCAGCGAACTGCAGACGTTTCTCGAAAGCCGCACGACGCTGCAAAGCCTGTTTAACGGCGGCACACGCGTCCGCGACCGCGACGCGGCGACGCTCGCCAGCGTTCCCTACGTGCTGGAGCGGATCGGCCACAACTATGCCGATCGCGACTACATGATCACCGCCCTCAAGGAAGGCCGAGCCAGTATCGGCCGGCCGGTCGTCAGCCGCACGCTGCAAGTGCCGGTCATCGCCATGGCAGCGCCGATTCGTGATCCGTCGGGTGAGGTGATCGGCGCCGTCGCCGGCGTAGTCAGCATTGGGCGGGCGAGCTTTGTCGACCGTCTGGTCGAGCAGCGCTTCGGCACCAGCGGTGGCTATCTGATTATTGCGCCGCAGCACGGGCTGATCGTCACCGGCACCGACAAGTCGCGAACGATGACACCCATGCCAGCTCCGGGAGTCAACCAGAATCACGACCGCTTTGTCGGCGGCTACCAAGGCTACGGCATTGCGATCAATTCTCGCGGGGTCGAAGAACTCGCCGCCGCTAAAGCGATCCCGATCGCCGGCTGGTTTCTGGTCAGCGTCCTGCCGACCGCCGAAGCCTTCGCTCCGATCGTCGCCATGCAGCGGCAAGTCTGGATGGCGGCGCTGGTGCTCAGCGCGGTGATCGGATCGCTCGCCTGGTGGTCGGTCAGTCGGATGATGCGCCGGCAGTTCGCGCCGATGGTCAGGGCCGCCGATCTGCTAACCGACATGTCGCGCTCGCCGCTCACAACGCTGCAACCGATTACCCAACAAGGGCGCGACGAAGTCGGCGAGTTGATCCGGAGTTTCAACCGCTTGTTGGCGTCGATCGGCGAACGCGAAGCGGCGCTGAAGGAAAGCGAGCAGCACTACCGCACGCTTGCCGACGGCGGCTCGGCGTTGATCTGGACCTCCGATACCGACAAACGCTGCACCTACTTCAACCGGACGTGGTTGCGCTTCACCGGCCGTTCGCTGGCGCAGGAACTCGGCAACGGCTGGTCGGAAGGCGTCCACCCCGACGATCTCGCGCGCTGCTTCGACACCTATGTCAGCAGCTTTGATCGCCGCCAGCCGTTCAGCATGGAGTACCGGCTTCGCCACGCCGACGGCGACTACCGCTGGATTCTCGACGAAGGCACTCCGCGCTTTGACAGCGCCGGCAAGTTCATCGGCTACATCGGGTTCTGCTACGACATCTGCGAACGCAAGCAAGCCGAGCACGAGCTCGAACAGCATCGCCAGCAACTCGAAGCGCTCGTCGAAGCGCGAACGGCGGCGCTGGTCGCGGCCAAGGACGCTGCGGAAACGGCGAACTTGGCGAAATCCGAGTTCCTGTCGCGGATGAGCCACGAGTTGCGGACACCCTTGAACTCGATCCTGGGCTTTGGTCAGCTACTCGAGCTGGAGGGCGACGACTCGCTGTCGCCTGACCAGGCGGACTGCGTGCAGGAGATCCTCCGAGCCGGACGGCATCTGCTGGCGCAGGTCAATGAAGTGCTCGACCTGGCGCGCATCGAAAGTGGTCGCATTGAAACCAGTCTCGAAACCGTCGAGCTGGCGCCAGTCGTCAGCGAGTGCATCGCGCTGGTTCGCCCGCTGGCCGAGCCACGCGGCGTCACCATCGACTCGGCGATCGCCGGCGAAGCCGTTCGTGCCGACCGCATACGATTGTCGCAGGTATTCCTCAACCTGCTCTCGAACGCCATCAAGTACAACCGGGAAGGCGGAACCGTTCGCGTCTCGGCCCGAACCGAAGGAGACCGGCTGCGCGTCGAGGTCGCCGATAGCGGTCGGGGCATTCCTGCGCGCTATCTGTCGCGTCTCTTCCACCCCTTCGAGCGTCTCGAGTCCGCCTACGACGGAATCGAGGGCACCGGAGTCGGTCTCGCCTTGAGCAAGCGTCTGCTCGAAGCCATGGGCGGCGAGATCGGTGTCGACAGCGAACCTGGTATCGGCAGCACGTTCTGGTTCTTGATCGCGCGAGCCGTCCTGGAATCGCCTTTGCCGGCAGATCCGGACCGGGCCGAAGGCGGCGAAGGACAAGGGCCGCCAACCACTGCCGGCGACGACCTGCCGCCGGAAACGAGCCACGCCTTCCCAGCGCGCGCCGTTCTCTACATTGAAGACAATCCGGCCAACCTGGCGCTCGTCCGCCGGCTGCTGCGCGGGCGACCGGAAATCCGGCTGGTCGACGCGACCAGTGGCGAAGCCGGACTCGAACTGGCGTTGGCGTCGCCGCCCGAGCTGATCCTGCTCGACATCAATCTGCCGGGAGACGACGGTTTCAGCATCCTGCGCCAGCTAAAAGCAAACCCCGTGACGGCGCACATTCCGGTCGTCGCGGTCACCGCCAACGCCATGCTTCGCGACGTCGCCCTGGGTCTGCAATCAGGCTTTGCCGACTATCTCACGAAACCGCTCGACGTACGCCACTTGCTGCACGTCGTCGACCGGCTACTGGCCGGCGATGACTCGAACGCATGACCGCGGCAGACATCAGCGTTGGCGTTAATCGCGCCAGCGCCGGCGCAAGCCGCCTATCCCGGCGAGCGCCAAACCGATCAGCGCGACACTGGCTGGCTCGGGAAGCGCTACCGGGGTCAAGCCGTCGTCCGCGCCAAAAATGACGTAGTCGGTTCGACCCGGAGCCAGGTACTGTGCCTGCTGCGCGCCATCACAGCACGCTTCGGCACCGTAGGCTTCGACGACATGAACGCCGGCGCCGAGGTTGAGGGACGCTGTCAACAATTGCGACGGGTCGCCGTAGCTGCCGTCCCACCACATGTCAGTCGCCTTGAAGTCAACGGCAGCGCCATCGACGAACAGGGCGCCACCCAGACCAAAATCGGGGCCGATGCGAAAGTTCCAGACCCCGGCTTGCGCCGGCGAAACGCTGAACGTGGCGCCCATGTGGAAGGCGATGTTGGTCGCGCCACCGCCGCAGTTCGTCTGATTCGACAAGCCGTTCCAGGCCGCCGGTGAGGCATCACAGTAGCCGCTTCCGGCCGGTGTCGCGAGAAGTCCGTCGACGTAGGACTTGACCGCCGCCGCGTCCGCGAACGGAACGGGTACGCCAATCGCTTGCCGGGTCGAGAAGGAGATCACGCTGGCATTGACGGCCGAAGTCAAACCAAGACCAATGACCAAAGCGGTAACGGCGCGTACGGATTTCATAACGGACTCCCGTAGTCGTAGTGATTCGAAAAAGCGGACACGCATCTCTAGCAAGCGCCGTGCCATCAACGTCACAGCGCCTGCTTATCCTTAGAAAACAGCGCCTTGTCGGCACGCACAGGCACTCGCGCATAATTTGTGTAAAGTTTTCCGACAGGTCCCGATCCACGTCGGAAGCTTGTGTCCCGGTCGCTGTGCGAGTTCTCGTCGCACTCCAGGAGCGATGATATAGTCGCCATCAAAGCGATGCAGCGACCTCGCACGGGTTTGCCCGGCGACCGCATCGCTCAGACAGGTCAGATTCATGGGAAAAACCGTTCTTGCGATTTCAGTCGGTGCTGCGCTGGGGGCTCTCCTGCGCTGGCAGCTGGGTGTTCGTCTTAACGGCCTGTTCCCGACGCTGCCGCCCGGAACGCTGGTCGCCAACCTCATCGGCGCCTACGTGATCGGCCTCGCAATCGCGTTCTTTGCGGTTTTCTCGGCGATTTCCCCCGCTTGGCGACTGCTGATCATCACCGGCTTCTGCGGCGGCCTGACAACCTTTTCGACGTTTTCAGCCGAACTGGCCGAACTGCTGCAGCAAGGGCGGCTTTCTTGGGCGCTCGGCATCGTTGCCGCCCACGTCGCAGGATCCGTGCTGATGACTTTCGCCGGCATGGCAACCGTTTTTCTGGCGAGAGGTTCGGCCTGAAAAAAGGGGAGAGGGGGGGGGAAGGTCATGATCACCAAGAACGAGGACAAGCGAGCCGGTGAAGGCGTCCTGCTGCGCCTTTACGTAGACGAGGCGGCAACGCACGACGGGGTTCTGCTCTGGGAGTGGCTGCTACGGCAGGGAAATCGACTCGGCCTGCAGGGAGGCTCGGCGTTTCGCACGATTGGCGGCTTCGGACGCCGGCACACGATCCACGAAAGCCGCTTCTTCGAACTTGCCGGCAGTAGCGCCATCGAAGTCGAATTCGTCGCCACGGTTGACGAAGAGCAGCGACTACTGACGCTGATCCGCGCCGAGCGCCTCCGCATTTTTTGCGCACGCATTCCGGCGCGTTTCGGCGTCATCAACCCGGACAGCGACGATACGGCCGGCGAGGGCAGCGCCTCTGGCCCGTAAGTACGGGCTGTCGGCACGGGAAATCGAGGACCGGCGAGCGCCTCGAGGCGCTCGCCCGCCAAACCGCCCGATTTCATTCGAAACGACAGAAGCCCGTGTCGACATCCAGACAACGCTTGCGGACCATGAATCAGTCCGATTTTGAGCTTCGTCTGTCCTTCGACGACGCCAGTGGCGCCCACGCGGCTGCCGGCGAAACCTCCTCCTCGGCAAGTTCTCCACTGAGCCAATCGCAGGCATACAGGGCTTCATCGAGCACGTTTTGCGCGAAGTCGTCGCGCCTTTCGTCACCCCACTTGGCAAGGATCGTCTCGGCGTTCAAGCACTGATCCAGCACTTCGATCTGCGCCTCTACCGCGCGGCGGTTGTCCTCGCCGAGTGCATTTTGCTGCGGAATGTTCTCTTTGAGTTTTCGCAGTGCCCCAACTTCGTCCTGAATCTGGTTTACAGGCTTCCAGCTGCCCATTGCACTCTCCGTGACGTCGGACCGGCGAAGCCCCCTCTCCGACGTCGGGCAGTCTAGCCGGGCGCCAGCCACAATCAAGGGGTTTCAACGCCCAATGTCTTCTTACGTCGATCATACAAGTCGCCCCCTTCTGCGCTCATCGCCTGCCTCCGGACGTTCGACCTTCACGCGTCGGGGCGCGACCCCGAGCCGGTAGCAGACGTGTCATCGCCAGCTTGCTAAAATTGCAGATTGACCGTTCGCAGGTTTCCGACATGAAACGCAACCGCTTTTCTTCGCGTAAACGCATCTCTGCCGACGCCACCGAGCTCAGCCGCCTGGCGATCGGTCTGGCGGAGTCGGGAAGCAAGGTGGAAGACACCTTCTGGCAGGTCCGCCTGACGACGCTGCTCGATCGTCTGTTTCACGATGGCGCCGAAGAGGATCTGACGGCAGCCCTCGACCGCCTGTTCGATACGCACCCGATGGCGCACGACGACCTCGCCGACATTATCGAGTCGCACGCCGAATCGTCGATCCTGGCCGACCGGCAACAGGAATTTGACGTTCTCCTGTTTGCCGCGCCGGTGCTCGCCTGGTCGCGTTATTCGATTCCCGCGGCGACGATCCCGAAAAACCTCCTCCAGACCTTGAAGGTTCAACTCGGCGCACACGTCTTTGCGGCCGGAGCGCACCTGGCACTGGTCGACTATTTCTACAGCCCGGACCAGTTGCCACACACGTTTGTCGACACGTGGCAGTTGATGCGCCAGCTGGGCGAGGCCGCACTGCGTAGCCAGGACATCACCGTAGACGCCGGTGCCATGCCGGAGACCAACCGTTTTCTTTCCGACACCCGCTACCTGCTCGGCGCTCTCGCAGTGCCCCGCGGCCAAGCACTGTTTCGCTGGAACGAGGCTGACCGCGTGACCCGCGAAGGCGCCCTCAAGGAGTGGCTGCGTCAAGGGTCACCGAGTATCGAGCCCTTGCTCACCGGCTGCTCGTACCAGCTGTTGCTGGCCGATGCCTACCATGCAGCGTGCCGCTCTGCCGACAGCGCTTCGCGCCCGTACTCGCTCAACGCCTCGGTTGCCTTCCTGCAAACGGCGCTCGGGCAGCCGGCGGCCGAGAAGCTGCGTGCGGTCGTGGCCGCGTTTCACGACCAGCGACTCGAGGAATATCGGATCGGCTTTGGACCGAGCGAAAGCGACGTGATCTACCACGGTGTCGTCTGGCCCCTGCTCGGCGTCGAAGACGAAGCAACCGACGTCAGTAGCGAGATCGAGTCGGTGCTGCGCAAGGCCGGCTTACGCGAGGTGGTGGTCCTCGACCAACAGTTTCCGTATGAGTTTTGCGACGACTGTGGGGCGCCGTTGTATCCCAACGCCGACGGCGAAACGGTGCACGCGGAAATGCCGGAACAGGACGACGCTTCTTCGCAGACGCTGCACTAAACCACCGGCGAGCACTGACCATATGGGTAACAGCGAGCTTCTGCAGCGCAGCTTGGCGGCGGTCTGGCATCCGTGCACGCAGATGAAACAGCATGCCAGCCCACGCGATGCGCTGCCCATGATTCCGATCGAGCGTGGTGAGGGCGTCTGGCTCTACGACTTCGACGGCAGACGCTATCTCGACGGCATCAGCTCCTGGTGGGTCAACCTGTTCGGCCATTGCAATCCGCGCATCAACGCCGCGTTGCGCAGTCAGCTCGACGAGCTCGAACACGTGATTCTGGCCGGATTTACCCATCGCCCGGTCGTCGAACTTTCGGAGCGCCTGTCGCAACTGACTGGTGGAGCGCTCGGCCATTGTTTCTATGCCTCGGATGGCGCGGCGGCGACCGAAATCGCGCTCAAGATGTCGTTTCATTCCTGGCAAAACCGCGGCTTTCCCGAGAAGCAGGAGTTTCTCTGCCTCGCTGGCAGCTATCACGGCGAGACGATCGGGGCCCTGGCGGTCACCGACGTCGCCTTGTTCAAGGACGCTTACGCAGCGCTGATCCGATCCGCGCGAACCGTGCCGTCGCCCGACTCTCGATTGGCTGCCGACGGCGAGTCCCCGCTTGCCACCGCCCGGCACGCCGCCTCAGCTCTGGAACGCGAGCTGGAGCAACGCCACCGGCAGCTTGCGGCGCTGATCGTCGAGCCGCTCGTGCAGTGCGCGAACGGTATGGTGATGTACGATCCGGAATACCTGCGCCTTGCCCGCCAGCTCTGTGACCGCTACCAGGTTCATCTCATCTGCGACGAGATTGCCGTTGGCTGCGGACGTACCGGCACCTTTTTCGCACACGAGCAGGCGGCGATCAAACCCGACTTCCTGTGCCTGTCGAAGGGCATTTCGGGTGGCTACCTGCCGTTGTCGATTGTCCTTACCACGGACGAGGTCTACGCCGCTTTTTACGACGACCGCGTCAGCCGCGGCTTCCTGCACTCGCACTCCTACACCGGCAATGCCCTCGCCTGCCGTGCCGCGCTGGCGACGCTCGACATCTTCGCCGCCGATCACGTGCTTGACAACAATCGCCTGCTCGCCGACCACCTGCACCAGTGCCTGCAAACGCTGGCCGACCACCCGCGCGTTCACCACCTGCGTCAGAGCGGCCTGATTGCCGCTTTCGACGTCGTCGGTGGCGACGATCCACAGTTCGCACACCGCTATTACCGCCACGCCCTAAAGCGCGGCGTCCTCTTGCGACCGATCGGCAATACCGTCTATTTCATGCCGCCCTACGTGATCAGCCACGAGCAGTGCGATTTTCTCGTCGACGCCGCCCGCGCCGCACTCGATGACGCCTTGTGCCAATGATCTGGGACGAACTGCAGAACGATCTCGAAACCCTACAGCGCGACGGACTTCGGCGCCAGCGTCGTACCCTCGAACTTCCGTGTGGCCCGCAAGTCCGGGTCGATGGTCGAACGCTGACGAGTTTCTGCAGCAACGACTACCTCGGCCTGGCCAGCGAGCCGGCACTGATCGAAGCCGCGTGCCGTGGCGCCCGTCGCTGGGGGGTCGGTAGCGGCGCGTCGCATCTGGTCAGTGGTCATCTGTCGCCACACGCGCAACTGGAACAACAGCTTGCCGAATTCACCGGCTTCCCTGCTGCCTTGCTCTTTTCGACCGGCTACCTCGCGAATCTGGCGATCGTTCCCGCTCTGGTCGGCCGCAACGACGCGGTTTTCGCCGATCGCCTCAACCACGCTTCGCTGATCGACGCGGTACAGCTTTCCCGTGCCGAGAGTCTGCGCTACGCGCACGGTGATCTGACGACGCTTGAACGCTTGCTGCGCCAGAGCACGGCACGGCGCAAGCTGATCCTGACCGACGCCGTCTTCAGCATGGACGGTGACTTGGCGGCGCTGCCCGAACTGCTGGCGCTCGCCGAGCGCTTCGACGCCTGGCTGGTGGTCGACGATGCGCACGGTTTCGGCGTCCTCGGCGCGCAGGGACGGGGCAGCGTCTCGCACTTCAACTTGGCGATGACCCCGCGCCTGATCGTGATGGGTACCCTGGGCAAGGCTGCCGGCGCCAGCGGAGCTTTCGTCGCCGGCAGCCAGACGGTGATCGACTGGCTGACGCAACGTGCCCGCAGCTATGTGTATACCACCGCGGCCAGCCCGATCATCGCCTGCGCGCTGGCAGCCAGCCTGCAATTGATCCGCGACGGCGATGTTCGCCGCGAGCAACTCTGGCAGCGCGTCGGGCAGTTTCGGGAGGGCCTTGCCGGCACGCCCTGGCGCTTGCTTCCGTCATCGACCGCGATTCAGCCGGTGATCCTGGGTGATCCTCACGAAACGGTACGTGTCGCCGCAGCGCTTTACGAACGCGGGCTCTGGGTGCCCGCGATCCGCCCCCCCACGGTTCCAGCGGGAACGTCCCGCCTGCGTGTTTCCTTGAGTGCGGCACACACTTCCCGGCAAGTTGCGCAGCTGGTCAGCGCGCTACGAGAGCTGGCATGATCGACGATCGCGCGCCGCGCCGTCGCCTGTTGTTGGTACACGGCTGGGGGCTTGGCAGCGCAGTCTGGGAGCCCTTGCTCCCGACCCTGGCTGAGCACTGGCGGACCGATCGGGTCGACCTGCCGGGCTATCGCGCCACGGCCGACGGCAGCGACGATTTCGACGCCACAGCGCGCGACTTGGTGACGGCGATGGCGAGCCCGCCACTCACGCTCTGCGGCTGGTCATTGGGGGGTCTGTTGGCGCTGCGCGCCGCGCTGCTCGCCCCGCAACGCGTTCGTGGCCTGGTGCTGGTCGCGACTACCCCCAGTTTCGTCAGGCGCGCGGGCTGGAGCGACGCGCAAGCACCGGAACTGGTCGAGGCGCTTGGCGACGGCGTCCGGCGACAACCCGAAGCGACCTTGCGACGCTTTGTCACGCTGCTCAACCGTGGTGACGGCAAGGCCCGTTCGCTGGCGCGCCAGCACCTCGGCCACCTGCAGCAGGATCCGCGACCCTCGGCGGCCGCGCTGAAGCGCGGTCTCGACTGGTTGAGTACGGTTGACCTGCGCACCTTGCTGCCGACGATCGATACGCCGTGCCTGCTGATCCACGGCGGGCAGGATTCGCTGATTCCCCTCGCGGCGGCGCAGCAGCTCGCAAGCACGCTGCCGCGCGCACGCCTCGAAGTCTTCGCTGACGCCGGACATGTCCCGTTTCACCACGACCGCGAACGCTTCTGTCGCCTGCTCGCGCAGTTCAACGATGAGCTTGCCGCCTAAGCAACGCGTACGTGACTCGTTCGACCGGGCAGCCGTGACTTACGACGCGGCAGCCGTGCTGCAACGCGAGGTTTGCCAGCAACTGCTGAGCGGATTTGATCCCGATCCCGAACCGGTGAACCTCGTCGACGCCGGATGCGGCACGGGTTACGGCCTGCAACTCCTGCGTACGCGCTGGCCTTGCGCCCGCCTCCTTGCCGTCGACTTCGCACCAGCGATGGTGTCGCTGGCGTCGCCACATGCCGACTTCAGCCTCGTTGGCGACGTCGAGGCGCTGCCCTGCGCTGACCAGTCGTTCACCACTTGGTGGTCCAATCTCACGCTGCAATGGTGCCGACTCGACTGCGCTCTGGCGGAAGCCTGGCGCGTACTGCGTCCCGGCGGCGAACTCGCCTTAAGTACCCTCGGTCCAGGCACCTTTCACGAACTGCGCCTTGCCTTTTCGAGCATCGACCCTTACCGCCACACGCTGACCTTCAGCGACCCGCCGATGGTCAGCGCGGCACTGCTGGCCGCCGGCTTCGAGGATCTCCGGCTGCAGCGACAGCCGCTGACGGTGCACTACCCTGATTTGCGGGCGTTGTTGCGCGCAGTCAAGGATATCGGCGCCAACGCCATCGGCGACGGTGGCCGCAGCAGCATGTTCGGACGTCGTGCCTGGTCGCAGCTGCAGGCGGCCTACGAAGAGCATCGGACGCCGTCCGGCCTGCCGGCGCATTACGATGTCCTCTTTGCCTACGCCCGAAAGCCCACATGACCAGCGCCTGGTTTATCACTGGTACCGACACCGAAATCGGCAAAACGTTTGTCGCTTGCGCCTTGTTGCACGCGTTTCGTCACCAGGGTCGACAGGCCTTAGCGATGAAGCCGGTTGCGGCGGGCGAAAACGGCGACGGCCTCAACGACGACGTTGAACGCCTGCTCGCGGCGGCGTCGTGGCAGCCCCCACGGACGCTGATCAATCCGTACTGCTTTCAGCCGGCGATTGCGCCCCATATCGCCGCCGCGGAAGCAGGCGCCGACATCGAGCTGGGGCGTATCGTCGACGCGTTCAGGCAGTTGCAGACGATGGCCGACGTCGTCCTGGTCGAGGGGGTCGGTGGCTTTCGCGTGCCGCTCGGCAGTCGTCACGACACCGCCGACCTCGCTTCGCTGCTTGCCCTGCCGATGATCCTAGTCGTCGGGATGCGTCTGGGTTGCCTCAACCACGCGCTACTGACCGCCGAGGCGATTGCCGCCCGTGGCCTGAGACTGGCTGGATGGGTCGCCAACTGCATCGACCCGGCGATGTCGCGTAGCGCCGAGAACCTGGCGGCGCTGGCCTCGCGCCTGCCGGCCCCGCTGCTCGGCGTCGTCGATCACGGCACAAGCCCTGAACGGGCAGCGGCGACGCTCGAACTGCCTACTTAGGCGGCTGGGACAGCCGAGAAGCAAACCGCCCGACGGTTACGTCGGGCGGTTTGTCTGGGCGACCGACAACGAGTATCAGACGCGCTCGAAAACGACGGCAATCCCCTGGCCACCGCCGATGCACATGGTCACCAGGGCGTACCTGCCGCCAATGCGCCGCAGTTCGTAAATCGCCTTCGTCGCGATGAACGCCCCCGAACAGCCGACCGGATGACCGAGTGCGATCGCCCCACCGTTGGGATTGGTCTTGACGGGATCGAGTCCCAGCCCCCTGGTGACCGCAATCGCCTGAGCGGCAAACGCCTCGTTCGATTCGACGACGTCCATCTGCTCAAGCGTCAAGCCTGCTTTTTTCAGCGCCAACTTGGTCGCCGGGATTGGACCTTCGCCCATGACGTCGTTGGGCACTCCGGCGACGGCATACGCGACAAGACGCGCGATCGGATTCTGGCCGGCGCTGGCGGCGACATCGGCCGCCGCGAGAACGAGGAACGCCGCGCCGTCATTGATTCCGGAGGCGTTACCGGCGGTCACTGTGCCGTCCTTGAGGAAAGCCGGCTTCATCTTGGCCAGGTTCTCGATCGTCGTCCCCGGTTTGACGTGCTCGTCCGTATCGAAGATCACGTCGCCTTTTCGGGTCGGCATGACGATCGGCACGATCTGCTCCTTGAAACGACCCTCGGCAATTGCCGCCGCCGCCCGACGCTGCGATTCGACGGCCAGCGCATCCTGTTCTTCGCGGCTGATGCCCCACTTCTTGGCCAGATTCTCGGCGGTAACGCCCATATGGCCGACACCAAACGGGTCGCTCAGTGTGGCAACCATCATGTCGATCGCCTTCGTGTCGCCCATGCGAGCACCCGAGCGCATCGCCGGCAGCATGTACGAACCGCGCGACATGACCTCGACGCCGCCACCGATACCGTAGTCGGCATCCCCGAGCAGGATGTTCTGCGCCGTGGTGACCACCCCCTGCAGACCCGACGCACAAAGGCGGTTAACCGCCATCGCCACCGAGTCCATCGGCAGGCCCGCCTGAATCGACGCCACGCGAGCGACGTATGCGAAACGCGAGTCGGTCGGAATGCAGTTACCCACGGTCACGTAGTTGATCAGCTGCGGATCGACGCCGGAACGGGCGATCGACTCCTTCATCACGGTGCCAGCCAGTTCATGCGGCTCCATATTGGCGAGAGACCCGCCGAAAGCACCTATGGCTGAACGGACCGCACTCAGAACGACGACTTCTCTGCTCATGACGAAACTCCTGTAATTAATCGATCAACCGCCCATAAACCGGCAAGCCCGCAAAGCACGGGCAACCTTCAACCCGCTTCTTCGCTCCTGCCGACCAGCGAGTCGGACTCACCGCTCGCCGACGCGAAACATCACCACCGCCCCGGCCGCGTAAAGAAAACGGCTGGTTCCCTTCCCGAATCCAGTCGACGACTGGCCGCGGTCGGAGCTCCAAGCTGCGAGGCAATGATAACAGAGCTTCCCGGCACTAGCCGCACGCCGCAGAGGCTACCTAATTGGCATAGCGTGGACGAATCGCCATTCCAACCTGCGCGATCACGACTACCCACCCGCGCGCCAGACGTCGATCGGGTCGCTGCAACCAACGAGCGCGTCGATCGTTGATCTAATGCACTACCGAAAGTCTATCCAGCTTGCGGAAAGCCGCGCTTTCGCGCAACATCGTCCCGACGCCTGTGGAAGGGTTTCCTTATGGACTTGTCGTCCGTCTTCAGCAAAACGGCCAAAGGCCTTGAAGAAATAGCCACCCGGACGTACCACCTCCCGTCACGCACCCGCGCCATGCTGATCATGGTCGACGGCCAGCGCACGGGTAAACAGCTGCTCGCGCTTGGGCTGTCCGCCATCGAGGGAGAGCAGCAGCTTGCGGTCCTGCTCCAGGGTGGGTTCATCGAGCCCCTGGGCAGCCAATCGAAATCCGACAAAAAGCGCGGTCGCGAGGAAGCGGCTGACGAAGACATCCGCTTGGCCAAGAGCTATATCGTGTGCACCTTGCGCGAGCTACTCGGCGCAAACGCTCAGCCACTGATCGCCGACGTCGAACGCACAACGACGGCGGATGAACTGCTGCGGCTGGTTGGCAAGCTGCGCGCTGCCCTGGCGGGAGTTACCGACCAGAAGCGGGTCCGCCACTTCCTCGAGGAACTCGACCTGGTGCTCGCCTAACCGGGAGCGCCGGACAGAGCGCGGTATAGCGCCATGATCATGCCCGCGGTCGCGCCCCAGATGAAATGGTCGCCATAAGGCACTGCGTAGTAGTGGCGCAACTGACCCCGGTAGTGAAGTGCGTGCCGCTGGTGGTTGGCCGGACTGAGCAGATAGGCGAGCGGCACTTCGAACGCTTCCTCGACTTCAAAGGCATCCAGGCGAAGGTCGAACGGCGGCGTCACGAGGCCGACCACCGGCGTCACGCAAAAACCGGTGACGGTCCGATACTCCGGCAGATAGCCGACGATGTCGACGTGCGCCGGCAAGAGGCCCACTTCTTCTTCCGCCTCGCGCAAAGCCGTTTGCGCCGGCGAGCTGTCCGAGCTTTCGCAGCGCCCTCCAGGAAAGCTGATCTGCCCCGCGTGGTCCTTGAGATGCGCCGTGCGCTGCGTCAACAAAACGGTCGGCTCGGCCTCGCGATCGACGATGGGAAACAGCACCGCGGCAGGAGTCAGCTCCTCGTCGCCAACGCCCTCGTCACGCACAAAGCGGGTCGGCGACGGAACCTGAAAGAGTGCGTCGCGCAAGCGTGCCGCAAGATTGGGTCCGACCACGACGTTGTTCACGGGATGAAATGCGGGCGATCAGCAGCCGACAAGCGTTTCCTCGGCGTCGATCTCGGCGTGCACTGCCGCCAGCGCATCGGACAGGGTCTCGTCGGGCAGGGCGTTGAGCGTCGTCGCCACCAAATCCGCCGACTCGACCGCCGTTGCCGGCAAGGCACGCGAATCGAGTGCCGCAATTAAAGCCGCTGAGGCACCGACGATCTTGAGCAACGTCTGCCGCTCGCCCATCAAGAGGTCAATCTCGCGACCGAGCAGGTGAATGTTCTTGCCCTGGTGACGTTTCATGGCATGCTCCTAGTCGCGCCTCTTGAGGGTCATGGTCTGACCCTCACGCTGCATATCCAAATGATTCAGGAAACTCAGGCCAAGCAGGACCACCGGCATCTCCTGCGGGACAACCGCCGCTTCGACGCGATTGACGACGATGTCGCCGACGCGAACCGAATCGAGTCTGACGACACGTGCCGTGACGAGTCCGTTCGGGGTATGAAAGCCTCTGGATTCACCCTTGCCACTATCGATACCGATGCGCCGCGCCTCACCAGCGCTCAGGGCGATCGTCGATGCCCCGGTGTCAACCAGAAAGCGGACGCTCGTCCCGTTGATATTGCCGGTGGTGAGGAAGTGTCCGCCGCTGTCGGCGGTCAACACGGCTCGGGCACTTTCCGCGCCGGCCAATGACGACGACACGACGTTCTGACCGACACTGAGGATCCGCTTCTTGCCGCCCACTTCGACCGTCGCCGTATCATTGCTCACCGCAACGAGTTTGACGCCGTCGGTCGTCGTTCCCACGGCAACCGTCCGCATGGCGCCGCCGCCGATCGTCAACAGCGCCTTGCCAGGAAACACGCCGGCCAACCCGACCTCCTGCGCGAAGGTCGAAGTCGCCGTCGTCACCACAAACAAGGCCAAGCCGGCCACCAACGACACCTGGCATTGCTCGCTCGACCTGCCACACCGCTCGACGCCCATCACTCTCCCTCCCTGGCCAGGAGGATTTGGCCATTGCAGCCCACAGAGACCAAGGCATTTTGCCACACATCGCCGCCCGCACGCCGCGTCTGGCAATCGTCCCGCAGTAGCGGCAGAAACGCGTCAGCGATAGACGAGAACCGGGATGTTCGAGTGCGTCAGCACTTTGTTCGTCTCGCTGCCCAAGAGCAGCGCGGTAATGCCGCGCCGGCCATGAGAGGCCATGAAAATGAGGTCGCATCCCGCTTGCGTCGCCCCGTCGATGATCGCCTGATAAGGAAGGTCACTGGTCATCGACACCGTATCAACCGGCACTCCCGCATCACGACAAAGATCGACGACAAAGCCCAGCGTTTGTTCGGCCTGAGCCTCGGCCAACTCGGCGAACTTTTCCGGCGTCGTCGGATCGATCAGGGCACCTTCGCCGTAATAGCTGACCGGATACTCCGGCTTGGCGTAGAGAACGGTGATGCGCGCCCCGGCCTCCTTGGCAAAGGAAACCGCCCGGCGAGCCGTATCCTGCGACAGTTCGGAACCGTCGGTGGGAACGAGGATGTGCTTGAACATGTCCCTTCTCCTTGTGTGTGCAAAGTTCAACCCAGATCGTCGCTCGGGCGCGCGCTTGCCGCCTCGGTCGGAAGCAGACCAATGACGGCTGCGTCATGCCCGTGCGACCCATTGTCCCACCCGACGAGCGCCGTTGCTTGATATCGGTCAACGCGGAACGTATACGATCACCGCAGAATGAATCAGACAGATTACGAGGGCTGCGAGGATGCAAGACATTAGAGACTTGATGACCGGCGATCACCGGTCCTGCGATGATCGGCTGGTAGCGGTTGAACAAGCCGTCCTGGGCGGTGACTGGGCAACCGCACGAAACCGCTTTGCCGCGTTCCGGGACGCCGTGATGGCGCACTTCAACGCCGAGGAATCCGTCCTCTTTCCGCTTTTCGAACAGCGGACGGGCATCCATCGCGGCCCCACGCAGGTGATGCGAAGTGAACATCTGCAGATTCGGCAGCTGCTGGCAACGACGGAGACGGCGCTCGAACAGGCCAACGGTGAGGAGTACCAAGGTGCCGCCGAGACCTTGTTGATCATGATCCAGCAGCACAACATGAAGGAAGAGAGTATTCTCTATCCGATGTGCGACCAGCACTTGGCCGATCAGCGGGAAACTCTGCTCCCGGAGCTCCGTCGACAAATCGGGCGACAAAGCGAGGAAACCGAATGACTTGCCAGGGTGGGACACGGGTAATCGACGCGCGTGAAATGGAGCCCCCCGAACCGTTCGTGCGGACGCTGGAAGAGCTTGACCAGCTTGGCGACGACGACGAGTTGCTGGTACTGCTGCCGCGCGAACCCTTCCCACTTTACAGGGCGCTGGAGATCAACGGGTATTCTTGGCGGACGACACGCCTGCCCGATGGCACGGTCGAAGTCCGGATCCGACACCAGACCGTTTGATGCCGGCCCTGCTGTCCTTTCAGCAGACGCCTCCGCTGGCGGCCCCGATCCGTTTCTTTCTGACGGCACCTGTCTTCGCCATCTTCGGCGGCCTGCTGCTCGCCTGGAGCGGTCCCTCGGCGATGCTCTCACGCTGGACGCCGAGCGCCTTGGCGCTTACCCACCTGATCACCGCGGGGGTCATGCTGCAGGTCATGCTTGGCGCCATGTTCCAGATTCTACCGGTGGTCGCCGGGGCAGGCATCGCGCAACCGCTGCGTCTCGCCCGCTGGATACATTTCACGCTGACCCTCGGTGCCCTGGTCTTGGCAGCCGCCTTCCTGACCTATCAACCAGGCGCCTTCGAAATGGCCGTCGGCCTGCTAGGCGCCGGGGTTGTCGCCTTCGTGCTGGCTGCAAGCCGCGCGTTGTATGGGCTACCATCGACCACTCCGACGATCCGCGGACTGAAGCTTGCCCTCGTCGGGCTCGGCGTCACCGTGACTTTAGGCGCCCTCCTGGCGCTGGCGCTCGGCGGCTCGTACACGCTGCCGCTGCGTCCGCTGACCGCCGTCCACCTCGCCTGGGGCCTCCTCGGATGGGGCTTGGTGTTGCTTGCCGCGGTCGCCTTGGTCGTCGTCCCGATGTTCCAGATGACGCCAGCGTACCCCGAATGGTTCGCCCGTCACTTCGGCTGGAGTGTGCTGCTGCTGCTCATCGTTTGGGGGGCCGCTGAACTCGCCGCCGGTTCACTCGCAGCGACCGTCCTTGCCGGCGCCCTGGTACTGGTCACGGCGACTTTCCCCGTCTTGACGCTGTACCTACAACATCGTAGCCGGCGTGCCCGATTCGACGCCACCCAGCATTACTGGCGCATTGCCATGCTTTCCTTCCTGCTTGCTGCGGCCTTCGGCGTTACAGGCAACGTCCTGCCGACGCTTGCCGAGTGGCCACAAGGACCCTGGCTGTGCGGTGTTCTCGTCCTGGTCGGGGGCTTCATGTCGGTGATGAATGGAATGCTGTACAAGATCGTCCCCTTTCTCGTCTGGCTGCACTTGCAAAACCTCGGGGGCGGCCGCGTCATTGCGCCGACCATGACCAAGGTGCTGGCAGTCCGCCAGATTGGCGGTCAGCTATATACGCACCTTGCTTCCTTGATTCTGCTGCTGACGGCGACGATCTGGCCGGAAGCGCTACTACGGCCAGCGGCCATCGTTTTCCTGCTGGCCAACGCGTGGCTGTTGCGTAACCTGCTCGCGGCCATGCATTTCTATTCCCGGCACCGCGCGCGAATCGCGGCACTGCCGGCGACCAGCGACAACTGACGGGTCGCGTCTTCGCCCACCCCACCACCCCATGAGCTATCTTGTCCTGAAACAGATTCACCTCGGTTGCGTGATGCTCAGCGCCGCCGGTTTCTGTCTCCGCGGCGTCTGGATGCTACGCGTGTCGCCTTTGCTGGACCGACCGTTGGTACGTGTGCTGCCACACGTCGTCGACACCGCCCTCCTGGTAAGCGCCATCGCGATGGCGATCCTCAGTGCGCAATACCCGTTTGTCAATGACTGGCTGACCGCCAAAGTAGTCGGTCTGGTGCTCTATATCGGCTGCGGAACCATGGCGCTGAAACGGGCAAAGACACAGCGCCAGCGCGCTGCCTTCTTCGTCGCCGCGCTGACCACCTACGCCTACGTGGTATCGGTCGCCATCACCCGCCAGCCGCTCGGATTTCTCGTCTGGCTCGCCTGACACCCCCCTCGACGCCGTCTCACGCGCGTTGATGCGACATCAACCGGCGCAGGGTTTCCGTATTCAGGATGGACACGCGTCGTTTATGTACCGCGATCGCGCCGTCTTCCTGCAAGCGAGTCAACGCGCGACTCACCGTCTCCACCTTTAGGCCGAGGTAACTCCCCATCTCCTCGCGCGACATGCGCAGGTTGAACTCGGTCGGGGAATAACCGCGGGCTTTGAAACGCTGTGACAAGTTGAGGAGAAAAGCCGCCAACCGCTCCTCGGCGCGCATCGTTCCCAGGAGCATCATGACCCCATGGTCACGAACGATCTCTCGACTCATCACCTTGTGAAAGTGACGCTGCAAGGTGCGAATCTCGCGCGACAAGCCTTCCAGATGGGAAAACGGAATCACACAGACTTCGCTGTCTTCCAGGGCCACGGCGTTGCAACTGTGGATTTCACCGCTGATCCCGTCGAGACCGAGCAGTTCGCCCGTCATCTGGAAGCCGGTCACCTGGTCGCGCCCGTCGTCAACCAGGACATCAGTCTTGAAGAAACCGCTACGTATGGCGTAAATCGACTCGAAAGGCTGCCCGGCTCGATACAGATGCTCGCCTTGTCGAACACGACGGCGGGTCGACACCAGTTCATCGAGCTTTTGCAGTTCCTCGGCCTCGATGCCGATCGGCAAGCACAGCTCACGCAAGCTGCAATTGGAGCAGGCAGTCTTGACGACCTCCAGGGTCAGTCTCGCTGTCACGGCGTTGCTCAGCATGCGAGTCCTTTGCCAATACTCCCTGTTTGATCCACGTCAACCCGCTCGCACTAACGCGGCCCCATAATGCCGGCTGTCGATCCTCTCACCAAGACATGAATTCCGTCGCCGGCAACCTCGTATTCGATCCGGACATCATACGGCGCTTCGACGTCAACGGGCCACGCTACACCTCGTATCCCACGGCAGACCGTTTCGTTGAGGCCTTTGGTGCGGACGCCTACCAGCTTTGGCTGGGCAAGCGGAATATCGGCGCCATCACCCGGCGACTGTCATTGTACTTCCACATTCCGTTCTGTAACACCATCTGCTACTACTGCGCCTGCAACAAGATCATCACCAAAGATCACGGGCGTTCAGCCAAGTACCTGAGATACCTGGCAAAAGAGCTGGCGCTGCAGAGAAGCTGCCTGGAAGCGGGGGATCAAGAGGTCGCGCAGCTGCATTGGGGCGGTGGCACACCGACTTTCCTCTCGCACAGCGAGATACGCCAGTTGATGGCCGAAACGCGCAAGCACTTCACGTTGATTGACGGCGGCGAATACTCGATCGAGGTTGATCCGCGCAAAGTCGACGAGGCAACGGTGACGCTGCTCGCCGAGGTCGGCTTCAATCGCATGAGCGTCGGCGTCCAGGACTTCGACAGTGACGTCCAGCGCGCCGTCAATCGCCTCCAGAGCGAAGAGGAAACGCGCGCCGTGATTGCCGCTGCGCGTCGCGCCGGTTTTCGCTCGGTAAGCATCGACCTCATTTACGGACTCCCACGGCAGACGATTGACGGCTTCGGCCGGACGCTCGACCGAATCGTCGAAGTCGGCCCGGACCGCGTCTCGATCTACAACTACGCTCACTTGCCGAGCCTCTTCAAACCGCAACGGCGCATTCTCGAAGCGGACATGCCGAGCGCCGATACCCGCTTGCAGATACTCGCCTTGGCGATCCGGCGCATGACGGAAGCCGGCTACGTCTATATCGGCATGGACCATTTCGCCAAACCCGACGACGAATTGGCGACGGCACAGCGGCAAGGTCGCCTGCATCGCAATTTTCAGGGCTATTCGACGCATTCGGACTGCGACCTGCTGGCTTTCGGCATTTCCTCGATCAGCAAGGTCGGCCCGACCTACTGTCAGAACGTCAAGACGCTCGACGAATACTACGATCGGCTCGACAGCGGGACGCTGCCGGTCTACCGAGGCATCGAACTCAACGCCGACGATCTGTTGCGACGCTCGATCATTCAGTCGCTGATGTGCCATTTCGAGCTGTCGATCGAAGCCATCGAGATTGCTCACCTGATTGATTTCCCGTCGTACTTTGCGACCGAACTTGAGGACTTGCGCGAGATGGCGAGCGCCAGCCTCGTTCGTATCGACGAGAAGTGGATTACGGTCTTGCCGCGTGGGCGCATGCTGGTGCGAGCGATCTCGATGGTTTTCGACCGCTACCTGCGGGCCGACCGGCAACGCACGCGCTACTCGAAGGTCATCTAGACGGCCGGTCAGCCGACCACGGAGGGAGTAAGATCGCCCCTTTGTTCGTCCGCGTCCCTCACCAGCGATGCCCGAGTCCAGTTATCTTGCGTTGTTGCTCATCGGCTTCCTCGGGGGCACGCACTGCGTCACCATGTGCGGCGGTATTGTGACCGCACTGGCGATGGGTGGGCCACCCTCCATTCGCCTGCACCTGGCGTACAACGTAGGAAGAATGACCAGCTACTCCGCCGCCGGTGCCATCGCCGGCGGGATCGGCGAGGCCGGTATCGCCCTCTCCGCGCAACTGCCCATGCGCAGCGTCTTTTACCTTTTTGCCAACCTGATGTTGATCGCGCTTGGCCTCTACCTCATCGGTTTGACAAAAGCACTGGCTTTCAGCGAAGCACTCGGTCACCGACTGTGGCGGCGACTGCAGCCGCTGACGCGCCGCTTTGTCCCGGCGCGCACCGTCTCTCAGGCGCTGCCGCTCGGCATACTTTGGGGATGGCTGCCCTGCGGTCTGGTGTATGGCGCGCTGGCTACCGCGCTGGCGAGCGGTTCGGCGCTGCAGGGGGCGGGCCTGATGCTCGCTTTTGGCGCCGGTACGCTGCCCAATCTCCTGCTCGCCGGCGTCGTCGCCACGCGGCTTCAGGCGTACGCCCGCCAGCCGATGCTGCGGCTTGGCTGCGGCCTGCTCGTCCTGGCTTTCGGCGTCTGGGGGCTCAGCGGCCTCGTCCGCCAGCTCGCAGGCAGTTGACCCCCGGCTGCCTGGCCGGCGACTGCGCGACCCTTTTTTTGCGAACCAAGGATGCCCGAGACGGTAAACCACCTCGACCTGCCGCTCAGCGGCATGAGCTGCGCGGCGTGTGCAGCGCGGATTGAAAAAGTGCTCAATCGCCTGCCGGGAGTCACAGCGAGCGTCAATCTCGCCGCCGAAACCGCCGCGATTGACGTCACCGCCGGTGCCACGACGGCAGAAGAGATCGTTGCCACGATCGAACGGATCGGCTTCGGCGTCCCGTCCCGTACGCTCGAGTTGTCGATCGCCGGAATGACCTGCGCCGCGTGTTCGACGAGGATCGAGAAGGTGCTCAATCGTCTGCCCGGAGTCACCGCCACGGTCAACCTGGCCACCGAAAGAGCAACCGTGCGCTACCTTCCGGGAATTGCCAGCCCGGCAGAGCTGGTCACTACGATCACCCACGCCGGCTACACCGCTCGGGTGGCCGACGAGGGCTCGCAAACCGACGAGCGGTCCGCCAGGCAGGCGGCGCAACGCGCCGACATGATCCGGCTGGTGATTGCCGCACTGCTGACGTTACCGCTGGTTGCCCAGATGCTCGTCATGTTCGACCCAGACGCGACGGGACACACCGAGTTGCTACCGCGTTGGCTGCAACTGGCGCTGGCCACGCCGGTGCAGCTCTGGATTGGCGGACGCTTTTACCTCGGGGCCTGGAAGGCCTTGCGTGGCGGAGCAGCCAATATGGACGTCCTGATCGCGCTGGGAACGACCATGGCCTACGCGTACAGTGTCTTTGTCACGCTCGGCAACGCCGAGCACCTCCATGTCTACTTTGAGGCATCGGCCGCGGTCATCACGCTGGTGCTGCTCGGCAAACAGCTTGAAGCACTGGCCAAGGCGAAGACGACGACGGCGATCGAAGCCCTGCTCCGACTGCAACCGAAGACAGCACATCTCGAGCGTGATGGGCGATGGGTCGACGTTGCGGCGACGCAATTGATTCCGGGAGACGTTTTCCTCGTCCGACCGGGCGAGAGCCTGCCCGTTGACGGTGAGGTGATCGACGGTTCGTCGTCGGTCAACGAAGCGATGCTCACCGGCGAAAGCCTGCCTGTGGCCAAGCTTGCCGGCGATCGCGTTTACGCCGCTTCGATCAACGGCGAAGGCCTGTTGCGCTGCCGGGCGAGCAGCGTCGGCGAGCATACGCTGCTCGCCGGGATCGTTCGCCTCGTCGCCGCCGCGCAGGGGTCGAAAGCGCCGGTGCAGCGTCTTGCCGATCGCCTCTCCGGGGTCTTCGTCCCGGTAGTCTGCGTCATTGCGCTGCTGACTTTCGTCGGCTGGTGGGCGATCGATGGGGTCCTCAGTACGGCGCTGATCAACGCCGTCGCCGTTCTCGTCATCGCGTGCCCCTGTGCGCTGGGACTGGCGACCCCAACGGCGATCCTGGTCGCCAGTGGGCGTGGCGCCAGCTCGGGAATCCTGATCAAGAACGGCGCAGCGCTCGAGCAAGCGGAGAAAATTCGTGTCTTGGCGGTCGACAAGACAGGAACGCTGACGCGAGGCGAGCCCGCGGTCAGTGACGTGTTGCCCCTGGCCGCAGCGACTGACGACGCCTTAAGACTGGCGGCCGCGATCGAGAACGGATCCGAACATCCCCTGGCGCGGGCCATCGTCAAACACGCGCAAGCCGCGGGATTGCCTCTGGCGGCGGTCGAGGCGTTTCAGACCCGCACCGGGCTGGGCGTCGAAGGCCGCGTCGATGGACGGTTGTTGCGTGTTGGCAAAGTCGATCACTTCGCCGGAGAGTTACCGCGCACGCTCATCGACACTTGGCAGAACAGCGGCAAGACGGTGGTCGTCCTGAGCGAGCGGATCGCCCCCGTTGTTAGTGCAGGTGAATCCACCAACCGCGGCACGGAAACCGCGCTCGCGCTGTTTGCGATTGCCGACCCGCTGCGTGACACATCGCCCGCGGCGATCCGTCGTTTGCAGGCGATGGGCCTGCACATCGTCATGCTGAGCGGCGATCACACGACGACCGCGGCCGCAGTAGCCGCAGCCGTCGGGATCGACGACTTTCAAGCCGGAATTCTTCCCGGCGACAAAGCGGCGGCAATTGAGGCGCTGAAAGGACCCCGGACCGTGGTGGCGATGGTCGGCGACGGCATCAATGACGCCCCAGCGCTCGCTGCAGCCGACGTCAGTTTCGCCATCGGCGCCGGATCCGACGTAGCCATCGAAGCCGCCGACATCACCCTCGTCCGCGGCGACCTCGACGGCGTCGCCGACGCGATTCTGCTTTCCCGCGCCACGCTACGCAAAATCAGGCAAAATCTCTTTTCGGCGTTTATCTATAATGCTCTGGGCATTCCACTGGCGGCGTTCGGGATGCTCAATCCGGTCGTTGCCGGAGCGGCGATGGCGCTGAGTTCGGTGTCGGTCGTGTCCAATTCGCTCTTGCTCAAACGCTGGCGACCTGCAGGGGAGCGTGGCCGCGCCGGTGGTCGTGACGCTCGATAACTCAGGAAACCATGGAAACCGTCCTCATCAAGATCACCGGCATGCGTTGCCAACGCTGCGTCGACAGCGTGCGGGCAGCCCTGTCGACACTCTCCGGAGTTGAACCAATCGAAATCCTGCTCGATCGTGGAGAAGCGCGCGTGCGCTTTGACCCGCGCTCGACGACAACCGATCAACTGCGAACGGCGATTGAAAACGCCGGCTTTGACGTCACCTGAACGCGGCCAGCGCGGCTTGCGCGCTTCACCCCGGCGAGCCATCGCCACCTTGTCGAAAACAACCGATGAAATGACTACGCCAAGAAAGAAGCTAAAGACGACCGAACCGGTGCTGCCGGCGCCCGAGGAAGTGGCACCGGGCGCGGTCAGGCTCACTCAGTTCGCGCACGGCGGCGGCTGTGGCTGCAAAGTGGCCCCCGGTCTCTTGCAGGAGCTGATGACCAAGGTCGCGCTGGGCCCGCTACCAAGCCAGTTGCTGGTCGGGCGCGAGACGAACGACGACGCCGCCGTCTATCGGTTGAACGCCGAGCAAGCACTGGTGGCAACGACCGACTTCTTTATGCCGATCGTCGACGATCCCTACGACTTCGGCTGCATCGCCGCCGCCAATGCTCTCTCCGACGTCTACGCGATGGGTGCAGCACCGATCCTGGCGCTGGCGGTCGTCGGAATGCCGGTCAACCAATTGCCGGTCGATACCATCCGCCGCATTCTCGAAGGCGGCGAAGCCACTTGCAGCCAGGCGCGGATACCCATTGCCGGTGGACACACGATCGACTCGACGGAGCCGATCTACGGATTGGTGGCGCTCGGCCTCGTGCACCCCGACAACGTCCGACGTAACGCTGGCGCCCGCATCGGCGACAAGCTGATCCTCGGCAAAGGACTCGGCGTCGGTTTCTATAGCGCGGCGATCAAGAAAGGCGTCCTTTCGCCCGCTTCGTATGCGGCGATGATCGCCTCGACGACACGACTCAATACGCCGGGCCAGGCGCTCGGTTGCCTCGCCGGCGTGCATGCGATGACTGACGTCACCGGTTTCGGGCTGCTCGGGCACCTGCTCGAAGTCTGCGAGGCGTCGAGCGTCGCTGCCATCATTGACTACGCGGCGCTGCCGGTCCTGCCGAATGCGCTCGCCTACGCCGAGCAGGGTTGCGTCACCGGCGCCTCCGCGCGTAACTGGTCGAGCTGCGCCAAACGCGTTGCCCTGCCAAAGAAAAATTTTGACGACCTCGACCGCGCCCTGCTCACCGACCCACAGACGAGCGGCGGCTTGCTGGTCGCCTGTGCGCCGGAAGTCGTCACGGAAGTGCTGTCGCTTTTCCTGCTCGAGGGTTTCGATCACGCCGCGGTGATCGGCGAAGTCGTCGCCGGCAAGCCTCTGATATCGGTCGTCCGTAGCGTCTGACGGGCGCCGGCGAGCGATCAGTCGAGCAGGTGCGAGACCAGGCCGTCAGCGAGCTTGGGTTCGAACCAAGTCGATTTCGGCGGCATCATCTCGCCGGCTTCGGCAACCGCCATCAACGCCGACATCGGCGTGGGATGCAACGCAAACGCCACCGCCATCTCGCCACAGTCGACGCGGCGTTCGAGCTCGCCAAGGCCACGGACGCCGCCGACGAAGTCGATTCGGGTATCGCGGCGCAGGTCGCGTATGCCGAGCAGCGGTTCGAGCAGATGCTCGGAGAGCAGAGAAACGTCCAGGCGACGCACTGGATCGGCGACGTCAGCCAGTGCCGATTCGATCTCGAGTCGATACCAATGCCCAGCGAGATACGCGCCGAATACGCCCGGGCGTTCCGAGTGCACCGCAGCCGCCGACGGCTGGACTCGGAAACGCTCGCCAAGCGCCGCCAGAAAGGATTCCGCGTGGTATCCGTTGAGGTCGCGCACAACGCGGTTGTAATCCAGGATGCGCATTTGCGTCGCGGGAAAAATGACGGCGAGAAAGTACTCGGCGGCAGGGGTCGTCCGGCCGTCGCGACGCGCCGCCGCGACACGCGACGCCGCCGCTGAGCGGTGGTGACCGTCGGCAATGTAAAGGGCAGGCATGGCGTCGAAGGCGGTCGTGATACGCTCGATCCGATCGCGCTCGCCGATCGTCCACACCGTGTGTCGGATGCCGTCGCCGGTGATGACGTCGGCGGCCGGCGCCTGGCTCGTCACTCCCGTCAGCAGGTTCTCCGCCTCCTGACAGGGCGGATGCGCGAGCAACACGGGCCCGGTCTGGGCGTTCAGCGCCTCGATCTGACGGACGCGGTCGTCCTCCTTGTCCGGACGCGTTAGTTCATGCCTGCGAATCCGGTTGTTGTCGTAGGCAGCCACCGACGCAACCGCCACCAGACCCGTCTGCACGTGCTCGCCCATCTGCAGACGGTACGCGTAATAGCACTCGTCGTCGTCGCGGTGAAGAACGCCGGAGTCGATCAGGCCCTGGAAGTTCTCGGCCGACCGTCGATACACCGCCGGCGCATAGGGGTCGACGTCAGCGGGCAGGTCGATTTCCGCTTTCGAAACGTGCAGAAAAGAGAGCGGTTTGCCGACGACCACGCGACGTGCTTCGCCACTCGAGAGCACGTCGTACGGCGGCGCAGCAACCGCTGCGGCGTCTTCGCGGCGCGGTCTGAGGCCGGCAAACGGTCGAATCAGGCGAGCTTCACGGGACAAGGCGTCCTCCTCCAACGGTCATCGATCGACCTGTCATTGTGCAGGAAAAAACCGCGCGATGTTGAGACCAACGACGCAGCAGACGGTCGGCATTGACCCGGACGGTCGGCAAACGTAGGCTTGACCGCCTTCCAACTTTCCCCTTCATTCCAGCATGGCACGATTGGGGTCCGAAATCACCTCGTGCGACCATAGAGGCACGCCCCTGTCGGCCGCGGGTGTCCGAGCCGGCGTGTTTGCCTGCAGCGTTCTGGCAACGAGCGTTGGGCTCGCCAGTGAGTTGCCGCCTTGTCTCGAACGCGCGCCCGAGGCGTCGCCGCAAAGCGTAATCATGCCGCTACAGCCGTCGGCGGCAGCCCTGCTGGCGCGGCTGGTGTATGCGGAAGCGCGTTCGACCGGTTTCGCCGACGATCCGCGTGTGGCGTGGGGAATCGCCTGGGGAGTGATGAATCGCGTCCGCCTGAGCGAACGCTCGATGAGCGCGCAACGGCAGTACGGTCGTGGGCTCGCCGGGGTGATTTTCCAGCCGCAGCAGTTCAACCCGGCCGTTTCGCGGCGTTCGCCGTTCGCTCGCGATTTCCTCTGTCCACGCGACCTGGACCGCTGGCAACGCGCCACCGAAGCGGCTGACGGCGCCGTGCGGGGGGTCGACAATCCCTTCGTCGAAACGCCGTGGGAACGACGACACGGCCTTGCTTTGGTGGTCAACTTCTACTATCCGCAGTCGCCGCAGGCGCGTGGTCCGCTGGCTCCCTGGGAAGGTGCCAGCGGTCTGCGCTTCATCGGCACGCCGACCTCGACCGCGCTGCCTCCCCCCGATCGCGTCCGCTTCTACCGACTCACCCATCCGCCGGCTGACCTGGACTGAGCGGCGAGCGTACACGATTGGGACCGGCACGCAGATCAAGGGCGCGTCGCATTGACAGCCATCGTCCGGCTTTTTTACACTGCCTTACCGTGCTGGGGAGGGTGGGCCGTCGGGAAATCCGTCGGCAGCGACCAGTGACCGCGAGCGATCGCCGACCGCGCGGCACCAGCGAGCAAAATGGAACGTCGGCTCCAACTTTTGGAGTATGGCCATGGAAATCACGACAGCGGATTTGCGCGAGTTGTCGGCGACAGCTGACCCGACGATCGTGCAGGGAATCGTCGCCCATCAACAGCTGATGGTCGAGGGAGGAATCGTTACCCCGTTGCAGGCGTGCCATTTCCTGGCACAACTGGCGCATGAGAGCGCGCATTTTCGGACCACGCGTGAATTCGCTTCCGGCGCCGCCTACGAGGGGAGAGCCGATCTGGGCAACGTCCATCCGGGCGACGGGCGACGCTATCGCGGCCGCGGCCTGATCCAGACGACTGGGCGCGCGAACTACCGCGAAGCGCGCGACGACATCCGCCGCATCGTCGCCGGTGCGCCGGACTTTGAGGCGAATCCCGAGCAGCTCGAAGCGTTTCCCTGGGCGTTGCTGTCGGCCGTTTCGTATTGGCGGCGCCGCAACATCAACCGGCACGCCGATCGTGACGACGTTCGCGCCGTGACACGGGCGGTCAACGGGGGCTTCAACGGCCTCGAAGATCGCGAACGCTATTTGCGCAAGGCCAAGGCGATCTGGATGGCAGAACAGACGCCGACGGCGTGCAATCCGGTACTCCGCCCCGGCGATCGTGGGGATGCCGTCGTCGATTTGCAGAACGAGCTGGTCGAAGCCGGTTATCGGCTGTGGGTCGATGGCGATTACGGCGAGCACACCAAAACGGCCGTGGTCGACTTCCAACGGCGGCGCGGTCTTACTGCCGACGGGGTCGTCGGCCCGCGCACTTGGGCGGCGCTACGCGCCGACGGCGACTGACCCCTCGTCTTGGCAGCCGCGGCCGTGAGGTTCAAAGGGCTAGGTGATCCGGCAGCGGAAACTCGCCCGCAGCGCTGGCGATGGCGCGGTCTGGTTGCCGCCGCCGTGGTGTTGACGCTGCCCGCCGTCGGCGAGGCACGACCGGCACGCTGCCTGACGACCGACGACGGCGAGTTCGCGTGCGACTTTCGCGCCACGGCGCGTGACGGCAGTTTCCGCATCTCGGCCAGCGGCAAGCCGACCTATCTCCTCAACATTGCCGAACCGGGAATCGCCTACGGCTTTATCAGCTTTGGCGCGCGCAATATCGCGCTGCCCGGCCGCTTCCTGCGCAGCCGCAGCGACCCCGGCTGCTGGGAGAACGACCAGACCGCGACGCGCGTTTGCGCTTGGTGAGCAGACGCAACACTGTCGGCTGCGCCTGCCAGCCAGCACCGGCCCGCCGCCGAACGGCGTCCGACTTGACCTGAGCCCGCGCCAACCGACCTCTCTCAACCCGCCGGAGGGCTTGCATGGACATCCACCGCAAACCGATCGCCGAACGTATCGACTGGGTATTTGGACTCGCCGACCGACACGGGGCGATTTTTCGCAGCCCGGAAGCCTGGCTCGCACGCGAGCGCTACCTGGCGGCGCACCCGACGGCGATCGCGGTGCTCAAGTGCATGGACGGGCGGATCAACATTTCGGTGGCTACGAACACACCCGTCGGACTGCTGATGCCGTTTCGCAACCTCGGCGGCATCTTCGACCTCGGATGGCCCCATCTCGGCGAGGTGCTCGCCCACTACGTTCAGCGCGTCGTCAGCGCCGGACGCCACGTCGTATTCCTCGTCACTTACCACTACTCGCAGAGCGATCCGCGCCGCGGCTGTGCCGGTTTTCAGTACGACACGACGGCCGCGATCGCACACACGGACGAAATTCGCCGGCAGATCGAACACATCTTCGGTAGCGATCACTCGACCGTCTATCCGCTGGTCTGTGGTTTCGAGACTGACGAAGAGGCGCTGGTGATCCACGGCACCAACGGCGACCGGCTCGACCTGGCGACGCTGACCTCCGCCGACCGGGCGACGCTCGAACTGCGACTCGCGGCGCTGCTGCCGGACATGCCGGCACGCATGCGCGCCGACCTGTTGCCGCTGCTTTACGGCAACCTCGAACACATCGAGAACACGCGCGCGCAGTCGCGACGGAACGAGCGCCTGCTCGACATCGAGCATCGCGAGTGGATGATCTGTCTCGGCCGCGGTTTCGACTTCCTGCATACGCCGAACATCGCGCTGATCATCGGCCCTTACAGCCCAAATCTCGACGGCCCGATCCGCAAGGCGGCAGCCATCATCGAAGCCAACATGCACGCCGGGCGCATCCCGGACGACGGGTTTCTCCTCCTCGCCTCGGTGCCTTACGACGAGATCGGCGTCGATCGGGCGCGCGCCGAACTAAAGTCGCGCTTTCTGTCGGCTTTTGCCGCGAACGTCATTCGTACCGAGTTTCCCAAGCTCGGCGAGCAGATGGCGATCCGCACCTCGGTCCTCGACTGGCGTTCGCGGACGCTGGAAACGATCGCTGCCGCGTAAGCGGCTTGGCGCCGGCGCTTGCCAGGCACTTTGCAACCTGGAAGCGGGTAGAATCGCCCACCCCAACATTCGTCGGTTTACTGCCATGTCGCAGGACAAGCGCCTGATTTTCGGCTTTCACGCCACGCTCGCCAAGCTACGCCACGACCCGGAGGCGGTACGCGAGATCTACGTCGACCGCGGCCGCCATGACGCACGTCTGCGTGACCTGCTGGCGCAAGCCGATTTTGCCTCGGTCCGCGTGCTCCCGGTCGACCCGGCACGTTTACAGGCGATGGCGCCGGGCGCTCGCCATCAGGGCGTGATCGCCGTTGCGGCCGCGACGCAGCGGCATCTGACGCTCGACGACGTGCTCGATACGCTGCAGGAGCCGGCGTTTCTGCTCATTGTCGACGGCGTCACCGATCCGCACAACCTCGGCGCGTGCTTGCGCGTCGCCGACGCGGCCGGTGCGCACGCCGTCATCGCACCCAAGGATCGAGCCGTGGGCCTGACGCAAACCGTGATCAAGGTCGCCAGCGGCGCTGCCGAGACGGTGCCCTATCTGACGGTAACCAATCTTGCACGGACACTGCGCGAATTGAAGGAACGCGAGGTCTGGGTTCTCGGCACCGACGCGACGGCCAGTGAAGATCTGTACCGGGCACGCTGGCCGGAAGCCTGCGCCTGGGTGCTCGGTGCCGAGGGGGAAGGCCTGCGCCGGCTGACGCGCGAAACCTGCGACCAACTGGTGAGCATTCCAATGTTCGGTTCGGTCGCCAGCCTCAACGTCTCCGTGGCGACCGGCGTCTGCCTTTACGAGGCAAGACGGCGCCGATGCGCCGCTTAGCCTAGGCCGCTCACCGTTTGTACGAGTAGCGGTAGACGTAGCCCTTGTAGCCGTAACGGTAACGCTGACGGCTGACGTTGAGATCGTTGAAGACAAAACCGCGAACCTGAACTCCGGCCTGGTGAAGGCGTTTTACCGCCTGCTCCAGCTCGCGCAGCGGGTGTTTGCCGGCACGGGCAACCATCAGCGTCGCGCCGACGTGACGACCGATGATCGCGGCGTCGGAGACTGCCAGCACCGGCGGCGCGTCGACGATCACGGTGTCGAAACGGGCGGCGAGTTCGCCCAGCAACGCGGCAAAACGCGGGTGCATCAGGAGTTCCGACGGATTCGGCGGAATTTGACCGGTGGTGACGACCGCCAGGTTGGGAACCGCCGACGCCTTGAGCAGATCGTCTACCCGTGCCTGGCCAGCGACGTACTCGGAAACGCCCAACGCCCGTTCGAGAGCAAACTCCTTGTGGATGTGTCCCCGGCGCAGATCGGCGTCGACGATGACGACCCGCTTGCCCGCCTGGGCGAGAACCGCCCCCAGGTTCTTTGAAATGAAGCTCTTGCCCAAGCTGGGGCTGGAGCCGGTGATCAGCAGCGAATTGCGCTGCGCGTCAAGCAGCGCAAAGTGCAGCGTCGTGCGCAATCCGCGCAGACTCTCGACCGCATCGTCGTCCGGGTTGAAAACCGCCAGCAGCTCGCTGCTGCCCGTGCGTTCAGCCTTTCGATGCAGGTCGAGCTCGATCTGGCTGTGCGGCACCGTGGCGTAGACGGGTAGGCCAAGGTGGGACTCGATCGCGTCGGGGTCTTCGACCACCACCCGCAGCGAACGTAACAGCCAGATGGCAAGAACGCTCAACAGCAGACCGAGCAGCAAGGCGACACCGAGTATCGCCACCGGCTTCGCTCCGACCGGTTCGCGGCTGACCGCGGCGGCGTCGATGACGCGCACGTCGCCGACCGTCCCCGCCTTGGAAACACGCAGTTGTTGCGCCGTATTCAGTAACTCGGTGTACAGCTTGTTCGATACTTCGACGTCGCGCGCCAAGCGCAGAACCGTCTGCTGGGTGTCGGGAAGGCGAGCAACGTCGGCTTCGAACTGTCGCCGACGCTCGTTGAGCCGCTGCAATTTGTTGTCCATCGCCTGAATGCGCGGATGCTCGGACGTGAAGTGCTGGCGTAGTTCGTCGCGCTCCTGCTTGAGCAAGACCGCGGCGTTCTCGACATCGACCAGAGACTTCAGGATGCCTTGCGTCTCCAGGTTGAGGTCAAGCGAGCCGCGATTCTGGCGGTAGTTGTTGTACGCCGCCTCTGCACTGTCCACCTGCGCCTTGAGCGCCGGCAACTGGGTTTCCAGAAACTTGAGCGTCTTTTCGGCTTCCGCCGAACGCCGCTCGACGTTCTGCCGAACGTAGGTATTCAGAATGTCGTCGAGGACGATCCCGATCTCCTCGGCATCTTGACCGGTGAGACCGAGTTCGAGGACTCCCGACTTCTTCCCGCGTTCCTTGACCGAATAGCGCCGTCGCAAGTCGTCGATGGCCGATTCCATCGACAGACGCAGCAAGCGGAAGCGCGTACCCGGTCTCGCCTTGAGTTCGGAAACGAAGATCGAATACCCCTGCCCACTCGCCCGCTCGCCCACCCCGCCAGCAAAGAGGCGTTGGTCGTCGCGATCGAAGAGTTCGAACGCCCCGTCTTCGCCGGTGATCAGCGTCAGCTTCTCGTCGAGCGCCGCCGGCGGCACGTCGAGCGCGTCGACCTTGATTCGCTCGCCGCCCCAGGCAAATCGGGCGAGGCCAAACCACGGCGAGTTCGGCTCGTCGCCGCGGTAGCGCCGCGCGATGGCGCCGCCGATCAAAGGCAGCGTGCTCGGCTTGGCGACGATGTCGAGCTTGAGTTTGTTGACGACGCGCCCCAACACCATGCGAGAACTCAGGATCTCGAGTTCGGCCGAAACCGTCGTGTCGTCGCCGAGAAGAGGCTGTAACGCCTTCAGCGAACCCATTCCCGAACTCTTTTCCTCGACCTGCAGCAAGCCGTCGGCCCGATAGACCGGCGGAGCGATAAACACCCAGGCGAGTCCGCAAGCCAGCGCAATCAAGCCGATCACCGCCACCAGCCAGCGATAGTCGACCAACAAGGCGATGACTTCGCCGAGCGTCAGGCTTTGATCTTCGTCGTCGCTCGCCAGCGACTGCATCGGCCGAGACGGCCCTTCAAACAACGCACGACTGCCCGCAGCAGCCATGGGAGGCGTGTCGTTTTCCTGGTTCATGCATCATCCGAAAAGAGGTTCGCAACGCCGTCAAACCACGTCGACCGTAACCCACGACGGTCGCGCGGACAACGCCTGCGCTTCGCCACGCCGAGTCGCGGCGCCGATCAGTACGGCGGTTGCCGCGCACCGAACAAGGGGAATTGCGTCTGGCTGATGAGATTGAGCATCGTCGCCGTCGGCAGGATGTTGGCAATGACGCGCTGCCAGCGTACGACAGCGGCCGCGTCGACGTAAACGATGTCGCGCGGACGCATGGGAAAGCGATCGGCGAGCAACATCGCGTCCGGCAAACGCGAATCGAGGTGAAACACTTCGGGGGTCTCGGTATTGCCGCGCATGACGTAGATCCAGCGTGGGTCCGAGGTATTCTGGTTGATGTAGCCGGCGTCACTGAGCGCCTCGGCAAGCGTCGATCGCTTCTTGTTCATCACCAGCGAACCCGGGCGAGTCACTTCACCGAGAACAAAGATTTTGTTGTAACTACGGTCAGCGACGTTGACGATGTCGCCGTGCTCGAGCAGAACGTTCTGCTCGGTTGCCCCGAAGTCGTACATCGCCTGGATGTCAACCAGGTAGGTCGAGCCACGACGGGTCAACAGGACACGGCTGAAGTCCGCTTCCGCCGTGAAGCCTCCGGCCCGGTTGACCGCCTCGAGGACAGTCATCGGAACATCGGTCACCTGCTGAATTCCCGGCTTTGCGACTTCACCGACGACATACACCTGTTGACTGCGAAAAGCGACCATCCGCACGTCGAGCTGTACCTTCTCAATAAACTTCGCGAGCTTGGTCGACAGCAGGTTGCGCACGTCGCTGGTCGTCTTGCCTTGAACCTTGAGGACGCCTGCGTAGGGGAAAAAGATCGTCCCGTCATCGGCGACGACCGTACCCGCCTGCTCGGCGGTGCGGAAGCTACCGGCCGGGATGGTCAGCTCCGGATGGTCCCAGACGATGATCGAGATAATGTCACCGGGACCGAGGCGATACTCGGGAACCGGCTTCCCTTCGGCGCTGCCTGGTCGCGGATTCCCGCTCCCGGCGGCCTTGGCGCCCGAGGTGCCGTCACCGATCGGCGGTCGCGCCGCCTTGAAAAGATCGATGATCAGTTCAGCGGTAATCGGCTTGATCTTGACGTTGGACGGCGCGAGGACGTCCCCCTGCTGCACGGGCAAGCGGACGTCCGACTCGTCACGGAACGCATAGCCTTGGTTCCCGGGGACGATCATGCAGCCAGCAAGCACGCACGCCACCAGCAGCAGCAAGGCGTGCCGGAACCCACCAGACACCGCAGACGACCAACTCATGTCAAAGTCCCGTTTTGCTTCATCGCCCACTCCCATCGCTGACCCTTTGATTTAAGGCAAGCCAGCGCAGTTTACAACGGGTACGAGGCAAGCGCCAACCACGCCGGCCCGGCCACGGAAGGCTACCCCTGGGGCGCGCTCGCCTCGCTCGTCAGGCGCACAGCTTTCGCACCCACGGATCGAGCGCTGCTTCGATCCGTCGCAGCGCCTCGGCGTGCGCAGCGTCGCCGCGCAAGTAGGGATCCGGGATCTCGGTCTGCGTCCAGTGCCCAAGCAGGAAGGTCTTGCCGCGCGCAGCCGGGTCGACTGCGACGACGGCGTCGCGGTGGTGTCGCTCCATGACCAGGATCAGATCCGCCCAACGCAGGCGTTGCCGAGTCAACTGACTCGCCCGGTGCTGGCTGAGATCGACGCCGCGCAACAGCAGCAAGGCCCGCGTCGTCTCCTCTACGGGATGATTCACCAAGGCCCCCGTTCCCGCCGAGCAGGTCTCGATGGCTCGACCCACCTCACCGACGCGTTGGCGGAGCAGGAATTCAGCCGCCGGACTGCGACAGATGTTACCGGTGCACACGGTGAGCACTTTTCTGAACATCACGCGCTTTCAGGCCGGCGGCACGCTGACCTCGAACCCGACTGGCGCTCCAGCCAGCAAATCATCGCCGCTTTCCGCCGAGTAGACGAGGACACTGCGTGCACCGCGCCGCTCGCCGCCAGCGTTCCCGTCTCCAGCGCCCGAGTGCGGCCAACTCCCCGCCGCATCGAGCTCGTCACGACGACCCAGGAAGAGGCGAACGAATACGCCGCCGAAAGCCGAAAGACGGCGCCGCAAGCGCCTCGCGTCACGATGAACGAAGCCGATCAGCTGATCATTTCCTTCAACCGGCACATGCACCACGCAGTAGAAATCGCGTCCATCCCCCGTCCCGCGCTCGGTCTGGTAGACACTGACCTGATAGCCGTAGCGGTTGCCGAGAACGCCAGCCACGTGGCCCAGGATCTCGCGATACTGTTCGAGCCGCAAATAGCCGACAAAAATGCCGCTGACCTGAATCGTGGACAAGCCAAGGCGACGATTCAGTCGCTCGAGCCAGGGAATGAATCGCCACGGTCTGGCGACCAGCAGCAGGTAAAACGCAAAGGCCAACAGAAACAGCCAGAACATTAGGTACTCGGGAGCCCCGAGCAGCAGCCCGGCAATGCCGATGGCACCCATGACGATCTGCATCAAGAAGGCAAGCGAAACAATGTCGGGAACGCGGTAGCCGGCACGCAGGAAAAGGTGATGCAGATGACTGCGATCCGCCCGAAACGGCGACTTGCCGAGCCAAAGGCGCCGCAGCATGACGCCGACCGTATCCATCAGCGGCAACGCGAAAAGCCACAGGGCCGTAACCGGCGTCATCATCGGCTGCGTACCTTGCGACAGGGAAATGAACAGCCACGCGAGAACGAAGCCGAGCAACATGCTGCCATTGTCGCCGAGAAACACTCGTGCTCGGCGATTCCCCGGATACCGCAGGTTGTAGACCAGAAAGCCTCCGACTCCCCCCATCACCGCCAGCAGCAGAATAGCGGCGCCGTTCTGCTGCTGCTGGGCAATCGCCGCCATCAAGGCGAGACTGGCGAAACTGACCGACCCGGAAAGTCCGTCGATACCGTCAATCATGTTGACGGCGTTGATCAGTCCGATGGTGGCAATCACGGTCAAGGGTATCGCCATCGCACCGAGATCTACCCCCTCGCCAGGCCACAGTTCGCCGAGTGAATGCAACTCCATCCCGCCGAGGATGATCGCCGACAAGGCGACGACGGCTTGTACCAACAAGCGGGACTTGAAACTGAAATGCCAGATGTCGTCGGCGAGGCCAATGCAGAAAATCGCCACCGCACCCGTCAGAACGCCTTTGAGCGCCACGGCTCCGGTGGTGATCAGCGAACGGTCGACCAGATAATCGACCACGACCAGCACCGCCACAATGCCGAAACCGCCGACGAACGGCGTGCTCGCCTCGTGTTGTTTGTGCCCGCCGGGGCTGTCCATGATGCCGAGCCGGTCGGCGACGACCATGCCAAACCGAATGGCGACGACGGAAATCGCCACGCACACGCCAAAAAGAACGGCCTGGTTCACGACCACCTCCGAGTGCTGCCAGCACAGAACGAGCAAGCCGAGGACGAAACACCCCCTTGCCTTGACGACAATCGAGCAGAGAGGGCGAACCGATCGCTACGTACAGCGCCGGCGTCCAAACGCCGGCGCGCACGCTACGCGGGGCTTAGAGGCGGCGACGTCCCAGACAAAGGCCGAGCAGACCCACGCCGAAGAGCGCTAGCGCCGCGGGCTCGGGAATGGCAATGTCGAAATTGCCGGTGAAGGAGACGCCGTCAGGTCCGGACACGCCGGACGGCGTCGCGAAGAAACCGTAGGCATAGCCGCTGGCCGTACCAAAGGTGTACTTGACGACCTCACTCGCCTGCAACCCGTTGGGCAGATCGACTCCAAAGACGCGTTCAAGAAAGCCCGTCGCGTTCAGAAAGCCGGCGAGACCCAGGTGTACCTTGTTGGCAAAAATGTTGACGTAGGAGAGGTTCGGATCACTGAGCAGTTGCCAGGGTGCCAACCCGCCCAGCGTAGCGGCCGGCGAAAAAAACTCGTTCAGCGCGTCAGCCATCTGGTCGTCGCTCAGCGTTCCCAGACCTGCCCGGTTCGCAGCGCCCTGAATATACTGCTTGGCCAGCGTGTTGCCGCCATCGGTCCAGTCGCCGAGTTGCAAACTGCTGAGTGTCAGACCATGACCCAAGCCGTCGCTCCCGCTCAGCGTACTCACCGCCCCAAAACCAGGCACCACGCCGCCGCCGAAGCGGTTCAGCTCGACGTTACCGCCGGGCGCCGCCGGCCCCGCAGAGCCGTCAGAGAGCACCGCCTGCGCCGCAGGCAGGGCCGCCCCGGCGGCGGCCGCCGGAAACGACGTGGCAGTCAGCACCGGGCCACCGCTCCAGACGATCGTGCCACCCGATACGCTGTCGAGGATCATCGGCACCGCCGACGCGTTCGCCGACGCCATCACCGCAACCACAGCCAACGCCACCCTTCTCTTACCCATTAATTCAGCCATATAAAAACTCCTTTCAGATCAATCATCCGCATCATCGGAAACCGGCTTGCCGGCAAGGGAACGACACCGCGAAGTCCCCAACCCAAGCCGACACTAGCAAGCCAAACCGTGCCGCCCGTACCAAAAAAGCAAAAACTATTGATTTAAGAGCAAAATTTGTGCCGCGCCTAAAAGTGTGAGAAAAATCAAGGACCTAGCGACCGCGGTCGGCGTCTCGGGACGATCGGTGTAAAATTTTTCGACAGATCTGCAGGTCGAACGACCGCAGTGACGGCGGCTCCGCTCGCTTCCTGGAGGCGCACGCCAAGACCCGATAGAGACCCCGCCGGCTCGAACGGAGCGCTCAAACCGCCTTAAATCAATCGGGTGATCCCGGTCCGCGAGGGATTTCGCGGCTCTCCCGGCGAGATGGACGCGCGGCTTGTCGACCTTCAGGCGGCGTGATTGGCGCGCTTGGCAGGGGAGCTGCGGACCGCGCTAGTGGGCGCTCGAGCTACCCCGTCGAAGATGGGGTCGGTCCGGTCTTGACCGCTTAGTGCAGCACGTGCGGCACGGCGAGTGTGAACTCGGGGATTCTGACCTCGAATGACTGACCGTCCACAGCGGTCATCTGGTAGCTGCCGCGCATCGTTCCCACCGGCGTATCGAGTTGGCAGCCACTCATATAGACGAACGTTTCCCCCGGTTGCAGTAGCGGCTGCCGGCCGACCACACCCAGACCACGTACCTCCTGCACTTCACCGGTCGCGTCGGTGATGATCCAGTGGCGTGAAATGAGCTGCGCCGCCACGGTGCCGACGTTCTCGATCGTGATCGTGTACGCGAAGACGTATACGTCCTTCGCCGGGTCCGATTGCTCGGCAACATAATGCGGCGCCGCACTCACGGCGACCTCGTATTTCTTGTCCTCACCCATGTGAGTTGGTTGTCCCGAACGCCAAAGACACCATTCCACACCAAACCAAAGAGGCTGGCAAGGGTACTCGGTGCGGCGTCTTCGCCTACCGTCGGCAGCCGCTTTGGCGGTAAAATAAACCCTGTTCTTTCAATGGATTCCAATCATGTATGTGATCGCACCGAGTCTCCTCTCCGCCGACTTCGCGCGTCTCGGCGACGAAGTCGCCAACGTCGTCGCCGCTGGCGCCGACTGGATACACTTCGACGTCATGGACAATCACTACGTCCCCAACCTCACCGTCGGCCCCCTGGTCTGCGCCGCGATCCGACCGTTGACCCAGGCACCGATCGACGTGCACCTAATGGTCCGGCCGGTTGACCGCCTGATTCCCGACTTCGCGCGCGCCGGCGCCAATCTGATCACCTTTCACCCGGAAGCGTCTGACCACGTCGATCGTACGCTGGCGCTGATTCGCGAGCACGGCTGTCAGGCGGGCCTGGTTTTCAATCCGGCGACACCGCTCGACTACATGGACTACGTCCTCGACAAACTCGACCTCGTTCTGCTGATGAGCGTCAACCCGGGCTTCGGCGGACAAACCTTCCTCCCGTCGGTGTTGGCCAAGTTGCGCGTCGCGCGCCATCGAATCGACGCCTACCAGGCGATGAGCGGACGGCGAATCCGCATCGAGGTGGACGGCGGCGTCAAAGTGGACAACATCGCCGAAATCGCTCGCGCCGGAGCCGACACCTTTGTCGCCGGCTCGGCGATCTTCGGCGCCGCGCAAGCGGACGACCCGCATCGCTACGACTCGGTGATGACTGCCTTGCGCCGGCAACTGGCCGACGCATGAAGCGCGACTTTCCGGCAATCCGTGCGGTCCTCCTTGACCTCGACGGCACTTTGCTCGACACGGTTCTCGATCTGCACGCGGCGGCCAACGCGATGCTGCGCGACTTGTCCCGACCGCCGGTCACGGTCGAGGCGATACGCGGCTATGTCGGCCGTGGCATCCCGAACCTGGTCAAGCGCATTCTTGCCGGCGCGAGGGTTGGGGTGGACGACGTCCCGCCGCCGGCCGACGCGCTGGCCAGTTTCCGGCACCACTATGCGCAGGAGAACGGCCGTCAGACCCAGGCGTATCCCGGCGTCGTCGCCGGCCTCGAGGCGTTTCGGGCGATGCAGCTACCGCTTGGCGTCATCACCAACAAGGCGCAGGCGTTCACGCTGCCGCTGCTGGAAACCACGGGTTTGCGCCGGTACTTTGATGTGGTCGTCAGCGGCGACACTCTGCCGCGACCGAAGCCGGACCCGATGCCCCTGGTATGGGCTAGCGGCCGTCTGGGGGTTTCACCGGCTAACACCCTGATGATCGGCGACTCGATGCACGACCTCGCCGCCGGCCGCGCCGCCGGCTGTCGCGTCTTTCTCGTCCCCTATGGCTACAACGAGGGGCGCGATGTTCGCGAGTTCGACAGCGATGCTATAGTCGCTACCCTCGCCGAAGCCGCCGATCGCTTGGCCGGACGATAAGCACCCCTGCTGGCCGCTGCCGGCAAAGCCTTCGCCGATCCCGGCGGAGAAGCGAGTCCGGCGGCGCCGTATCCCCCACTGGAGTCCCGATGTCCGAAGCCTACTTCAATCGCCTGGCCGCCGAAGGCTACAACCGCATTCCGGTGACCCTCGAGACCTTCGCCGATCTCGACACCCCGCTGTCGATCTACCTCAAGCTGGCGAACGGCCCCTACACCTATCTGCTCGAGTCGGTACAGGGAGGCGAGCGTTTCGGTCGCTATTCGATCATCGGCCTGGCAAGTCCGACGCGCATCGTCGTCAACGCGCATCAGGTGCTCGTCCTCAACGGCAATCGCATCGCGGAACGCGAGGACGATACCAACCCGCTCGAGTTCATCGGCAAGTACCTGCGGCGCTTCCGCGCCGCGCCCACCACCGGTCTACCACGGTTTTGCGGCGGTCTGGTCGGTTGTTTCGGCTACGACACGGTGCGCTACATCGAAACCCGGCTGACCCGCTCGCAAAAAGCCGACGACCTCGGCATCCCCGACGTCGTCCTCCTGCTTTCGGAAGAGCTGGCCGTGGTCGACAACCTGTCGGGCAAGCTGACGCTGGTCGTCTATGCTGAACCCGGCGTCCCGGGTGCGTACCCGAAAGCGCAGGCACGGCTGCGCGCACTGCTCGCCCGCTTGCGCGAACCGGTAGCGATTCCTTCGGAAACCCCGCAGTCGGCCGCGCCCGCCGTGTCGCTCTTCGGCGAAGCGCCGTTCAAGCGCGCCGTGATCCGCGCCAAACGCTACATCAGCGACGGGGACATCATGCAGGTGGTCCTCTCGCAGCGCATGAGCAAGCCGTTTACCGCCAGCCCGATGGCGCTTTACCGCTCGTTGCGCTCGCTGAATCCGTCGCCGTACATGTTCTACTTTGACCTTGAGGACTTTCATGTCGTCGGCGCCTCGCCCGAGATCCTCGTTCGTCTCGAAGGCGATACGGTGACCGTCCGCCCGATCGCCGGCACGCGCCGACGCGGCGTCTCGTACGAGGAAGATCAGGCCTTGGCCGCCGAACTGCTGGCCGACGAAAAGGAACGCGCCGAACACGTGCAGTTGCTCGACCTCGGCCGCAACGACGCCGGCCGAGTTGCTCGTGTTGGCAGCGTGCGACTGACCGAAAACATGATCGTCGAGCGCTACTCGCACGTCATGCATATCGTCTCCAACGTGGAAGCGAAA
The DNA here is from genome assembly GCA_964420975.1 of uncultured Candidatus Accumulibacter sp. Lineage (GTDB taxonomy): Bacteria > Pseudomonadota > Gammaproteobacteria > Burkholderiales > Rhodocyclaceae > Accumulibacter. The sequence goes on from CAYQVH010000021.1 coordinate 62,749, forward strand.
CTGCGTCCCGAACTGACCGCGCTCGACGTGCTGAAAGCGACCTTCCCGGCCGGCACCGTATCCGGCGCGCCGAAGGTGCGGGCGATGGAAATCATCGACGAACTGGAGCCGGTGAAGCGCGGCCTCTACGCCGGTGCCGTCGGCTACCTCGGCTTCAATGGCGACATGGACCTGGCGATCGCGATCCGCACCGCCATCGTCAAGGAGGGTCAGCTACACGTCCAGGCCGGCGCCGGCATCGTCGCCGACTCCGACCCAGCCGCCGAATGGCAGGAAACGGAAAACAAGGCACGCGCCGTGCTGCGCGCCGCGGAACTCGCAGAGATCGGTCTCGACACCCGCGGCTAGACGAAACGGCGAACGGCGCGGTCCCGTCACACCGCCATGGCTCCGGTCAAGGGAACGAAAACGACCGGCAAGATCCGCCGTTCGCTCAACGCCCCCTGGGCGTCCTTCTCGTACAAGATGAGCGTCTGACCGGCAAGCTGACGTCCCACCGGCATGAGTAGCCGACCACCGGGCCGCAATTGCTCGAACAGCGCCGGCGGAACGCTCGCTGCGGCGGCGGTGACCACGATGGCGTCGTACGGAGCGTGTTCCGGCCAGCCGAGATGGCCGTTGCCGGCACACACGTCGACGTTGCCAAATCCGAGTTGCTGCAACCGCCGTCGGGCCTGTTCGGCGAGTGGCGCGATGATCTCGATTGAATAAACCTGTTTCACCAGGCGGGACAAGACCGCCGCCTGATAGCCCGAACCCGTACCGACTTCAAGAACCCGGTCTTCGGCGCACGGTGCGATGAGGTCCGTCATCAAGGCGACAATATAGGGTTGCGAGATCGTCTGCCCGTGGCCGATCGGCAGCGGATGATTGGCGTACGCGCTGCTCTGCAGCTCATCAGCGACAAACAGGTGTCGCGGTACCGAGCGGAAGGCTTCGAGGACGCCAGCGGTGAGCGCCGAACGTCCGGTATAGCTCGCCGTGTCGCGCACCTCGTCGCGGAGGTCATCGAGCAGGAAAGGCAAACGCCAGTCCTCGTCGCCGGCCACTGCTTTGCTCAGTCGGAAAGGTAGACGCTGTGGGCGCGGTCAGTCGCTACCCACAGCCGCTGCCTCAGCGTTGCCAATGGACGCGCAGACGCGCGTCTTCCGCGTTGTAGTGAAACTCGAGTTCGCCCTGATACGAATGATGAACCGCCTCACCGAGGCCACGCGCCAAGTGGATGTCGGTCGTCGTGATGAGCATCTCGCTCTCTTTTTCTTCGATGGCCATCACCCGTTTCAGCGGATGCCCCTGACGTTCGCGAGCCGCCTCGTTGTAAACCAGGTGCCGAATTTCGTCGCGATGTTCGCTCAGAAACGCCCCGCAGAGGACGACAACTCCCGCCGGATAATGATCCTCAACCCGCTGGCACGCCGGACACATCGAGCGGTGCGCGTCCGGCGGCACACTGAGCCCCCATTGCCAACGGCCGCCGTGAAAGACGGCGCCGCAATGCGGACATAAGGTGGGTTCAGGAAGTTTCTTCCTGCTTTTGTACGTGTCGTGCCGTGCTTCCTGGAGAAGCCGGTCGCGGCGTACGGACTGGAAACCGACGGGAATCGATCTGCTGATCATGGCCAACCTCCTCTTGGCGCCGACGCCGCGCAGCGATCCGACCAAGAGTTCACCTACGCGACGGCAAGCCTCTTCTCCACTCATCATAGGACGTCGACACGACCATTTCCGAAAAAATGGACCGCACAGAAACGCTTATGCCTCGGGACTCACAACGGAGGTTTCCAGCGGGCCGTGTTAGCGACGGCAGTCGCGCTCAGCAAACCCTTACGTTCTTGAATTGCCAGGGATCCGCGAGATCGAGATCCTCGACGAACAGGCGCTGACGATCGCTGAGCGGCGTCCAGTCGGTATAGGCACCGATGACCGGACCGAGGTACGGCGCGCACAGATCGAGGATCCGCGCGAAGTCCATCTCCTCGGGCTCGACCACCCCGCGGTCAGGGTTCTCGATCGCCCAGACCATTCCCGCCAGCGCCGCGGCGGTCACTTGCAAGGCCGTCGCGCTGTTATGCGGAGCAATCTCTCGCGCTTCGTCCACGCTCAGCAGCGAACCGTACCAGTAGGCGTTGCGAGCGTGGCCGGCAAGCAAAACACCCAGTTCGTCGACGCCGCCCGCGACGATATCGTCGACCAGGATCCGTTTCGACTTCTGCAGCACATAGTTGTAGCCGCAGAACTCGTGCAGCGAGAGCACGGCGTCGTCGCACGGATGGTAGGCGTAATGGACCGTTGGCCGATAGGTGGGCCGACCGTCTTCCCTCAGCGTAAAGTAGTCGGCGATCGAAATCGCCTCGCCGTGCGTGATCGCAAAGCCGTGGTAAGGCCCGCTGCGCGGCGTCCAGCTGCGCACGCGTGTCGCACAGCCTGGCCGGTTAAGGTAGATGGAGGCGCACGATCCGCTCGAATGGCGATGGCCATCGAGTGGAAAATGCCTCTCGTGCGACCCCCAACCCAGCTCACACGGTTGTTGTGCCTCGCTGACGAAGCCATCAACCGACCAGGTATTCACAAACTCGTCACGCTGCTTGCGCAGTGCGGACGCCTGAGTATCGCGTTCGGCGATGTGGATGGTGCGGACACCGAGCCGCGATGCGAGCCCCGCCCATTCCTCGCGTGTCTGGCACGGCGTGAGGGCAATGCCGGTATCTGCAGCAAGGTCGAGCAAAGCCCGCTTGACGAAGTGTGACACCAGTCCCGGATTGGCGCCGTGGGTAATCACCGCTGTTGGCGTCGCCGAGCGACGACTGCGCAAGGCCAACACTTCTTCACGCAGCGCGTAGTTGGTCCGCGCCGCGATCGGGATTGTCGGATCGGAGTATCCACCCGGCCAGGGCTCGATACAGGTGTCCAGATAAAGCGCGCCGCGCTCACGCGCGTAACCAATCAAAGCGACTGACGATACCTCGACCGAGACGTTAAGCAGAAAGTCGCCACACCCGACACGAGGCCCGAGCAGCCGCCGATAATTCTCCACCGTCAACGCCTGATGGACGAAATGGACCCCGTACCTGGCCGCCACCGGCGCGCCTCGCGCGTCCGCGGCGATGATCGTCACCGCTTCGGGCAACACAGCAAGATGACGTAGGATCAGCGGCAACATACCCTGACCAATGCTGCCGAAACCAACCATGACAAGACGCCCGCCAAGCTCGGCGTACACCTGATCCGACCTGCTTTCTCTTCCCGTCTCGACCACGTCAGCTACTCGCCATCCCAGTAAAACCACAGGTCCCGGCGGCCGCTCGGTCCGACGGTCGTCGTTCTGACTTGCGTCCGGGCGCCGAAATCGGTTTCGATGCGGTACCGCCCGGCCGGCAAGGTGGCAAAGAAGAGAGGGCCCTCGGAAAGCGTCGCCAGCACCCGGCCTCCGCCAGCGTCGTGGATCACCACCCGGACGCCGGCAACATACGAGCCGCTGCCCCGTAAGGCGAATACGAGCTGCAGATTGTGTAGGCGACGCATCATCTCAATCTGGATCGGATCGTCGTCGCCGATACCCGTACTGAAATGGACGATGCCGTCGGCGACCGCCGGTAGTGGCGACAGGCAAGCCGCCATCGCCATCACGGTGCAGCCGGAAAAACGGCCGGCGCGACGGCGCGCGCGCCCCGTGACCGCGTTCCACGTCCGCTTGACGTGCTCAAGGCATCGCTTGGCGTACCGCATCGTCGACCTTGTCGATGAAGACAAACTCCAGCCTTTCCCTGGCTTCGGCCGGTACCTCGTCGAGATCGCGCCGGTTCCTCGCCGGCAGCAGGACGCGCGAAATTCCGGCGCGCATCGCGGCCAGGACCTTGTCCTTGATCCCGCCAACCGGCAGTACCAGCCCGCGCAGGCTGATTTCGCCCGTCATCGCGGTATCGCTGCGCACCGGCCGATCCGCAAACAGCGACGCGAGCGCGATGAACATCGCGACGCCAGCACTCGGCCCGTCCTTGGGAATCGCTCCCGCCGGTACGTGTACATGCACATCGCTCAGGGCGAAGCTGGCGAGGTCAACGCCGAGTGACCGCGCGTGCGTCTTGACCAGCGTCAGCGCCGCCTGTGCCGACTCCTTCATCACCTCGCCCAGTTGACCGGTAAGGATCAATTTGCCCTCGCCGGGAATCCGACTGGTTTCGATGAACAGGATGTCACCGCCAACCGGCGTCCACGCCAGTCCGGTGGCAACACCCGGCTCAGCCGTGCGCAGGGCGACTTCGTTGTCGAACTGAACGGGGCCAAGGATGGCCGCCAGATCGCCTTCGTCGACTTGCATCACCTGCCGCTGGCCGTCGGCAATGTCGACCGCCGCACGCCGGCAGACCGCCCCGATCTGGCGCTCGAGCGAACGGACGCCGGCTTCGCGGGTGTAATCACGAATGATCGCGGTCAGCGCCGCGTCCGAGAACGTGATTTGCCCGTCCTGCAAACCGTTTTGCGCCATCTGTCGGGCGACCAGATAGCGGCGCGCGATCTCGCGCTTCTCCTCCTGGGTATAGCCCGGCAGCTGGACGATCTCCATACGGTCACGCAACGGCCCGGGAATGGTGTCGAGCACGTTGGCGGTGGTAATGAACAGCATCCGCGACAGATCGTAGGGCAACGCGAGGTAGTTGTCGCGAAAGCTGTTGTTCTGCTCCGGGTCAAGCACCTCAAGCAGCGCGGCGGCCGGGTCGCCCTGAACCCCGCTGCCCAGCTTGTCGATTTCGTCGAGCATCATCACGCAGCCGCGTGAGCCCGCCTTGCGGATCGCTTGAAGGATGTTTCCCGGCAAGGCGCCAATATAGGTCCGCCGGTGACCACGGATTTCCGCCTCGTCGTGACAACCGCCGAGCGAGGCGCGAACGAACTTGCGCCCCAACGCGCGGGCAATCGACTGACCGAGCGACGTCTTGCCGACGCCCGGCGGACCGACAAAGCAGAGAATCGACCCGTGTCCGGCCGGGTTCAGTTTACGTACGGCAAGAAACTCGATGATTCGCTGCTTGATCTTGTCCAACCCGAAATGGTCGGCCTCGAGCATCTCGCGCGCGGCAGCGATTTCAATCCGGTCGGGCTCCGGCTCACGCCACGGCAGCTCGACCAGCCAGTCGAGATAAGTGCGCAGCATCGAGTATTCGGCGGAGCCGTCGGACATCCGTTCGAGTCGCCGCAGCTCCTTGTCCGCCTGCGCCAGCACGTCCTCGGGCATGCCGGCCTCGGCAATCGCCTTGCGCAAAGCGGCGATCTCGACGCTGTTGCCGGCATCGCCCTCGCCCAGCTCGTTCTGGATCGACTTCAACTGCTCGCGCAGGAGATACTCCCTCTGATGCTGGTCGATGCTCGCCTTCGTCCGCTCCTCGATCTCCCGCGACAGGCGTAGCACTTCGAGGCGTTTCTGCAACAAGTCGAGAACCCGATCGAGCCGCCGGCGAATGTCTATCGTTTCCAGCACCTGCTGGCGTTCGCCGATCTTGACCTCGACCACGCTCGCCACCAGGTCGGCGAGCGCCCCCGGCTGGGCAACGTTCTTGATGGCGCCAACCAGCTCCTGCGAAACCTGCGGCAGATACTGGAGAACTTCAAGTGCGCGTTCCCGGAGCTGGATGATGCGCGCTTCGACTTCATTCCCCGCCGCCTCGGGCTCGTCGATACGCCCCGTGCGCGCAGCAAGAAACGGATAGCCCGGCAGGTACTCGGCGACACGAAATCGTTGCAGCCCCTGACAGACGATGACGTGCGAGCCATCGGGCAGGGTGACATAGCGCAGGATGTTGGCCACCGTGCCAACCAGGCAAAGATCATCCGCGCCGGGGACCTCCACCTCGGCGTCACGCTGCAGCAAGATGCCGACCGGGCGATCGCTCTTTGCCGCCTGCTGCGCGGCCCGAATCGACTGCTCTCGACCAATCGTCAGCGGCAGGATCATTCCCGGAAAGAGGACGACGTTGCGCACCGGAACGATCAACAAGGCGTCCTCGGGAATCGCCGGACTGCCCGCTACCGGCAGGCGTTCTCGGTTGCGGTCACCGGCCATCGTCGTAATCCCGCTCAGCGCCGGCGAAGGACGAGCACCAGACAGCCGTCGGCGAAGAAGCGCTGCCGTATCCGGTAGCGACCGGGAGGCAAATCGACCCGGCGCTGGAAGCGACCGTACGGGATCTCGAGGCGGTGGATCGCCGCATGCTGCGAAGGTGACGGCATCGCGCGTTCCCCCTGGACGAGCAGTCCGCCGTCGTCGAGCTGAACTTCGATCTGCTCCGCCTTGACGCCCGGCAGAGCGACCAGAACGCTCAGTTCGCCGGCGTCCTCATAGACGTCGACTGCCGGTGCCCAGCAGGGAACCGCCTCCAGAGCTTCCAGAGTGAACACTCGGCGCTGCAGCTGTTCGCCGCCCTGCAGGAGGTCCATGGCTTCGGTCCACACCCAGTAACCCTGGTCATGAGATCGCATCGCTCGCATCCTTCAGCACCGACCTCGCCGACAGTGGCGCGTAGTTCAAGTATAGCGCTCCACCTCTCGCTTGCGATCGCCGACCACCACCGCCCCACCTGGGGAAATCTTGAATGCTTCGTAGCGCTGCCGGATAATCGCGCTCTGCCGGTGGCATCTGCACCGACCACCGTTCAACGCCGGCATGTTGGCGAGTTGGGCGACTCATGCCGGAATCGATTGGCGGCAGAGCAGGCGGGAGCCGACGAACCAGGGGATTGGACAGCCATGCTGCTGATGATCGAAAAGCATCATCGGCATCCGGCAAAGTCCGTGACTACCCGATACCCGACTCAAAGCCAAGCAACAGCAAGGGATTAGCATCCGGTAGCAATCGGCATCGTCCATTGCAATCCGAGTAAATAGCGGGTATCGTAGCGGGTATCACTTCCCCGGATACCCGCATCATGCCCCTGACCGACGCGAAAATCCGCAACACCAAGCCCGGCGACAAGCCGATACGCTTACCTGATGGCGGCTGGCTGTATCTGGAAATCAGACCTTCCGGCGCGAAGCTATGGCGCTTCCGCTATCGCATCGCTGGCAAGGAAAACATTTTTGCCATTGGCGAGTATTTCACCAACAAGCGGGAGGGGCATGTATCGCTTGATGATGCCCGGAAGGAAAGGGACAAGGCGCGGGCGCTGGTGAATCAAGGCATTCATCCGGCGCACCAGAGGCAAGCCGAACGGCTGGCAACCCATTCCGAAAGCGGCAACACTTTCGAGGCTGTGGCGAGAGAGTGGATAGCCAAGAAAAAACCGACATGGACACCCTACTATCTGCGGCAAGTTGAGCGGTTCATGGAAGCCGATGTATTCCCCAAGATCGGCAAGCATCCCATTCGGAACGTGACAGCGGCGCAACTGCTGGAAATCGTCAAGGCAATCGAAGGGCGCGGCGCTGAAACCGTGGCCTTGCTGGTGCGGCAATGGGCTTCGGCAGTGTTCCGCTATGCCGTGGCAACCCTGCGGGCGGATGCCGATCCAGCGGCAGCATTGAAGGGCGCGATTCACCGACCGAAGGTAGAGCATCGCAAGCCCCTGACCCGCGACCAGATAAAGGCATTCGTGAAAGCCCTTGATGGCTATGCCGGGTATCGAACTACGGTTATCGCCCTGCGCTTGATGCTGCTGACCTTTGTTCGTACGATGGAATTGCGGGGGGCGCAATGGGATGAAATCGACCTTGACCGGGCGGAATGGCGCATCCCTGCCGAGCGGATGAAGATGCGGGAGCCACACATTGTTCCCCTGTCCCGGCAAGCCGTGGAATTGTTGCGCGAACTGCATACCTACACCGGGGGGCGCGGGATGCTGTTCCCGAATTACCGCAACCCGAAAACCTGCATGACGGCAACGACACTGAATCGGGCGTTGGAACGCATGGGCTTCAACGGCAAAGACAGCATCGGCTTTTCGGCGCATGGCTTCCGGGCTACGGCTTCAACCATCCTGAATGAAATCGGCTTTCGGCCTGACGTGATCGAGCGCCAGCTAGCCCATGCCGAGCGCAACAAGGTAAGGGCCAGCTACAACCAAGCCGAATATCTGGAAGAGCGGCGGGCCATGATGCAGCAATGGGCAGACCTGACCGACGAAATGGCAAGGGATGATGACAAAGTGACGCCGATCAAGCGAGCGGCGGCATGACGGTTTGCCGCACCTAGCCCGAGGCTGAGCCCCGAGGGCGAACACCGGGAAACCCTTGCCCGGCTGGTGCGGCACCCAATCAAGGGCGAGCGTGAAAGGGACGCGATGCTTGATCCTGAGATTGTCCGGCAGATTGATGAACAACGGGCTTCAGGCGAAAAAAGGCTGTTCGAGCAATGGCTGAAGTACCCGCTTTGGGAGCCTGAAGACGCCGCTATCCTGCTGGAATGTCGCCAGTCCCCGGAGGAAGCATGGAGCTATGGCAGGGAGGACACGGAAGTTTCAATATTCGACCTGCTTCTCCATTTTCATCGTTTCGGCCTGATAGATACCCTTGATGGAAACACAGTTTTTGGGTTGGATGTTCACGGCAAAGCCATGCCGCCCGCTGTCTGGATCGACGCCTATCTGGACTATCCCGGTAAAAAGCCGCTTCCGTTTGAACCGCCCCCCGTTCCATCTGCTACGGACACCAGACAAACGATTGCCGGCCCTACCTTCGCCAAGCTGCAAGTGGCGCTTGAAGCCTTCGACCCGGACAACCCGCCAAGGTCGAAAAAGGCATTCATGGGCGTGCTGGAAAACCAGGGATGCGACACCAGGGAGCAAGAGGTTTTCGCCAACATCGCCGCCGAACACTACAGCCATTCCTGGCGAAGCTGACAGCTTGCGCTGACGTATGACAGCTTGGACTGTCATGAATCGGGGGTAGTACATAGACATCCGTCTTAACCCGAACAAGGACGGATGACCATGAACCAACTACCTGAAACCGGTTTTCTGCGCTTGACGCAAATCATTGGCGACCCCAAAGCGGAACCGCCAATCCCCCCGATCATCCCGGTCAAAAAATCCTGCTGGTGGGCAGGGGTTAAGTCCGGGCGCTTCCCCAAGCCGGTAAAGCTGGGTCCCCGTGTCACCGTCTGGCGCGTCGAGGACATTCGCGCCATGATCGCAGCGGCTTAGGGGGCGAGCCATGACCAAAAACATCAAGGGCCGCGCCCCCGAGCGGAACCCGACCCCAAAGACTACCGATAGCCGCAATAGTACCGCAACCGATCCGCTGATAGGCTGGTTCAATCTTTCCAAGCCTTCCCGCAATCACCAGCAAAAGCGCGGATGGCAGAGAGGGGCGCGGAAATGAAGCCCCCTATCGTGACCGGGCAATGCGCCCAAGTGCTGACCCTGATTCGCCAGCATCAACCCCTGCTGTCTTTCGTGCTGACTGCTAACCATGCGATACCGGAAGCGGCGGCGCGTGTGCATGATCTGCGCTGCATGGGCTGGAACATCATTACCCGGATTGTGCCGTCGGTGAAGTTTCGCGGGCGCATCCGGCGCAATGCTGCGCTGTATTCGCTTGGGGTTCCCGAGTGGCCCTATCCCGGCTTCGTGACCGGCAAGGAGGGGGGCGGCGATGATGACCGACATTGACCGCATCCGCGAAGCCCTGCAATTCATT
>CAYQVH010000022.1:0-68914 GCA_964420975.1 uncultured Candidatus Accumulibacter sp.
CCGGAGCCGCCGAAGGGACTGCGCGACGCCTGGGAGAAGTGGCCGGTGCTCAAGCAGGTGCTGAACATGGCGCCGCGCGTGCGCTCGTCGGCACCCTGCCAGGAGATCGTCTGGGAAGGCCGCGAGGTCGACCTGTCGCGGCTGCCGATCCAGTTCTGTTGGCCGGGCGACGCGGCGCCGCTGATCACCTGGGGTCTGACCGTCACCCGCGGCCCCAACAAGACGCGCCAGAATCTCGGCATCTACCGCCAGCAGGTGTTGGCCGCAAACAAGGTGATCATGCGCTGGCTGGCGCATCGCGGTGGCGCGCTCGACTTTCGCGATCACTGTCTGCAGAAACCGGGACAGCCGTTTCCGGTCGCCGTGGCGCTCGGCGCCGATCCGGCGACGCTACTGGCTGCGGTGACGCCGATTCCCGACAGCCTCTCCGAGTATCAGTTCGCTGGACTGCTGCGTGGTGCCAAGAGCGAGCTCGTGCAATGCCTGGGGAGCGATCTACAAGTCCCGGCGTCGGCCGAAATCGTCCTCGAAGGCGTCATCGATCCGCAAGAAACGGCGCTCGAAGGGCCGTACGGCGACCATACCGGTTACTACAACGAACAGGCACGCTTCCCGGTGTTGACGCTCGAACGCGTGACGATGCGCCGGCAGGCGATCTATCACAGCACCTACACCGGCAAGCCGCCGGACGAGCCGGCGATGCTCGGCGTCGCGCTCAACGAGGTGTTCGTTCCCTTGTTGCAGAAGCAGTTCCCGGAGATCGTCGATTTCTACCTGCCGCCGGAGGGCTGTTCCTATCGTCTGGCGACGGTGAGCCTGCGCAAGCAGTATCCCGGCCACGCCAAACGCATCATGTTCGGCATCTGGAGCTTCCTGCGCCAGTTCATGTACACCAAGTTCATCATCGTGGTCGACGACGATGTGGACATCCGCGACTGGAAAGAAGTGATCTGGGCGTTGACGACCCGCGTCGACGCGGCGCGCGATACGCTGATTGCCGACAACACGCCGATCGACTACCTTGACTTTGCCAGCCCGGTCGCCGGTCTCGGCAGCAAGATGGGGGTGGACGCGACCCACAAGTGGCCAGGCGAGACGAGTCGCGAGTGGGGGCGTCCGATCGTCATGGAGCTGGCGGTCAAGCAGCGCGTCGACGCGCTGTGGCAGGATCTTGGCCTGTGAGCGGCTGCCGGGCGATCCTCCGCAACGGTGGCCTTGACGAAAAACGGAGGGAGTAAAGCACGATGGAAGACGGCGCACTGATTCCACATCGCAATCTCGACGGGGCGCGCGCCTGGTGCCACGTGATTTATGGTTTGCACGCGCTGGCGGTCGTCGTCGGCGTCAGTGGAGCGGCGAGCGTCGCCGGCGCCTTCGTTTTCGGAGTGCCGTCGCTGATTGCCGTCGTTCTTAACTACGTCAAGCGCAACGAGGTCAGCGGGACCTGGCTCGACAGCCATTTTCGCTGGCAGATCCGGACGTTCTGGTTCACCCTGCTGTGGCTGCTGGTTTACGGATTGCTCGTCATCACGATCATCGGCATTCCGATCGCCTGGTTGTTGATCGTCGTTCTCGGTTTGTGGGTCGCCTATCGCGTCATCCGCGGCTGGCTTGCGCTCGGCGGTCGCCGGGCAGTCGGCTGAGACCGCCGCGCCAACGCTTGCCGGCGCCGATCAAGCGGGTTTCAGCGCTTCGCCACCCAGAGCAGGAGCGCGTCGATTGCCGGCTTGCCGAGTCGGGCTTTCGGGTCGTTGAGCAGGCAGACGACGATCCAGCGATTGCCGCTGTCGTCGAGCAGATAGCCGGCAATCGCGCGCACGCCGTCGAGGTAGCCGGTTTTCAGGTGTGCGCGCCCGCTGGCTGGCGTGTCTTTCAGCCGTCGGCGCAAGGTGCCGTCGACGCCGGCGACTGGCAAGGAGGCGATCAGTTCAGGCATCACCGGGCTGCGCCACGCCGCGCGCAGGAGCTGTGCCAGGCTCCCGGCGCTAATCCGCTCCTTGCGTGAGAGCCCGGAGCCGTTGTCGAGCACCAGCTCCGGCATGGCCAAGCCTTTCCCCTGCAGCCAGGCGGCGATCCGCCGGCGAGCGCCTTCGGCCGTTGCCGGGCGATCGGCGTCGAGGCTGAGGAAGAGCTGGCGCGCCATGACGTTGTTGCTGAACTTGTTGATGTCGCGCACGACTTCGGCGAGCGCTGGCGACTCGTGGCTGGCCAGGAGGCGCGCCGTCACCGGTGTACGACCGTCACGGACGCGTCCGGCGAGCGTTCCCCCGAGTTCGCGCCAGAGGGCGCGGAATAGCGCTTCGACCTGACGGTCGGCCGGCCACGGCGCGAGCGACAGCGACTTTTCGCCGCACGCGCTCGAGTAGACGCCGTTCAGTTCGATCGTCATGTCGCTGACCGCGGGTCGGATCTGCTCGCGCCAGTCGCCACAGGCGTCGCGTCCGAGCTGCAGGCGATTGGCGATCTGCAAGCCGTCGCTCGGCGTGTCGACGATCACCTTGACCGTCTTGTGCGCAACGTCGGGTTGCAAGGTGAGCTGCACGCTCTTGAGATTGATCAGCAGCGCGTCGGGGCCCGCGTTGTACGGGCGCAAGGGTTCGTTGTCGAACTCCGCCGGGTTGTGTTCGAGCGGCGCAAACGCGCTGCGATCGAGCACCAGGTCGCCGTTGATTTCGCTGACGCCGCGGGCGCGCAGCTGGCGCAGGAAGAGCCAGAAGTGCTCGACGCTGAGCTTTGGGTCGCCGCTGCCACGCAGGTAGAGATCGCCCGCAAGTTTGCCATGGCGTGGCACCGCTTCCGCCAGCGCCTCGCTGCGCCAGGCGTGCGCCGGACCAAGGAGTTCGAGCCCGGCGTAGGTCGTCAGCAGCTTCATCGCCGACGCCGGATTCATCGCTTGCCCGGCGTTGTGACTGAGCAGCGGCGGGCCCTGGTCAACGGGAACGACGACGACGGCCAAAGCCCGCGCCGGAATGCCCGCCTCGCGCAGCGCTTCACCGACTGTCGCCGGCAGATCGTCGGCGCTGGCCGGCGGATCGGCCGCGAGACACGAGCAGCACACCAGCGCAATAACTGCCGCAGCCGACAAGCAACGGGTTTGCCAGCAACGCCGACTCATGGCAGGCACGCAGCCTGGCCCCGGCGGAGCCAGGCCGAACCGTTACCGGTGTTTGCTTACCTTTTCGCCGCCACCGGGTTCCCAAGGCGCTTCGTGGCTGAGGAATTCGTTCAGCAACGGGTCGAGCTGGCTGAGCATCAAGTCGTTGCGGCCGGCCAGCCAGGCACGAACGAGGTCGCTGTGGTGACCGGGGGCCGCTTGCAGAGTCAGTTGCTCGGCGACGGCGATATCGTTCATACGGCCGAGAAGGTCAAGCAGTCCGGCGGCGCTCTCGTGGTAGCGCTGCATGCGCCGTGCCGGAAACAAGGGCGTCATGAATTCGAGTGCGTAACGCAGGCGCTTCAGGGCAATGCGCAAGGCATGCCGGGCTTCCGGGTTCGAGTTCTTCGTTTCACTGGCGAGTGCGGCGACGGCCTTGGCGCGCTTGTTCAGCGAGCGTGGGGCAAAGGCGGCGATCGGCGGCTTCTTGCTTTCGACGAGGGCAAGCGTTGCGGCGGTGAACTCGAGCAGGAGGCGCGAGTAGTCAGGCGACGCGATCGCCGCTTTCGCGGTCTTGCGACACGCGTCGAGGTGGGTCTTCGACGCGGTCTGCAGTCGGCGTACGTCGGCGTTGTCAGGAAATGCCTTGGCGATCGGTGGCAGGATCTCGGTCAGGAAGACGTCCCAGTTGCGGGTGTCGCCCAACTGATTGGCGAGGTCACGCCAGCGCGGATCGAAGTTGCTGACGTAGTCCGGCGGCAACAGCGGCCGCCAGACGCGGATGGCCGAGCGCAGGCGGCGAATGGCGACTCGGGCCTGATGGATGAACTCCGGTTGCTCGCTCTCGCGAACGCCGCGCTCGTTGCCCTGAAGCTGTCCGAGGCAGGAGAGCGCGGTCTGGCGAAAGACGGCGATGCTGGTCATGCCGAGTTCCAGGTCCGGGTTGACGGCTTTGACCGGAGCGAGGGTCGGATGGTCCGACAGTCGATAACCGCGTTCCGCCTTGCTGGCGGTTTCCGGATGCAGTGGCAGATCGGCCTGCAGGCTCAACGCCGCAGTCAGCAGGTCGTCGACCGAGCCTTCACGCAGTTCAAGTTCAAGTTCGCAGATCGTTTCGCTACGTTCGCCGGCGACAATCTTGCCGCGGTCGAGCGCGACTTCGATCACGCTGCCTTCTTGCGGCGCCAACGTCCAGCAGGTGCGCACGAAATCGGTGGTGAACACCGGCACCAGCTCCGGTATCGTCGATTCGAGGAAACGTCGCAGCTTGTGGTTATCGACGTGCGAGAAATCGAATTCGTTTGGGGTTGCGCCGGCTTCCCATTCCCGACGCTGCGCCAGACCCCCGGGGGCGGGCGCGTCGTTCTTGACGGTCAGCACGCAGTCGGCGTCGTCCTTCTGGCGCAGGCGGACGGCGACCCGTTTGCGCTGCAGGCGCCGGTCGGGCGTGTCATAGTAGGTATTGACCAGTTTCTGCTTCACCGCCTTGCTGCCCGCGAGTAGCGCATGTGCCGGCAGCTTGCGGGTGGCTCCTGCCGGTAGCGTGAGCTTGATTTCTGTTTCCCAGGTCATTGCTGAATCTCCTTGCGACGCTATTTTTTGACAAGTTGTTGGGTTTTCTATTGGTAGTAATCGCGTAACCGATCGACATCCGGAATGTGTATTTTTCGGCCTTCCACAGCAATTAGGCCCTTTTCCGAAAGTTCGTGAAGTATGCGCGAGAAATGCTCTTGTGTCAGGTTCAGTCGTGACGCGATGACACCCTTGTTGGTCGACAGGGTTACCGTGATCGCCTTGTCGCTATCGCCCTTCTGGTCGCGCAAGAGATAGCCGATGATGCGCTGTCGACCCGAATGCAGCGAATACGATTCGACGTCGCTGATCAGGTGGTGCAGGCGCCGGGAGAGTCCGGCGATCATCCGGCGGCCAAGCCGCGGGTCGGAATCGAGTTCGTCGATAATCGCGGCTTTGGCGATGTGTAACAGCAGTGAGTCGGTCAGGGCTTGCGCGTAGACCAGGTAGGGGCGGTCCATGAACATTACGGCTTCGCCGAAGGTCTGCCCCTGCTGCAGGATGTCGACGACTTTTTCGCCGCCTTGGGCGGAGGTAAACGCCAGTTTTATTTGCCCGTAAACGATCAGGTGGAAACCGGTGGGCAGGTCGCCCTTGTGGAACAGAATATCGCCGCGGGTGGCGAAAACCTCGCGCGTACCACGCGCCAAGCGCTCGATCTCGCTTCGCTCCAACGCATTGAATAGCGGCACGTGCGTGAGGAGGGCCTCGATGTTGACGCTGTGGTGATGTGGATGCATGGGTTCCCGCAAAGTCTCCGATCGTGCTTGTCGCGAAAGTCCCGAATCTTCGCATTTGTGTTTCCCCGGAGCAAGCCACTGGCCGGTCGACAGTCCCAGTCGCGGCGCCGGTTCTTTCGATATGCGATTGACATTACAGTGAGGGTTTCGGCTCGTGCATCGGTCGCCGACGCATTGAGCACAGCCTGGTTCAGGAAGCGCTCGGGAAATGGGCACGACCTGCTCGATGAGTCGGCAGGGCAACTGCTGGGAAAACCAGTGAAGCGTCTTTTCGCGAGCCGTCAGGCGAGAGGGTGAAGCCCGGCACTACGCCCGGACCGAGAGTTGGTGCAACCGCTTCAAGAATGAACAGATTCATGACAAGCGCTACGTCACTCAAGTCTTCATGAAGGTTGTGAGCGTCGAGTACCTCGAGGTCGTCGACAGCCGGAAACGGCTGCATTCGACCATCGGCTACCGTTGCCCTTCAATTCCTGGAGCATCGGATCAGTCAGCAGCAGAAATACGGGAAGCATGACACCCGCCCCTTGGCAGACGAATAACCGCGGGAAGCTCAACGACGCGGGTTCGCGCGGCCTTCATGTGGCACTCCGGCCCTGCGGGAACCACTGCGCCAGGGTTTCGTCTTCGAGCGCATAGGCGCCACGTGCGGAACGCCAGATCAGGTTTTTGTCGCGCAGGCCGTCGAGGGCGGTCTGCACCGTATGGGCCGCCAGCGTCTCCTGGCCGAGAATCTCGCGATAGGCTTTCAGCGCCTCTTCGGTAAAGGGTGAAAAGTCCTTGCCGCGCTTCACCATCACCTCGATCACGGCCAGTTGCAGATCGGAAAGGCCGGTGATTTCGCTCTCCAGGCTGGCCCACAGCCGGTCGCGCAAACCCGCCACCCCCTCCTTGAGCAGTTGCCCAAGGTTTCGTGCCTCTCCGAGATCGAGCGCAATCTCGCCAATGATCGCCTTGAGCATTTCGGGACGATGTCCCACCCATTGAAAGGCCTCGTACATGTCCTGCTTGTCGAACTGATTGCTGGCGGCCAGACGGGCGTTCACCCAATCGGTGTAGGCATTGGTGAAATCCTGTCTCAGCAAGGGAAACGGCGTGACCTGCGAGCCGAAGAACGGCTGATCCTTCTTCCGCACCAGATGCGCCAGCTTTTCGCGGTGGGAACCAGTAAACACCAGGAACAAGCGTGGCCCGGCGGCGCCTTGATTGAGGCTATCGCGTGCGGCCTTAAGGGCGAACATGGCATTCACCCCGTCCTCGCTGGTCAGCGCATGCTGGGCCTCATCCACGATCAATAGCGCCGGCCGACCGGCTTTTTCGACCAAATGCGCCAGTGCGTCCGTCAGTGTGATCCCCCCGACCTGTCCGACCTTGGCGAGGTCAAACGTCAAGGCGCCCATGATGGAAAGCTTGTCCAGCCCGGCCGACCTGGCCATGCGGGTGACAAGGCCCTGCTGTTCGGCGATGGCGTTCTTGATCGCCTCGGCCAGCAGCAATGCCGGATCGCGTGCGCGGTCCGACCACAAATCGACATAGATGGATAACCAGTTGCGCCGCCCGACTTCGGGCACCAGATCCTCTCTCAGGAAGGTGCTTTTGCCGGTGCGCCGGGGAGCGGCGAGAAACAGGCCGGACGAGCTATCGACCAGCCCTTTGCCCTCCAGGCTGTTGCACAGGTCCGCCGCCAAAGCCTGGCGGTGAAACGAAAACCGGCTCTGATCGTGCGTCATCGTGTCCTTGATGCTGACAATTAGGCTAAATTATTTTCCACGACTAATTTATGTCTTGCAACATAATTAAAGCTAAAATGATCAGGTACCGAAGACGCCATGAGGAAGGGTATCCGTAAGTTGACCTTGTTCTTGTGGCTAGACATTAAGCCAGGGAATCGGATTGACACGCCGGAGTTTCGGGCGGCGGCCGTGCAGCAGTTGACCGATGGAGGGCGGAGCATTCTGTCGGTAGCGCGGTCATTGGAAACGTCGGCAAAGACGTTGGCGAATTGGGTCTTGAGGGCGCGCAAAGGAATGCCGCCGGTCAAGGAGTCGGCCGGGCAGCCGGCCACCTTCGCGAAGGAGTCGATGTGAAGGTCGCCTGGATGGAAGCGCCTATCGACTCCTATCCGATCCGGTTGGTGGGTGAGTTGCTGGGGGGGTCTCTTCGAGTGGGTTCTACGCGGCGTGCCCGCGGGTACCGCCGGCTCGCATGATCGAGCAAGCGCACCTCGTGACGGAAATTCGTCCACACCTACCTGGAACGGCTGAATCGCGAGGGCGAGCCATGACGAATCTGGACGACCAGCGATGCCCCTGACCTTGCCCCAGCTCGAGCGCCACCTGTTCAAAGCCGCCGACATCCTGCGCGGCAAGATGGACGCCTCCGAGTTCAAGGAATACATCTTCGGGATGCTGTTCCTGAAGCGCTGCTCCGACGTCTTCGATCAGCGGCGTGAGGAAGTCATCCGCCTGGAAATGGAAGGCGGGAGGACTTCAGGCCAGGCGCGCTTGTCCGCCGAGAACCCGCGCTGGTACAAGAAGGAAGGCTCGTTCTGGGTGCCGCCGCAGTCGCGCTACGAGACATTGGTCTGCGACGCCCACCAGAACGTCGGCGACTGGCTGAACAAGGCGCTCACCGGCATCGAGACGGCCAACACGAGCCTCTACGACGTGCTGGAGCACATCGACTTCACGCGCAAGGTCGGCCAGAGCAAGATCCCCGACCTCAAGCTGCGCCAGCTGATCACGCACTTCGGCAACTACCGCCTGCGCAACGAGGACTTCGAGTTCCCCGACCTGCTCGGCGCCGCCTACGAGTACCTGATCGGCGAGTTCGCCGACTCGGCCGGCAAGAAGGGCGGCGAGTTCTACACGCCGCGCTCGGTGGTGCGGATGATGGTCCGGCTGCTCAAGCCGACGCTGGCGCACGACATCTACGACCCCTGCTGCGGCTCGGGCGGCATGCTGATCGCGGCCAAGGAGTACATCGACGAGCACGGCGAGGACGGTCGCAAGGCCAACCTCTTCGGCCAGGAGTTCAACGGCACGGTGTGGTCGATCGCCAAGATGAACATGCTGCTGCACGGCATCAGCACCGCCAACCTGCAGAACGAGGACACGCTGGCCGAGCCGCGGCACGTCGAAGGCGGCGAGCTGATGCACTTCGACCGCGTGCTCACCAACCCACCCTTCTCCATCAATTGGGGCAACACCGAGAAGAACGCCGACGGCACGCCCGCCTGGGCGCCCAAGTTCCCGGAGCGCTTCCGCTTCGGCCAGGTGCCGCTCGGCGCCAAGAAGGCCGACCTGATGTTCCTGCAGCACATGCTGGCCGTCACCCGCGACGGCGGCAGGGTCGCCACGGTGATGCCACACGGCGTGCTGTTCCGCGGCGGTGAAGAGAAGACCATCCGCTCCGGCATCATCGACGCCGACCTGCTCGAAGCCGTGATCGGCGTCGCGCCCAATCTCTTCTACGGCACCGGCATCCCGGCCTGCATCCTGGTCCTGCGCCAGCAGGTGCAGAACGGCGCCCACCGCATCAGCGGCAAGCCCGCCGAGCGCCAGGGCCAGGTGCTGTTCATCAACGCCGACCGCGAGTTCTTCGAAGGCCGGGCGCAGAACCACCTGCTGCCGGAGCACATCGAGAAGATCGTCACCACCTTCGACGATTTCCGCGCCATCCCGGGCTTCTCGGCCATCGTGGACAACGCCACGCTGAAGGCGAACGACTACAACCTGAACATCCGGCGCTACGCCGACAACGCCCCACCGCCCGAGCCGCACGACGTGCGCGCCCATCTGGTGGGCGGCGTGCCCAAGGCCGAAGTGGCCGACAAGGCGGCGCTGTTCAAGGCCCACGGCCTGAACCCGCTCGACCTGCTCGTCGAGCGCCCGAATGACCCAAATCGGAAGTACCTGGACTTCAGGCCGGAACTGACGAAGCGCCAGGACCTCAAGCCCGCGATCGAAGGCAACGCCGGCCTGGTCGCCAAGGAGGCCGCCATCCGTGCGGCCTTCGAATCGTGGTGGCTGGCGCACAGCGCGCGCATCACGGCGCTGGCCGGGCAAATGCAAGACGACAACGATGGCGCCGCCAACCTCGTCGCCCTGCGCAACGACCTGCTGGCCAGCTTCAGCACCTCGCTGGAAGCCATCGGCCTGCTCGACCCCTTCCAGGTGCGCGGCATCGTGGCCGGCTTCTGGTACCAGACGAAGTACGACTTCCTGACCCTGATGGCGCGCGGCGCCAAGGGCGTGGCCGACGCCTGGCGCACCAGCATCGTCACCGCGCTGGAAGACAAGGCCAGCAAAGAGAGCCCGCTCGAGCACAAGCTCGTCAAGTTCCTGATGAGCGACTTCGTCGAAGCCATCCACGAACTGGAGGCGAAGAAGGCCGAGCTGGACAGCCAGATCAAGGCCGCTAGCCCCAAGGATGCCGAAGCCGAAGAAGGCGAAATCGCCGAGGCCGCGAACGAGGACGCCGACGACGAGAACCCGGTGGACGAAGCCCAGCTCAAGGCCTGGAAGAAGGAACTCGCCGCGGTCAGGAAGCAGCTCAAGGCCAAGAAGGAGAGCTTCGCCGCGCACATCAACGCCGCCGTCGATGGTCTGACACCACAGGAGGCCGCCGACCTGCTGCTGACCATCCTGCACAACGACATGCGCGCCATCGTCGAGCGCTACATCGCGGCACAGCGCAAGGCCATCGTCGCCGCGTTCGAGAACTGGTGGGACAAGTACCGCGTGACGCTGACCGAGATCGAGGGTAAGCGCGATTCGGCGGCGAAGGCGTTGCAGGGGTTCTTGAAGGGGCTCCGGTATGTCTGACTGGACTGAAGTACACATCTCGGAGCTCGCCACCATTGATATCGGCGGCACGCCATCGCGAGCCATTCCTGCATTCTGGGCAGAGAAGCCAGATGGCTACCCTTGGATTTCAATAGCCGACCTGAAGGGCAAGTACGTATCGGATACCAAGGAGCACATCACCGCTCTCGGCGTGAGATCCAGCAATGTGAAGCTAATTCCCGAGCGGACTGCGGTAATGAGCTTCAAGTTGACGGTTGGTCGCACTGCGATTGCAGCCGCGGATATGTACTGCAACGAAGCAATCGCGATCTTTCAGCCAAAGGATGGGCGGCTAGATGCTGGATGGCTCTACCACGCACTACCGCGGGCAGCTGGCAGTGTCGTAACTGATACAGCGGTAAAGGGAGCGACCCTCAACAAGGCCAAGATAGCAGAAATGTTGTTGAAGCTCCCGCTTCCTGCCGAGCAATCCATCATCGCCCGAGTCCTCGACACCCTCGACACCGCCATCCACGAAACCGAGGCGATCATCGCCAAGCTCAAGGCCGTCAAGCAGGGCCTGCTGCACGACCTGCTGACGCGTGGCATCGACGCCAACGGCGAACTGCGTCCGCCCCAGGCCGAGGCGCCGCATCTCTACAAGGAGTCGCCGCTGGGGTGGATTCCGAAGGAGTGGGATTTCGTCCGGCTTGACGATGTTGCGCTACGAGGCAGCGGACACACCCCGCGTAAGAGCGTACCCTCTTACTGGAATGGGGGCATCAAATGGGTTTCGTTGGCTGACTCGCATCGTCTTGACAACATTTTCATTGCCGGAACTGACAAGGAGATTAGCGCGCTCGGGATCGCCAATTCCTCAGCCGTCCTGCACCCTACTGGCACGGTGATTTTCTCTCGTGATGCTGGTGTAGGTAAGAGTGCGGTGCTCGCTTGTGAAATGGCTGTCAGTCAGCACTTCATGGCGTGGCGATGCGGGGAAAGGTTAAATCACTTGTTCCTATATTTCTATTTGCAGCGCGAGAAGCCAAAATTCGAGGCTATTGCACTTGGCAGCACGATCAAGACGATTGGACTCCCTTTCTTCAAGAGTTATGAGGTCGCTATTCCGCCGCGGGCCGAGCAGGAACAAGCTGTAGCTTCTCTGATGGTAGCCGAGGCTTGCTTAGCCGAGCATCTCGCCGGATCGGCGAAGCTTAAGGAGTTCAAGTCCGGCCTCATGGACGACCTCCTCACCGGCCGCGTCCGCGTCACGCCGCTGCTGGAGGATGCCGCGCCATGATCCCGGAAGCCTGGATCAAATCATGTGCGGCAAGCAACCGCTACCGCTATTCCCGCCACGCCGACCGCGAGCGGCAGAACGACGGTCTCACGCTTGCCGAGATCGAACAGGCGCTGGTTTCCGGCCGGATCATCGAGCAGTATCCCGATACGGGCCGCGGTGAAAGCTGCCTGCTGGCCGGTTTCACCGATGCCGGCAAACCCATCCATGCGGTTTGTGCGGCGATGGATGACTGGCTGGTCATCGTGACGATCTACCTCCCCACGCCCCCGAAGTTCAAGAATCCCTATGAGCGAGGCTAGAGCCATGAGCCAACATTGCGCCTTCTGCGGCCACAAGCACCTGACCGCCAGGACCACCCGTTACATCCACCAGCAGGCCGACGAGCTGCTCATCGTCAACGAAGTTCCCTGCCTGGAATGCGACTACTGCGGCGAGCAGTACTTCGATGTTTCCGTCTTGAAGCGGATCGAGGCCGAGCACCGGGCAATCGTGCTGCAAGGCAAGCAGCCGCAAGCCATCAAGCGGGTGGCGGTGGAGTCCTTTGCCTCGCTGAGCCGTTGACCGACCCGCGCCATTTTTGCAGGAGATGCTTGCACAAGTCGTCCAACCGTCTGTTGGACATATCGGAGTCCAAGGAGACGAATGAAATTGCGCCATGTCGGGAAGGACGATTGATGGGCTGGGAACTCGAAGACGTCGAAAAGCCCTTCGTTGCCCAGTTGCAGGCCATGGGTTGGACCTCCGTTGAAGGCAGCCTTGACGCCCCAGCGCCCACTGGACGCAGCAACTTCACCGAGGTCATCCAGGAAGGCGCACTTCGCGAGCGTCTGCGCGCCCTGAACCCCGGGCCGGACGGCCAGCCCTGGCTGGACGATGCCCGCATCTCCGAAGCAGTCGGCGCCATCACCATCACCCGGCTCGGCACGCACAAGCTGATGGAGGCCAACCAGAAGGCGACCGAGATCCTGATCCGCGGCCTCACCGTCGAAGGACTACCCGGCTGGGACGGCGGGCGCGGCCAGACGATCCGCTACATCGACTGGGACACGCCGGCCAACAACCGCTTCACCGTCGTCAACCAGTACCGCGTCGATTGCCCGCCCGGCTTCAACTCGGCCAAGGCGTTCATCGTTCCCGACCTGGTGCTGCTGGTGAACGGCATCCCGCTGGTGGTGGTGGAGTGCAAGAGCCCGTCCATCCCCGAGCCCCTGGCCGAGGCGGTCGATCAGCTGCGCCGCTACAGCAATCAGCGCAAGGCGGCCTTCGAAGTGGACGACAACGAAGGCAACGAGGCGCTGTTCGCCACCAACCAGCTGCTGGTCGCTACCTGCTACGACGAGGCGCGGGCAGGCTGCGTCGGCGCGGTCTTCGAGCACTATGCGCAGTGGAAGACGGTGGTCGGCCCGATTGGTGACGGCAGCGAGATCGAGGTGGCGCAGGCGCTGGGCAAGACCACCCTGTCGGAGCAGGAGCGCCTGATCGCCGGCCTGCTCGCGCCGGCGCACCTGCTGGACGTGGTGAAGCACTTCCTGCTCTTCAGGCAGGTGGGCGGCCAAACCTTCAAGTCGGTCTGCCGTTACCAGCAGTACCGAGCGGTCAACCGCGCCATCGCCCGGCTCAAGACTGGCCAGACCCGGCTGCAGCACGGCGAGCACGACCAGCGTGGCGGCATCATCTGGCACACCCAGGGCTCGGGCAAGAGCCTGACGATGGTGTTCCTGGTGCGCAAGATGCGCGCGGACGCACAGCTGCGGCGCTTCAAGGTCATCGTCGTCACCGACCGCAAGGACCTGCAAAGCCAGCTTTCCGTGACCGCCACGCTGACCGGCGAGGTGGTGGAAGTGGCAGACAGTACCGCGGTCGTGAAGGCGCTGGCACGGCGCAAGGGGCCGGGGCTGGTCTTCGCCACCATCCAGAAGTACCGTGACCCGGACACCGCGGGTGACGCGCCGCTGACGGCCGACGACCTGCCCAAGTTCGAAGAACCGAAAGCCAGCTACAAGGCAGGCGAGAAGTTCGAGGTGCTGAACGAGGACGACAGCATCCTCGTTCTGGTCGACGAAGCGCACCGCACCCAGGCCGGCGACCTGCACGCCAACCTGCTGGCCGGGCTGCCCAACTGTGCGCGCATCGGCTTCACCGGCACCCCGATCATCATGGGTGAGAAGAAGCGCACCCACGAGATCTTCGGCGAGTTCATCGACCGCTACACGATCAAGGAGGCCGAGGCCGACGGCGCCACCGTGCCGGTACTGTACGAGGGCCGCACCGCCAACGGCGCCATCAAGGACGGCGCCAGCCTGGACGAACTGTTCGAGGACCTGTTCCGCC
Source organism: uncultured Candidatus Accumulibacter sp. (assembly GCA_964420975.1). Taxonomy (GTDB): domain Bacteria; phylum Pseudomonadota; class Gammaproteobacteria; order Burkholderiales; family Rhodocyclaceae; genus Accumulibacter. The sequence goes on from CAYQVH010000022.1 coordinate 13,828, forward strand.
AGTACACACCCGAGGAACTGGAGGCGATCAAGCGGAAGTACGCCACCAGGGGCCACATCTTCGACGCCCCGGCGCTGATCGCCGACAAGGCACGCGACATCATCCGCCACTACGTCACCCACATCCTGCCCAATGGCTACAAGGCGCAGGTGGTGGCCTACAGCCGGCTGGCGGCGATCCGCTACTTCGAGGCGCTGAAGACGGCGCGCGCCGAGCTGCTGGCAGAAGCTGAAGAGTTGAGCCCGCACGACAAGGCGCTGGACGACGAGGCCCTGTGCCAGCGGCCGCCGAAGGTGCAGGCGGCGGTGCAGGCCTGGCGCTACCGCGAGACGCTGGCACGCATCGAGTTCGCGCCCATCATCTCGGGCAGCAACAACGACGATCCGGCCTGGAAGACCTGGACCGACGGCGCGGCGCACGAGCAGCTGATCAAGCGCTTCAAGAAGCCCTTGTTCCACGCCGAAGCCGCCAAGACCGACCCGCTGGCCTTCCTGGTGGTGAAGTCGATGCTGCTCACGGGCTTCGACGCGCCCATTGAAGGCGTGATGTACCTGGACCGGCCGATCCGCGAGGCGGAGCTGCTGCAGGCGATTGCCCGCGTCAACCGCACCGGTTTCGGCAAGCGCTGCGGCATCGTCGTGGACTACTACGGCGTGGCGCAGCACCTGAAGGAGGCGCTGGCCGCCTACGCCGACGAGGATGTGCAAGGCGCTCTGGCCAGCCTGAAGGACGAGGTGCCGGTGCTGCGCGACCGGCACCTGCGCGTAGTGGACCTGTTCCGGCAGCGGGGCATCGAATCGCTGGAAGACACCGAAGCCTGCGTCGAGGCTTTGGGCAGCGAGAAGCTGCGGGCCGAGTTCGCGGTGAAGCTCAAGGCCTTCCTGGCGTCGCTGGACACGGTACTGCCGCGCCCCGAGGGGTTGCCGTACTCGGGCGACGCGAAGCGGCTGGCCTACCTCTACGCGCGGGCGCGCAACCGCTACAAGGACACACCCGTTCTCGGCAGGGACGTCGGCGCCAAGGTGCGCAAGCTGATCGACGACCACGTGATCTCGCTGGGCATCGACCCGAAGATCCCGCCAATCCAGCTGACCGATGCCGAGTTCGACACGCACCTCGCCCGCGCGGCCAGCGACCGCGCCAAGGCCTCCGAGATGGAGCACGCGATTCGCTCCCACATCCGCAAGCACGCCGAAGAAGACCCGGTGCTGTACCGCAAGCTGTCGGAGCGGTTGAACGACCTCCTGAAGACCTTGGGTGAGCAGTGGAACGAAGTGATCGCCCAGCTGCAGAAGATCATCGATGAACTGCGCACGGGCAAGGCCGGCGCCGCCGATGCCCCGGGCGACCTGCCCGAATATTGCGCGCCCTTCCTGCGCACGGTGCTCGACGTGGTCTGCGCCGGGCAGACGCCGACGCCGGCCGAGCTGATCCGGCTGCAGGACGTGACCTTCGATCTGGTGGATCTGCTGGTTCAGGAACTGCAGGGAAACCGCAAGCTCTGGAGCCCACACAAGCGCGCGGCGCAAGATGAGCTGAACGGCCAATTGTTCGATCACTTGATGCGCCTGCGCCCACTGCTGGTGGACGCCGACCAGGCCGGCGTGCTCGCCGACAAGCTGATGGAGCAGGCGCGCGCCAACCACGACAAGCTGGTTCAGGTGTGATGATGGTCGTGGACGATCTGCAGTTCGCGGTGCGGCACAGCGCACGTCGCAGAACGATGCAGATTACGGTCGAGCGCGACGGGGGTCTGGTGTTGTCTGTCCCGCAGCAGGTGGACGAGGCTCGGCTTCGTGCCTTCGTGCAGGAAAAGCGCTTCTGGATCTACACCAAGCTGGCCGAGAAGGACCGCCTGCAGCGCCAGGTGCCGCGCAAGGAGTTTGTCGGTGGCGAGGGCTTCCTTTACCTCGGACGCAGTCACCGACTGAAGCTGGTCGACGAGCAGGACGTGCCGCTGAAACTGGCGGGCGGGCGCTTCTGCTTGCGCCACGACGTCTTGTCGGGTGCGCGCGAGCACTTCGTTCGCTGGTACAGCGAGCGTGCGAAAACCTGGCTGTCGAGTCGCGTGGTCGAGTATCAGTGCCGGATGGAGGTCAAGCCTTCCGGCGTGAAAGTGCAGGACCTGGGCTACCGCTGGGGCTCGTGCGGCAAGGGTGACTGGCTCTACTTCCACTGGAAGGCGATCCTGCTTCCGGCGCGCATCGCCGAGTACGTGGTGGTGCACGAAATCGCCCATCTGCACGAGCCGCACCACACGCCGGCCTTCTGGCTGCGTGTGGAGCGCGCTATGCCGGACTACACGCAGCGCAAGGGCTGGCTGGCCGAGCACGGAATCGAGGTCGAGGGGATCTGAAAACGATGGCGGACTACTTCACCATTTGCCACTTCAAGCGGCTTAACCGATGGAAGGGGTCGAAGCGCGGCGGTCTGTAGTTGTCGTCTCGGGCGCCGCAGTCGTATACTTCGTCCCTTTTGCGAGATCGCGTTGGATTCTACGCCCTCCGAAACGACCGCTCTGCCGGTAGTGGCGAGCGGAACTCCAAAGCGCCTGGCGTGTGCTTGGCTGTGGCTCGGCGTCCTGGCGCTGATCGGCTCGGGACTGCTGGCGGTTCTTCTCGTTCTGTCGCGGACCCCCGGGATTCAGGACGTCTTCCCGCTGAAGGATCTGTTTCGCGCCGCCTTGGTCGTGCACGTCGACCTTTCGGTCGCGGTCTGGTTCATGGCTTTCGCCGCCGTCATCTGGAGCGCTGTCGGCAGCGCGCGTCTGGCTGCGATCGGCTGGGGGGGCTTTGCGCTGGCGGCGCTGGGGACGCTGTTGATGAGCGTCTCGCCGTTCTTTCCGGGCGCCGAACCGGTGCTCAACAATTACATTCCGGTGCTCAAGCAGCCGCTGTTCTTCGCGGCGCTGGGGATCTTCGCGGCCGGTTCGACCTTGACCGTATTCCGCGCCTTGCTCACGATCCGGCCTCAAGGATGGCGCGGCGATCCCTTGCTGCTCGGCGCTCTGCTCGGCGCGCTTGCCGCGGCGCTGGCGCTGGCGGCCTTCTTCTGGTCAGCGCTGGCGGTGCCCTGGATCGACGCCGTGCTCTACTACGAAGTGCTCTTTTGGGGCGGTGGACATACCCTGCAGTTTCAGCATGCGTTGCTGATGATCGTTGCCTGGCTGTGGATTGCTGCCCAGCTCGGGCGGCCGGCGACGCTGTCACCGCGCGCGCTGGCGGTGCTTTTCTGGCTGGCTGCGCTGCCCTTGCTCGCCGTCCCGGCGATCTACCTGCTGGTTCCCGTCGGTTCTTTGCCACACGTGGAACTCTTCGCCAAGCTGATGATCTGGGGGCATCCGTACATGGCGCCGCTCGCCGGCCTGGCCGCGTTGCTGCTCTGGCGCACGCGCCGCTTGCCGGCGGCACCGGCGAAATCTGCGTTCGCGGCTTCGTTCGTTCTCTTTGCGCTGGGAGGGGTGCTCGGCTACCTGATTCACGGGGTCAATGTCGTCATTCCCGCGCACTACCACGGCTCGACGGTTGGCGTGACCCTGGCGTTCATGGGGCTGACCTACGTCCTCCTGCCCAAGCTGGGGTTTGCGCCGGCCACCGGGCGAATGGCCGTCTGGCAACCCTATGTCTATGGCTGCGGCCAACTCTTGCATGTGCTGGGCCTGGCGTGGTCGGGAGGCTACGGCGTTCAGCGCAAGGTGGCTGGCGCCGACCAGTTTCTGACGACGCTGCCGCAGAAGGTCGGCATGGGCATGATGGGGCTTGGCGGCCTGATCGCGGTCGTCGGCGGCCTGATGTTTGTCGTCGTCTGCCTGCGGGCGATGTCGCGCCGGCAGTCGCCGTGAGGCAGCCGCTGGCGTTTGCGCTGACGCTGGCGGCCGGCGTCGTCACGCTGGCGAGTGTCGGCTGGCTGGCGTACCGCGTTTTCGAGCACAGCCGGATGGCGACGGCGGGCATCCCCTCGTCGGTGTCGTCGTCGCGTCAGGGCGAGATCGGCCAGGCGGCCGCCGACGCTGTGATGCAATGGGTCTTGCCGGATCTCGAAGGTGGCCAACAAGGTCTGGGGCAATGGCGAGGCAAGGTGCTGGTGGTTAACTTCTGGGCCAGCTGGTGTGCGCCCTGCGTCGAGGAGATGCCTTCGTTCTCACGACTGCACGAACGCTACGCCGGGCAGGGGGTACAGTTCGTCGGTGTCGGTATGGACGACACGGACAATCTGCGGGCCTTCCTCAGGAACCGGCCGGTCAGTTACCCGGTGTTGGTGATGGCGCCGGCCGGCGTTGACACGCCGGCGTTGCCGATCAACGGCTTGCCGCTGACCTTGGTCATCGATCGCGACGGGCGCCTCGACATGAGTCGCCTCGGACGCCTGGACGAGGCGCGGCTGGAGTCCGTGTTGCGTCGTTTGCTCGCGCCGTGAGAACTGATCGGAACCGCGCACTGCGTGGCGGGCGGTTCGACGGGCTTCGCCGGCAACGGGTATCGGCCAGGCGCGGGGGAGGGTGGCCATGATCAACCCCTTTGGTGCCATCGCACTCATGACAGCGACCGCGGTGTTTGCCGCCGACGAGCTGCCGGCGGGCAACTGCCGACTGCCGCAAGCGGCGACCGACTTGTCGCAGTGCGATTTCTCGCGGCAGAAACTCGTCGGCCGCGACTTGCGCGGAGCGCGTCTTGCCGGCGCGAAGCTGGAAAGCGCCGACTTTCGCCGGGCCAACCTGTCGGGGTCGGACCTGCGCGGCAGCAACGCCAAGTGGGCGAATTTCACCGCCGCCAATCTCGCCGGCGCCGACTTGCGCAATGCCGATCTTTTTCACGCGACGTTTGACGACGCCGATCTCAGCGACGCACAGTTCGGCGGCGCCTACCTGTTTGGCGCCAACCTGATCGGCGCCCGTGCACCGCGCGCCAACTTTTCGGGCGCTTACCTGAAGGACATCCTGATGGAGGGGATCGACCTTTCCGGCGGGTCGATTCGCGACTGCTACGCCTTTCGTGGCGTCTTCTCGGGTGCTCAACTGCGGGGAACCGACCTCAGCGGCGCCGACCTGACCGGCGCGGCACTCGACCAGGTGGATTTCTCGAACGGCAAGCTCGTCGCGACCCGGCTTGCCGGCGCCACCCTGCGCCACGCCGTTTTTCGGGGCGCCAATCTCGAAGCCGCGACGTTCAGCAACGCCGACGTCTGGAATGCGAACTTCGACGGCGCATTGAACGCCGCCGACAGCGTTCGCGAGGCGCTTGCCGAGCCTTTCGTCGTTCGACCGCGCTGATCCCACGATGTCTTTTCCCGACTTCTATGCGGCTGTGCCGCGGCTCCGTGTGTACGATCCGCTGGCTGACTTCCTGGGTGCCAGCGTCGACGGCATCGTCGACTATGGCTATGCGGACGCGGTCAAGCTCGCTGGCCATTCGTGTCCGACCGTGGCGTCGGCGTATGGACTGACCCGGCAAGCCCTGCTCACGCTCTACGGTGACGAATTGCCCGAGCGCGGGAGGGTCCAGGTGGAGTTTGCAGGATCAGCCGGCGAAGGGACGAACGGCGTGGTCGCTGCCGTCGTTTCGCTGCTCACCGGCGCCGCCGGTGAGGGCGGCTTCAAGGGGCTCGGCGGACAGTTTGAACGACGAGGCCTGTTGTCGTTCGGCGCTCGTTTGCCGCTGGCGATTCGCTTTCGTCGCTGTGACGGCCGCGGCGTCGTCGATGCCGGCGTCGATCTGTCTGCCGTCGCCGTCGATCCGGCGATGGGCCGCTTGCTGCCGCGTTGCCTCGCCGGACTGGCGGACCGTGACGAGGTGCAAGGTTTCCGCGCCCTCTGGCAGGATCGCGTACGGCGCATTCTGCTCGACCACGGCGACGATCCGGCAGTGTTCGTCATCCGCCGCGGTCGGTTTCAATGATGGGGGTGCCGGCTCGTGCTCTCGGGTTCGGGATGGAAGCGGCGCACCGGCGCTGCGATCACCTGCTGGCTGTCGTCGTCGAAGTTCAGCGTGATCGATACGGTCTGACCTTCGGTGAGCGCGCCTCGCAGGCCGATCAGCATCAGGTGATCCGCTCCCGATTTCAGGGTTACCTGAGAACCGGCCTTGATCTCGATGCCGGTCAGCGCGCGCATCCGGAGTACGCCGTCATCGTTGTAATGGGTATGCAGCTCGACGCGGCTGACCAGCGGGCTGCTCGCGCCGACCAGACGGCGGTCACTCGCTCCCTGATTGTGCAGCGTCATGAACGCGGCACTGTTCGCTGACCCCGGCGGGGCCAGGCGGACTTGCGCCGCGGTCACCACGACGTCGGCAAGGGCCGTCGACACGCCTGACAACTGCACGAAAAGCAGGAGCAAGGAGCGTAGTGCGCGTCGGGCAGGTGTCATCGATTGGCGGACGGTGTCAACGACCGATGAAGAAGCGAAAAGGTACCGCAATGACGGTCGGGCCGGTGTCGACCAGCACCGTCGCCTCCCACTCCATGACGCCGGTGATGCACACCGGCAGACTGGCTTGGCCGACGAATACGAAGCGACCGGCGTCGCCGGACTGACGTTGCAACGCCGGCCGATTGTAGCCCATCTTCATTTCGGCGCCGGCAAAGTCAACTTCGGCCTTGCGCACCGCCCCACCGCTGACGGTGAGCAATAATTGTAACGGCCGTAAGGCGGCGATTGGCCGGGGCTCGATCGCGAACTCGATCTGACTGCCGTCGGGCAGCGACGCCCGGCAAGGATGCCGATTCAGGTCGCAGTCTGAAAGCGGCAGCACGACGTCGGTCTTGGGTTTCAGCAACGGCGCCAAGTGATAGCCGGCGAAGCCGAGGGTGATCAGCAGCAACAGGATGGCGGCGTCGAGCAGCAGTTTTCGGGTCATTGGGTCGGTGCGCCGGCGTGGGTGGGGTCGAGAGGGGCGCTGGTTTTGATCCAGCTTAAATTATCCGGCGCTACATGCGACGACAATGTGCGGCATATTGCCGCAGTCGCGCGTAGTCGCAGGGCGATGGGGTGAAGACGGGTGTCGGCAAACTGAACTCAGGGAGAGTCGAGATGAAGAGGCGTATCAGGCAAGTTGTGCCCTTGTTGCTGGCAGCAGGGCTCGGCTATGCAGCGGCGGGTGGCGTGCTGGCGGCGGAATCGCTGCAGGACGTCATGAAACGCCGCAGTCTGTCGCAGCAGGACCTGCTGGCGGCGGCGAAAACCTATGTGCCCACCGGCAAGCGCGACGAGTTTGTCGCCTTTTCGTCGGGCGGTCAGTCGGGGCAGGTGATCGTCTACGGGATTCCGTCGATGCGCATCCTCAAGTACATCGGCGTGTTTACGCCGGAACCCTGGCAGGGCTACGGGTTTGACGAGCAATCCAAGGCCGTGTTGCGCGGCGGCAACATCGACGGCAAGGAGATCACCTGGGGTGACACGCATCACCCGGCAATCTCCGAGACGCAGGGCAAGTACGACGGGCAGTTCCTGTTCATCAACGACAAGGCGAACCCGCGGCTGGCGGTGATCGACCTGCGTGACTTCGAGACCAAGCAGATCGTCAGCAATCCGGTCTACAAGTCCGAGCACGGTGGCGCCTTCGTCACGCCCAATACCGAATACGTGATCGAGGCGGCGCAATATCCGGCGCCGCTCGAGAACCGCAAGTTCTACCCGCTCGAGGAGTTCAACGAGAAGTACCGCGGGGGCGTCACCTACTGGAAGTTCGACCGCAAAGCCGGTCGTCTTGACCCCAAACAGTCGTTCTCGGTCGAATTGCCGCCGTACAGCCAGGATCTCTCCGACGCCGGCAAGGGGCCGTCAGACGGCTGGTCCTTTACCAACTCGTTCTGTAGCGAGCGCTACGTCGGTGGCATCGAGAAGGGGCGTCCGCCGTACGAAGCGGGTTGCTCGGCCAAGGACACCGACTACCTGCACGTGATCAACTGGAAAAAGGCTGCCGAGCTGGTGGCTGCGGGCAAGGCGAAGAAGATCAACGGTCACGACGTGCTGATGATCGACACCGCCGTCAAGGAAGGCATTCTTTTCCTGATTCCGGAACCGAAGTCGCCACACGGCGTGGATGTCACGCCCGATGGCAAGTACATCACGGTTTCCGGCAAGCTCGACACGCACGTTTCGGTTTATTCGTTCGACAAGATCCAGGCGGCGATCAAGGCCGGCAATTTCGAATCCAAGGATCCCTACGGCATCCCGGTGATCGGTCTCAAGGACGCGCTGCATACGCAAGTGCAGCTCGGCCTCGGCCCGCTGCACACGCAGTACGATTCCAGGCCGTGCGTCGCCTACACCTCGTTGTACGTCGACTCGCAGGTCGTGAAGTGGAACTTCTGTGAAGGCAAGGTGCTCGACAAGATCAGCGTGCATTACAACATCGGTCACCTGATGACGATGGAGGGCGACTCGGTCGATCCCAAGGGCCGGTACCTGGTGGCGCTGAACAAGCTGGCGATCGACCGCTTCGTTCCGGTCGGTCCGCTGCATCCGCAGAATCACCAGCTGATCGACATCAGCGAAGACAAGATGCAGCTGCTGTACGACATGCCGCTGCCGCTTGGCGAGCCGCACTACGTGGTGGCGATCGAGGCGAACAAGTTGAAGCCGGGCGTTCGCTACAAGGTGGGGACCGACAGCCGGACCGATAAACCGCATCCGGGCGCGGTGCGCGCCGGTGAGGAGAAAACGGTCAAGAAGGGCAACAAGATTGAGGTCTTCGGCACCCTGATCCGCTCGCACATCACGCCTGAGACGATCGAGGCCGATGTCGGCGACGAAGTGACGATCCATCTCACCAACCTCGAGCGCGCGCAGGACGAGACGCACGGTTTCGCGATCTCGACCTACAACGTGCATGCCTCGATCGAACCGGGCAAGACGGTGACGGTCAAGTTCAAGGCGGACAAGGAAGGCGTCTATCCGTACTACTGCACCGAGTTCTGCTCGGCGCTCCACCTTGAAATGCAGGGCTACCTGCTGGTCAAGCCGAAAGGCTGGAAGCCGACCAAGACCGCCGCCAGCGCCGGCGCCAACTACACCGAAGCCGATTACAAGGCGCAGTTGAAGAAGGTCGCCGATACCCAGGCGGTGATCGATTCGGTCGTCGGCTACATCACGAGCGTGAACTACAAGGACTTCCCGGACGTGGTGGCGATGATGGACGACGCTGTCGATCAGCTCGGCAAGGTCAAGGACGCCAAGGCTAAGGCCGACGAGGCGGCGGGCAAGAAGGACTGGAACAACGCCGCGCTGTGGACCGAGCAGATCTGGCAGTACCAGGTCAAAGCGGCCGATCTCGGACTGCGGGCGAAGACCTATCTCGAACAGAATGGCGCCAAGAAGGTGAAGTAAGCCGTCGCCACTCGTAGCAGACGTTTCGGCGGGGAGCAGAGTCGATCTGGTCCCCGCTTTCTTGTTTCGAAAGGAAAGACCATGAAACAGTTGATGACTCTTGTCGGTTTGGCGCTCGCTGTGACGCCGGTTCTGGCGGTCGACGGTGCCAAGCTGTACGCGGAGAAAACCTGCAACGCGTGTCACGGACCGACGGGGACCAAGCCGTTGATGCCGGACTACCCGAAAATCGCCGGTCAGAACCCGAAATACCTCGAGCGGCAGATGCTCGACATCAAGAGCGGGGCGCGGGCGAACGGTAATTCGGCAGCGATGAAGGGCGTCATGCACCTCGTCAGCGACGAAGAAATCAAGGCGCTTGCCGATTATCTCGCCAAACTCAAACCTTGACGCGGCGCCGATTGGAGGCGTCAAGTCGGGCGCTTGAGCGGCGCTTGACAAGCTTGACAATTATCAACGCCAGTGAAGCGTCGGCTTGATACATTGGCACTGGTCGATACTCACAACAGCAGGGAGTGTGTGCAATGAAACGATTGATACTGGCGGCGTCGCTGGCCATGCTCGCGGTCTCCGCGCATGCCGGGCCGCCGGCGCCAAAGGCGCAAGGCATCGAGTCGAAGGACTACAAGTGGAACGCCCAGGAAGGCGAGAAGCTCGAAGCGCTGAAGCTCAAGGGTGACAAGAAGCGTGGCGAAGAAGCCTACGAAGTGTGCGGCGCCTGCCATTTGCCGTCGGGCGCCGGCCGTCCTGACGGTACTTTCCCGCAGCTCGCCGGGCAGCATACGACGGTGCTGATCAAGCAGATGGCCGACATTCGTGGCGGCTTGCGTGACAACCCGACGATGTACCCCTTCGCCGCCACCCTGACCGACCCGCAGGAGCTAGCCGACGTCGCGGCGTACATCGAAGGCTTGTGCATTCCGACCGACCATGGCAAGTACGACGGCAAGGACGCCGACAAGCAACTGGCCACTGGCAAGGAACTCTACGAGAAGGAGTGCAAGGACTGCCACGGCGCCAACGGCGAAGGCGTCAAGGACAAGTTCTACCCGGTCATCGCTGGCCAGCACTACAAGTACCTTTTGCGCCAGATGACCGAGATCCGCGACGGTCACCGGCGCAACGCGAATCCGGACATGGTCAAGATCATCAAGAAATACAACAACGACCAACTGGTCGCCATTTCGGCTTACCAGGCCAGCCTGGTGATGCCGGGCAATATGTGCAAGGCGAAGCCGGCGCCGGCGAAGAAGAAATAGCCGCGGTGGAGACTGTCGCCGCGCACGCGCAGACCGTCTCCTTCTCGCGCCACGGTTGTCTGGAATGATCCGCTGTCCCGGAAGGCAGTTGGCAGCAAGGTCGGCAGCGCCCAGCGCAGGCGCTGCGAACGAGGATTCACGCCATGTCGGCAGTACCCGCCAGTAAACAGCATCTGATCGTCGCGGCGCTCACCGTTGTGGCGACGGCGCTGATGATCGTCGCCTACTTCGCCCCGATCTGGTGGGTCTCGCTGACCGCTCCCAACTATCCGCCGGATGCATTTCCCGATGGCATCCGCATCCATTTCCACTTCAACGGGGTCTTCAACGGCTGCAAGGCGGCGGGTAAAGGTTCGCGCATGGCGGGCGAGATCCTGCAGAAAGACATCTCGCACGAAGACGAGCGCTACAACCCGATCACCGACAAGCACAAGGACGTCAACAAGGGCGCTTTGGGTCTCGATTGCGTCCACGAAATGAACACCATCAACCACTATGTCGGCATGTTTCCGATCGCCACCGGGGCGCCGGTCGAGCGTCCGCTGGCCAAGTTCTTTTTCGGCTTCTTTGCCGTGATGCTGCTCGGCTTCATGCTTCCGAAGCGCGCGCTGCGCGTGCGCGTGCTCGCCGCCGGCTTCGTCGCCATTGCCGCCTGGATGCTCGTCGACCAGTATCTGCTGGGTCATTTGGCGACGCATGTGGCGAGTTACGTCAGTGAAACCGCGACCTTTTTCAACGAGCCGGAGAAGATCGCGGTCTGGGGTGACAACGTCACCCGCATTAGCCATTTCGTGATCGCCGGAACGCTGCTGGCGATGCTGGTCGTCGTCGTCGGCGTCGCCCGGATTCCGGGATTTTCCTTGCTGCTGGCGCTGGTGCCGGCGCTTCTGCCGCTCTATTTCCTCATCACCTACGCGGGCTGGCTATGGTTTTTCGGGCATAACCTGCACCCCTGGGGGGCTTTCACGGTCAAGCCATTCATGCCGACCGTGTTTGGCGAGGGTAAGGTGGCGCAGTTTTCGACGTATTCCTACCCCTACTGGGGCTATATCGTGCTGCTTGCCGTCATGGCCTGTCTGCTTCTGGCGCTTCTACTCCGGCGTCGGCAGATGCGTGAGGGTGCCGCGGAGTAGGCGATGTCTCTTCGTCTGCTGGCGATCGGCGTCGCTTGCGGTCTGGCGCTGGCCGTTCTCCCCTCGCCGCGTGCCGAGGACGCGCTGACCGCCCTGCAGCGGAGCGGGGCGCGGGGTAGCGCCGGCCGTGTCGACGCTGGGCCGGGCGATCGCCGCTCAGCCGGCATGGAGACGCCGCTCGCGGCCGGCTGGGGAGGCATCGACGAAAAGGTGGCGATTCCGAAGCAGCCTCGAGTCGCCGGCCTGCCGTTTCTCCAGGACTGGGTGAATGCGGCTGCCGAAGGCGCGGTCCTTACGCTTCAACCCGGCCATTACTCGGGGCCGGTAGTGGTTGACAAGGCGCTGACCATCGATGGACAGGGCGCGGTAACCGTCGATGGCGGGGGCAAGGGGACGGTGTTCGTCATTGCCGCCGACGGGGTCGTCGTCCGTGGCCTGCGGCTGACGAACTCGGGGTCGGCTCACGACGCCGACGACGCCTGCCTCAACGTCCGCGGCCATCGCAACCTGATCGAGGAACTACGGCTCGACGACTGTCTGTTTGGCATCGACCTCAAAAAGGCCAACGACAACGTCGTGCGCAACAACTTCATCCGCTCGAAGCCCTTCGACCTCGGTACCCGCGGCGACAGCCTGCGCTTGTGGTACAGCCATCGCAACCTGATTACCGGCAATTGGATCGAAGACGCGCGCGACATGGTCGCCTGGTACGCCAACGACAATCGTTATCTCGACAATGTTTCCCGGCGCAGCCGCTACTCGATCCATTTCATGTTTGCGGCCAACAACCTGGTCGAGAACAATCGCTTCTACGACAACGCGGTTGGCGTTTATGTCATGTACTCGGGCGGCGGGGCAATTCGCAACAACCTGTTCTCGCACGCCAACGGTCCGACCGGGATGGCGGTCGGTTTCAAGGAGGCGTCCGACGTTCTCGTTGAAGGCAACGAGATCATCTATTGTGCGGTCGGCGTCGGTCTCGACATGTCGCCGTTCGAGCCCGAGAGCACGATCACGATCCGTGGTAACCGCATCGCCTACAACGGCATTGGCATCAGTTTTCTTGCCGACAAGGAAGGAACGCTGATCGAGGGCAACCGCTTCGAAGGCAACCTGTCGCAAGTGGCGATGGGCGACAGCGGCAGTGCACGCAACAACGTCTGGCGGGGCAACTACTGGGACGACTACCAAGGCTTTGACCGCAACCGAGACAACGTTGGCGATCGGCCACACGAGCTTTACGCCTACGCCGATCAGTTGTGGATGGCGGTTCCCTACGCGCGCTTCTTCCGTAACGCACCGATGATGGAAGTGCTGGATTTTCTCGAGCGTCTGGCCCCCTTCTCGGCGCCGGTGCTGCTGCTGCGCGACCAGCAGCCGGTGTTCGACAAGGCGTCGGCGAATACGGCCAAGGCAGCCGGATGAAAGACGCTGACGACGACGCCGCGACCACGCCTGCGACGCCGATGCCGGTGGCCGCCGGATGGCGGGCGGTGGCGCGCAAACCGTCTGCGCGTCGTCGCTTCATTCGCTCGGCGGTGATGGTCGGCGGCGTTCTCTCTTTGGCGTTGCTCGGATACGTTCCGGTTGCCAGCGCCAAAAAGCCGCGCCTGCGACCTCCCGGTGCGCTCGAAGAAGACGATTTCCTCGCCTCGTGCATCAAGTGTGGACAATGTGTCCAGGTCTGCCCGGTCGCCGCGATCAAACTCGACGACATCGACAGCGGCTTTGGAATCGGTGTCCCCTACATCGACGCCCGCCAACAGGCGTGCGACTTCTCGTGCGACGCCGTGCAGTGCGTCCTCGCCTGCCCGACCGGATCGTTGACCTACCGCAAGCCGGCGGCACTGAAAACCCGTCACGGCGTGCCGCTGGCGCACGCACCGTTGCTTAAGGCCAAGGAAAAGGATCCTGAACCGACGCTGAACCTGGCCGAGCGAATCGGGCTCGCCCGCCTGACGCGGCCCGAAGCGTGTCTGGCGGTGCAGGGGAAGGGATTCGAGGGACTGGCGCGCGGACCCGAGTACCGCGGTCGCTTGCGCTATCTCGCCGTCGACCGTTGGCGGCCGGTGCCGGTGCGAGAGCAGCCGTATGCGCGGGCGCTGTGCGATCTGTGCGTCACCGAATGCCCGATCGGTGACGCGATAGCGATGGTCGAGCAGGTCGACGTCGATGGCCGCAAGTACTACCGGCCGCAGGTGCGCGAGCAGTGCGTTGGCTGTGGCGTCTGCGAAATGATCTGCCCGGTCGAGCCGGCGGCGATCACCGTCACGCCGCGCGAACCGTGGAGCGCCTGATGAGTGGTCTTGAACGCCTGCGCGTGATGTTCGGAGCAGCGCCCCGGAAGCCCTTGGTGGTGACGCCTGAAGCCAGAAAGGTGCACAGCCTGAAGCGCATGACGAAAGCCGAGTTCGAGGCGATGAAGGAGCATGCGCGTGCCCACAAGCTGGTCAACCACAAGTGGCGCAACCGGCGCTGGCTGGTTCTGATCGTCGTCAATCTGTTGTTTACTTTCTCTTTTTGGCTCGACATCCAGATTCTCGAAGGCGCGCTGACGGCGTCGCGGTTCGTCGGCTTCCACCTGATCGATCTCAACTCGGCGTGGCAGGTGATGCTGGCGCACAAGCACGTCATCGTCAATCTGTTCATCGGCACCGCGACCGTCTTCTTCCTCTGGGTGCTGCTTGGCGGGCGCACGTTTTGCTCATGGGTCTGCCCTTACCATCTGTTGGCCGAGTGGTTCGAGTGGCTACATCTGTATTGGGTGGCGAAAAAGCGGATTACCGACCATGAGTTTCATCGCGGTACGCGGACCGTTTTCTGGCTCGCGTTCTCGCTCCTCGCGTTGCTGAGCGGTTATACCGTCTTCGAGACCTTGTCGCCGACCGGAATCCTGTCGCGGGCGTTGATCTACGGGCCATCACTGGCGCTCGCCTGGGTCTTGCTGCTGCTCGTTTTCGAGCTGATCTATTCGCGTCGCGCCTGGTGTCGCTACGTCTGTCCGATTGGTCTCACCTATGGTATGGTGGGCGCCCTTTCGCCGCTGCGGGTCCAGTACCGACTCGAACAGTGCTTCCACGAGGGGGATTGCCGCAAGGTCTGCCTGGTACCGCACGTCCTCGACGTCGTCATCAAAGGTCGTGCTGCGGATCTGGTGACGCCGATCGGCCCGGACTGCACGCGGTGCGGACTGTGCATCGACGCCTGTCCGAGCGGGGCGCTCGTTTTCAACGTCAAGGGCTTGCAGAAGCTGCTGTAGAACAACCGGCATGATCGATCTGGCAGGCGTCGGCAAACACTTCAAAAAGCATCGCGTTCTTGACGACGTTAACCTCGAAGTCGCGCTCGGCGAGCGGATTGCGCTCATCGGCTCCAACGGTGCTGGCAAGACGACGCTGATCCGCTGCCTGCTCGGCGAATACACGCACCAGGGGAGGGTGTCGATCGACGGTCGCGATCCGCGGCGCGAGCGGACGCAAGTGCTGGGCAAGGTCGGTTTCGTCCCGCAGTTGCCGCCGCCGCTCAAGATGCCGGTCGGCCAACTGGTGAATTTCGCGGCGGCGGTCTGCGCGTCGGACGCCGGTCGCATCGACGCCGTCGCGCGTCGCCTCGGTCTCAATCTCGACGACATTCGGGCGCGTCCGTTCATCCGCTTGTCGGGAGGCATGAAGCAGAAACTGCTGATTGCCATCGCGCTCGGCCGCGATACGCAACTGCTGGTGATGGACGAGCCGGCCGCCAACCTCGACCCCGAGGCGCGTCACGTCTTCTTCGCGCTGCTCGCCGAACGAGTCACGAAGACGACGATGATCATTTCCAGCCATCGCCTTGACGAGGTGGCCGCGCTGGTCAATCGCGTCGTCGAGATGGATACGGGCCGCATCGTCCTCGACGACCGGGTGGCGGAGGAATCTCGCCTGACCGCGCTGTTTCAGGTGCATCTGACGCTGGCGCGAGCCGACGCGGCGATCGCCAAGACGCTTGCCGGCTGGCAGTTTGCCGATCGTTGCGACGGTGTCGAGTGGCATGGCCTCGTTTCCGGGCCCGATCGGTTGCGCTTTCTCGGCGTCGTTGCGCGCTACGTCGGCGTCTTGTCGCGCATCGAAATGCGCGAAGTCGACCCCGCGGTCGTCCTTCAATAGCGTGCATCAAGTCTATCCCCGACGCCGTTTCGTTCTTCTGCTGCTCGGCGGCACCGTCGTCTCTCGACTCGCCGCGTGCGGTCGCGAGCCGGAGAGCGGCCCGGTGGCGATCAAATGGGATCGCGACACCGACGCCAGATGCGGAATGGCGATCAGCGATCGGCGTTTCGCGGCTCAGATTCGTGACCCCGAGTATAAGGTCTGGAAGTTCGACGACGTCGGCTGCGCCGTCTTCTGGCTCACGCAGCGCGCCTTTAACGAGGAGTCGCCGAACGTCGAGTTCTGGGTGGCCGACTACGGCAACGAAGGCGTCTGGCTGGACGCTCGCCGCGCCCACTATCTGGCCGGCCCGAGAAGCCCGATGGGGTATCAGTTTGCGGCGCTTGCCGGCCCGCAAACGGATACCCTGCCTTACCCGCAGATGAAGGAGCGCCTGCTGGCGCGCGGCAAGTGAGAGCTTGTGAAGAAATCGTTACGAGCAGGTCGAGCTGCAAGGCGCGAGCGAGCGAAGGACTAGACATATCAATTAGATAGGCGAGGAGTGAGCGAGTGAGCAACGCCGCAGATCGACCGCGCAGTAGATTTATTCACAAGCTCTGAGCGGAGGTTGACGATGAAGTCCCTGTTGCTCACCGCCCGCCTGGACCTCGTTGAATCGTTGCGCGCACGCTGGTTCCTGATTTACAGCCTGGTATTCGGCGGCATCGTCGCCTTGCTTTTTGCCTTCGGTCTTACCGAATCGCGGGTGCTCGGTTTCATCGGGCTGTCGCGTCTGCTGGTGACCTATATCCAGTTGACGATGGCGATTCTGCCGATTTTCGTCCTCATCACCACCGTCCGCTCGGTCGCTGGTGACCGCGAGGCCGGAGTCTTCGAGTATCTGCTGTCGCTACCGGTTTCCCTGCCGGCGTGGTTCTGGGGGAAGCTGTTCGGCCGATACCTGACGATTTTCCTGCCGGTTTTTCTCGCCATGTCCGGAGCCGTCGTCTGGTCGCTCCTCAAGGCGATCGAGGTGCCGTGGGGCATGTTCGCCTATTACAGTGGTCTGCTGGCGGCGATGGCCTGGTGTTTCCTCGGCATCGGGATGCTGCTCTCGACGCTTGCGCGGACAACCGACGTCGCCCAGGGTGCTGCGTTTGTCGTCTGGTTGACGATGCTGCTCTTTCTCGACCTGATACTGCTTGGCGTCATGATCCAGGGCCGGGTGGCGCCCGAGGTCGCGGTGGGTTTGGCGCTGCTCAACCCCTTGCAGGTTTTTCGCACCGCCGCGCTCGCCCTGTTCGACCCGCAGTTGATCGTCCTTGGCCCCTCGGCGTACGTCATCCTCGACCTCTTTGGCAACACCGGCTATCGCGTCTATGCGCTACTCTACCCCGTCGCCATCGGCTTCGTGGCGGCGCTCGCTGGCTACGTGATTTTCCGGCGCAGCGATCTGCCTTGATGCGAGTACGTCGATTGTTCCTGGTTGCGCTGCTGATCGCCGCTTCGCGCGCCGCAGTCAGTGCCGACGCCGGGGCGTCGACAGCCCTGTTTACCTTGACCTTGACGTCGGCCGAAGGTCGGCCGGTTGCGCTGGCCGCCTTTGCCGGCAAGCCGCTGCTGGTCAACTTCTGGGCGCGCTGGTGCCTGCCTTGCCGCCACGAGATTCCCGACCTTGCTGCCGTGCAACGCCGCTATGCAAGTACCGAACTGGTGGTCATCGGCATTGCCGTCGAAGACCTGGCCCATCGGAGTGCCGTCGCGGAGTTTGGCCGAGCCTACGAGATGAACTACCTGTCGTTGATCGGCGGTGTCGAGGGCGGCGTTGAGCTGATGCGCGGACTCGGCAACAGCAAGTCCGGGCTGCCGTATACGGTGACGATCGACCGGGCAGGCCAGATACGCGTCCGCAAGCTTGGCGCAATGACTCCTGCCGAGATCGACGCCGCGGCGCGTTCCTTGCTCTGAATCAAGCCAGCTTTTGGCGCAGTAGTTCGTTGACGCGTTGTGGATTCGCCTTGCCGCGGGTCGCCTGCATGACTTTGCCGACCAGGGCGTTGAGCGCTTTTTCCTTGCCCGACCGCCATTCGGCGACCATCGCCGAATGGTTGGCGACCACCTCGT
Organism: uncultured Candidatus Accumulibacter sp.; assembly: GCA_964420975.1. Lineage (GTDB taxonomy): Bacteria > Pseudomonadota > Gammaproteobacteria > Burkholderiales > Rhodocyclaceae > Accumulibacter. The sequence goes on from CAYQVH010000022.1 coordinate 31,790, forward strand.
CGATCAGGGCCTCCAGCGCGCCGCTGTCGCTGATTTGTTGCAGACCGCGCTGGGCAATGACTTCGTCGGCGGTGCCGCCTTCTCCCGTCCACAAGGCGTCAAAGACGTCCCGCGCCAGCTTGTTCGAGATCGTCCCGTCAACAATTCGGGCGACCAGGCCGCCGAGCTGGAGTGCCGAGACCGGTGCCTCGTCGATTTCTAGATCCTCGCGATTGAGGCGTGCCGCCAGCTCGCCCATCACCCAGTTGGCGCAAGTCTTGGCGTTCGCCTCGCCGGCGACGGCGACGGCCTCTTCGAAATAGTTGGCGACTTCGAGTGTGCTGGTCAGCACTTGGGCGTCGTAAGCGGAGAGTCCATAGCGGGCGAGCAGCCGCTCGCGGCGGGTGGCGGGTAGCTCCGGCAAGGTGGTGCGAATCGCGCTGATCCATTCGTCTTCAATGACCAGCGGTAAGAGATCGGGGTCAGGGAAGTAACGGTAGTCGTGCGCGTCCTCCTTGCTGCGCATCGCCCTCGTTTCGCCGCTGCCGGGGTCAAAGAGAACCGTCGCCTGCTCGATGCGGCCGCCGTCTTCGAGCGTCGCGATCTGCCACTGAACCTCGTAGTCGATCGCCTGCTGCAGGAAACGAAACGAGTTCAGGTTCTTGATCTCGCGCCGGGTACCGAAGGTCGTATCGCCGGCGATGCGTACCGAGACGTTGGCGTCGCAGCGAAAGGATCCCTCCTGCATGTTGCCGTCACAGATGCCGATCCAGCGCAGCAGCGCGTGCAGCGCCCGCGCATAGGCGACGGCCTCGGCCGCCGATCGCAGGTCGGGTTCGCTGACGATTTCGAGCAAGGGCGTTCCGGCGCGGTTGAGGTCGATGCCGGATCTGCCGGAAAAGGCCCCCAAGTCCTCGTGCAGCGACTTGCCGGCGTCTTCTTCGAGATGGGCGCGGGTCAGACGGACCGTTTTCTCGACGTCGCCCACGGCGATCGGAATCCTGCCGCCGACGACCACCGGCGCTTCGTACTGGCTGATCTGGTAGCCTTTCGGCAGGTCCGGGTAAAAGTAGTTCTTCCGCGCAAAGATCGACCGTCGCGCAATCGTCGCGCCGACCGCGAGGCCGAAACGGATCGCACACTCGACCGCCCCCCGATTGAGTACCGGCAAGACTCCCGGCAGGGCGACATCGATCGCGTTGGCCTGTGCGTTCGGCGGGGCGCCAAAAGCGGTCGCGCTGCCCGAGAAAATCTTCGACCGCGTCGACAGTTGGGCGTGGGTTTCGAGGCCGATGACGACTTCCCAGGGGTTCATGACGACTCGTTCGTCCTTGCCGCCGTGCTGAGGCAGGTCAGTCGGCGAAGCCGGCCGGCACCTCGAGGTGCCAGCCGGTGGTCTGTTGATAACGATCGGCGGCAGCAAGAAGCCTGGCTTCGCTGAAGTAGTTGCCGATCAGTTGCAGTCCGACCGGTCGGCCGTCAACAAAGCCGCAGGGCAACGAAATCGCCGGCAGGCCGGCGAGGTTGACGGCGATCGTGTAAATGTCGGAGAGGTACATCTGCACCGGATCAGCCGCCTTCTCGCCGAGGGCGAAAGCGGTCGTCGGGCTGGTCGGGCCGGCGATGAGGTCGCAGTGTTTGAAAGCCTGCGCGAAGTCGTCGGCAATCAGCCGGCGGACACGCTGCGCCTGCAGGTAGTAAGCGTCGTAGTAGCCATGCGAGAGCACGTAGGTGCCGATCAGGATGCGCCGCTTGACTTCGGCGCCAAAGCCTTGCGCGCGGCTCTTGCAGTACATCTCCTCGAGATCGGCGTAGTCTGCCGCCCGGTAGCCGTAGCGCACGCCGTCGAAGCGAGCGAGGTTGGAACTGGCCTCGGCCGGGGCGATGACGTAGTAGGCGGCGACCGAGAGCCCCATGTTCGGCAGACGGACGCTGACGGTTTCCGCTCCCAGTCGCCGATATTCGGCGATCGCCGCTTCTACCCGCTGCATGACGGACGGCGTGCAGCCTTCGCCAAAAAACTCCGCCGGCAATCCGATCGTCAGGCCAGACAGCGGTCGGTCGGTGGCTGGAGCGTCGAGGTCGCGGCAATAGTCCTCGCGCGCTCTGTCCAGACTCGTCGAATCGCGTTCGTCGAAGCCCGCCAGGGTGTTGAGAAGAAGCGCGCAGTCGGCCGCCGAGCGGGCGAGCGGACCGGCTTGGTCAAGCGACGAGGCAAACGCGATCATGCCGTAGCGCGAAACGACGCCGTAGGTGGGCTTCATTCCGGTCAAGTTGCACAGCGCCGCCGGTTGCCGTATCGAGCCGCCGGTATCGGTGCCGGTTGCGGCCGGCGCCAGGCGGGCAGCGACCGCCGCCGCGGAGCCTCCCGATGACCCGCCGGGGACGCAGTCGAGATCCCAGGGGTTACGGACCGGGCCGTAGTACGAGGTCTCGTTCGACGACCCCATGGCGAACTCGTCCATGTTGGTCTTGCCCAGGAGCACCGCGCCAGCCTTCCTGAAAGCCTCAATCACCGCCGCGTCGTAGGGGCTGACGAAGTTGTCGAGCATCTTCGAGCCGCAGCTCGTGCGCCAACCCTGAGTGCAAAAAATATCTTTGTGCGCCAGGGGAATGCCGGTCAGCGGGCCGCCTTCGCCGCGCGCGAGCCGCGCGTCGGCAGCGCGTGCCTCGGCCAGGCTGGTGGCCTCGTCGACGGTGATGAAGGCGTTGAGCCGCGAGTCGTGACGCGCGATGCGGTCGAGGTAAAGGCGCGTCAGCTCAAGGCTCGAGATCTTCCGTCCGGCCAGCGCCTGCGCCAGCTCCCGGAGGCTGCTTTCGATCATTCGATCACTTTCGGCACGAGGTAGAGCCCGCCCTCGGCCTCTGGCGCGATCGCCTGGAAAGCGCTGCGCTGCGCCAGCGGGTCGACTTCCGTGACGCAATCGGCGCGCAGTCGCTGCGAAACCTCTTGCGCGTGCGCCATGGGAGTAACGCCCGCCGTGTCGGTTGCCTGCAGGGTCGCGATCAGGGCGAGAATGTCGTTCAATTTCGCTCGCGTGGCCTCCGCTTCGTGATCGTCGATTTCGATCCGTGCGAGGTGGGCAACGCGCCGTACCTGGTCCAGGGTGAGCGACATGATGGCGAGCCAACGCTAAGGTGTTAAACGGGGAAGCCATATAAGGTATCATAAAAAGCTTTCCCACCGCAGTGCCCGTTCAGGGCCTTCACGGACTTGGCCAGCATGTTCAGCTTTCTGCGCAGTTACTTTTCGAACGATCTCGCGATCGACCTCGGTACAGCCAACACGCTGATTTATGTACGATCAAAAGGGATTGTTCTCGACGAACCCTCGGTCGTTGCGATCCGTACCGAAGGCGGACCGAGCGCCAAGAAGACCATCCAGGCGGTCGGCAAGGCGGCCAAGGAGATGCTCGGCAAGGCGCCGGGAGCGATCACCGTGATTCGCCCGATGAAGGACGGCGTCATCGCCGACTTCACGGTCACCGAGCAGATGCTCAAGCAATTCATCAAGAAGGTGCATGACTCGAAGCTGCTGTCGCCGTCGCCGCGGATCATCATTTGTGTTCCTTCGGGGTCGACGCAGGTCGAGCGGCGTGCGATTCGCGAGTCCGCGATCGGTGCCGGCGCAAGTCAGGTCTTCCTGATCGAAGAACCGATGGCGGCGGCGATCGGTGCCGGTCTGCCGGTTGCCGAACCTACCGGGTCGATGGTCGTCGACATCGGCGGCGGGACGACAGAGGTCGGCGTCATCTCGCTCGGCGGGATGGTTTATGCCGGGTCGGTGCGCGTCGGGGGTGACAAGCTCGACGAGGCGATCATGAACTACATCAGCCGCAACTACGGCATGTTGATCGGCGAGAACACGGCCGAGAACATCAAGAAGCGGATCGGCTCCGCGTTTCCCGGCGCCGAGGTGCGCGAGATGGAGGTCTCCGGCATCAACAAGGCCGAGGGTATCCCGCGCAAGTTCACCATTTCGTCGAACGAGATCCTCGAAGCGCTGACCGAGCCGCTCAACAGCGTCGTCTCGGCGGTCAAGTCGGCGCTCGAGAAGACGCCTCCCGAACTCGGCGCCGACATCGCCGACAAGGGGATGGTGCTGACCGGTGGCGGCGCGTTGTTGCGCGACATCGATCGTCTCCTGATGGAGGAAACCGGCTTGCCGGTGATCGTCGCCGAGGAACCGCTGACCTGCGTCGCTCGTGGCTGTGGTCTGGCGCTCGAGAAGATGGACAACTTGGGCAGCATTTTCGCCTCGGATTGACGGCACGCGGTGCGGTGGCTACGTACCGCCTCTCCGAAGCCTGACCGATGGAACATCAGCCGCCACCGTTCTTCAAACGCGGTCCGGCGCCGCTGGCGCTGCTTTCGTTCTACGTCGCGCTGTCGATCGCCTTGCTGGTCGTCGATGCCCGCTTTCAAGCGCTCGAAGTGCTGCGTCAGGCGCTGTCGATGTTTACCCATCCGCTGCAGCAGTTGGCGCACGAACCCGCCCGCCTGCTCGACAATGCCGGCAACTACTTCGTCAGCGTCGCCCGTCTGCAGGAGGAAAACGCGCAGCTCAGGAAAGGTCGCCTCGACCAGGTGGCGACGCTGTCGCGCACGCAGCATCTGGAGGTCGAAAACGACCGTTTGCGGCGACTGCTCGGCGTCAAGGAGCGGCAGCACGCCAGCGGCCAGGTGGCGCAGATTCTCTACGCCGTGCGCGACCCTTATTCACGGCGCGTGGTCGTTGACAAGGGACAGCAGAACAAGGTGGTCGCCGGGCAGCCGGTGATCGACGATTCGGGGATCGTCGGCCAGGTGACGCGGGTCTTTCCGTTCGTTGCCGAGGTGACGCTGATCACCGACAAGGAACAGGCGGTGCCGGTGCAGATCGTGCGCACCGGTTTGCGCTCGGTGGTCTTTGGTCTGGGTAATGGCCAGCTCGAATTACGCTTTCTGCCGGCCAACGCCGACGTCCAAAACGGCGACGTGCTGGTGACTTCGGGTCTCGACGGCATTTTTCTGCCCGGCTTTCCGGTGGCTCGGGTGGTCCATATCGAGCGCGACACCTCGTACTCGTTTGCCCGCATCTTCTGTATGCCGTTGGCCGGGGTCGAAAATTTCGCTGAAGTCATGGTCCTTGATCCGCGGCCGCCGCTGGTGTTGCCCGATCAATTGGCCCAGGACAGCCGGCTTCGCGACGCGAAAGCGGGAGGCAAGTCCGGGCAGGCGAAGAAAAAGCGTCTACGGAAGGAGTAAAGCGAATGCAGACCAGCTACGCCTCGTCGCGCATCCTGCTGCCGGTCAAACCGTGGTTCATCGCCGTCAGCTTGCTGGTCGCCGCCCTGCTCAACCTGTTGCCGATGGCTGCCTGGAAGGGCGTTCCCGATTGGCTGGGCTTGGTGATCGTCTTCTGGTGCGTGCGCGAACCCCGCCGGGTCGGCATGGGACTGGCGTTCCTCTTCGGTCTGGCGATGGACGTCGCCGATGCCAGCCTGCTCGGGCAGCATGCGCTGGCCTACGTGCTGGCGGCTTACGGCGCCTCGTCGCTGTCGCGGCGGATCCTGTGGTTTCCACTGAGCCAGCAGGCGCTGCAGGTCCTGCCGCTGTTGCTGCTGATCCCGCTCGTCCAGTTCGCCGTACGCGCCATCGACGGCGCCGAGTTTCCGGGCCTGGCCTACTTCTTTGGCGCCTGCCTCGGGGCCTTGCTCTGGCCGCTGCTGACCTACTTCCTGCTTCTGCCGCAACATCAGCCGGTGGCTCGCGATGCCAATCGGCCGTTGTGAGCGCCGGCACGAGCGACTGAAAGGGCACGTTTGCTCAGGCTGCGTTCTCCCCTGAAGACCGCTGACCGGGAGCTTGACCGCTTCCGTTTCCGGGTTGCGCTGGCCGGCGTCGCTGTCGCCGCTGCCTTCGGCCTGCTGGTCGCCCGCTTTTTTCATCTTCAGGTGGTCCAGCACGACTATTACACCACCCGTGCCGAGGATAACCGCATCTCGCTGGTGCCCATCGTCCCCAATCGCGGGGTGATCGTCGATAGCAAAGGGGTGGTGCTGGCCCGCAACTACTCGGCGTTCACGCTCGAGATCACGCCGTCGAAGGTCGATGACCTCGAGGCGACGATCGAGGGGCTGGGTACGCTCATCGAAATCCTGCCCAAGGACCGCAAGCGCTTCCGGCGTCTGCTCGAAGAGAGCAAGACCTTCGAAAGCCTGCCGATCCGTTCGCGCTTGAGCGAAGAAGAGGTGGCGCGCTTCGCCGCCAATCGCTACCGGTTTCCCGGCGTCGAGGTCAAGGCGCGACTCTTCCGGCAGTATCCGCTGGGCTCGGTCGGCGCGCATGCGATTGGCTACATTGGCCGGATCAACAAGAAAGATCTGGAGTTGATCGAAGAGAGCGAGCAGGCGGCCAACTACAAGGGGACCGATCACATCGGCAAAACCGGCCTCGAACAGAGCTACGAATTTCACCTGCACGGCGAAACCGGCTACGAACAGGTGGAAATCGACGCCGGCGGCCGGGCCATCCGCAGCCTGTCACGGACGCCGCCGGTGCAAGGCAACAACCTGACCTTAACCCTCGACATCAAGCTGCAGGAAATGGCCGAACGGGCGTTTGGCGACCGCCGCGGGGCGCTGGTGGCGATTGAGCCGTCCACCGGCGGCATCCTGGCTTTGGTGTCGACGCCGACTTTCGACCCCAATCTTTTCGTCGACGGCATTCGCAGCGACGACTGGGATCTGCTCAACAATTCTCCCGACCGACCCTTGCTCAACCGGGCGCTGAATGGTGCCTATCCGCCCGGGTCGACGTTCAAGCCCTTCATGGCGCTGGCCGCGCTTGAAACGGGCAAACGGACGCCGGGGCAGACGATCGCCGATCCGGGCTTCTTCAATTTTGGCGGCCATCAGTTTCGCGACGACAAGAAGGGCGGGCACGGCATGGTCGATATGCACAAGTCGATCGTTCATTCGTGTGACACGTATTACTACATTCTGGCCAACGACATGGGGATCGACGCCATCGCCCGCTTTATGAGCCAGCTCAGCTTCGGCCAGCGGACCGGCGTCGATATCGAAGGCGAGGCAGAGGGCGTCTTGCCGTCGCCGGAGTGGAAGAAGCGTCGCTTCAAACGTCCCGAACAACAGAAGTGGTTCGCCGGCGAGACGGTTTCGATCGGCATCGGCCAGGGTTACAATGCCTACACGCCGATCCAGCTGGCGCAGGCGACGGCGGTCGTCGCCAACAGCGGCGTGATGTATCGGCCGCATCTCGTGCGCTACATTACCGATAGCCGAACCGGCGAGCGAACCTTGATCGAACCCGAACCGCTACGTGTGCTGCCGTGGAAGCGGCAGCACGTCGAGGTCATCAAGCGGGCGATGGTTGGCGTCAACACCCATGGCACCGGCGCCAAGGCCTTTGCCGGCGCCCCCTACGTCGCCGCCGGTAAAACCGGGACGGCCCAGGTGTTCAGTCTGAAGGGAGCGGAATACAAGTCGTCGCGAGTGAAGAAGGAATTGCGCGATCATGCCTTGTTCATCGCCTTTGCGCCGGTCGACGAACCAAAGATCGCGCTCGCCGTGCTGGTCGAGAACGGCGGTTTCGGCGCCCAGTCGGCGGCGCCGATCGCGCGCATGGTGTTCGACTACTATCTGCTCGGCAAGCTGCCCAAGGGCGCAGCCGCCGAGGACGAGGTGGAGGAAGACTAGCCGATGTTCCAGAACCTGTTGCCTCGCTTGTGGGCGCGACTGGTGGCCCGGGTTGACGGCCCCTTGTTGTGCATCACGCTGCTGTTGATGGCCTGCGGGCTGGCGACTGTCTACAGCGCGACCTACGACACCCACAATCGCCTCCTGGCGCAAGCCGTCAATATGGCGGTCGGACTGTGCGCGATGTGGGTCGTTGCCCAGCTGCCACCGCCAAAGCTGATGCGCTTTGGGGTACCGCTCTACGCGCTGGGTGTGATTCTGCTGGTGCTGGTTTTCTTCTTTGGGACCAAGGTCAATGGTGCCAGACGCTGGCTGTCGCTCGGCTTCACCCGCATCCAGCCGTCCGAGCTGCTGAAGCTCGCCGTGCCGCTGATGCTGGCCTGGTATCTGCACAAGCACGAAGCGGCGCTGAAGCTTCGCCACTATGCGGTTGCCGCCGTGCTGCTGCTGCTCCCTTTCGCGCTGATCGCCAAGCAACCGGACCTCGGCACCGCGATCCTGGTCGGCGCTGCCGGCTTCTTCGTCCTCTTTTTCGCCGGGCTGCCCTGGCAGGCAATTGCCGGCTTGGTCGGTGCCGCTGCCGCGGCCGCGCCGTTCGTCTGGACGATGATGCACGACTATCAGCGCAAACGAATCCTGACCCTGATCGATCCGACCAGCGATCCGCTCGGTGCCGGCTATCACATTATCCAGTCGACGATCGCCATTGGTTCCGGAGGAAGTTTTGGCAAGGGCTGGCTGGCCGGCACTCAGACCCACCTCGAGTTCATCCCGGAACGCCACACCGATTTCGTTTTCGCCGTCTTCGCCGAAGAACGCGGCCTGCTCGGCGCCAGCGTGCTGGTCGTGCTCTATTTGCTGCTGGTCGGCCGCGGGCTGATGATCACGGCGAAAGCGTCGACGCTCTTTGCGCGCGTGATTGCCGGATCGATTACGCTCAGTCTATTTACCTACGCTTTCGTCAACATGGGGATGGTGACCGGGATCCTGCCGGTGGTCGGTGTCCCCTTGCCGTTCATGAGTTACGGCGGGACGGCTTTGGTCACGCTGTCGATTTGTATCGGCATTCTGATGAGCATCCAGTCGCATCGGATGCTCGTGCGTCAGTGAGCCCGCCCTTGCTGCGGCGTCAGCCGTCGGCGGCGGTGCGCCGGTCGTGGGCGCCCCTTTCGTTGCTCACACTGGCGGTGCTGTTGACCGCCTGTACCGGTCCGGCGATGCGTTCCGGCGATTCCTCGGCACCGACCGCCGACGCCAGAACCTCGTCGCCAAAATCCACGGCGCGCAAGAGTGCGGTCGTCCAGAAGCGTGGCGGGGCTTACTACAAGGACGATGGGCCGGCTGACGAGATTCCCGACAACCTCGACCAGATCCCCGATGCCGAGCCGCGGCTTGAACCGCTGCACCGCTTCGCCAACCGGCCCTATGTCGTGCTCGGCAAGGCCTACGAGCCGCAAACGGGCTTGCGGCCGCACCAGGAGCGGGGGATTGCCAGTTGGTACGGGAAGAAGTTCCATGGACAGAAAACGTCGATCGGCGAACCTTACGACATGTTCGCCATGACCGCGGCGCATCCGACGCTGGCGCTCCCGTCTTATGCGCGTGTGACCAACGTTGCCAACGGCAGGAGTGTCGTCGTTCGGGTGATCGATCGCGGACCGTTTCACGCCGACCGGGTGATTGACCTCTCGTATGCCGCCGCGCACCGTCTTGGCTACGTCGACAACGGCAGTACGCTGGTTCAGGTCGAGTCGATTGTTCCGGAAGGAGCGATGACGATTGGTTACGCGCAGGTCATGGCGGCGCCTTCGCCGTGGCGCTCGGAAGGCGGCGAACGTGACGAAATCGCGCTGCTTGCGGCAAGGCTTGATCTCGACAAACAGACTCCCTTGGCGGCGAGTGGGTCACGCGGAGTTTTTCTGCAGTTGGGGGCATTCGCCAGCGCCGAGAATGCCGAAAGCCTGCGCTCGCATCTGCTGCGTGAACTCGACTGGCTGAATGAGGGAGTGATGATCCAGGCTGCGGGTGGGATGCACCGTGTCCACCTCGGTCCCTACCCGAGCCGTAGCGACGCCGAAAGGGTGGCCGAGCGGATTCGTCTCGCGCTGGGCTACAAACCGACCTTCGTTAGCCGCTGATCTCGCTGCTGCTGGCTTTCGGGGCCGGTCGGATGACGCCCTGGACGACGGGCCCGACCTGCTTCAGGTGGACGACTTGACCGCTGACTTCAACGGGGATTCGTTCGCCGGCCGCGTTGATGATTTCCGCGAAAACGGGGGTCGCCGTTTCGGTTGATAGCAGGAGTGTGCTCAGCGCCTGCCCGTCGATCACGTCGCCGTTGTCGTGCTGTTCTTTCTGAAGCACGCCGAGCAGCTGTCGCAGCTGACGTCCGAACAGTTTTTCCGCTTGCGGATTGGCGTCAAGTACGTGCCCGGTGCGAACATCGGAGATCAGGATTGCCTCCTGAGTTCCGGCAAACAAGGCGCGCCACAACTGGTTGGCGTCACGAAGCTCGTCCGCGAGGGCGACGAGCTGCGACTGGACGAGCGCCAGGCTGACCAAGCTGGCGATGGCATGCGAGAACAGCCGTTGAACCGACGTCCAGCTTGAATGGGGTCCGACGCGCTCGACACAGAGCGTCCCCTGGAGTTCGCCGTTGACGTGGATGGGGGAGTTGACGACGGCGCTGATACCGTTCATCAGCAGGTAGTCGTGCGCAAGCTCCCTGGTTGACGGGTGCGTGAGCGCGTCGTCGGCGACAATCGGTTCGCCAGTTGCCAAGGCCCGGAAGAATTCGGGGTAACGCGCCGCTGAAAACGTCAGTCCACTGCTGTGATGGCTCCGGGAAAGCTCGAAGAGATCGATGCATTCCAGCGTTCTGGCGTCCGAACGCAGGCCCCATAAACTCACGCGTTCGACGTCGAGCATGCGTGCCGTGGTGGCGGTCAGTTGGCGCAGGGTTTCGTCGAGGCCGGCCACCGCGTGGCTTTCCTTGGCGAGTTGGGCAAACGCGCTTTGGAGATCGAGGTTGCCGGAACGGGGTCGGAAAGGTGGTAGCACTGGGGACCTCGCAGCGCCACGGGGGGTGTCCAAGACGCGATAACGAAATCGAATGCTAGCGGTAGTCACCGCGTCTCGCGTAGGGACTAATTCACGAAAGTTGGTGAGCGCCGCACAGCAGTTGGCGATTGTTCGGCCGATCGTTCGGCCGCCGGCACCGCCGATGGCGCTTGCTATAATCGTCACTTTACTCGGCTGGTCCGCTGATGCGAACGTTAAGATCGTTGTGGTACTCCCTGCTCTTGCTGCCGTTGCTCGCGCTGGCCCAAGAACGTCCGCCGGCGCCCGTGCTGGCCGCCAAGTCGTGGTTGCTCGTCGAGGTGGCGTCGGGACAGGAACTGGTGGCCAACGCACCCGACCAGCGGCTCGAACCAGCTTCCCTGACCAAGCTGATGACGGCGTATCTCGCTTTCTCGGCGCTCAAACAGGGGACATTGAAACGGGATCAGCCGGTTCTGGTGTCGGAAAAGGCCTGGAAGACGGGTGGTTCGAGGATGTTCATCCAGGTCGGGACGACGGTCAGTGTCGACGATCTGCTGAAGGGGATGATCGTTCAGTCTGGCAACGACGCCTGCGTCGCGCTCGCCGAGGCGATTGCTGGCGACGAAGAGAACTTTGCCCAGCTGATGAATCGCGAAGCGCAACGACTGGGGATGAAAGGGTCGAGCTTTCGCAATGCAAGCGGACTACCCGATGCGCAGCACTACACAACCGCACGTGACTTGGCCATTCTGGCGACCGCGCTCATTCGCGACTTTCCCGAATACTACGCAACGTACTATTCCTTGAAGGAGTTTCGTTACAACAGCATCACGCAACCGAATCGCAATCGCCTGCTGTGGATTGATCCCAGCGTAGACGGCCTAAAAACCGGTCACACCGAAGCCGCCGGTTATTGCCTTGTGTCGTCGGCGAAACGTGGTGCCCGCCGGCTAGTGTCGGTCGTCCTCGGTGCCGCGTCGGACAAGGTTCGAGCGCAGGAGTCGCTCAAACTGCTCAATTATGGTTTTCAGTTCTACGACGCCGTACAGCTTTACGCGAGAAACGAGGCGCTCTCTTCGTTGCGGGTCTGGAAGGGCGAGAGCCGTGCGGTCAAGGTGGGTTTGTTCAATGATCTGGTTGTCGCCGTGCCCAAGGGATCGGCCCAGAAGATCCGGACCGAACTGATCTCGCCGCAGCTGCTGACGGCGCCGGTTGCCCTCGGGCAGCCGCTGGCAACCTTGAAGGTCAGCATCGACGGCAAGCCGTATGCCGATTATCCGGTGCTGGCGCTGGAAGCCGTTCCCGGCGCTGGTTTCTTGGGCCGGATGCTGGATACGGTCCGTCTCTGGTTCAATTGAGCGCCGGTGGTGACGGAAGGGGGCGACGAGGTCTTTGGCTTTCCCTGTGACTTTCCTCTGAAAATCATGGGGCTCGCCGGCGACGACCTGCCGTCAGTGATCGGCGACATCGTGCAGCGGCATGCACCGGACTTCGATGCCGCGACGATCACGGTCCGTTCGTCGACCAAAGGCAAGTACATGAGCCTGACGTGCAAGATTACGGCAACCAGCAGGCAACAACTCGACGCGCTTTACCGGGAACTGAGTCGTCATCCGCGCGTCAAGTTTCTTTTGTGAGTACGGTATCGCATCAGTTGCTGAGCGCTTTGCCGTTCATCCGGGTACGTGATCTCGGGTTGACCGAATATCAGCAGACGTGGCGTGAGATGGTTGACTTTACTGCCGCTCGCGTCGCCGACACGCCGGACGAATTCTGGTGCTGCCAGCATCTGCCCGTGTTTACCTTGGGACAGGCCGGACTCTCCGAGCACTTGCTGGCGGACACGGGAGTGCCTCTGGTGAAAACCGATCGTGGCGGACAGATCACTTATCACGGTCCGGGTCAGGTCGTCATTTATCTGCTGCTTGACCTGGCTCGGCGACGGCTGCGCGTACACGACTTGGTGGCGTCGATCGAAACGGCCATCATTTCCTTACTCGCCGCACACGGAGTGAGTGGGGAGCGTCGGAAGGGGGCGCCAGGAGTTTACGTCGGCGGCGCGAAGATCGCGGCGCTCGGTTTGCGCGTGCGGCGGAATGGTTGTTTCCACGGACTCAGCCTGAACGTGGACATGGATTTATCGCCGTTCTCCGCAATCAACCCCTGCGGCTACGCCGGATTGCCGGTGACGCAAACACGAGATTTGGGAATCGCGCTGACGCCGGAGGCAGCGGCGGCAGCCCTGATTGGCCATCTACGCGCTCAACTGGAGTACCCATGAGACGAGAATCGGAAGCAGGCAGCGACCGCCGTGAGGTGCCGTCAGGCGAGCCCGGCGGCAAGGAAAAGGGGCAGCTGAAGACCGCGCGCATTCCGGTGAAGATTGTCCCGCAGGTCCCGCAGCGCAAGCCCGAGTGGATCCGCGTCAAGGCCGGTAACGACGCCGGTCGATTTGGCGAGATCAAACAGCTCTTGCGGCAGCAGAAACTGCATACCGTGTGTGAAGAGGCGTCGTGTCCCAACATCGGCGAGTGCTTCGGGCGCGGGACCGCGACCTTCATGATTCTCGGCGACCTCTGTACGCGGCGCTGCCCGTTCTGTGACGTCGGCCACGGCAAGCCGTTGCCGCCCGACGCGAACGAACCGGAGCATCTGGCCGAAACCGTCGCCCGCCTGCAACTGCGTTATGTCGTGATTACGAGCGTCGATCGCGACGACCTTCGGGATGGTGGCGCCCAACATTTTGTCGACGTGATCCGGGCGGTGCGCGCGAAATCCCCGGCAACGACCATCGAGATCCTGGTTCCCGACTTTCGCGGGCGCATGGAGACGGCTCTGGAGCGGCTCGGTCAGTCGCTGCCAGACGTCCTCAATCACAACCTGGAAACCGTTCCCCGCCTTTACCGGCAAGTTCGACCGGGCGCCGACTACGCGCATTCGCTGGCTTTCCTCAGAGCCTTCAAGGAGCGTTATCCCTTGCTTCCGACCAAGTCCGGGCTGATGGTCGGGCTGGGTGAGAGCGACGAGGAGATCCTCTCTGTCCTCCGCGATCTTCGCGCCAACCAGGTCGACCTGCTGACCATTGGTCAGTATCTCGCGCCGTCGGTCCACCACTTGCCGGTCGCGCGTTACGTGTCGCCCGACGTTTTCAAGATCTACGAGCAACAGGCGATCGCGCTGGGCTTTAGTGGCGCGGCGTGTGGCCCGATGGTTCGCTCGAGTTACTGGGCTGACGCGCAGGCGCAGGGTGCCGGGGTTGCCGGCGCCGATCGGCGACGTCAGTTGTAGCGGATGAAGCGCGCCGGGTAGCGAGCCGTCGCCCAAGCCAGGAAGAGGTATTTCGCGGTCTTGCCGACGCCGACCGCGACCAGAATGCCCAGGGTAGATACGTTGGCCAGCGCGCAGACGAACAGAGCCGGCGTCTGTGGCATCGGCGAGCCGGCAATGATCAATATTGCCAACAGGCCCCAGCGCTGCAGCCATTGGCTGGCGGTTAGCCAGGCCGGGCTGCTGACGAGCTCTGGATAGCGCGAGAAGACAAACTCCGAGCCGAGCTGGTTGACGATCTCGACCAGCACGGCGGCGCCAAAGCCGCTGGCAATTCCAGCCAGCAATCCCAGCACACGCCAGCGTTTCGGGGCGAGCAGCACGGCGGGGACAAGAACAGCGACAAATGGGAAGGCGAAGGTGACCGTGGCGGCAAAGGCAATCGCCGCAACGACCAGCGGATAATAGCGGTGTGCGACATTCTTCATGAGGAGGTGCCGTAACCAGGCAGGCAAAACGTGGGTTCGCATGTCTATTACACTGCGGTTGCCGTCAGTGGTTAACGCCTGTCGTGAGACGACGGAAGGTCGGGCGCTTGTCGAGGAAATCATCAACAGGATATCCTTGCACAGCGCAGCGTCATTGATCAACCTTAACCCCGGTAGGAGCTTCTCATCATGCTTGCGGCACAGGGCGCTCGCTTATCGCCAACGGGCGATCGTCGACGGGTCAGTCGCGTGCGGGTGGAGGACGCTTGGCGCGCCAAGCGATTGCAGGTAGCGGCGACGAAGCCGTGATCAGGGGACCGAGCGCTGCGAGTGCGAGCTCTCTCGTCTTCTTGCGCGACAGCCGGCGTGCCGTGGGCCCTTACCCGGGCTGGGTGTCGCCATGCTGAGGTGGTGTGCAGCGTCTTGCTTGTCGCTTGTCGTCTTGACCACTGCTGCCGAACCGGTTCCTTCCCTCGGTCCGACGCGTGCACAGCCGGAGCCGCCGCCGCTGATTACTGGCCGAGCGAGTTTTTACAGTTCCGCTTTCGGCGGCCGTAAAACGGCGTCCGGCGAACGCTACGATCATGGCTCGATTTCGGCAGCCAGCAATCGCTTTCCGATGGGTAGTTACGTTGCCGTCCGCCGTCCCTTGTCGGCGCGTTGCGTGGTCGTGAAAGTTAACGATCGTATGGGTCACTCAGGTCGAGTCATCGACCTCTCGCGCGAGGCTGCTGCCCGCCTTGGGATGATCGAGGTCGGAGTGACCGAGGTGGAACTGGTTCCGCTACCGAAGTACCTGATTGGCCATGAACACGCCTGCCGTCTGGCGTTCATGCCGCCAGCACACCTGCATGTTGACGGGTGGTAACCGGCAAGCCACACGGAGCAGTCGCGTGTGCAGAGGCGCGCCGGGATGGTTGCGTGCTTGACCTGTCATGGCAAAGTCGCAATACTCGATGGTGAGGGCCGACGCGGCCAGCGGGGTGCATGGCGAGGGAGACGAACGGATGGCTGAACTGCCCGAACGTACGGCGCCGAGGAGCAAGAAATCGGTGGCGCTTTCCGGCGTCGTCGCCGGCGACAGCGCCATTTGCTCGGTTGGGCGCAATGGTAACGACCTCCACTACCGTGGTTACGACGTCATTGCCTTGGCCAACGAGGCGACCTTTGAGGAGGTGGCCTACCTTCTTCTCTACGGCCGCCTGCCAACCTATACACAGCTCAAGCAATACCGCAAGAAGCTGAAAACTCTGCGCGGACTGCCGGTGACCTTGCGACCGGTACTCGAAAACCTGCCGGCCTCCGCCCACCCCATGGACGTCTTGCGCAGCGGTTGTTCGGCGCTCGGTACGATCATTCCGGAAGCTCAGGATCACAACCCGGGAGCGGCGCGAGAGATTGCCGATCGGCTGATAGCGAGTTTCGGCTCGATGCTCCTCTATTGGTACCACTGGTCGCACAACGGACGGCGGATCGAGACGGAAACCGACGATGAGTCGATCGCTGCCCATTTTCTTCACCTGCTGCGTGGCAAGCCGGCAACGTCGTTGCACGCCACCAGTCTCGACAAGTCGCTGGTCCTTTATGCCGAGCACGAGTTCAACGCGTCGACCTTTACCGCGCGGACAATCACCGGGACCGGTGCTGACCTCTATGCAGCGATCACCGGGGCGATCGGCGCCCTCAGCGGCCCCCGGCACGGTGGCGCCAACGAGGCGGCGTTCGAAATTCAGTGCCGTTACGACGATGCGACGCATGCAGAGAGCGATATCCGCCGTCGTTTGCTGAACCGGGAGATCATCATCGGTTTTGGTCATCCGCTTTACACGCTGGCTGACCCGCGCAACAAGGTGATTCGCGCTGTCGCCGAACAGCTGTGCATCGATGGTGACAACCGCGTCTTGTTCGACATCGCCAGTCGCATCGAGGCCGTGATGAGGGAGGAAAAGCGCATGTTTCCGAACGTGGACTGGTATTCGGCGGTGGCGTATCACATGCTTGCCGTACCGACGCCCATGTTTACACCGCTTTTCGTCATCGCCCGCACGAGCGGTTGGGTCGCGCACGTTATCGAGCAGCGTATCGATGGCAAGATCATCCGGCCTTCGGCCAACTATGTCGGACCGGAGGCGCAAACCTTCGTTGCCGTCGGAGAGCGTCAGTGAGCTTTCGCGCGGGCGTATGACGACCGCGAATCCAACACAACCGACGTTTACGCCGTGCGTGCGTTTCCGTCGACGAGTCTGTGAGACCCCATGACGACGACACGACTGGAGCGGCGCCCAGAGCCGGATCGAGTGCTGGTCGACATCGCCGATTATGTGCTGACGTACCTCCCCGAATCGAGGAGCACCTATGAGACGGCGCGTTATTGCCTGATCGATGCCATCGGTTGTGCCTTGGCAGCGCTTGCCTATCCCGCCTGCACAAAGCTGCTGGGGCCGATCGTTCCGGGCAGTTCGACGATCGACGGTGCTCGCATTCCGGGGACGAGGTTTCAACTCGACCCGGTTCAGGCAGCTTTCAACCTGGGCACCATGATCCGCTGGCTGGATTTCAACGATACCTGGCTGGCGGCAGAGTGGGGCCATCCGTCGGACAATCTGGGAGGAATTCTCGCCACCGCCGACTGGCTGTCGCGGACGCGAGTCGCAGCCGGTCAAGAACCGTTGTCGATGCAGCGGGTAGTGGAAGCCATGGTCAAGGCGTACGAGATTCAGGGAGTGCTCGCGCTCGAAAACAGCTTCAATCGCGTCGGTCTCGATCATGTCGTTTTGGTCAAGGTGGCGTCGGCTGCGGTTTGCTGCTGGTTGATGGGTGGGGATCGCGAACAGATCATCAACGCGCTTTCTCAGGCTTTCGTCGATGGTCAACCGCTGCGCGTCTATCGGCACGCTCCGAATACCGGTTCACGCAAGTCCTGGGCGGGTGGCGACGCGACCGCACGCGGCGTTCTCTTGGCGCTCTTTTCGTTGCGCGGAGAAATGGGTTACCCGACGGCGCTGACGGCGAAGCACTGGGGGTTCTACGACGCGCTGTTCAAGAGCCGCGAGTTTCGGTTGCCGCGGCCCTACGGCAGCTACGTCATGGAGAATGTCCTCTTCAAGATCAGCTTTCCCGCCGAATTCCACGCTCAAACGGCAGTCGAGTGTGCAATCAGGCTTCATCAGCAGGTCGCCGCGCGGCTTGATGAGATCGACCGGCTGCACATCCGGACGCATGAGTCGGCATTACGGATCATCGACAAGCAGGGGCCACTGTACAACCCGGCAGACCGCGACCACTGCCTGCAATATATGGTGGCCTACGCGCTGATCCACGGCGACCTGACGGCTGAGGCTTACGAGGACGAGGCGGCGCGTGATCCGCGTATCGACGCCCTGCGTGCCAAGATCGTCGTCGTCGAGGAACCGCGTTTTTCGACCGACTATCTCGATCCCGCGAAGCGATCAATTGCCAATGCCTTGCAGGTGGTTTTTGCGGATGGTAGCCGGACTCCCGAAGTGGTTTGCGAGTACCCGCTGGGACACCGGCGCCGGCGCCTGGAGGGAATCCCCGTGCTGATCGAGAAGTTCAAGCGGCACTTGTCGCATCATGATTTCACGGCTGCGCAGCAAGAGGCGATCGTCGCCTCGTCGCTGGATATGGACGGTTTTGGAAGGACGCCGGTGAACGACTATCTTGATCAGTACATTAGTGCTGAGGGGATACGGTCGGGTAGCGCGTGAGTTTGGCTTGCAGGCGAACCGGATGACGAGAAGCCCGCAGGCGGTAGTCGCCTTCAAAGCGGTGATTCGCCGATTGCGCGCTGGCGGGGAGCCGGGGAGGGGGCTCGATGCGCTGCCGCGGACGGCCGTGGCGGCAGAAAACATACGCACCCTTAGCGGCCCGGACGAATTTCGTTCCACGCTGCTGGCTCTAGTCGATGGCGCCAGAGAGCGAATTTTGATCAGCGCGCTTTATCTGCAGGACGACGACGCCGGTCGCGAGGTGCTGGCTGCGCTCTACGTGGCTAAAGCGGCGCGTCCGTCGCTGTCAATCGCGATCTTCGTCGACTGGCATCGCGCACAGCGTGGCCTGATCGGTAAGGGCCGTAGCGCGGGTAACGCCGCACTTTACGTCGAGATGGCTCGACAGTTTGGTCCTGGGGTGTCGATCTACGGTGTGCCGGTACAAAGCAGCGAGCTGATGGGCGTCATGCACCTCAAAGGCTTCGTGATCGACGATACGGTCCTCTACAGTGGCGCCAGCCTTAACGACGTTTACCTTCATCGTCACCAGCGTTATCGCCTTGATCGCTACCACGTCATTGCACACGCTCCGCTGGCTGACAGCCTGGCGTCGCTGATGACCGACGTTCTGCAACGGCTGCCGGCCGTGGCCCGGCTCGACCTCCCGAGTCAACCACCGGCGTTACGACGTTCGGCAATCGGAAGTTCGCGGCGAACCCTGATGACGACGCGCTACTCGCTGCCGACCGTTCAGGCTGCGACCGGTGAGGTGGCGGTGACGCCAGTGCTTGGTCTGAGCGCTCGCGGCAACGGGCTGAACCGGGTCATCCTGCAGTTGATTCACCGTGCCGAGCGGGAGTTGGTTCTGTACACGCCCTACTTCAACCTGCCGGGACCTGTCCGGCGAGCACTCGACGCGTTGCTCAGGAAAGGCTGCCGGGTTCGCATCGTCGTCGGTGAAAAAACGGCGAACGACTTTTTCATTCCTCCGGACGAGCCCTTCAATGCCATTGGCGCCTTGCCTTACCTCTACGAGAGCAATCTACGGCGCTATTGCAAGACTCATCAGGACGCTGTCGCCAGCGGGCTCCTTGATCTTTACCTGTGGCAGAACGCCGACCATAGCTTTCACCTCAAGGGACTACTGGTCGATCGCGATTATGCGCTGCTTACCGGTAGCAACCTCAATCCGCGCGCGTGGCGACTCGATCTCGAGAACGGGCTCGTGCTTCACGATCCGCATGGCTATTTGCTCGGGCAGCACCACTTGGAGTTGGATCGCGTATTGGCGAATTGCCGGCGGCTGACGCGTCATCAAGATCTCGACGAGGTCGCGAGCTACCCCCAGCCGGTGCAGCGCTTGGTCAAGCGGCTGGCACGTACGCGTGCCGATCGCCTGGTCAACCAGGTGTTGTAGTTCGATTCCTGGTCGACGCGGGAGGGCGCTTGGAAAAAAAAGCAGGGCTTTCGCCCTGCTTTTTCGATTGCGTGGGAGGTGCCGACGCGCTACTGTTTGGCTGACTTCACGTCGCCGTCGGTGCCAAAACCCATCGTATAGCCCATCGAGACATGATGGAAGCGGCCGCTCGCATGATCGGAATGGACAGCGACCCCAAAAGGCGCGGCCTTGCCTTCGGCGAGCGCGCCGTTAAGCTTGCGCGTGAAGGTCACCGTATAGGTGTCGCCACTCTTGCTTCCTTCTGCCTTGACGCCGGCGGTACCCCCTTCCATGTTGCGCTTGTCGGTGACCGAGCCATCGGCCACCTTGGCTCCCTTGGCACTCTTCCACTGCATCAACTCGTAAGCGCCGTCCTTGGTGTACTTGGTTTTCTTGTCATCGGCGCCCGGCATCGTACGCGCGTCGCTGTGGCAGGTCGCCCAGCAGCCGACCTGTGTCCCTTGGGTGACCTTGTCGTTGGCGAACATGACGGCAACCTTGACGTCGTTGTCCTTGTCCGAGGTGTCGGCACCGCCGCTGGGCGCCTTGAAAGTCAACCGGATATACGCGTTTTCCTTGTCGTAGGCGCTTTGCACGCTGACCGGGAAATTCATCGTCTTCGGCGCGCCCTTCGGTTCGAGGTCCTTGCCGGCGAGACGCTTCATGTCGAAGTTCAATCCGCCCTTCTCCTCGTGGCAGCCGACGCAGCTTTCGCCCTTGTTGAGGCCGGTGCGGCCACTGTGGTCGGACTTCTTCATGATCCACTCGATCGGTGTCACCCCGGCGTGGAATACCTGGATGTCGCGCTTGGGCACCTTGCTCCAGTCGGCGGGGGGTGCTGCGAGCGCGAACTGCGGAACCACGGCGAGAACTGCGCCGCAGGCGGCCAGGGAAACGGTCGTTTTCTTCATGTCAAAACCCACTCCATTGAAAGGTTGAACGCAGCCAGACTAGACCCAGCGCTGAGAGTAGCCCCGCGGCATCGGACGGTCCAGGGCATGTCCGGCGAGGGGCCACCACGCCCTTAATCGTCGTCCTCTTCCGGCATGTTCTTCGGTTTCCTGTGCGCGATGCCCTTGTGGCAATCGATGCACGTCTTCTTCTCCTCAACACCGATCTTGTGCATCTTCGACGCACGCGCCTTCTGCTTCTCGATGTCCATCGCCCCGAAGGAATGGCAGTTGCGGCACTCGCGCGAATCGCTCGCCTTCATCCGCTCCCATTCGTGGGTCGCCAGTTCAAGCCGCTTGGCCTCGAACTTTTCTCGCGTCGAGATGGTGCCCATAACCTTACCATAAAGCTCCTGCGTCGCCTGGACCTTGCGCATCATCTTATGCGTCCAATCCTTGGGCACGTGGCAGTCGGAGCAGTAGGCGCGAACGCCGGTGCGGTTGCTGTAGTGGATCGTCTTCGTGTATTCCTGATAGACGTTGTTTTCCATTTCGTGGCAGCCGATACAGAACTCGAGGGTGTTGGTCGCTTCGACCACGGTGTTGAAACCACCCCAGAACATGATACCGGAAGCAAATCCAACCACCAGCAATGTCAGCAGCGAGTACTTAGTGCTTGGCCGCTTGAGTATTGCCCACAACCCGGTACCGTTTTCGGACACGATGTCTACCTCCCCCTGAATGTCTGCTGCCACCCTTCCCGACGGGTGTCGAGACCAGTGAGAGTCTAGCGGATCCGGAAAAGGCGACGGTTTGATCTAGGTTAACAAACGGGGAAATCCCGTCGCATCGGCCCAGCCAGGGCACCGAGCGTCAGCGTTGAACCTGATCGATCAGCAGGCGCAGGTTATGGCTGCCCGGTTTGACGCCTCGCAGGCGGCCAAAAAGGTCACCGCTCGAGCTCTCTGCCCTCCCGGCTTTGGCCACTCGCGCCTCGATGGTAAGCGTACTCGCCTCCGACAACCGGCCACCGCCCGCCGGCACCATGCTATCGTCAAAACGGAAACGAAGTGGCAGATCACTGGCGTGGGCACGGACGACGGCGAGCGGTCTGCGCGGTCCGTCATCGGCTCGTACGAAAACGAACACGACGTCTTCAGCGGTCACTTGGGCGGCGACTTTCTTGCTCAAGGTGACCTCGCCGCTGATGGCGCCGCTGGCGGCTTGCCCGTTCCCCGAGTACCTCGCTGTTCCGGCAACGGCGATCTGCGACGCTCTGGCAATTGCTGCCGACAGGGCCCGTTCCTCTTCGGAACCGGGGTCGAGCTGCGGCAGCAGCCGTCGCCAGTACTCCGCGGCCGCCGCGAACTGTTCGCGCTCGCTGGCCGCAGCGCCGGCCAGCAGGAGTGCCTGCGGCTCGTCAGGGTCGACCTGCAAGGCGCGTTCAATTAGGGACAGCGGTTTGCCCTGCAGTTTGCCGCCCTGACTTCTGCTCAGTACGTCGGCGTAGTCGGCGAGCAGGGTGGCATCGACGTCAACGACACGGCTCGCGCGAGCATAGGCGTCGGCCGCTTGTTCATAGCGTTCAAGGACTTTGTACGAGCGGGCGAGCATGACCCAGCCTTGGGCATCGTCAGGGTTCGTGCGCAGCCGTTCGGCAAGGCGGGCGACCATCGCCTCGACCTGTTCGGGCGCCAGCCGCGCCTGTCGCTGCAGGGGATCGAGCGCGCGTGGATTGCCGAGCAGAAGGTAGCCGGCCGTCGTCGCCAAAGGGATCAGGAGCAGCAGCAGGAGGACGGTCAGTCGGTCGCCGCGGGGGGCGGTTGCCGCTACGGTCGCGGGGGCGTTCTCTTCGAGCAGGCGACGCTGCAGCTCGCTACGCGCAGAGTTGAAATCGGTTTCAGCAAGCAGACCCTCGGCTCGCTCGCGCTCAAGTTCCGCCAACTGGTCGCGAAGGACGACGAGATTGGCCGGCTGTCGATCCGTGCCTGCTTCCACCGGCGGGCGACGCCAGAGGGGAACGACGAGAATCGCCAGGACACTGATCAGGAGCAGGGTTGCGGCGATCACGAAAGCCGTCACGGCGACTTCTCCGGCAGTTCCTCGTCGCGGCGAAGTAGCGCCTCGGCCCGACGCACTTCGTCAGCACTGAGCGGCGTGGTGGTGACCAGGCGTTGTCGTTTGCGCAAGTACAGGACGAGCGTGCCGATACCGCCGGCAAGCAGGAGTAGCGGTCCAAACCAGAGGAGCAGCGTCGTACCTTTGAGCGGTGGACGGTAGCGGACAAAATCGCCGTAGCGGCTGACCATGAAATCCATGATCTCGCCGTCACTCCGGCCGTCACGAATCAGGGTCCGGATCTCGCGTCGCAAATCGTTCGCCAGTTCCGCGTGTGAGCCGGCGAGCGATTCGTTCTGGCAGACCAGGCAGCGCAGTTCGGACGAAATGGCGAGCAAGCGCTTTTCGGTTTGCTCGTCGGCAGCGACCGGTTGCGCTTCGCCGGCGGACAAAGGTTTGCCGCCGACCACTGCCAGCACCAGCAGGAAGACGATCAGAGGACGCGTCATTTCGATAACTCGGTGAGCAAGGGTGCAATCCGCGACGAGTAAACGTCGGGTGTCAGCGGGCCAATATGTTTCAGGCGGATGACTCCCTGGCGGTCGATGACGTAGGTTTCGGGCACGCCATAGACGCCGTAGTCGATACCGACGCGGCCATCGACGTCGAGCACCGAGAGCAGGTAGGGGTCGCCGTGCTTGGCGAGCCAGGCCGCGGCGCGTTGCCTGACCAGTGGCGTCTCGTTTTCGGGGCCGATCTTGTCGACTTCGATACTCCCGTCGCCGCGGACCTCCTTGTAGTTGAGACCAATCAGGGGCGTCGCCTGACGCCGCGCCAGCTCGACGAGCACCGGATGCTCCTGTCGGCACGAGACGCACCACGATGCCCAGACGTTGAGCAGCCAGACCTTGCCGAGCATTTCGCGGGGCGAGAAGGAGGTCTCCGGGTCGGAGAGTCGCGGTAGGGAAAACGCCGGCGCCGGCTTGCCCACCAGTGGCGAAGGCACTTCACGGGGGTTCAGCGTCAGTCCGACGGCGAGCAGGAGGGTCAGTACGATGAAGCCGATCAGCGGCCAAAGAAATCGATTCATCTCGCCGATCTCACGCGTTGGCGGCTGCAGCGGGACTTGCCGGGCGTGTCGGCGACTGGCGGCGCACCTGAATGCGGTAGCGGCGATCGCTCATCGCCAGAAGTCCGCCGAGCGCCATCACCACGCAGCCACCCCAAATCCAGTCGACAAAGGGTTTGTGATAAACGCGTACCGCCCACGCGGCGTCGGGTCGCGCCTTGTCGATCGGTTCGCCGAGCGAGACGTAGACGTCACGGAAAAACCCGCTGTCGATTGCCGCTTCGGTCATCGGCATCGACGAGGCGACGTAGAAGCGTTTCTCGGGATGCAGTTTGCGCACGTTGCGGCCTTCCTTGATCAGGTCGACGTCGCCGACCAGGGCTCGGTAGTTGGGGCCCTGATAGGGCCGGACTCCATTGAAGCGGAAGACGTAGCCGCCGACCTCGACGCGGTCACCGATCTCCATTTTCACGTCCTTCTCGGTCTGGTAGGCGCTGACCATCGTGACGCCGACGATGAAGACCGCGACTCCGAAGTGGGCGGTGTGCATTCCGAAGAAACTGCGCGGCTGGCGGCGTAACGCGGCGCCGAACGACTGTCCGGCGCGCGTCGCCTGCACGCGCTGAACGACGTTGAGGACGACGCTGCAGGCGATCCACGCGGCCAGCAAGAGGCTCAGCGCGACCAGCGGTCGCCACGTCCCGTACACCAGCGGGGCGACGGCGCCGACGACGGCAGCGACCAGGAACGCCCAGCGCAAGGTGCGTGCGAGTTCGCCGGCACTCGCATGTTTCCAGCGCGCAAAAGGTGCGACGCCGATGAGGAAGGCCAGCGGCAGCATCAGTGGCACGAAGACGGCGTCAAAGTACGGTGGGCCGACCGATAGCTTGCCAGCGCCGAGGGCGTCGATGAGCAGCGGGTAAAGCGTTCCCAGCAGGACCGAGGAGGACGCCACCACGAGCAACACGTTGTTGGTCAGCAACAGCGATTCGCGCGACAGCAGCCCAAAGCTTCCGCCGAGACCGACTTTGGGAGCGCGCCAGGCAAAGAGGGCCAGCGAGCTGCCAATCACCGCCACCAGGAAGACGAGAATGAACACGCCGCGTCGTGGATCGGTGGCAAAGGCATGCACCGAGGTCAGCACTCCCGAGCGAACGAGGAAGGTGCCAAGCAAGGACAGGGAGAACGCCGAGATGGCCAGGAGGACGGTCCAATTTTTGAAACTGCCTCGCTTCTCGGTCACCGCCAGAGAATGGACGAGTGCCGTGCCGACCAGCCATGGCATGAACGACGCGTTCTCGACCGGATCCCAGAACCACCAGCCACCCCAGCCGAGTTCGTAATACGCCCACCACGAGCCGAGTGCGATGCCAAGCGTCAGGAAGATCCAGGCGGCGGTCGTCCACGGGCGCGACCAGCGCGCCCAGGCGGCGTCGAGCTGTCCGGAAAGCAAGGCGGCAATGGCGAAAGCGAAAGCGACCGAGAATCCGACGTACCCCATGTAGAGCATCGGGGGGTGAAAAATGAGGCCAGGATCCTGGAGCAAGGGATTGAGATCGCGTCCCTCGTCGAGGGCAGGCAACACGCGCTCGAAGGGGTTTGACGTGCACAGCATGAACAGCAGGAAACCCGCCGCGACGAGACCGAGGACGGCAAGCACGCGGGCCATCATCGCCGGTGGCAGTCGCTGGGGGAGAGCGGCGACAGCCAGGGTCCACAAAGCCAGCATCAAGACCCACAGCAACAACGATCCCTCGTGGCCACCCCAGACGCCGGCCAAGCGGTAGGGCAAGGGCAACAGGGTATTCGAGTGCTGCGCGACATAAACGACCGAGAAGTCGTTGTCGACAAACGCTGCGCTCAGGCAGCCGAAGGCGATCACGACCAGCAGTGCGTGCGCCGCGGCTGCCGGGCGTGCAAGGGCGATCCACGCCTGGCGATTCCGGTGGGCGCCCAGTAGCGGTAACGTTCCCTGGACGAGGGAGACAGAGAGCGCGACGAGCAGCGCGAAGTTGCCGAGTTCAGGAATCATCCGGCTATCCTCGGCTCACGGTTTGAGGGTGCGGGCAGCCGATTCGGCAGCCGCCTTGTTCGCCGCCGCTCTTTGGTGGGCGTCTCCGACCGCTTTCGCCGCTTCGGGTGGCATGTAGTTTTCGTCGTGCTTGGCGAGCACCTCGCTCGCCACGAAGAGTCCGTCGTCGTTCAGCCGACCTTGGGCGACGACGCCTTTCCCTTCACGAAAGAGGTCGGGGAGAATCCCCTTGTAAGCGACGGTCATGTCCTTGTCCGTGTCGGTGACGACGAAACGCAGGGTAACGCCGTCGCCGTCGCGCTGCAAAGATCCCTCCTTGACCATGCCGCCGATGCGGAAGCTCTTGCCACGGGGCGCCTCGCCCGCGGCGACCTGGGTGGGCGAAAAAAAGAACACGAGATTGCTCTGGAAAGCGTTGAGCACGAGTGCGGCGGCGGCGCCAAGAATGACGAGGCCGCCGACGATCAATGACAGGCGTTTGTGCCGAGGCTTCACAGTTGATTCTCCGGCGGGTGGCTGGTCGCTGCGACGCGCGCTCTGACCGTTTCGTCCTGCTCGGCTCTGAACTGTCTTCGCAGGCGATCGAGCAGAGTCTTGCGACCACGTACGAGCAGTAACGGTTCCGCCAACATCAACAAGGCCATTCCGAGCACAGATCCCCAGACGTAGAGGCCATGGGTGCCCATGGCAAGAAAATCGGACAAGCTCTTCCAGTACATCGTCTCAACTCCGCGTCGCCAGCAACTGGTGTACCCAGTCGGCGTGTCGTTCGCGTTCAAGGATGATCGTCTGCACTCGCATCAGCGCGACGGCGATGCTGTACATCCAGCACGCGAGTGCGCACAGCAGCATTCCCCAGAGCATCGTCGTCGCCATGCTCGGCGCTTTGGTCAGGCTGACCGACGCTCCCTGGTGCAGCGTGTTCCACCACTTCACCGAGAAGTAGATGATCGGGATGTTGACCACGCCGACCAGCGCGAGGACAGCGCCTGCCTTGTCGGCTCGCCGGGGGTCGTCGATCGCTGCCTGCAGGGCAATAAAGCCGATGTAGAGGAAGAGCAGCATCAGTTCCGACGTCAGCCGCGCATCCCAGACCCACCAGGTTCCCCACATGGGTTTGCCCCACAGGGCGCCGGTCCACAGCGAAAGGAAGGCGAAAAGCGCGCCGGTCGGCGCCAGGGCTGAGGCCATCATCCCCGACAGGCGGGTGTTGAAAACGAGTCCGATCGCCGCCCAGAACGCCATCACCAGGTAGACGAACATCGACATCCACGACGCAGGCACGTGCAGGAAGATGATCCGATACCCTTCACCTTGCTGGGCGTCGGTCGGAGCGATCAGAAAGCCGATCGACAACCCGGCAAGGCCAAAAAGTGCGGCCAGGCCCCAAAACCAGGGGATCATCCTGCCCGCCAGCGGGTAGAAGGTCTGTGGGCTGGCGTACCTAAACCAGTTGATGAGGCGATTGCTCATGCCGAGTTCTTGTCCACTGCTTATCCTCTTAGCGTCGTCCTGGCCTTACTCCAGGGCGATCCGTAGTGCGGCGGCGGTTGGCCACGGCGCAAAGAAAACACCGCCAAGCGCCAGCGCGCCAAGTAGCGAAAAATGGGCCTGGACGCCAAGCCCGCTGGTCGCCGCGTCGACTGCCCCGGTCCCGAAGATCAGCACCGGGACATAGAGCGGCAACACCAGCAACGACACCAGGACCCCGCTGCCGCGTACGCCCAGCGTTAGCGCCGCGCCAATCGCGCCAATGCCCGAAAGCGCCGGCGTGCCAATCAGTAGCGATAGCGTCAGCACGGCGAGGGTCTCGGCGGCAAGATCGAACTGGACGCCCAGCACGGGTGTCAGCACGACCAGCGGCAGACCGGCGACCAGCCAATGTGCAACCACCTTGCCGAGCACGATCAGTGCCAAAGGCTGCGGCGCCAACGCCAACTGCTCCAGCGTCCCGTCGCGATGGTCATCGGCAAACAGTCGCGGCAACGACAGCATCGTCGCCAGCAGCGCCGCGACCCACACGACCCCGGGCGCCAGTTTGCGCAACTGCGCCGCCTCGGGCCCGACGCCGAGTGGAAAAAGGCTGACGACGATGATGAAGAAAAACAGGGTCGCCACCATGTCCGCCTGCCGCCGCATGGCGAGTCGCAAGTCGCGGCCAATCACGGCGCGAATCAATAGTAACATCTTGTTATCGTTGGAACCGAATCGGCGGGCGCTTAGGGCGCCCCGAGCCGAAGTTCGCGCACGGCGCCGGCGGCGACGTCGACCGCTTGGTGGGTGGTCAGTACCGCGATCCCGCCGCGCTGCAGGTGGGCCCCGATGAGGCCGGCAACGAAGGCAATGGCGGCCTTGTCCAGGCCGACGTAGGGCTCGTCGAGGATCCACAGCGGGTGTCTGTCGCCTACCAGCCTCGCCAGCGCGACGCGTCGCTTCTGACCTTGCGACAGATAACGGCAAGCCAAGTCTTCGCGGCCCCGCAAGCCGAAATCCTCCAGAGCCGACAGCGCTTCTGCTTCGCTGAGCGTAGGGGGCGCCAGTCTGGCGGTCGCGAGAAGATTTTCGAGCGGCGTCAGTTCTTCCTTGATCGCGTTCTGGTGGCCGAGGTAACAAAGTTCGGCGCGATAGTCGTCACCCAGGCGGCTGATCGGTGTTGCACGCCAGCAAACCGATCCGTTCAAGGCAGGCGTCAGGCCGCACACAATGCGTAACAGACTGGTCTTGCCGCAGCCGTTTCTGCCCTGTACATAAAGCATTTCGCCGCCCTCGACCTGGAAGCTGACGCCGGAAAACAGGCGACGCTCGCCGCGGAAACATTCCAGATTCGAGGCTTCAAGCATGCACGCGAGGAAAGAGGCTAGGGTGGGGCGCTGGTGGGCGCATTGTGAAGGCGCGAGTGTAGCCCTGGATTGACCGAAATCAAGACCGCTGCATCGCGTTCCCGTATTCTTTTTCGCCTATCGAGTCGCAACTGGCGGTTGCCGTCGGGTCGCCGCAAACCTGTCTGACTTTGCGATGCATGAAATGGCGCTGGCGATCGGGATACTGCAGATCGTTGAAGATTCGGTGCTCGTTCAGCCTTTTCAGCGGGTGCGCAGGATCGTGGTCGAGATCGGCGAACTGTCGGCCGTGGACACTGACAGCCTCTGTTTTTGTTTTGATGCCGTGGCGCGATCCACTCTGGCCGAGGGCGCAGCACTGGACGTAATCGCCGTGGCCGGGCAAGGTTTGTGTTTTAATTGCGGAAAGACAGTGGCCCTGGGGTCACTGTACGACCCCTGCCCAGACTGCGGCGGGTACCCGGTGCAAGCAACCGCGGGAACCGCCATGCGGGTCAAGGAGCTGGAAGTCGAATAAGAAAAGAGGAGACAGCCTATGTGTACGGCCTGCGGTTGTGGTGCCGAGGCGGCCAGCGTCGCCAGTCGTTCGGTGCCCGAGTTCGTGGACGCGCCAAGTGGTTTGCCGGCGTCGGTGGTGAATCAGCGTCGCGCTGACGCCCGCGATACCCACTGGCATCAGCACGCCAACGGCTCCTGGCACAACCACGCCGCCGACGACGCGATCGCTCATGAGCCTCCGGAAGTCGCGGTTGCGGACGTGCCGTTGACGGTTTCGGCACTCACGCCGCGACGCAGATTACAAATCGAACGCGATATTCTGGCGAAGAACGACGCGCATGCCGGCGACAACCGACGGTACTTTGCGGAACAGGGCATCTTCGCGCTCAACCTTGTTTCGAGTCCGGGGTCGGGGAAGACGACGCTCCTGTGCAAGACGATCGAGCGTCTCCGGGGACGCGTCGCGGTTACGGTCATTGAAGGCGATCAGCATACCAGTCGTGACGCCGAGCGGATTCGCGCTACCGGTGCTCCGGCATTGCAGATCAACACCGGCAAAGGCTGTCACCTCGACGCCGCAACGGTCGGACGCGCCGTGCAGCGGCTTTCGCCGACCGACGGTTCGCTACTCCTGATTGAGAATGTTGGCAACCTGGTTTGTCCGGCGGCCTTCGACCTCGGTGAGGCGCACAAGGTGGTCATCTTTTCGGTCACCGAGGGCGAGGACAAGCCGCTCAAGTACCCGGAGATCTTCCACGCGGCGTCGCTGATGCTGCTCAACAAGATCGATCTGCTCCCCCATCTCGCTTTCGACGTCGACCTAGCAATCGGCTTTGCCCAACGGGTCAACCCGGCACTACAAGTGCGCCTGGTTTCGGCGACCACTGGCGAAGGCCTTGATTCCTGGCTCGAGTGGCTGCTGAGGGGTTGTCGCGCCAGCCAGCAAACGAGGGTCGCCCCGACCACGTCGCAACGAGTGGCTGAACGTGACGCACAACCACCAATCGCTGCGCGAGGCTGAGATGTCAGACCCCATTATTTGTCGGAACATCCGTGTCAGCGGAGTCGTTCAGGGAGTGGGTTTTCGTCCCTTTGTCTGGCGTCTGGCAAAGGAGCTTCGCCTTGGTGGCTGGGTGCGAAATGACTCGCGCGGCGTCGAGATCGAAGTTTGTGGCGCGCCTGACCAGGTGACGACGCTGACCAGGCGGCTTGAACGGGAAGCGCCACCGCTGGCGCGGATCAATTCGGTGGTCGCCCGCGAGAGCAGCAGTACTTGTGCTGCCGACGACTTCGTGATCATTGACAGTCGCAGCGGACGTGCGGCGACGATGATTGGCCACGACACGGCCGTTTGTCGTGATTGTCTGGGCGAAATGTTCGACCCCGGCAGCCGACGCTGGCGCTACGCGTTCACCAACTGCACCAACTGCGGCCCGCGCTACACGATCAGTCGCGGGCTGCCGTACGACCGGGCGCGCACCAGTCTCAAGCCGTTTGCGATGTGTCCGCGCTGCCAGCGCGAGTACAAGCGGCCCGACGATCGCCGCTTTCATGCGGAAGCGAACTGTTGTCCGAAGTGCGGCCCGCAGCTCATTCTTCTCGACGGCGAAGGTCATCAGCTTCCCGGTGACCCGATCGCTGCCGCCGTGTCGCTATTGCAACAGGGCAAGATCGTCGCCATCAAGGGGCTGGGTGGCTTTCACCTGGCGTGCGACGCGCGCAACCCTTTGGCGGTTGCCGTTCTGCGCGAACGCAAGCAGCGCGACGAAAAACCGTTCGTCGTCATGTTGGCCAACGCGCCGTCGGCGGTACGACTGGTACAGATGGGGATCGGCGAACCGGGATTGATGACGCTGCCAACGCGGCCAGCCATTCTGTTGCGCAAGCGAGCGACGTGTGATCAGGCGTTGCCGGGCGTTGCTCCCGGGCTACCGTCGCTGGGCGTGATGTTGCCCTACACGCCGTTGCAGTTCCTGCTCTTTCACGAGGCGGCGCGACGCCCTGCCGGCGTCGGTTGGCTCGAACGCGCCCAAGATCTGGCGCTGGTGATGACCAGCGCCAACCCCGGGGGAGAACCGCTGGTGATCGGTAACGGCGAAGCGCTGATGCGCCTGCATGGGATCGCCGATGCCTTCTTGATCCACGATCGGGACATCGTCACCCGTTGTGACGATAGCGTTGCGCGCATCACGACGGGCGGTTTGCAGTTCATTCGCCGTGCACGCGGCTATACCCCGCGGGCGTTGAAACTGCCGTTTGGTGGGCCGTCGGTATTGGCGGTGGGTGGCTGGTTCAAGAACACGGTTTGCGTCACCCGTGGTGACGAGGCGTTTGTCTCGCACCACATCGGCGACCTCGACAACGCCGAGGTTTGCCATTTCCTCGAGGAGAGTGTGCATCAGCTGATCAAGCTGTTGGGCGTCGAACCGACGATCGTCGCGCACGATCTGCACCCGGACTATCATTCGACGCAGTTCGCGGCCGAGTTTGCCGATCGACTGCGTTTGCCGTTGCTCGGCGTGCAACATCATCACGCGCACGCCGCAGCCGTTCTCGCCGAACAGCGCGTCGAAGGCAGTACGCTGGCGCTTTCGCTGGACGGTGTCGGCCTGGGAACCGACGGCGCCGCCTGGGGGGGTGAGCTGCTCGAGGTCGACGGCCCGTCTTTCCAGCGCCTCGGTCACTTGCAGCCGCTGGCCTTGCCCGGCGGCGATCGGGCTGCCAGCGAACCGTGGCGCATGGCGGCGGCGGTTCTTCACCGGCTCGGTCGTGGTCAGGAGATTACACGGCGGTTCGGCGAGCAGCCGGCGGCGTTGGCGGTCGCCCAGATGCTTGCGGGCGACGTGCACACGCCGCTGACGACCAGCATGGGGCGGATGTTCGACGCTGCTGCCGGCCTGCTCGGGGTCAAGGCGGTAATGACCTACGAGGGGCAGGCGGCGATGCTTCTCGAGGGCTTGGCGCAGACCTATGGCGACATCCTGCCGCTCGACCACGGTTGGCTGATCGATTCCGGGCGTCTCGACCTGACGCCTTTGTTTGCTGTCCTGGCCGACGAACGACATGCCGAGCGTGGTGCGGCGTTGTTTCACGCGACGCTGGCGGCGGCGCTGGTCGACTGGGTGCGGACGGTGGCGCCTGGCGCGCGGCGAATCGTCGGCAGTGGCGGTTGCTTCCTCAACGAAGTGCTTGTTCGCGGCCTGCGGGCGCGATTCGGCGCCCTCGGCGTGCAGCTCGTCGAAGCCCGCCAGGTACCTCCCAACGACGGTGGACTCGCCGTCGGACAGGCGTGGATAGCACTCCAGCGACTGGTTCGGCAGGCGGCGGAGTAAAAAACCAAGTGTGTCTTGCCCTGCCTTGCCGCGTCGTCGAGTTGCGTGCGCAGCAGCAGGCGCTGGTCGTGGTCGACGGCGTCGGCCGTGAAATTTCACTGGCGCTGGTCGACGACGTTGCGGTTGGCGATTATGTCATCGTGCATGTCGGTTACGCGCTGACCCGGTTCGATACCGACGAGGCGGAGAAGACGTTGGCCTTGCTTGCCGAACTGGCGGCGACTGCTGGCGAGAGCGCCCGCGTCGACGCCTAGCAGCCGGTCCGACGAGGCCGCGTCGGGCGGCAATCCGGTGTGTTCAATCCTCGGCGACGACGACGACGCCGCCGCGCCGTCGGTCGCCGGCGCCGGACAGCTTGCCGTCGAGGTTGGCGACGCAGTTGACTCCGCCAAAGAACAGGCTGGTGGCGTCAAAGCGGGTTGCCCCCGGCCACTCGGAGAGCAGCGCGGAGGCGACGCCGGCTTCGAGCCCACAGTCCTCGAACCAAAGGTGGTTGCCTTCGACGTGTTGCCGGGCCGCGTTGACGGCTTCGTCGAGCGGACGCTGGTAGACGAGCAGGTTGAGCAGCGCCTGCAGGATAGCGCTGCGAATCCGGTTCGAGCCACCGCTGCCGAGAGCAAAGCAGGGCTGGTCGTCGCGGATGACCAGCGTCGGCGACATCATCGTGCTCATCCACGTTCCCGGCGCCGCTTGGTGAAAGCCGGCCGGATTGATGTCGTCTTCACCGAGAAAGTTGTTCACGTGGATGCCAAACCCTGGTAAGGCATAGCCGCAGCCCTCGCCGTTGCTGGTGGTCATCGTCGCTGCCAGACCTTCGGCGTCGATCACCGAGATGTGGGTCGTCGCACCGAGCGGGTTCTCGCGCCGGATGCGGGCGGGCGCCACCCAATCGAGGATCTCGTCGCCGGCCACCAGATCCCGGATCGAGTCCGGGTCCGCATGCAGGCGCTCGTCGTAGCCGGCTTGTCGAACGTCGGATACCGTCGCCAGCAAGGCGGCCACGGCGCGCAAGTGTGCCAGTGACAGGAACGGTTCTTTGCCCAGGCCGAGCCCTTCGGCGATTCGCAAACCGGCGCCGATCAGGCCGCCGCCGGCCGAAGGAGGAGGGTTGCTAAGGACCCGATAGCAGCCAAAGCGTATGTCCAGCGGTTCGCGTACGACCGGCGCGTACGTCTCGACGTCGCGGGCGGTGATCAGGCCTCCTTGCGCCGGTCCGAAGTGCTGTACGAGAGCCGACCAATAGGCCGCAGTCACCGTGTGCGCATCACCTTCGCCAAGCTCGTGCAGAAATTCCCCAAGTTCGGGATTGCACAGGCGATCGCCGGCCCGGAGAAAGCGACCGTCGACGAAGAAGAGGCGAGAGACGGAAGCCGACCAGCCGGCGATCGGAAGGATCAGCGCCGCGATGCGTGCGATTTGTGGGCTGACGATGAAGCCGTCGCGCGCCCAGCTGGCGGCTGGCGCGACGACCGAACGTAGCGGTAGTCGCCCGGCCCGACGGTGCAGCTCCAGTAAGCCGACCAGTTCCCCGGGGACGGCTGCCGCTCCGCGGCCGATATGAAAAATCTGCGTCGTCTGCCCGAAGTCCACCGCGACCGGCGCAAAATCGAGCGCCGGACGTGTCGTCAAACCGCGGCCGGGAATCGCGGCAAAAAAGTCGAGCACCTGGTAGCCCTTTTCGGCGCTTCCCCAGACGCAGGCGCCTCCGCCGGCAAGCGAAGTCAGCGGTAGCTCGGTGACGGCCGCCGTGAGTTTGGCCGCGACGATCGCGTCGACCGCATTGCCACCACGGCGCAGCATGCGCGCCCCAGCTACCGCCGTATGCGGATCGGAAGCCGCGATGACTCCTCGAATCGTCATTGTCAACCTTACTTTCGTCAGTCGATGGAGGCAGCGAACAACTGCCGGATCCTTACGGCAGCCACGGCCGAGTCGGCAAAGGACGCTCGCCGGTCGCGTGCAGACAGCCGAACTCGCCGTCCGGGCTGAAGGATACGCCGGCGTGCAGAGCGCGGAAAGTCGTACGCATCGTCGTGCGGCTTGGGTCACCCCGTAGCTGCCACCGCCGCTGGGTCAAACGGTCGGATTGCCGTTGCGACAATACGCCATGATGGCGGCCGGGATCTGGCCGAGTGACAGGGTCTGCTCGGCTGCGCCAAGACGGATGGCTTCTCGCGGCATGCCAAAGACGACGCAGCTTGCTTCGTCCTGGGCGATCGTTCTCGCGCCACCGTCGCGCATTTCCTTGAGGCCGCGGGCGCCGTCGTCCCCCATGCCGGTCATGAGGATGCCCAGCGCGTTGGCACCGGCGAAGCGCACGACTGAGCGAAAGAGCACATCGACCGACGGTCGATGACGGTTCACCAGCGGCCCGTCGACCACTTCAACCAGCAGCTGCGTGCCACTGCGTTTGAGCATCATGTGCTTGCCACCGGGCGCGATGAGCGCTCGCCCTGGTTGCACGCGGTCGCCGTCGAGCGCTTCGCGAATCTCGATCTGGCAAAGATCGTTGAGTCGTTGCGCCAGCATGCCGGTGAACCGTGCCGGCATGTGCTGGACGATGACGATCCCCTTGCAGCCAGATGGTAATTTTGTCAGCACAGCCTCGAGTGCTTGCGTGCCGCCGGTCGAGGTGCCGATGGCTATGACCGGCTCGCCGCCCCCCAGGGCGAGCGTTGCCGGGCCAGGGGCGAGCATCACGTCGGCCGAGTTCTTTGGCCGCAACAGGTCAATGGTGGGCGGTGCCGGTGGCGCGCTGGATCGGCCGTTGCGGGCCGCGGCACGGACGGCACGCACGATCGTCGGGCCGAGCTGGTCGAGAAAGGTGCGCTCGCCAACGCGTGGCCGCGCAATGACGCCGATCGCGCCGGCGGCCAGGGCTTCCCGGTTGGCAGTGCTTCCCGGCGTGGCGAGCGACGAGCAGGCGAGAACCGGGGTCGCCCGCTCGCTCATGACCTGGCGGACGAAAGCGAGGCCGTTGAGGCTCGGGGTCTCGACGTCGACGATCAGGACGTCTGGCCACCGCCCCCGCATCCGTTCGAGCGCTAGCGAGGCATCTCCCAGCGTCGTCACTTCGAAGCCGGCGTCGGTAGTCAACAGCTGTCCAATCATCTGACGAACGAGGATCGCGCCATCGACAATCACTACCTTGATGTTGCGATTGCTCATCGGCGGGCGTCGTAAGTTGCGTTCGGGGAAAGGGCAGGGCGAGGTCGCTGGCCTAGCTCGACCGACGACCGATAGGGTTGCCACGCTCCGATTTTACGCTGCGGTGTCGCCGAAATGCTGTCCTCAAATTCCGCGATGGAGGTTCGGCTAGCCCGGCAACGGCTGACGGGGAGGCTTAGGAGAGGTCCGAACGAGCGCGCAGGAAGGCGTGAAGCCTGTGCACTGGTGTCGTCCGACGGGCTGTCGAGATTTCACTTGCAAGGGGTGTGTTTACAGTAGCCAAACAGAGGCGCATGCCAAATCCAAGAATGCATGGAAGCAGCGGCCGTGATGGCACTGTCCGAGAACTATCGCAAGCGTCTGTGCACCACGAACCTGCAAGAGCGTCTGAACGAGCAAAAGGGTGGTCTAGCGTCTAATTGCATTACTGTCCATTAGTAATAGGATGCTCGCCGTGTTTTGTCGGACGGGGGGAGACCGTGGGACGTGTAGCGGTGGCGCTGTCTTGCACAGCGGAGGTGACGGGGGAGTTGGAGCGGATGTCGAGGAGTCACAGTGGCGAGGTTCGTTTGGCCGAGCGAGCGCGGATCATCCTGGGCGGTTTGCGGGGCCTGCAAAACGCGGGGGTGGGGGGCGCGCGAAGTGGGGGTACGACCGACCACCGTGGGATTGTGGCGCCGGCGCTTTGCCGAGCAGGGTTTGTCGGGGTTGCGTGATGCCCCTCGGCCGGGCAAGCCGGCGAAGTATGGGACCGACTTGCGTGACCGCCTCTTGGCGCAGCTTGAGCGGACGTCTCCGGAGGGCATGGCGAACTGGGATGGGGGTTCGCTGCCGAGAGTGCTGGAGGTTTCGGACGACGCCGTTTGGCGTGTGTTGCGTCGGGAGGGCATCCAACTGCAGTGGCATCGCTCCTGGTGTGTCAGCACGGACCCCGAGTTCGCCGCCAAAGCGGCGGAGGTCATCGGACTGTACCTGACCCCCCGAAAAAGGCCCTGGTCCTGAGCGTCGACGAGAAACCCTCGATCCAGGCGCTGGAGCGTCGGCGCGGCTATGTTCAGACCAGCAGCGGGAAGGTCGTCCAAGGGCTGAAAAGCACGTACAAGCGCCAGGGCACCGTTAACCTGTTTGCCGCCCTCGAAGTCGCCACTGGCGTCATTCGCGGCAAGACCACCCAAACCAAGAAGCGCGCCGATTTCCAAGCGTTCATGGAGGACGTCGTCGCTGACGACTTCCCCGACCGCGAAATCCATGTCATCCTGGACCACCTCAATACGCACAAGAAAAACGACGAGTGGCTCGCTGGCCATCCCAACGTCACCTTCCACTTCACGCCCACCAGCGCCAGTTGGCTTAACCAGGTAGAAATCTGTTTCGGCATCTTCCAACGCAAGACGCTGCGAAATGCCCGCTTTTCAAGTGTCGATCAACTCGTCGAGGCCATTCAGAAATTCACCGCAGCTTACAAACAGAACGCCGCCCCCTTCGTTTGGCGAAAGCGCGAGGTCAAGGGCGCTTGGCTACGAAATACTATTATTAATGAGCCTCTTGCAAAACTCCCAGTGCAGATGGTTTGGCAGGGCATCAGCCACTGTA
>CAYQVH010000023.1:0-64968 GCA_964420975.1 uncultured Candidatus Accumulibacter sp.
GAACCAACACCTGATGATTACAAATCAACTGCACGACCTTCATGCTACGGGGGCAGCGGAAAGCGCGCCGGGATTATAGCCCAAGCGAAGAGTGGGGTTCCTCCGGATTTCGTGCACCCAGGGCGACGCAAGACCGCGTTCCCTGGAACGGCGGAAGGCTGGCCGCATCTATTGCCGCGCAACCGCTTCGAAGCGTGCGCTCACCACGCCTTGCGCATCCAGCAATTGGAGGTGGCTGCCACGGATGCGATAGCGCTCTATCCGGTTTAGCGTGTCGAACAGGCGCTGTTCCTGCTCCATACCCGCCGGGCAGGCCATCATCGTTGCCGCCATGCGGCCGAAGCGTAACCGGTCACCGTCGATCTCGAATGGACCGGTTACGCGGTTGCAGCCGCCGCTTCCGGCGACACGCAAGGCGTCAGCGGCGAAAATCAGGTGCGCCTGGCGCTGTCCGGAGGCAGCGCTTACGGGTTCATTGTCGAGACGAACGAGCTGCCAATAGGTGCCGCGCAGCGGGCTGTCGGCCAGCGGGTTGCCGCAACTCTCGCCTGGCCAGGCGCCGACGAAGCGCTCGACCACCAGAGTGGCCTGCGTTGGGCGACCTTCCTCGATCGATCGGCGCTGCGTGATGTGGCCGTCGACGCTGACCAGCAACGGCTGTCCCGGTTGCCACCTGGCTTGGCCGTATGAGGATTCGAGTGCCCGGTAATCGCCCTCCATCGCGACCGGCAACCGCTGGCCGTCGGCACACAGCGTGATGCTGGCGGCGTCGGCCAGGTAGCTGAACATCCCGGTGAGATTGAGGCGCGGCTCGATCGGTGCGAAGCGGGGCAGACGCGGCAGACGATCGTTGTGGGAAGGCTCGACGGGCTTACCGGCGAGGTCGAGTTTGCGCAACGCGGCTCCGTCTGCCGCCGGTAACAGGAAAATCGGCGCTTCACGCCCGCCGCGCAGGACGACCCGGCCCGTGTCGCGCTCCCACGCCCAATGGCCGATGTCGTCGAAACGGTTGGGCTCGGGACGGCCGACGTGCGTCGTACGCAACTGGTAGCGTCCATCGGGCAGAAGGTCGACATGCCAGACGACGGGGCTATCGGCGCCAGGCAGTTCGCCCTCGTAGG
Source organism: uncultured Candidatus Accumulibacter sp. (assembly GCA_964420975.1). Lineage (GTDB taxonomy): Bacteria > Pseudomonadota > Gammaproteobacteria > Burkholderiales > Rhodocyclaceae > Accumulibacter. The sequence goes on from CAYQVH010000023.1 coordinate 1,122, forward strand.
ACGCGGGCAAGGCGTCGACGCCGGTTGCCGCAGGCGCCGATACGGGTGTGCGGCGGGCGGACACCAGCTGCAGGTCGAGCGGCGCGTCGCGGCCGTCGAGCACCGGGTAATGTCTGTCGGTCGTAAACAGCAGCCGATCGTGATGTCGGACGGTGGCGCGTACGGTGTAGCGGCCGCCAACTTGTACGGCGGTATCGTCGTAAGTGATCTCGAAACGGAACGGTGGCTGCCCGGCGGGATCCAGCCGACTGCGGGCGAGCACGACGGCCGGTCTATCGGCCGCCGATACGTCCTGCAACTGTGCTTCGAATACCGCGTCGGGCGGTAGCGCGATGCGCTTGCGGTAAGCCGCCGTGCCCTGCAACGTGCCAGCCCAGACGGCGCCGCCGACCCCCCACGCCCACCAGACGAGTAGCCACGCGTAGCGTTTCCGCCAACCGGAAGCGGGTGTGTTTCGGCCCACGCGATGAGAGGGCGAGCGATTCGTCCGAATCCGAGAGACCGACTGATCGGTCGTGTGCGGTAACCGTACACGCTGCAACTGCTCGAGCGACGCTGGGCGAGAACCGATCCCGATGATCACTTTTCTGCTCCGGTGGTCCCGTCCCGCAGCGCGTCAGACAGCAGGTCGACGGGCACTTGCAGCCGGGCGAGGAGGGTCGCGCGGTCGACGCGCAGCAGGCGCTCAATGGCCGCGAAGTCGTCGACCAGCGCGGGGTTGGTCCATCCATCGACCGAATGACGGGCCAGGTCGACTGCCAGCTTGACGTTCTGTACGCGTGGGGTGTCGGCGTGACGGTCGTCGATCATCGTCGTCAGCAAGGGCGGCAACAACCAGGCGTGGCAAAGCGCCAGTTGCAGGTCCGCCAGCGGAAAGCCGAGCACCTCCTCCTGCACCGCCGCGCTACGCAGTTGGCGGTTGGCCTGCAGGCGCGAGCGAATCTCGAGCGCGACTTGTGGCCCAAAGCACCAGAGGAGGATTTCGGCAAGGTCGTGCAACAAGGCGGCGAGGGCGACTTCCTCGACGTTCAGGTCGTGGCGCGCGAAGGCCCAGTCGTGCGCGTAGCGCGCCGCACGCTGGCTGCGGACGACGACCTGTAGCAGGCCGAGCTGCGCCTGCGGTTGGCGGCCGAGCAGCGTCTCGATCGTCGGCAGGCGGTCGAAGGTGCGGAAGAAGGGCTCGACGCCGAGCATCATCACCGCGCTGGCGATGTTGGTGATTTCGCTGCGCAAACGTTTGCTACCAAGCGACTGGATGTAGGCGAGAACGCGTATCGAGAGTAAGGGATCGTCGAGGACGATCTCGGAAATATCGCGGCTGCTGACGCGGTCGCTACGCTGGCGTGCATCGTCCAGGCGCCGCGCGGTTTGGCGCATGACCGGGATCTCGGCTTGGCTGAACCGTGCCAGCCACGAGCCAAGGGCTTGCGACGAATCACCCTCGGGCATCGACGTCAGCTCCGGAAAAAATATCTGACGGGTTCGGCGCCGCAGAAGTTCACGACCGTGCGCAAGGCGAAAGCGACCAGTGGCGGCCGCATCGTCAAGAAACCGCGGTCAGAACTGCTCATCGGGCCGCAGCAAGCGCCAGCGCCCCGGCGGCAGGCGTCCAAGCGAGACCCGACCGATGCGCACGCGCTTGATGTCGGTCACCCGCAGGCCGACCAGCTCGCACATCCGCTGAATCTGGCGTTTCCGGTTTTCGAAGGTGACAAAGCGCAGCTGGTGCTCGGCGAGCCACGACACGTGCGAACGACCGAGCTTGATGCGGTCGAGCGTCAGCCCTTGACGAAGTCGTTGCAAGCCATCGGCGACCATCTCGCCTTCGACGCGCAGGTGAAATTCCTGTTCCAAGCGCACCCGGCTATCGGTCAACCGGCGAGCAAGACTGCCGTCCTGGGTTAGCACCAACAGGCCGTGCTCGTCGGGGGCGAGTTTTCCAATCGCCGCCAGACCACGCAAGGCAGGGCCTGCGACGCGCCCGGCCTTATCGTCGGCCGACCACCAACCCTCCGGTCGGACCAGCGTCGCCAGTGCAGCGCCGGCACTGGCCCACGGCTCGCCGAGCGGCTGGTTGAGGATCAGCGTCAGCTTCTTGCTGTGCTGCGTGTCGGCAATCGCCTTCACCTCGACCCGTGCTTTCGGGCTGACCCTGGCGCCAAGCCGGTTGACGACGACGCCGTCGACCGTCACCCAGCCATTCTCTATCCAGGTGTCGGCTTCCCGACGCGAGCACTGAGTCTGCTCGCTAACGCGCTTCGCCAAGCGCGGCAACTCCTTCGCCGGACCGCGCTGCGGCGCGTCGTCCGGTGCTGCAGGCGGGCTGGCTTCGGGCAGGCGATGCGGCGCATTCGCCGGCGGACGACGCGTCTCGTCAACCGCCGGCGATCGGTGCGGGCTTTCCACAGCCGACGGCAGAGCGGCGCGCACGCCACTGCTGCGGGCAATGCCGCGTGGCGGATGCGTCTTCTTGGCGGGCGTCGCCGAGCCGGACGGCGCCGCGACCGCCGCTTGCTCGCGGCGGTCGCGCGGTCGGAAGGACGGCGGAGCGGGCGCACGTTCGGCGGCCGGGGCGCTCGCCGTGGTGGTCGCCTTTGGCGTCGGCCGCTGGCGCTTGTCCGGTGTTGCGCCAGCGCGCAATGGCTTGCGTCGCTGCGCGGCATCGCTTGTCGGGGACGATTCGGTTCGGACAGGCAGTTTCAACGTCGGGCGTGTCATGCAAACGGGTCCTTGCGAGGGCGAAAAATCCGAAAAAGGGCCGGCGGGGAGAATCGTACTACCGATTGTTGGCTTTTGAATCGGATCTCCGGTCTACGAGGCGCCGATAGACGCTTGCCGAAGGTCGCTGTTCGCCGTCGGCGAGCGCTCCCGGACGCGGTTCTTGTTCAGCTGTTTTCAGTACGGCCGTGGCTCGCCGGGCGGGCGCGTCTTGAAACGGCGATGAACCCAGTAGTATTGTTCCGGCATCGTCCGCACCGCCTCCTCGATCCAGGCGTTCATGCGTCGCGTATCGGCTTCGACGTCGTCCGTGGGGAAGTCTTGCCAAGGCTCGCAGACGGTCACCAGATAACCCCGGCCACGAGGCAGGAAGCGCGTGAGTACCGGGACGACCGTCGCGCCTGCCAGGCGAGCCAACCGCGACAGGCCGGGCACGGTCGCCGCCTGGATCCCGAAGAACGGGACGAAGATCGAGTCGCGGCGGCCGAAATCCATGTCCGGGAGGTAGTACAGCGGGCGTCCGGACTTCATCGCGCGAACGCTGGCGCGAACGCTGTCCTGCCGCGAGAGGAGTAGTTGATCACCGAAACGGCGGCGCCCCTGATAGAGCAGGCGGTTGAAGACCGGGTCGGACTGGACGGCGTAGATGCTGGCGCTGTCATGACGCATCGCAATCGCCGCACCGCCGGCGTCGAGTCCGACAAAATGCGGCGTCAGCATCAGTACCGGGCGACCGGCAGCGAGCAGCGCGCGCAGCCGGTCGTCGCCGACGACCGTCGTCAACCGTTGCAGCCGTTGCGGGCTTGCCCACCACAGGAGTCCGCGTTCGAGCAGGCTGCGGCAGAGCACTCTGACGTGTGCGCGCGCCAATCGGTGGCGTTGACGCGCGTCAAGCTCCGGAAAACAGAGACCGAGGTTGACGAGGACGATGTTCCGGCGCCGACGAGCCAAAGCGTAGAGGACGCCTCCGAGTGCGTCGCCAATCGTCGCCAGGACGGGTAAGGGAAGAAAATGGAGTAACCAGAGAAGCGCAGCCAGCAATCGGCTCAGCATGTATTGGCCCAGATCGGCTCGGAAGGCTGCCAGGAACACGGCGACCAGTCAGCACGTCGCAGAGTGACAATTATAGCGTCGTTGCCGCCGGCGAAACTTCCGTTCCCTGGGCTTGCCGAACTCACGTTCGGGCAAAAGCGCTGGCCGGCGCCGGCCTGAAGAATGGCGGGGACTTATCGCAGCAGTTTGATAAGATGCGTGGATGAAGTTTCCCGCCGGCCCGGTCGGCGCGTCACAACGCGAAATCCGGAGACGGCGTGCGCCTCTGCTCGATCAGGACGCTGTCTGTCGCCGGCAAACGATCTAGTTGCCGGTACCGGGATGGCCCGCACTTTGCGGATCGCCGTTGCGGAGGAGGGGATCACTATGAGAAGACTGTTCTCGCCGGTTCGCAAGGCCATGCACGGGACGCTGCGTCAGGTACTCAACGTGCTTCCCGAGGAGAGGCGCTTTGCGGCCTATCGCAACATGGTCGATTGCGATCCCTCGCTCGATCCGCGTCTGGAGATGAAGATCGCCGACAGCAAGGAGGAACTCGAGGCGTGCTTCACGCTGCTGCATGACGCCTACGTCGGCAGCGGATTCATGAAACCGCATCCGTCCGGCATGCGGGTGACGATCTATCACGCCCTGCCGACGACCACGACGCTGTGCGCCAAATACGACGGTGAAGTCGTCGGTACCTTGTCGCTGATCCGGGAAAGCGTGCTCGGCTTCCCTTTGCAGCGGATTTTCGATCTGACCGAGGTGCGCGAGAAGAAGGGCAACATCGCCGAGGCTTCGGCGCTGGCGGTACACCGACGCTTTCGGCGTACCGGCGGCAGCGTCCTCTTCCCGCTGATGAAGTTCATGCACAACTACTGCACGACGTATTTCGATACTCGGCACGTAGTGATCGCGGTGAATCCGAGTCACATCGAAATGTACGAGTCGTTGCTGTTTTTTCAGCGCCTGACCGAGAACGTCGTCGAGAACTACGATTTCGTCAACGGTGCGCCGGCGGTCGGCGCGGCACTCGACCTTCACGAGTTCGAACGGACCGCCAAGGAGGTTTATGGCGACAAGCCGGTGAAGCGCAACTTGCACCACTTCTTTTTCGACCTGACGCTGCCAAACATCCAGATGCCGAGCCGGCGTTTCTACACCACCAACGACCCGGTATTGACGCCGGAGATGCTCGATTACTTCTTCAATGTGCGCACCAATGTCTTTCGTGAGCTGAGCGATCGCAAGAAAAGCCTGATGCACACGATTTATGATCTGCCGGCGTATCGATCCGTGTTGCCGGTCCTCTCGGCGGATACGCAGGACGTCACGACACGCCGTCGCCATCGCCGCTTTTCGGTCAGATGCCCGGCGAAGTTGTCGCTCATGGGGGCCGACGGCGCCCGCAATGTCGTCAAACTCGAAATTTTTCAGCTCTCGCGTTACGGCTTCAAGGCGCACGCGCTGTCGCCGCTGCCGATCAACGTTTGGGGAGAAGCCACGGTTCAGCTGGGTCCGGCCGAAGTGTCGCGGATTCATGCCTCGGCCTCGCGCGACTCGGGCGAAGGCGTCTACGGCTTCCGCCTCGGCGAACCGGATCTCGTCTGGCGCAAGTTCGTCAATGCGCTCTACAGCGGCAGTGTTCACGCCGATCTCGAAAACGCGACGCGCTTCATGACCGATCGCTGACGCCCGCCGGCGCGAGTCGACTGCTCGGCCGCGGCGGCAATCAGTGGCTCGGGTGGCGCTTGGCACGCGGCGCGCTGCGCGCGGGATACAGACGCCGACGATAATGCGCCGGCGCCATTCCGGTCCACCGGACGAAGGCGCGGTAGAACGCTCCCGTGTCGGCAAAGCCCAGGTCGCTCGCGATGTTCGAAATCGATTGCGTGGTTTTTGCCAGACTGTTGATCGCCAGGTCTCGCCGCAAGCCGTCCTTGATCGCCTGAAAGCTCGATCCCTCGCTTTCGATACGGCGGTGGAGCGTGCGCGGCGAAAGGTGAAGCGCATTGGCCACCTCGGCCAGCGTCAACGAGTTGGGAAGCGCTTCGCGCAGAATCCTGCGCACACGGAGCACCATTTCGCGGTCACGGCGGTAGAGCGTCGTCAGTTTGCCGGGTGCCCCGTCGAGAAACGTCAGCAGCGCCGCTTCGTCCCTCCGGATCGGCAGATCCAGCAGGTTGGCCGCGAACACCGCGGTCAGCCGCGGCGCGTCGAAGCTTGAGCGGGCGGTGTAGATCAGCGCGTAGTCGTCCGCGTGATCCGGGCGCGGATAGGGAAACGAAACCGAATCGAGAACGATGCCGCGTCCGACCAGCCAGGAGAAGAGTCCATGCAGCAGGCGCAGCAGCCATTCGAAGGCAAAGACGCGACCGACCCGCAGCGGCGGCCGGCCGCTCTCCGTAATCGACAGCCGCGCGTGTTCGCCAGCGCTCTCGAGACCGACGACAAGCTCCGGGAGGACGAGTCGCAGGAAGCGGACCGCGCGCTCGATCGCCGCCGCCAGCGTCGGCGCGGTGATGGCCCCCCGACAGAGAAACTCGAAGGTCCCTTGGCGCAAAGGCTGCGCGAAGAGACCGAATCCTTCGTCGTCGAGTTCACGGTTGACCAGGTTGTAGAGTTCCGCGTAGCGATCGATCGGGATGCGCGCCGCCGGGTCGTCGAGGAGCGCCGCCGCGATGTGCGCGCCGGCAAGCAGAGGCTGCGTGTCGCGACCAGCGCTTTCCATCCCGGCAAGCATGCCACGGACGAAGGCCATCGCCACCGTTGCCCGCGCCGGAGTCGCAATGACGCCGCTGGCAGTGTTCTCAGGATTGGCCATGACTGTCCTCGCAAGATCGTGTATTGACAGCATATTCCAACTTGGCAGTTATTACATGGTGAGCGGCGCAACGGATCATGGCGCGATCGGCGACAAGTTCCTACCATGTGTGTTTACTTAAGGGTCAGCCGCCTCCCACGGAGCTACGGGTACATGCCATGCCAATTCCGGATTTCCAGTCCTTGATGCTTCCCGTACTGACGTTGGCGCAGGACGGGAGAGAGCATTCTCTGGCCGAGGCGCGGCAAGTAATCGCTCGGCAGATCGGGTTGACCGATGAGGAACGGAACGAACTGCTTCCGAGCGGTCGGGCGCGACGCTATGACAACCGCGTCTCCTGGGCGAAGGTATACCTTGAACAGGCGGGGCTACTCGCATCCTCACGCCGTGCACACTTCCAGATCACTGATCAAGGACGCCGAGTGCTTGCCGAAAACCCGCAACGCATTGACATTGGTCTGCTTGAGCGGTTCGAGCAGTTCAAGCGATATCGAAACGCTGCGCGAAATGCAGAAGGGCAGACACAGACGGTCTCTGAACCAACTCACGTGCAAAGCGCAACGCCTGAAGAACTTCTTGAGCAGGCGTATCAGAGCATGCGGGCCGAGCTTGCTTCGGAGCTCCTCTTGCGAGTAAAGGCGAGTTCGCCTCAGTTCTTCGAAACCTTGGTTGTCGAACTACTTCTCAAGATGGGCTATGGGCGTAGTCGTGCCGAAGCCGGTCGGGCGATTGGAAGGGTGGGGGATGAAGGAATAGACGGCATCATCAGCGAAGACCGTCTTGGTCTGGATACGATTTACCTGCAGGCCAAACGTTGGGACGGGACGGTCGGGCGCCCCGAAGTACAGAAGTTCGTTGGTGCGCTCCATGGAAAACGTGCGCGCAAAGGCGTGTTCATCACCACGGGTTCCTTCTCCACAGAGGCAAAAGACTACGTCTCGCACATTGATCCGCGCGTTGTGCTCATCGACGGCTTGGAATTGGCGCAATACATGGTTGACCTCAATCTCGGCGCGACGCCGAAGGCGACGTATGAGGTGAAACGCATCGATTCTGACTACTTCAGTGATGAAGAATAGTCAGCTAACCACAACGTCGAAGGGGCTGTTCACAAGCAGTGCTTCGAGTCCCTTGTGAACGGTCCCTCGAGTTGAACTAGGCGGCACGATTCCCTTCCGCCGCACACGGCACCCAACGCTCTTCGGAGGCAACTCATGTTCAGTCATGTGATGGTCGGTTCCAACGACATCGAGCGCTCAAGACGGTTCTACGACGCCGTGCTTGGCGTTCTCGGCGCGGCTGAGCCGTTGCGCAACGTCGCGAAGACCGGCCATGTTCGTCTGTTCTACCGGCACGATGGCGCGACTTTCTGCGTCAGCGAGCCGATTAACGGCCAAGCGGCGAGTCATGCCAACGGTGGCACGATCGGCTTCAAGTGCAGCTCGCCGGAGCAGGTTCGCAAATTCCACGACGCGGCAGTGGCGCACGGCGGCACTTCGATCGAGGAGGCTCCGGGTCTGCGTCAGGGGGCCCTGGGTGCGCTGTACCTCGCCTATGTGCGGGACCCTGATGGCAACAAGCTGTGCGCTCTCCATCGGCCAACGGGGGAGCGCTGAGCGAGTGGCGTCCTGCCCCTGCACGTCGTCTGTCTGCCCATGTCGCTGAACGGCCAGCGAGCCGGGCAAGCCCTTACCGGGTAATCTTTCCCCCTTCTCTTCTCTGTGGAGCGAGAACGTCATGACCGATCTGTCTGTCGCTAAAAAACTGCAAGCTTACAAACCGAAGCACAAGGTCCGTTTCGTGACTGCCGCGTCGCTTTTCGACGGGCATGACGCGTCGATCAACATCATGCGCCGCATCCTGCAGTCGACCGGCGCCGAAGTCATCCATCTCGGCCACAATCGTTCGGTGCAGGAAATCGTCAACGCCGCACTGCAGGAAGACGTGCAGGGGATCGCGATCACCTCGTATCAGGGTGGCCACGTCGAATTTTTCAAGTACATGATCGACCTGCTGAAGGCGGGGGGCGGACCGGAGATCAAGGTTTTCGGCGGCGGCGGCGGCGTCATCATCCCGAGCGAAATCGACGAGCTGCACGCTTACGGCGTCACCCGCATCTACTCGCCGCAGGACGGCCAGTCGATGGGACTGCAAGGGATGATCAACGAGGTCACGGCGAAGGCCGATTTCGATCTTGCCGCGCTGGCACCCCAGGATCCCGAGTCGGTGCTGTCGGCCTTGAAGTCGGGCAGTCAGCGGAAGTTGGCGCAAGTCATCACGGCGCTCGAGAACGGCGCTTATCCGGAGGCCGTACGCAAGAAGATCCTGCATGCCGCGAGCGGGCTCAAGGTCCCGACTTTGGGCATCACCGGTACCGGAGGCGCCGGAAAGTCTTCGTTGACCGACGAACTCGTGCGCCGCTTCCGTCTCGACCAGGGGGACGCGATGAAGCTGGCGATCGTCTCGATCGATCCTTCCCGCAAGCGCACGGGCGGCGCGCTGCTTGGCGACCGCATCCGGATGAACGCGATCGAACATCCGCATATTTTCATGCGCTCGCTGGCCACTCGCGAGACCGGTTCCGAGCTGTCGGTGGCGCTGCCCGAGGTGCTCGCGGCCTGCAAGCTCGCCGGTTTCGATCTCGTCATCGTCGAGACCTCGGGTATCGGCCAGGGGAACGCCGCCATCGTGCCGCTGGTCGATGTCTCGCTTTACGTGATGACGCCCGAGTTTGGAGCCGCGTCGCAGCTGGAAAAAATCGACATGCTCGATTTCGCCGACTTGGTCGCGATCAACAAGTTCGACCGCAAGGGCGCCGAAGACGCGCTGCGCGACGTGCGCAAGCAATACCAGCGCAACCATGAGGCATTCGACCGCAGCCCGGACGAGATGCCGGTCTTTGGCACCATGGCGGCACGCTTCAACGACGAGGGAGTGACCGCTCTCTATCAGGCGATCGTTCCCAAACTGCACGGCTTCGGCCTCAAGCTGAAGAAGGGCAAACTCCCCCTGGTCACCGGCAAGCGGCCGTCAACCCAGCGCGCCATCGTGCCGCCACAGCGCGTTCGCTACCTGGCCGAGATCGCCGAAGCGCTGCGCAGCTACCACCGTCATTCGGCGGAACAGGCGGAAGTGGCTCGCCAGCGGCAGGCGCTGCGTATCGCCAAACAGCTCTTCGTCCAATGCGGCAAGGCGGCCGGTGAATTCGACGAGCTGATCGGGTGGAAGGACGGTCAGCTCGACGAGCGCTCCAGAAAGCTCCTCGACCTCTGGCCAAAGACGTGTGAGCTTTACGCGCAGGACGAGTACGTGGTCAAGATTCGCGACAAGGAAATCCGGACGCGCCTGACCAGTAACTCGTTGTCGGGAACGCCGATCCGCAAGGTCTCGTTGCCGGCGTACAAGGACGACGGCGAAATCTTGCGTTTTCTGATGAAGGAAAACGTTCCGGGCTCCTTCCCCTTCACCGGTGGCGTTTTCGCGTTCAAGCGCGAAAACGAGGACCCGACACGGATGTTCGCCGGCGAGGGCGACCCCTTCCGCACCAACCGGCGCTTCAAGAAGGTTTCCGAAGGCATGCCGGCGAAGCGCTTGTCGACCGCCTTCGACTCGGTGACGCTTTACGGCTGCGATCCCGATGCACGGCCCGACATCTACGGCAAAGTCGGCAATTCGGGCGTCTCGATCGCGACGCTCGACGACATGAAGGCGCTCTTCGACGGCTTCGAGCTCTGCGCGCCGACGACCTCGGTGTCGCTGACGATCAACGGTCCGGCGCCGATCCTCCTGTCGATGTTCTTCAACACCGCGATCGACCAGCAGATCGAGAAGTTCCGCAGCGACAACGCGCGCGAACCGACCGAGGACGAAATCCAGAAAATTCGCGTCTGGGTGCTCGCCAACATTCGCGGCACGGTGCAGGCGGACATCCTGAAGGAGGACCAGGGACAGAACACCTGCATCTTCTCGACCGAGTTTGCGCTGAAGATGATGGGCGACATCCAGGAGTTCTTCGTGCACAACGACATCGGCAACTTCTATTCGGTGTCGATCTCCGGCTATCACATCGCCGAAGCCGGCGCCAATCCGATTTCGCAACTCGCGTTTACGCTCGCCAACGGGTTCACTTACGTCGAAGCGTATCTGGCGCGTGGCATGCACATCGACGATTTTGCCCCCAACCTGTCGTTCTTCTTCAGCAACGGCATGGACCCCGAGTACTCGGTGATCGGCCGCGTCGCCCGCCGCATCTGGGCGGTGGCGATGAAGTACAAGTACGGTGCCAACGAACGCAGCCAGAAGCTGAAGTACCACATCCAGACGTCGGGCCGTTCGCTGCACGCACAGGAAATGGCGTTCAACGACATCCGCACGACGCTACAGGCGCTGATCGCGATTTACGACAACTGCAACTCGCTGCACACCAACGCCTACGATGAAGCGATCACGACGCCGACCGAGGAATCGGTACGCCGCGCAATGGCGATCCAGTTGATCATCAACCGCGAGTGGGGATTGGCGATGAACGAAAATCCGAATCAGGGGGCGTTCATCATCGAAGAACTGACCGACCTCGTCGAAGAAGCGGTGCTCAGGGAGTTCGAAGCGATCGCTTCTCGCGGCGGCGTCCTCGGCGCGATGGAGACCGGCTACCAGCGCGGCAAGATTCAGGAAGAATCGCTCTACTACGAGCACAAGAAGCACGACGGTTCGTTTCCGATCGTCGGCGTCAATACCTTCCGAAATCCGAAAGGCGACGCTCCGATCGAAATCGAACTCGCCCGCTCGACCGAGGAAGAAAAGCAGTCGCAGCTCAATCGCCTGCAGAGTTTCCAGGGTCGGAACGCGATGGCTTCCCCGGCGATGATCGAGCGCCTCAAGCAGACCGTGATCGAGAACGGCAACCTCTTCGCCGTTCTCATGGACGCGGTACGCGTTTGCTCGCTCGGACAGATCACCGGCGCGCTCTACGAAGTCGGCGGCCAGTACCGGCGCAGCATGTAGACGCCTGCAGAAGACGACCGCCCGGCGGCCACCGGGCGGCGGTCAGAGAAGGGGCGTCGTCGTCATGCGCAAGTGAGCGACCGTGGCGAAAACGGTGTCTGCGCCACAGCGCGGGCAAGGACGCCCGCCAAGGTGCAAGCCGCGAGCGCGCGTCGACGCGCTGACACATGCGCCGCAGACGACGAGGTCGTCCTTTTCGCAGTAGCGCGCCGCGGCTTCAACCATTCCCGGCGTCAGCACCCGATCCGCGCCGTCCGCTGGACGGCCGGCAAACACGCTACAGGTTCGCCCGCAGATTTCACACGCGACATCGACCGGTGTCGCGCTGCGCTCCGCCGCGTCGAGAAGTCCCTTGTCGAACCCGCACCGCAACTCGCAACCGATCTTGGCGGCCATGCGGGCCTTGCGCTTGTACGTCACTTCGACCCGCGCCGGCTGAGTGACTTCCGCGACGTACTGAGCGGGTTGTCGCCCGAGGCCGAGAAATCCCTCCCGGCCAGCGGCGACCCGCCGCACGGTCCTGATCGTCTCGGTCGCGGTAAGCGCGGCATTGAGCCGGGTCAACGCGCTGCGTTCGTTGAGGGCGTGAATCGTGAGCGTACGCGACGTCGGATCGCACAGGCGTCGCCGTTCGAGGATGGTCGCGTCGTCTGGAATCTCCTCCTCGGCGAGCGCAAACGCGGCGTCGATGGTTGCCGCGCTGGCTCGCGCGACGTGAGCGCCGCCGTAGGTGATGATCTCCTCGGAAACGACGAAGGTATTGTCCGTCAGCCGCGCCCGCAAGCAGTCGCGCGCCTCCTCAAGAGAGTCGGCTTCGATCTTGATCGTGATCAGGTTGGCGTTCATGCTCGTTGAAGAGGGGCAAAGAGACGCGCGGCAAGGGGGTTTCGCGTCTCGTTGGCTGGGTCAGGGGTGAGTGCTCTCGCCAGGGGCTCGCTGCTTTTCTGCCCCTCTCAGCGGTGCCGGCTGGAACCCGTATCGGCCCTCTGGCGCCGGTCGTGGCGAGCCCATCCCAGGCCAAGCAGGCCCAGGCCGAATAGAGCAGAAGAGGTGGGTTCGGGGACTGCGGCAACGTTGAAGACGGCTATTTCGTGCAACCATCCGTGGTAGCCCGAACGCTCATAAATCTCGCGGTTGTCGTAGACCAGACGCATCTTGTCGGAGGTGACGGCAGGAAAGAAAAAGTCGATCGGGCTCGACGTCCAGGTCGTCGGGTCGTCATACGGTCCCACCCGGCTGAACGCGTCGCTGGTCGAGTAAATCGTGTCCCAAGTCGAGCGTACGCCGTTCCAGATCTGGATATCGACGAAGTTCGGCGCGTCGCGTTCGCCGCGATGCCACCAAGTAACGACCCGATTGAACGTCGTCTCGGACGCGAAGTCGACGACGACATTGAAATAGCGTCCACCCCAACCCCAAGGTGCCGCCAGGCCATGGGCCCAGGTGTCGTAGTAGCTCGCTTTGCCGTCGACCAGGTCCGATTTCGACGTACCACCGCCCCAACCATCGTCAGACGCAGAGGTGTCCGCGCCCAACGCGAGATTGGGGACTGCAAAGGCCGACGGTGAGGCAGCAAGGGCAGTGAGAAGGGAAAGGGTGACGATTGACGTATAGGGCTTCATCGGAAGTCTCTCCTGTTGGTTTCGGATTAAAGTCTCGGCCGAACGCCTCGGCGTTCGGCACAGGGGTGAGCCGCTTCGGCATACGGCTGTCGCCGCCTCAGGAGGCTCCACAATCGCCCGTTCTTTACCCCTGTTCAGATAAACTTATCAAATTAAATTAGCGCGCTGGACCCATTTTTCATCCTACGCGCAGCATACAGATGGGCTCGCCGACATCAGTCCCCGCTAGTAAATGGCGCCTTTCTTGCGCTAGCATTGAGGCTCGTATTTGCGCCGGCAGCCTTGCCGTATCGGCGATCCCGTGGCCGCGATCGATCCGGCCTGAGTCCTGGAAAAACCGGGGCGCCACTTCCTGGAGAAAACGATGCTCCGCAAATTCCTGGCCTGTTTCCTTGCCCTCATCCTGCTGAGTGCCTGCGCCGTTCCCGGACCGCCGCTGGGTGAACTCCAGATCCGATCGGGGGTGATCGAACACATCACGCTCGTTCAGCTGCAGAGCAATCATCACCCGGGCGTTGGCGCCGTGGTCGGCGGCCTCGCCGGTCTCGGACTCGGCAGCTTGATTGGTGGCGGCACCGGTCGTGATGTGGCGATGGTTCTCGGTACCGTTGGCGGCGCCGTCGTCGGCAATGAAATCCAGAAGACGCACGACCAACCGATCCCTGGTCAGCAGATCGTCGTTCGCACCAGCACCGGCGTGCTCGTTTCGGTGACACAGCCGATCAATCCCAACCTGTTTACGGGACAAAGCGTGTTCATCGAAGGCAGCGGCGAGGGCGCGCGCGTCGTCGCACGCTAGCCGCCTGTCTGGTCAAGTCCGACCGGCGGCTATCGGGAGTGATCCTGAAACAGCTCGTGGCTGCGGGCGCGTAGCCGGTGTTTCCCGCGTCGTCGAGTGCGCGGGACCACCCAAGGCTGACCGACAACGCCGAAATGACTGGAGCGGGCGAAGGGAATCGAACCCTCTGCTCTAGCTTGGGAAGCTAGGGTATTGCCATTATACGACGCCCGCCCGAGGGTCGAATTCTACGCCGATTGCCAGCGGCGACACAACGCGCCGGTCAATCCGTCAAACCGGCCTTTGCCGCGGTAAACACGGCTGCTAGAATGGCCCGCTTGCCTTCGACCCTGACACCCCATGCCCACCCTGTCGAATCCCTCGGAAATTGCCCGTGAAGCCTTGCGCCTGCTGGCTGTCCGGCGCCTGTCGCCGCTGCCCGAGAATTACCGCGCGCTTTATCACGAGATCGCGGGCACTACCGATACGGCAGAAGCGGCTTTCCCGGAGCGCGAATTCAAGGCGCTGGCCGCCTCGCTGCCGCGAGACAGCGCGCTACAACAGAAACTCGCGAAACGTTTCGAAACAGCGCTGCTGGCGCGCGACTGGACGGCACTGCAAGGCAGTTTGAGCGACCTCGTGCGCGACATCAGCAAGGAGCAGGACCAGCCCTGGAACGAGCTGTTTGCCGACTTCGTGCGCGGCTGGGAAAGCAGCCAGGCGGGCGTTACCGTGGCTCGCAAACGCGAATCGCTGGAACGTGTGCTTGCTGGCGGGGCGTCGAACCGCGAATTGTTCTTTGGCCGCTTGCAGGGTTTGGTCAGGTCCTGGCTGACCGGGGCGACTGCCGGCAACGAAATCCCGCTCGTCGAACCCGCCGGCATCACCGGGGCGACGGCTCACGGCGAACCGCCGGTAAGTCCGGTTGCCAACGATGGTCCAGATAAGGCTGAGGTCATCGATCTCGAACTGCGCTCGCTGTTCGTCTACACGCTCGAGGGGGTGATTGCGACGCAGCTGACCGATGAACCGGAACTCGCCGCCGAAGCCAAGGATCTGGCGCACAAAGTGCGCACGACGTCGTCGCCGGCGGCGACAGAAGGGTTGTCGGCGGCGCTCAAACGCTTTGCCTTCCGTCTTGAAATCCTCGCCGAAGATCGCAATGAACTGCGCACGGGCCTCTTGAACCTGTTGCAACTGCTGATCGAGAACGTCGGTGAACTGGTCGTCGAGGATGGATGGTTGACGGGCCAGATCGCCATCGTGCGCGATATCGTGGCCAAGCCGCTGAGCATCCGCTCGCTTGGCGACGCCGAACACCGCCTGAAAGAGGTCATTTTCAAGCAGAGCCAGCTCAAGCACAGCCTCAACGAGGCCAAGGACGCGTTGAAGCAGATGCTTGCCGGTTTCGTCGATCACCTTGCCGAGTTCGCCGATTCCACGTCCGACTATCACGACAAGATTCAGGTCTGCGCCGACAAGATCAACCAGGCGGAAGATATCGGACAGCTCGAAGGCGTGCTGGCGGAAGTGATCCGCGAGACGCAGATCATTCAGCTGAATGCCCAGCGCTCGCGCGACGAGTTGCGTGCGGCCAAACTGCGAGTCGAAGAAGCCGAAAAACGGATCGGCGAGCTCCAGAGCGAGCTCGACAAGGCGAGCACGCTGGTTCGTCATGACCAGCTGACGGGCGCGCTGAATCGTCGCGGTCTCGACGAGGCCTTCGCCAAGGAAGCCGCGCGCTCGCAGCGTCGGCGCTCGTGCCTTTGCATCGCCCTGCTCGACATCGACAACTTCAAGAGGCTCAACGATTCGCTCGGTCACGATGCGGGCGACGCGGCGCTGGTACACCTGGCGACGGTGATCCGTGAAACGATGCGACCGCAGGATACCGTTGCCCGCTACGGTGGCGAAGAGTTCATCCTCCTCTTGCCGGATACGTCGATCGAGGACGCACAGACGGCGATCGTTCGCCTGCAGCGCGAGCTGACCAAGCGCTTCTTCCTGCACAACAACGATCGGCAACTGATCACCTTCAGTGCTGGCGTCACCGACTTGCGTCCCGACGACACACAGACTTCGGTGACTAAACGCGCCGACGACGCAATGTACGCCGCCAAGCAGGCGGGGAAGAACCGGGTCGTGATCGGCTGAGCCAGGACGCGCGATCGTCGGCGATCGCTACATCGGCCTGGCAACCGATTTCGCGGCGACCAGTCCCTTGATCACCTCGGCTGCCGCCAACAGCCCGAAGGTTGCCGTCACGCAGACCGACGAACCCATTCCGGCACAGTTCAACCCACCGCCGGCGCGCTGCGACGGGCAAGCGGCGTTGGTTACCGGCCGGCGCAGCGGCTCGCTGGAAAAGACCGCCGGCACGCCAAAGCGTTGCTTGGCCAGACGCGGGAATCCGTAGTCTCGGCGCAACAGCGAACGTACCCTGGCGAGTAAAGGATCCTCGACGGTCAGCGCGAGGTCAGCGATCTGGATGCGCGTCGGATCGACCTGGCCCCCGGCGCCACCGGCGGTGATCAGGGGAACGCGACGCCGCCGGGACCACGCGATCATCGCCGCTTTTGCCCACACCTGATCGATCGCGTCGACCACGAAGTCGAAACGCTCGTCGAGCAGTGCGTCGACGTTCTCGGGCGTCACAAAGTCCTCGATCTCGGTGACCGCGCAGGCGGGGTTGATCGCTCGCAAGCGCTGCGCCATGACGCTCACCTTGGCGCGGCCGAATTCGGCGTCGAGCGCATGGACCTGGCGATTGACGTTGGATTCGGCAACCATGTCCAGATCGACCAGCGTCATGCCGCCCACTGCCGAACGGGCGAGTGCTTCTGCGACCCAGGAACCGACCCCGCCGAGTCCGACGACCGCCACCCGCGCCCGGTTCAGCGACTGCAGCGCGTCGGTGCCGTACAGCCGTGCGACGCCCCCGAAACGGCGCGTCAGATCGGGCGCCTCATCGTTCATCGCTCCCGGACCTTACTCCGAAGCACCTGATTGAAAGCGTCGATCCAGTCGGGGGCAAACTGCCGATCGCAGGCGTTGATCTCGGTGATCGCCTTGAGCAGCGAACGGTTGCGGCCGTGGTCGCCGTATCTCAGGGTGATCGACTCGAAGGCGTCGAGGATCGCCAGCAAGCTTGCGCCAGGACAGATCTCGTCGCCGCTTAACGCCGCCGGATAGCCCTTGCCGTTCGGCATTTCATGGTGCTGCGCGACCATTTCGGCCGCCGCCGCCCAGCCTTTCATTCGGCGCAGCAGACCCGCCGCGAAGAGCGGATGCAAGTGCAGCGCCGTCCGGTCCGCCGCGGTCAGCGCCGTTGCTTTCAACCAAGCGGACTCGGTCAGGAACATCATCCCGACGTCGTGCATATACACCGCGGCTTCGAGTTGCAGCGGATCTATAGGCGAACCGGCAAGCTGGTTCGTCTCGCTCGCCAGACGCAGCAGACGTCGCGCGCGACCTTTGAACGGGGGGGCCCGGGCTTCGAGCTGTTCGGCGAGCACAAGAAAAAAGCGCAGATCGTCCGCTTGCGTCGTTTCCTCGCCGGTTTTTCGCGGTGCCAGCCGGGCGGTCTCTGCGTCCAGACCGGCAAGCTCTGCCATGACCTCGACCAGTGCGTCCGAGAAGTGGTCAGGCGCCGCCAACGCGAGTCGTTCAAGCCCGGCAACCAGCGCCGGCAGACCCAGGTCGGTCACCGTAGCGCCGCGTGCCAGTCGGTCGACGGCGTCGTCGAGACGGTCCATCGCCAGTTGAATCACGTCGGCGATGTCCTCGCCGAAAACCAGTTTGTCACGTCGGACGCGATCAAGAATGGTTTCGATCGGGTGTACGATCGCGACCGCCCACGGAACCTGACAGAACGCCGCATCGCCCTTGATCGTGTGCAAAGCGCGAAACAGGCTGCCGATCCGTTCACGGTTTCCCGGGGTCTCCTGCAAGCTCGCCAAGTCGCGCTCGATCGTCGTCAGGTGTTCGTGCAAGGCCTCAATGAACTCCTGCAAGGCTTCGCGGTCGGCGACCTTCGCCGTCGCGCCCAGATCGCTGTCCATTCCCGCCCTCCGCTATTCCATCAGATCAGGGAAGTGTAAGCGAAAGTTTTCCATCGCGTACTCAGCCCAGACGTTGATCGACGCCCTGCCGAGTCGGAGTGGACCCTGTCCAGCGGAGGGAAGCCGAAGCGGCGACGCTACCGAGGGTCTTACCAACGGGCCGGCGGTTCGCCGCACGAACGATTGCTGGGATACACTTGGCCTTTTTCGTTGGGGGAGGACCAGAAATGCCTATCGTCACCACACCGAGCGGCCTGCAGATTGAGGAGATCATCGTTGGCAGCGGTCCGACGGCGAGCTCCGGACAGCACGTCATCGTGCATTACACCGGCTGGCTCGTCGACGGCAAGAAGTTTGATTCGAGCAGGGACCGCAATGAACCCTTCCGTTTCCCGCTCGACGGCCGGCACGTCATCGCCGGCTGGGAGGAAGGCGTTCCCGGAATGAACGTCGGGGGAATCCGCAAGCTGACGATTCCGCCAGAACTCGCTTACGGAGCGCGTGGCGCGGGCAGGATGATTCCGCCGAACGCCAAGCTGGTGTTCGAGATCGAGCTGCTGGACATTGCCTGATTGAACGCCGGGCAGCCCGCGAGGACCCGCATCCGCCGCTTGGCCACGACGGGAACGGCGAGCACTCCGGCACCGTCCGCCGCCCCGGCAGCGGGCGTTCGCGTCTCGAAGCTGATGGCTGAGCGCGGCTTGTGCTCGCGTCGTGAGGCCGACGTCTTCATCGCCCGCGGCTGGGTCTCGGTCGATGGCCAGCGGGTTGGTGAACTCGGCAGCCGCGTCGATCCGACTGCGATCGTCACGCTTGACCCGGCGGCGCGCGCGCAGCAACAGAGCCAACTGACGATCCTGCTGCACAAGCCCGTCGGTTATGTGTCGGGACAGCCCGAGCCGGGTTGCACGCCGGCAGTGACGCTAATTCGGCCGGAAACGCAGTGCTGGTCGGCAGACACGCCGCGGTTTCACCCGACGTGCCTGCAGGGGTTGGCGCCGGCGGGCCGTCTCGACGTCGATTCCAGCGGCCTGCTGGTCCTGACGCAGGACGGGCGGGTCGCGCGCCGTCTGATCGGCGACGACTCGCCGGTCGACAAGGAATACCTGGTGCGCGTTGCAGGCAAGCTCAGCGACAAGGGACTCGCGCTGCTTCGGCACGGCCTCAGCCTTGACCAGCGGCCGTTGCGCCCGGCCGGCGTCGACTGGATCAACGACGATCAACTGCGCTTCGTGCTGCGCGAAGGCAGGAAGCGGCAGATCCGGCGGATGTGCGAACTCGTCGGCCTGCGTGTCACCGGCCTCAAGCGCGTCCGCATCGGCTTGGTCAGGCTGGGCGACCTGCCGCTCGGCCAGTGGCGTTTTCTGCGACCTGGCGAGCAGTTCTGAGCGCGACGCCGGCCAGAAGTCGTTACAGAAACACCGGCTCTGGCGTCAGTTCGACGCCGAAGCGCGCGCGTACCGCCGCCTGAACGGCTTGTGCAAGGGCGATGACGTCGTCCGCCTGCGCGCCGCCACGATTGACCAGAATCAGCGCCTGCTGCGCGTACATCCCCGCCCGTCCGAGGTCGCGTCCCTTCCAGCCGCAGCGTTCGATCAGCCAGCCGGCGGCGAGTTTGACGCCGCCGTCGGCCTGCGGGTAACGAGGAAGTTCGGGGTAATCGGCGGCCAGCCGAGCGGCGACCGGCGCTTCGACCAAGGGGTTGTGGAAAAAGCTGCCGGCGTTGGGAATCGACGCCGGATCGGGCAGGCGGCGACGACGAATGGCGATCACGGCGTCGGCGATCTGGCGAGCGTTGGCGCGCGCAATCGCGCGCGCTTCGAGTTCGGCCGCCAACGCGGGGTAGGCGATCCTCGACCGCCACGTTTTCGGCAGGCGGAAGGTGACGCCGGTAATCACCAGACGGGCGTCGAGGTGCCATCCCTGTTGCTTGAACATACTGTCGCGGTAGGCAAATCGACACGCGTCGCGGTCGAGACGAACGGTTTGTCCGGTCGCCAGGTCTACCGCGTCGAGCCAGGCGAAGTGCTCGGCGACCTCGAGCCCATAGGCGCCGATATTCTGGATCGGCGCCGCACCGACAGTCCCCGGTATCAGCGCCAGGTTCTCGAGTCCTGGCCAACCACGGGCCAGCGTCCACTCGACAAAAGTGTGCCAGTTTTCGCCGGCACCGGCCTGCACGTACCAAGCGTCGACGTCCTCGGCGAACAGGCGACGGCCGCCGATCGCCATGTGCAGCAGCAAGCCATCGAAGTCGCCAGTGAGCACCAGATTGCTGCCGGCGCCGAGGACGAAGCGGCGCAAGGCGCAGCGACCGGCGAGCGCACGCAACTGCGTCGTGTCGGATATCTCGGCGTAGAACGCGGCGCGCCCCGGCAACGCCAGCGTCGTGCGCAGCGACAGGTCAACGTCACGAACGACAAAATCCGGCAGCGAAGGGCTGCTCATCCGGCGCCGTCCCTTGATCGACGCTAAAGCAAAGGCGCCAACCAGCGCTGCGCGTCATCGACGCTGAAGCCGGTTCGTCCGGCCCAGTCGGTGAGTTGATCGCGCCCGATCTTGTTGACGGCGAAGTAGCGTGCCTGCGGATGCGCCAAATAGAAGCCGGAAACGGCGGCGGCCGGCGTCATCGCGAACGACTCGGTGAGGCCGATTCCGGCGTTGCCCGGCGCATCGAGGAGTGTGAACAGATCGCCCTTGGCCGTATGGTCGGGACAAGCCGGGTAACCGGGCGCCGGCCGAATGCCGCGGTACGCTTCGCGGATCAGTTCAGCGTGATCGAGCGTCTCGCTGGCCGCGTAGCCCCAAAGCTCGCGCCGTACACGGGCGTGCAGCCATTCGGCGGTGGCTTCCGCCAAGCGGTCAGCGAGCGACTTCAGCAGGATCGCGTGGTAGTCGTCGTGCGCGGCGGCAAACTCCGCGAGCTTGTTCTCGATGCCGAAGCCGGCAGCAACCGCAAAGGCGCCAACCCAGTCCGGCGTACCCTCCTCGGCGACGAAGTCGCTGAGGCAGTAGTGTGGCTTGCCAGCCGGCCGCTCGTGCTGCTGGCGCAGGTTGCGCCAGGTCATCAAGCGCTCGCGGCGCGTCTCGTCGGCGTAGATCACGAGGTCGTCGCCGTCTGCGTTTGCCGGAAAGAGTCCGCAGACGGCGTTGACCTGCAGCCACTGTTCGCTGATTACTCGTCCGAGCATCGCCTGCGCATCGTTGTAGACGGTGCGCGCCGTCGCTCCAACCAGCGTATCGTCGAGGATCGCGGGAAAACTGCCGGCCAAATCCCAGGTCTGGAAGAAGGGTCCCCAGTCGATGAATTCGGCCACCGTAGCGAGGTCGACCGCCCGCAGGACGTGTATCCCCGGCTGTCTTGGCGCCGCCGGCCGGTACTGCGGGTCGGCGTTCCAGCGGAATCGGTTGGCGCGCGCGCTGGCCAATGGCAGCAGCGGCGTTCCCTTCTTGTTCGCGTGCTGCGTCCGCAGCCGCGCGTAGTCGGCAGCAACCTCGGCGGCGAAATTAGTCGCGTTGTCGGCCGACAGCAAACGGGTGACGACACCGACGGCGCGCGAGGCGTCGGGTACGTAAACCACCGGTCCCGAGTAGTTGGGGGCGATCTTGATCGCCGTGTGGGCGCGGCTGGTCGTCGCGCCGCCGATCAGCAGCGGAATCGCCTGGCCATCGCCGGCGAAGCCGAGCCGTTCCATCTCGCTCGCGACGTGGCTCATCTCGTCGAGCGACGGCGTGATCAGTCCCGAAAGGCCGACCACGTGCGCGCCGTGCTCGCGCGCCGCGTTGAGAATCCGGTCGCAGGCGACCATCACGCCGAGGTCGACGACTTCATAACCGTTGCAGCCGAGAACGACGCCGACGATGTTCTTGCCGATGTCGTGCACGTCGCCCTTGACTGTCGCCAGAACGACCTTGCCCTTGCTGCCGATGCCGCTGCGCAGCTTCTCGGCTTCGATGTACGGGATCAGATGCGCCACCGCCTGCTTCATCACGCGCGCCGACTTGACCACCTGCGGCAGAAACATCTTGCCGGCGCCAAAGAGGTCGCCGACGACGTTCATGCCGTTCATCAGCGGCCCTTCGATCACCGCCAGCGGCGGCCTGCCGGCGGCTTCGAGCGCCGCCCGGCATTCCTCGGTGTCGGCGACGACGAAATCGACGATTCCCTTGACCAGCGCGTGCGTCAGCCGCTCCTCGACCGGCAGCTCGCGCCACGCGAGGTCGGGGCCGCCGCCGTCCTTCGCCTTGCTTTCCCTGACCGTCTGCGCCAACTCGACGAGCGCCTCGGCGGCGTCGGGACGCCGGTTGAGGACGACATCTTCGACGCGCTGGCGCAACGCGGGGTCGAGTTCGTCATAGACGCCGAGCATGCCGGCGTTGACGATCCCCATCGACAGACCGGCCTTCACCGCGTGGTAAAGGAAAACCGTGTGGATCGCCTCGCGTACCGGATCGTTGCCGCGGAACGAGAAGGAGACATTCGAGACGCCGCCCGACACCTGCGCCCCGGGGAGATGAGCGCGGATCCAGGCGCAGGCGGCGATGAAGTCGACCGCGTAGGTGTTGTGTTCTTCGATGCCGGTCGCAATGGCGAAAATATTCGGGTCGAAGATGATGTCCTCGGCCGGGAAGTCGGCGGTTTCGGTCAGCAGCCGGTAGGCGCGCGCGCAGATGTCGATCTTGCGCTGATAGCTGTCAGCCTGTCCGGCCTCGTCGAAAGCCATGACCACCACTGCCGCGCCGTAGCGCCGCGCCAGTTGCGCCTGACGGAGAAACTCGGCCTCGCCTTCCTTGAGCGAGATCGAGTTGACAATCCCTTTGCCCTGGATGCACTTGAGGCCGGTTTCGATGACCGCCCACTTCGACGAGTCGAGCATGATCGGCACCCGCGCAATGTCGGGCTCGCTCGCGATCAGCTTCAGGAAGCGGTCCATCGCCGCCTGTGAATCGAGCATCGCCTCGTCCATGTTGATGTCGATCACCTGCGCGCCGTTGTCGACCTGCTGGCGAGCGACCGCCAGCGCGTCGTCGAAGCGCCCTTCGAGGATCATCCGCGCAAACACGCGCGAGCCAGTGACGTTGGTCCGCTCGCCGACATTGACGAATAGCGAGTCCTTGCCGACGTTGAACGGTTCCAGCCCGGACAGCCGCAAGCTGGCGTCGTGCTGTGGTACGCGCCGCGGCGCGACGCCGGCGACGGCAGCGCCGATCGCCGCGATATGCGCCGGCGAGGTGCCGCAGCAACCGCCGACGACGTTCACAAAACCCTGCCGTGCCCAATCGGCCAGCTCGGCCGCCAGCTGCTCGGGTGTCTCGTCGTAACCGCCGAACGCGTTCGGCAGTCCGGCGTTGGGATGCGCCGAGACGAAGCAGTCGCAGAGCCGCGACAACTCTTCGACGTACTGCCGCAATTCGGCGGCACCGAGCGCGCAGTTCAGACCGAAGGAGAGCGGCCGCACGTGTCGCAGCGAGTTCCAGAACGCCTCCGCGGTCTGCCCGGAGAGCGTACGTCCCGAGGCGTCGGTGATCGTCCCCGAAATCATCACCGGCCACCGCCGGCCGAGCGCAGCGAAGTGTTGCTCGAGCGCGAACAGCGCCGCCTTGGCGTTCAGCGTATCGAACACCGTTTCCACGAGCAGGAGGTCGGCACCGCCCTCGCAAAGGCCGCGAATCGCTTCGCCGTAGTTGTCGACCAGCTCGTCGAAACGGACATTGCGGTAGCCAGGGTCGTTGACGTCGGGCGAGATCGACGCCGTGCGCGAGGTCGGGCCGAGCACACCCGCGACAAAGCGCGGCTTGGCCGGATTGCGCGCGGAAAATTCGTCGCACAGCTCGCGCGCCAGGCGCGCGCCGGCGAAGTTCAGTTCGTGGACGATCGCCTGCAGCCCGTAATCGGCCTGGGAAACGCGGGTGGCGTTGAAGGTGTTGGTTTCGATGACGTCAGCGCCCGCCGCCAGGTACTCGCTGTGGATGTCGCGGATGATCGCCGGACGGGTGAGCAGCAGCAGGTCGTTGTTGCCTTTGAGATCGCAGGCATGGTCGGCGAAGCGCTCGCCGCGGTAATCCGCCTCGCGCAGCCCGTGGCGCTGGATCATCGTCCCCATCGCCCCGTCGAGGACGAGAATCTGCTTGTCGAGACGGCTTTTCAGTTCGGCGGTACGGTCGGGCTGCATGTTGATCCTTTGCTGGCTTTAGTCGCCTTGCGTGCGGGAGAAAGCGGGAAAAAGCAAAAACCCGTCGGCGCAAAGCGCGACGGGTTCCGGTGTGGGCTTCGCTTTAGCGGTATTTGTAGCGCGCCCGCAATCTGCAATCGTCAAATCGGCGCCAACCCCGGCCAGTGGCCTGAGCGAACGGCGAATCTACCGGGCGCCGGAGCGCTTGTCAAGGCACTGAAAAGAAGGTTGCCGGCACGCTCACGCTGGTCCCCGCGGACGTAGCTTGGCCTCGCGGGGCCGTCCGGTCACTTGCAATCCTCACATGATCCGCGATCACGACACCGGCTACAAGCGGCTCTTCGGCCGTCCCGAGAGGGTGCGCGATCCGCTGCAAGACTGGGTTCCGGGGGAATGGCTGGCCGACGGCAAGCTGCCGCCGATCCTGCCGCTAGTCCTCTGCAACGGGATGGTGGCAACAAGGGCTGCAGGAAGGCCGGCTCGCCGGCGAAGCAAGACTCCTCGCGCGACTACTCGAGCGCCGCTTTGGGGCGTTGCCGGCGGTGGTGGTCGAACGTCTGACGCACGCCACCGAGAGCGAACTCGAGACCTGGAGCGACGCCGTGCTGACCGCTCCGACGCTGGAAGCCGTTTTCGCGTCCACACCGCACTGATCGTCGCCCGTCGCCTGCCGTAGGCGTCACCCGCGCAAGACGCGCCGGAATCTGGTTTTCGCCTTTCTCCATCACGTGCTCGGCGTTCCGGCTGCCGCCGGCGTGCGCCGTCCCGTCTTCGCTGGAAGCCTGGTCGACGGCACTCGGCGCGCTGTTCAACGCCGAAGCCGCGGCGGGCGCACTCGACGAGGCGCCACGCGACTTCCTTGACGCGCGGCAGGCGTTCGCCGCGATCCGCGCCCGTATCGCCGCGACGGACGCCACGATCGCCGGCCTTGCTGGTGTGACAACGCCGACCTGGACGATCCGCTGGACAAGCGCAAAGACGTACGGCGGGTGCTCTCGCAACTTGCGCGACTGCGCACACAGCGCGAGGCCCTGATGTAGGAAGAACGCCAGGGCCTTGCTCGCTATCAGCACACGCGGCAGACGGCTGCAGGCGAGCGACCCGGTGGTTGCCGCCGCTGCAGCCCGCCGGCTGCGCAGAGCCGGCCGTGAACGGCCTTTCACCAGTACAAGGCGGGCGCGCCGAAGTGGTTCGAACTGATCGACGCCGACAAGAAGGAAGAAGCCGCCGAGTACCGAGCAAAGGTCACCAATGCGGCTGGCAGTGTGATGGTCAAGAATCTGCGAGCGCTGATCGACAAGCAGATCAAGACCAACGAAGCGCTCGATAACGCAGCTCGCGCCTCGGTCGAGCACGCTCAACACCAGTTGCTCTTTCTGTCGATCGGCATTGTTTTCCTGATCGCCGCCGTCGGCTCGTTGTGGCTACTTGCACGAACCGTGGCGATTCAGCTCGGCCAAATCCAGAGAGAGATCGAGGCGGTCGAGAATGGTAGCGACTTCACGCGCCGGCTGACGTTTTCTGGCGGCAACGAAATCGGGCGCACCGCGGACGCCTTCAACAAACTGATGGCAACGATGCAAGCCTCGCTGCGCCAGCTGTTGCAGAGCGTCGACCAGGTATCGCGCGCGGCGGCTGGGCTTTCGACTTCCTCGTCAACCGTCGCCGAGGGATCGTCGCAGCAGAGTCAAGCCGCCACCACCATTGCGGCGACCGTCGAACAAGTCAATAATCTCGTTGGCCAACGTCTTCGCCGGCCGGGTTTACGAACGCGCTGCGGCAGCTGTCGTCCCGCCGCTTGAATGGCGTCCGTTTCTCGGCTGCCAGGTCCGTGTCGAATGGCATCCACACGTCAGGTCGAGCGGAGTCGCTTCGCGACGGCTTCACGCCGATCGGTGGTCGGTTTCTGCACGACTGAGAAGTTGCCACAGCAGCGGGCCAAGCTCTTCAACCCTTTTTCCCTGGCACTCGCCTGAACCAGGCTCGCCATCCGTCCGCCAGATGAAGTAATCGGTTCGTCCGTCCGGCGTACCGAGGAGGCGATAGGTCTCCGGCATGATCGGCACGTGATCCCCATACCAGCACAGGTACGACGGTCCAGGCAGCGACGCAAGTGTCTGACGCAAGCTGTCGGCCATGCGGTCAGCATTGGCGAGATGGCGCAGATAGATCGTCAGGTCGTCACAGCCGATGGGGGGTGGCGTCGAATAGAAGCGTTCGACGTCTTCGGCGGTGACGTTTTCGAGATGCAGCGGTCCGTGATTCTCCATCGTGATCACAAAGACGAACAGCGGCTGCGACGAGGCTTGCTCCAGCCGGCCGCGGACGTACTTCGCGACTTCCCAGTCGGCGACGTAGGGACCGCAACGCGCGGCAGTGGAAAAACTGCGCAGATCGACGAACTCGTCGAAGCCGAGATGGCCGTAGACGCGGTCGCGTGCGTAGAAACTGGCGGCGTACGGATGAACGCACAGCGTGCGATAGCCGTGGCGCCTGAGCACGCTGGCCAGGGTCACCACGTCGTGGCGTGCGATCCGGCGGTAGGGATTGAAGCGGTGCACGCCGAGCGACTCGGCGGCCAGCCCGGAAAGAAAGGCGAACTCGGTGCGCACGGTATTGGCGCCCCAGGCCGCGACAGTGAGCGGTCCGTGGCACACGGCGCGGGTGCGTAACGCGTCCACCGCGCTCAAGACCGTTGGTCGAATGCCGCAGTACAGTGGCCGCGGGTCGAAAAAGGACTCGCTTTGCACCACCACCAGCGTTGCCGTCGGGCGACTCACCTGACTCGAGTCCGCCGGAAACCGATACGGCGAGCGGGTGGCGATTGGCGAACAGGGACGCAATTCCGCTTCGCCGTAACTCCAGAGCGCGGCCACCAGACCGAGCGTTCGAACGTCGTGTTCGGCGTCCAGGGTTGGCGGTGGCAGCCGGCTGCGTCCCCAGGCAATGAGCCATCCGCCGCTGGCGATGAAGACGCCACAGCCGACAAGAAAGGCTTCGGACGAGACGTCGACCAGGACGACGCGCTCCAGCAGGAGTCCGCCAGAAACCGCAGCGCACACGCCCGACGCGGCAACGACGGCGCGCCCGGCACCGAGAAACGGCAGGTAGAGACGCGGATGCCGCAGGGCGTCGGAAAAGTACTCAAAATCCTGAAAAATGAACGGCTCGCGTAACGCGTGATACTTGGCGTTGCTGACCAGGACGAGAAACAACTGCCCGGCAAGTACGGTCATGACGGCGAAGATCGGGCGCCAGACGACGAGCAGTACGACGCTGACCAGGAGCAGCCAGAGACCGGCGTGCAGTGCCAGTGCTGCCCGCGGCCGGCGCCAGAAGGCGACCGGTCGCGGCTTGAGCCCGTGTTCGACCGACAGCGAGAGCACGGCGCCGCAGGCGATCGCCGGCCCAGCGGCCCACGCGAAAGCGTCACCCACCGTAACCGAGCAGACGCAGGACGCGTTGCGAGATCGCCGGTGGCAACGCCGAAAGTAACCAGGTTCCGAGATTGAGCGGAAAAGGAAAGCTGACGCGCGCCCGGTTACGCGCCAGATCGCGACGGATGCGCTGCGCCGCCCGCTCGGCCGGCCACAGAAACGGTTTCGGTCCCGGCATCGCATTGCACATCGCGGACTCGACGTAACCCGGCATCACCACGCTCACGGCAATGCCTTCGCCGGCCAGCCAGCCACGGAGCGCTTCGCCGTACGCCTTCAGCGCTGCTTTGCTGGCGCAGTAGCTCGGCGTCAGCGGCAGCCCGTAATACGCGGCCAGCGAGCTGATCAAGGCAATCTGGCCGCTGCCGCGCGCGCGCATCACCGGCAACGCGGCGTCGACAGTCGCCATCGCCGCCACGACATTGACTTCGATCAGCCGTTCGACGGTCGGCCAATCTTCGCCGGCACGCAGCGGTCCGATGTCCGTGTTGACGCCCGCGTTGACGATCACCAGATCCGGACGCTCGCGCGCCATCATGCTGTGCAGCCACGCGTCACGTGCATGGCGGTCAGACAGATCGAGCACCTGGGTAAGCACTTGCGCCCCTTGTCGGTTGCAGATCGCCGTCAGCTCGCGCAGACGCTGCTCGTTGCGCCCCTGCAGAATCAGGCGGTTGCCAGGTGCCGCGTAGACGGCCGCCAGCGCACCACCGATTCCGCCGGTCGCGCCGGTGATCACGATGCAGTGCGGCTCCCTGCGGCGGCTCAAAGCAGTTCCTCAAGCGGCGACCGTTCGTCTTCGAGGAAGCGCCGCGAGTTCTCGATCGCCATTTCGATTCCCGTTGCGCAGTAGAAGCCGCCGTTCACCTGGGTCGCGTAGATCACCGTGTTGCGGAAACGGCGAAAAAGCTCGGCGTCCGGCTTGACACCGCCTTGCCAGAATTCATCGAGCGTTCCTTGAAAGGTCAAGCCAGGCAGGTTGTAGATCGGGTCACTCAAGGTGTAGGTCGGGCAGCCAGCGGCCAGCGACAGGCAGCCGACGGTACTATTGACCGTCACCACACCACGAGCCGACGGCAGGAGCTTGTCAAGATCGCCACTTTCCAGATAAACCAGCCGTCCGGGCAAGGAAAATCGCTGCGACAGATGGCTGACCGTCCGCCGGTGGTTTTCCAGGCCGGCGTCGAGCGGATGGTTCTTGATCACCAGACACGCTCTCTCTGGGGCGTGGTGCGCGAACGACTCGACGACGTACTCCAGGACACCCCGCATGTCGTCGAAGCGGCTGTGATCACGGATCTGCGCGTCACTGCTCAACTGTAACGGCAAGAGGTAGTACGGCAGGCCGCTAGCCACCTGTTGGTCGATCGATCGCGCGTCACGCGGCGCACGGAAACGCAACATCGCCATCCGGCGAAGGTAGCCGGCGTATTCTACCGCCGCATTGACCGGAGCATGCCGTCGATACTTCGGGAAAAACAATGGATTGCTCATGCCGGCCAGGTGATAGGCCACGTCGTGCGCTGCACGGATGAAGAAAGGCGAGTGAAACGGTCGACCCTTCCGGAAATCCGGCAGTCGCCCGCCGACACGGCGAAACCAGTCCGGATCACGTGGCAGCAGCGAGTGTCCGTTGACGCCTTCCCGCTCCAGCGTCACCCAGTGCGGACGGAAGTAGCCTTCCTCAAAGACGTGCGTGCGTATTCCCAGCGCCGAGCCATGGTCGACTGCCGGCCGATGTACCGGACGGCGATCGCCGAACAGGACTTGGTCGCTGATTTCAAACTCACGGTACTTGCGGTCAAGATAGCCGGCAAGTTGCGACATCTCGCCGCGAAAGAACCCGGACGGACGCGTGCCCCAGTACAGGCAGTCACCGGCATTGAAGTTGACCTTGAACACGCGGTGGCCGTCGGCCTGCAAGCGATCGGCGAGGCGAGCAAAAAACGGCGAGCAGACGCCCTGGAGAAAGAGAAAGTGACGCTTCAGCATCGTTTCCGTCAGGAGTTCAACAGGCAGCGCGAGGGAGTGACGTCCGCAAACGGTTTATCAGACGCTTCGTCGACGCGGTCATTTTTTTCGGAACAGCCGACCGATCATTCGCTGCCCGAGTGGACGGAGCACGGACTTTTCCTGCCGCCAAAGCAACAGTTCATCGAGCGCGCGTTCGGCGGTGGTGAAACGACCGGTCGTGCGCGAGACGTAGGTCGGGTAGACGATCAGCACACCGGCAACCAGTTCGTCCAGCGACAGGCGGCGGGTTCGACGCTCCGGTGGCAGCAGGTCGGTCGTCAGACCCCAGCCGGAATAAAACGGTTGTCCGTAGCAAACGACCGGTTTGCCGCGCAGTAGCGCTTCAAAGCCGGTGAGCGAGGTCAAGGTGTGCACTTCGTCGACTTGCGGCAGCAACTGTCCCATGCCCACGTTCGTCACCACTTCGTCGCAGTACTCGGCGGCCAGCGCCTCGTTGTGCCCGGGCTCGCGCAAGCCGGCGGCGACATCCGGATGGGGCTTGTAGAGGACGTAAGCCGTCGGGTTGGCGGCGCGTACCTGGCGCAAGAGATCAAGATTCTGGCGGACGCCCGGCGCGCCATAAGCCAGGGAAGCATCCGATTCGACCTGTCCGGGAACCAGAATCACGCGCTGTGCCGGTCCGCCGACCCGGCCCGGCGCAGAAGAAGACGTACCCGGACGCTGCCAGCTTCGGGCACCGACGTTGTACTTGGTGACGCCGGTGGCCACCAAGCGCTCGCGCAGTGCCTGCGCCCTGGCGACCGTCGCCGCATCAAAATCACCCGCCTGCAGTAGCTGTTCGAGGTCTGACGGCGCCGACGAGTCATAGTAGATGCCCCGTCGATCCATGACCCACGACAGCGGTTGCACCAGATCGGCTCCCAATCCGACCGAGCGCAGAAATCCGTCCTCGATACGCAGCAGCCGGCCCTCGGTGAGCGAACGATCCGCAGGTGCCGCCTTGTGGCCCCAGACGACGTGCAGCGACGCCGTGCGGTCAGGGCGCGAAGGCTCGGCAAAGCACACCTCCGACCCCTGGAGAAAGCGACGCACGATGGGCTGCTTCCAGCGCGAGAAGCCGAGTGCGACCACGGTCTCCGGAAAACGCTCGCGCATCCGGCGCTGCAGGCCCATCCAGTCGAGCAAACGCTCGACTTCACAGCGTTCCCCGGTTTCCGGGTCGAGGTAGCGCGGGTAATCGATCAATGCGCCATGAATCAGATTTTCGATCGGCACCGGCCGGCGGCGTGGTGGTGCCGGCAAGTCGTCGTCGCTCAAGCCCCAGCCGGCGTAGAACGGCATGCCAAAGGTCCGCACGCGCTTTCCCCAGAGCAGTGCCTCGAATCCCATCTGCGAGGTCACGACGTAAACCGCTCGTGCCAGCTCAATCAGGGAGGCGGGGTGAACCTCGTCGGCCAACACCCGAATCCGCTCATGGCGCGCCAATTGTTCGAGGGCAAAGTGCCCTTTCTTGTAGCCAGCGACGACTTCCGGATGAACCTTGAGCAGCACCCGACACTCGGGGTTTTCCGCCAACGCCGCTTCGAGCATGCGGCCGAACGCCTGCGCGCTTCCCCTGCCGTAGCGGATCGAAGCGTCGCCTGCCGTTTGGTCGACGACCAGAACGTACGGCAACGAGGGATCGCTGGCCGGCACCTCGGCCGGCGGCACGAACGCTCGCCCGTAGTTGTATTTCGAGACTCGGGCTCGTCGCCACGCGGCGGCGAGTGCGTCGGCACGTCGCCGGCGATCGGGGGTGAGATCGCCGGCGACGTGGAGTTCAAGGCGGGATGGCGATTCAGCATCGTAATAGATGCCGAGATCATCGACCACGAGCGACAGCGGCGGTTCGTCGCGTCCAAGCCCCACCGAACGCAGGAAGCCATCTTCGAGGCGGAGGAAGGGAATCCCCTGCGCTCGTCCGACCCGCTCTGCACGTCGAGCATAGGGACTGCGTCCCCAGCCAACGGTTGCCGACAAACCGGCCGGAAGGCGCAATAAACCGCTGGCGACGGGCCCGCCGAGAAACGCGTCGAGCCCTCTCAATTTCAAGAGTCCACGGTTGAAGACGCCGTACACGACGCTAGACCTTGAGTGAACCCGTTCGCACGGCGTCCCGGAAGCGGTGGACCGCGCGTACACAGTCGGCATAAGCGGCCTCTCGCATCGTCGCAATCAGCTCGGCAAAGTTTTGTCCGTCGAAGACGCAGCCCAGCCGGTAGCCGCTGACGAGGTCGGCGAGATACGTTCCCGCGCTGGCGACGACTGGAATGCCGACCGCCAGCGCCTGAAAAAACTTGTTCGGCAGCGCGAGTCGGTAGCTCAGGCACACGTCGTCGACACAACACCACATCACGCAGCGTTGCGTCGCCACTAGCGTCAGCAGGGCGTCTTCGTAATCACTCGGACCGAGCAGCCAACCGCCCTCGCTGGCGACAGCCGGGATTTCTCCGACAAAAAAAGCGTGCACCGGAATCTGCAGCCGTTTGGCCTCGGCGGCCAGCCGCTCGAGCTGGCGACCGCGGGTGCCGCCGCCCACGTAGACCAGAGTCAGGGACTGTTCGACGGGCAAGGTGTCCGAGCCTTCGGCACGGAAAGCGAAATGATCATTCGTCACCACTCGCAGCCGCTCCGCCGGCAGGTGATGAATACGCTGGTACAGCTCGGCGATCGGTCGGTTGACCACCCGTACCTCTCGCGCCTGTCTCACTACTCGGTGTTCGACGGCCACGTCGAAGGCTGTACGCCACCAACTGTTGTTGCGATGACGATGAAACTCGACCTCGTGCGCATCGTAGACCAGGTTCACTCCCATCGAACGGGCGAGTTCGTAGCCAACGACGCCGCAGAAAAGGTCATGCGCGTGAATCAGGCCGACACGACTTGCTTGCAGGCGCAAGAGGCTGGCAAGCTGTTGCGCTCGCAGGTAACTGCGCAGCGAGACACGCAGGCCGCCGAGGCGGCGGGTGGCGCGTAGTCGGTAGCCGGCAAGCAATGCAGACCACGCCGCACGACCGGTCGGCAGGGCGGAGAAAAGACGCTCGCAGGCACGCAGACAGGCACAGAAACCGGGTGCACCACCCGCCGGCATGCGCCTCAAGTCGACGATTTCGTAGCGGGTATACTCGGCCAGAGTCGCCAGCACGCGTCGGTCGCCGGCGACGTCGGCGTCAACCAGTACCAGCACCGTCGCCTTCATCGCAGAATCGTGTTGCCGTCCAGACGTCACGTGCCGTCGATCAGAGGTCGCCGTTCGGCGTTTTCAAGAACCAGGGGTCCCGAATGCCGCAATCCGCCGACGCGTTCTCGCCCGCCATCAGCCGTGACAGGCCCACGTCGTGCATCTGCGCCGAGCCGATCGCCAGACGCTGCCGCCATAGCGTGCCAAACGGTTTCATTCGCCATCCTCCACGGCTGGCACTGGCGGGGCGGCTCGTGCCTTTCCACGCAGCAGGTCAAGGTAGCAGGCAAGTCCGTGCCGGGCGTGCATCGCCTGCCGTGGAAAGCGAGCTTCGGCGTCTTCTGGGTTGGCAAGACGGTGCAGGAGAGTGCCCGCGACCGTTCGGCCAAGTCGCAACCAGCCTCCCGAAGACTCTCCCTCGGAAGCAAGACGGGAAATCAGCACCAGCAGTTCTCCGAGAGACCACAAGCGGGCGGGTTTCGGCAACACCTGAATAGAGATGTCGGCCAATGGTCGGAGCCACGGGATGTCTTGTCCCTGCCAAGTCGCGTCCGCTGGCAACACGTGGATGGCGTCTGCGAATCCACACGCCCCCGCAAACTGCCCGACCATTTCCATCGTTGCCTTCTCCACGGAACGCACCCCGGAAAAGTCAGCGAAAGAGTTGAGCAGGTAGCACTGGTGCAGGAGGTCAACCACGCCGCTGGCGGATGAGTAAGGCCATCCCAACCCAGGTATCCGGCGAGACAGAATCCACTTCATCGAAAGGCCGGCGGTACTCGTCGAGCGTCGCCCATAGCCGGCCGACTCGGCGACCCGAAGTGCGGCGTAACCGTACGCCGCAGCGTTATATATCGGCAACGGGATGCCGGGTGAGTAAACGGGGAGGAGCACTCCGTCCTCGTCCACGCTCAGCACGAGGCGATCCATCCACTCTTCGAGACCCCGGACGCCCTGCTCAATAACCTGTCTCAGCGCCTCGCCGTTTCCCCCGTTCTGACGGCACTCGAGCGCACCACGGACGATCAACGCGGTGGTAATCAGGAAAGGCTCGCTGGCCGAAAGGTTTCGCCAAGGGAAACCCAGGCCCCACAGCCAGCCCAGAAATCCGTCTTCGAGACGGCTGAGCGCCGACTCGTGTAGACGCTCGCAGGTTTTGCTTACCCGAGAGTCGAATTGAGATGCCGAAAGGAGCTGGCTTCGCCGTAGGGTGGAAAGCACGGACAAGTACTTGCCTTCGGCCATCGGATGTCCGGTCGGGGATTCCCAGTAGGCATCGGGTCCGACGCCAGCGATCGACTGGTAGTCGGAGACACCGCGCTCAATCGCGGTGCGCAATTCACTTGTCCACGACACCTGGTCCTACCTCCTGGTCTGTTGACGTCAGTTCAGCGATCCTTGCGCGCGACGAGAAAATTGTCCGCACGACGCAAGAGAGGAGTGTCTGCGTTGCTCAACGCGTCGACCGTCTTGACCCCGGAGGGTCCCCAGAAGAACCATCTTTCCCGATTTTTCGGGAGGCTGCCGAGCAGTTCACGCGAAGTGGGCGGCGATGGCTCGGCAGCACTCGGGGAGCGATCCATCAACTCGTTGATGATCAGAAGGCCCCCTCTGTCCAAGGCTTGCCAAGCCGCGAAAATCGCCTCCCGACGCTCCTCCGGCTGCAGGCGAAAAAGCACTTGGGCGAAAAGGATCACCTTCACCGATTTGGGGTAAACAAAGTCCGTCGTCGATCGTTCCTGATACACGAGACGATCGTCACAACCCATTGCTCGCCAAAGCCGTCTGCCGCATTCTGCGAAATCACTCTTGATTTCGGAGCAGACCACCTGCTGAAGGTCCGAACTTCCGCCCAAATGCAGGCAAAGCGGAATCATTGCCAAGCCGGCCCCATGGTCGACCACGCACGAGAGGTGATCGGCGCGCAGGAGGGTGTCGAGGATACGCTGTACGCCCTGGGCTCGCCTGGATGAGGAAAACATGAAGTAGGCCAGCTCTCTGGGGTCAAGCTTCGACTTAACGGGGCCACTTGCGCGTTCACTGTCACCCAGTTCCTGCTTCAACCAGGCGGCCAGTCGAGCGGGAGGAGACGTGTCCTCCTTTGGGTTGGGGAGAACCAATTGAGCAATGGCCTCCGCCACCAAGCGGCCATAGCGTGACACTGACGCGCCAACGACGAGGTGCTCCGCATCGCTGCAGACGGGTGGCGAGTCCAGGTATCCGCGCAGCGTCATGGCGCCGTCAAGCGACGGATGGGCGGAGGCATTGCCCTCCTCGACGACGATAATGTTGGTGAACAGCGCCGGCAACCGCGCCTGCTCGAGATCGGCGGCGATTTCGGTCGGGCTGGCACAAATGAGAAACCGTTGCCTGTCTGCCAGGCAAGGGAAGTCAGCCGCCGGATCCCTGGCGCGACGCCATCGGCGTCCCCCTGGTGCGAGCATGAGGCGCAATCTTTGCGCGCGCTGATACCATTTTCGCCCGGAAGCCGGAATCCTGCCTCGACTGGCGCCCAGCAGGCCAGAAAGTTCCGCGTCCCGTACCCCGCCCGAGCGACCGAGCGGACCCGCCCAGGTGTACGGGTGAATCAAGATTTGAACCGAACTGTTCCGTTTAAGTATGAAATCACCGATTGAGACCACCATATTTTTGATTGCCCCACCGCAATCGCTCACCTGATACAACAACGGAGCCTTGCTTCTATACTGTTCGACGTCTTCCTCTACTGCGGCTTGGTGCAGGCGTTCTCTGGTCATCCATCGGTCGGCGAACAGCGACGCGATGAACTCGCCCGTCTCGCCCAGTTCAGCCAGCTTGCTGCGAAACATCTGATTGAGTTCGCCGCCGTGGCTGGCCACGGTTCGGAATTCCCCGAATTCACGCCTCGTCCACGAAACGCGATCCGAAAATGCAGCCAATACCTCGTTATTGAAGGCTTCGCTGCGCGTTGGGGAGGCTGCCAGAGAACGAAACCAGTCGACGGCTTCATCGGACTTCAGCCATTGCCAGTATTCGGAAGCCTTCCCCGAAAACAGTTTCGAAACAAGATAGGCGTCGACCGGTGAATCGTGCAGACCGATTTCGGCCGGAACGCCTGTGCTCCTGGCAAGGCGGAGAAAATCGCGAAGTGCGGCTTGCTCGTGCGACGAGTAACTCGCAAGCAGGTAAAACGTGCCCGGTATGTTGTACCGATAGAGGGCAGCTAGAAAAGCGTAGGCACCCGCAATGTCACGCACATGGATGTCAAAGCGAAAAGAAACGCCGCGCCGAACCGGAGACTTTCCCAAATCGTAACAGGAATGAAAACTGCAGCCGCTGCCCTTCAGAAAACCAAGGAGAGCCGAAAACTCTGAAAACGCGAAATTGTCGAAGACCGTCAAGGTTTTCATAAAATCAGCAAGATCTATCTTGATAAGGAAATACCGATAGGGGGCCAGGTCCGCTCGTCCGATTGCCAACGCTCAAGGGTCGCCATCGAAAATCCCGACTCCCGCGAAACCTTTTCGACCCCCGCGTTCTCCGGTCGCCGCAGCCTTTCCAGCACCCGATTCTTCATCGCTTGTCCGTTCTTCGTCATCCCCGAGCCTCCTGCAAAGCTGCGCCGTGCAGGGCTGACTTCTTTCGCTGCTGGGGCAAGAGCGGAGGGCGCAAGCAACTACTCTTGGCCTGATGAGGGTATCGAGACCAACATCATAACGCACGCCGAATGGATACTACCCAAGCACAACCGGTCACGCAACGATGGCACGTGATTCAGGACGAGCGGCTGCCGGGGTTGGCAGAGCCATTGGCGCCGCTAACGCCGAAACGGGAGAAAGTGATCCATACGCTGGAACGGGTAAGCTTCAAGGAGTTCACGGGGACGTCGTAGTGTGGGGTGCAGCCTCCTCCCGTCGAACCAAATTCCTGCGGCGTACCCATTTCGGCGCTACTCTCCAGCGCCGTGATGCACGCCTGTTTGGCCGCGATTCCGCTGCCGTTGTCCGGTGCCGAGCGCTTAAACCCTTGGCACGACCTCAGGGAGGTGGCGTATTGTGGCAGCGAATCAGGTAAACGCAGCAAGAACAGTTGTATGCATTGACAGTACAATCGTCGCGAGGATCGATGCTATGTCCGCTATTGCTAGACGCTCGACTACCCACCGGCTATCCGCGCTATGAAAAGAGCGCTGCGCGTCTTCCTATGGGTGCTTGGCGCGCCCGTCGTCCTACTTTCGGTTGCCATCGTTGCGGCAATGATCATGAACCAGCGAGCCGAAAATGCTGCCAATGAACTCTGTGCGCTCATTCACGTGGGAGAGACCGAGGGAAAGGCCGTAGCCCTCGGTCGGCTTCACGCCGGGCGTCATGTTCCCGGCGAACAGCAGCATCAGTTCTGGTTCCAAGGGTGGCCGCACAATGGTTCCATCTGCACGGCCACGATTCGGGCCGGCTTGGTGAGCGAGACAGCCGTCACGGACGTTCCGGATTGATGTCTACTGGATGCTCGCAACCCGTCCAAAGCCTGGTGCAGTCACCTCCGCCACGGGAATTGAATGTGCCATCCATGCGCACCGTCGCGGCGTGCACGAAGCGGCAGGCGCCACACCAGATACTGACGGTGAATTTCCCGATGAGTTGTACCGGCCGATTGCCCCGATTCGAGTCAGTCCTCGGCACCCCCCGACCGCTCACCCCATGCCGTTACTTCCCCGTCAGAAGACTGACCGAGGAACCGCCCCCAGTTAGCGCTCCCTGGTTGGCGAGCCCCAAATGGTCGGTCTCTTACTTGATGAGTCGCATCTTTCGGAGCGCTTCGAGCTGCGCCGAGGCTTCGGCGGGCGAAGTGAATCGCTGTGGGTGGTCGGCAAGGAAAAGACCGTGCTCTTCGGGGCTGCGCTGGCGAAGAAACCATAAGCCGGATTGACCAACACGGTAGGTTAAATCGCTGCTGGAGAGCGGCCGGCCAGCCGCTGGCAACACCAGAAAAACCACTGACTGGTCAGTCGCGCCCTTGTACACGGCATCGACCTTGATCACCGCCAGCAGCATGTCCTGGCGGCCCATACGTACCGGACTCTGGCCAATCAAGGTGCCGGTTACGACCAGATCGGAGCGCTCGATCAACTCGGCTGGAGACAGACGTGCCCACATCGCGGTGGCGTCAATACTGACGACGAGCAGGAACCCACAAAGGATTTGGCGGACGCCTCTCCAAGATCGATTCGCGACCACCACCAGCCGATACGCCATGCCGACTTTACCCGGCGGCACACGGCCGCCGGGACAGGATCTTCTCAGGCGACCGGCAGCGCCGCGGTGCGGCGCCGGCGGAATGCGCCCAGGGCAACGCCAGCGAGACCGAGCAGCGCTACGGTTGCCGGCTCGGGAACGCCAGTTACGGGCGCCGGGCCATAGATGAACACCATGCCGGCAACGTCGTCGGCCTGCGGGCCAGAAAACGCTTCCGTATAGAACGGATTCATCAGCGAGCCGGGGACGCCAGTATGATCCAAACCCAGCGCGTGACCGATCTCGTGCGCGGTCACTTGGAAGATATCGAAGCCGGGGCCGCCAAAACCGACTTTCCAGGTCTCGGCGACGTCGAAGTGCATGTCGCCCGCTGCCGTATCGCCATTGACCGGCGGATAGAAACCGTGTGCCAGGACACCCGACGGACCGTCGAAGGCGTGGCCGCCGAAGCGTAAATCACCCGACCCCGTTGGAGCGTTGAAGGCCGCACCGTCGTCGGCAACCAGGACGAAGGTCAGGTCGGCGACTGTCGACCAGGCAGCCAGCGCAGCAGTGATCGCCCCCAGGTATCCGGCGGGCATGAAGTCGGTGAGGGCGGTGATCGTGCAGCCGGCGAACTCTGCGGCGCAACTGGTTCCCGTGGGCATGAAACTGTAGGTGATCGTGGCTCCGGTACCGAATGCTGCGGGACCCCACTTGCCAGGCGACGTCGGCCCGATGACGAACGCAGAAACCGGCGCGGCGCTTAACACACCGGCGGCGAAGAGAGCGGCAACCAGGGTTTTCCGAAGTCTCATGTGAATTTTCCCTTTCTGTGTGAGGGGTAAAAGCGCCAACGGCGCCCGCTGGAGCCTGCATTTCGCCATCAAGGAGCCACTGCCATAATCCGGCTGGCTACCATCATGCTTGATGGTTTGCGAACGGACTGGTCGACGTGTGTTCCCGGTAGGGGATGATCAATCAGAAACGACGGTCGAAAAAGTCAGGATGCCGCGCACAAGAGTGAAGCACAATTCATGCCAAAATTTATTTATTTAAAATAACATGTGCTTGCACGGCTTTCAAGGTGTGCTCTGTCAGTCAAATGTAAAATTACTCGACAGCAATACCAAGAGCGCCGACTGCCTCCGTTCACGGTTGAAGGCGAAGGCGGGTCGGATTCGGGGAACCTCTTCGCTCTTTTCAAGCCTGCCTTGCTAGGCAGCACCCAGCGGCGATCGAGTAGGGGCGGCGTTAGCGATAAGCGCCAACATCAGCGGTGTTGTCTTTCTGATGCGCTATCGTCAACTCGTTTGGGAGGGGGGAGGGTTGGTGATGGACGAGCTGGGTTTTACAGGCTGCCAGGGCGCGCGGTGGCCCATTGGTCGGCGAGCCTGACAAGACATGCAAGCCTTGCCACCGCTCGGCGACGCGTCACACGCTCTGCGCTATCGCGGCCGTTTTGCGCCGTCACCGACCGGCCGGCTGCATTTCGGTTCGTTAGTGGCGGCCGTCGGCAGTTATCTCGACGCGCGTGCCAGCGGCGGTGAATGGCTGATTCGCATCGAAGACGTCGACGCGCCGCGAACCCTTTCTGGAGCCGCCGACGCGATTCTTGATACGCTCGACGCCTTAGCATTCGAATGGGACGGCGAAGTCGTCGTACAAAGCCGGCGCGTCGACTACTATCGAGACGCGCTGCATGCCCTGCAGGCCGCCGATGACGTCTATCCCTGCGTCTGTTCGCGGCGCGAAATCGCCGCCCGGGCAGCGTCTACGGCCATCGAC
The DNA here is from genome assembly GCA_964420975.1 of uncultured Candidatus Accumulibacter sp. Taxonomy (GTDB): domain Bacteria; phylum Pseudomonadota; class Gammaproteobacteria; order Burkholderiales; family Rhodocyclaceae; genus Accumulibacter. The sequence goes on from CAYQVH010000023.1 coordinate 40,966, forward strand.
GGCGGCTTCGTCTATCCGGGAACCTGTCGCCAGGGACTGCCGGCGCACGATCGTCCCGTTGCCTGGCGGTTGCGCGTTCCGGACTGCCCGTTGGCGTTCACCGATCGCCTTCAGGGTGACACGTGGCAGAACCTGCAGCGCGACGTGGGTGACTTCGTCGTCCTCCGCGCGGACGGTCTGTTCGCCTACCAGCTGGCGGTCGTGGTCGACGACGCGGCCCAGCAGGTGACGCAGGTCGTCCGCGGTGCCGACCTGCTGGACTCCACCTTGCGGCAGATCTGGCTGCAGCAGCGGCTGGGTCTGCCGACTCCGGTTTACGCGCATCTCCCGGTCGCGACCAACCCGACGGGTGAAAAGCTGTCGAAGCAGACGCACGCTGCGGCGGTCGACGCGTCGCGCGGCAGCGAGCCATTGGCTGCCGCGCTGCGCTTTCTGGGGCAGGTCGTCCCTCCCGAAGTCGGCCGGGTGGCGCCGCGCGAGTTCTGGCCTTGGGCCGTCGCCAATTGGTCGCTGGCGAGCGTTCCGCGTGTGCGCTCCATCGGCGTCGATCAGCGACCGTAGGCTCAGCGTTTGCCGCCGTAGCCGGTCAACCCGACGAGCAGACGCATCAACTGGTAGCTTGACCAGCGCACGAAGCGTGAGTGCCACGACAGCCGGTTCCAGCGCTCTTCGTGCAATTCTTGTGCGCCGCGCTGCATCGCTCGTTGCAGGCTGGCGTGCAGCTGCCCGGCAAACTTGCGATCGAGGACGACCACGTTCGCCTCACGCGCCAGCAGCAGACTGAACGGGTCGATGTTGGATGAGCCGACGGTCGCCCAGTAACGGTCGATCACCGCCACCTTGGCGTGCAGAAAACTGCGCTGGTACTCAAAGATGCGCACGCCCGAGTTGAGTAGTCGGCTGTAGAGCGCCTGGGTCGCATAATGCAGCAGGCGGTACTCGACTCGCCCCTGAAGCAGGATGGTGACGCGCACCTTGCGCCGGACGGCGTCCTGCAACGCCTTACGGAAGCGCCGACCGGGAAGGAAGTAGGCATTGGCGAGAATGATTTCCTCATCGGCCGCGGCAATCGCCGCCAAGTACGCCTCCTCGATGTCGCGACGGTGACGAATGTTGTCGCGCACCAGGAATGCGGCCGTCTGTTCGCCGCGGACCGGCGGAACGCGTAACGAACTTTTCGGGAAGCGATAGCGTCGGTTGAGTTTCGCCCACAGTACGAGTTCCCAAAGTCGACGCATGGCTTGCTGGATTGGCGCCAGCAAGGGGCCTTCGAGGCGCACCGCGTAGTCGTAGCGCGGCGCCATCAGTTCGGGATGGTTGAGGTCGTCGATGACGTTGATGCCGCCGACGAACGCGATCTCGCCGTCGATCACGGCCAGTTTGCGGTGCAATCGCCGCAAGCGATGCCGGCGAAGGCGAAAGATCGCGACCTCGGGCCGGTAGATCATCGTTTGCACGCCGGCGTTCAGAAGCAGGCCCTGGAACTCGCCGGCGAACTCGCGGGCGCCGAAACCGTCGACCAGCACGCGCACCGTCACGCCACGCTGCGCCGCGCGCACCATGGCGCCGACCACTGCCCGCCCGGCGTCGTCGTTCTCGAAAAGGTAGCTTTCGAGATGGACGTCGCGCTTGGCGCCGTCAATCGCGCCAATCAGCGCCGGGAAATACTCGGCGCCGTTGTTGAGCAGCGTCAGGCGGTTACCCGGTATGAACTTTGCGGCCCCACGCCGGGCAACCGTGTCCCTCATTCGTGCTCAGGCGAGGCGAGTGGGCCGAACTCCTACGGCTGGGGCTGGTTGACGAAGACGACCTGCGCCGGCATCGGAGCCGGGAAGCCAGCTTCGGAGAGCGACTCACGGATGACGCGGTTGGTATCGAAATAGACCTGCCAATAGTGGTCGGTATGGCAGTAGGGGCGCACGGCGAGCACCGGGCCGACGAGGTTGAACTCAAGAATCTCGACGTCGACCGGCGGCTCGGCGTTGACGTTTGGAATCGCGCCCACCTTCTCACGCAGCAGCGCCATGGCCGCCTGGTGATCCGCCGCGCCGGATAGCTGCGCCTTGAGGTCGACGCGGCGATACGGGTTGGTCGAATAGTTCTGAATCGTGTCGCCGAAAATCTTGTTATTGCCAACCAGAGTCAGCACGTTGTCGGGAGTGTTGATCGCCGAGACGAAGAGACCCACTTCTTTCACCGTGCCGGTGACGCCACCGGCGGTGACGAAGTCGCCAACCTTGATCGGTCGCAGGATGATGAGGAAGACCCCACCGGCAAAGTTCGCCAGCAAGCCGGCCCAGGCAAGACCAATGGCGACACCTGCGGCGGCGAAGAGGGCGGCGAAGGTGGTCGTCTGGATGCCGAAGTAGCCGAGGATGCCGACGACGAGGAGCACGTTGAGCGTAACGTTGATCACCGTCCCCAGGTAGCGCATTACCGTCGCATCGACCTTCTGCCGTTCGAGCGTGTTCTGTAGCAGCGAGCCGACCTGGCCGATAAGCCAGCGACCAATCACCCAAAAGGCGATCGCCGCCAACACCTTGACGCCAAGCTCCGAAGCGTACTGGATCGCCAGATCCTGCCAACGTGCGAGGTCACCAGCGTTCATCCCATTCTCCTAAGTGATTGTGATAAGGGCAGTATCCCATCGTTCGAAGGCTCCCGCAAGGCGGCCGTCAAGCGAGTGGCGCGACACCGAAAAGCCAGGCGTGGACAGCCCCGAGAAAGGCGACCCAGGCGCTGGCGCCGGCGACGACGGTAAGCACATCGCGCGCCACGGACGCGTGCGGCGCGGCGACCGGAGCCGGCGGCCGGCGATCGCGTCGGCGTGCAGAAACGAAATCGACAGTGGCCCAGACGAAAAAAGAGGCGAAGAGGACAAGCTCGCCGAGACGGCCGTTTGCCAGCAGATGCGCCAGCGCCCAGATCGCCGTGCCGGCGACCATCGGATGGCCGACCGCCGCCTTGAACCGGTTGCCGGGAACATAGACCGCGGCCAACAGGACGAACGAGGGAAGCATCAGCAACGTCGCCAGATGGCGCGTCCACCGCGCGGGCTGCCAGACGACGACGGGATCGGCCCGCGTCTCGGCGTAGCCCCAAACGATGAGCACCAGGCCCAGCAAGGCCCATAGCGAGTACGCCGCTTTCCAGCGCTGAGCGCCCAGACGGGCGATTTGTCGGCTTCGCCAGTCGTCGGCGAAAATCCGTGTCGAATGCGTGCCGAGGAAGATCACCAGGCCGACGATCAGGAGCATCATGGGCGGTTGCGCGGAAACGAAGCGTGCCAGAATCGTACCTCGTCGGCGGCGCTGCGCAAAGCGCGCCGACCGACCGTTTTCGATGCCCAACGTTGGCCTTGACTCACGTCAAGGCGCGTACCTCTGCCCCGGACTCTAATCCCGGGTTGTCGTTCAGGAAGAACCGAATGTTCCGAATCTCTCAGTACATGCAGGAACTCGCCGATCCGCAGCCGCTGGGGCCGAAACGTCATCCCCCGGCGCCGGTTGTCATCTGGAACCTGATCCGGCGCTGCAATCTGACCTGCAAGCACTGCTACTCGATTTCGGCCGACAAGGACTTTCCCGGCGAACTGACGCGCGACGAGATCTTCACGGTGATGGACGATCTCAAGCGTTTTCGTGTCCCGGTGCTGATACTCTCGGGCGGCGAGCCCCTGCTGCGGCCCGACCTCTTCGACATCGCGCAGCGGGCGAAAGCCCTGGGCTTCTACGTCGGCCTGTCGTCCAATGGTACGCTAATCGACGGCGACAACATCGACCGCATCGCCGCCTGCAACTTTGACTATGTCGGCGTCTCACTCGACGGCATCGGCGCAACACACGATCGCTTCCGTCGCCGGCAAAGGGCGTTCGACGCGTCGCTGTCGGGGATCCGCCTGTGTCGCGACCGCGGGCTCAAGATCGGCGTTCGATTCACCATGACGCAGGACAATGCTCACGACCTGCCCGAACTGTTGCGGCTGGTCGAAGACGAAGGAATAGACCGCTTCTACTTCTCTCACCTCAACTACGCCGGCCGCGGCAACACCAACCGCAAGGACGACGCGCAGCATCGACTGACGCGCTGGGCGATGGATCTGCTTTTTGCCACCTGTTGGGACTATCAGCAACGTGGCCTGCAGAAAGAGTTTACGACTGGCAACAACGACGCCGATGGCGTGTATTTTCTGCACTGGGTGGAGCGGAACTTCCCGCAGCAGGCCGAACACCTGCGGGCGCGGCTCGCGCAGTGGGGTGGCAATTCGTCCGGCGTCAATGTCGCCAACATCGACAATCTCGGCAACGTCCATCCGGACACGATGTGGTGGCACTACAGTCTCGGCAACGTGCGTCAGCGACCGTTCTCGGAGATCTGGAACGATATCTCGGATCCGTTGCTCGCCGGACTCAAGCAGTTTCCGCGACAAGTCTCCGGGCGTTGTGGCGCCTGCCGGCATTTCGACATCTGCAATGGCAACACCCGCGTCCGGGCGCAGCAGTTGACCGGCGACCCGTGGGCCGAGGATCCGGGCTGCTATCTGGATGATGACGAAATCGGAGTGACCACCGCCAGCCGGCAGGTGGCTCGCGTTCCGGTGCGCCTGCGGAGCGTCCCATGAGCAGTCTGCGCGCCCTGGCCATCGTGAGCCTCGTGCTTCTCGTCGGCAGTACAACCCCGGTCCACGGCGCCGACGCCCAAGCGCTCTACCAGCAACACTGTGCCGCGTGTCACGGCGAGTCGCGATTGGGTGGCGTCGGCCCGGCGCTCTTGCCGGAGAACCTCGAACGCTTGCGCAAGGCAGAAGCCGTCAAAGTCATTCGCGACGGACGCGTAGCGACACAAATGCCGGGCTTCGCCGATCAGCTGAGTGGCGAGCAGGCGCAGCAACTCGGCGATCTGATTTACAGCAAGGTCGTTCCGGCGCCGGAATGGGGTGCCGAGGCGGTACGCGCTTCGCAGGTCGTTGACCGCGAAGCGGCGCGCTTGCCAGCAACGCCGGGCCCCGGACTGCAAGGGGCCGATCCGCTCAACCTCTTCGTCGTCGTCGAGACCGGCGACCACCACGTTTCGATCGTCGACGGCGACCGGTTTGAACGCCTGCATCGTTTTCCGAGCCGCTACGCGCTGCACGGTGGGCCGAAGTTCTCGCCCGATGGACGCTACGTCTATTTCGCTTCGCGCGACGGCTGGATTACCAAGTACGACCTCTATCATTTGCGCGTCGTCGCCGAGATTCGGGCCGGGCTGAACACGCGCAATGCCGCCGTCTCCGGCGACGGCAAGTGGGTGATGGTCGCCAACTACCTGCCGCATAGCCTTGTCGTTCTCGACGCCGGCGACCTCTCGCTGGTCAAGATCCTCCCGGCGCTCAACGCCGCCGGAGACAAGACGTCTCGCGTCTCGGCGGTGTACGATGCGGCGCCGCGACGAAGCTTCATCGCTGCGCTAAAGGACGTCCCCGAAGCCTGGGAGATTAGCTATGACCCCGGCGCCGAACCGATCGCGCAGGGTCTCGTGCATGATTTCCAGTATCGGGAAGGCGACTTCCAACCGGCCATGTTTACCCCGCGGCGGACGATGCTGCGCGAACATCTCGACGACTTCTTCTTTACCCAGAGCTACGACGAGATTCTCGGATCGTCGCGAACGGCGAGCAAAGGGCAGGTGATTTTTCTCGACGGCCGAAAAAAAATCGCCGACCTCGACCTGCCGGGAATGCCGCACCTCGGCTCGGGAATCACCTGGAAATGGACCGACTCCGGCGGCGGGCAGCGAACGGTTATGGCGTCACCCAATCTCAACCAGGGTGTGGTGACGGTCGTCGACCTCGATGGCTACCGCACGCTCAAGCAGATCCCGACGCTGGGGCCGGGCTTCTTTCTGCGCAGCCACGAGAACGCACGTTACGCGTTCACCGACTCGATGATGAGTCCGCAGCACAAGCACACCTTGCAAGTGATCGACAAACAAACACTTGAAGTGGTCGCCGAGATCAAGGCCGAGCCGGGGCAAACGCTGGCTCATGTCGAGTTCACCCGCGATGGTCGCTACGCGCTCGCCAGCCTGTGGGAAAACGATGGCGCCGTCGTCGTCATCGACGCGCAAACGCTCACGGAGATCAAGCGCATTCCGGCGCGCAAGCCGGTCGGCAAGTACAACGTGTGGAATAAAATATCGCGTTCGGAGGGAACCAGTCACTAGGCGACTGGTGCGTTCTCTCCGCCAAGACCCCTCTTTGTAGGCCTGTCCGATGACCAGGAAGCCGCGTTGTCCACTCGCTCGTCTGCTGGCTGCTGCCCTCTTGATCGGCGCCACGGCGGCAGCCGCGATTCCCAAGGCGGCGGAACACGAAGACGGGACGGTCACCTTTACCGACGCCGCGCCGCCGCCGAAGCCAGCCAGCGCGGCGGCGACCAAGCCGGGAAGCAAGGCCGCAGCGAAGTCGCCAGCCAGGCCTGCCAACGTGAAACCACCGGCAACTGCCAAGTCGGCAACCACGCGCGCCGCGCCGCTCACCAAAGTCGCTAACCCACGCCAGGGCGCCGGACGAAAGCGCTAGGACCTTCTTCTGGCGTTCGTCAGCGCGCGGCGCGACCGGCCGTCGTTTCCATCCACCCCCCTCTGCCCGATCCCAGCGACTGATGCCCCTCTTACGCCCCTTTTCTCTACTATTCAGCTACCTTCTGGTGGCGACGGCGGCGGCCGGCGAGCTGCCCCGCATCGAATTGAGCGCCGGCTTCTATCGCATTCAGGCCGAGGTCGCCGCCGACGAAAGCAGCCGGAGAAGCGGTTTGATGCACCGTCGCAGCCTGCCGGCGAACCAGGGCATGCTCTTCGTCTTCACCGAAACGGAGAGACACTGCATGTGGATGCGCAACACCTTCCTTCCTTTGTCGGTCGCTTTTCTCGATGACGACGGACGCATCGTGAACATCGAGGACATGCAACCACAGACCGAAGACAATCACTGCGCAGCGAAAGGCGCGCGCTTTGCGCTGGAGATGAGTCTGGGCTGGTTTGCCAACAAGGGTATCCAGGCCGGGACGCGTATCGGCGGCCTCGAACGCTCGCCTCGCCCGCGTTAGGTGACTGCCACCGGCAACGCCGCGCCATGAGCCCGGTCCGCCGACCCGTCTGGCGGCCGCGACTGCCGCGCAGCGCTGACAACGCGTCCTTGCGCGACTGGTTGCGTGATCGCGGATCGCTGACCAGTCGCTTGCAGTGTCGAGGCCGTTTCGCCGTTCATGTGCTGCGTCAGTGCCTTGCACGCCCAACTGCCGACGAAGCTGCCGTTCTTGCGTTGGCCGCCCGTGGTCTGACCCGGATTCGCGAAGTGGCGCTGTCGTGCGACGAGCGGCGGGTCGTCTTTGCGCATACGGTCCTCCCGCTTCAGCCGCGTGGACCCTTGACGCGCTGGCTGCAGCGGCTCGGCAACCGCTCGCTGGGCGCACTGCTCTTCTCACACGCCGGCTTCCAGCGGGGCCTGATCGCCTATCACCGTCTCGACCGCCGTGACCCGCTGTTTCGCTCGGCGGCCGGCGCGCTTGGATTGCCGGCAAACGCCACCGCGTTGTGGGCGCGCCGCTCACACTTTGTTTTCGGTCACCAATCGGTACTGGTCAGCGAAGTGTTTTCTCCGGTGCTGCTGGAATTGCCGACCCCACAGCCGACGAGGGCGATCGACATGCTATAATCGCCGCCGCTTGTGAGCCGCCAAAGCCGGCGGCCGGGCACCCGAAGGCCGGGACCGCTACGACTGCGGACGGTACTTCCAACGATCTCCCGCTCTACAACGCCCGCTGGGGCGGAAAGCGTCCCGCCAGAAGCTGGGCAGTTTTCTGCTGAGACAACAGCCGTTCCTCTTTCCCGGTTTTGCGTTGCCTTTTCCATCGCGTCCCGCCAATGCCTGAGGGCAGCGCGAGCGCCAACCGCAGAAAGAGTGACATGACTTTTGCAACAACGGGTCTTCATCCCGCCATCCTCCAGGCACTCGCCGAAGCCGGCTATCAACAGCCAACGCCCGTGCAGAGCGAGGCCGTACCGCTCGCCCTCGCTGGGCACGACCTGCTCGTTTCCTCGCAGACCGGTTCCGGCAAGACCGCCGCCTTCCTCTTGCCCGCGCTGCATCGCCTTGCCTCCGAGACGCGCTCGCCAGCTGTCTCGCGTCGGCCGGAGCGTGCAACGCCGGCGCTGCGCCAGCGGCGCGAACGTCAAGCGACGGCCCAGCCGCAAGTGATCGTCCTCACGCCGACGCGCGAGCTCGCACTGCAGGTCACCGCCGCCAGCGCGAAATACGCCCGCCGACTCACCGCCATCCGCACCGTCGCCGTCGTCGGCGGCATGCCGTATGGCCGGCAGATAGAGCAGCTCGCGCGCCAGCCGGAGATCGTCGTCGCGACGCCTGGCCGCCTGCTTGACCATCTTGCGGCGCGCCGCATCGACGGCTCGCAAGTCCGCGTGCTGGTCCTCGACGAAGCCGACCGCATGCTCGACATGGGTTTCATCGAAGACATCGAAAGGATCGTCGCCACGCTTCCCACGGTGCGGCAGACGATGTTGTTTTCGGCAACGCTTGACGGCGTTGTTGGCGAACTCGCGCAACGACTGACACGCCAGGCGCGCCGCGTCGAGGTCGCGTCGCTGGCGGCCAAGAGCGGCAATATCGAGCAGCGCCTGCACTTTGTCGACGACCTCGCGCACAAAAACCGTCTGCTGGATCATCTGTTGCGCGACGCGGCGATCGGCCAGGCGCTGGTCTTTACGGCGACCAAACGCGACGCCGATAGCGTCAGCGACCGCCTCAACGTCGCCGGGCTCAATGCGGCAGCGTTGCACGGGGACATGCACCAGGGGGCGCGGAACCGAACGCTGGCCGCGATGCGACGGGGTGAGCTGCGAGTGCTCGTCGCCACCGACGTCGCCGCGCGTGGCATCGACGTGCCGACGATCACGCACGTCTTCAACTACGACCTCCCCAAGTTCGCCGAAGACTACGTTCACCGCATCGGCCGCACCGGCCGTGCCGGCCGCGACGGATTGGCCATTTCGCTGGCACATCATGGCGAGCACTTCAACGTCCGCAAGATCGAGCGTTATACCAAGCGCCCGATCCCGGTCACCGTCGTCAGCGGCCATGAACCGCTCGGACAACCCCCGAAGGCCAAAGCGCGCTTCGCAGCCCAGCCTGGCAGCCGAACGAAGGCCGCCGCGTGGGTCGGGCGTAAGGACGTTGCTCGCTCCCGCTAAAGGTGGCCTGCGCCCGTCAGCCGGCCGCAGCGGCTGACGGGCGAGTCCGGCGCGGCCCGTTTCTGACCGGGTTCGCTTCGACCCAGCAACTCCGACAGGCGCCTCGCGTGCTTCTCGCTTGGGCTGAAGTGCCCCTTGTCGTTCAGCCGATCCGCGTGCCGCTCCACGTCAAGCCGCCAGCGATCGCCAGCAAGATCATCACGAGCAACGCGGCGCGTGCCGCTGCGTAGGCTGCCGGCCGGTCAACGCGATCGGCGATTGCCAGGATGTGGATCGCGCCCCAGGCGACTGCCGCGCCAATGGCCAGCGGCACGAAAAGCAGTTGCGCTTCGCTCGCGCTGAGCGCCAGTAGCCGTCCCTCGCGCCACGGGACGGCGAGAAAGGCGCCGAACACCCAGAACAGGGCCCAACTGCCGACGGCGCAGAGGGCGCCTGCGAAGCGGATGATCCATGGCTCCATGGCCGTCGTCTCTTGTCCGTGTGGTCGGGAACGGCGTGGAAAATCAGTCCAGGAAGCGCGGGCGCAACTCGTTCAGGTCGAGCGCTTCGAGGATCCGTTGCAGGCGGCTGCCGGCGTCTCTACGAACGTCGGCGCTGCGCCGGGCAATGATCAGCTCGTTCTTCAGCGAGTGTTCCCAGCCGACGAGTTCGGTGACGCTGACGCGATAACCGTTGGCTTCGAGCTGCAGGCAGCGCAGCGCGTTGGTCACCAGACTGCCGAACTCGCGGGTGTGCAGCGGATGGCGCCAGATCTCGGTCAACGGCGTACGCGTGAACGCCTCGTTCTTGCGCCGTCGCAAGACGCTGGCCACCTCTGCCTGGCAGCAGGGCACAAGGACCATGAAGCGGGCCTGTTTGCGCAAGGCGAAGCGAATCGCGTCGTCGGTCGCCGTGTCGCAAGCGTGCAACGCAGTTACCAGGTCGAAGCGATCCGGCAACTGCGGCGAGTCGACCGCGTCCGCGACGCTCGTGGCGAGGAAAGACAGGCGCGCGAAGCCGAGGCGCTCGGCCAGTTGCCGGGAGCGCTCCACCAGGTCGCCGCGCTGTTCGATGCCGTAGACGTGTCCACGACCACGACGGCGAAAGAAGAGATCGTAGAGGATGAAGCCGAAATACGACTTGCCCGCGCCGAGGTCGGCGATGGTTGCCTCCGCATCTGTGGCGACGATTTCTTCGAGCAACGGTTCGACGAAGTGGTAAAGGTGAGACACCTGCTTCAGCTTGCGTCGGCTGTCCTGGTTGAGCTTGCCGTCGCGGGTCAGAAGGTGTAGCGCTTGCAGCAGTTCGATCGAGTGCTCGGCACCGTACTCTTGGGTGATCGGCAAGGGGATCTCACACGCGAAGGGGGCTGCCATTGTAACGTCCGGTCGTCTCTCCGCGCTGCCCGCAGCAGTGGGATAATGGCGCGAGTCATCAGCGAGGTAGCGATGTAGATCAGCAATGTCGATTCAATGGTATCCAGGACATATGGCTTCGGCGTCCAGGAAGGCGGCCGAGAAGATGGCTTCGATCGACGTCGTCATCGAGGTGGTCGACGCCCGTCTGCCGGCGGCGAGCAGCAATCCGCTGCTGCACGAGTTGCGCCTGCAGCGCCAGCGGCCTTGTCTCAAGGTGCTGAACAAGGCCGATCTCGCCGATCCGGCGGTTACCCGCGAATGGCTGGCGTTTTACGAGCGCCAGCCGGGGGTGCACGCCGTCGCGCTCAGTTGCAAGCGACCGGCGGACGTCGCTCGTCTGCCTGGCCTGTGCGCGCCCTTGGCTCCGCACCGTGGCGACAACGCCAAGCCCCTGCGGCTGATGATCATGGGTATACCCAATGTCGGCAAATCGACGCTGATGAATGCGTTGCTCCGAAAGCGTCTGGCCAAGGTCGGCGATGAGCCGGCGATCACTCGTACGCAGCAAACCCTGCAGCTTGACGTCCGACACTGGCTGACCGATACCCCCGGTTTGCTCTGGCCGAAAATCGAGCACGCCAGCGACGGTCTGATGTTGGCCGCCAGCAACGCCGTCGGCCGCAACGCGATGATCGACGAACAGGTGGCGTCGTTCCTTGCCGAGCTGCTGTTGGCGCGTTACAGCGCGCTGCTCGGTCGCCGTTACAGCTTGCCCGCGGTGGCTGGGCCAGGCATCGACGCCTCCGCAGTGCTGACGACGATTGCCAGTCGTCGCGGCCTTCGCCGCCGCGGCGGCGAAGCCGATATTGACAAGGCGGCGGCGGTTCTGCTGCAGGACTTTCGTGACGGCGTGCTGGGGCGAATCTCTCTTGAGACTCCCGCAACGCGTGCGCGCCTGTTGGCGCCCGTGGTGGCTGCGTCGCTGCCGGACTCGCTCTGGGTGTCGACCTCGTCGAGCCCATGTTGAGGCGCCTGCCGGCGCCGGTCATCGGCGTCGTCGCCTCGATTCTGCTGGTGCTCAACTGCCTGGTTTGGGTTCCGCTGCTGCTCCTGGTCGCCGTCGGCAAACTGCTGTTGCCCTGGCACGCCGCACGAGTACGCCTTGACCGGCTCCTGGTGGCCATTGCCGAGGTCTGGATCGCCTGCAATGGCGGCTGGATGGCGCTGACCCAAAGAACCGTCTGGGACGTCGCCGGGCTGGATGGGCTCGACCGACGTGGCTGGTATCTGGTCAATTGCAATCATCAGAGCTGGGTCGACATTCTGGTTCTCCAGCGCCTGCTGACCGGCCGCATCCCGTTGCTCAAGTTCTTTCTCAAACGCCAACTGCTTTGGGTGCCCTTGATGGGGCTCGCCTGGTGGGCACTTGATTTTCCGTTTATGTACCGGCATCGCGAGGAAGATCTCAGTCGTCACCCGGAAAGGCGCCGCCAGGACCAGGAGGCAACCCGCCTGGCGTGCCGGAAATTTGCCTTGATTCCGACCAGCGTCATGAACTTCTGTGAGGGGACCCGCTTTACTCGGCGCAAGCACGAGCAGCAAGGCTCCCCTTATCGTTACCTGCTGCGCCCGAAAGCCGGAGGCATTGCGCTGGCGTTGAACGTCATGGGTGGTCGCTTCCGGGCGATTCTCGACGTGACCATCGTTTATCCCGACGGCGCTCCCGACTTCTGGCAGTTTCTTTGTGGCCGGATGTCGTGCGTCCGGGTGCGCGCGAGAACGCTGCCGGTGCCGCTGGACTTGGCGCAGGGCGATTACGCCGCGGACCCCGAGTTGCGTCAGGCGTTTCAGCTTTGGCTGCAGCGAATCTGGCTCGACAAGGACGAGCAGATTGCCAGCCTGTTGGCGCCGGCGGCGGCGGCTCACGAGGCGAGCCGGGTGAGTTGATCGGCGGCGTCGGCGTCGCGGTCGTCCGAACCTCCTGCAACATCGGTATCGGCAACGTATGATGTGCTTCTTTGTTCGACCTGTCTGTGCGACTGCCAGCGGGTGTCACGTCCCAGCCATGATTTCTTTGCCGATCGTTCGTAGCAAACTGCGGCCGCCGCCTGTCGTGGCGGATTTTGTCTGCCGTGAGAAACTGCGACGCGTGCTCGACGCCGGGGGCGAACTGCCCTTGACCTTGTTGGCGGCGCCCGCGGGTTACGGCAAAACGTCGCTCGTCGCGCACTGGCTGGCGGGGCGCGAAGGACGCGCCGCGTGGCTGGCTGTTGACGACGAAGAAAGCGACCCGGATGTCTTCATTCGCTACTTCGTCGCTGCGGTACGCAGCGTCTTTCCCGAGGCCTGTGCGGCGACTCTGGACGGCCTTGACGGCGTCGTTCCGGCCGCCCCGGTCGCTCTCGCCGGCTTGTTGAGCAACGACCTCGAACTCTTGCCGGAACCGCTGTCAATCGTCGTCGACGGTTACGAGCGGGTTGCCTCACCCGCCCTCGAGGCCTTGCTTGACCGCTTGCTGGCGCACCCGGTAGGCCCTTTGCGGCTGGTGATCATCAGTCGCCTCGAGCCAGAGCTCTCGCTTGCAGCGTTGCGTGTCGGGCAGACGATGGTTGAAGTCCGGGCGGCTGACCTGCGCTTCAGCGAGCTCGATAGCGCCACCCTGATCGAGCGCTGTACCGGGGGCACGGTGTCTGCCGAGCTGTTGTCCGGAATCGTTGCCGCTACCCAGGGCTGGCCAGTGGCGGTCCGTCTGGCCGCGTTGGCGCTTCGTGACGGCGAGATCGACGTCACCTCGCTTGCCCGCTTCAACGGCGGGTCTACGACGTTGAGCCAGTATTTCGGTGAAGTGCTGCTCGCCCGACTGCCGCCGGCAAGCGTCGACCGATTGCTGCAAACAGCAATCGTCGACCGCTATTGCGCGCCGCTTTGCGACGCCATTCTCGGGACGGCGAGTGGCGAAGCCGGCAACTCGCTGATCCAGCTTGCGGCGAGCGGCGCACTCCTGTGCGAGAAGGTCGACGGCGAGGGGGATTGGTATCGTCACCACCACCTGTTCCACGAATACCTGCTCCGACGCCTGCTGCTCGATTGTCCGCCGGCAGTGCTCAAAGAGCTGCATCGTCGGGCTGCGGCCTGGTTCGTCGGCCAGGGAATGCTTGAAGAAGCCATCGGGCACGCTTTGTCCGGTGAGGGCGAGCGGGCGGCTGGAGAGATCCTGGTGGGTCATCGCGAGCTCCTACTCTGTCGCGCGCAGCGACATCGCTTGCGCCGCTGTCTGAAGCGGTTGCCGCCAGAAGTGGTTGAAGACTCGCTGCTGCTGCTCGTTTTCAAGGCGTGGCTGATGTATCACGAAGGGCGTCACCTCGAGATTCCCGCCGTCCTCGACCGCATCGAAGCCTTGGCTGGCGGAGAGGCGCCACCGTCGTCGCCTGCCGCCGAGGATCTGGTGGTTGGCCATCTGCTTGCCCTGCGGAGTTTGCAAAGCTACCTCGAAGGCCGGGCAGCCTCCGCGGTCACCCATGCGGAAGGCGCTTTGCACCGGCTGCCGCTGGCGTGCGCCCATGCTCGGGTCATGGCACAGGCTTTGCGCGCGGCTGGCCGACAGTCGTGCGGCGACCTGCGCGGCGCCCGCGAGAGCATTCACCAAGCGTTGGTGCACACCACCGGTCCGATCGACGTCGGCCACGCGCCGCTGGTTGCCACCTTGTGTCTGATCGACTGGATGGCGGCAGACCTTTCCGCATTGCACTGGAGCGTCAATCAGTTTTTCAATCTTGCCGCGACCGGATCGAGCGAGGAAGGCAACGGTGCGCTGGGACGTTACTTTTTGGGCCTGGTTCACTATCAGCGCAACGAGCTGGCTTTGGCCGAGACGGAATTGAGTCAGGCGGTGGCGGCGGACAGGGCGCCGCGGCTGGGCTATCGCACCGAAATGTCGTTCGCCCTCAGCAGCGTTTACCAGGCGCTTGGGCAAGCGGATCGGGCGCGCGAGATTGCCGATCACGTCGTTGCCCACCTCGCGCAGACCGGCAACCTGCCGGCGCTGTTTCGCGCTCGTGCCTGTCAGGCCGATCTGGCGCTGCGACAGGGACGCCTTGGCGACGCGCTGGAATGGGCGCGCAGCTTCGATCCCGGCCCGGTCCAGTTTGTTTATCGTTTCTTTAGCGCTCCGCACCTGACCCTCGCTCGCGTCTGGATCGCCGAAGGCAGCGCCGAGAGTCGTTCGCAGGCCGGCAGGCTGCTGGACCTGCTCGAGGCTGAACTGCGCGAGCGGCATAACGTGCGTTTCCTGGCCGAGGTGCTGGCGTTGCAGTCGCTGCTGCACCATCTGGGTGGAGACGATGGCGCGGCCGTCGAGCAACTCGAGCGCGCGCTTGCCCTGGCGCAGCCCGGCGGCCTTATTCGCCTGTTTGTCGACCTCGGGCAGGAAATCGCGAAGCCGTTGAAGCGCCTACAAGCCCTGGTCGGTGGCAGCCTCTATGTCACCCACCTGTTGGCAGCGCTGAACGACGACTGGCTGGTCAGTGCCGGTCGCCAGCAGGTGGGGGCCGATCTCACGCGGCGCGAGTTGAAGATCCTCAAGCTTCTCGCCGTCAGGCTGAGCAACGTCGAGATTTCGGAAGAGTTATGCATTTCGCGGGCGACCGTCAAGCGGCACACGCAGAACATCTATCGCAAGCTGCGTGCGTCGAGCCGACGCGAAGCGGTGGTCAAGGCGAAGACGCTGAAGATTCTCGTCGATGGCTGAAGGAAAGGCGGCAACGACGCGTCGATTTCGTCCGCTTGGGCGGGTCCATGAGCGAGATCGGTGACCCTCGAATCCGGGGTTTCCTTGACCTTGATCAGGAAGTGGCCGACGAGTGGGAAAAATGGCCCACATTATGGCCCTTTTCGAGCCGCGCCTGGCCTTGTTCAAAGACTGGATATTGGCATAATGCCCGGTTATGGGAAGCGATCGTGACCTGTTTCCCCATCGGTTAGGGAGTTGATTGTCGTGTCGCTGGCGCGTGTTATCGCTGTTGTCTCGCAAAAGGGGGGTGCCGGGAAGACGACTGTCGCTATGCAGATGGGAGGCGGTTTCCATGCCTGCGGCGCGACGCTCGTTCTGGTGGATCTGGATCCGCAGGAGAGCGCTTTTCGCTGGGCCGAGTCGGCGCCGTTGCTCGACTCCGACCTTCACCTGGACGTGCGCAAGATGTCCGGGCTGGAGGTCATCAAGCGTATCGGCGAGCTGCAACGCGAGGCCGACTACGTCGTGCTTGACACTCCGCCGTCGATCTATCACCCGTCAACCTTGGCTGCGCTGGCCGTCGCTCATCTGGCGGTGATTCCGGCGGTGCCGAGCCCGACCGATCTGTGGTCGACGCGTGCCGTCGAAAGGTTGGTTCTGAATCGGATGGAGCAAAGCCACCGTTTGCGCGGCTGCATCGTTCCCAACCGTGTGCAGAACACCGCACTGGCGAGTGACGTGCTCGAATTGCTGCACGAGTTCACCTTACCCATCGTCGACGCCATGCTTTGCCAGCGTAATGCCTACGCGCAAAGCGCGGTGATCGGCGCGACTGTCTTCCAGCTCGGGTCGGCCGCCGACGCCGCCCAAAAAGAAGTCAGCAAACTGATCGTCGCCGTTCGTAAACAACTGGGAGATATTTGATGACGACACCCGAACGTGTCACCAGCAACAAGGCGGCGCTGCGCGCCAGCCTGAAGAAGGAAGACGAGTCTCTCGGGGCGCGCTTGGCGGCTGCGGAGGTTCCTCTGGTGCCTGAGGCCGAGGCGCCTGCCGTTGCCGCGAGCAGCGAGCCGGTGGTGCCGGCGACGGAGGCGCCTGCCGTTGCTTCACCGCCAAGCGCGCCGGCTGCCAAACAAGGACGGCTGGCGAAGCCCGCCAAGCGGGGTGCTGCCAAAGCGGGTGCTGCCGCCGCGCGGCGTACGGGTGGCGACAAGAAAACCCAGGCGGCCGACAGGCCGAACGCTGAGGCGAAGCCTTCCCGCAAGAAAAGCGCGGAGCCGGCCAAGCCGGGAAAAAAGGCCAAGGCACCGGCGCGTGAGCCGCAGGCGTCGGCCGCTGTCGCGACCGACAGCACGGTTGGCAAACTGAAAGAATCGGTCGAACAGATCGAGAAGACGGCCAGGGCCAAGGGCGACAAGCTCGTGCGTTACAGCGTCGAGTTACTGAAAAGTGAGCTGTCGGCAATTGAAGCCTTGCGTGCGGATTTGGCGAAGGCGGCCGGTTGGGCGGCGAGCAGGTCCGACATCGTGCGCGCCGGTGTGCGCGTGTTCGCCGAACAGAAACTTGAACAGATGAAGAGTGTCCTCGCGGCTTTGGCGCCGGCGAAGGACAAGAAGAAAGGCTGAGTGGGCGAGCGGCGATCCGGCTTGGGAGATCGTCGCCCTTCAGCCAACCGATTTCCATTGCTTGTTTGAAACGTGTTCTGGATCGCCGACTAGCTTTCGGCGACGTATATTTTTTTGACTGTGATCTGCTCGCGGGGGCAGATATTTCCTGGGAGGCCGTATGTTTAGCAGTTTGATGCCGCAACGCAAGGAGTTCTTCGAACTACTCTCGGCGCACGCCGAAGAGGTGGTGGCGGGCGCCAACGCCGCCTTGCAACTGATCAATGGGCTGGGTGACGCCAACGCCAATCTCGCAGCGCTGGTCGAGGCAATCAACCAGCACGAGCAGAAAGGCGACCAAATCAAGAACAAGGTGATCGAGCGTCTGCACCAGTCGTTCACGACGCCGATCAACCGTGATCAGATTCACTCCTTGATCGACGACCTCGACATGACGCTCAATGTGCTGCAAAGCGTCGCCAACGCGATCGGCATGTACAACATCAAGCAGTCGACGGTCGAGGCGCGCGAAATGGCGTCGCTGAGCGCCGACGCCTGCATGCGGTTGAATCGTGCGGTCGGTGCGCTGGCCGACAAGACGCGCGGTGCGGAAACACTGAACTTGTGCAAGGAGATCGAGGAGATCGAGTCGAAGGCCGACAAGATCCAGCACAAGGCGGTTGCCGCGCTGTTCCAGGAAGGCGCCAACGTCTGGCAGACGATGAAGATGCGCGAGTTCTACGCGCTTCAGGAAGACGTCCTCGACTGCTGTCAGGAGGCCGCCAAAATGATCGAAGAGATCCTGATCGAGAACTCCTGAGGAAGCGCAGAAATGGAAGGCTTGACGATGAGTATCTGGACGCTGGGGCTGCTGATTGCAGTCGCGCTGGCGTTCGACTTCATGAACGGGTTTCACGACGGCGCCAACTCGATCTCGACGATCGTGGCCACCGGTGCGCTGACACCCAAACAGGCGGTGCTGTTCGCCGCGTTTTTCAACTTTGCCGCCCTGTGGATATTCCAGCTCAAGGTGGCGGCGACGATCGGCAAGGGAACCGTCGATCCGAAGTTCGTCGATTACTACGTGATCTTCGGGGCGTTGATCGGAGCGCTGGCGTGGAACATCATCACCTGGTACTACGGGATCCCGTCGTCGTCGTCGCACGCGCTCGTCGGCGGTCTGGTCGGGGCGACGGTGGCCAAGGCGCAGTCGGGGGCGCCGATCATCTGGGAGGGCTTTGGCAAAATCCTTGCCTTTATCATCATTTCGCCGTTGGTCGGGATGCTGATCGGAGGTTTCCTGATGGTACTGGTGGCGTGGATATTCAAGAACAAGTCGCCGCACCAGGCCGGAAAGTTCTTCAAGAGTGCGCAGCTCTTCGCCGCCGGCGCCTACAGCATCGGTCACGGTGGTAACGACGCGCAGAAGACGATCGGCATCATCTGGCTGCTGATGATCTCCGCCGGCGTCGCGACCAAGGATCAGTCAACGCTGCCGATGTGGGTCGTCTATTCGTGCTACTTCGCGATTGCCTGGGGAACGTATCTCGGTGGCTGGCGGATCGTCAAGACGATGGGCACCAAGATCACCAAGCTCAACTCGATCAGCGGTTCGTGCGCCTCGATGGGGGGCGCAATTACGCTGGGTCTTGCCACCCTGGGCGGAATTCCGGTGTCGACGACGCACACGATTACCGGCGCGATCATCGGTGTCGGCGCGGCCACGGATGTCAAGGCGGTGCGTTGGGCAATTACCGCCAACCTGTTTGTCGCCTGGGTGCTGACGATTCCGGCTTCGGGCCTGATCGCCGCGCTGTTCTGGTGGATCGGCACCAAGTTCCTGTAAGCCGCGCTTCGTGCGCCGCGCCACGGTTACCCTCCCCGCCGGGAGCGGGGGGGGCCGCAGCGGCGGCGAAGCCGCATCGAGTCATTGTCGTAAGCAGAGTTTCTTAGGGAGATACCCATGTTACCCAAACGGGCCGAGTTTTTTGCCCTGCTCGCGGCTCACAGCGAGCGGGTTCAGGCCGGAGCCAATGCCATGTTGCGCCTGGTCAGCAGTCTGGGAGTCAGCAAGCAGGACGTTGCCGCGCTGGTCGAAGAGATCAACATGAACGAGACGAGTTCGGACCAGATCAAGGCCGACATGATCGAGTTGTTGCACAAGGCGTTTGTCACTCCGCTCAATCGCGAACAGGTGTACAAGCTGACGCTCGACATCGACAACATCATGAACTGCGTTCAGGATGTCGCGATGGTCGTCAGCAGCTACAACATTTCCGAGTCGAGCAAGGCGTCGCACGAACTGGCAGCGATGACGGTCGATGCCTGCACGCGACTGGCACGAGCCATCGCTTCGCTGAAAGACAGTTCGCGCAGCCAGGAGACGATGACCTTGTGTCAGGACATCGAGCGCATTGAAGAAAAGTCGGTTGCGGTCATGTACCAGGCAATCAAGCAGTTGTTTGACGCGGAGGGTGACGACGCCGCCGCGCTGCGCGCGCTGCGCATGCAGCACTTTTACGCGTTGCAGGAAAAGGTGTTGCGGGCGAGCAAAAAGTCCGCCCAGTCGCTCGAGGAGATTCTGCTCGAAACGGCTTGAGGCACGACGGCGACAACCAGCGAGCGCTCCGAAAACGGAGCGCTTTTTCTTCGTGGGGGTCCTTCTGTCGCTACGTCGCGCCAAACGCCGGATGTTGCAGGCGTCGAATTTGGGGCTAAAATTCCCGCCGCCTGGGGGGATGCGCCCTTCCGCGTTCGGATTCGGGGTCGCGTCCTCGTCAGTCGCGGACACAGGGCGGCAGTCGTCTGTGCCTTGTCCGCCGGCTGTTGTTGCTCATGACCCAGCGGAGGACGCCCATGATAGCGAACAATCCGATCACGGCTTTGTTCGGCAAGTCGCCGTTCAAGCCCCTGCAACAACACATGCGTGTGGTCACCGAGTGCATTGCGCTGGTGCCCGGGCTTTTTCAGGCGGTGATCGATGGCGATCACGAGGCGCTCAGCGAGCAGCAAGCGCGGATCTTCGTCAAGGAGCGCGAGGCGGACGTTCTCCGCAACGGCATTTGCGATCATCTGCCGCGCAGCTTGCTGCTGGTCGTCGATCGTCAGGATCTTCTCGGCTTGCTGGCGATGCAGGACGCAATCGCCGATACGGCGCAGGACATCGCTGGTTTGGTCGTTTCGCGCCGGATGGACGTTCCCGTTGGCATGGGCGAGCCACTGATGCGGCTGGTCAACCGTTGTGTCGATACGTGCGAGCAGGCGCACAAGATCATCGAAGAACTCGACGATCTCCTGGAACGAGGGTTTCACGGTCGGGACGCGAAAAAGGTTCAGGCGATGGCCGTCGAATTGGGGCAGATGGAAAGCGATACCGACCTGATGGCAATGGATCTGACGCGAGTTCTGTTTGCCGCCGAGGATAGCTTGAGGCCGATCTCGGTCATTTTTTGGTATCAACTCATCCAGTGGGTGAGCAACCTGGCCGACTACGCGGAAAAGGTGGGTGAGACCTTGCGTCTGTTGATTGCCCGTCGATGAACGCCGACCCTTCTTGCCTGGCCGGGGTGTGGCGTAGCCAGCACAATAGGTAGTCGATGCATGGAGATCATCGCCCAACACCAAACTCTGTTTCTGGTCATGGCGCTTGCCTTTGGTCTTTACATGACCTGGGGCATGGGCGCCAACGACGTTGCCAACACGATGGGAACCACGGTCGGCTGCGGAGCGATCACGGTTAGGCAGGCGGTCGTGCTGGCTGCGGTGATGGAGTTCATGGGCGCCTATTTTGCCGGGGGGGCGGTTGCCGACACGCTGTCTAGCGGCATCCTCGACCACGCGCGTTTCCTGTCTTTTCCGCATCTGCTGATGTTTGGCATGATCGGCGCCCTGCTCGCCACCGGTGTCTGGCTGATGGTGGCGACTTGGCGCGGCTGGCCGGTATCGGCGACGCATACGATCGTCGGTGCTCTCGGTGGTGTCGGCGTCGCCGCACTGGGTGTCGACGCCGTTCACTGGGAGGTGATGGGGGGCATTGTGGTTAGCTGGTTCGCCTCGCCGGTGCTTGGCGGTTTGGTTTCACTTCTATTGACCGTAAGCATACGCCGCTTCATTTTCAACACGCGGGATCCCGTTCGGCAGGCACGCAAGTGGGGTCCGATCTACGCTTTTCTGGTGGGCTGGATCGTTTCTCTGGTGGCGATTACCAGCGGCCTTCGGCACGTCAACATCGTCATCGGCGGTTACCAGGGACAGCTTCTGGCCGTCCTGATCGGTGCTCTGGCCGCTCTCTGGGCGCGCCTGATGATGAACCGCCTGGACCTCGACGACGGTGTTGCCGATCGCGCCGCCGTCTACGCTCGTGTCGAACGCCTGTTCGTGCCGCAAATGGTTCTTACCGGGGCGGCGATCGCCTTTGCGCACGGTTCCAATGACGTTGCCAACGGTATCGGACCGATGGCGGCGGCGCTGCAAATCATTGAAACGAAGGCGGTTGCCACCACGTCGCCAATTACGCCGCTGATGTTGTTACTCGGCGGGTTGGGAATCGTGCTTGGTGTGGCGACTTACGGTTATAAGGTGATTGCGACCTTGGGGCACCGGATCACCGAACTTACGCCAACGCGCGCCTACTGTGCGACGATCGGCGCGGCCTTGGTCACCGTCGCCGCTTCAGGGGTCGGCTTGCCGGTGTCGACCTCCCACATCGCCGTTGGCGCCGTGATGGGGGTTGGCATCGCGCGCGGGATCGGCGCCCTTGACCTGCGCGTGCTGACCGGCATTGTCGTCTCGTGGTTTGTCACCGTTCCCGTGGGTGCGATCCTCGCGGCGCTGATCTATCACCTCCTTTGTGTGATGTTTGTCTAGGCCGGTAGCGAGCCAGTTGGCAGCGTCCACAAGTTGTCGTTAATTCTCACCCCGATCGAAACCATGCGGCATCTCCCCACCGAACGGATCGAGTCGCTGCAGACGTATAAGGGCATCGAGTTCCCCGCCGATATCCGCTTTCGCCAGTTGCTGGTTACGGGTCCTCCTGGAGCCGGCAAGAGTACGCTGATCGTGCATCTGGGGGGGTGGTCGGAAGAAGGGTATCTCGATCTCGGCAAGAAACACTGGTGGCGCTCGGAAATTCTCTCCGTGCGGCCGCGAGAGATCCATCTCGGTATGCCTTTTGTCGGCATCAGCGATGCCGTATCGGTGTTCGACGCCGAATTTCTCGATCGCGATCCGGTGCCACCCCTGGATCTTTCGCGCCTGGTCCTGCCGCCACGCAAACGTTTCGTCTTTTCGGTCGATTGGTACCGCCGCTACGTTTTCGAGTTCATTCTGCCGCCGGCCGCACTCGTCTTCGAGCGGCGTACCGAACGCGCACGTCATTCGACGCACCCGGTCGATGCACGACTCAGTCTCGATATTTGCGAGGCGCAACTGGCCGTCTTCCGGAGGGTCGCCGAGTTTCTACACGAACGGGGTTTCCTGGTTTACCTGCGAGAAGGTACGGATCCGGTGCCACGGCGCTTTGTGATTCCGCCGGTATTGCCGTGAAGCGCTATGCGGTTCGGCAGCCGTTCCGCTTCGCCGGTCTCATCGCGTGGCTGCGCGCCGTTTCCGCACGCATCGGGCGGTCTGGGTGGGGCCGCAACCTCCGGCTGGGTGACTCGTACCGACTCGGCAGCAGCAAGGTCAGGATTCCGCTCGCCGCCGTGGCGCTGGAACTCAGTCTGGGTCTGAATGACCGGCGGCTCCACATGTATCCAGAGACCCGGCTGAACGAGCGCAACGAAGCGTCGTGGCTGGGCACTTTCCTTATCGTCGACCCGCGCGTTCACCTTCGCCGGATAGGCGGATTTCTGCGCCTCAAACCGAGACAGACGCTCGTCCTGGGTTCCGGAGACCCGACGCAACAAGTGATCTTCGATTTTCCGCCGGCGGTGGCGGCACAACATCTGGTCATCATTTACGGGCCCGACGCGCTGGCTTTTCGCAGTCTCAGCGATGCCGGTGCCGGGATCGGCCCGACCGTGGTGCAGTCGAACACAGTCCGCGTCGGCCGATTTCGCCGTTTGCGCGACATTTTTGGCGGCCCGGTGGCGCTACTGGAGCGGGGCGAGGCGTTGTCGCTGATCAGGCAGGTCAATCAGCTTCTGCTCGAGGACGACTTCCGTCCGCGTGACGACCGCGGACTGCCGGGGGGGTTGGTCGAGCTACCGGACGACGTCATCCCCATTGTTCTTGCTGATCTCCATGCCCAGGTCGACAATCTGCTGACCGTGCTCAGCCAGAACGCCTTTCTCGATGCGCTGGAAGAGGGGACGGCAGCGCTCGTCATTCTCGGCGACGCGGTGCACTGCGAAGTTGACGGTCAGTTGCGTGAGATGCAGGGTTCGATCCTGATCATGGATCTCATCTTCCGCCTGAAAGTCCGCTTTCCGAAGCAGGTGTTCTACCTGCGCGGAAATCATGATTCGTTTTCAGAGGACATCGCCAAGGACGGTATTCCGCAGGGACTCCTGTGGGCCAAGGCCTTGAGCGAGCAGCGTGGGACAGCGTACTTGAAGGCGATGACCGAGTTTTATCAGCGCCTGCCGTATGTCATTGTTGCAAACCAGTTTATTGCCTGCCACGCGGCGGCGCCAAAGGAGAAGCTAAGCCGCGAAGAGGTCGTGCAGATACATCGAAACCCCGGACTCATTCCGCAACTGATCAACAATCGCCTCCACCGCGCCAATCGGCCGCAGGGTTACAACCGGCGAGACGTCAAGCGATTCCGCCGCGCTTTTCAGCTCGCGCCGGAAATACCCTTCATCGTCGGGCACACGCCGCTCGATCGGGACGGTACCGTGTGGCTCAATGTCGACACGATCAAGAACCACCATCTGCTGTTTAGTGCGCATCCCGAGCATGTGGGGGTCTTTACGCGCGTCGGTGAGGCCATGATTCCTCTCGTCTATCCCGTTGATGCCGTGATGGCGATCATTAATGCGTTGCCGGCGAACGTGTAACGGATGCTTGCGAAGGGTTGCAGGACAGGGTGAATTTGTCCTCTTAGGCAAGGCGTAGGGAATCAAGCGGTTACTTTCCG
>CAYQVH010000024.1:0-64456 GCA_964420975.1 uncultured Candidatus Accumulibacter sp.
AATGAATTGCAGGGCTTCGCGGATGCGGTCAATGTCGGTCATCATCGCCGCCCCCTTGATCGTCAAAGAAGCCCGGTGCCGGCCATTCCGGCGTGCCCATCGAGTACAGCGCAACATTGCGCCGGATGACACCCCGGAATTCAAACTCTGGCTGGATCACCGTCAGGACGTTGAACCCCTTGGCCCGCAGCTCGTGAATGCGTGCCGCGGTTTCTGGAATGGCGAGGTTTGCCGTCAACTCGAAGCTGGGTACCGGCTGGCGTTCTCGAATGACTTGCAGCACCTCAGCGCATTGCCCGGTGACCATCGGCGGGGTAACGTGATTTGCTGTGCTCATCGCCGGCCCCTCTCGATCAACCCTGACAGCGCCGCCACAATCTCAGGTAGGACTTCGGCCTTGATCGACACGCCCTTTCCCGGCCGCAGTTCGCCGGTAGTGGCGTCGTCGAACCAGACGCGAATGTCCACCAAGGGATAGCCTTTGAAGTCGAGCCGAGTGATCCGATAGACCTCGCGGGCATTCTTCAGGATCTCGGCTACAATCTCGCCATCGAAACCACTGCTTGAAGCCGCCCGGTTAGCCCCCGGTGCGGCTTTTTTGTTGACCGTCGCCATGGTTCAGGCCGTCGTGCCGGTTTCGTGGGTGCGCTTTTCCAGCCAGGCGATCAGATCGGCGCGCCGATAGCGCACCATGCGCCCGACTTTCAGGAAAGGCAGGTTGTACCGGCCGGTACTGCGCCAAACGCCGAGCGTGCCGGGTGCCACCGTCAGCAGCCGCGCCGCCGCTTGCTCGTCCAGCAGATCAGCACCGGCCGCGATCAGGTTCGAGAGGTTTTTGGTTGTCATCATTCGCTCCAGTGAGTAACTGCAAAGTGCAGCTAATGGAGCGAATGCTAGAGAAAGGGGAATTGAGAAAAAACGAGCGTCCGCCGGAAGCCGCACACTCTCCGCCGGAGACTGCTATCTGAGGCGACGCCCTATTTTCTTTGCATGGGCGCGAATCCAGCCTGTAACCGTTCGCGGCTCATAGGAAGAACCTTCCTTCGCCAGTAGATCAGCAAAGTAACGCCCTGCCTTTTCCGCACCTGGCCATGTCGCCGGGGCTTTCTCCCACTCGCTGACAACCCTGTCTCGTGCGGCGTGATTTGCCCGGTGGCGTGCGAGGTTTAGCGCCCTCATTTTCTCGCCGAAATCGGCGCCGTTCTCAGTGGCTGGGAAATCTATATTCCACATTGAGAACCTGAGATGCTGAGCGCAATCTGCCCAGTTTTCCGCCTCCCAGAATCTTGACCTTTGGTAGCACGCCAGCGCCCGGTCGACGCAAAACAACACTGCCCCTGCGAAAAGGTGCCGCTCGTCGTTATCGGTCAGGTCGCCCTCAATTTCATTCAAGGCGTCGATAAACGCACCCGTATCCCACATTTCGTGTGGGCAATCGCAACGATAAACCGACACGGCATAGCTGACGAACGGTAGCAATTGAGGGTCAAACATCGTCATGCGCCTAACGGGATCGTGCCATCCGCCTTTCCCAACAGAAGCCGCCTCGCGATGAATCCTTGAGAGCATCTGCGCAAACGGGTCTGTGTACTCGTCGTCGTGTCCGCCGGAGCGAGAAAAAACCCTGCCCGAGATTGACAGGCTGAATGAATGCTCCATCAAGCGCCCCTTTCACGCTTCGCCCTTGTTTGGATGCCGCGCCAGCCGGGCAAGGGTTCCCGGTTTTCTCTCCGTCGAGATAGGCGCAGCGAAACTCTGGTTCTCTCAATTGCCCTCAGGCAGAAAATCATCCGCCATCGTTTGCTCTATCGAGTAGGGCGATTGCTTGGGGAACGTCGCTTCGTCCATGCCTGTTTCGTGCGCCGCCAGCAGCCGCGCCTTGCGATAGGCCTTTTCAAACGCTTGAGGAATCTCTGGCTTCAGGCCCGGCTCGTCGTTGAGCAAATCGGAAATATCCATGCGTTGCACGCGGATGGTCAGCGACCAGGCCGCGCCTCGCCTCGCTGGTTGAAATTGCCACTTCAGCAGATGCATCAACAAAACCATCAACCTGTTCGTCAGTTCGCGCCGTTCGCTTGCCCCCATTGCTTCTAGCTCCTCAATCAAGTGCGCCGCGTCAAGGTCATCAAAGCGCCCCTCGCGCAGCATGTCGGCTTGCTGGCGTGCCCAGGTGTAGTAGTCCGACTGGTATAGCGTCGTCTCCATCGTTCGTTCCTTATGTCAGGTCGTCATGCGGCCCGGTCGCCCTGCTGCGCTTGCATCAGTTCGAGCAGAAATTCCGGAGCAAGGTCGGCGCCGTTCGCCCAGGCCGCCGTGCGCATGACCGGATGCTGGCTTGCGGTAGCGAACAGCACCGGGTCGCGCAGTGGCTCGAATACTTCGCCGTCAAGCTCGTTGGCTAGATCGACTTCTCCCGCCGCGCCATTGTTGAAGCGCAGCAGCCGTCGATAACCCGGCAGCGGGGTGACTTCCGTGGTGTGCAGGATCACGCCGCCACCGCGAAGCGCCGTACGTCGATTTCTACGCCGGCCAGCGCCGCCTGTTCGGCCTGCTGCAACAAGGAAGCGGTCACGGCCTCGTCATGGAAGGCTTCGCCGCAGTTCTCGCACACCAGCGCCGGCACTTCCCGGAAAACAATCGTCATGCCACCGCGTTCGAGTGGAACAGTCACCGCGCCGGGTCGGGTTTCACCGTGTCGGCAGATAGGGCATTTCATGGGTTTTTCCTCGTGGCCAGGTCCGCCATCCACAGGGCGGGGTTGGGTTCATAGACGCTGATGATGATGCGCTCGTTTTCGCCGGGGTTGTCCGCATACACCACATGCAAGGGGCGATTTCCGGCAAACCCCAGCCATAGGCAGCTAGGGTAGGGGGCATCGGTTGGGTAATCCTCGATCACGCGGCCCGATGCCAGCACCGCGTCAACTTCGGCCGTCGATATGCGGCGCTCGAACATCCGCCGCACGGCGTGCTGTCGATAAATCAGCTTCAAGCCGCGCCCCGCTTCTTGATCTGCACCACCTCCGCCGCCGCTTTCATCCCGCCGGCCTCCATCATCGCCGCGGTTGCCGTGTTGACGGACGCCCGCACCGGGTCAAGGTCGAGACGCGCATAGATCGCCGTCGCCTGCTGGCTTTTGTGGTTCAGGCTCTTGCCGATGATCGCCATCGAAGCGCCGGTTCTTGCCTGCCAGCTTCCCAACGTGCGCCGCAGGTCATGCAGGGTCACGCCGTTCGGTTCGTTGCGCCCGTAGGGGATGCCGGCCCGTTCCATGACGCGAATCACCGCCTTCTTGGGTTCGACCAGGTGACCGCTGGCTCCCGGCCCAGGGAACACGAAGCCGCCCGCGGTCGCCTCCTGCCGTGCCTTGAGGATTTCCACCGCTTCAGGCGACAAGGTGACGTTCTGCGGGGTGCCGTTCTTCGTGTCGGGGATGCGCCAGACGGAATCAGCCAGATTGATTTCTGCCCAGTGCATCGAGCACAGATTGTCCCGCCTTGCTCCGGTCAGCAGCGCCAGCAGGATGAAGTCACGCATGGCGATACTCGGTTCTTCGGCCAGTGATTGGAAGAAGCGGGGCAGTTCGTCGGCTTGCAAGAAACGATCACGGCTCACTACACGGCCCGCCACCTTGACGCCTTGCGCCGGGTTCGTTTCGAGATAGCCCCATTCGATCGCCTTGCCGAAAATGCCAGACGCCAGCGCCCGGACAAGTTTGGCCGTCGCCGCCGCCTTGCCGGCCTTCTCAACATCGGAAAGCGCACGGGCAATCATCGCCCTCGTGATACTCGTCAGTTTCCGGTCGCCAAGCGGCTTTTGCAGGTAGTCCCGGAATCGTTGCTGCATGTCGCGCCACACCACCAGCTTTTCACCGTGCCGTTTGCCGTACTCGGTGAAAAATTCCGTCAGTGTCGGCTCTGCCTTGAAGGTGCGCCGCGCCTCGGCAGGGTTCGCACCGTTGGCAAACTCGCCAAGAATCCTTTCGGCTTCGGCTTGAGCCTTCTCTACCGTCATGTCAGGGAAGGTGCCCAGCTTCACCCAGGCCATGGATGTGCCGGCCCGCTTCACGACATAGAAAGTTTTCGCTCCCGCTGAAGTTACTCGCAGGGCCAGCTTCGGCACCTTGGTATCGTAAACCGTCAGCCGTTTTCCGGCCGGTGGAAGCTCAAGCCCCTGAAGGGCAATCTTGCCGAACTTGATCTGTGCCATTCTTTCATCTCGCATAAACCGGGCTATCACCGGGCTAGCATGGGCTATCAAATTTCGTCATATTTGGTGCTAGCCCGTTAAGGTAAGTTTAGCACTAACATGTTGCTTGGTATAGGGTTATTAAGGTCAGATAATGCGCAGGTTTGCCGGGAATCACGCATTCGTAATGCGTAGGTCGACAGTTCGATTCCGTCCAGCAGCACCAATAAATCAAGTGGTTAGGTAACGGTAATAAGCTGGGATTTTTCTGGGGTTACGCCCATCCCGTTATTCACAACTCATTCATCATGATCTGACCGTCCGGTGTGCCGCTGTCGAAGAGTTGACAAAGTTTGTCTGGTATACCCCTTGCTTGCCCTTTCCCATTTTCATGGGGGGGCGGGAGACGAATTTGGCGGGGCTGAACTGTGGGGCGGAGGTCTGAAGCGGAGGCTGATCCAACTGGCGACGCGGTTTGCCGAGCAGCCCGGGCGCCTGCGGGGATTGGGCAAAGACGCTGGTGGCGTATCGCTTCTTCGATCAGGCTCGCGCGGAAAAGCGCGGGCTGAACTGGCAATCGATCCTGCAACCGCACATCGATTGCAGCCAGAGGCGCATGGCGCAACACCCGGTCGTGCTGTGCCTTCAGGACACTGCGGAACTGGACTTCTACGGCCAGGGAATCGACGCGCCCGCCGGTTACCCGCCGGTCGAACGGCGTCTGCTGACCCATCGTGACGTTGTGGGTCTTGCGGCGGCGGTCGAGTGGATCGACGGGTATCGCTGCCGCTGGGAGATCGAAACCCTGTTCCAGGTGCTCAAGAACGGCTGCCGGGTCGAGGCCTTGCAACTGGGCAGCCAGAGCACAAGCTGGAGTGGGCGCTGGCGGTCTATCTGGTCGTTTCCTGGCGCCTTGCCCGCTTGATCCGCTTGAGACGCCTCCACCCGCAGTGGTCGGCCGATCTCTTCTTCTCCGCAACGGAATGGGGTGTAGCGCCTCCGCGTCCGGTAACCCTTGCGGTAGCTGGTACGTTCTTCCGCCCGCTCGTGCCGCTCCGCCCCCAGGGCCTCGCTCACTGGCGCTTCGAGCACTGGGTTCAGTACGGCTTCCACCTGTTTCGCCATCCCATCCGGGCTGCCCATCATGCCCGCCACGGGATTTGCAGCAGTTTATGGACACAATCCCCCGTGACCAATTCGGCTCAGAAAATGTAAAGATCCGGGTGATTGGAAACTCACCAGGATTGATTACGGCCTTTGTGTGCCGGACGGCCTGTCTGCGGAGAATGTCATGATTAAAGTGGGAATCGTTGGTGGCACCGGGTACACGGGGGTCGAGCTGTTGCGCCTGCTGGCACAGCATCCAGCCGTCCAGTTGCATAGCATTACCTCGCGTGGCGACGTCGGCACTCCGGTTGCCAGCCTGTTTCCGAGCTTGCGGGGCCGCCTGTCACTGAGCTTTGAGGATCCGGCGTCTGCACCACTGCACGAGTGCGACCTCGTGTTCTTCGCCACCCCGAACGGCGTCGCCATGGACCAGGCGCCGGCATTGCTCGCCGCCGGCGTTCGCGTGGTCGATCTCGCTGCCGACTTTCGTCTGCGCGACGTGGCTGAGTGGGAACGCTGGTACGGCATGCGTCACGGCAGCCGCGAATGGCTCGCGAGCGCGGTCTACGGCCTGCCAGAAGTCAACCGGGCAGCGATTGTTGATGCCCGCCTGGTTGCCAACCCTGGCTGTTACCCGACCGCCGTCCAGCTGGGTTTCCTGCCGTTGCTCGAGGCCGGCATTGTCGACCAGGAGCATCTGATCGCGGACGCCAAGTCGGGCGTTTCGGGCGCCGGACGCAAAGCCGAGCTGGTTTCGCTGTTTTCTGAGGCGGCAGATAGCCTCAAGGCCTACGCGGTGCCTGGCCATCGGCACTTGCCCGAGATCACGCAGGGTCTGGCAGCGATCGCCGGCGGTCCGGTGGGTCTGACGTTCGTACCGCATCTCACTCCGATGATTCGCGGTATCCACGCCACGCTCTACGCGCGGATTGCCACCGAAACCGACCTCCAGGAGCTTTTCGTACGCCGTTACGCGAACGAGCCCTTCGTTGACGTGCTGCCTCCGGCGTCTCACCCCGAGACGCGATCAGTACGCGCGGCGAACATGTGTCGGATTGCCGTGCACCGCCCGCAGTCGGGGAACACGGTGGTCGTTCTGGTCGTGATCGACAATTTGGTAAAGGGCGCGGCCGGCCAGGCGGTGCAGAACATGAACCTCATGTTCGGACTGCCGGAAGCCACTGGCCTTTCGCAACTACCGGTACTTCCCTGACCCCCGCCGTGCACGATTGACGGCGACAAGGCGCCGAGCCCCGAGGCCGCCTTTGCGTTTCACCGGTGCGAGACGCAGGAGGTTCAAGGCGAACTAACGCAAGACGGCGAGCTTGTGGGCGGTCTTGAACGCGTTGACGAACTCCTCGATCGCCGCCTCGGCCAGGGCAGGCTGCTAGGGCATCCATCGTGAATTGCCCCGGGACGGGAATCGAGCGGGTGGCGGGGCGGGGTATAATTTGCGCTTTGGCCCCTTTGTAAAGACTCTT
The DNA here is from genome assembly GCA_964420975.1 of uncultured Candidatus Accumulibacter sp. Taxonomy (GTDB): domain Bacteria; phylum Pseudomonadota; class Gammaproteobacteria; order Burkholderiales; family Rhodocyclaceae; genus Accumulibacter. The sequence continues at coordinate 6,776 of CAYQVH010000024.1, forward strand.
CTCCACCATGCAGCCAACGCAGGAACACGGCGTCGTCGCGATTCAGCAATCGCCTCTCGCGGAAAAATACCAACCCGCCGTGGTTGAGGCTGCCGCGCAAGCGCTTTGGGACGCCGCCGGTGCCGCGCGGGCGCTCGAGGACGCGGGCCGTCCCAAGTACTACTGCCTGTCGATGTTTCCCTATCCTTCGGGCAAGTTGCACATGGGGCACGTGCGCAACTACACCATCGGTGACGTGCTCGCGCGTTTCCATCGCATGTCTGGTGACAACGTTCTGCAGCCGATGGGCTGGGACGCTTTCGGGATGCCGGCCGAGAATGCGGCGATGCAGAACAAGGTTCCGCCAGCGCAATGGACCTACGCCAACATCGCGTACATGAAGGCGCAGTTGCAACGCTTGGGGTTCGCGATCGACTGGCAACGGGAACTCGCGACGTGTCGCCCCGACTATTACCGCTGGGAGCAGTGGCTGTTCACCCGGCTTTACGAGAAGGGTCTGATTTACAAGCGGCTGGGTACCGTCAACTGGGATCCGGTGGATCAGACGGTGCTCGCCAACGAACAGGTGATTGACGGCCGTGGCTGGCGCTCGGGCGCGCTGATCGAAAAGCGCGAGATCCCGATGTATTACATGAAAATCACCGCCTACGCCGACGAACTGCTCGCCGACCTCGATACGCTCGACGGCTGGCCCGAGCAGGTCCGGTCGATGCAGAAGAACTGGATCGGCAAGAGCACCGGCGTCCGCTTCGCGTTTCCCTACCAACTCGACGGCGAATCTGGCTTGCTATGGGTGTTTACGACGCGCCTAGACACCCTTATGGGGGTCACGTTTTGTGCCGTCGCCGCCGAGCATCCGCTGGCCGCGTATGCTGCTGCGCGCGACCCGGCGATTGCAGCTTTTGTCGACGAGTGCAAATGCGGTGGGGTTGCCGAAGCCGACCTGGCGACGATGGAAAAGAAGGGAGTTCCGACCGGGATCTTCGTGACCCATCCCTTGACGGGTGAGGCGGTTGAAGTCTGGATCGGCAATTACGTGCTGATGAGCTACGGTGATGGCGCCGTGATGGCGGTTCCGGCACACGACGAGCGTGATTTCGAGTTTGCCCGGAAGTATGGCCTGCCGATTCGACAGGTGATTGCCGTTGCCGGCGAAGAATTTTCGCTGTCGGGCTGGCAGGAGTGGTACGCCGACAAACAGCGCGGTGTCTGCGTCAACTCCGGCAAGTACGATGGTCTGGGATACGCCGCCGCGGTCGACGCGATGGCCGCCGACCTGGCCGAGAAGCAACTGGGCGAGAAGAAGATTCAGTTTCGCTTGCGTGACTGGGGGATTTCGCGCCAGCGCTATTGGGGTTGCCCGATTCCGATCATTCATTGTCCTCACTGCGGCGACGTGCCGGTCCCTGACGAGCAGTTGCCGGTGGTCCTGCCGGAGGAAGTGGACCTTACCGGCGTTGGCTCGCCGCTGGCGAAGCTCGAGGCGTTCGTTGCTTGCGACTGTCCGAGCTGCGGCCGGCCAGCGCGGCGCGAGACCGACACCCTGGATACCTTCGTCGAGTCGTCGTGGTATTTCTTGCGCTTCTGCTGTCCGGACAACGCGCAGTCGATGGTCGACGAGCGCGTCGCCTATTGGTGTCGTGGCGGCATTGATCAATATATCGGTGGGATCGAGCACGCCATCCTGCATCTGTTGTACTCACGCTTCTGGACCAAACTGATGCGCGACCTCGGCCTGTTTGGCGAGGAAGTGCTTGACGAACCCTTCAGGCGCCTGTTAACACAAGGCATGGTCGTCGCGCCAACCTTCTACCGCGAGGACGCGGGTGGCAAGAGGCAGTGGATCGCCCCGGCCGACGTCGATGCGGTGCACGACGAACGCGGGCGAGTCATCGGGGCGACGCTGCGGGCCGACGGCGAGCCGGTTCGCGTCGGCGGCGTCGAGAAAATGTCGAAATCGAAAAACAATGGGGTCGATCCGCAGGCCTTGATCGACCGCTACGGCGCTGATACGGCGCGCCTCTTTCTGATGTTCGCCAGTCCGCCCGAGCAGTCGCTCGAGTGGTCGGATGCTGGCGTGGAGGGAGCGTACCGGTTCCTCAAACGACTGTGGCGAATCGTGTTCGAGCACCTGTCGGCCGGTCCGGCGGTGGCTGGCGACGGCGACGAGCTGACGGCAGAACTGAAGCAGTTACGCCGGCAGCTGCATCAGACGATCGCCAAGGTGAGCGACGACTTCGGACGGCGGCAGCAGTACAACACGGCGATCGCCGCGGTAATGGAACTGCTCAACGCCTACCTCAAGGTCGGCGGCGAAACGGCAGCCGTACGTGGCGTTCGCCAGGAAGTGCTCGAAGCCGTGACGTTGATGCTCAACCCGATCGTGCCGCATGTTTGCGAGACGCTCTACCGTGCGCTCAGACCGGGGCAGCGGGCGTACGCGACGCCGTTTCCGACGGCCGACGAAGCGGCGCTGCAGCAGGAAGAGATCGATCTCGTGCTGCAGATCAATGGCAAGCTGCGTGGCAGTCTGCGGGTTGCCGCCGACGCCGACCAGGCGGCGGTCGAGGTGGCGGCGCTGGCGAGCGCGCCAGCGCGCAGGTATCTCGCCGGTGCGCGCCCGAGGAAGGTCGTCGTCGTTGCCGGCCGTCTGGTCAACCTCGTCGTCTGAACGCCGGAATGCGGGCCATTTCTCTTGTCTTGTTGCCGCGTGCGGTCGTTGTCGCCGTGCTTGCCCTGCTAACGCTAGTGGGTTGCGGCTTTCACTTGCGCGGCTCGTATGCACTGCCCTATGAAAGCATGTTCGTCAATCTGCCCGACTACTCGGTGATCGGCGCCGCGGTCAAGCGCGCGATCCGGTCTTCGGGGACTACCCGGCTGGCCTTGACTGCAAGCGATGCGGAGGTGACTTTGCAGCCCGGTACCGAGTATCGCGATCGTGTCATCCTCTCGGTTTCGAGTTCGGGTCGGGTCAGCGAACTGCGCTTGCGCTACCTCTATCCGTATCGCGTGATCGACGCCAAAGGGCGCGACGTCGTACCGCCGGAGAGTATCGAGCTGGTCCGCGATCTGACTTACGACGACTCCAACATTCTCGCCAAGCAGCAGGAGGAAGCGCTGCTCTGGCGCGACATGGAAAACGATCTGGTGCAGCAGTTGATGCGCCGTCTGGGGGCGGTGAAACCGACCTTCGCCCCAACCAGCGGTTAGCGTGGTGTAGCGGGCGACATGCTGCTCAAGGGCGAACAGCTCGCCGCCCACCTCGAACGCGCGCTTCAACCCCTCTACCTCGTTTATGGCGAGGAGCCGCTGTTGGTTATCGAGGCGGCGGACGCGATTCGCGCCGCGGCGCGACGCGACGGTTTCGACGAACGCGAGGTCCTGACGGCGACCGGTACATTCAACTGGAACGAACTTCGTCACGCCGGCGGCAACCTGTCGCTCTTCGGCGGGCGCAAGCTGATCGACCTGCGCCTGCCGGCCGGCAAGCCCGGCCGCGAAGGTAGCCTCGCGCTACAGGACTATTGCGCGCGCGTGCCACGCGACACGCTACTGCTGGTGACGGCCAGCGGCGTCGATTGGCGAGAGGAAAAAGCGGCCTGGATCGGCGCCTTGTCCGCGGCCGGCGTTGCCGTCAAGCTGACGCCGCCGGGCCTGGCCGAACTGCCGGCCTGGATTGGCGGGCGACTGCGCCGACAGGGACAAAGCGCGGCTGACGACGGCTTGCGCTTCATTGCCGAACGCGTTGAAGGCCACCTGCTCGCCGCGCATCAGGAGATCCTGAAACTGGGCATGCTCTATCCGTGCGGCGAACTGACGCTCGAGCAGATCCGCGCAGCCGTGCTCAACGTGGCCCGTTACGATCTCGACGGTCTGCGCGAGGCCCTGCTTGCCGGCGACGTGGTGCGACTGGCGCGAGTGATCGACGGCTTGCGACAGGAAGGTGAAGCGCCGCCGCTCGTTCTCTGGGCGATCAGCGAGGAAGTCCGCGCGCTGGCGCTGGTGACGAGCGGAATCGCGGCGGGAAGGTCGCTCGACACTCTTTGCCGTGAGGCCCGGATCTGGGGGCCTCGACAGGCGTTGTTCAAGCGTGCCCTACAGCGCGTGAGCTGCCAGCGGGCACAGGACGCACTCATCGACGCGGCGCGTATCGATCGCCTGATCAAGGGAGTGATCAAAGGCGACGTCTGGGAGGCGTTCCTCAGGCTTGGACTGCAGGTGGCCGTCGGCCGAGCGTAAGGGCCGAGTCTCCCGGAGCCAGAGCCGGCGACAGGCGCTTAGTCGAGATCAACCGCCGCGCGGTCCGGGGCGAGATGCTCCCAAACACAGTCGCCGTTTTCGCGACGGACATCGGTTAGCGCCAGGCTCTTCTTCGTCTGCACCAAGCACTCGCCAGCGCAGCTATCGCCGACGACGACGACGCCGGCTTCGCCGTCGACGATCCGCTCGCCGTCCCAGTAGCTGCACGTGGCGCAGACTTTCACTTCGGCAGGTACGATCAGCTTCCTTTTCATGGTGTCACTTTGTGCGGGCGGGTCGCAATGGGGCTATGAGTGCATTTCGTACGCGGGGTTCCCTTGACCTTGGCGCGTTGTCGACGACTATAATCGACACGTCCGGGAGACAGATCGAGATTGTAGACCGCATGAACATCGAGCAGTACATGCAGGCGCTTGGGCGCCAAGCGCGCGAAGCCTCACGAGTCGTTGCGCGCGCCGATGGAAGGACCAAGAACGCGGCGCTATACGCCATGGCGGCGGCGATACGGCGTGAGAGTCGGGCGCTGATCGCGGCCAACGAAGAGGATCTGGCGGCCGCTCGGGCCGCTGGTCTCGAAGCGGCTTTGCTCGACCGTTTGGCGCTGACCGAGAAGAGCGTCGCGGTCATGGCGGAAGGGGTCGAGCAGGTCGCGGCACTTGCCGATCCGGTGGGGGAAATCAGCGACCTGCGTATCCGCCCGAGCGGCATCCAGGTGGGCAGGATGCGGGTACCGCTGGGGGTCATCGGCATCATCTACGAGGCTCGCCCGAACGTCACCGTCGACGCGGCGGCGTTGTGCCTGAAGTCCGGCAATGCGTCGATCCTGCGCGGTGGCTCCGAGGCCATTCATAGCAACCGGGCGATTGCCGCGCTGGTGCAGGAAGGGCTTGCCGCCGCCGGCTTGCCGGCGAGCGTCGTCCAGGTGATCGAGACCACCGATCGGGCGGCGGTCGGTCATCTGATCACCCTGCGCGACTACGTGGATGTCATCGTGCCGCGTGGCGGCAAAGGCCTGATCTCTCGCCTGCTCGTCGAGTCGCGGGTGCCGATGATCCAGCATCTCGACGGCAATTGCCACGTCTTTATCGACGATGACGCGGATCCCGAGAAGGCCCTGCAGATCGTGGATAACGCGAAGACTCAACGCTATGGCACCTGCAACACAGCCGAATCCCTGCTGCTGACGCCAGCGCAAGCCGAGCGTCTGTTGCCGGCGATCGCTGCCGTACTGACGCAGAAAGGCGTCGAGATCCGTGGCTGTCCCGCCACTCTCGCGCTCGTGCCAGCGGCAAGGACGGCGACTGAGGAGGATTACGCGGCCGAATTCCTGGCGCCGATCCTCTCGGTCAAAGTCGTCGCCGGACTCGATGAGGCGATCGCCCACATCAATCATTATGGTTCGCATCACACCGACGCGATCGTGACCGAGAATTACACCTCTGCACTGCGCTTCCTGCGCGAGGTCGACTCGGCGTCGGTGATGGTCAATGCCTCAACCCGCTTCGCCGACGGGTTCGAATACGGCCTGGGCGCCGAGATCGGCATCTCGACCGACAAGATTCACGCTCGCGGGCCAGTGGGCCTCGAGGGGCTGACGAGCCAGAAGTGGATCGTCCTCGGAAATGGTGAAGTGCGAAGCTGAGAAGCGGTCGACCAGGCGACCGATCGACACCGCAGCTCGGTTGAGCGGCTGAGCGAAGAATCGGCGGCGTTACAACAAGCATTTTCATCCCCAGCGCAAGGCGGGGCGCTGCGGAGTCTCTTAGACCAGCCGCCGGCAGCTAACTTTTCAGGAGAACGCATGAAAAACCTGTTTGTCGCGGTGCTTGCCGCGCTGTCCTTCAATCTTGCGACCGCGATCGAAGTGGCCGGGTTCAAGTTTGATGACAAGGTACGGGTCGGCAGCAGCGACCTGGTGGCCAACGGCGCCGGTTTGCGCAAGAAACTGGTGATCAAGGTCTACGTCATGGCACTCTACCTGCCCGAAAAACGCAGCGAGGCCGATGCGGTCGTCGCGGCCAAAGGCGCGAAGCGGATTGCGATCAGCATGCTGCGTGACTTGACCGCCAAGCAGTTCGTCGATGCGCTCGACGAAGGGTTGGCCAACAACCATTCGGAAGCCGAGCTGGCCGCGCTGAACGATCGCCTGAAGCAGTTTTCGGACACGCTCTTGGCGATCGGCGAGGCGAAGGCCGGCAATACGATCGTCATCGATTGGCTGCCGGACAGCGGCACCCGGCTGACGATCAACGGCCAGGTGAAAGGCAAGGACATCGCGGGGGAGGATTTTTACCGCGCGCTGCTCAAGATCTGGCTGGGCAACAAACCGGTACAGGAAGACCTGAAGCAGGCGTTGCTCGGCAAGGCCGCGTGAGGTGCGACAACCGACGGCACGACGAGCCCGGTGACTATCAGCTGGCAGTCGTCGCACCGTGTTTTCGGCTCGGCGTACGCTGTGACGAGCGCGAGGTGTTTGGCGTCGATTTCCTGCTGCCGGGCGACGAGGTGGCGGCGGCGAACCCGCTGGCTGCCGAGGTGGAACGTCAGCTTGACGCCTATCTGCGTGACCCGCGCTACTCGTTTCGCTTGCCCCTGAGACCGGCGGGAACGCCCTTTCAGCGCCGGGTCTGGCAGCAGATCGCGGCCATTCCGGCCGGTCAGACGCGCAGTTACGGGGACTTGGCGATCGACTTGCAGAGCGCGCCGCGCGCGGTTGGCCAGGCCTGCGGGGCAAATCCGTATCCCGTCGTCGTTCCCTGTCACCGCGTTCTGGCCCGTGCCGGTCGCCTTGGGGGGTTCGCTCACCATGTCGAGGGCTTTCCGCTCGAAGTCAAGCGCTGGCTGCTGGCGCATGAGCGTGACGATGGACGCGGCTGACCCCGATCGAGCGGCGATCGACGCCTTCTGCGACACGTTGTGGCTCGAAGACGGCCTCGCCAAGGCGACGCTGACGAGTTATCGCAGCGACCTGTTGCAGTTTGCCAGGTGGCTGGCCGAGCAGCAGATGGGGTCGCTGACCAGTGCCGACGAGGCGACGCTCATGCGTTTCTTGGCCGCCGTTGCCCGGACACGGCGCGTTTCGTCGCAAGCCCGGTATCTGTCGACACTGCGTCGGTTTTACGCCCGCCAGCGGCTGCAGGGACTTCGTCCAGACGATCCTACCCAGCGTATCAGTCTGCCGGGGAAGGCGTCGCGACTGCCAAAAACGGTCTCCGAAGAGCAGGTGGAACGACTGCTTGCAGCGCCGGACTGCGCGACGCCGCTTGGCGAGCGCGACCGGACGATGCTTGAAACGCTCTATGCGACGGGTTTGCGCGTTTCCGAACTGGTAGCCCTTAAACGACACGAAGTCAGCCTCGAAATGGGCGTTGTCCGGGTTTTTGGCAAGGGCGGTAAGGAGCGTCTGGTTCCCTTGGGCGAGGTGGCGTGTGACTGGCTGCGGCGGCATCTCGTCAGCGGTCGCTGCGTGTTGCTCAACGGGCGGCCGAGCGACGAGGTCTTCGTCACCGCGCGTGGATCGGCGATGACCCGTCAGGCGTTCTGGCAACTGATCAAGCGCTACGCCGTGCAGGCGTCAATCGAGCCCGCGCGCCTGTCGCCGCACGTCCTTCGCCACGCGTTTGCGACCCACTTGCTCAATCACGGCGCCGACCTGCGTGTCGTCCAGTTACTGCTGGGTCACGCCGATATCTCGACCACGCAGATCTACACCCACGTCGCGCGCGAGCGCCTGAAAGCCTTGCACGCCACGCATCATCCGCGCGGCTGATCGGCAGGTGCTCGCCGCCGTTGAGCGGTTAAAGGGTGTGCGCGGTCGGACTGCCCGCAGCCCACTTGATCCGAGTGACGCTGCCGAAAGCGAGCTCGATCGTGCTCCAGCGCGAGACCGGTAACTGCAGCCAGTGGCCGAGCAGGGCGCGGATCGGGCCGGCGTGGGTGACCACGGCGACGCGATTGGTTGACAGCTCCGAAAGACAGGCGACGACGCGTTTCTGCAGCATCGCTGCCGATTCGCCTCCGGGCGGGGCATAGTCGAGAAGATCGTTCGCCCAGGCGTCGAGGGGCGAACGCCCGATCTCCTCCCAGCGTCGTCCCTCCCAGGCGCCAAAATCGATCTCGCGCAGCCGGGAGTCGAACTGCGGCTGCGCGTGCAAGGCTTCGGCTAGCGTGCGGGTGCGTCGCAGCGGGCTCGCCATCACCGGCGTCGACGGCGGCAGCAGCGAGCGCAGGCGCCTGACGATCGGCGTCGGATCTTCGGCGTCGATGTCCAGACAGCCGTAGCAGACGCCGGCGTCGATCAACGGACGCGGGTGGCGGATCAGGAAAACTTCCATAGCAGGCCGCCGTAAAACGCCACTTCCGCCACCTGCTGGGTGGCGCCGAGGCAGTCACCGGTATAGCCGCCGATCCGGCGCTGAAAGCCTCTGGCCAGCCAGAGCGTCGCGAGTGCAGCGAAGACGAACCCGGCAAACGCCGCGGCCGGCGGCAGCAAGGCCAACGGCAGCAGGCCCGTGAAGGCCGCTAGCGCGAGTTCACCCCAACCGATGCGCGTCGCCAACGGTTTCGCCTTGCCCTCATCGCGCACGTAGTCGAGGCCGCGCAGCAAAGTCGTGCTGGCAAAGCGAGACAGGGCGTGGCCGGCGATCAGCGCCAGCGGCAGCAGTGACGGAGCCAATTCGAGCAGCGCGCAGAAACGCGCCAGGAGCAGGAGGACCAAGGCCAATGCGCCGTAACTGCCGATCCTTGAATCCTTCATGATGGTCAAAATCTGCGGCTTGTCCCAGCCGCCACCGAAGCCGTCGACCATGTCGCTCCAGCCGTCCTCGTGAAACGCTCCGGTGACATAGATCGCCGCCGCGATCGCCGAAACGACCGCCAGCGAATGCGGCCAGAAGCGCGAGCTCACCAGGTACACCAAAGCAGCCAGGGAACCGACGACCAGACCGACGGCTGGAAAATAGCGCGCCGCGTGGTTGAGCGCTTCGCTGCTGTGACCGACCCAAGCCGGTACCGGCAGGCGGGTGAAGAAACGTAGGGCGCCGAAAAAAAGCTCCAGCTCTCGCCTAAGCATCGGGTGTCCTCGCCGACAAGGCCTGACTCTCTGGCGGACGAGGAAGCGTCCGATTCGACTTTCGATCGAGCTTTCGGCAGGCCATCGCGCGCACGGCGTCTCGCCAAGGAACGGAAGGCGCGCCGGCAGTCAAGGGGGGCACAGGTCGACAAAATCCAGCGGCGGATGCGGCGAAAAGCCAAGACCACTCGTCTTGCCGATCGACAGTCGGCCGTTGTCGATCGTCGGCGGCAGACCGGTATCGTCGGCCAGCCACCCGCTGGTTGCCAGGCCGTGCGCCAGCCCGTTGTCGAGGGCGGCGGCGAGGTGCGCGGCCGCCCTCACTCCGCAAGCGCTGTCCATGGCGCTGGTGACGACGCACTCCACACCCGCGTCGGCGGCTTGGCGGGCCAGTGCCAGCGCTGGCAGTACGCCGCCGCAGCGCGCTGGCTTGACGACCAAACGCCGGATGGCCCTCGTTGCCAGCAGTTGCGCGACGTCGAGACTGGCTGCCGATTCGTCTACCGCGATCGCCAGGGCAGTCGTCGCTTGAAGTCGTTGCAAGGCAGCGAGGTGTGGCCTCGCCAAAGGTTCCTCGACCATCTCGACCGGGAATTCCGAACAAGCGCGCACGAAAATGGCGGCGTCGTCGACGCTCCAGGCGCGGTTGGCGTCGAAGCGCAAGCTAACACCTGTTGGCAGGAGCACGGCAATCTGACGAAGCCGCGCGACTTCCTGGCTGACCGCAAGCAGACCGACCTTCAGCTTGCAGACGCGAAATCCTGCGCCCAACGCGGCGAGCAGGGCGTCGTCGGAAACGTGGCAGAGGCTACCCAGCGCCGCGTTGACGAGGACCGAGGAACGATCTCGGGAAGTGGGTAGGGGCTCCGTTTCGGGTGACGCCCCGAGCAGATCGGCCAGTGAGCTGGCAGACGCTTGTCCGAGCAGGTCGAGCAGCGCCGTTTCGACGGCGCAGCGGGCGGCCGGCGCGGCGTCATCGGAGGCGCGTGCCAGGTGGGCGAGCGCCTCGCCGGCCGAACGTCCCATCAGGCGCTGTGCATGACGGCAGAGCGCTGCTTGCGCCGCGGCAGCGGTTTCCGTGCCGCTTGCCGGCAGGGGTGCGCAATCGCCGTAGCCGCTGCACCCCTCGTCGGTGTCGACACGCAGCACCCAACCCTCACGGGACGAGCAGTCACCGCCTGCCGTCCGCCATGAGCTGCGCAGGGGCAGACGGTAGCGGTGTACCCGGGTCGCGACAATACGGGTCACGGTCGATCCGGCGACACGCAGCGAGGAGTCAGCTTGCGGCGTCAACGCGACGGTTCAAGGGCGGCGACGGAAACGCGAGTAGTCAGGGGCTCGTTTTTCCAGCCAGGCGTTACGGCCTTCCTGGCCTTCTTCCGTCATGTAGAACAGTCCGGTCGCGTTGCCGGCGAGTTCCTGGATGCCGGCGAGTCCGTCGCTGTCGGCGTTGAAACCAGCCTTGATCATGCGCAGCGCCATCGGCGACAGTTGCAGCATTTCGCGGCACCAGCGCACGGTTTCCTCCTCCAGTTCGGCGAGCGGAACCACCGCGTTGACGAGACCCATGGCTAACGCCTGAGCGGCGTCGTATTGCCGGCAGAGGAGCCAGACTTCCTTGGCTCGCTTGAGACCGATGGTGCGCGCCATGAGGCCGGCGCCGAGTCCGGCATCGAAGCTGCCGACACGGGGCCCCGTCTGTCCGAAGCGCGCGTTGTCGGCGGCTATCGTCAGGTCACAAACCAAATGGAGAACGTGTCCGCCACCAATGGCGTAGCCGGCGACCATCGCCACGACCGGCTTCGGGCAGCGGCGAATCTGCATTTGCAAGTCGAGAACGTTCAGGTGGGGGACGCCCGCTGCGTCGTGATAGCCACCGTCGTCGCCGCGCACGGTCTGGTCTCCACCGGAACAGAACGCTTGGTCGCCAGCGCCGGTCAACACGACGACTCCGATCTCGGCGTCGAACTGTGCGCGATGCAGGGCGTCTATCATCTGTTGAATCGTTTCCGGTCGAAAGGCATTGCGCCGCTCTGGCCGATTGATGACAATGCGCCCGATGCCGTCGGCCGCATCGTAAAGGATGTCGGTATAGGGGAGACTGCCAGGATGAGGTTTCCAGTCAAGGGCGGGACGGATCATTCGAAGGCTATCCTGAGAACCGGGGTGGGACGCAGTATAGCCGCTGGGCTTGTTGAACGGACGACAGGTCCGGGCGGCGGCGAACGTCGACGCCGGCGACGGCGACGAGGGAGGGCGAGATGCAGCGCAGAATTCTCACGGGCGATCGGCTGATTGCCGCCTTTCTGCTGGGGTGCTCCCTGTTCAACTATCCCTTGCTGGCGATCTTCGATCGCAGCGCTGAAATTTTTGATTTGCCGTTGCTTTACGTCTATGTCTTTGCGGCCTGGGCGCTGGTCATCGGACTGATGGCGGCGGCCGTCGAGCGACGAGGCTCGTAGGCCAGAACCATGCTCGAAGCCCCGGTCGTCGTCGCCGTATCGCTGGCTTACCTCGGGTTGTTGTTCGCGGTGGCGTGGTGGGCCGACCGCTCGGCCGATCGTGGTCGCTCGCTGATCGCCAATCCGACCATTTACGCGCTGTCGATGGCGGTCTACTGCACGACCTGGACGTTCTACGGCAGCGTCGGGCGAGCCGCCGTGTCAGGAATCGGTTTCCTCCCCGTTTATCTCGGGCCGACGTTGGTGATGGCCCTTGGCTGGCTGCTGCTGCTGAAGATGATCCGCATTGCCAAGGCGAACCGCATCACGTCGATCGCCGACTTCATTTCGTCGCGTTACGGCAAGAGCCACCTCCTGGGTGGCCTGGTGACGATCATCGCCGTTATCGGCATCATCCCTTACATTGCCTTGCAGCTGAAGGCAATCTCGGCGTCGGTCAGTCTGTTGTTGGCGTATCCGGAAATCGTCATGCCCGGGCGTAGCGCGACGACGTCGATCGCCGCCGACATGAGCTTCTATATAGCGCTGATCCTGGCGGCGTTCACGATTGTTTTCGGTACCCGACACCTTGACGCTACGGAACGTCACGAGGGCATGGTGGCAGCGATCGCGCTCGAGTCGGTGGTCAAACTGGTGGCCTTCGTTGCCGTCGGAGTGTTTGTCGCTTACGGCATCTTCGATGGCCTTGGCGATATTTTCGAGCACGTCGTCGTCGACCCGGCGATGAGTCCTTTGATCCGCGCGATTCCCTCCGGACAGGGCTATACGGGCTGGTTTTCGCTGGTCGTCTTGTCGGGGCTGGCGGTGCTCTTTTTACCGCGCCAGTTTCAAGTCGCCGTCGTCGAGAACGTCAACGACGCGCATCTGAAGCGGGCGGCCTGGCTGTTTCCGCTCTATCTCCTGCTGATCAACCTCTTCGTCTTGCCGATCGCGCTCGGTGGTCTGCTCCACTTCGCGGGCCAGGCGGTGGACGCCGATACCTTCGTCCTCACCTTGCCCATGGCCGAAAAGCAGGAAGGCTTGGCGCTGCTGGTTTTCATTGGCGGGTTGTCGGCCGGTACCGGGATGGTCATCGTCGAAACGATCGCCCTGTCGACCATGGTCTGCAACGATCTTGTGATGCCGCTGCTGCTGCGTCATGGTCGGCGGTCGCTGGCTGGGGCGAAGGACTTGTCGGGCCTGTTGCTGGCGATCCGGCGCGGTGCCATCGTCTGCATCCTCCTTCTCGGCTATCTGTACTTTCGGCTGGCCGGCGAAGCGTACGCGCTGGTCGCAATTGGGCTGATCAGTTTTTCGGCGGTGGCGCAGTTCGCGCCGGCGATGATTGGCGGCATGTACTGGCGTGGCGGTACGCGCGGTGGGGCTCTGGCCGGACTGAGCGCGGGGTTTCTCGTCTGGGGGTACACGCTCCTGCTGCCGTCGTTCGCCAAGTCGGATTGGCTGCCGTCGACGTTTCTGACACAAGGCTTGTTCGGTCTTGAACTCCTTCGTCCGCAGCAGCTCTTTGGTCTTACCGGCCTGGACGAAATCTCGCATTGCCTGTTCTGGAGCCTGTTTGCCAATGTCGGTGCCTACCTCGTAGTGTCGCTGTTGCGCCCGCCGATGGTCGCCGAAGCAACCCAAGCGACGGTGTTCGTCGACGCGCTGAAGGAAACCGGTCCGGTAGGCGCCGCCTTTTGGCGCGGCCGAGCCAAGGTTAGCGACCTCGAAAATCTGGTCGGGCGTTTCCTGGGTCCGGCGCGCGCGCAATCGGCGTTCGCTGCCTACGCGCGCCGGCACAATCGTGGCAAAACGGGGACGCCGGAAGCCGATGCGCAGCTTGTGCAGTTTGCCGAGTCGTTGCTCGCCGGTGCTATCGGAAGCGCGTCGGCGCGGGTCATGGTTGCTTCGGTGGCCAAGGAAGAGCCGTTGAGCATCGACGAGGTGATGCACATCCTCGACGAGGCGTCGCAGCTGCGGACGTATAGCCGTGAGCTCGAGCGCAAGTCACGCGAACTCACGGCAGCGACGCTGGAGTTGAAGGAAGCCAACGAGCGTCTGCAGGAACTCGATCGCGTCAAGGACGACATCATGTCGTCGGTGACTCATGAATTGCGTACGCCGTTGACGTCGATCCGGGCGTTTTCCGAGTTGCTGCGCGACGATCCCAAGATGCACCTCGCCGATCGGGAGCGCTTTCTCGGCCTGATCGTCAGCGAGACCGAGCGACTGACGCGCCTGATCAATCAAACGCTCGACCTGGCCAAGATCGAGTCGGGAAGGGCCGACTGGAATGGTTGTGAACTCGACCTCAAGGACGTCATCGAGCAGTCGCTGGCGGCGACCAGTCAGCTCTTTCGCGAGAAGGAAGCAGAGGTCAGTCTTGAACTCCCGGACGACTTGCCGCCCATTCTGGCCGATCGCGATCGACTGATTCAGGTCATGCTGAATCTGCTGTCGAATGCCGTCAAGTTCCTTCCGCCCGGGTCGGGCCGGATCGAAGTCAGGCTGTGCCTGCTCGCCGACGGTCTCGAGGTGAGCGTGGCCGACAACGGGCCAGGAATTCGCCCTGCGGATCAGGAACTGATCTTCGAGAAGTTTCGCCAAGTGGGCGACACGATGACGGCCAAGCCCTCGGGTACCGGCCTCGGCTTGCCGATCAGCCGTCGCATCGTCGAACATTTCGGTGGTAGGCTGTGGGTGGAAAGCGTGCTTGGGGAGGGGGCCACATTTCGTTTTACCTTGCCGTTCGCTGCTGGGCAGTCGACGGTACAGGCGGCGGCGTAGGGTGCAGGGTGTTTGATTGAGGATCGGAGGGTTGGATGAGCAAGAGAATACTGATTGCCGATGACGAGCAAAATATTGTCATCTCGATCGAGTTTCTGCTGCGCCGCGAGGGTTTCGAGGTGATGGTGGCGAATGATGGGGAGGAAGCGTTGGCCAGTGTGCGGGCGCAGAAACCGGACCTCGTGCTGCTGGACGTAATGATGCCCAAGATGAACGGCTTCGACGTCTGCCAGGCGGTTCGTGCCGACCCCGATCTTGCGGCGACGCGTATCCTGATGTTGACTGCAAAAGGGCGGGATACAGAAGTCAGCAAGGGGCTGGGACTGGGGGCAGACGGCTATATGACGAAGCCTTTCTCGACCAAAGAGCTGCTTTCCGAGGTACGCAAGCTGCTCGAGGCGTAGATGCGCAACGCTCGCAAGCTCGCGCTCGCAGCAACTGGACTGTGCCTGTTCGTCCTCGTTCTGGTTGCTACCGCAGCGGGGGTCATGCTCATCAGCGAGGGCGGTGCCGGTAGCGGCGGCCGCTCGCCCGAGGAGCGGGTAGCCATGCTTGCCGTGCTCGTGTTTGCCGGTTGCGCTTTGGGTTGCTTCGTGCTGATTCGGCTGTACGGTCTCTACGTCAGCGCGCCGCTGCGGATGGCGGAAGAGTTGTCGGCGATGGTCTCCCATGGTCGCTTGCGGCTTGTTGAGGAAGGGTCGAGCGAGCTGCAGCTCCTGGCGCGGGCGGTCAACCAGCTGCTCGCTGTGCGCGACACGCTCGAGACGGACGTCGCCGAGCGCGTCCGTGAGGCACGCGCCTCCCTCGAAGAGGAGCGCAGTCGTCTCGCGGCGTTGATGGCCGACCTCAGCCAGAGCGTCGTCGTCTGTAATCTTGATGGTCGCGTCCTGCTTTACAACCAGCGCGCAAAACAGGACCTTTCGGGCTCTGCCGACGGTAGCACGCTCGGTCTCGGGCGCTCGATCTATACGGTTTTTGATCGTGCGCTGATCGAACACGCCTTGGAGCGCCTGCAACAGGCCAGTCGCGAACTGGCTGCACGCGGCGAGGCGAAGATGCTGCTGGGTTCGGTGCCGCTGGTCACGGCGACGCCGTCCGGACGCCTGCTGCGCGCCCAACTTTCACCGGTACTGGGTAGCGCAGGACAGCCGCACACGGCCCGCGTCGGCGGCCTCGCAATCACCGGCTTCGTCCTTCTGCTGGATGACGTGACGACGAGCAACGAGCGGCAAGGACGACGCGACGCGCTGATCCAGTCCTTGATCGAGGGCGCGCGCGGACCTCTGGGCAGCATCCGGGCGGCCGCCGAAATGCTGTCCGACGTTTCCGACATGCCGCCGCGGCAGCGGGATCGGTTTCTGACCGTTATCCGCGACGAGGCGGGCGGGCTGTCCAGGCACCTGGAGAATGCGGCGGAAGCGTTTTCCAGTGATTTGCGCGAACGCTGGTTGCTCGAGGAAGTCCTTGGCAGCGAACTGCTCGACGTCGCGGCCCGACGTATCGCCGAGCCTCGCGCCAACGAACGCCGCGTTCTTGCCGTCAAGACGGAGAGCGTCGATGATGACCTCTGGTTGCGCGTAGACAGTTTTGGGCTGATGCAAGCCCTGCGTTATCTGGCCTTGCGCCTGCAGGACGAGTATCAAGTGCGCGAGGTGCGGCTGTCCGTGACGCGAGAAGGGCAGCTGGCGCAACTCGACCTGTCATGGCTGGGCACGTTCATGAACAACGAGACGGCAATGAGCTGGCTGCAGGATCCGATGGCGATCGGCGGTGATTCGTCGCCGTTGAGCGTCGTCGATGTCATCGACCGCTGCAGCGGTGAAATCTGGTTTCAGCGCGTCCGGGTTTCGCATCGCGCGATGTTCCGGATCATGCTGCCGGCTGCCGTCGCACCCAAAGACCTGCCGCGTGTCCTGGTCGCTGCGGACGATGAGGATCGACCCGAGTTCTATGATTTCGACCTCTTTCGCTGGTCGGCGGCCAGTCACGAACTCGACGATCGACCACTGCTGGAACTGTCGTACACCATCTTCGATACCGAGACCACCGGTCTTCAACCGTCGGCGGGCGACGAAATCATCCAGATCGGCGCCACGCGTATCGTCAATCGACGCCTCTTGCGTCACGAATGCTTCGATCAGTTGATCGACCCGCGGCGTCGCTTGTCGCCGCAGTCGATCGAAGTCCATGGCATCACTCAGGATCTGCTCAACGGGCAGCCGACGATCGAAACCGTGTTGCCACAGTTTCGAGCGTTTTGTGCGGATACCATTCTCGTTGGCCACAACGCGGCTTTCGACATGCGTTTTCTGCAGCTCAAGGAGCAATCAACGGGCGTCCGCTTTGACCAGCCGGTGCTCGATACGCTGCTGTTGGCGGCGGTCCTGCATCCGAACCAGAAGTCGCATCGGCTCGAGGCGATCGCCGAGCGGCTCGGGGTGTCCGTTTTCGGGCGCCACACGGCTCTGGGTGACGCGATGGTGACCGGCGAAGTGTTTCTCAAGATGCTGCCCTTGTTGGCGGAGATGGGGATCAAGACGCTGCGTCAGGCCCGTGAAGCCAGCGAGAAGACCTACCATGCTCGGCTCCAGTACTAAAGCAGCGGTCGGTCCCGCGTCGTACTCGCCGTACGCTTCGCTGCGCCACCTCGTTGACGGCAAGCCGCTCACTGCTGCGCCAACTGCGACCGTGCGCGAGACGCTGTTCTTGCTCGACCGTATGCGTGCCGACGCAGTCGTCGTCGTCGACGAGGCGAAACGGGTTCCGCTGGGCATCATTACCTTGCACGATGTGGTTCGCCGGATCGCGATCGAAGGGTGCGACCCGCAAGCGCCCATTGCGGCGGTGATGACGGGCGGACTGATCACGATGCCGGCGGACAGCACGGTGCACCAGGCCAGCGTCGTCATGGTACGACGTGGCGTCCGCCACCTCATTCTCACGGAGAGTGACGGCAGCTACTACCACCTGGTGTCGCAGAACGACCTCCACGCGCTACCGGGAGTACAAAGCAGCGATCTCGTAAGCGCCATCCTCGGTGCGCGCGAGTTGACGACACTGGAGCGTCTTGCGGGCGAGATCCGTGCGTTCGCTGCTCGCCTGATTGCCGAGCGTGTCAGTCCGGATGTGCTCTGTCATCGGATTTCGTCGCTCAACGATTTGCTGACGTTGCAGGTGATCGAGCTGATCGCGAGCCAGTACGAGCTGCCTTACGTGCCTTGGTGCTGGCTGGTGTTCGGCTCGGAAGGACGCTTTGAACAAACGCTGGCCACGGATCAGGATAACGGATTGATCTTTGTGGCCGAGTCTGACGCTGACGCGGAATCTTTGCGCACGGCGTTTCTGCCCTTTGCGCGGTCGGTGAACGAGGCGCTCGACGCCTGTGGCTTCCCGCTTTGCAAGGGAAACATCATGGCCAGCAACGCGCAGTGGTGTCTTTCAACCAAAGAATGGCGCACGGCGTTCTCGGGCTGGCTGGAGTGCCCGCAGCCCGAAGCAGTGCTCAATTCGAGCATCTTCTTCGATCTGCGTGCCCTTTACGGTCAGGAGTCGCTGGCCAACGACCTACGCTCGTGGCTCCTGGCGCGGACACCGTCGTATCCGATCTTTCTTCGCGCCATGGTCGAAAATTCGATGAACTGGCAGTCGCCTCTGAACTGGTGTAACCGCTTCCGCTACGACGGTGACAAGGAGTTCCCGCATACCATTGACCTCAAGAAGCATGGTTCGCGGCCGTTTGTCGACGCGGCTCGCATCTACGCACTGGCCGGACAGATTCATGAGACCAACACCATCGAGCGTTTGCGCATCACTGGCGAACAAACCGGAATTGGCCGTGACGAGACGGCGGCGTTGATCGACGCCTTTCAGCACATTCAGCGGGTGCGGCTCGAGCGACAGATCAAGAGTAGGGATGGAACGGCCGGCAACCGGATCGATCCAGACGACCTGCACCAACTCGACCGGTTGATTCTCAAGGAGTGTCTGAAGCAGGTGCAGACGCTGCAGAGACGTTTGGTTCGCTGTTACGCCCCGACGTAGGGAACGTCCGCGCTGGCTTGGAGAGGGTCGAAAGGCTCGTACCGAGGCGTCTCAGTCTACCGGGATCGTGCTCGTGGCGCGGGCGCGGAAAGTCGGGGGTACGTCGGTGACCCGGCGCGTTGCGTAATCGAAGAAGACAATACCGGTCTTGCCGCGTGCGATCTCGCGCTGGCTCTCCTTTTCCAGCATTCGCCAGACGAGGTCGCAGCCCTTGCTGCTGAAGTCGGAAGCGGCCATGAAAATCTGCACGACCTCGCCCTGGAATGCCTCCGACTTGTACTGCACGGCGGCGTCGGCGACAACGATACCCCGCCCCTCGACATCGAGTTCGCTGTAGCCCAGCGCCTGGAAGAAGCGAACCCGCGCTTCCGACACCAATGACAGGAGCGAAGCATTGTCGAGGTGGCCGGCGTAGTTCATGTGCCCGATGTAGAGCGCCATCTCGGTGACAAACCGGAAGTCCGCCGGCAGTTCGATTTGTACTCTGGCCATGCTTGTCAGCGCCAGCGCCTTACGGGCGCGTCGGCGACATCAACAGGACATGGAGCGCCGTGTCGATCGCCCTCGCCAGGCGAAGGAGCGCCCGTCGGCTGGCCGTCACAATGAGGGTGCCTACGGCAAGGCTGCGTTGCTGACGCGCGCGTTCGATGATAAGCAGCAGTTGGTCGTGGTTGAGGTCGGCTTTCATGATGTCGTTTCCTGAGTAAAGACTCCGTGTATTCGAGAGTCCGGGAGTACTTTATTCCGCTGGCGAGGTGCCGGCAAACGATGAATCGTCAGGCGATGCATGAGAAAATCTCAGCCATATGAGCTACCGTTTGCCCTCCTTGAACGCGTTGCGCGCCTTTGAAGCGGCTGCCCGACACTTGAGTTTCAAAGACGCCGCAAACGAGTTGGCGGTAACGCCCACAGCGATCAGTCATCTGATTCGCGGCCTCGAAGAGTATCTCGGCTGCCAGCTGTTTTATCGACTGACGCGGGCGCTCGAACTGACGCGCGAAGGGCGGTTGATGTTGCCCAAGATCCGGGAAGGCCTTGAATGTTTTGCCGCGGCGATCGAGTGCACCCGGCCCCAGCAAGCGGGAGGGCGGCTACTGGTGACTTCACCGCCGGCTTTTCTTGCGCGTTGGCTGATTCGCCATCTGGAGAAGTTCACTTCGGCACATCCTGAAGTGGAATTGCACATGGCCGCTTCACTGGCGACCATCGATGGTCGCGACACGGCGCTCTCGGGACTTGAGGAGGTCGATGTCCGTGACGACGAAACGGAAGTCTTCATCCGCTTCGGGCGCGGTCACTACCCTGGCTGTCGAATCGATCGTTTGTTTGCTCCCGCCTATACGGTTGTCTGCAGTCCGCGCTTGTTGTTCGGGATGCGTCCGCTGACCGCCCCGGCCGATTTGAAGCGCCACCACCTCTTGCACGACGAGTCGGTGATGGACTTGGCCGATCGACCGACTTGGACGGAATGGCTGCAGTTGGCAGGGGTGAGTGGCTTCGATACAGAAGCCGGCACTCACTTCAGTGACCCCGGACTGGTGTTGTCGGCAGCGATTGACGGACTCGGCGTTGCGCTGGCGTCGAAGCCGCTGGTCGAAGCCGAAGTCGCCGCCGGCCGCTTGGCGATGCCTTTCGACCTCGTCATCCGTCGGCCGGAGGCCTATTTTCTCGTCGTGCCGGAAGCAGTCGCGGACCGCTCGGTGGTGAGCGCGTTCCGCCGCTGGTTGGTCGACGAGGCGGCCAAGGTGCGCGCCGACTGAGCGCGCACCTTTTCGCTCACGTCTCAGTGGGTCGCCGGTTGCTCGGCACGCGGTGTCGAGGCGTTTTCGCTCTGCGGCGCCACTTCGGTGGTGACAACACGCTTTGGCGTGGTTGCTTCACTCCGGTCAGCGGCAAGCTTCTGGATCTCGGTGGCTAGCTGGACGACGCGGCCTGTCAGCTGCTCAACGTCCCGCCGTGTTGCCAGAACCAGGAAATCGAGCGGCCGCACAATACGTTCCTTGATCCATGCCGTACCGCTGGTGACTGCGGCGCTGGCGTTACGATCAAACGTTGACGAGTTTCTCGCCAGCTGTTGACGCACTTTCGGGCCAAGCGCTTGGCTTTCACGAACCAGGGCTGCGACCGCGCTGGCGCTCGCCTTGGCCGTCAACGAACAGGCGCCGAGGCCGGCGAGACAGGCTTTGCGCAGGGACTCGGCGGGATTTGTCAGGAAAGGCGTTCGAGCGGCCGGATCGACGACCGCGCTTGAGGTATCGCTCATGGTTTTCTCCTGGGTGAGGGGTAAACGGATCGATTCGCGTGCGGGGACGCAAACCAACGCAAACCACTATAGGGACAATCGCTAGAGGACGCACACTAAAACCGTAGCTGGCAGACTCCCGTTCGGCGTCGGCAGGATGCAGTATCCTTGATCCCCTGCGATGCCTGGAGAAGGCGCCGGAGACTTGACGATCGTGACAGGGTGTCGTTATCGCAAACACGCGGAGGGTCTGATGCACAAACTGTCCTTGCTTGATCTCGGATTTTTTCTCGCCGAGTCGGAAGCGAGCCCGAAGCACGTCGGCGGCCTGATGATCTGCAAACGGCCGCCGGGGTCGCGGGCAGCGTTCGTCGGTGAGCTCTACCAGCAGTTCTTGACCTTTACCGATGTTGAGCCGCCGTTCAACCGCGTCATCCAGTTCACGTTAACCGGGATGCCGGTGTGGCGGGCCGCCGAGAGCGTCGACCTGTTGCAGCATGTGTTCTATCACAAGCTGCCGCGTGGCAAGAACGACCGTCACGAGTTGTATTCCCTCGCTTCTCGTCTGCATCAACCGTTGCTCGATCGGTCGCGTCCCTTATGGGAACTGCACGTCATCGATGGCCTCGCCGCGACACGTTTTGCGCTCTACCTCAAGATGCATCACGCCTGCGCCGACGGCGTCACGATGATGCGCTGGGCGGCCGAGTCGTTGTCGCCGAGTCCTGCGGACCTGGAGCTTCGACCCCTGTGGTCGATTGGTCACGCTAGTGGCGATGTCCAACGGAAACGCTTCAAGGAACGGTTGGCTCGCTCGTTCCTCGACGAACTTGCGGGCGCAGGCAAAGTGGCGCTGGGCGTTGGTCGCCTGGCCGCCATGCTGTTGCTGGAAAGCGTCAAACTGACCAAGAATGCGATTTCGTTACCTTTTGTCGCCGACGGCAATACGCCGTTGACCGGGCAGGTTACCGCCGGTCGCCAGTTCGCGGCGAGCGGGGTGGCGATGGATCGCGTCAATCGGATTCGTGCGCGGACGCGGTCGACCTTGAACCACGTCGCGCTGACGTGTGTCGATGCGGCGCTTCATCGGTATCTCGGTGATCAGGGAGTCGATCTGAAGCGGCCGATCACCATCCAGATGCCGGTCAACCTGCGCAAGGAAGGCGAGGTGGGGGCCGGCAACAAAATCGGCTTCGTTCAGGTCGAGTTGTCGCCCCCGACGGACGATCCTTACGTCCGCTTGCGCAACATCGGCTTTTCCTTGCGCAATGTGCGTACGATGATCGACAGCGTCGCACCGGAGGCGATCGAGTCGTACACCATCTTGACGTCCTTGATCGGCTTGCTGGCGGAAAGGCTGAATCTCAGTGATCGCCTGCCGCCAACCGGTAATACACTGGTCTCGAACGTGCCCGGACCGAGTCAGTACCTGTATGTCCAGGGCGCGCGAATCGAGGAATTGCATCCGATCAGTACGCTTCCTCCGGGAAATCTGCTCAACATCACGCTCTTCAGCTACGCCGAGCAGCTTTTCTTTGGTCTCATCGCGACCGACGCGTTGCCGCATTTGGAACGCCTGAGCGGCTACATCGGTGAAGCGTTTACCGAACTCGAGCGGTCGGTGATCGAAGCCTCGTCGCCGGTTTGACCTTCGATGAAGACCTGGCCTGATGATGACACGCAACAAAAAGGACCGGGCATTGCGCCCGGTCCAAAGCTCGGTTGTGGTTTCGGCCCGCGCCGCTTCTTCACCGGCGGGCGCGTGCTGCTGAGGCGTCGTGTGGCTGCTTGCTCCGAGCTGACCTCCTGCTCTCAGGAGTCTCGTTCGTTCACGGTGTGTTTGGGAGGTGTCGCGGCCCCGTCAGGGACGAGCAAACGATACCCGCGGTGGTTCCGGGTTTCCGTGTGCAAAGTCACATCGTCAATAAATCATCAACCTCGGTGCCAGATTGAGGCTGGGCGCCCGGTCGGCGCGCAAGTCACCGCTGCGCTGGTGAGCCTCGTTGCGCCGGGCGAGAGTGGGTGGACGGTGGGGCGGCTCGACTGCCGTGCTGGTGGCGCCGGGAAGGCCGTACGCGAAACCGCTCGCATCGCGTAGGCTGGGCTGGCCATCGACGCTGTCGAGTAAATGAACCCGCTTCACGTCGATCCCGTCCTTTCTCCGCCGTTGGCGGAGCGTCTGCGCCCGCAGTCCCTGGAAGAAGTCGTCGGGCAAAAGCACCTGCTGGCTCCCGGCATGCCCTTGGCGACGGCGTTCGCGTGTGGTCAGTTGCACAGCATGATCCTCTGGGGGCCGCCCGGTGTCGGCAAGACCACGCTCGCGCGACTGATGGCGTGTGCTTTTGACGCCGAGTTTGTGGCGTTGTCGGCAGTCTTCTCGGGCGTCAAGGACATTCGCGACGCCGTGGCGCGTGCCGACGCGACGCGCGCGCTCAGCGGTCGGCGAACCATTCTGTTCGTCGATGAAGTGCACCGCTTCAACAAGGCGCAACAGGACGCGTTTCTTCCCTATGTCGAGAGCGGTCTGTTGACCCTGGTCGGCGCGACGACCGAGAACCCGTCTTTCGAGGTGAATTCGGCGCTGCTCTCGCGGGCCGTGGTTTACGTCTTGCATCCTCTGTCGACCGAAGAACTGGACGGTTTGTTTGACCGTGCCTGCCGAACCGCGTTGTCGGGGCTCTCGTTCATGGCGGACGCTCGCACGCGCCTGGTTGCTCATGCCGATGGCGATGCGCGGCGACTGCTCAACCTGCTCGAACAGGTGGCACGGGCAGCGACCGCAGCGAGCGTAACGGTGATCGACGGGACGTTCGTCGACCGCGCGCTGGCCCAGAACCTGCGCCGTTTCGACAAGGGCGGCGACGTGTTCTACGAACAAATCTCGGCCTTGCACAAGTCGGTTCGAGGATCGTCGCCGGACGCCGCGTTGTACTGGCTCAGCCGGATGCTCGACGGCGGCGCTGACCCTCGTTACCTTGCCCGCCGGATTGTGCGCATGGCGTGGGAAGACGTCGGACTGGCCGACCCGCGCGCGGTGCGCATCGCCCTCGACGCTGCCGAAACCTATGAACGTCTCGGTTCGCCGGAAGGCGAACTCGCACTCGCCGAGGCCGTCGTCTACCTGTCGGTAGCGGCGAAATCGAACGCTGCGTACCTCGCGTATAATTCGGCGCGCCGTTTCGTCGCCGCTGATGGCTCGCGAGCGGTGCCGGCGCACTTGCGTAACGCGCCGACGCGCTTGATGCAGGATCTCGGCTATGGCAGGGATTATCGTTATGCGCACGACGAGAACGGGGCGTACGCAGCCGGCGAAAACTACTTCCCGGAAGGAATGCCAGCCGTCGAATGGTACTCCCCGGTCGAGCGGGGCCTGGAGATCCGCATCAAGGAAAAGCTCGCTCAGTTGCGCGAACTTGATCGCCGGGCAAAACGGGGGAAGGGCAGCGACTGACGGCGATCAAGAACAGGCGCGCGCGGTTTGTGGTGGCGGAGGGATTCGGACCAACCATCGCCACCACTCGCGAGCGACGGCGTAACCACACTAGGCGACGGATGAAACATGCTCGACATTCAATTACTGCGGACGGACCTGGAGGCCGTCACCGAGCGCCTGGCGCGGCGAGGCTTTGCGCTGGATCGTGAGCGCTTTCAAAGTCTCGAACGGGAGCGCAAGGCGCTGCAGACGAGAACGCAGGAGTTGCAGGCGAGTCGCAACCAGCTTTCGAAGCAGGTGGGCATCGTCAAGGCCAAAGGGGGCGACGACGCCGCCCTGATGGCGCAGGTGACGAGCATGAAGGAGGAACTGGAGGCCAACCAAGCGCGCCTCGATGACCTGCTCAGGCAGATGGACGACTTCCTGGCGCTGCTTCCCAACCTGCCGCAGGAGGGTGTGCCGGTCGGAAGCTCGGAGGCCGACAACGTCGAGGTTCGGCGTTGGGGCGAGCGGCGCGAATTTGGTTTTCCGGTTCGGGACCACGTCGATCTGGGTGAGGCACTTGGCCTGCTGGACTTTGGCGCCGCAGCCAAGATCGCCGGCAGCCGCTTCTCGTTGCTGACCGGCGCATTGGCTCGCCTGCATCGTGCGCTTGCCCAATTCATGCTCGACACCCACGTCGGCGAGCACGGCTACACCGAGGTCTATGCGCCCTATCTGGTCAACGCGGCGAGCGTGTTTGGCACCGGGCAATTGCCGAAGTTTGAGCACGATCTGTTCAAGGTGTTGCGACCCGACGCCGACCCGCTGTACCTGATTCCGACCGCGGAAGTGCCGGTGACCAACCTTGTTCGCGGCGAGATCCTGCCCGCCGATGTTTTGCCCCTCAAACTCGTCTGCCATACGCCTTGTTTTCGCTCCGAAGCGGGCTCTTATGGTCGTGATACGCGCGGCATGATTCGCCAGCATCAGTTCGACAAGGTCGAGCTGGTGCAGATCGTGGCTGCTGAAGACTCGCCGGCAGCGCACGAGGACCTGACTCGCCACGCCGAACGCATCCTCGAGCTACTGGGCCTGCCTTACCGGCGCGTCGTGCTGAGTACGGGTGACCTGGGCTTCTCCTCGGCCAAGACCTATGACCTCGAGGTCTGGTTGCCGGCGCAGCAGACGTATCGCGAGATCTCTTCCTGTTCCAACTTCGAAGCGTTCCAGGCGCGGCGCATGCAGGCGAGGCATCGCAACGAGCGGGGCAAGCCCGCCTTGGTGCATACGCTGAATGGTTCCGGACTGGCGGTCGGACGGACGCTGGTCGCGGTCATGGAGAACTACCAAGACGATGATGGAAGCATTGTCGTTCCCGCGGTGCTGCGCCCCTATCTTGGCGGTGCCGAGCGCCTTGGCAAGCGCTGACCCGCTTGGCGCGGCTGAGCCAACAACTTGGAAGATGCGATGCGATTATCCCGACGCTTTGGCTGTCCATCTTGTGCTAAGATGCCGCGCTTCCGGGAGAGGTGGCAGAGTGGTCGAATGTACCTGACTCGAAATCAGGCGTAGGTGGAAGCCTACCGCGGGTTCGAATCCCGCCCTCTCCGCCAGAAGCGACGAACTAACGCCATAAGTTTCATGGCGGTTTTTTGTGCCTAGCATGGGTGCACGCTTGATCACGGCGAGCGCAGCGGCGAACCGATCGAACAGAAGCGTCTCGCTCGCCGAGACGGCGGAGCCCGTCAAGACCCGCTGCCCGACTGTTTGCAGCCGACCGGTCAAGTCCGACAGGCCGCCAGCCACGCGGCCCAGTGGTCGATGCAGGCCCTGATCTTCGGCAGCCGATGACGTTCCTGGAGCACCACGGCGTGAATCGGTACCTGCTGAGGATCGAACTCGGTTTGCAGCAAGGGGACGAGTTCACCGCAGCGGATAAACGGTTCGGCGACGATGTCCATGACGCGACCGATGGCGACGCCCTCACGAATCAGCGCCAGGATCAGCGCCGCATTGTCGCTGCGGGTGTAAGGACGTACCAGATACGACGCGTTCTTCCCGCCGTTGCGTAACGGCCAGCGGTTCATGTGCGGACCGGTGCTGTGGGCGATCAGCCGATGTCGATCGAGGTCCGCCACCGTTTGCGGGAGACCAAAACGTTCCAAGTAGGCGGGTGACGCGACCAGCGTGCGGTCAAAGCGCCCGAGCGGGCGCGCAACGACCGTGTCGCGCGTCAATTCTCCGGTACGGATCGCGATGTCGATCCCGTCACGCGCCATGTCCACCAGGCGGTCGTCGCCGCATAGATCGACGTGCAACTGCGGGTAGCGTTGATGGAGGCTGGCAAGACTCGGCACGATCACCGCCTGGGCGACGACGACGCTGACGCTGACACGCACCCAGCCGCTCGGACCGGCGATCTTGTTGCTCAGCTCGGCGGTGAGCTCGGCGTGCGTATCGAGCAGGCGACGACCATACGCGAGCAGGGTGTCGCCTTCGTCAGTCAGGCTCAGGCCGTGCGTACTCCGGTGCAGAAGACGCACGCCGCAGGCGGACTCCAGCCGCGCCAGCGAGCGACTCAACTGGCTGACCGGCAAGTTGCGTTCGCGCGCCGCTGCAGAAAGCGTTCCCAACTCGGCAATGCGCGCGAACAAGGCCAAGTCGTCAAGCTGAAGTGGCATCCGCGCAGTATGCCCGGCTTTGCAATAAGTGCAACATCGCTGGCGTAAACGGGCGGTTTCCGCCGCGTCGAAGACGCTCTAGTGTGGTGGCCACTGGGCTACCACGAAAGGAACGACGATGAAAACCGCACCGCAACCGCGCGAAGAACTTGACCGCCTCCACGATCTCGCCTTGCGCCGCGCCCACGAGTTGCGCCGCCAAGCCATCGACGACTGCTGGCACGCCGCCCGCGCGGCGTGTGCGAAGATGCTGGAGCAATGGCGCCGCCATGTTAACCGGCGGTTCGCGCGAGCGACGCGCCGCGTTGCCAACACTTGAGCTCCGCTATCGCGACCCGGCAGCCTTGAGTTGGTATCGCTGCGCTCACCGCACCGCCGACTGGCTGATTTGCTCGCGCTGTGGCGTGTTGATGGCGGTGTTGTGCGAGATCGAAGGCCGCAAGCGCGCGGTGGTCCGAGTCCAGGCGATGCCCGAACACAGTTTTTCGCAAGCCGAGCAGACCAGCAATTTCGAATCGGAAACCCCCTGGTAATCGCCTGCAGCGCCGGGCGAGCACCTGGATCGGCACGGTCACCGAGCAACGGGTCCCGGCCGACAGCGGGTCTCTGACTCTCCGCTAACTCCGGCTTCTCGCCAGACGGACCACTCAACTCATCAACCGACCGCTGACGCGACCGTTAGGCCGCGCCAGCCGCCGGTCGTCTGCCGCTGGGGGAGCGCGCAGCGTGCGCCCCCAAGAGGCGTTCCGTCGTTGATTTTGAAAAAAACAAGAAAAGAAAACCGCCACTTACACTTTTTCTCGAAATGGTTTATCGTTCGCGGCGTCACATTCCGTTCTCGGGGGAGAGGATCGATCCATGAAGATCAAAACGTTGCTGTGGACTGGGTTTGTTGCGCTGGGTGCACTGATGGCCGTTCTCGTCGCGATTGCTCTCGTGCAGCTCAACGCGATCGAGGGACACATCGACAATATCGTTCGCGCCGGGCGCAACGAAGCGACGGCACGCGAGATTTCGCACCACGTCAATAGCATGCGGCGTCATCAACTAAGTGCGATCGTCAGTCCGCAAGACGCGGCGCAAGAGCTCGAGCGCTCGGCGGTCGCCGGAAAGGACAACGCCAAGCTTGCCGAGGAACTCGAGAGTCGGCAGCGTAACCCGGAAACCAAGCAGCTCGCCGGCCACGTGCGTGCCCTCAACGAGCAGTACGCGCGTAGCAACGAACAGCTGGTTGCGCTGCAACGGGACGGCAAGGCGGACGCCATGACCGCCTTGATCCAGGGTGACGCGCGCAAGGTGCAGCGAGAACTGGCCGCCGAGGTGTCAAAGTTCATCAAGATCCAGGAAGAGCGCAAGGCCCAGGCGGAGAAGGCGACCGAAGCCGCCCATCTGTTCGCCAGCCGACTGATGAGTGGCTTGCTGGCGCTGGCGGTGGTGCTGGCGATCGCCGTCGCGTGGCAGGTCACGCATCGCATCGCCAGTCAGCTCGGCGGCGAGCCGGAAACCGCTCGCCAGCTCGTGCAGCGGATCGCCGATGGTGACTTGAGTCAGGATCTGCCGGTTGCCGCCGGCGACAGCCATAGCCTGATGGCACACCAGCAGCAGATGCAACTCAGGTTGCGCGCGATGCTGAACAGCATTTCGTCGGCGGTCAGCCGTACCGAAGGCGCCGCCGGGGAGCTGGCGACGTCGGCGCAGCAGGTCGCAGCGGCCTCGCGCAGCACCAGCGACTCGGCGACGTCGATGGCGGCAGTGGTCGAGGAAATGTCGGTCAGCATTAGCCAGGTTTCCGACAACGCGCGCGACGCGCTGAAAACGGCGAGTCGCGCGGCCGAACTCTCGGATAGCGGCGGCACCGTGATCGAGCAGGCCGCCACCGAAATCAACAACATCGCGGGTACGGTCAAGCGTACGTCGGAAGCCATGAGCGTGCTCGACGTCAGCTCGGCGAAGATCTCGACCGTCGTCCAGGTGATCAAGGAAGTCGCCGATCAAACCAATCTGCTGGCGCTCAACGCGGCGATCGAAGCCGCCCGTGCCGGCGAGTCCGGTCGCGGCTTTGCAGTCGTCGCCGACGAAGTGCGCAAACTGGCCGAACGAACCGGCAAGGCGACCAACGAAATCAACGCCATGGTCGTTCAGATTCAGGACGAGACGCGCAATTCGCTGACCCTGATGGAGACCGCTGTGCAACAGGTCGATCGCGGCGTCGAACTCGCTGGTTCGGCCGGTGCGGCGATTCGCAACATCCGTGGCAGCGTCGACCAGATGGTGTCGGTGGTCAACGATATCGGTAGCGCCATTGCCGAGCAATCGGTGGCCAGCCAACAGATTGCGCAGCGCGTCGAGCAGGTTGCGCAGGCGTCGGAAGAGAACAACGCCGCCGCACAACAGACCGCCAGCGCCGCTTCGACGTTAAACGGTCTCGCCGTCGGCTTGCGGCAGAACGTCGCCCAGTTCAAGACGTGATGCGGCGGCGGTAACTCGCCGCTGGCTCGCCTCGACGAGCATCGGAAAGCCGCCTTTCCCGAAAGGCTTCGCGTCAGGGTTTGCTTCGTTTCAGTCCGCCGTGCTTGCCCGTCGGGTCCGCCGTGCGTGCTCGATGGTCGCTGGCACGGCTTCTGGCAAATGGGCGCGCGGTCGACTATATTGAATAAATAGAAGAAAGAACTGCAGCGCGGCGTCAGGAACGTAAGGGAGCGAAAACAAGGTGGCGGCGCGGCTGCAGAACGACTTGACCTTCAAGCCGAGACCGCGGGCACGGTGGGGACACCGGGCAGGAGTCATCGGCGATACGGCATCGAGCGCCTTGGCACCTGCTGAACAGGGCGGTCGAACCGAGCCAATTTCCCCAAGACGATGCTGGCCGGCACCAGGGCAATCGCTGCGAATTGTCCGCTGCGACCGTTTACAGCGCCGACACTGTCGGCCCTCTCCACTCAAGACCCGGCAACCCGCGACACGATCGCGCGGGAAGGCCGTTTGCGCGTCAATTGACCCTCCGTAACCCTGTCGAGCAACGATTTTGGAGGCACCACATGAAGCTCACGCTGACCCCAGACGAACTGAACGCGTATTACGGCGAACTGCACGCAGCCAATGCGGCGTTCAACGAGCACTATCCGGGCGATTCTTCCGACCGCCAGCAGGTGCATACGGTGTACGGCGGCGCCAACCTGTTCAAAGCGGCTTTCGCGGGCAAGTTGGGCGAGGTGGCGCTGAAGACGCTTGAGACCTACGCAGCCAATTATCAGGTATTCGCCCGCGTACTTGGTTTGCCGGGCGCCGAGACGCTGCCGACCAGCCCGATCGAGATCGATAGTCTGACGCGGGCGCTGGAAACGAACCCGGAGCAGGTACGTGAAGTCAAGCCAGCCGCGTGGTTGGCATTCACGGTTTACAAGCGGGTGCTCAAAAAGCTGCAGAGCGAGCCAATCGAGGACAATCGGATCGATTTCGAAGACGGCTACGGCAACCGCCCCGACGACGAGGAAGACGGACACGCGATGGCAGCCGCCGACGAAGTCGCCAAGGGGATGCGCGAGGGAGTGCTTTCTCCCTTCATCGGCATCCGCGTCAAGACGTTTTCCGACGAGTGCAAGGTCCGTTCGATTCGCACCCTTGACCTGTTTCTGACCCGACTCGCCGAGCAGACGGGCAGCCGGTTGCCGGACAATTTCGTCGTCACGCTGCCGAAAGTGACGACGCCGACGCAGGTCTCCACCTTCGTACGAATTCTCGAGCGGCTCGAAGCCAAGCTCGGCTTGCCGAAGGACTCGCTGAAGATGGAGATCATGATCGAAACGACGCAGTCGATCATCAATCACCGGGGTGAGAACACGGTGCCGCTGCTCGTCGCCGCAGCGGGCGGCCGCTGCCGCTCGGCCATTTTTGGGACTTATGACTACACGGCGTCGTGCAACATCACCGCCGCCTTCCAGAGCCACACACATCCGGCTTGCGATTTCGCGCGCCATGTGTTGCAGGTCAGCCTGGCCGGCACCGGGATCACGATCAGTGACGGGGCGACGACGACCATGCCGATCGGGCCGCACAAGGCGGCGCCGGGTGGCGCCTTGTCCCCGCAGCAGATGGACGAGAACCGCGCTGTGGTGCACACGGCATGGAAGCTTCACTACGACAATATCATGCACTCGCTGCGTCACGGCTACTACCAGGGATGGGATCTCAATCCGGGTCAGTTGCCGGTGCGCTACGCGGCAGTGGATACCTTCTTCCTGAGCGGTCTGCAGGACGCTTCGGCGCGGCTCAACGCTTTCCTGAGGAAAGCCGCGCAGGCGACGCTGGTCGGCAATACCTTTGACGACGCGGCGACTGGTCAGGGACTGCTGAACTTCTTCTTGCGTGGAATGGCGTGCGGCGCGATCACCGAACAGGAAGTCCTGGCGACTGGGATCACGCTTGACGAGCTGCGTTCGCGTTCGTTCGTCCGCATCGTCAATAACCGCATCGGAAGGTAGCGAGCGAAGGTTCGCAAACCAGGTCTTGAAAGTAGGAACCTCGGGTCGACTCGCTATCACGAAAGGATCAAGCCATGACCAGGCACCCCCACGCAACACAAATACAGGACGCGCTGCCGCATCTCGAATCGGCTGACGCGGTGATCAGGAAGTCGCTGCGCTGGCTTAAGCAGCAATGCTCCGGCGCCCAGGGCGTATCGAGCGACAAACTTGACGACCATCAGATGGCCAGTTTCGATCTCGCGTGGTGCGCTGCGGAGTGGAATGCTGCGCGCTTCGCCACCGAGTATGCCAACCAAGTGGCTGCCGGCAACACCCAGGGGGACGGTATTAGCATCGAAGAGCGAATGGCGCTGGCGTTTTGCGCTGAAGCGCTGCAGAACATCCATGGTCGCTTGTGGGCGAGGCCGCAGAGTTTTGGCCTTGATGAGGACGACGTGGCGGCGCTCGCCTCATCGGGCTTGAGCCACTTCTGCCAGGCGCAGCTCGACGCGCGCAACCTGGAGGCGCTTGGCAAGGAGGTGGTCGCGCTCAATGGCGCCAGCGGCGCCTACCTGTTGAATGACGACGCGACGATGATGCAGGACGCGTTCCGCAAGCTGGCGACCCATGTCGTCATGCCGTTGGCCGAGGAGATCCATCGCCACGACCGGATCATTCCGCAGGAGATTCTGGAACCGCTGACCGAGATGGGCTGCTTCGGCCTATCGATTCCGGAGCGCTACGGTGGCATCCAGAGTGACGCGCACGAAGACAATATGGGGATGATCGTCGTCACCGAGGAGCTTTCCCGCGGTTCGCTGGGCGGCGCCGGCAGCTTGATCACGCGTCCGGAGATTCTCAGTCGGGCTTTGCTCAAGGGCGGCACCGAGGAGCAGCGGCAGAAGTGGCTGCCAAGCGTTGCCATGGGCGATCCGCTGTGTGCGATTGCGGTGACTGAGCCGGACGCCGGCTCCGACGTCGCCGCGATGCGACTCAAGGCGACGAAGTGCGACGGCGGCTGGATCCTCGACGGGGTCAAGACGTGGTGCACGATGGCCGGCAAAGCCGGACTGCTTCTCGTCCTGGCGCGCACCCATCCGGATCGCTCGCTGGGTCACCGGGGCTTGAGCATGTTCCTGGTCGAGAAGGCCGTTTACGACGGTCACGATTTCGAGTACCGGCAGGCGCAGGGCGGTGTAATCACGGGTCGAGCCATTGCCACCATCGGCTACCGCGGGATGCATTCGTACGAGGTCTTCTTCGACCAGGTCTTCGTTCCCGACGAAAACCTGATCGGCGGATCAGAGGGCGAGGGCAGGGGCTTCTACATTGCGATGGCGGGTTTTGCCGGCGGGCGGATTCAGACCGCGGCGCGGGCGATCGGCGTCATGCAGGCGGCGTTCGAACGGGCGGTTTCGTATTCTCAGGAGCGTAAGGCGTTCGGCAAGCCGATCGGTGATTTTCAGTTGACGCGTGTCAAGTTGGCGCGGATGGCCACCTTGTTGACCGTTTCCCGGCAATTTACCTACGCCGTCGGGCGGCTGATGGACCAGGGACTTGGCCAGATGGAGGCGAGTATGGTCAAGCTGTTTACCTGCCGAACGGCCGAGTGGCTAACCCGGGAAGCGATGCAGATTCACGGTGGCATGGGCTACGCCGAGGAGACGCCGGTCAGCCGCTATTTCCTCGATGCGCGGGTTCTCTCGATCTTCGAAGGGGCCGAGGAAACACTGGCGCTCAAGGTCATCACGCGTTCCCTGATCGATGCGCAGTAGGCTGCGGCGCAAGCCGACGGCACCCCACTCGTAAAGGAGAAGTCGATGTCGCAAGCAATCCGTTTCCCGCCTCAGCTAGAACTGGCGCCACAGCTCGGGCTTGACGTGCCGAAGGTTCGCCAGCCGCACTATGGGCGCTATCTCGAAGAGTTTTCCCCCGGACAGGTGTTTGTCCATCCGCGCGGCTTCACCTTCCTGCGCGCGCAGATGGAGGCGTTTGCCCGGACCTACCTGCAGTGCAATCCGCTTTACCTCAACGAAGAGTTCGCGCGAGCCTGCGGCTTTTCAGGTCTGGTGGCTTCGCCCCAAATGGTCTTCAACGTCGTGCTGTCGCTCGGTGTACAGAATGATTCCGAGAAGGCGATGGCCAATCTCGGCTACTACGATGCGCAGTATCTGCGGCCGGTCTACGCGATGGATACGATCCGCTCGCTGACCAAGGTTATCGACCGCAAGGAGCGCGGTGCGGGCAAGCCGGGCATTGTCACCATCCGGACGCTCGGCATCAACCAGCACGACGAAGTCGTCCTGCAGTACCAGCGCAAGATCATGGTTGCCGGACAGGGAGAGCGGCCACCGACAACGCCACTACCGGCGTCGGACGGCCGAATGCCGGCTTTTCCCTGGGTCGAGGACGGCGAAGTCCTCCTGCCGGAGTTTCCGGCGCAGCTTCCCGTCGGGTTGACGGGTCCCAACTCCTTCTTCGAGGAGTTCACCGTTGGCGAAGTCATCGTCCATGCTAACGGTCGTACGATCACCGACGAGCATTTGGCGCTCACTTACGCGGTCGGCAACACGCATCCGCTGCATTTTGACAGAGTCTTCAGTTCCGGGCTGTCGGGCAAGATGAGCGGCGACCCGATCGTCTATGGCGGACTGGTCTTCGCCTGGCTCGAAGGTCTCGCCAGCCGCGACGTCAGCGACAACAGCGTCTGGGAGCTTGGCTTCACCGAGGGGTATCACACGCAGCCAACGATTGCCGGCGATACCGTAGCCGCGCTGTCGCGCGTGCTGGCCAAGGAAGACGCCCCAGGGCGGCTCGGCGCGCAGTTTGGTGTCGTCACCTTTCAGTTGGTCGGCGTGAAGAACCTTGGCGCGGCGAACGCCTTTACACGCTACGGCCAAGATCTGTTCGTCAAGGAAAACGACAAGAAGGACTTGGGCAAGGAAAAAATCGACGACAAGATCTTCGAGATCGAACGACGCCTGTTGATCAGAAAGAGGAGCTAATCATGGCGACTGCATCGAGCAGCAGGGACCAGCCCTGGTTGATGCGGACCTACAGCGGTCACAGCTCGGCCCAGGCGTCCAACGCGTTGTACCGCACGAATCTCGCCAAGGGCCAGACCGGCTTGTCGGTGGCTTTTGACCTGCCGACGCAGACGGGTTACGACGCCGACAGTCCGCTGGCGCGTGGCGAAGTGGGCAAAGTCGGGGTGCCGATCTCGAGCATCGAGGATATGGATCAATTGTTCGACCAGATCCCGCTCGACCGGATGAACACGTCGATGACCATCAACGCCACCGCGGCTTGGTTGTTGGCGCTGTACATCGGTCTCGCGCAGCGACGCGGCATCGATCCCGAAAAACTGAGTGGCACGACACAAAACGACATCATCAAGGAGTACCTCTCGCGTGGCACGTACATTTATCCGCCAGCACCGTCGATGCGGCTGATTGCCGATACGATCAACTACACGGTCAAGCACGTTCCGCGCTGGAACCCGACCAACGTCTGCAGCTATCACCTGCAGGAAGCGGGAGCGACTCCGGTACAGGAACTCGCGTACGCGCTGTGCACGGCGATGGCCGTTCTCGACCGCGTCAAAGCGTCCGGCGAGATCCCGCCGGAGAACTTTCCGCAAGTCGTCGAGCGGATCTCGTTTTTCGTCAACGCGGGCATACGGTTCGTCGAGGAATGTTGCAAGCTGCGCGCGTTCGGCGAAATGTGGGACGAACTGGCGCGCACCCGTTACCGGGTCGACGATCCGAAGCTGCGCCGCTTCCGCTACGGTGTTCAGGTGAACTCGCTCGGCCTGACCGAAGCACAGCCGGAGAACAATGTTCAGCGGATTGTCCTCGAAATGTTGTCAGTGGTGCTCTCGAAGCGCGCACGGGCGCGTGCAATCCAGCTTCCCGCCTGGAACGAAGCGATGGGTCTACCACGCCCCTGGGATCAGCAATGGGCGCTCCGCATGCAGCAGGTGATGGCATTCGAGACCGATCTGCTCGAATACGAGGACCTGTTCGACGGCTCACCGGTGATTGCCGCCAAGGTTGCCAAGCTGGTCGCCGGGGCCAAGCAGGAGATCGAAAACGTCGGTGCGCAGGGCGGAATCCTTGCCGCAATCGAATCCGGCTATCTGAAGCGCGAACTCGTGGGCAGCCACATGAACCGGTTGCGCGCCATCGAAGCGGGTGAGCTCAGAATCATTGGCGTCAACTGTTTTCACGAGACCGCCGAGTCGCCGCTGACCACCGGAGGCGACGCCGCAATCATGAAACCCGATCCTGAAGCCGAGCGCCGGCAGATCGAGCGACTACAAGCGCATCGTCGCAAACGCAACACGGACGACGTGCAAGCGGCGTTACAGGGGCTGGCCGATGCGGCGCGAAGTGGCGACAACCTCATGCCGAGCTCGATCCGTTGCGCTCTGGTCGGGGTCAGTACGGGCGAGTGGAGCGACGCGTTGCGTGCGGTGTTCGGTGAGTTTCGACCGCCGACGGGAATCGATCTCACGATCGACAGCCGTGAGCCGCTTGGCCAGAAGGAGCAAATCCGTGAGCTGCGCCAGCGAGTCGCCAGTACCGGAAACGCACTCGGCCGCCGGTTGAAGCTGCTGGTTGGAAAACCCGGGCTCGACGGACATTCCAACGGCGCCGAGCAAGTCGCCGTCAAAGCCAGGGACGTCGGATTCGAAGTCGTCTACGACGGAATCCGCCTGACCCCGCAGCAGATTGCGCAGGCGGCCGAGGAGGAAGGAGTGCATGTGGTCGGTCTGTCGATTCTCTCGGGCAGCCATCTGGAACTGATCGAGTCTGTGGTTCAGGAGCTGCGCGCGCGCGATCTGGGAGGTCTGCCGGTGGTTGCCGGCGGAATCATCCCCGCCGAGGACGCGGAGCGGCTCAGCGCACTGGGTGTGCGCGCGGTGTATACGCCGAAGGACTTCAATCTGAACGCGATCATGGCGGATATCGTCAACCTGATCCGCGAGTGCAACGGGCTCGACCGACTCGGCGCGCTCCCTTGACGGTGAAAGTGGCGCATCCGAGCTTTCCGGATCCTGAGCGGCTGGCCTCCCGGATCGTGAATAGGGAGCGGGCAGCTGTCGCCAGCGGTCTGAATCTGCTCGACAACCAGCTTCCCGAGGCGCGCCGCCGCGCCGTCCGACTGCTTGCCTGTCTTGCCCGTGCTCGGCCACACGGCGACGGCCACCTGATTGGCGTCACGGGTCCTCCTGGAGCCGGCAAGTCGTCGCTCGTTTCAGCGCTGATCCGCGAGTGGCGGTGTTCCGGAAAGACGGTCGGTGTGCTCGCGGTCGACCCATCGAGTCGTCCCGAGGTCGGCGGAGGAGCCTTGCTCGGCGACCGTATTCGAATCAAGACCGCGTTGCACGACGACGGCTTGTTCATCCGTTCGCTGGCCAATCGCAATCAGCTGGGTGGCGTGGCGATCGAAGTCTGGCCGATGAGTTGGCTAATGCTGGCTTGCTTCGACGTCGTCGTGGTCGAGACGGTCGGCGTCGGACAGACCGAGATCGATATTGCCGAGTTGGGCGACACCGTGTGTTACGTCGCGCAGCCGGCGTCGGGCGACACGATCCAGTACCTGAAATCCGGAATCATCGAGATCCCCGACGTCTTTATCGTCAACAAGGCCGATCTCGGAGCTGCCGCGCTGAAGACGGCAGGCGACCTCGTACGCAGCACTCGCCGGCAGGATCGCAGCACCGACTGGGATTACCCGGTGTGTCTGGTGAGCGCAACGACGAACACCGGAATTAAGGCGTGCCACGACCATTTCGATCGACACCGCCAATATCTGCTTGACAACGGGTTGCTCGATCGGCTGCGCCGCCGCCACCAGGGCGCATGGGTGGTACGCCTGATCAAGGAGGAGTTTGGCACTTTTGGCCTTGAGCTGGCCGGTGGGCGTGCTGCGGTCGAGCGGCGTCTGGCCGACCACCGAGGTGATCACTTTGAGGAGTACGAGCGTATGCGGACGCATATGCTGTCACGTTTGCTGTCGGTCAACCAGCCGACATTTTGATCAATAAGGAGCTTTCTGATGACGAAACAACTGTACGCGATGGGCGAAATGCCTCCCTTGGGTGAAGTCCCGGAAACGATGCATGCCTGGCTGATTCGCCCCGAACGCTTTGGCAAGCCGACCGAGGCGTTTCAGAAGGAAGTGGTCAATACGCCGGCCATTGGTGACGACGAGGTGTTGGTCCTCGTCATGGCGGCGGGAATCAATTACAACAACGTCTGGGCGGCGCTCGGCATTCCCGTCAATGTGATCGCCACCCGCAACAAGCTCGGCGAACCCGAGGACTTCCACATCGGTGGTAGCGATGCCTCCGGCATCGTTTATAAGGTCGGCAAAGACGTCAAGAACGTCAAGGTCGGAGACGAGGTTGTGATGCATTGCGGCCAGTGGAACCGCCACTGCGAATGGGTGAAGGGGGGCGGTGATCCGATGTACTCGCCAAGCTTTCGCATTTGGGGCTACGAAACCAATTACGGCAGCTTCGCGCAGTTCACCAAGGTTCAGGGCCACCAATGCATGCCGAAGCCCAAGCACATGACGTGGGAAGAGGCGAGCGCCTACACCCTGGTCGCGGCGACCGCATGGCGGATGCTGCATGGCTGGGGTGTCAATTCGATCAAGAAGGGCGATGTCGCGTTGATTTGGGGTGGCGCCGGCGGCCTGGGTTCCATGGCCATCCAGATCGCCAAAGCGGTCGGCGCAACGTCGGTGGCCGTGGTCTCGGGCGAGGACAAGTTTGATTACTGCATGAAGCTCGGCGCGAAAGGGTGCATCAACCGCAACGACTTCGACCATTGGGGAATGCTTCCGCACTGGAAGGACGGCGCTGGCTACGCGAAATGGCTGAAGGGTGTCCGCGCATTTGGCGCAAAAATCTGGGACATTCTGGGTGAACGGCGTGCTCCCAACGTCGTCTTTGAGCATCCCGGCGAGTCGACCATTCCCACCTCGATCTTTGTCTGCGAGACTGGGGGCCTCGTCGTCGTCTGTGCCGGGACGACCGGCTACAATGCCACCGTCGACCTGCGCTACCTCTGGATGCGGCAAAAACGCCTGCAAGGTTCGCATTTCGCCAACGCCGTCCAGTCGAACGAGATGAATCAACTGGCGCTCAAGGGTCAACTCGACCCGTGTATGTCCCGCGCCTTCGCCTACGAAGAACTGCCGAACGCCCACCAGCTCATGCACGACAACCAACATCCTCACGGCAACATGGCGGTACTGGTGAGCGCCGCCAACTTCGGTCTGGGAGTCAGCGGCAAGGCCGCAGTCACGGTCGTCCATCCGACGCTGCCGGCGGGCGACGTCCATACGACGCCAGCGCCGTACCCGATGTCGGTCCCCTTGCCAAGCATCGCCGAAGAAGAACCGATCACGATCGCCGACGACGGAACCAAGGTTCGCGATCTGATGCATCACGGGATCATTTCGTGTGCGCCTGACGATACCGTTGGCGCGGTCGCCAAGCTGATGATCAGTCACGAGATCCACGCCGTGGTGGTGATGGATCAGGCGGGCAATGCGGTGGGCGTCGTCTCCCAGACCGACATGGTTCTCGCGCGGCAGGGTCGGACGCCGGACGAAGCGCGCGCGTTGCTGGCCGGGGAAATCATGACGCCCGGCTGCGCCACGTGTGACGCCGACACCTTGCTGAGCGACGCGGTCAGCGTGTTGACGGCGCGTCGGATGCATCGGCTGATCGTCACCGAGAACGGCCAGCCGGTGGGTGTGATCTCGATGACCGACGTGGTCCGCAAGGTGATTGGCGAGTAGCCGCAGTTCGCAACCGCGAAATGCGTCGGGACCTCTCCGTCGCCGAACGGAGAGGTCGTTTCACCCTTTGGGGAGGATTCCGGCTTGCGCGCCATCGTCTGCCACACCCTGGTCGGTCCCGAAGGCCTGCGTCTGCTTGAGGTACCGGAACCGCATCCCGGCCCTGGTCAGGTGCGAATTCGCGTGCACGCCTGCGGGGTCAATTTTGCCGACAGCCTGATCACACGCGGCGAGTATCAGAGGCAGCCACCCCCACCGTTTACTCCCGGCTTTGAAGTCTCCGGCGAGGTGGTCGAACTGGGGGTCGGGGCGGCAGGAGTTACCGTCGGAGATTGCGTGCTCGCCGTTGTCCCGCACGGGGGATACGCCGAGCAGGCGGTCGTCGACCCGATCCGCTGCGTACGCTTGCCGGCGGGTTTGGCATGGGTCGACGCGGCGGCGTTGCCGATCGCATTCGGCACCGCGCACCTGGCCTTGTCGCACCGGGCGCGGCTGCGCGCTGGCGAGAGGCTGGTCGTTCATGGCGCGGCGGGTGGTATCGGGTTGGCTGCGGTGACCGTTGGCAAACGGCTGGGGGCGACGGTGATCGCCACCGCCAGTGGACCCGACAAACTCGCCGTCGCGGGCGAATACGGCGCCGACTACCTGATCGACACAAGCCGCGAAGACGTGCGCGCGAGAATCAAGGAGCTCACCGGCGGAAGGGGTGCCGATGTCGTTTTCGATCCGGTTGGCGGCGACCTGTTCGACGCTTCGTTGCGCAGCCTCGACTTTGAAGGGCGGATTGTGGTTGTCGGTTTTGCTGCCGGCCGCGTGCCGCACATCGCGGCCAACCACTTGCTGGTCAAAAATGTCGACGTCATCGGTGTGAACTGGCCGGCGTATGCGGAGCTGAATCCGCAGTCGATGACCCGGAGTCTCGAGACGCTACTGCGCTGGCTCGCGGAGGGTCTGATCCGGTCGCAGGTATCGGAGGTCTATCCGCTGGACCGCGCGGCGGAGGCGATCGATTGCGTGCTTCGCAGAAGCTCGACCGGGAAGCTTGTCTTGACAACCGAGCGCTGATCGCCGGGGCTCGTAGCGAGCAGCGCCGTTTTCTGGGGGCGTGCCCTACCCACGCAATACTTGTTGAAAAGAAAGGAATTTTCATGAATCCGCAAAATGGTTATGACATTGAGGATCTGTCCGTTGGCATGAGCGCGGAGATCGCCAAGACGATCACCGACGCTGACCTCGTGCTTTTCGCCGGCGTCTCAACCGACGTCAACGCCGTGCACATGGACGAAGAATTCGGCAAGACGACGATGTTCGGCGGCCGCATTGCACATGGAATGCTGACCGCCAGCCTGATCTCGGCAGTGCTCGGCAATCGCTTGCCCGGTCCGGGGACGATCTACCTCAGTCAGTCGCTGCGCTTCCGCGCCCCCGTACGTCCCGGTGAGACGGTACATGCCAAGGTAACGGTCAAGGAAGTGCTGGTTGACAAGTCTCGGGTCGTGCTCGACACGATCTGCGCGGTGGGTGACAAAGTCGTCATCGACGGCGAGGCAACGCTGATGGCAACGTCGCGCAGGAAGCGTGAGGCCGCTGCGAAATAAAGCGACGACTGGTCGACGCTCGCTTGCGCGCTCTGCCGACTTGACAAGAGGCTCTGTGCGCAAGCCCCGCTCGCTTTGGCAGCGGCGCCACGCGGGGTGCTTGTCGTGCGGCCAAGGAGTCGTCGGGTCGGGTGGCTGGGCGTTGAGGTCGTGCTCTGCAGTCTCTGGCGCATTCGATCAACCCGCCGCTTCGGGAAAGGACGACCGTATCAAGCACGCGCTTCGGAAGACGAAAGCCAGCGAAGCCCACCGTCAAACGATGTAGTTGGGGCGATCGGCGCCTTTTCCCGGTTGCCTGTCGGCCGGTTCCGGTCTTCGGGCTAAAATCACAGCTTTGTCGGCCAATCGAACGGATGCCAAGCGGAGTCATCGAGTCGCTGGACCACGACGCACGGGGAGTGACCCGCCGCGAAGGGAAGGCCGTCTTCGTCGACGGTGCCTTGCCGGGCGAGCGAGTCGAGTACGCGGCGTATCGCCAGAAACCCAGCTACGAATCGGCCCGCACTGTACAGGTCTTGCGGGCATCACCCGATCGGGTCGAGCCACGCTGCCCTCACTTCGGTGTTTGCGGTGGCTGCAGCCTGCAGCACCTGGAATCCGCAGCGCAGCTTGCCGTGAAGCAGCGATTGCTCGAAGACAACCTGTGGCACCTCGGCCGGATCAAGGCCGAACAGCTTTATGCGCCCATTCATGGGCCAGCGTGGGGCTACCGTTACCGCGCGCGGCTGTCGGTTCGCCTGGTGGTCAAGAAGGGGGGCGTCCTCGTCGGTTTTCACGAGAGGAAGAGCAGTTACGTTGCCGACATCGGGCAATGCGACATTCTGCCGGCCCACGTGTCGGCGATGTTGCTCCCTCTGCGCGAGCTGGTCGGCGCGATGACGATTCGCGACCGCCTGCCACAGATTGAAGTGGCGGTCGGCGACCAGGCGACGGTACTCGTTCTACGCATCCTCGAGCCGCTCGCCGTTGCCGACGAGGATCGACTGCGACAATTTGCCGATCGCTTCGGGGTGGTCTTCTACCTGCAGCCACAAGGCCCAGCCAGCGCCTATCGGTTTTGCCCACTACCCGGGCCACCGCTCGCGTACGATTTGCCCGAGTTCGACGTCAAACATGCCTTCTCGCCGACCGAGTTTACACAGGTCAATTCCGCCATCAACCGTGTACTGGTACGGCGGGCACTAAGCTTGCTTGATCCTCAGCCCGGCGACCACGTCGCCGACCTTTTTTGCGGTCTGGGGAATTTCACCTTGCCGATTGCGCGGTGTGGTGCACGGGTGGTTGGCGTCGAAGGTAACGGCGAGCTCGTCCGCCGGGCGACCGAGAACGCAGTCGCCAATGGTCTTGACCAACGGGTCGACTATCGTTTGGCCAACCTATTCACCACCACGCCGGAGTCGCTGGCGGCGCTTGGTCATTTCGACAAGATGTTGATCGACCCGCCGCGCGAAGGCGCGCTGGAACTGGTGAAATCCTTGAGCCGCGAACGGCCTCGGCGACTGGTCTACATTTCCTGCAGTCCGGCGACGCTGGCGCGTGACGCAGCGATCCTGGTCAATCAGCAGGGTTACCGCTTGCGCGGCGCAGGCGTCGTCAACATGTTTCCGCAAACCTCGCACGTCGAATCGATCGCCCTTTTCGAGAGCTCGGCCTAGCCGCCGCCAGCGCTGTTCGAAGCGCTCCGAGTCTCGCCGACGGCTGCTCGTTCTGCTAACCTTGCCGCCCTTGCCCGACTGCCGCCGGCGAATGCGCTTCCGGTGGCCAACACGTTGCTTATCGTCCGCCCATGTTGGACCACTTGCGAAAGTTTGCCGCAGCCTACTGCGTTGCCGTCGGCGGTCTGTTCATGACCTGCCTGTCGTCGTGGAATGTTCGGCAGGAGTTGCAGACCAGCCATCACAAGGAATTTGAGTGGGCGGCGGGCGATCGTCTTCAGTCTGTGGCGGCGACGGTGGATCAGGGGCTCGATGCGCTGCTCGAGGTCAAAGCCCTGTTTCTGGCGGCGCCGACCGTCAACGCGAGCGCTTTCGCGGCGATCGCCGCTTCGATTCTTGAACGGCGCCCCTATATCGACCGCCTATACTGGGTTCCTGAGCAGCAGGCGGCGCTCATCGCCAGACCGGCGCGCCATCCGACGCACGGGACAGGCGCTGTTGCGCTCGCTGAAGCGGCGACGATTGGCACACCACAGCCCGCGGCGGTCTTCGGCGCGCGGCAAGGGGCACCCGGCCGGTCGGTGGACGACGCGCTGCAAGTCACCGACGAAATCGTCGCGACCTTGCAGCAGGCTCGGACGCGTGGTCAGCTTGCGGTCAGCCAGGGGGTCACACAGGAGCGGCCGGGGCACGAACGATTGCTTGTCGTCTATGCAGCGTTGCCGGTAATCGGACGCCCACCCGGGGACCCGAACGCGGCGGCGAAACTACTCGGTTTTCTGGTCGGCATGTACAACGTCAATGATCTGGTTCACGTGGCCATCAACGTACTTGAACCCCGCGGGGTCGACGTGGTGGTGCGTGACGAGTCGGAGAGCGCCGACGGCCAAGTGCTGGTGTACTACGCGAGCCGTCTGCAAAGAGAACCGGCCGTCGTCGCCAACGAGGCTGAGGGAGGGAACGACGATCAGCCACGCCTGGGTACAACGATTCGGGTCGGCGACCGGCGCTGGTCGATCACTGGCATTGCCACTCAGACCTTTCGTAGTGCCGAGGCTTTTACCAAGGCACACTGGTCGGTACTGGTCGGTGGCGTCCTGTTTACCGCCCTGATCAGCTTTTACCTGGTAC
This sequence comes from uncultured Candidatus Accumulibacter sp., assembly GCA_964420975.1. Taxonomy (GTDB): domain Bacteria; phylum Pseudomonadota; class Gammaproteobacteria; order Burkholderiales; family Rhodocyclaceae; genus Accumulibacter. The sequence goes on from CAYQVH010000024.1 coordinate 50,379, forward strand.
ACGGCCGGCGCCAACTCGACAAGCGAATCCGTTTGACGCAGACGCTCTACGAAAGGGAGGAGTTGTTCAGGCAGCTGGCGGAAACGGTCGACGTCGTTTTCTTTGCCACCAGCGCCGATACGACACGGCTCGAATACCTCGGGCCGGCGTTTCGTCAGATTGCCGGACCAGGGGTCCGCTACGACACGACGTCGCCATCTCTACTCTTCGACCTCTTTTCAGTCGAAGACCGCACCGCTCTCGAGGACGCGCTTGCCGACCTGCGCCAGGAAGGCCGGCGCTTCTCGATCACCCTGCCGGTTTCGTGTAGCGAGCGGGGGCGGCGCTGGCTTCGGGTGAGCGGCTTTCCGGTTTACGAAACGGCGAACGAGCTGACCCGGATCGTTGGCTTCCTGGAGGATATTACCGAGCACAAACTGGCGGCCGACGCCTTGAGGGACTCCGAGGCCAAGCTAAGAACGCTGTTCAACCACTCACCGGACCTGATCTTCACCGTTGACCCGGAGGCCAACATCCTGTTCACCAACCGACCTTTGCCGTACGCCGTTGGCGGCGGGCGTGATCGGCGATCGGAGCGGATGTTGCCACCGGCGGTGCGTGAACGGTATCTCGACACACTGCGGCAGGTCTTTGCCAGCGGACACGTCGGCCATTGTCAGTACTCGTCGAACGACGCCACTTGGTGGGAGATCCGCATGGTACCGATTTCCACCGGCGGCGAAGTGATGGCGGCAATGGTGGTGGTGACCGACATTACGGAGAACCGGAAGCTCCAATGGCAGGCGCTTCGCAGCGCCCGTCTGGCGTCGCTCGGGGTGTTGTCGGCCGGGATTGCACACGAGATCAGTAATCCCAACCACGCCATTCAGGCCAACGCCTCCGTGCTGGCGCGTATCTGGCACGACGCGTTGCCCATTTTCGACGAGTATGCCCAGGAGCAGGGGGAGTTCTTACTCGCCGGTCTGGGTTTCGCCGAGGCGCGCGAGACGATTGCGCGCGGCATGCGCGACATTTCGGATAACGCGCGGCGTATCCAGCGAATCGTCACCAACCTGAAACATCTCGGCAAACAGGATCACGGACATATGGACGAAGTCGCCGATATCGGCGAGATCCTGCAATCGGTTGTGCGTCTGCTGGACGCGCGCATCCGCAAGCAGACCGATTCCTTGACGTTGACCGTTCCACCGGGGTTGCCGTCGGTAAAAGGTAACGTGCAGCAGCTGGAGCAGGTGTTTATCAACGTCATCGTCAATGCGCTCGAGTCGTTGCCCGATCGTAGTCGGCGCGTACGCGTGACGGCTGCCAGTGAGGGGGATGGAGCACGCGTCGTCGTGCGGGTGGAGGACGAGGGGCGAGGGATCAGTGACGAGACGATGGCCAAGATTTGCGACCCGTTCTTTACGACCAAGTCCGAAAGTGGCGGCACCGGGCTCGGCTTGTCGATTTCGTCGTCGATCATTGAAGGGCACGGCGGGACGCTCAGGTTCGAGTCGCAAAACAATCGTGGAACGACGGTGAGCATCGAGCTGCCTGCTGGCTAGGAGGAAAAAATGAAGGATAAAACAACAGGCAGTCAGCCGGTTTATCTCGTCGACGACGATACGGCCGTGCTGAACGCGTCGGCAGCGGTGCTACGCAGCGCCGGAATAAGTGCGGTGCAGATGGTTGCCGATAGCCGCGACCTGCTGTCGGCACTCGAAAGACAGCCTGCCAGTGTCGTTCTGCTCGACCTTTTCATGCCACACATCACCGGCGACGCGTTGCTGCCCGAACTGGTTCATTTCTATCCGGAAGTTCCGGTCATTGTCATGACCGCGGCGCAAGAGATCGAAACCGCGGTTCGCAGCATGAAGGAGGGGGCTTTCGACTACTTGGTCAAGCCGGTCGAGGAAAGCCGTTTGGTGGCGAGCGTCCGGCATGCCCTCGAAGTTCAATCGCTCCGGCGGCAGATGGGCGTTCTGAAGCACTACCTGTTGTCCGATTGCCTGCAGAACAATGAAGCGTTTGCCGGCATCGTCACCAACAGTCGCAAGATGCGATCACTGTTTCAGTACCTCGAGGCGGTCGCGGTCTCCACCGAGCCGGTCCTGATCAGCGGTGAAACCGGCGCCGGCAAGGAGATGTTTGCCCATGCCTTGCACAAGCTGAGCGGCCTCTCGGGACAGTTTGTGCAGGTCAACGTCGCGGGTCTCGACGATACCCTGTTCTCGGACACGCTCTTTGGTCACAAGAAGGGGGCATTTACGGGGGCCGATCAGGCTAGAGCCGGGCTGATTGCGCAGGCGGCGGGGGGGACGCTTTTCCTCGACGAGATCGGTGACCTGTCGATGGCCTCGCAGGTCAAGCTGCTGCGGCTACTGCAGGAGCACATGTACTTTCCATTGGGATCCGACGTCGCACGCCCGAGCGACGCCCGCGTGGTCTGTGCCACCAACTGCAATCTAGCTCAGATGATGCGCCAGAACCAGTTCCGTTCTGACCTCTATTTTCGTCTCTCGGTGCACCAGATCGAAGTCCCTCCGCTGCGCCAGCACAAGGAAGATATTCCCTTGCTCCTGCAACACTTTCTTGACGAGGCGGCGACTTCGATCAACAAGCCGGCGCCCGAGCCTTCCAACGAGTTGATCACCTTGCTGTCGAACTACCACTTTCCGGGCAATGTACGCGAACTGCGAGCAATGGTCTTCAACGCCATGGCACTGCACCGAGGCGGTTCGGTGTTGGCGATGGAGAGCTTTCGTCTGGCGATACAGAAGCAGCAAAAAGCGGGGCCAGAACAAGCGTCCAACGGATCCGAGGGTGATCTGCCGGTGTTGATTCCGGGACGCTTCCCAACTCTGGATGAAGTCGAGGAGGCGTTGATCGACGAAGCGCTGCGGCGCGCAAAAGGCAATCAAGGAGTCGCGGCGACACTACTCGGGCTATCTCGACCCGCGCTCAATCGGCGACTCGCGCGCCGCGTTCCTTCTCCAGAGTGATGATGCCGGCAGCAGTCGCCAGCGGCTCCGCAACGCTTTGTACGGGCCGGACACGCGATCAACGCTTGTCGGGCGCTACGAGGAGGGGTGTAACGTTTGGCGCTTGTGAACGGTTTTGCGAACAGGGCGCAACTATCTAAATTAATTCGTAAATTCATATGATTGTCGAGGTTTGACGGAACGCCCTGTGCGTTTTGTTACACCCCTTCTAGTCCTCGCGATCGACGCTCATCACCCTTCAGTCCCCTACTCAGGCGGGACTCCTTTCCCCCAGTTGTCTCTGGCACAAAAAATGCTTTCGTCAAGCGACCCGCGGCGCTCGGTGTTCGTTTTGGGGGGGCGACAACGCTGATCCGTTCGTGGCAAGCGCTTCGGGTGGCGAGGTGCGAGCGAACCACCCAAGCGATCCATTGGATAGGCGAATCGGGGGCGAGTCTACGTAATGCCTTGAGGATGAGTACCACACGGGGAGGGTCGGGGAGAACAAGGAAGAGACAGCACGATCAGCTTTTGAGCCAGTCCGCTGCTGGCCGCCGCAGTGCGTGTTGGGCGGACGGGGACGCGTAGGCAGTAACGCCATATCTCACGACAATTACAGGGCCGTTTCATGAGTACACTTTTGATTCTGACGATTGCGACGGTCGCCATCGTCATCTTTTTTGACTACACCAACGGCTTCCACGATGCCGCCAACATCGTGGCGACGATCATCGCTTCGCGAGCGATGACGCCCGTGCAGGCGGTAATCATCGTCGGCACTTTCGAGTTTCTGGGTCCGTTGCTGGGCGGCACGGCCGTTGCGAACACGATCGGCAAGTTCGTGACCCTTGGCGACGTCCAGGCCGTGTTGTCGCTGGCGATTCTGATGAGCGGGCTGGTCGGAGCGATCGTCTGGAACCTGGCTACCTGGTACTTCGGTATTCCCTCGTCGTCGTCGCACGCGCTGGTCGGCGGGTTGATCGGCGCGGTGGTCGTTTCCGCTGGTCCGGACAACGTCGTCTGGGGATTTTCGCAGCTTATGCACGGCCAGATGACAGGCATCATGAAGGTGCTGGCCGCGCTGGTCCTGTCGCCGCTGATCGGCTTCTGGGTGGGCTTTGGCATGTTGCGGCTGATGGAAGCCTTGCTTTTCACCGCCAAACCGTCTGCCAACACGGGCCTTCGCTACGCGCAGTTCCTCACCGCTGCCGGCTTGGCCTTTTCCCACGGCGCCAACGATGCACAGAAGAGCATGGGCATGGTAACGCTGGCGCTGCTGCTCGGCGGCTATATTACGACGTTCGAGGTTCCGTTCTGGGTGGTGCTTGCCTGCGCCACGGCCATCACTCTCGGCATTCTGTCTGGGGGCTGGCGCATCGTGCGCACGCTGGGCTTCTCCATCTACCGAGTGCGTCCGATCCATGCGTTCAGCTCACAGGCGACGTCGGCCCTGGTCATCCTCACGGCGTCCCTGATTGGTGCCCCGGTGTCGACGACGCACGTCGTGTCGACCTCGATCATGGGAATCGGTTCTGCCGATCGGCCAAAAGCCGTGCGCTGGAAGAAAGCCAAGGACATCGGGATCACCTGGTTGATCACCATTCCCGGGTCCGCCCTGGTTGCCATTCAAACGTTCGCCATTGTCAATCTCTTTCTTGGAAAGGTCTAATCATGTACGACGCCAACGTTGTTGCTCCTTCCCTGACCCGTCGAATTCTTCACCGGGTTTTTCCGAAAGTTCCCAACTTTTTCGCCTTGCTGGCTGAACAGAGCGCCCACGTTGCGGCGAGTGCCCGCCTGCTCGCCGAGTACATGGGTGCCGACAACTCTGCAGTGGCGACGAAGATCGTCGAGGCGGAGTACGAAGGCGATCGCCTCAAGGTGCGCAACCTGACGCTTCTGAACGAAGCGTTCTCGACGCCGATCGACCGGGAGGATCTGCATCGGGCGATCATCAATCTCGACGAGATCGTCAACAACTGCAAGTCGATTGTCGTCGAAATGGACAGCTCCGTTCTTGCCCTGAAGCCCGACAAGCACTGCCTGGAGATGGCCGTGTGTCTCAAGGAGGGCGTCGAAGCCGTTGCCGCAGGCTATGGCCGCCTCGGCACGGATCCAAAGCTGGGGCGCCAGGACGCGGAGAAAGCCGACAAGGCGGTTCGCAATCTGACGCGGACGCACCGGCGGGCGCTCTCCGAGCTGTTTCAGGAAAACGATTTTCACAACATTTTCCGGCGCAAGGAGATCTACAGTGAGCTGCGTGGTGCCGGCGATCGTCTAAACGTCTGCAACAGCACGCTGCTGGATATCGTCGTCAAGCTCTGCTGAACTTTTCTTCCGGGACTCCTTGCAGCCGCGTCGGACAGGCCCGGCGGGCTGCTCGGCCGCTGGCGGGTCCCCGGCGTGCTCGACGAGAAACCATCCCGGACGTCGTGAGGTGTCCGTACGCCGCGATCGCCCGTGCATCGCCTTTACGAAGGCGTTGGGACGTTTGGTTAACGCTCGTCCCCGTGGCTCTTCTTTCTCGTCACACCCCCTGTAACGCCACGCAATCTTTGTTCGGCACCGGCTCTTGCCCGGAAGGGATTGAATCAGAAAGGGGATGTCGCATCAAGCGGGGTCGCGGCAAGTCACCGGGTCGCGTTCTGTTACACCCCAACCGCGAGTTGTGCGTTTGACCAAGGGTGGCGCAAGGGATTGACGCCAAGCAATAACCCGTGTTGCGCAGCGGCTGGCACGAATACTGCTGTCCGGGTTCTGGCGGAGCAGGCCTCGCGGCGACTTCGCCGGGTGCCAGAGCGACTGGTGTCGCGGGTGGACTGGCCAACCGAGGGCAACGCGTTGGAGAGAGGAGAGTCCAGTTGGAAACGCAGGTCGTGGGGTCAGGCGGATCGCGAACAGCGAGAGCGAAGCGATGGAGTTTGTCAGGCTATCTCGAAGCGATCGCCGGAACGACGGCGATCTTCAACGACGCCGTCGCTGCTTATCTCGCCAGTGGCCCGGAAGCGGGCTGTTGGCGGCATGCCCGCCAGATTTGTGAGCGGCTGGGCTCACTGGATCAGATCCGGCAGCGGGTCGATGGCGAGGGGCTGAGTAAAGAGGTTCCCGACGTGTGGATGGCGGCAGAAAAACAGTTGCCGGGCCTCCATCGCTTGCTGCAGGACATGAAGCGCCAAGTGACCGGTTTCGCGATCGAGGCCGGTTTTACCGGTCCGGATCGTCGTGTGCCGTCGGCGCTGGTACCGGATATTCAGGCCCTTAGTGATGAAGTGTGTGCGGCGGTGAACGCCCTGCTCAAGCGTTATCGGTCCGGAGGCCTTGCTCAGGAGTCGGGGGACGACGACGACGGGATGAGCGTCGGCTGGCACGAAAGTCGCGCTGACCGCCTGTCGACCTGCCTGATCAAACGGATTCTTGCCGATGAGCAACTGGCGGTCGAAAGCAAGTTGCCGTTGACGCAGCTGGTCGAAGAGATTGACCGTGTCGCCGACTACGCGCAGAGTGTCGCCAGTCAGCTGACCGTCAACTAGGCAGTATTCACGCCTACTTCTTCTGCGCTGAGCTTGGTCGGTGCCAAGCGTCGAGAACGCGAGTGGATGGAGAGGGGAAGAACAGGATGTTTCACCACCTACTCGTGCCGACCGACGGCAGCCAGCTTTCGCGTGACACCGCGAGGCGAGCAGTGGCCTTCGCCAAATCTGTGCAGTCCCGGATTACCGCCTTCTACGCACGCTCGATGGCCCCCTCCGAGAACTACGGGGACCTTGTAGACACGGCCACGCGACAGCGCCTCGCGATCCGTTCGGAGGAAACGTCCAAAACGTATCTGGGCTTCATCCATAAACTATGCAAGGAAGCCGGAGTCGACTGCCAGACCATTTCGGTGCGTAGCGACACACCGTGGGAGGCCATCGTCGCTGCCGCCGAGAGCTATCGCTGTGACCTGATCTTCCTGTCCAAACACGGCCGCGGCGGCCTGTCGTCGCTGTTGCTCGGCAGCGAGACCTACCGCGTGTTGACGCATTCTCGTATTCCAGTACTGGTTTGTTGTCCGCCGGAAAGCGAACCGCGTCGACGCAAGTTGAAAGCGAAACGCCGTGATCGCGCGGACAAGAAGCCGTAGGCAGAAGCCGGTCGTCCTCGAGGCGCGTGTGAACGCCCGTGCCGGGTTCGTGTAACGACTCTCCCGCGCCCTGGTGTATGCTTTCACGATGACCCCCGTTTACTGGCCACAGGCCGTGGCCGTTCTGGCGGCGAGTGACCCGGTGCTGGCCGCTTTGATCGAGCAGTTTCCAGATTCTGCGCTACGTTCGCGTGGCGAACCGTTCGCCACCTTGATGCGTTCGATCGTTGGCCAGCAGATCTCGGTCAGGGCGGCGGATAGCGTCTGGTCGCGGGTGGTCAAGCTGCTTTCGCAGCTAACACCGGCCAGTGTCCTGGACTGCGGCCACGAGTCCTTGCGGGCGTGCGGACTCTCCACGCGCAAGGTCGAATATGTCACCGATCTGGCGCGACACTTCGTCGACGGTCAGATTCATGTCAACGACTGGGCGTTGATGAGCGATGCGCAGATCATCGCTGAGCTCACGGCGGTTCGTGGTATCGGCGTGTGGACTGCTGAAATGTTCCTCATCTTTAATCAGTTGCGTCCAGACGTCTGGCCACTGGACGACATCGGCCTGCAGAAGGCGGTTGCCATCCACTACTTCGCCGGCGAGCGACCGGGCCGGAGACTCCTCGCCGAGCAGGGTGAGCGCTGGCGTCCCTGGCGTTCGGTCGCGACTTGGTATCTTTGGCGTAGCCTGGATCCTCTGCCGGTCGACTATTGAAGGTTGGTCGTCGCCGTCGGTGCAGACAAGGCCCTGCCGGGACACGCGGCGGTAGACCAGGCGCCGCCCGCCAAGCGGGAGGCGCGGAGGCCTACCGGGAGGGATTCCCAGCGGCCCGGACACCGGCACGCGGGTGATTGCGAGCCAATCGTCAAATCGTCGCCGTGCGTTTGGGCCCGTGAAGATTGCTGTAGAATGACACGCTTTTGTCTGCACGCGGCTTGGGGAACCCCGTATCGCTTGCCACGCCGCTCTCCGAGGTTGTCGAGACCAAGGGGTAGTCCGTGACCGGCGGGCTTTAGGGGAGCCGGTGTTTGCTCGTTTGACAAGGACCGTTAATGGAAAATGTTGCCGCCGCCGCTGACACCTCAGCGGCCAACGCTCTCGAGCGCCATCTCGATCTGCTGGTAGAGTCCGCCGAACTGGAACACGAGGTGGATCAGCGTCTCCGGCAGATCGGCAAGACGATGAAGGTGGCAGGGTTTCGGCCGGGCAAAGTGCCTACCAGCATCGTTCGCCAACATCATGGCGACCGTGTGTATAGCGAAGCCCTGACCGAGCTGCTTGGACGTCGCTTTGGCGACGCGGTGAGCGCGCAAGGTCTGCGCGTTGCCGGTTCGCCGACGATCGAACAAAGGGACTCGTCAGCTCCTGGGCAGGTCGTTTTTTCCGCGGCGTTCGAAGTCTATCCGGACATTCGCTTGAGCGACCTGGTGGGCGTTACGATCGAGAGACCGCAACTTGCGGTCGGCGACGACGAAGTCGAGGCGACGATCGAGATTCTGCGCAAGCAGCGAGTGCGTTACGAGCCCGTCGATCGCCCGGCAGCATCCGGCGACCGGGTGACCCTGGACTTCCTGGGCAGGAAGGACGGTGAGCCGTTTCAGGGGGGGGAAGGCAAGGATTACCGTTTCGTCGTTGGCGAAGGAAAAATGCTCCCCGACTTCGAACGGGAGGTCGGGAAACTTGCGCCGGGTCAGTCGGCGTCGTTTCCTCTGACCTTCCCGGACGGCTATTTCCTCAAAGAGGTGGCGGCACAGACGGCGATCTTCGATGTGACGGTGAAGGAGGTGGCGAGGCCCATCATTCCGGCCGTTGACGGCGACTTTGCCAGGCTGTTGGGTGTCGCCGATGGTGACGTCGACCAGATGCGCCGCGAGGTTGAGGCTAATCTGCGCCGCGAGGTGAAGCGGCGGCTGCAGGCCAGGGTGACTGGCCAGGTGATGGATGCCTTGTTGCAGGCTAATCCGATTCCGGTTCCGCGGGCGCTGGTCGAGCGCGAGACGGAGCGTCTGGTGCAGGTTGCTCGCCGCGATATGGAACAGCGCGGCATGAAGGGAGGCGAGCTGCCGATGCGGTCCGAGTGGTTCGTCGAACACGCGATCCGTCGCGTCAGCCTCGGTCTGATCATCGCTGAACTTGTCAAACTCTACGAGTTGCAGGCAACGTCAGATCAGGTCAAGGCTCTGGTCGTCGATGCGGCGCAGAGCTACGAGCATCCCGACGAAGTCGTGCGCTGGTACTACGCACAACCCGATCGCCTGGCCGAGTTTCAGGGCGCGGCGGTCGAGGCAAATGTCGTCGACTGGGTTCTTGCTCGTGTTCAGGTGGTCGACCAGCCGATAGCCTTTGCTGAACTGATGGGACACGGCGGCTAGACAAGCGTTTTTTTGGGCGAGGAAGGCAGAATGGGTAACGAAGACGGAACCAGCTGGCGTCCGCAGGCACTGGGCTTGGTGCCGATGGTCATCGAACAGAGTGGGCGTGGCGAACGCGCCTACGACATCTATTCGCGCCTGCTGAAAGAGCGAGTCGTCTTCCTGGTTGGTCCGGTCAACGACGTGACGGCGAATCTGGTGGTGGCGCAGCTGTTGTTTCTGGAGGCGGAGAACCCGGACAAGGATGTCCACTTTTATATCAACTCGCCGGGTGGCGCGGTGTCGGCGGGCCTGTCGATCTACGATACGATGCAGTTCATCAAGCCGGATGTGTCGACCCTGTGTCTCGGTCAGGCGTGTTCAATGGGGGCGTTCTTGCTCGCCGCTGGCGCTCGGGGCAAGCGTTTCGCGCTGCCCAATTCGCGGGTGATGATTCATCAGCCGATGGGCGGGTTCCAGGGACAGGCCTCGGATATCGCGATCCACGCCAAGGAGATCCTTTCGCTGCGTTCGAAGCTCAACGAATTGATGGCGCATCACACCGGACAAGCCATCGAACGCATCGAGCGGGACACCGACCGTGACAATTTTCTTTCCGCCCAGGAAGCGGCAGAATATGGGTTGATCGACAAGGTGCTGGCGACTCGGGAGACGGCTTGATCGTGGCTCGGGCGGCTTCCTGGGGCTTGAGTAGAAGGTGGCGAGATGACGGAAAAGAAAGCTGGCAGTGAGAAGCTGCTCTACTGCTCGTTTTGTGGCAAGAGCCAGCACGAAGTCAAGAAGCTGATCGCGGGTCCTTCAGTTTTCATCTGCGATGAATGCATCGAACTCTGCAACGACATCGTTCGTGATGAAATGGCGGTCGAGCAGGGTGCGAAGACGGCGAAAGGCGAGTTGCCGACGCCGAAGGAGATCTCGGCACTGCTTGACCAGTACGTGATCGGACAGGAGCAGGCCAAGCGCATCCTGTCGGTGGCGGTCTACAATCATTACAAGCGCTTGCGCCACTTCGGTCGTGTCAACGAAGACGTCGAGCTGGCGAAGAGCAACATTTTGCTCATCGGCCCGACCGGATCGGGAAAGACGCTCCTTGCGCAGACCCTGGCGCGCATGCTCGACGTCCCTTTCGTGATGGCCGACGCGACGACGCTTACCGAGGCGGGTTACGTCGGCGAAGACGTCGAGAACATCATTCAGAAGCTGCTGCAGAAGGCGGATTACGATACCGAAAAAGCGCAGCGCGGTATCGTCTACATCGACGAGATCGACAAGATCTCGCGCAAGTCGGACAACCCATCGATTACGCGCGACGTGTCCGGCGAGGGGGTACAGCAGGCGCTGCTCAAAATCATCGAAGGCACGGTCGCCTCGGTGCCGCCGCAAGGGGGGCGCAAGCACCCGAATCAGGACTTCATTCAGGTCGACACCACCAACATTCTGTTCATTTGCGGCGGGGCCTTTGATGGGCTCGAGAAAGTCATCCGCAATCGCTCCGATCGCAGCGGTATCGGCTTCGGTGCCGAGGTCAAGAGTAAGGACAACAAGAAGGCGATCAGCGAGATTCTCCGCCAGGTGGAGCCGGAAGACCTGATCAAGTTTGGCCTCATCCCGGAACTTATCGGGCGCCTGCCGGTGATCGCCACGCTTGAGGAGCTGTCGGCCGCTGCACTGGTGCAGATCCTGGTCGAGCCGAAGAATGCGCTGGTCAAGCAATACCAGAAGCTGTTTGGAATGGAGGGTGTGGCGCTGGAGATTCGGCCGGGAGCGATGATGGCGATCGCCAAGAAGGCGTTGGAACGAAAGACCGGTGCTCGTGGCCTGCGCTCAATCCTGGAGTCGGTATTGCTCGACACGATGTACGAACTTCCGGGACTGGAGAATGTCACAGAAGTGATCATCGACGAGAACGTTATTGTCGGCGATGTCCGGCCACTTCTCATCTACGCTGGACAGGCAAAGGTTTCCGGCGGCAACTGATCAGCGAGTCGTCGCTAGCGGCTTGAAAATCGGGTTCGTGTCACCATCTGCGGGCCTGGACTCTTACCTGAAGGGCACAATTGATGTCTGCATCTCCCAAGCTCGTTGGTGAGCCGGTCGAACTACCACTATTGCCCCTGCGTGACGTGGTGGTTTTTCCGCATATGGTGATTCCTCTCTTCGTAGGCCGGCCGAAGTCGATCAAGGCGCTCGAAGTGGCGATGGAGCTTTCCAAGAACATCCTGCTGGTGGCTCAGAAGTCGGCAGTCAAGGATGAACCGGAAGCCGACGATGTCTACACCGTCGGCTGCGTTGCCAACATTCTGCAGATGCTGAAACTTCCCGACGGAACGGTGAAAGTGCTCGTCGAGGGGGGGCAACGGGCGCGTCTGGAAGTGATCGACCCACGGGAAGACCTGTTTTTTGCGCGCGCGCGGGTGCTGGCGGCTGATGAGGGGATCAACCACGAGGTCGAGGCGCTGCGACGGGCAGTGATCGCGCAGTTCGATCAGTACGTAAAGCTGAACAAGAAGATCCCGCCGGAAATTCTGACGTCGATTTCAGGAATCGACGAAGCCGGTCGTCTGGCGGACACGATAGCCGCCCACCTGCCGCTGAAGCTCGATCAGAAGCAGGAGATCCTGGAGATGTTCGACATCCGCGCCCGGATGGAGCGCCTGCTGACGCAGCTCGAGACCGAGATTGACATTCTCCAGGTGGAGAAGCGGATTCGCGGTCGTGTCAAGCGGCAGATGGAGAAGAGTCAGCGCGAGTACTATCTCAATGAGCAGGTTAAAGCGATCCAGAAGGAGCTTGGCGAGGGCGAGGAGGGCGCCGACCTCGACGAACTCGAAAAAAAGGTCAAGGCGGCCGGGATGAGCCGGGAAGGTCTGGCGAAAGCCCAGTCCGAGCTGAGAAAACTCCGCCTGATGTCGCCGATGTCTGCCGAAGCGACTGTCGTCCGCAACTTCATCGAGACCCTCTGTGGCCTGCCGTGGCGGAAACGAACACGAACCAGCAAGGATCTCGCGGCTGCCGGACGCATTCTCGACGCCGACCATTGGGGCCTGGAGAAAGTCAAGGAACGCATCATCGAATACCTCGCCGTGCAACAGCGCGTTGACCGTCTCAAGGCGCCGATCCTCTGCCTGGTGGGTCCGCCCGGTGTTGGCAAGACGTCGCTTGGACAGTCGATCGCCCGGGCGACAGGACGCAAGTTCGTCCGTATGAGCCTGGGCGGCGTCCGTGACGAAGCCGAAATCCGTGGCCACCGACGGACTTACATCGGGTCGATGCCGGGCAAGATCCTGCAGAACATGGCCAAGATCGGCGTCAGAAACCCGCTTTTTCTGCTCGACGAAGTCGATAAGCTGGGTCAGGATTTTCGGGGTGACCCGAGTTCGGCCTTGCTCGAAGTCCTGGATCCGGAGCAGAACTCGACGTTTGTCGATCACTACGTGGAAGTCGAGTACGATCTGTCGGACATCATGTTCGTTGCCACGGCGAACACCCTGAACATTCCGCCGCCGTTGCTCGATCGGATGGAAGTGATCCGACTATCGGGCTATACGGAAGACGAGAAGGTCAACATCGCGCAGCGCTACCTGTTGCCAAAGCAGATGAAAAACAATGGCTTGCGGACGACGGAACTGACCGTTGCCGAGAGCGCCCTGCGTGACATAGTCCGCTACTACACGCGCGAGGCGGGCGTTCGCTCGCTCGAGCGCGACATCTCGAAGATCTGTCGCAAGGTTGTGAAGACCTTGTTATTGCGTCGAAGCCAGCGGAAGATGGTGGTCACGGCTCGCAATCTCGACAAGTTCCTCGGCGTGCGTCGCTACAATTTCGGTGTCGCCGAGCGGGAAAATCAGTTGGGTCAGGTGACAGGACTGGCGTGGACCGAGGTTGGCGGCGAGCTGCTGACGATCGAGGCGGTCGTTCTTCCCGGGAAGGGCAAGACGACGACGACCGGTAAGCTCGGCGAAGTGATGCAGGAATCGGTCCAGGCAGCCTTGTCGGTCGTGCGCAAACGGGCGCAGTCGCTTGGCATCGAGCAGGACTTTTACCAGAAGAGCGACATTCACATTCACTTGCCGGAGGGATCCATTCCAAAGGACGGACCGTCGGCGGGCGTCGGCATCTGTACCGCGCTGGTTTCCGTGCTGTCCGGAATACCGGTCTGCTGTGACGTTGCGATGACTGGCGAGATTACCTTGCGTGGCGAAGTGTTGCCGATTGGTGGATTGAAAGAAAAGCTGCTGGCGGCCGTTCGCGGTGGTCTCGCCAGGGTTCTCATTCCGCAGGAGAACGTACGCGATCTGGCGGAGATTCCCGACAACATCAAGAACAAACTCGAGATCATTCCCGTCAGGTGGATCGACCAAGTGTTGGAACTTGCGCTCGAGCGTAAGCCGGAACCGCTTCCGGAGACTCCCGCGGTGCCGCCGCCGGGGCCGACCACGGGAGCCGAAAGTATTGGCGGTCAGATCGGATTGACGCATTGACGGCGCGTCGCAAGGCGACGCACCCGTGCCCTCAGCTGCCCTGGCTCCGGGGTCGAGGATGCGTTAGAATCCTGCGCTTGGTCCGGGTTGAAGCCGCGGGTGCTTAGCTCAGTTGGTAGAGCGCTAGCCTTACAAGCTGGATGTCGGCGG
>CAYQVH010000025.1:0-58452 GCA_964420975.1 uncultured Candidatus Accumulibacter sp.
GCACCACCGTCGAGCACGTCGTTTCCCGCGTTGCCCACGAGCGAGTCGTTGCCGGTGCCGCCGAACAGCCGGTCAGCGCCGTCGCCGCCGTTCAGCGTGTCGTTGCCGTCGTTGCCGTAGAGCGCGTTCGGCCCGCCGTTGCGGCCAGAGAGCGATTCGCTTGCCGTTGTGCCGTTGACCGCCACTTCCTGTGCGAGGATCGCCGCGGTGTTCCAGCTGCTGCCGTCGGCGAAGTCGATGCGGTCGATCCGGTACCTGGGTTCGTAATAGAAGTTATTGAGCCGCAGCGTCTCGCCGGTCGCCTTCACGCTCAGCGTCAGGTCGTAGTCGTTCATCCCCTTGCTCAGCGTGATGTCGGCGGCGTTGAGACCGGCGAGCTGGAGGACGTCGGTTCGCGTGCCCGCCGTCTCGGTCTCGATCAGCAGGTCATTGCCACTGCCCGCGCCCCAGACGAAGGTGTCGCTGCCGGTTCCGCCGTCGAGGGTGTCGTTACCCGCTCCGCCATCGAGCTGGTCGTTGCCGGCGTTGCCCACGAGCGAGTCGTTGCCGGTACCGCCAAAGAGCCGGTCGGTACCGTCACCCCCGTTCAGGGTGTCGTTGCCGTCGTTGCCGTAGAGCGCGTTCGGGCCGCCGTTGCGGCCAGTGAGCGATTCATTTGCCACCGCGCCGTTGACCGCCACTTCCTGCGCCAGAATGGCCGCAGTGTTCCAGCTGCTGCCGTCGGCAAAGTCGAGGCGGTCGATCCGGTACCTGGGTTCGTAATAGAAGTTATTGAGCCGCAGCGTTTCGCCGGTCGTCTTCACGCTCAGCGTCAGGTCGTAGTCGTTCGCTCCCTTGCTCAGCGCGATATCGGCAGCGTTGAGGCCGATGAGCTGGAGGACGTCGGTACGGGTGCCCGCCGTCTCGGTCTCGATCAGCGTGTCGTGGCCGCTGCCCGCGCCCCAGACGAAGGTGTCGCTGCCGGTTCCGCCGTCGAGGGTGTCGTTACCCGCTCCGCCGTCGAGCGTGTCCTCGCCCGCGAATCCCTGTAGCGTGTCGTTCCCGTCGCCCCCTTCGATGTGGTCGTTGCTGTTCGCCCCTTGCAGGCTGTCGTTACCCGCGAACCCGCGCACCCAAGCGTTGTACCCGTCTGGTGTCGTGAGCGCGTCGTTGCCGTCGGTTCCGGGAACTTCGAGGTTGGCGCGCACCGTCGTGTCGTCCCAGACGGTACCGTCGGCAAACTCGATCGTCGCCACTTTGCCGTAATCGAGGAAGAAGTAACCCGCTAAGGTCAGCACGTCACCGGTCAACGCGCTGCTCGCGTCGACAAGGGCCAGTTCGAGGTCGTCGTTGACCTTGCGGAGACGAACCTCTGCCGGCGAAATATCGGCGTCGAAACGCACCGTGTCGTCGAGTTTCGAGGTCCCGGAAAATGGGTCGATGCGGTCTCTTTCGTTGCCGCGCTTGAAGAAATAGACCTCACGTCCGCTGCCACCAGAGATCTCGTCGTTGCCCGCCCCACCGTCCAGCGTGTCATCACCCAGACTACCTGCCAGCCGATCGTCTCCTGCCCCCCCGTCGATGAAATCATTTCCGCTGACCCCTTCAAGGGTATCGTTCCCTGTCCCCCCGTAGAGCGTGTCGTTGCCGTTTCCCCCGTCAATGGTGTCGTTGCCGTCGTCGCCGTAGAAGCGGTCGTCTCCGTCATCGCCACACATAAAGTCGTTGCCGGCGCCGCCTTCAGCGATGTCGTGAAGGTTGCGACCTTCGATGTGGTCGTTGCCTGCGAGCCCGCGTATTCGATTGTTCATCCAGTTGGCGCCAATGAGGGTGTCGGCGGCCTCGGTACCCTGCTGAACGAAGCGCGCTTCGATCTCAGGCTGTTTCCAGACCGTGCCGTCGGCGAACTCGATGCGGTCGATCTTGTTGCCGTAAAAATACTTCTCCACGACGAGGCGCTCGGTGGTGTTGCCGACAGTGTGGGGCCCCGGATCGGCGCCGTCGGCGCGCTTGAGGATCACATCCAGGTTGTCGCCGTAACGGCGCAGTTCGACGTCGTCCGGTGCGATTCCTTGGGTCAGCCGGATCGCGTCGCCGGCGCCGTCATTGCCGCCGGCCCTGATCCGGTCATAGCCGCCGCCGCGCTTGAAGAGGTAAACGTCGTTGCCGGCGCCGCCGCTGAGCACGTCGTCGCCTTTGCCGCCGTCGAGCGTATCGTTGCCGGCCTCGCCTGACAGTTGATCGTTCCCGGCCAAGCCGAGGATCAGGTCATTGCCGCTGTTGCCGCTGAGGGTGTCGGGCAGGTTGAGGCCGGCGATGAAGTCGTCGCTGATTCCGGCACGTCCCGTGAAGCTGCCGATTCCGCTGACCCGGCTGCCTTTCTCGGCGAGCAGCGTGCGCATCTCGAGCTGCTGCGGATGCGTCTCGAGCAAGTCGGCGACGATTCCCGAACCGTTCCAGCCGCTGTCGGCGAGCAGGTCGCGGGTAGCGGCGTTGAAGTCGATCAAATCGCCAAAGCCGGCAAGCGGATCGGCGGCGAGACGGCGCGCGAATTCGGCGTCGAGCGCGCTGAAGTCGAGACCGACGCCGTGGGCGTTGAGGCGCAGCGAGACGAGTTCGAGCAGCGGGGCCAGCCGCGTCTGCAGCGCCAGGCCGTCGTAGACGGAGTCGTACAGGGCCTGGTAGCTTTGCTGCAAGAGATCGAGGCGCGCCGCTTCCATCGTGTAGATCAGCGGTGCCTGGGCGTCGGGAAAGGCGAGACCCGCACCGGGAACGCTGCTCAGGGCGAGCGGCCGCAAGGTCGAGTCGGGGGTCGTCTCGGGCGCCGGCAAGGGCGCGAACGGGCGGCCGTTGAACGCTTCGAGCGTCTTCAGCAGACGTTCGATGTCGGCCTGTTGCCGGCGGATGTCATTGATACGGGCGAGGTCTTCCGGCCCGTACATGCCGCCCCCTCCGGAGCCGCCGCCTGGGTCGTAACCGGTAAAGCGCAGGCGGCTGTGGTCGAACGAGCGCGCTTCGTAAGCGTCACGCAGGCTGACGCCGGGCGGGACGAAGAAGAGGTCGACACGGCCGGCAGCAGCGGCGGCTTCAAAGGAGTCGGTGAAGTCGGCGCCATCGGCCCATTGTTCGAGGAGGCGCGTGACCGCGGTCTGGAGTTCGCCGCGGGTCGTTGTCGGGCTCAGGGCGGCGAGGCTGGCGGCGAGTTCGGGCGAACCGGCGGCAGCTTGGCGCAGGTCGCGCACGGCGCCGCTGCCCTGGAGGTCGGGGAGCGTGGCGACGGCGTGGGTATCGACAGGGTCGGTAAATACCCGGCGGAAGAGGTTGCTGGCGAGGTTGACGTCGGCGAGGCTGCCGGTGACCGTGCCGCTGGTACCGGTGCTGCCGTCGCGGCGCGTGTAGGTGCCGAGGTCGGCGATCTGGTTGCCGTTGGCGAGCGTACGGCTGTGTTCGCGGGCGGCAACCTCGATCGCGGTGATGTCGAGCGTGTCCAGCGTGAACAGTTCGCCGCTTTGGCTGACGCCGTCTTGGTTGAGGTCGCGCCAGACGCGCAACTGGGCAAAGTCGGCGTCGAGGGCACTGATCTCACCGTCGCCGTTGCCGTCAAGGTCGGCGAGCGCGGCGAAGCCGTCGGCGGCCAGCTGGCCGTCGCGCTGGATCGTCGCATCGCCGAAGAGTTCGCGGCCGGAGTCGATCGTTCCGTTGCCGTTGCGATCGAGGACCAGGAAGCCGTCGTCGGACGCGACCCAGCCGGTGGCGGTCTTGATCCCGTCCGCGTCGTGGTCGAAGAGGATTGGCTGGCTCGGGTCGATGCCGACCGTCTCAAGGCCGTCGCCATCGAGGTCGAGGGTCAAGGGGTCACGACGGGGGGCGGTGTAGTGGGAGGCGTCGATAAAAAGGTCGCTGATCAAGTCGCCGAAGCGCCCCGCCTCTGCAACGATCCTATCCCAGAAGCCAGGGAGTAGACGTTCCATGGCGGCTTCGCCTTCCTCGATCTTCTTTTTCAAGAATTCGTGAGTAGGTGTACCCTCGTACTTCCAGGGGTTGATGGCACGGTCGGTCAAGTTGCCACCGGTAGACGGGTTGCCCTCCCCATCCTGAAAGAACTGTCGCTTCTCTTCCCAGGGAATCAAATTGACCGGATGATCGCTTTCGCCGTACCGTGGGTAGTCCATTCCGCCAGCACTCAGCACGTCTCGGACAAACGTCGCACATTGCGTGTCAAGGATGTTGTAACCAGGAGGGTCAGCTCGCCAGTCGTCGATCCTCTGCTGCATCGCGGCGATCTGTGCGTCGCTCACCGCAATCGGGGCGCTTCCCCAAGCGGTCTGCTCGGGATAGCCGGCGACGTTCTTAGAGTCTGCTCCGGGTGCTGGGTACAAGCCCTCGGAAACGCGTCCATCGACGTCAAAAGGCTTGGTTTCGGTCGGTCCGAAACCCGAGTAGGTCTCCGCCCCCGAGGAATCGGTGATGCCGAGGTAGGTATGCGGGAGCCCATCACTTCCGGCGAGATCGACAAAAATGCGAACGCTTCCAGCCATGAGAGCCTCCTCTTCAGGGATTGATCTTGATGACCCACTCGCGGATCACCGACTGCCTCAGCACGGCGTCGGTGTGGCCCGGCCTTCTTGGGTCGCTTATGAAAACGTTGTCAAAATCGCGCACGACGAAGACGTGGATTTGGATGTCGCGCACGCCCCGCGACGTACCGTCGCAGTCCAGGAACGCGCGCAGTCGACGAAGGTCGGTTTGCCGCATTACGACACTATGGTAGAAAAGCGGGTCGGTCACGGTGACCGGCAGGCGCTCGCAGAGATGCGTCAACCAATCGCTCATGGCGGCGATCACCTCCGGGTGGGCGAGCAGCTCTTCGCCAAAAGTGAAGCCCTCGCAGTAGGGGTTCTTTTTGCGATCGCACATGTCGCGCTCCTTGATCTGCGCATGGCCCATCGGTATCGTCGCGTGCCGGTAGTATTCGTACCTCTTCGGGTCACCGTACGGCGAACCGGCGAGCCCGCGCATAGACCACAGACTGGGCCGAAACACCCGGCCCAAGGCGGCATTCATCTCGACTCCCAGGCCGCTGAACTGGTACTCGATAGGCTCCTTGTACGCCATGCCATAGCCGGCGCAGCCGGCTACCGCGACGCAGCCAGCGAACGCGATGCAGATCCCTCGTGCGCAGTGGATCAGGCGAAACAGCAATGACGGGTGATGTGCGCGACGATTTACGGACGAACCACGGTTTTCCTGAAACAAGTTTCGCTGTCCGGCAATTCCGCTTTCGTTCCCCGCACTCTCGCCACGCCTTTGCATTCCACCATCGTCTACGCCTTTCATGTCCGTTCCTCTCCCTTCGCTTTCCCGACGCGCGCCCGTCTCTCCCGTCGCTCCCGCACAGTGCTGCCGACAGGATTCGGCGTTCCACACAAGGGCGCGCCGACCGTGGCGCTCCGTGCGGAGAACACCTTCCGTACTGTCAACTGTCTGCAACTCCTGCTCATTGTCGGTTCTTCGTTCTTGCAGTCGGGCAGTCGGCGCCCCCGCGCCGCGAGCGCGGGGCCTTCCTCCCTGACTCGCGAGCGGCGTCGACCGTTGCGCGGCAATTTACTTTCCTGAAACGGGAGCGCCGTTGATCGACGTCAAGTCGCCTGCTTTTATTCTTGTGGTCGTTCACCCCACGGGACGTTCGCCGACCGTCGCGGCCACGCCGGTTCTTCACCGAACGCGCGCTGAGCGAACGACCCACGCGCATGCCGAGAGCGCTGCGGTCGGACTCGCAACCCGCAGCGCTGCGGGGTCGATCGCTGGCCGCGGCAACGCCTGCGCTGTGAAACGCGTCTTACGCGCCTCGACCATCCCCGTGAACAAGCCGGAACTTCTCGTCGCCTCGTCTGCATCGCTGCGTCAACCCGGGCGATGACGGGCCTGTTACCAGGCTGCCATGGCCCAGGAACACGACAGCGGTTACCGCTTTCTCTTCTCCACGCCGGAACTCGTTCGTGACCTGATTCTCGGCTTCGTTTCTGACGCCTGCCCCCGGTTTTGCCGATCGTTCTCCCCAACGGCCGCTCACGCTGGTCGGCCGCCACCGACGTCGGCGAGTTGATTCCCCCCGGTACCCGGACTGGTCGCGCAGTTCAAACCCCGGCTCCAGTACCTGCTGATCGACGAGAACGCTTACCGGAATGAAGAGCTGGCGCCGGACCCGACGCGGCAAGATCAGCGCAAGGGGAAGCCTCGGTCCTGGAAAGAGGCCAAGATTTGCTTGACGTACGCGCCAGGGAGCCGGACCCTGATCGATGGCGGCACGTTGCAGTGGGATGTCGGGACCGCCGGGCGAGCACTTGTCGTATGCGCCAAGCGGGCCGGTTTTGGTCAAACGACGCAGCTGCACGCGGTGGGCGATGGTGCCCGAGTGGATCGCTGGCCAAGTCGAAGAACCGCTTGGCGCACACGGTCGCTCTCTCTTGGATTTCTATCACGTGGGGGAGTACTTGGCGGCCGCGGCGCAAGCGCTAGGCGCACGAGACCGCTACCGGTGCGCGGTTGGACACCCAGACAACGGGCTTGAAGACCCGGCGTGCTGACGAGGGGATCCACACTCTGGAGGCGCGCACAGGGAACCCATTGCCCTGCCGGACCGCCAAGCGCCGATATGGCGCTGCCACCGGTATTTGTGCCAACGCCGGAATCCGCTCGACTATCAGACGGCTATCTCCCAGGACTTGCCGATCGGCTCCGGGGAAATCGAGAGTGCTCTGCGCACCCTCGTGCAGTAGCGCCTGAAACGCCCCGGCGCAGGGTGGCGGCTAGAACATGCCGAGCACATGTTTGCTCTGCGTCTCAATCGCGCCAATCAACAGTGGAAGACCTATTGGGCGGGTGAATCCATGCCATGCCACGCTGTCACAGGCTCATCGTCGTTTCGCGTTGGTGAGCACGCTCGCTGGCCCGGCTGCAGCTGGTTATAATGGACGCCCGGCGAGCGTCAGGGTCAGTGGCCGGCGGGTGTCCCGCGGTGGACGCCTTTTCTTCATCGGTCGCCAGTTTGACGTGTGTGGGTTTCTATGCGGATCTTGCTCTCCAACGACGATGGCTACTTCGCGCCCGGCCTTGAGCATCTGGCGCGAGCCCTCTCGGAGCTGGCACGGGTGACCGTCGTTGCTCCCGAACGTGACCGCAGCGGGGCCAGCAACTCGTTAACGCTGGACCGTCCGCTGTCTTTGCGACAAGCGGCAAACGGTTTCCATTACGTCAATGGCACACCGACCGACTGTGTCCATCTCGCCGTGACCGGAATGCTCGACGAACTGCCAGACATGGTTGTTTCGGGAATCAATATCGGCGCCAACATGGGGGACGATACGATCTATTCGGGGACCATCGCTGCGGCAACCGAAGGTTTTCTGCTCGGCGTGCCTTCATTGGCGATTTCCTTGTGCAGCAAGGAAGGCGCGGGCGAACATTTCGCGACGGCGGCACGCGTCGCCTGCGAGCTGGTCGTCCTGCTCCAGAGACAGTCGCTGCACGAACCGGTGTTGCTCAACGTCAATGTGCCGGATCTGCCGTACGCCGAGTTGCGCGGTTACGCGGTGACGCGGCTCGGCAAGCGGCACAAGGCGGAACCGGTCGTGCCAACAATCTCGCCGCGCAACGAGACGGTCTATTGGGTCGGCGCGGCGGGTGAGGCGCAGGACGCGGGCGAGGGCACCGATTTCTACGCCGTACAGAATGGCCAGGTGTCGGTAACTCCGTTGCAGATCGATCTAACGCACACCGCCCAGATGGCGCTGGTTGGTCGTTGGCTGGCTCAATGAAGCAGGCGGCTTCTGGTGTCGGCATGACTTCGCTGCGAACGCGGACGCGCATGATCGAGCGCCTGCGTGAGCAGGGAATCGCCGATGAGGACGTGTTGGCGGCGATGGCAGCGGTACCACGACACGTCTTTGTCGAGGAGGCGCTGGCTTCGCGCGCCTATGAAGACACCGCGCTGCCTCTCGGTTTTTCGCAGACGATCTCGCAGCCGTACGTCGTCGCACGCATGCTCGAAGTGCTGCATGCGGGGCGCGCGCTCGGCAAGACACTCGAGGTCGGCGCCGGCTGTGGCTATCAGGCTGCCGTCCTGGCCCAGTTGAGCGCCGAGGTATACGCCGTCGAGCGCATTGGGCTGTTGCTCGACCGGGCGAGGAGAAACCTGCGCGCGATTAATCAACTTAACGTTCGATTGAAGCACGCAGATGGTCAGCTCGGACTGCCCGAGGCGGCGCCGTTTGACAGCATCGTCGTCGCAGCCGCGGCAACGCGCGTTCCCAGGGCGTTGCTGCAACAGTTGGCGATGGATGGCCGCCTGGTTCTACCGGTTGGGGGTGCCAGCCAGCAGTTGGCGTTGATCGAACGCCGTGGTGAAGGCTTTGTCGAAACCCGGTTTGATGAGGTTCGTTTTGTTCCGCTACTTCCGGGAGTCGAATGAAGGACCAGGGGTTTATTCCATCGCTTACCGGCGTCTGGCTGCTGGCCTTGACGCTGCTGCTGGCGGCCTGTGCCGGGACGACGCCTTCGCCCGTCGGTGAGCGCAGTGCGGCGCCGGTATCGCAACCGACAGCTGGTCTCGTCGTCGGCAAGGACGGCTATCTGGTGAAGAAAGGGGACACTCTGTATTCGATTGCCCTCGACCACGGGCTCGACTATCGAGACCTCGTTGCCTGGAACGCGATCGACAATCCAAACCGGATCCTCGTTGGTCAGGTTCTGCGGGTACGGCCACCGGCAAGCTCGAATGCCAGCGAAGTCGCCGTCGCAAGACCCATCGTCGCCACGGCGCCGCTCGAACAACGGCCGCTCGACTCGGTCGGCAGCAGCGGTGACCCGCTGAAGCGCGAACCCAAGGCCGGCAAGGAGCCGTATTCGGAGCAGGCCCTGGCGCGCGCGCAGGCGTTGGCGGCGGCGCAGCGCAAGCCGGTCGAGCCTGCGGTCGTTGCGCTGGCGCCGACCAGGGTTGAAGAAAAGCCGGAGGGCAAGCCGTCGTTACCGTCGGAGGGAAAACCCGAAGCCAGACCGGAGGGGAAGAGCGAGGGTAAACCTTCGCCACCCCCCGAGCCTGCGGCCAGCGACGGGGCGGGCAATGACGAAGTCGTCTGGATCTGGCCGGCGAGTGGCAAGCTGGTCGGAACCTTCAGTGAAGGCGGCAACAAAGGGGTTGACATCGCGGGGCGGGCGGGTGACCCGGTCCTTGCGGCGAGCAGTGGAAAGGTCGTCTACAGCGGCAGCGGTTTGCGCGGCTACGGCAAGTTGGTGATCGTCAAGCACAACAGCGCTTATCTGACGGCCTATGCGCACAACCAGAACATCCTGGTCAAGGAGGGGCAGACCGTCAGCAAGGGGCAGAAGATTGCAGAGATGGGAAACTCCGATGCGGACCAAGTCAAACTGCACTTTGAGGTCAGGCGCCAGGGCAAACCGGTCGATCCGTTGAAACACCTGCCGCCGCGCTGATCATGGCTGGTGAACTGGATTTTGATGCCGAGTTTGTCGACGACTTTCCGGTAGCGGAGTTTCCGCCTGAAACGTCACTTGCCGAGCTTGGACCAGGGCCGGGGGTTTCCGCGCCGGAAGTCGATCTGCTCAACGACGTTACCCAGCACTACTTGAACGACATCGGAGCCAAGGCGCTGCTTTCGGCGGCCGAGGAAGTGACGCTGGCGCGGTGTGCGCGGGCGGGCGATTTTGCCGCGCGACAGAAGATGATCGAGCACAATCTCCGCCTCGTCGTCAATATTGCCAAGCACTATCTGCACCGTGGAATTCCGTTGCTCGACCTGATCGAGGAAGGGAATCTGGGTCTGATTCACGCCATCGAAAAGTTCGATCCGGAACGGGGGTTCCGCTTTTCCACTTACGCCACGTGGTGGATACGGCAGAGCATCGAACGCGCGATCATGAATCAGTCGCGGACGATTCGCCTGCCGGTACACGTGGTCAAGGATATCAACCTGGTTCTGCGCGCGATACGCCACCTCGAGTCGGCCAGCGGTCGCGAAATCTGTCCGGAGCGCATCGCCCATCTGATCGATCGCCCAGTCGAGGAGGTGCGGCGCGTGATGCTGCTCAACGAGCGCATTGCGTCGCTCGATGCGCCGTTACAGATCGATCCCAGCCAGACGGCGGGCGACCTGCTTGCCGACGAGAGCCTGGTCGAGCCCGACGAGCGCCTGCAGGCGAATGAACTCAGCCTGTTGCTGCAATCCTGGCTGAATCAACTGGCGGTGAAGCACCGACAGGTACTCGAACGACGTTACGGACTTGGCGGGATCGAGCCATCCACGCTGGAAGAAATCGCCTCGGATATGGGGCTGACGCGCGAGCGTGTCCGTCAGATTCAGGTGGAAGGGCTTGACCAGTTGCGACGCATCGTGCGTCGGCGAGGGGTGCGGTCGGACAGCGTTTTCTAGCGCACCGTGGGTCGTCGCCGTTCGTCGCGCAAGGCTTCGGCGAGTTGGAAGACGGCCATGGCGTAGAAGCTTGAGCGGTTGTAGCGCGTAATCACGTAGAAGTTGTCAAAGCCGAGCCAGTAACCGGTGGAAGCCCCGGGACTGACGAGATCAATCAGCGCCGCCAGGCGGTCGACATCGCCGCTGACGAGGGTGTCGTCGGCGACCACGCCCTGGGTGGCCAGTTGCCCCAAGCTAAGTGCCGGTTTGATGCCGGCAGCGACAAGTGGCGATGGGTCGCCGCTGACGCTCGCGGGGACGGCGATCGGCGCTCCGGTCTGCCAGCCGTGCTGCTGCAGAAACCGGGCGACGCTGCCGATGGCGTCGCTGACGCTGTGCCGCAAGTCGATGCGGTCGTCACCGTCAAAGTCGACCGCAAAACGGCGATGACTGCCAGGCATGAATTGCGGAATGCCCATGGCCCCGGCGTAAGAACCCTTCAGTTCAAGCGGGTTGACGCCACTTTCCCGCGCCAGGAGCAGGAACTGTTCAAGTTCGCCCCGGAAAAATTCGGCTCGCGGTGGATAGCTGAAAGCGAGGGTGGCGAGGGCTTCGAAGACGCCGAAACTGCCCATGTTGCGACCGTATTCGGTTTCGACGCCGATGATCGCGACGACGATTTCAGGCGGTACACCGTAGATGGCCTGCGCTCTCTGCAAAGTCGCCTCGTGCTCCAGCCAGAAGCGGCGGCCGCCTTCGACGCGTCGGGCGTTGATGAAGCGTTCGCGGTAACGCTGCCACGAACGCTGCTTCTCGGGGACGGCGGGCGGGCGGATCGCGCGCAGCACGATGGCATTCGGACGCACCGCGGTGAACTGGCGAGCGAGATGGTTGACGTCAAAGCCATGGCGCTCATGCATGTAAGCCATGAAGGCCTTGACTTCAGGCAGATGGTTGAACTCGGTTTCCTGCTGCGCGCCAGCTGGCAACGCGAGCACGCTGGCGAGCAGTCCGATCGCCAGGGCGACTGCCTGTTTCACTTTCAAGAGTCCGCTCTCCTAGGGTTGCGCAATCGGTTTACGCACTGCTGCAATCGGCGCAAATCGTCCCTGGCCGGGTGGCCATAGCGCAGCGCGACATAACAATTGGCCGCCTCGCCAGTCAGACCCGCCAGCTCCGGTTGTTCGTCGGCGACGCGCTGGGCAAAAGCGAGCGGTCCCTCCCACTCGGCGCGCACCAGCCCGCGTCGGGCGAGCGCCTGGCAGAAGCGCAGCCAAGCTTGCCGCACCGGATCTTGCGCTCGCTGTCGCGGCAAGGTCCACACGACGACCACCAACAGCGCGAGCCCCGAGAGCATTGCCAGCGACGCGGTCATTTTGCGCCAGTCCGGGTCGGGAAGTCCGAGCCGCGACAACACTTCGCGCTGGCGCTGCGGATTGTAACCGAGCACCCACTGGTTCCAGGCATTACCCGCAGCTTCCCAGCGATGTCGCAGATGTCGCAACCAGTCGGCACCGAGACGCACGACGGCCGGCAAAGGTTCGCCTTCCGGCAAGGCGGCGGCAATGCCGCGCTCGATCCGGGCGGGGGCGACCGCCGCGGTCGGGTCGACACGTACCCAGCCCCGCCCGGCCAACCAGACCTCGGCCCAGGCATGGGCGTCGGATTGGCGCACTGTCAGGTAGTCATCGACCGGGTTGATTTCCCCTCCCTGGTAGCCGGCGACGACGCGTGCGGGAACTCCGGCCGCTCGCATCAGAAAGACGAATGCCGATGCGTAGTGTTCGCAGAAGCCGCGGCGAGTGACGAAGAGGAACTCGTCCATGGCGTGCGTGCCAAGGAGCGGTGGCTGCAAGGTATAGGCAAAGTCTTCCCGACCAAACATCGCCAGCGCGTTCGCCACAATCTGCTCGGCGGACAACGCTCGCCAGCTGGCGGCAAGGGCGCGTGCGCGCGGGTTGATCTGCGCCGGCAGCTCGACCGCCTGATGCAGTATCGTCGGCGTCTCCACGACGTTGGCACGATAGTCAAGCGCCGACACGAACGACTGACGACTGCGCGCACGCAACGGCTCGCGAGCGAACGCTTGCAGCATCGGACCTAGAGTCGCGTCGGCGGGCAGGGTGGTGGGAACGTCGAGCGCCAGCAGCCAGCGTTCGTTATGAGGCTCGATGAGGCTGGTATAAGCGTGCATGCGTCCTCGGCCCTCGACCTGCGGGCGCGCGGTCGGCGGCGCGGGCGACGGCGTTTGCGCGCGCCAGGTCAAACCATCGTATGCGTTGAACACCGGACCACGCCAATAGAGTTCCGACTTCGCCGGTACCTCGTCGGCAAAACGCGTGCGAAAGGCAATCGCCCCGGATTGGATCAGACGGCTGATCGAACCGGGCGACATCTGATTCGAAAGCCCGCTGAGTGCCGAGTAGGCGTCTTGCGGCAGACCCCACAGCGGTCCGGAGATACGAGGAAAGAGCAGAAAGAGAATGAGCATCAACGGTAAGGCCTGTAACAGCAGCGCACCGGCCAGGCGAGCGATGGCCGGGACCGGCTGACTGCCGCCGTGCAGCCGGATCAAGGTCGCGGTGAGCAGGATCATCGTCAGCAGCAGCCAGACGCCGGTGACGATGCTTTGGGAATAGAGATAGTGCGTCAGCAGCAGAAAGTAACCGAGGAGGACGACGACCATGGCATCGCGGCGGGTGTTCATCTCCAGCGGCTTGAGCGCCATAAAGACGACCAGGAGGGCGACGCCCGGATCCTTGCCGAGCAGCGTCCGATATTGCCAGACGATGCCGCCGACGCTGCCGGCAACTATCAACGCGACGATCCAGGGTCGCGGCAGCGGGTGCTGCCGGGTCCACAACCAGCCGCGCCAAGCGAGCGCGCCGGCGAAGAGTGTGCTCAACCAGGCGGGCAGGTGTTCGGCGTGCGGTCCGGCGGTGGCCAATGCAACGACCAGCAACCAGGGAACGGCGCCCGCGTCGAGTGCGCGCGGGGGAAGGCGTTTGCTCACGGGGCCTCGTTGCCGTAGAGCGCCAGCGCCTGCAAGCAGGCGGTACGGTGGGCTTCGCCCAATGCCGGTGGAAGAAAGCGTTTGGGCAAGCGCAGGCCATATCGCAGCTGGCGTTCATCGGCGCTCACTACCCAGCCGGCGAGGGTGGATAGGCGTTCTTCGACTTCGCTCTCGGCGGCGGTCAGTTCCCAATCGAGCCAGAGCTCGTCGTCGGCTCCACCGGAAAAGTGCTTGACCAACAGCGCTTGCTCGTCCGAACGACGAGCAACGGCCTTCCAGGCGATATGACGGGTGGGGTCGCTGCTCTGGCGCGGACGCAAGCCGGCAAAGTCTTCCTGGCCGCGCTCCCCCTGGCGGGCGTCGGCCGCCGCCGTCATCAGTGCGGGCAGCGGCGTGCGGCGTGGTCGCGGATAGACGACACACGACCACGTCGGACGCAAGTAACTCCAGGCCCGGAAGAGTCCGAGTGGATAGCGTGTCGCCAGCGTCACCCGTCCCGGCGCAAGCAGGCCGCGTCGTTGCGCGCGGTAGGGAACGGCGACCGTCAGCCGCGCACCGCCGGCGACGTCGGCGGCCACCACGGGCTGGTCTGCAAACGAGAACTCCAGCGCCCGGCGCGACTGTGGGCGAAGGTTCTCGATCTGCAGTGAAAAGTACGCCAGATCGCCGGCAAAAACGGCGTCGCAGCGCCCGGCGGTGAGTTGCAGGCCGAACAGGTTGTAGAACGTGTGGATAATGCCGACGACGCCAAGGCCGGCGAGAAGAAAAATCAGCGCGTGGCCAAGGCTCAGGTTGTAGTTGATGGCGCCGACCAGCATCACGGCCAGGACGACTGCGTAGACAATGCCGGCGCGCGTCGGCAGGATGAAGATGCGTCGCTGCGTCAATACGATCGGCGACCCTTCGTCACGGCCGAGCTGAAACAGCCAGCGCTGCGCAGCGGCGAGCAGGCGCATCAGGCGACTGGCAGCGAGCGGATCAGCGCGGCGACGTCCTCGGCGGCGGCATGGCCGCCGCTCGGCAAGCGCAAACGGTGACGAGCGACCGCCGGCAACACCGCCTGGACGTCCTCTGGTACAACCATTTCGCGTCCGGCGGTAAACGCCCAGGCGCGCGCCGCCGACAGGAGCGAGAGCGCAGCGCGCGGACTCAGGCCATGCACGAATCGCGAGTCGTTGCGCGTTGCGGCGACGATCGATTGCACGTAATCGAGCAGTGCTGGCGACGCGTACACCGCGGCCACCTCCTGCTGCAGCGGAGCGAACTCGCCTGCCCGCAGGCGCGGTGCGAGACCAGACAGCTGTTCGCGCTTGCCGCCGCTTTCGAGCAGCGCCCGTTCGGCAGCGTGATCGGGATAGCCGAGTTCAATCCGCATCAGGAAGCGATCAAGCTGCGATTCCGGCAGGGGAAAGGTGCCGATCTGGGTGGACGGGTTTTGCGTTGCGATGACGAAGAAGGGCTCGGGTAGCGGTCGCGTTTCGCCTTCGGTGGTGACTTGACCTTCTTCCATCGCTTCGAGCAGCGCGCTTTGCGTTTTCGGCGTCGCGCGATTGATTTCATCGGCGAGTAGAATCTGACAAAACACCGGACCCGGCAGGAAGCGAAAACTGCCTCGCTCGCGGTCGAAGATCGAGACGCCAAGGATGTCGGCCGGCAACATGTCGCTCGTGAACTGGATGCGCGCGAAATGGAAGCCGAGCAGACGGGCAATCGTCTGCGCCAGAGTCGTCTTGCCGACGCCGGGCAAGTCCTCAATCAGCAGGTGTCCTTTGGCCAGCAGGCAACAGAGGGCAAGCCGCGTCTGCGTCTCCTTGCCGAGAATGACGCTGTTTGCCGTCGCGATGACGTCGGAGAGTAGAGGCGAGTGGCGGGTAGAGGGCATGGGAAGAGGGCATGGCTTGTCGTCGCAGGTTGATCCAGATGATAATAAATTATCGGCCGGTCACCTGATTTTCCGTAGATCCCGCTACCGACAATGACTTCGCGCCGACGCGGAAAGGTACCCATGACCAGCACTGCGTTCATTTCCCATCGCGACTGCCTCTTGCACGACATGGGGTCGTACCATCCGGAATGCCCGGAGCGTCTGAGTGCAATCAGCGATTTCATGATTGCGCAGGGGGTCGATTCCTATTTCGCGTATCACGACGCGCCGTTGGCGACCTTCCAGCAGCTCAGGCGTGTCCACAGCGCGGCCCACCTCGAACGCCTGAAGCGGGTGGCGCCGGAACACGGCATTGTGCATCTGGATCCCGATACCGCGATGAACCGTCATACCTGGCAGGCCGCAATGCGGGCTGCCGGCGCCGGTGTGCTGGCAGTCGATCTGGTAATGAGCGGTACGGCGGAGAATGCGTTCTGTTCGGTTCGGCCGCCGGGTCATCACGCCGAACGTTCGACGGCGATGGGTTTCTGCTTCTTTAACAACATCGCCGTTGCCGCTGCTCACGCACTGGCTACTCATCACCTGGAGCGGGTGGCGGTGGTTGATTTCGATGTGCACCACGGTAACGGAACCGAAGACTGTTTCAAGGGCGATCCGCGCGTGCTCATGGTCAGCACGTTTCAGCACCCGTTTTATCCCTACAGTGGCACCGAGCGTCCCGCCGCAAACATGGTCAACGTGCCGCTGGGAAGAGGAACCGACGGGACTGAATTCCGTCGAGTCGTGAGTGACATCTGGATGCCGCGTCTGCGTCAGTTCAAACCGGAGATGGTCCTGATCTCGGCAGGCTTTGACGCGCATTACGAGGACGACATGGGTGGACTCCGGCTGCTCGAGAAGGACTACAGCTGGGTCACCGAGCAGGTAAAGGGGGTCGCCGACGAGTCGGCACAGGGGCGTATCGTGTCGATGCTTGAGGGTGGTTACGCCCTGTCGGCGCTGGCGCGCAGCGTCCTCTGCCATCTGCGGGTGCTCGCTGGTTTCTAAACCTCTCGCTGGCTGTCGGCTGCGGCTGCCAACCGTTCGCGGGTACACGCGTTAGTCATGGTCAGCTCGATTTGCTTCGTTTAGAATCGAAAGTTTAGGCCGTTTCGGCAAGTCTTCTCTCGGATTCCCGTCCATGACCATCATTAGCGGATCGATCGTCGCC
Organism: uncultured Candidatus Accumulibacter sp.; assembly: GCA_964420975.1. Classification (GTDB taxonomy): domain Bacteria; phylum Pseudomonadota; class Gammaproteobacteria; order Burkholderiales; family Rhodocyclaceae; genus Accumulibacter. The sequence continues at coordinate 16,515 of CAYQVH010000025.1, forward strand.
ATTGTTACCCCCATGCATCCCGATGGCAGTCTCGACCTGCCGGCTCTGCGCCGACTGGTCGACTTTCATGTGCAGCAGGGTACCGACGCCATCGTCGTCGTCGGTACCACCGGCGAGTCGCCGACGGTGACCGTCGACGAGCATTGTCAATTGATCGAAGTCGTCGTCGCTCAGGCCGCCGGCCGCATCCCGGTGATCGCTGGAACCGGAGGGAACTCGACGGCGGAAGCGCTCGAATTGACCCGTTTTGCGCGCCAGGCCGGGGCCGACGCGGCGCTGTCGGTGGTTCCGTATTACAACAAGCCGACTCAGGAAGGGCTGTATTGCCACTTCCGGACGATCGCCGAGGCGGTCGATATCCCCTTGATCCTCTACAACGTTCCCGGGCGTACGGTGGCCGACTTGAGCAACGAGACGGCCCTGCGCCTGGCGCAGATACCGCACGTCGTTGGCATCAAGGATGCGACCGGAAACATTGATCGCGGCGTCGAACTGATCACTCGGGCACCGCCAGGCTTCGCGGTTTACAGCGGCGACGACGCCAGCGCCTGTGCCCTCATTCTGATGGGGGCACAGGGCGATATTTCGGTCGTCGCCAATGTGGCGCCGCGGTTGATGCACGAAATGTGCGCTGCTGCCCTCGCTGGCAAGGCGCTCAGCGCACGCCAGCTCAACGCTCGCCTGCAGGCGCTGCACCGGCAGCTGTTCTGCGAGGCGAACCCGATCCCGGTGAAGTGGGCGTGCCAGCGACTGGGACTGATCGAAGAGGGCCTGCGACTGCCGCTGACGCCGCTGTCGCTCGAGTGCCACGCGCGAGTGCTGGCCGCCATGGAGCAAGCAGGCGTTGTCGCTTAGAGCTTGGGCCGACCGATGAGAACGGGATTCTTGCCCTTGCTGGTCGCGGTGCTGTTGGCTCTCCTTGCCGGGTGTTCGGGTTCCCTGCTGGAGCCAAAGCGAATCGAATACAAAACCGCGTCGAGCAACCGGGTGCCGACGCTGGAAGTGCCGCCTGACTTGACGTCTCCGACCCGGGATGATCGTTATGCCGTTCCCGACACCTCCGGCAAGGGCGCCGCGACTTACTCGGCGTATGCCGCCGAACGCTCGCCACAAGCACGAGCGCAGCAGAAGAGCGAGGTCCTGCCGGAAGTTGATAGCGCGCGTATCGAGCGTTCCGGAAGCCAGCGCTGGCTGGTCGCCGCCGGCTCGCCGGACAAGCTTTGGGGGACGGTCAAGGACTTCTGGCAAGAAACCGGCTTTGTGATCAAGCTTGAACTGCCCGACGCGGGGGTGATGGAGACCGACTGGGCGGAGAATCGCGCCAAGATTCAGCAGGATTTCATTCGCAACATTCTCGGTCGCGTCATCGACGCGGTTTACTCGACCCCGGAGCGTGACAAGTTTCGCACTCGCCTCGAACCCGGCCTAACGCCGGGCACAACCGACATCTTTATCAGCCATCGGGGAATGTACGAAATCTTCGTCAGCGAGGGAAAGGACCAGACCATGTGGCAACCGCGGCCGGCAGATCCCGAACTTGAGGCCGAAATGCTGCGCCGCCTGATGATCCGTCTCGGTAGCGAAGAGAAGCGTGCCACCGCGGCGATGCAGCTGGCGGCCCAGGAGAAGCCGGCTGAACGCGCGAAGCTGCTCCGGGCGCCTGACGGCAGCGGAACACTCGAGGTCGAAGAGAGCTTTGATCGCGCCTGGCGTCGCGTCGGTCTGGCACTCGACCGGGTGGGATTTACCGTTGAAGACCGTGATCGTTCGCGCGGCTTGTATTACGTGCGCTACGTCGACCCCGAAGTCGACAACGAGAAGAAGAACGAAGGCTTTTTGTCTCGTCTCAACATCTTCAAGTCGAGCACGAAGGATAAGCCGAAGACCCAGTACCGCATATTCGTCAACGACCAGGGCAGCCGATCGGTTGTACAGGTGCTGACGGCCGAAGGCGGCGTGGATCAGTCGGAAACGTCGAAGAGAATCCTTAATCTGCTCTACGACCAACTGAAGTGATTCGCTTCGCGTCCCTAGGAAGCGGCAGCCAGGGCAACGCGCTGATCGTCGAAAGCGGAACGACCAGGGTCCTCGTCGATTGCGGATTCTCGGCCCGCGGAGCGGCCGGTCGGCTGGCGCGGTTGATGACCGCTGCGGAGCAACTCACCGCGGTCCTGGTAACCCACGAGCACAGCGATCATTTGTCGGGAGTCTGGAGCCTCGCGCGACGGCATCGGCTGACCGTCTATCTGACGCATGGCACGTCGGTCGCCGCGGCGCGTGGCCTGCGTGACTGGCCAGCGTACCGGGTGATCGACAGTCAAACACCGTTTGCGATCGGCGACCTCGAAATTCAGCCATTTCCGGTTCCCCACGACGCGCGTGAACCCGTCCAGTATGTTTTTGGCGATGGCAGCCTGCGTCTCGGTGTGCTGACAGATGCCGGCTCGATCACACCGCACATGGTCGAGGTGTTACAGGCATGTGATGGGCTGGTGCTGGAGTGCAACCATGACCGGGATTTGCTTGCCACCTCGCGCTATCCGCCGGCGCTGAAACAGCGTGTCGGCGGGCGTCTTGGTCACCTCGAGAACGGACAGGCGGCGTCCCTGCTGGCACAGACCGATACCCGTCGCCTGCAACACGTGGTCGCGGCACACTTGAGCAAGGAAAACAACCGGCCACGACTTGCTGCGGCCGCCCTGGCGGCGGCGCTCGGTTGTACGGAGGACTGGATCGGGATTGCCGATCAAGACGAGGGTTTCGCTTGGCGGCAGTTGCGCTAGCAGGCGGCGATCCAAAAAACAGAAAGCCGGCTGGCGCCGGCTTTTTTCCAAACAGGAGCAATTACTTCTTCATTGCGTCCTTGGCAGCGTCGGCAGCGCCTTGGGCGGCAGCGCCAGCAACTTCCTTGGCCTTGTCCATCGCTGCGTCGGCCGGTTTCGCATCGGCGGGCTTGGCGTCGGCGGGTTTCGCGGCGTCGGCAGCCGGGGCGGCGGGAGCGGCAGCCGGGGCAGGCGCCGGAGCCGGAGCAGCAGCCGGAGCAGCCGGAGCCGCGGCGGGCTTGGCTTCTTCTTTCTTGCCACAGGCCGTAAGAGCAAGCGCGATCAGCGCAGCAACGAGAAGTGAGTTCTTCATCTGGGGGTTCCTTATCGACAATGGAAACATCATAACGAGCCAAATACTGTTGGGTTGACCGGCTAGGACGTCGATCAACTAATTATTCTAACACCAAAGATCGTCGCCGGCGCCGCTTTTCTCGCGCGGAATGGCAGTTAGCGACCGGGGAGATAGGACCTAAGGTCGATCCAGCCATAGGCGACGGCGAAGAAAAGCAAAATCAGGATCAGGAACGGCACGCCGCCAAGCACGGTCATGACCACCGGATCGGCGAGCGCCCTCCGCGTGCTGCTGCGTAGCCCTAGGTAGTTGGCGAAGGAAACCGGGTGTGGCGCTCCATCAGCCGCATCGCTTTCCTCGGGGGCAACGAAGCGAGTGCCGCAGTCGCGACAACGATACGGTGCCAAGTGCCGGAGACGCAGCGCGAAACCCTCACGTAGGCCACGCCGGCGCGAGCGACGCGCGTCGTCGGAATCACAGCTTGGACATCTCATGCGGCGGGGATCCAAGGTAACGTTGATCGGGCGGGTCGAATCGACCTTTGCGATGCACATGACAGCTTGTCAAGTATAGCCCTGCGGCGGTGAAAGTGGCGGCGCGATCCCTATTCGAAGTCGCTTCCGCAGCGTGCTCTTCAGGCGGGCGGTGAAGATGCTAGACTTCATGAATGAGGTGTCTTCAGACGATTTGGGTTGCGGCAATCGGCATGATGGCGATGCACGCTGCGGCTGCCGGTTATCCGGCGACTGTGGGGGAGCCTGCAGGTCTGTGGCTGACGCCCTATGGTGCGCTGCCGCCGGCGATAATTTACGATTCGTTGGGGCGTTGCCTGGCGCCCCTCGGTTGCCCGGACTACGAGCAACTTCGACGATACCTTGACCGCTACCAGCGCAATTACGGTCAGCGTTTTGCAGCGGACACTCCTCTGAATGAGGGAGCCGCGCTTCGACGTCAGGTCGCACCGACTCCCGAAGCTGACGTTCAACCAGCGTACCGCGGCTCGGGGCAGGTTCGGCCAGAGTTCGAAAACGCAGGCAAGTTGCTGCGCTCGACTTCCTCAGTCGGCAGATGACGATCGCCGAGGGGCGGGGACTGGTCGCTGGCGCGCGCGGCGACCGCTCGTTCCGCTCCGTGCCGGAAGGCCGCCAACACCGCCAACACCGCTCGGTCGAGCCGGTCGACGCAGGTGCCGACGCGTGAGTCCTGGCCTGCAGGCGGCGCTTGGATACCTCGTTCTGCTTGCCTTGGCGTGGTTGTTGTCGCGCCGGCGCCGCGCGATTCCGCTACGTGTCGTCTTCGGTGGTGTCGGTCTGCAGTTTGCGCTGGCCGCGTTGATCTTTTATCTGCCGGGGGCGCGGCGGGTGTTCGCCGCCGGCAACGAGGCGTTGTTGGCGATAGCGGCGGCGACCAAAGAGGGAACCGGGCTGGTTTTTGGATTTCTCGGCGGCGCTCGTTTGCCGTATCTCGAAACGGCGCCCGGAACCAGTTTCGTACTCGCTTTTCAGGCGTTGCCCGTGGTCCTGGTGATGAGCGCTTTGTCGGCAGTGCTTTACCACTGGCGCGTTCTGCCGCTTCTGGTGCGCGCCCTTTCCGCTTTGCTCGAAAAGTCGCTCGGTGTCGGCGGCGCCGTCGGCGTGTCAACGGCGGCCAACGTCTTCGTCGGCATGGTCGAAGCGCCCTTGCTGATTCGGCCCTACCTGTCGAGCGTCAGTCGTGGCGAGCTGTTCGTGATCATGACGGCGGGCATGGCCGGCGTCGCCGGAACGGTCATGGCGCTGTACGCGGGCATCGTCGGGCCGATCGTTCCCGACGCGTTGGCACACATTCTCGCCGCTTCGTTCATCAGTGCGCCGGCAGCAATCGTTTTCGCCGTGATTCTGGTGCCGCCCGAGGGCGAGCCGACGGGTCGACAGCTGCGATTGCCGCGGACCGATCGGAGCACGATGGAAGCCGTCACCCGTGGCACGGGCGAGGGTGCGACCTTGTTGATCAACATCGTTGCCATGCTGATCGTTCTCGTCGCGTTGGTCAGTCTGACCAATCAGTTGCTCGCCTTGCTGCCTGAAGTAGCGGGTCGTGCGCTGTCCCTGCAGCGGGTTCTCGGTTGGCTGATGGCGCCGTTGGCCTGGAGCGCAGGCGTACCGTGGGCGGAGGCGCCAGTTGCTGGTGCGTTGCTGGGAACGAAGACTGTTCTCAACGAACTCGTCGCCTATCTGGAGTTGGCATCCTTGGCGCCAGAAACGCTGGCGCCGCGTAGCCGGATTATCATGACCTATGCCTTGTGCGGCTTTGCCAATCTCGGCAGCCTGGGCATACTGCTCGGCGGCCTCTGTGCGATGGCGCCGGAGCGGCGGGCGGAGATCGTCGAACTCGGGCCGTTGACGCTGATTTCGGGGACGCTGGCGACGCTTTCCTGCGGCAGCGTCGTCGCGCTCTTATTGTGAGCGGCGGGCGCCTGGTGGCTGACGGAAGCGCGTTCAACGGCCGGACGCTGAGTGACGCGTGACTTCGAGGACGCGACCGCGCCCTTGCTCGGCGACCAGATAGCGGTCGTGGTCGACTCGCAGAAGCGTTTGTGCCGAGTGCAGGTGGCTGAGGACGGTATGCAAGGTTCCACCGCGGTCGAACCAGAGGAGGCGGGCGCGACGCGTCGCATCTTCCGTGATCCACAAGCCGTCTTCCGTGCAGGCAACAAACCCCGGTGCGTTGAGTTCGCCGACGACGACCTCGTCGTCGTTGCTGTCAGCTCGCCAGCGCTTTACCACGTGCCTGCCTTTCTCGGCGTAATACACTTCGCCATCCGGGCAGACGGCGACGCCTTCCCCTTCGCGCAAGCCTTCACGGAGGACGTGAAGCTCGCGCGTCCTCCGGTCGTAACGCAGTAGGCGACCCTCGTTGCGTAGATCCTCGATGGCGTAAATCCGGTGACCATCGCAGGCCACGCCTTCGACGTTGCGTCCCTGAAACAGGACTTCGCTGCGGCCGGCAGACAGCCAGAGGACGGGCTGATCGCCTTCCTCCTGGCTGACGACGAGCCCTCCGTCGCAGGCCACCAGACCGTCTGGTTTGCTCAGGCCACCGAGGACGAGGCGCGGCGCGCCGTTGCCGTCGAACGAAAACACCCCGCCTTTTCGACCCGGCAGTTCCTGGCTGAGATAGCGTGTTCCCTGTTCGTCTTGCGCAAGCGCGCTGACATGGGGAAAGTCAGCCAGGTAAACGCGATAGGACCAGCCGTCGCTGGCGGCGACTGGGTAGAAATGCTGCCACGCGGGAAAGCCGGCGCCGGCCGCCACCGCGAACGAACCAATCGCTGTCCAGACTTTGACCGATCGCCGTCGCCAGAACACGAACGGTTCTCCCTATGAACTGACCCACCAGCTATGAAGAGTGGCGTGATCTATTGTCGCCGCATTTTGATGTTTGAAACTGAACTCAACCTTAAATCTTGACGCTCACGGTCGTCGCGTGACGCTCGGCCGCCATCGACGCCTCTCGGTGTCCTGAGGTAGACCGCCCGACTTCAGGGTTCCTTCATCGGAAAGCCCTTACAATCGCTGCTGTGGCGCCGCTTTTCCGCTGACAGCACCACGAAGCAGTCGGTCATCGGCGGAGTGTGTGATGCGAGGCGCCGCAGGTGTGCCCAGCACGCTCAGAGGGCTACCGGTGGCAAATAGGCGTGACGAAGAAATGACCGGGCTGTCGGCAGAACCGCAACAGTCACTTCGGATCGGTGTGTGGCAGCACCTGCGCTACATCCTTCTCAGCGCAGGCGTTTTGCTCGTCGTGTTGACGTTGTTGCGTGTGGCGCTTCTCGTTCATAACCGCATGCAGATTGGAGAAACGCCGGCGATGGCATTGGTTGAAGCCTTCGGCAATGGCGTTCGTTTTGATCTGCGCGTGGTCGGTGTCGTATGTGTCCCCTTGTTGCTGGCGATGCTGAGCCCCAGCCTGCTGCAGGCGCGTCGGTGGATGCATCGCTGGTGGGTGCTGGCTGCTGGCCTGACCGTGCTGCTCGGGGTGATCGAGCTTGATTTCTACCACGAGTTCAATCAGCGGCTCAACGGGCTCGTTTTTCAATACCTGAAGGAAGACCCGAAGACCGTGCTGAGCATGATCTGGTTCGGCTTTCCGGTGTTGCGCTACCTGCTGGCGTGGGCCGTGGTGACGTGGCTGGTGGTCGAGGTCTTGCGGCGTGCGGACCTGCTGACGCGTCGCCCGCTCGCGAAGGCGCCAGCCCTTCCGATAGGACGAAGCGATCGTTGGTTCATTCGTGTGCCGATACTGCTCGTCTGCCTGCTGGCGGCAGCGCTGGCCATCCGCGGGACCCTCCGGCAGGGCCCGCCCCTGCGTTGGGGAGACGCGTTTACGACCGACTCGATGTTTGCCAATCAGCTCGGATTGAACGGCACGTTGTCGCTGTTTTCAGCGGCGATGGGGCAGTTTTCGGAGCAACGCGACAATATCTGGAAGGCTTCGCTGCCGGCAACAGAGGCAACGGCGATCGTCCGTCGGATGCTGCTGAGCCCGAACGATCGGCTGGTCGACGCCGATCTGGCGGCGGTGCGCAGGGAAACTGAGCCACCAGCCGAGAAAACGCTGCCGGTGCGCAACGTCGTTTTCATCCTGATGGAGAGCTTCTCCGGTCAACACGTCGGCGCGCTCGGCGCGGCGGGCGATATCACGCCACATTTCGACCAGTTGGCCGAGGAGGGTGTGCTGTTCACGCGCTTCTTTTCGAATGGCACGCATACCCACCAGGGCATGTTCGCCAGCTTCGCGTGTTTTCCCAATCTGCCCGGCTTCGAGTATCTGATGCAGCAACCGGAAGGAAGCAATGCTTTTTCCGGGTTGCCGCAACTGCTGGGAGCGCGCAACTATGACAATCTTTACGTCTATAACGGTGATTTTGCTTGGGACAATCAGTCCGGATTTTTCGGCCGACAGGGTGTTACCCAGTTCGTCGGTCGTTTCGACTACGTCAATCCGGTCGTCTTTGATCCGACCTGGGGGGTCGCCGACGAAGACATGTTTGCGCGCGCGGCGCAAGAACTCGAACGGAAAGCGCCGGAGCGGCCGTTCTATGCGTTGCTACAGACGCTGTCGAACCACACGCCTTATCCGTTGCCGGAAAAGCTGCCCGTCGCTGCCGTGACGGGTTACGGACCGTACGACCAGCATTTGACCGCGATGCGTTATTCCGACTGGGCGCTTGGGCAATTCTTTGCCCGAGTGCGACACGCTCCGTACTTCAAACATACCCTGTTCGTGATCGTCGGTGACCACGGCTTTGCCAGCGGACAACAGCTGACCGAAATCAATCTCTCGCGCTTCAACGTTCCCCTACTCCTGATCGCGCCCGGAATACGCGAAACCTTTGGCGCCCGTCGCGACGTCGTCGGGACGCAGGTGGATATCGTGCCGACGATCATGGGGCGCCTCGGCGGTTTGACGCGCCACCAGTGCTGGGGACGTGACCTCCTCAGTCTGTCGGCCGACGACCCTGGATTTGGCATCATCAAACCGTCGGGCAGCGATCAGACGGTGGCACTGATCCAGGGTGAACGTATTTTCGTCGAGTCGAAGAGCAAGGAGAGCCGGCTCTACGATTATCGGCTGGGTGCCGAAGCGCGAGTCGCCGTTGTTGCCGACGAGTCGGCAAGCAGCACGATGAAGACGCAGTTGGGTGCCTTCATCCAGACCGCGACCCGGAGCCTGCTCGACAACACGACGGGGATCAGCGGTGCCGGGGTCGCCAGCCGGCGCTGAGGCAAGGACGGGAGACGAATCGCCGTCAGCAAGCCGGTTCTGCGCCAAACCGGAGTTCGGCGGCAAAGCCGGAAGCGCTGACGGGCAAATGCAGGCCGCCGCCGTGCGCACGGGCGACAAGGTCGGCGAGCAGCAGCCCAAGCCCGGTGTTGCCCTCGTAGTTCTGCTCTGCCAGTGCCGCCTGCAAGCGCTCGCGTTGCTCGTCACTGACGCCGGGTCCGTTGTCTTCGACGCGTAGCACTCCCGCTTCAGGTAGTGTCACCCGAACCTGCGTTGCGCCATTGCGTAGCGAGTTGTCAAAAAGATTGAGCAGTGCAGCCGCTACCAGATCGGGATCGGCAAGCAGCGCTTGCCGGCTTTCGACGTCGATGGTCAACCCATCGACTGGCAGACGAGCAACGATCACCGCGACGTCTAGCGCTTGGCGTTGCGGCTCGGCGCCACTGCGAAACAGCATCAGCAGCGCATGGACGACGCGTTGCAGGCGGCTGGCCGCGGTGCGCACGCGTTGTAGCCGTGGTTGCAGCTCCCGGGGCGCTTCACGTAGAGCCACCGCGAGTTGGGCGTCTATTCCTGCCAGAGGGGTACGCAGGGCATGCGCTGCGTGCGACGTGAACGCTCGTTCTTGGGCCAGGCGGCGAGTGAGTCGCGCAGCGAGCGCGTCAATCGCCGCGTGTACCGGTTCAAGTTCGGCCCGCTCGGCGGCACCGAGCATCGAGCTATCGACCCCCGGGTCGTGCTCGTCGCCGAGTCGGTCGGCGAGGCGCTGCAGCGGCAGGAGTTCATGCCGCAATTGCCCGTGCAACCAGAAATGGGCGAGCAGGGCCATCGCCAGGGTGGCGAGCGCCGCGCTGACGGCGACTTCGATTTGCGCTTCCCGGCGCTCCTCCTGGGTTTGCGCAACGTACAGCCAGAGCCGACCATCGTTCAGCGGCGTGCCGAAGACGCGCCACTCGGCGACGTCGCCGATACCGGCGGTGGCGGTGTCTTGCAAGGCAGTGGGCGGCGCCAGTGGCGAGGCGAGCAACACGCGCGCCCCGCCGTTGCCGGCGTAGTCGACGACTTGCCAGGCGAAACTTCCCCACGAAGTCGTCGCGAGATCGAGGTCGTCACCCGTGGAGGCGCGCGTGGTTGTCAGGGCCTGTTGCGAAAGAGGAGTCCTTAGTACCGCCGCCGCAGCCTGCAAGGTGTCGTCGAGGAGTTCATCGACTTCCTGTTCGACGACGAACCAGACTGCCGCCGATACCGTCACCCCCCAGGCGACCGACCAGGCAAGCAGTGCACGGGTCAGTCGCTTGCGGATCGACGGCAAAGCGGTCCTCATGCTGCGCTTCCGGCGCGGTAACCGAGCCCTCGCACCGTAACGACCAGTTCACGGCCCAACTTTCGGCGCAGACTGGCGATATGCACTTCGATCGCGTTGCTTGCCCACTCGGCGTCAAAACCAAGAACGAGTCGTTCAAGGTCGGCTTTGGCGACCGTGCGTCCAGCGCGCAGCAACAGCGCTTCGAGGATCGCCCATTCACGGGCGGTGAGCTCGACGCGTTGCCCAGACCGGCACGCGATCTTTGACGAGAGATCGATCTCCACGTCAGCGATGCATCGCCATGGGATATCGGTCCCGCTGCTGCGACGGACCACCGCCCGCAATCGGGCGGCCAGTTCTTCGGGGGCGAAGGGTTTTACCAAGTAGTCGTCGGCGCCACTGTCGAGTCCCCGGATACGATCGCTGAGCAAGTCGCGTGCGGTCAGCATCAGCGCGGGCCTGCGCTCGCCCGCGGCGCGCTGTCGCTTCAGCCAGTCGAGGCCCGATCCATCGGGCAAGTGCCAGTCGACCAGCAAGGCATCGTAAGGCTCGCCGCGGTAGGACGCCGCCTCGCACAGACGACGGCACCAATCGACGCGCTGTCCATCGGCGACGAGATAGTCCCGCAGACCTTCCCCCAGGATTTCGTCGTCTTCGATCAGTAGCAGTCGCATCGTCTTCGGTGTCACCGGCAGGAGTGCCTGGCGGCGATTGTAGCCAACTTCCCGACCGCGGACGACGTCGTGCGAACAGGCCGGCATTCACCGATCTCGGCCGCCGCTTCAGGCGAACTTAAGCTTGCGCGCACACACTGCTTCGGATGATCAATCAGCAAGCCTTTCGGCCACTCAACAGACACGACGCATCGCTGGCCAGGGAGAGCGCCACGGCTCGCGTCGAGCGCCTTTTCGTCATTCCGGCGAGCGTCGAGCCGATTCTCGTCGTGGTGAGCGTCTTCTGGGCGCTGACCGCCAACCGGACGTTTCTTGCCGCGGTTCTCAAGGATCGGGCGCCCGGCGATCCTCAAACCTGGGGCTTGGCCCTGGCGCTCATCGTCTTGTTGGCCGCGCTGCATTTCCTTTTCCTCGGCTTGTTCGCCTGGCGGCGAACGGTGAAACCGCTGCTCGCGCTGCTGCTTGTCAGTACGGCGCTCGCCACTTACTTCATCGGCAGCTACGGCGTTTTTCTCGACCCGACGATGATGCGCAACATCCTGCGTACGGACCCGTCAGAGACACGCGAGCTGTTGTCGTCGGGACTCCTGGCGCAACTGGTGCTTTATGGTCTGCTGCCGCTGTTGTTGCTCTGGCGGGTGCGAATCGTCGAGCGGCCGCCGCTGCGCGCGCTCGGCGTCCGACTCTGCACTCTGCTGCTGGCTGTTGCCGTCGCCGCCGTGGCGGTGCTGGCCGCGTTCAAACCAATCTCGTCCGCGCTGCGCAAACACAAGGAAGTTCGCTACCTGGTGACGCCGGCCAACTTTCTCTGGTCCTTGGGCAGCGTGATTGCGACCGATCTTCGCCGCCCGGCGGGGCCCAAGCAGCCGATTGGTCTCGACGCCGTAGCCGGCCCCAGCTGGGCGACTCGCAGTCGGCCACTGCTGGTCGTACTGGTTGTTGGCGAAACGGCGCGCGCGGCGAATTGGGGGCTGAATGGCTACACACGACAAACGACCCCCGAGCTTGCCGCACTGCCGGTCGTCAACTTCGACCAGGTGACCAGTTGCGGCACCAGTACCGAGGTTTCGGTGCCCTGTCTGTTCGCGCCGGTCGGTCGCCGTGACTACGACGAAGCGCGTATCGCCGACAGCGAGTCCTTGCTACACCTGCTGGCGCGTGTCGGCGTCGGCGTCCACTGGCGCGACAACCAGGCCGGTTGCAAGGGCGTCTGCGATGGCTTGACGAGTGACTCGGTGATCGCACTCGATCCGATGGGGATGTGTAGCGACGGACGCTGTTTCGACGCCGGTCTGCTGACTGGGATCGACGAACGCCTGCGCCGCACTCACGGGGTTGAGGTCCTCGTCCTGCATCAGCTTGGCAATCATGGTCCTTCGTATTTTCGCCGCTACCCGCCAGCCTTTGCGCGCTATCAGCCGGCGTGCATGAGCGACGATCTCAGCCGCTGCACGCAACAAGAAATCATCAACGCTTACGACAATGCCTTGCTGTACACCGACCACGTGCTGGCGACGCTGATCGCGAAGCTGCAAGCACATGCCGACACGGTCGACTCGGCCATGCTTTACGTTTCGGATCATGGCGAGTCGCTGGGTGAACACCAGCTATTTCTGCACGGCATCCCCTACGCCATTGCACCTCAGGAGCAAAAGCGGGTGCCGATGGTGCTTTGGCTGTCCGACGGCTTTCGTCGCGCGGTAGCCGTCGACTCGGCGTGTCTGGCGCGCCGCGCGCACGAACCGGCAAGTCACGACCACGTCTTTCACACCCTACTCGGCATGCTGGACGTGCGCACGGCCTTGTACGAGCGTGAATGGGATCTACTCGGCGACTGTCGAGGCGGTACCCTGAGGAGGATCGGCGCCAAGAGCGATGGTCTTGGTTACTCTACGGGAGAGTGATAGAGTGCATTCCCCTTCGAATTACCCATCGGGAGAACTTGGAGTGAGTGGAGTGAACCAAGACATCAGGCCCGCCGTGCCCGAGGTACTGCAGAAAAAGATCGCCGACGTCCACCTTACCGAGGTGCGCTCGCTGCTGTCGCTGCAAAAGCTGGTCGAAGACATGGTTCGCGAGCAGGATGTTCCCGAGCACGGCGAAGTCGACGCCGAACTTCAGCAACAGTATCGCAAGGAACTGCGGCAAAAGCTGGGGCTGATGCCGCCGAAGGAGATCGCGTACATTCTCGAATCGCTTGACGCGGCCGAGCGGCTGATCGTCTGGGACGAGGTCAAGGAAGGCGCTGACCCGATTCTGGCGCTGCTCTCCGACGATGTGCTCGAAGAGTTGATCGACGACAGCCACTATCGGAACGAGAAAACGGCGGTCACGGTGTTCGAGATTCAGGACGGTCGCTTGCGTCAGATTGCGGTCGAAAATCCGGAGCAGCTCGAGAACGTGCGGCCGATCTGGGTCGATCTGATCGCGCCGACGAAGAAGATTCGCGGCTGGATCAGCCAGCGTTTTGACGTCGACCTGCCAGACCCGGGAAGCATCACCGACCTCGAGGCGAGTGCGCGCTTTTACGTCGACGAAGAAGGGCACACGCATCTGCATTCCGACTTTCTGCTCGACACGCGTGACGAGTCGCGCAACGTGCCGGTGGCGCTGATTCTGCAAAACGACGTCCTGTTCACGGTACGCAGCGAAGAGCTGCCGGTGTTTCGCCTGCAGCGTGCGCGTGCGCGGACGCGACCCGGTTACGTCAGCAACGGCACCGACGTCCTGCTTGATCTTTACGCCGCTGACGTCGAGTATTCCGCCAACGCGCTGGAGGACGTCTACAGCGAACTCGACCGCGTCGGCAGGCAGGTGTTGCGCTCGCACACCACCGACCAGGAGGCGTCGAAAATTTTGACCGCGATCGCTGAGGCCGAGGATCTCAACGGCCGTACTCGCCGGAGCGTGCTCGACACACGGCGGGCGTTGTCGTTCCTGATGCGCGGCAAGTTTCTCTCGGACGCACAACACAACGACGTGCGCGAGATCCTGCGCGACATCGAGTCGCTCGACGGCCACACGGCTTTCCTGTTCAACAAGATCAACTTTCTGATGGACGCCACCGACAGCGCGATCAACATCAATCAGAACAAAGACATCAAACGACTGACGGTACTCAGCGTGATCTTCATGCCGATCAACGTGATCGCTGGAATGGGGGGGATGTCGGAGTTTTCGATGATGACCCAGGGAATTCCCTGGCCAGCCGCCTATGCGGCGTTCGTCGTCGCAATGGCGGTCGTCGGTGCGCTGACCTTCTATGGTCTGCGCTACTTCGAGGGGCGCCAGGCACGCACGCGCCGCGCCGCAGACCGGCGGCTCGACTGAATCGAGTCCATAGTGTCAGTCCCGGTCGCGATGCGAGATCTCGAGCACCCGCGCACGGTGCGCGAGGTCGTCGACGAGTGCGTTCGCCGCGTTGCGGTTGGCCGCGTCGAGGTTGGCGTCCCATTCGTCGAGCAGGTAAACCGCGTAGTCGGTGTGCGCGACAATTTCGCGCAGCACCTGCAGTTGTCGCTCGCCAGAGGAGTAGCCGCGTTGCACCTCCGACTGTTCGGCGGCACTGATATCGGCCGCCTCTTCGACCGTGTCGTCGGGATTGTCGTCGGTCGCCTCCTGGGTGGGGGTGGTTGCCGACGAGGTCGCGAATGCAAAGGCCAAGCGATCGTGCGTCGGCCAGTAGTAAGCCTTTCCGCGCAGGGACCCCTTGAGCGCGGCGAGCAGGGTGGACTTGCCACTGGCATTGCCGCCGCGGAGTACGATCCGTCCATTGGTAGTCGCCAGGACGCAGCGAATGGCGTCGCCCAGCGAATTGCAGGTAACTTCGCGCTCGCCGTCTTTAAGCCGTAGGCGCGGAAACTCGATGCGTTCGACGCTCTCGGTAGCCGGCAGGGGTGCGATGTGCTCGCAGACGCCCGTGATCCGGGTCCACACAGCGATCAGGTCGATCAATCCTGAGGTGAGTTGATGCATGTCGAGCGTCATCTCGATCTGTCGCGGCAACGTGGCAGCGAGGGCAATCAGCAATGCGGTGTTGCCAGCATCGGCGATGGCGACCCAGGCCGTCGTCGACAGGACTACCAACAAAGCAATGACGCCGCTCACGGCACTCCAGCCCTCGCGGGCGAGAATCGCCCGAATCTGTGCGTTCAGGGCGTCCGCGAGGCGACGGCGAAAGTCTCGGTGCCAGAGTGCAAAGTTGTAGCGGTTGCCGGCGAAAATGTTGTCCCAAGCGTTGTACGTTCGGGCGCGCATGCGGTTGGTCATGCGCTGGTTGTGGAGATAAGCGGCGGCCAGCGGTTTGCGCAAACACCACTGCAGTGTGGCGAGGAGAACAAAGACGATGGCGAACGAAAGCGGCAGGCCCGCGTCGATTTCGAAACCGAGCACCAGCGCGTTGAACAGCAGCTGGAAAAACAGTCGCAGATAAAACTGCAGGTTGTAGACGAGATCGAAACAGACGTCGAACGTCTCGCTGGTCAGAAAAGGTTCGACGACTTCGCGCGCCGCGCTGTCGCCAAGCAACGCTGTTCGGAAGCGGTTGCGGCGCGCGAAGTGGAGCATGTAGCGGCCGAAAGCGGCGAAACCGGCGCGTTCGGCGAAAATCCAGCTGACCGCGCCCGCGAGATAGGAAACCGTTTGCGAAGCGATGATGCCGAGAAAGCCGCCGGCCGACACGTGTTCCTCGGTGATGTCGCGCGCGATCTGGATTACCAGCCAGGTGGTCGTCGCGCCGCCGGCTTCCTGGACGATGATCAACAGGAGCATCCCGAAGGCCGCCGGGCCGAGCAGGAAACGCAAGAAGTCAGCGGGTCGAAAAGGGGTGCTTGGCGGCAAGGGCGATCGGTTGAAGCGGCTGCTGGCGTAAGCAGTGGGGGCTATCAAACACGAAAAGCAGACTTGCGTCTGCCTTTCGTCGTTGTCTACGACAGGTCAATCCTGTCCGGCGGCCAAATTACTTGGCTGCCTTCTTTTTCTTTTTCTGGGCCATGGCGAACTCCTCAAGGAAAGAATAATGAACGGGCGAACCCAAATGCTCCTATGAGCACTCGGTAGAGAGATTGTACTCTCTCGTGCCGCCAGTACAAGAGGATGTTTATTGATTTCATGCGTCGGTTTCGAGAAGCTGCAAATGTCATAGATATTGGCATCGTAATGAGCCGGTATTGCTGGCTGATCGATGTGCGCCGGGTATCGATTGGGTGACGTGAGTCCTTGATCAGGCGTAGAATTCACCTTCCTGTTGGGAGGCAGCATGAAGGTTTGGGTGCCAAGAGGGAGCAGTTTGTAACCAGAAGGCCGCGCTAACTACCGGGGGTGCAAAGAAAAATGGAGAAAGAACAGGCGACCCGTGAAATCGGGTCGCACGGCGAGCCTGCCGGCCTCGCGGCAACAGCGCTTGCCGCCATGGGGGTGGTGTTTGGCGACATCGGGACGAGTCCGCTTTATACGGTGCGTGAAATCTTTGCTGGACATCATCCGCTAGCGGTCAGTCCAGATAATGTCTTAGGGATACTTTCTCTTGTTTTCTGGGCGATGACGATCACCGTGTCGATGAAATACGTTCTCGTCATCATGCGCGCCGACAACCGGGGCGAGGGCGGGATCATGGCGCTGACCGCACTGGCGTTGCGGACGGCGAACGCTTCGCCGAAGGTGCTCTGGCTGCTTTCGGCGCTCGGCATCTTTGGCGCAGCACTGTTTTATGGCGACGCCGTGATCACGCCGGCGATGTCGGTGCTCGGCGCGGTCGAAGGGCTCGAGGTCGTGACTCCGCTGTTGAAGCCGTACATTGTGCCGATCACGATTGCCATCCTGGTGCTTCTTTTTCTCTTCCAGCGTCATGGGACTGCGGCTGTCGGTGCGATGTTCGGTCCGGTGATGATGTTCTGGTTTGCGACCCTCGGCGTGCTTGGCTTATGGAACGTGCTGCAGTATCCGACGGTGCTGTGGGCGATTAACCCGTGGTATGCGATCACCTTCATCAGCGAGCACCAGGGCGTGGCTTTCCTCGCTCTAGGCTCGGTGGTGCTGGCGATAACAGGAGGCGAAGCGCTGTACGCCGACATGGGGCACTTTGGCCGACGGGCAATCAAGTGGGCGTGGTTCAGCTTCGTCTTTCCACTGCTTTATCTAAACTATCTCGGGCAGGGCGCGCTAATCCTGCGCGATCCGAAAGCGGTCGAGAGCCCTTTTTTCCTGATGGCGCCGGCGGAGTTTCTGCTCATTCCGCTCGTCGTTCTGGCTACCGCGGCGACGGTGATCGCTTCGCAGGCGGTGATCTCGGGGGCGTTTTCGCTAACCAGCCAAGCAATGCAGCTCGGCTACTGCCCGCGAATTCAGGTCAGGTTTACGTCCGAGCACGAAAAGGGACAGATTTACGTTCCGAACATCAACTGGCTGCTGTTGCTGTCGGTAATTATCGTCGTCGTCGGCTTCAAATCGTCGTCGAACCTGGCTTCGGCTTACGGCATTGCGGTGACGCTGACGATGATGATCGACACGATTCTGGCGTTCGTCGTCGTCCGTGCCCTGTGGCGCTGGAGCTGGGCGTACGCGGCGCTGTTTTTGATTTTTTTCGTCGTCGTCGATTTTTCGTTCTTTTCCGCCAACGTGATCAAGATCCTCGACGGCGGGTGGTTTCCGCTGGCGCTCGGCCTGGCGGTCTTTGCCTTGTTGTCCACTTGGCGCCTCGGCCGTAAGCTGCTCTATGAACGGCTGAAGAGGGATTCTATTCCGCTCGACGCGTTCATCGCCAGCCTTGCCACCGATGGTCCGCAGCGAGTTCAGGGTACCGGTGTCTTCATGACCGCCGAACCCAGCGGTGTGCCGCGCGCTCTGCTGCACAACCTCTATCACAACCGGGTTCTGCATCAGCGTGTGGTGCTGCTCAACGTGGTCACCGAGGATGTGCCGCACGTCGCCGAAGACGAGCGCATTCGCGTCGAACACCTGGCGGCGGGTTTTCACCGCGTCTTTGTCCGCTACGGCTTCAAGGATGACCCGGACGTTCCGCAGGTCATGGACGCCTGTGCGGCGAGTGGGCTGCCTTTCGAGATGATGGAAACCTCGTTCTTTCTCGGCCGCGAGACCATTGTCACGATGCCGATCTCGGGCCGTACGCGCATGGCTTACTGGCGTCAGGTACTGTTTGTCTGGATGTTCCGCAACGCCGATACTGCAACGGCGTTCTTCAAGATCCCGCCAAATCGGGTGGTCGAACTCGGCGCGCAGGTCGAATTGTCGTAAGAGCCTTCGCGCCGTTGCTAGCCGTCGTTGGTAGAGAAAAAATAGGACAAGCGCTGTCGCGGTCGCAGCCAGTCCAGCACTTCAGGCGGCACCATTGCCGGTCGTAGCGTCGCTTCGATCTTGAGTTCCGGAAAGAGCGCCAGATCAACGGGGGTCGCGGCGTCGCGTGCGAGCTGTGGGTCATAAATCAGGGCGCTTGGGCGCAGACTGTCTTTGCCTGGCGAAACGACGAGAGCGATCGATTGATCGTGAAGCCGGACCAGCGTCCCTGGAGGATACACTCCGAGCAGATGAATCAGCATGCTGAGCAGGCGGTGGTCAAACCGTTTGGCCTCGTGCCGAAACATGCGTGCCAGGGCCTCGGCTGGCGGCAACGCTTCGCGACTTGGCGACTCGGGGGAACTTAATCGATCGTATCGGTCGACCAGCGACACAATACGCGTGGCGAGACCCAAGTCCGTTTTTCCCTTCGGCCAACCGCTACCGTCAAGGTACTCGTGATGATCGGCGATGATCGACAAGGCGGTGGCCGTGAAATCCCTGGATTGCCTCGCCAACTCGACACCGAAAGCGCTGTGTTGGCGCACGAACGCCTCTTCGTGTCGCGCTCGCGCCTTGGCCTTGAGGAGATGAGCCGGGATCTGCAACTTCCCGACGTCGTGCGCCAGCGCGCCGAGCGCCAAGTCGGCGAGTTGTGATGCGTCGAGGCCGGCGCCCTTGCCGACCAGGACCGACAAGGTCATCACGTTCAGGGCGTGACGCTGGAGCCCTTCGCCTTGCTTGTCGCCGATCAGATGGAGAACGACGTCATGGCCCTGGGCAACGGCGTTCGCCGTCGCCTTCGACAGCTCGCCCAAGCGGGCGCCGGCTTGACGGGGGGCACGGGTCATTTCGGCGAGCGCCTCGTGCGTCAGCTTGGCGGCTCGTTCCCAGGCGCGGTCGGCACGCGCGGCGGCATCACGTTGCCGCTGCATGCGCTCGAGCTTTTCCTGCTTCTCGATGGCGATGCGAAGTGAAATCGCCTCGCTGGCCGGGTCTTTTCGGGGGCTGTCGCCCGTCGCCTGCTCACCACGGTTCGGGGCCGGGGGAATCGCCGTGCTCCTGCTCGGGTAGTAGTAGAGCTTGCCGGCGACCGGCAACTCCTGAATCATCGCCGCCTGACTGACCTCGGTGATCTGTACTCGACTGGAAAGAAACGGATGTTCGTCCCAGGGAAGATCGAGCCAGACGAAAAGGCCGACGACAATCTGCGACGGATGTAGGGGAACCGGTGTCTCCGACTGAAGCCACATACCTGTCTCATCCAATCGATTGAAATCAATAGGCTAGCAGCAATAATCCACGTCGACAAGAGGGATGACTGGTTTCCCGGAGTGGCCATTGGCGACAGGCGATCAAGCCCGAAACCGGCCGTGGCGACTGTTGGTGTTTGATCTCCTTCGGGCCAAAGACTTCGGTTTCACACAAGGCGTATGCTATGACCCTCGGTGGGAGCCATCGCGAGTGATTGATCACGCAGAGGCGTCCAGGCATGGAGTGCACCTTGGCAATCGATTTGGGGATCAGACGATGAAAACGACCCTGCGGTCACAGCCTTTGTATGTGGCGAGCGAGCTGCGGACGATCGAGCAACTCGCCGCCGAGCAGCCGCTGATGCAGCGTGCCGGCTTGGCGGCGGCCGAACTGGCGGCGTCGCTCTGCCGCCTGCAAGGCGGCGCGATTCTTCTCCTCGCGGGTCCAGGCAACAACGGCGGCGACGCGTTCGTCGCCGCCCGTCATTTGCGCGAGCGGCGGTTTGCGGTGAGTATCGTCTTTGCCGGCGATGCCGGTGGTTTGCCGAGCGACGCGGCGGCTGCCTATCGGCGCTTCATCGACGACGGCGGCAAGGTATTGGCCGAGATACCCGAAGGGCCGCGCTGGTCACTGATTATCGATGGCCTGTTTGGCATCGGGCTGCAGCGCCCGATAGCGGGACGCTACGGCGAGCTCGTCTACGCCGCGAACGCCCTGGCCTTGCGTGACCGCTGCCCCTTGTTGGCCCTCGACTGTCCGAGCGGTCTCGATGCCGACCGCGGCCGGGTCTGGGGGACGGCGATTCGTGCCAGTCACACGCTCACTTTCATCGCCGGCAAGCCAGGCCTTTATACCGGCGACGGGCCCGATCACTGCGGGCTGGTTTCGATCGCGTCACTCGATCTCAACGCCGAGCAGCTCGCGATCGCAAGCGCTCGTTCGATCGGCAGTGACCTCGTCGCCGACTACTTGCAACCACGGCGACGCAACAGTCACAAGGGCAGCTTCGGCAGCGCCGGGATTCTCGGTGGCGCTGCGAGCATGATCGGTGCGGCGTTCCTGGCCGGCCGAGCGGCCCTTCGGCTAGGCAGTGGGCGTGTCTATCTCGGCCTGCTTGACCCGCAGGCGCCGGCGATCGACCCGTTGCAGCCGGAACTGATGCTGCGTCGACCGGAGTCGCTGTTCGCGGCCGAATTGACCGCACTCGCCTGTGGCCCGGGGATGGGCAGCAGCGAAGCCGCGCTCGCTTGCTTGCTGCGCGCCAGCGCACTCGAAATACCGCTGCTGCTCGACGCCGACGCACTCAATCTTCTGGCGCGGGAGAGCCGTGTTCGGGACGCGTTGCTCAGACCGCGGAAAAAAAACGCGCCGCTGCTGCTTTCGCCGCACCCGGCCGAAGCGGCTCGCCTTCTCGGTTGTACCACCGACGTCGTCCAGGCCGACCGCGGCCAAGCGGCTCGGGAACTGGCGAGGCGATACGGGGCGCTGGTGGTGGTCAAAGGTTGCGGCAGCATCGTTGCCACTCCCGACGGGCGCTGGTTCGTCAATACCACCGGCAATCCGGGGCTGGCGACAGCGGGTAGCGGCGATGTGCTCAGCGGCCTCATCGTCGCTTTGCTGGCGCAAGGGTGGCCAGGACTCGAGGCGTTGCTGACGGCCGTTCATCTGCATGGAGTTGCCGCCGACGAGCGCGTTGCGAGCGGCTGCGGGCCGGCCGGACTGACCGCGGGCGAGGTGATCGACAGTGCGCGCGCGACGTTCAATCGCTGGTTGGCGCGCGGCAAGTAAGCCAGAGTAAAAGGGGGAGGGGCGCCAGAGATCAACGGGGCGAGAACATCGCCGCCGCTTCCCGTTGTCCCAGCTCGAAGTAACGCTTCTGGGCGGTACTGTCCTTGAGCGAAATGGTCATGCTTTCCAGATCCTTTGGACGCAGGATGTGCAGCGGCTTGGCGAAATAGTGGCGGCCGTCGATCTCTGCCGAGCGCTTTCCCATGGCCGACAGCATGCGATTGATCAACTGGGCGTGGCTGAAGGCCTTGGCGTTGGGGAGCGTCAGTTGCATATCGCTCACCAGCAAGTGCGTGTCGATGCTGTTGAGGGGCAGGAAAAACGAGCTTGAGTGGTAGAGCTTGTCGAGTTCCCGGTGGTAGTCATAGTCTGTGAAGTCCACGGCGATGATCTCGTCGACGTCGTCGTCCTCGAACAAGGTCCGCATCGGTGAATTGTCGAGGTAGCCGCCTTCGATGTAGTAATCGCCGTCGATGGTGATCGCCTTGAAGTAGGGAATCGTCGTGATGCTGGCAAGAAAGGCGTCCATGAACGCGTCGAGGCTTGACTCGTCGATTTTTTCCAGGAGTTGGTTGACCTGGAAAAAACGTCCCTCTCGTCGGCTGAGGTTGGTCGCCCGGATGTCCCAGCGCACCGACTGCAGGTGCTCGGCGAGCAAACGCCGCCGCCGCTCGTCGTCAAGCAGGAGCGACTTGCGACAGCTGTTCTTGTTTACCGTGAACAGATGCGTTGTCGGCATAAGCTGCGGGCGCAGGCCGACAAAGTTCGAAAAGATGTTGAAGATGTCCTTGACGTCGAGCCTTACCGTGCGCGTGAGCACGGGCGGCAATTCTTCTTCCTGCCAGTCCCACAACAGGTAGTCGATGACAATGTTGTTGCCGGAGCTGGTCGAGGCAAGATGCACCACCGGCAGTCCGTTCTTCTTCAACCAGACGAGCACGCCCGCCGTGTAAAAACTGCGGTAGCCACCGCCGGAGGCAACGAAACCGTATCGGGTCATGCGGATTCTCCTTGTCTGCGTACGGCGACAGCCGCCCGCTGCTGCCAGTCTGACACAGTTCTTCGTCGGCGACCGCATTGCCACGACGCGCAGGCGGTGTAGTATGGCTCTGCCCAGCCCACAGAACGGAGAGCCGCGATGTCCGACCCGCAAATTCTGGCCGATTTCCGAACCAAGTTCCGGGTCGAGGAACTGCTGATCGCAAAGACGCCGTCGTGGTCCTGGTCGGTGCGTCCGGCGCAGGCGACGCTCGGCGCCGGGGTTCTTTCCCTGAACCGTCACGCCGCGCGCTTCTCGGAGGTCAGCGCAGTAGAAATGGCCGATCTGAGCGAACTCGTCGCGACCGTCGAAAGGGCGCTCAAGGCCGATTTCGACTTCGATCTGATCAACTACCTGATGTTGATGATGGTCGACCCGCACGTTCATTTTCACGTCATCCCGCGTTACCGGGAAACACGTCAGTTCGCCGGACTCGAGTGGTCGGACAGCGGTTGGCCCGGATTTCCTGCCCTCGCCGAGCAGCAGCACAGGGACGACCCGGCGATCCTCGGCCTGTTGCGCGATGCGCTGTTGACCACGTGCACGAAGTGACGGCAACTGTGGCCGGCTGCGTTCCTTCAGGCGTCGTGCCGCCAGTCGCGTAGCGTTTCCTTGCGTGGGGGCGGTGGCGGAGCCTTGCCGCCGCGGCGGTCGTTGATCAGCGGCAGCGCGGCGCCGAGCACGAAAACGAGGCAGAGCAGGAAGACGATCCACCCGGTCGTCACGATTAATTCCCCGGAAGGCGCTGAAAGAGTCCACGCAAGGTGTTTTGCAGGTCGGCGGGCAGAAGGACAAGCTTGGCGTTGTCCGATTCGGCGACTTTGCCCAAACTGGCGATGTACTTTTCGCCGAGCAGATACAACATCGGTAGTTCGTTGCTGCCAAATGCGGCGTTGATCTTGCTGATCGCTTGCGACGATGACTCGGCAAGCGTGACCTGCGCTTCGGCGTCGCGTTTTGCCGATTCGAGGCGCGCTTCGGCCGTGAGGATCATCGCTTGCTTTTCGCCTTCGGCGCGGGTGACCATGGCCTTGCGTTCGCGTTCGGCCGAGGCCTGCATTTCCATCGCCCGTTGCATCGAGGCCGAGGGCTTGATGTCCTGAATCTCGACCGATTTGACGGTGAGCCCCCAGTCCAGCGCTTCGTCGGCGACACCGGCTTTCAGACGGGTCTTGATCATGTCACGCGAGGACAGGGCCTGGTCAAGTTCCATGTCGCCGACAATCGAGCGCAGCGTCGTCATGATCATGTTGCGAATCGCCTCGGCGTAGTCCTGGACCCCGTATACGGCCTTTACTGGATCGGTCACCTTGATGAAGGCGATGGCGTTGACGACGATGACCGCGTTGTCACGGGTGATCACCTCCTGTTCCTGCACATCGAGGATGATGTCCTTGGTCGTCACCTTGTACGACACCCGGTCGACATAGGGAATGATGAAGCGCAATCCGGGCAGGAGGGTTGTGCTGTACTTTCCAAGTCGCTGGACGATCCACTCCTCGCCCTGGGGAACGATGCGAACGCCGTAAGCGACCGTAACCGCGACAAAAAGGAGCAATGCCAGCGAAAAAATGGTCATTCCGCTCATCAGACTTTCTCCACCTTGATATAACTTCCTTCGACCGCGACGACGCGGACCCGCTCGCCGTTGGCAATCGTCGTCGCGGCGTAGCACTCCCAGACGTCCGCGCCGAGAATTGGTTTCTGAAAACGGACCTGGCCACGCGTTTGCGGTGTGATTCCGTTGGTCAGAATACCGACTTCGCCGGCCACCGTGGCGGCCGAAGTTCCGACCGCGGTCATCGTCCGCGGCTTCAGGTAGCGAAACCAGAAGCCGACCAGCAAGGCGGCCAGCGTTGCCCAGAGCAGGAGTTGCCCCGACAGATCCAGTCCCGGCAGGGCGAGAACAATCAATCCCACGCCAGCCGCCGCGATGCCGAACCAGACAATAAAAAACGCCGGAATCGCCAGTTCGGCCATCGTCAGTACCAGGCCAAGGACGATCCAGTGCCACCACTCGAGCGCAACCACCCGTTCCTCCTCTCGTCTGTTCCACTGCAACGGCGCCGCCGTCAGCGTGCGACCATGCCCTTCGGCGGTGAGTCTGAAGTCGATTAGACGTCAATCCCTGGCTGCCTGCAAGCAAATTGAAGGGCTTGGTACGCCCCTGTTGACCCACTGCCGCGAGTCGGGTATATCGCCAGCGTGTCCGCACCTCGTCGTTCCAGGAAGCGAGCTGCGGAGCGATCGAGAACCCTTGAGGAGTGACCATGGAACGGGAAGCGATGGAGTATGACGTAGTTATTGTCGGTGCCGGGCCGGCGGGTCTGAGTGCGGCGATTCGCCTCAAGCAACTCAATTCGGAACTGTCCGTGATGGTGCTCGAAAAGGGTTCGGAGGTCGGCGCGCACATTCTTTCCGGAGCGTTGTTCGAGACGCGCGCGCTCGACGAGTTGCTGCCAGATTGGCGAACACTGGACGCGCCGCTGAATACGCCGGTGAGCGAAGACCGCGTCTACCTTTACCGCAGTGAGACGTCGGCAACGCGACTGCCCAGCTTTGCCGTACCGGCGCCGATGCACAACAGCGGAAACTTCGTCGTCAGTCTCGGTACGCTGTGCCGCTGGCTTGCCCAACAGGCCGAAGCCCTGGGTGTTGAAGTGTTCCCGGGTTTCGCCGCCGTTGAAGTCCTTTATCACGACGACGGTTCGGTCAAGGGCGTCGCGACGGGGGACCTCGGACGCGATCGCAAAGGTGAAGAGAAGGAGGGTTTCCAGCCGGGGATAGAGCTGCACGGCAAGTACACACTTTTTGCCGAAGGCGCTCGCGGCCAGTTGGGCAAGGAGGTGATCGCGCGCTACGACCTGGCGGCCGCCGCGACCGCCCAGCACTACGGGATCGGCATCAAGGAACTGTGGGAGGTCGATCCGGCAAAACACCAGCCCGGCCTCGTCGTCCACGGCGCGGGCTGGCCGCTGAGCGAACACGGTGCCACTGGCGGGTCGTTTCTCTACCACATGGACAATAACCAAGTCGCCGTCGGACTGATCACTGACCTCAATTACGCCAATCCGTACCTCTCACCCTTCGAGGAGTTCCAGCGCTTCAAGCGACAGAGCGAGATCCGCAAGCATCTCGAAGGCGGCAAGCGACTGTGCTATGGGGCTCGCGCAATCACGAAAGGCGGCTTCAATAGCCTGCCAAAACAGACCTTTCCGGGGGGCTTGCTGCTCGGCTGCGATGCCGGAACGCTCAATTTTGCCAAGGTCAAGGGCATACACACGGCGATGAAGTCCGGTATGCTGGCCGCCGAAACGGTCAGTGCAGCGCTGCACGCGGGAGATCAAGGGCGCAGCGATCTCGTCGCTTATGCCGACGCCTTCGAGGCGTCGTGGTTGTACGTCGAGCTGCACGCGGCGCGCAACTTCGGGCCAGCGCTTCATCTGTTGGGCACCTTTCTCGGCGGCGCCTTCAACTGGATGCAGTTCAATCTGTTCGGCGGCCGGATGTTTCTGACGCTCAAGGACCGATCGACAGACCACGGACAGTTGCAGCCGGCGGCGCACTTTCAACCGATCCAGTATCCGAAGCCCGACGGCGTGCTGACGTTCGATCGCCTGTCGTCGGTCTTCATGTCGAACACGGCGCACGAAGAAGATCAGCCGGTGCACCTGCAACTGCTCGACAGCAGCAAGGCGATTGCGGTCAACTACCAGGAGTATGCGTCGCCAGAACAACGGTATTGTCCTGCCGGGGTCTACGAGATTGTTGAAGAGGCGAACGCACACCGCTTGCAGATCAACGCCTCGAACTGCGTGCACTGCAAGACCTGCGACATCAAGGATCCGACGCAGAACATCCGGTGGGTTGCCCCAGAGGGCGGTGGAGGGCCCAATTACCCCAACATGTAAAGCCGCCCGCGCATCTGTCAACAACCAGCGGGCGGAGATCGCCGGGCTGCGTGTTCCGCAAGCGCCCAGCCGACGTGCTCGCGGACCAAGGCGGAGGGGTCGTCGGCGCGCGCGGCGAGTGCGGCGAGAACGTTCGGCGAACTGGGCGCGTTGCCGAGGGCAACCGCGACGTTGCGTAGCCAGCGTTGGTGTCCGATGCGACGGATCGCGCTGCCCGCCAGACGATCTTTGAACTGAGCTTCGCTCCAGGCAAACAACTCGTCCAGCGGTGCCGCGTCGAGTCCCTGACGGACGCCGAACTCGGGGTCGCCGAGACGGGCAAAGCGGTTCCACGGACAGCACAATTGGCAGTCGTCGCAGCCGTAGATGCGGTTGCCCAGCAGGTGCCGCAGGGCGACCGGGATGGTGCCGTGCAGCTCGATCGTCAGGTACGAAATGCAGCGCCGGGCGTCGACTTCGTAAGGCGCGACGATCGCCGCCGTCGGACAGGCATCGAGGCAGCGTCGACAGTCACCACAATGGTCGGCGATTGGCGTATCGCTCGGTAACGGCAGGGTGGTGTAGACCTCGCCCAGAAAGTGCCAGGATCCGCTGCGGGTCAGAGTCAGGCTGTGTTTGCCTCGCCAGGCAATGCCTGACTGGCGAGCAAACTCCGTTTCCAGGACCGGTGCCGAATCGGCAAAGACGCGGCATGCAAACGGTCGCGACTGCGGCAGCGACGCCGCCTGTGAACGGAGGCGATCGGCCAGACGCTGCAAGCGTTGGCGGACGGTCTTGTGATAGTCGCGCCCTAGCGCATAGCGCGAAACATAGCCAAGTCGCTGGTCAGCGAGAACCTGCTCGGCGTCGGCGGCCGCCGGCCAGTAGGGCAGCCGGGCGGAAATTACCGACAGCGTATCGGGCAGCAGCTGCGACGGGTTGGCGCGCAAGGTCGCGTGTTCGGCCATATAATTCATCTCCCCGTGCCGGCCGTGGGCGAGCCAGCGCAGCAACCACGGCGTCGCGGTCGACACATCGGGGCTGGCAATCCCGATCTCCGCAAACCCCAACTCCCGTCCCCAGCGCTTGATTTGTCGGGCGAGCTCGAGGTAGCGCTGGTCGCCGGCGAACCGGTGCTCGTCGTCACTTCCCATAGTAGTCCTTGTGCATAGCCCGGATCCTAACCAGTCAAGCCTCTCCCTGCATCTCGCGGACGAAGCGGCAACGGTTGCCGTTGCGCGTCGTCTGGCGCCTCTGCTTGCGCCGGGAATGGTGGTCTGGCTCGATGGTGAGCTCGGCGCCGGGAAGACGACGCTCGTTCGCGCACTGTTGCGGGCGCGCGACCATCGCGGTCCGGTGAAGAGTCCGACCTATACGCTGGTTGAAATTTACGTGATTTCGAGGATATACTGGTATCACTTTGATTTCTATCGTTTCAATTTTCCGGAAGAGTTTCTGGATGCAGGGCTTGGCGAATACTTCCACGAAGATGCGGTCTGTTTGGTCGAATGGCCGGAAAAAGCCGCCGGTTACCTGCCGGCGCCTGACCTCCGGTTGCGCTTTCATTACGCGGACGCCGGGCGAAGGCTCGAGCTTCTCGCGTACAGCCGGGAGGGTAGAGCATGTCTGAAAGCGCTCACCGGTGGCTCAGAGGTCGCCGCCGACTAATCCAGTTTGCGGGGGCGTCGCTCTTTCTCAACGTCAGCACGCTGGCGCAAGCGGCGAATCCGCGCAGCAGCGGTGTTCTCGCCGTGCGCATCTGGCCGGCGGCCGACTATACGCGGGTGACCATTGAGCTAGGCAGCCCGCTCAAGTACACCCACTTCATCGTCAAGAACCCGGAGCGACTGGTTGTCGATCTTGAGGGAATCGAATTCAACGCGGCCCTCGATAGCCTTGCCAACAAGGTCAGTCCGGACGACCCGAACATCAAGCTGCTGCGCGCCGGGCGCTACAAGCCTGGGGTGGTGCGTCTAGTCCTGGAACTGAAGGCGGAAGCCAATCCACAGGTTTTCGTTTTGCCGCCGGTGGGCGATTACGGCCACCGACTGGTTCTCGATGTCTATCCGCTGAACCCGCCAGACCCCTTGCTGTCGCTGCTCGACGGTCAAGAGCTGCGGCCGGCGGCGGCGGTGGAGAACCGGCCGCTCGCCAAAGTGGAGGCGCGGACCGAGGTCGCCGAGTCGAAAGGGGCGAATCGAGGCGTTGAGCAGGCCGCAGAACAGAAGGCGCCGGCGAAGCGGCCAGGCCGGCCTCTGGTCGACCGTCTGGTCACGATTACGCTTGATCCCGGGCACGGCGGTGAAGACCCCGGAGCGGTCGGCCGCGGCGGAAGCTACGAAAAACAGGTCACGCTTGCCGTCGCAAAGCGGCTGCGCGCCAAGATTGAAGCCGAGCCAAACATGCGTGCGGTATTGACTCGAGATTCCGACTATTTCGTTCCGCTTCACGCGCGAGTACAAAAGGCGCGGCGAATTCAGTCGGATCTCTTTGTCTCGATTCACGCCGACGCTTTCGTCCGGCCGGACGCCAATGGGTCCTCGGTCTTTGTCCTCTCGGAAAGTGGGGCCACGAGTTCGGCCGCCCGCTACCTCGCACAACGCGAGAACGCCGCCGACTTGATTGGCGGCGTCAATCTCGACGTCAAGGATCCGGTGCTCGCCCGCACGCTGCTCGATCTCTCGCAGACGGCGACGATCAACGACAGCCTCAAGCTCGGCAAGGCGGTGCTCAAAGAGCTGGGTGGAATCAACCGCTTGCACAAAGCCAACGTCGAGCAGGCAGGGTTCGCGGTGTTGAAAGCCCCCGATATCCCGTCGATTCTCGTCGAGACCGCGTTCATCTCGAACCCCGAGGAAGAGAAACGACTCAACGACGACGCGTATCAGGATCAGATCGCCGAAGCGATCCTGTCGGGAATCAAGAAATACCTCGCCAAGAATCCACCGCTCGCCAAGTCGACGCTGGCACGGCTCGACTGATCGGATCGCCGGTCACAGGCAGACCACCGAATGTAGCTCGGAGGAGGGTTCCAAGTTTCCTGCGGTGCTGATAAAATGACTTCGTCACGCTCACTTCACCCTGGTCGTGCCGCTGTAGCTCAGTCGGTAGAGCAGCGCATTCGTAATCGGAGCGTTGCTCTAGACAGTCTGGACTACAAGGCAAGCAGTACAAGGCTTCGGGAGTGCCAGCGGCGTAGCCGCAGTGACGAACGAACACAGTTTGAACAAGTTTCGGTTTTAGCCGGTGTAGCTCAGTTGGTAGAGCAGCGCATTCGTAATGCGAAGGTCGTAGGTTCGACTCCTATCTCCGGCACCACTTGAAGTAGAAGGGCCGCCCACTCGGGCGGCCCTTTTGCTATGGAGGCTTGGCAGCGATGGCAGACAACGGGAACGGTAACGCGACCTTAGACCCACAGCTCACGGGCAATGTGGGGCTGTACTACTGCTGCTACCGCCTGTCCCTGCTCGGGTGGAACGTCATGCCGACCGCGCGCAACGCCCGCGGCGTCGACATCATTGCCTACAGCCGCGACGCCTCCCGCTTCGTTGGGGTCCAGGTCAAGGCGCTGAGCAAGCGCAACCCAGTGCCGCTCGGTACGAGCCTCGATAAGATCATGGGCGACTTCTGGGTCATCGTGAACAAGGTCGCCACGCCCACGCCGTCGGCCTTCGTACTGCTGCCGTCCGAGGTACGTGAGCGCGCCCACCGGGGCGAGAAGGACGGCCGGGTGTCCTTCTGGCTGCAACCGGCCGACTACGAGCAGGACCAGTTCCGCGAGGCCTGGGAGCGCATCGGCCACGGCGGCGTCTGATCCCGCGACCTGCCGAAAAACGGCAACTTCCTACCTTCCGCGGCAACCCTGCCGCCTGCAATCGTTTATGGACGCGCACTTGACCGGCGCGTGAAACTTCTTTCCATCGCAGGCGATGTGCCGGGGGACGCCCCGGCGACAAACCCTTAAACCACTTTGGAGAGATTCACATGCCTACCTCATACACCACCATTACCCAGCGCTTCACGGGCGAGTTCGACCCTGCAACCTCAAGTGGCGGCGAGGCATTCCTCTTGGACCTCACCCTAGGCCCCATCTGGAACAGCCTCCTGTCCAAGGACCACGACGGCTTCGGCCCCGTCCGCGTCGTGTCCGCGTGGAATGCTTTCCGCGACGGTTGTGACGAGGATGACGGCTACGACGAATGGCACAACGTCGTGAAGGGGCGCGTCGAGAGCGACCTCGGAAAGGTCGTCGCTGCAACGCGCTGCTGGGACTGCGATGTTCTCTACCGTGCCTTCGCGCTCTCGTATCAGGCGCTCGGCAGTGACTGGCCGACCAAGGTGCTTGCGATCCGCATGCAGCGGATGGACGGAGCATCTGCTGACGAAGCGGATGCATTGGCCCAGGTCGTGTGGGACCGCGCGCTGACGCTCTACAAGGCGCACAAGGCCGCAGTGAAGGCGGCCGAGGCGACGAGGCCGGTCGCCTGATAGGTTGTCAGAGCGTTGCGCTATCCAGACCGATGAAACGAAAGGACCTCCCCATGAGGAGGTCCTTTCTACGCATGACGGGGCAAAGTCAGCCCTGGCCCTGATCCACCGCAGTGAGGAAGCGCTTAAGCGCGTGGTAGGCCTTGCTGTCGGTCTGGCCGTCGATGACCGCGTCCTCGGCGTAGCCGCCAGTGGTCTGGACCCGCAGCCAGGTGCGCTGCGATGTCGTGATCTTGCGGACGAGGTCCAGCGGCACGATGAAGCCCTTGCGGGATTCCTTGGTCGCGGCGCCCAGCTCGTTGAAGTTGGTGAAGGTCTGCATGGTCGTCAGGTCGTAGGTCTGCCCGTCGATGTTCAGCTTGGCCCCGGTGATGGCCTTTATGTCGTTGAACAGGTAGACGACGAGGACCGCGTCGGCCGGGGTCTTAGAGTTCCAGTGCGCTCCCAGCCCGGTGCAGAGCATGCCCTTGCAGGCGTTGCCGTGGCCGTTGATGGTCACGACCCGTGCGCCGTCGAAGCCGCTACGGGTTACGTTGGGTCCTGTGCCCGAGGTGGTCGAGCAGCCGGCGAGCGCGACCAGGGCGAGGATCGATGAGAGCGCGAGCGCGCGGGCGATGCTTGTCATGAGTGCTCCTTGCGGTTTTTGTGGATATTGGCCAAGTCGCCGGGATGACAGACGCCGCGCCTCCATCGCATGCATCCTGGTTATTCCAATACTACCGAGTCCCAGCGCGCTAGGCAGCCAACTTTCATAACCCGTGATGCCGAGGCCGCTCGGAACCAGCCCCGACGGCCCTCCGGTCTCACCAGGTGACCCGTGCCGCTTCCGGATGCCTCGGCCTTGGCGCTGAGCCGCGCCGAACCTAATCGGGCCTCCTGGGCTCGTCTGGCAGTCGGGCGAACGTTGGTGTTTTCGCGTGCGCCCACATGGCAATATGTGAGCAATCGGTCCAGCAATTGGCCTGAGGATCGCCGGCAATAGCTATGGCGGTCAGAAGTGCTTTCGGTGGCAAGAACAGCCGAGGCCCGCCCCGGCACCGACTGACGGGGAGAATCGGGTCCATCTCTGCGACGCACAGCAGGCAGTCATTCCCGCGGCACGGCCGCAACGACTGACCTGGAGCACCAGAGATGGCATACGAACCGAAGAAATTCACCCCCGCGGAGCTGGCCGAGCTCCACGCACTCCCCGACGAGGCGCTGCTCACCGCCCAGGAGGCTTCCGCCTTCCTGCGCCTCAAGTACAACACCTTGTCCTGGTATCGCTGCAACGGCGGCGGCCCCGCCTTCGTCCGCGTCGGGCCGAAGTTGATCCGCTACCGCCTGGGCGACCTGCGCGAGTACATGAAGGGCCAGCCGATGGGCGAAGGCGTCCAGCGTGCGGCCATGGCGATGCTTGCAGCCCGCACCGCCAAGGCGGAGGGCTGACCATGGACGCGACAAAAGAAAGCGCCCGCGGGCAAGGCGGGCGCAAGGAGTCCTTCGAGATGGAGGTGGAGCATGCAGAAGCTCACGGGGGCAATCATGCCGCCGCCTCGCCCCGCCTTACGCCATCGTTCGACGTCGAGGGTCTGATCCGCGCGGGCCTCACGCTGATCCCGCTGCACCGCTGGAACGCAATCGACGCGAGGGGCCGCCAGCGTGGCAAGTCGCCGCTTGACCCGGCATGGCAGGCGAAGGACTACGACAGCCGCGAGGTGCTGGAGCGCGCGAGGCGCGCCGGCCTGAACGTGGGCGTGCGCCTGCCTCCGAACTGGGTCGTGCTCGACGTCGATCCCCGCAACTTCCCCGAGGGCCGCGACACGCTGGCCGAGCTCGTCCGCGACGCGGGCCTGGACCTCTCGCAGGCGCCGCACGTCCGCACGGGGTCGGGCGGGCACCACTACTACTTCCGCAAGCCCGCCGACGTGCAGCTCCTCGACAGCCTGGAGGACTACCCCGGCCTGGAGTTCAAGAGCCACGGGCGGCAGGTCGTCGCGCCGGGGTCTATCCACCCGTGCGGCAAGCCCTACGAGTGGGACGACCTCGCGCCGTTCCCCGAGGAGGCGCCCCCGATGCTGGACAGGCTGCTGGCGATGGCGCGCCGCCCGGTTCGTGCCCACGGCGAGGCTGCGGGCTTCGGCGAGCTGACGCCCGAGAAGCTGGCCGAGACCCTGGAACAGCTCGACCCGACGGAGTTCAGCGCGCACGACGACTGGCTGGCGCTCATGATGGCCTGCCACCACGCCACGGCCGGCGAGGGGCGGCAGGAGTTCATCGACTGGAGCACGCAGGACCCGGACTACCTGGACGACGCCTGGATCATCGGCCGCCGGTGGGACTCGCTGCACGCCAGCCCCTCGGGCGGCCGGCGCGGTCGCCCCGTCACCATCAAGTTCCTGCACAAGGTCGTGCAGGAGGCGGGCGGCGAGGTGGCGCGCCCTGACCCCGAGGACGACTTCGACGCATGGGACGAGCCCGACGACCTCGGCCAGGGCGTGGACGACGCGGCCCTGCGCCAGCCGCCGAAGCCCGAGGGCAAGGACGCGGTCCTTGAGGAGATGAACGCCCAGCACTGCGTCGTGATGGAGAACGGCAAGTTCCGCGTCTTCACCGAGGAGTTCGACCCCGTGCTCGGCAGGCACTTCTACCAGCGCTCCACCAAGGAGGACTTCCAGAACCTCTACTGCAACAGCTTCGTCGAACAGGTGAACGCCAGCCCCACGACGCGGGCACAGTTCTGGCTGAAGCACGCGAAGCGCCGCCAGTACAAGGGCGTCATCTTTGACCCGTCGGGCGACCATGACGGCTGGCTGAACCTGTGGCGCGGCTGGGCCGTCGAGCCGAAGCCGGGCAACTGGTCACTGCTGGACCAGCTCATCCGCGAGGTACTGACCGACGGCGACCCGAGGAGCTACCGCTACGTGCTGAACTGGATCGCCGCCATGTTCCAGCGTCCGTCCGAGCCAGCGGAGGTGGCGATCGCCTTCCAAGGCGCGAAGGGCACCGGCAAGGGTACGCTCGGCCGCGTGCTCCAGCAGCTCGCGGGGCCGCACGGCCTCCACATCAGCTCGCCGGAGCACATCACGGGGCGCTTCAACTCCCACCTGCAGAACTGCATCTGCCTGTTCGCCGACGAGGCGTTCTGGTCGGGCGACAAGGCCGGCGAGGCGAAGCTGAAGGCGCTCGTTACCGAGCCCACGGTCGCCTACGAGGGCAAGGGCCGCGACGCCGTAATGGGCAAGAACCTGATCCACATCGTCATGGCGTCAAACAGCGATTGGGTGGTGCCCGCGGGCCTGGACGGTGAGCGGCGCTTCGCGGTGTTCAAGGTTAACGAGTCCCGCAAGGATGACCACGACTTCTTCCGCGCGCTGAACCGCCAGCTCGACGAGGGAGGCCGCGCCGCCTTCCTGCACGACATGCTCACCCGCCACATCGACGGATGGCACCCGCGCAACGACATCCCGCAGAACAGCGCGCTGGCCGACCAGAAGCTGCGCGGCATGGACCCCGAGTTCTCCTGGTGGTACTCGCTGCTCTACGAGGGCGACCTCCCCGGTTACGACGAGGACCGGGACTGGCAGGGCGGCGAGGTCGAGCTCGACAAGACCGACCTCTACGATAGCTACCTGTCCTTCGCTCGCAACCGCACCCGGCACCCGAGGCCGCTGCCGGGCCTCGCCAAGGTGCTGCTATCCAGGGTGGGCGTGACCTCGCGTCAGATCAGGAGCGGCGCCCGCAAGGACAGGCGCGTGTTCGTCGTCCCCGACCTCGGCCAGGCTCGCGCCAGGTTCGCGGAGATAGTGGGGGCGGACCCGAAGCAACTCTGGGGCTGAGGGAGAACAGCTTCGATGCCGTTCGACGCGCTACTTGTCGAACGGCTTCTTTTTGCTCGTTTTTCTTTGCAGATCATGCACTTAAGTCTCGATGAACGGCATGAACGAGTTTTTCGGCTCCGAAATCGTTTTAGGACTTACGGAGCACCGACTAAATACTAAATAGCCGACCCTCGCCATGATTTAACTTCGAGGGGAGGCCGTTTTGTCGTCGGAAAGAAATAACCTGTTCATGTTGTTCAAGCTGTTCATTGATAAACAAAGTATTGATTTATAAAGAAAAAACAGCGAACGGCTTTGCGAACGGCTTCTGGGCTTCCCTCGGGCATGTCGTTCGGCGCGCCAGATTCCCGAGTCGGCGCGGCCTAAGCCTGGCCGACCGTGGCGGGCGTGGCGGCCGATGCGGGGAACGCGGCCCGATCGGCGCCGCGAAGCGCCCCAGACCTCTCCCTCGCGCGCGTGGTTCCAGGCCGCCTAATCATCGATTCGAGGGCCGACGCCTCCCAAGTGGTTGATGCACTTACCGAAACGATGGCGTGCCCGCGCGCATTAACACGGCACGATCAAGTTCAACACCATTTTTCGGGAGTCGGGCCGTGGCCGCCAAGAAGTTCACCCCCGAGGTGCAGGAGCTGTTCCTCCAGATACTGGAGGACACCGCGTCGCCTAAACAGGCGGCCCAGGTGTGCGGCATCTCCCGCCGCCTCGCATTCGAGTACAAGCAAAACGACCTGGACTTCCGCCGTCGCTGGGAACAGTCCATCGAGGTCGCCATGGACGCCCTGCTGGACGAGGCGTACCGCCGCGCCTGCATCGGTGTGGAGGAGCCCGTGATCTACCAGGGCCAGCTCTCCATGACCCGCGACGCCGACACGGGCGAGGAGCGCCCGCTCACCGTCCGCAAGCACAGCGACCGCCTCCTGGAGGTCATGCTCAAGTTCCGGTACGGCGACCAGCTCGCCGACAGGCTGCGCGTCAAGGTCGAGGACACGGGCCTGGACGCCGACGCGCTGCTCAGGATGCCGAGCGAGGAGCGCAAGGCGCTGACCGAGCTACTGGCCAAGTACAAGAGCAACCGCCGCGAGGAGGACGACGATGAGTGAGAGGCTGACCGTGGCCGAGGCTCTGGCCCGCGCCGAGATGATCGACCGCAGCCTGGACGCCTGGCAGGGGACCGCCCCGCAGGGCATCGCGGAGATGGGAGGGCGCGACGCCCTCGCCGACCGCTGCGAGATGGCCTGCTTCGGTCCCGTGCCGCGCCTGGACCACGACGAGTGGCAGCGGCTCAGCCTGGAGTACGAGGACAGGCGCGCCAACGGAAGCATCAACCGTGGCGAGGGGTAACGGGTACGCGGTCGGCGTCGAGGTGGATGGGGTGCGATACCCCAGCGCCCGACAGGCGGCACTGGCCCTAGGCCTTCTACCCGCCATGGTGCAGCAGCGGGCGCACAGCCCAAACTTTCCGACCTACCGCTGGCTGGGCGAGACGCCCGGCAAACGACAGGTCAGGCGGCCCGAGGACTGCACCCTCGCCAAGCCGCTGGCCGAGCCCGAACGCTGGCCCTACGACGGAGGCGCGCGACGCGCCCCCGTGATGGACCCGAACTTCGACCCGCCCCGGCTGGTGCGGCGCGTCGGCTGGCTCCGCTGCATGGCCTGCGGCCGCCCGCACTTCTCCGAGGACGTGGCCAGCGTCCGCCTGTGCTGCGCCTGCGGCGGCCTGGGCGGGCTGCCCCTCGGGGCCGACCCGGACGGGGACCTCTGATTGGTTGTCGGGACGCCGACGACCGCAAGCCCCTGATCCGCAAGCCGCCGTGATGGCGGCCGCGACACTGGAACACGGCGTGGCAAACGTTGGCTCGCTCCGGGCCGCCCGCACGACACATTGACAGCATCCGGTCGCGCATTGGCGCGTGACCACCCGAAGGCTCGGGATGCGCTCGTGGAGGCGACCGGAGGAGACCAACCCACTGGAGCCAGAAGCCATGACCATCCTCGCAGACGCACCCCTCCTCACGCCCGCCCAGATCGGCGAGCTCGCATCCTCCCTCGACGGCCTGCACGGCCGCGTCCTCAAGGCCATCGAGCGCCTGCAGAAGGACGTCGACACCCGCAAGCAAGAGATCGCCAACCGCTGGAAGCAGACTGGCGTCGGCATGGTCGACCGTGCCCGCTTCGCCGAGCAGGAGACCCTGGCGGTAGTCCGCGACATCAAGGCCAACGCCGAGAAGGAGCTCGACAGCTACCTGAAGTCCGCGGGCGCACCCCACGCCCAGATCATCGCGCAGCGCCAGTTCTACGACAGCCCCGCCAAGGTGCTGAGCCGCGCCGCCCTCGGCGACCCGAAGCGCACCGAGTACCTGAACCAACTCGCCTACGCCGGCCCCGCAGAGCTCGGCCACATGGCGCAGGTCGCGGTGTCCTCCAAGAACGTGCCGCTGGCCGCCGCCGTGCTCTCCCTGCTCGACCGCATGCCCAGCAAGGAGCGCCCGGTCGGTCCCGCCGAGCTGGCCCACGCCATGCGCCTGGACGACTTCCTCAAGGTCGGCGAGTACATCAAGCTGGGCGACGCACGTCTGCAGGGGATTCTCGTCGCCATCCGCACCTGGAAGCACGGCCGCTCCAACCCCATCAACACCGTCCAGCTCGCCCTGCGCGAGCGCGGCATCGACCGCGACCTGATCGGGGGCGGAGATGACTAAGCAGCCCGCCTACGAGGCCAGCCACCCGGTAGCCGTCGCCCTCGGCGGCATGGTCCGCGCCCTGCGCAGCGGCGCAGACCTCCTCGACGCCCTGGCCGAGCAGGCCCGCCGCGTCGGCGTCGCCCCGTACTCGCCCGAGTTCGACGAGGCCGCGGCGCTGGCCGGCATGCCGTACAGCCGCGCTTGGGACGCCTACCTCGACCGCGAGACTTGGGCGCAGGCCGAGCGCCAGCCCCTCGCGCACGCCCACTGAGTTTGGTGCCAGCGGCCGGGGTCGGAACAGAGGCCGAGGTGCCCCGGCCGTGCTTCGGAGGGTCGTCCCACAAGGACGGCCCTTCTTTTTCATGCAGTTGCGCCGCGTCGCGCGCCGATCGACAGTCAGAGGGCAACTTTTTGAGGGGGCCCCCGCTCCCGGAACCCCACGAACGCGACCTAATGCTCCCACGGACCAACCAAATAGGAGCAACGAGATGGCGCACAAATACCATGCAACCGCCCACGAGGCATTCGAGGCCAGGGCCGCCGAAGTCGAGGCTGCGCTCGACAGACTGGCCGCCGCTGTCGGGGTAAAGCGGGAGCGCGAAGCGCGCGACCCCGCCAATTGGGGACATGCGGGCGACCTCGCCCACGTCGCCGGACTTCTGAATCAAGCACTCGCCTTCATCGGCAAAAAGGAGGACTGAACCATGGAACTGCAACAGATGAGCACCAAGTCCCTGCTGGCCCTGCACAACGCCATCGCAGACGAGCCGGCAGGGCCCAAGACCTTCGCGACCAAGGCCAAGCTGATCGCGCGGATCGAGCA
This sequence comes from uncultured Candidatus Accumulibacter sp., assembly GCA_964420975.1. Taxonomy (GTDB): domain Bacteria; phylum Pseudomonadota; class Gammaproteobacteria; order Burkholderiales; family Rhodocyclaceae; genus Accumulibacter. Next base: position 54,452 of record CAYQVH010000025.1, read on the forward strand.
GATCGCGGCAGCCGGAAGCATCGACCTCGCGTCGTTCGGGCAAGGCACCGAGCCCGAGGTGACCGAGCGGCGCGCACAGCCGCAGGCCGAGGCCGCCGAGACGACCGAGGCCCCGGCAGAGGCCGACAAGAAGCCCAGCGGCAAGGGCATCGGCCGCCTCGCCCGCGAGTTCCTGATGGACCCGGCGGGCTACCCCCACGCCCTGATCGCCGAGATGGTCAATGCGCAGATCGAGGGCGCGCAGGCAACCGCCAAGTCGGTCAGGTGGTACGCCCACGACATGCGCAAGAAGGGCATCGAGGTCCCGCCCCGGCAGAAGGTGCACGCCGCCGAGATGAACGAGGAGGAGTCGGCCGAGTGGCTGGCGACCGTGGCCGTGGTCGAGCCCGCGCTCACCGATGAGGGCTGAACGTTGCCCGGACGTGTCATGAAAAAGGGCCACCTCGACGGTGGCCCTTTCGTTTCATCGCCTTGGGCGCGACGGCGCCCCGATAGAGGATCAGGCGGCCGCCGAGAGGTAGGCATTCATGTTGGCGATCCGTTCGGCGCGCTGGTAGCGCTCGAAGCCGTCGGATGCCACCTTCGGCCCGTGCCATGCGCTGTCAAGACCGAAGCAGCAGCGGGCGCGGTCCAGCAGCTTGCGGGCGCAACTCTCCCGATCCCTGCCGAGCTTGATGGTCCCGTGGCTCTCGACGTACAGCTCCATCGCCTGCGTGAGCCACTGCGCGCCGAACCTTTCCCGTAGGGCGATATACGCTTCCATTGAGCGGAACGGCAGGCCCTGGCCGAGCACTAGTTCGCCGGGTTCGGTGTTGAGAGGATCATCGTAGGACTCGAACAGGTTGACCGTGCCGATCAGCTCCTCGCAGGCCTGGTACAGCATTTCGGGGTCATGGATGTCGCGCTCGGCCATGAGCCGTTCGGCGGCGATGGCGCGAATGCCGGTAGCGAACTCGAGCTCGTTACCGAGGGTAACGACGTGCTCGCGGATCGAATCGATAGTGCTGTTGTTGTTCATGCTCACATCTCCAAAAAGTAGGTTGGTGAGACGCTCGGTCGAGGTGGCCTACCTCGGCGAGCGCCCCGGTCAAGTAGCGCGCTGGAGAGAAGTTTGAACGCCCGTCAACAGAAAAAACATCATCATTTGCAGGCGCTACGCGACCTCGCATTCGTTGATTGACGCGGCTTCCGCAGGCGTGGTTGCGAGGCGCGGAGGCCACTGCCCCTCCGTCCATTCGAGGCCGAGGGCTTCGAGCACGTAGGCGCTGGCCTTCTCCTGGTAGCCGCGCAGGTGGTCCAGCGTCGGGTTCAGGTAGCCCATGGTCACGTTGCCCGCGGCGTGGTTCAGCAGGAATTTCAGCTCGGCAATGGGGACACCCGCCTGCAATGCCAGCGTGGCGTAGGTGTGCCGCAGGGCGTGCCCCGTCAGGCCGTCCAGCTCGTGCTGCGCCACCTCGGCGACGTGACCCGACTTCGAGTCGGCGGGGAACAGCCACGGGCTCTTGCGGTGGAGCTTCGGGTTCTGGGCCAGCCGGTGGCCGAGCAGGTCGGCGAGTGGCCCCGACAGCGGCAGGTCGAACGCTCGGGCCGCGCCGCCCTTGGGCTTGGGTACGTGCAGGTGCCGCGCGCCGAGGTCCAGCTCGGACGTCCGAGCCTCGCAGGCCGAGGTGCGCCGCATCCCGGTTAGGATCATGAACAGGTGCAGGTCGCGCCGCACGGGGTGGAGGCCGAGCACCGCTTTGCCCCAAGCCCGCAGGCGCTCGGCCTCGACCTCCACCTTGCGCCGACGCAGGCCGTGGTAATCGACATTGGCGCTCGGGTTCGCTGGCAACTCTGGATGCTCACGAAGGCCGCGGTTATAGACAGCCCTGAAGATGCGGAACACGTTGTCGGCCGAGGGCGCGCCGTGCTTCTCGGTGATCTTGCGGTGGCGCTCGCGCACGCTAGCGCGGTCCGCGCCGAGCTCGGCCAGCGGCTTGTCGAGCCAGTCGGCGAGGTACTGCTCGCAGTTGTAGCGGTAGTCGTCCTTGGTCCTCGGCGACAGGGGCTTCGCCGCGAGGTGCAGGTCGAGCGCGTCGCGTAGGGTGATGCCCCGCGCCCTGGCCCTGCGCCGCTCCTCGTTCGGGTTGGCCCCGCCGCGCATATCGACCAGCGTCTTGCGGGCGGCGTCGCGCGCCTGCTTGGCGTCCATCGCCGGGTGGTCGCCAAGCTTCGTGCGGACCTGCTTGCCGTTGACGAGGGACTGGACGTAGAAGCTGCGCTTCGTGGGGGTGACGATCAGGTAGAACCCGCGCATCTCGCTGTCGGCGTACAGCGCGGACTTGCCTCGCTCGGGGGCTGGTGCCCTCTCGACGAGGGACTGGGTTATCTTCGACTTCATGTGTTGGCTCCTGGTTACGGGGCCACGGCACGAACACGATTTCGCACCAAACAGTGCTGTGTTCAGTCGTGCTGTCTTTGCCCCTGTAGAGCCATTAAGTCGCGGATTTCCCTTGTTGTAAGCGCCCCTGGGCCATCTAATCTCAAATCATGGCATAATGAGCGCGTGCCGATTCGTAATGCGTAGGTCGACAGTTCGATTCCGTCCAGCGGCACCAATAAATCAATCGCTTAGAACGACCAGCAAGACCGGGCTTCTTGTTGGGCTATCACCGGGCTAGCACCAGCGGGAAAAACTGCCCTCGCAGCCCGGCGCTTGGCCGGGCCTTGGGGTGGGTCAGCTCGTTAGGGCAGCGCCTTCGAGCTTCGTTCTTCCGCTTTCGGCCTGGCGGGATAACCCCTGCCTACCTCAGCTTCCCGAACATGTTGCCGTGCCGGCAATCAAAGTAGTTACCCACATCCTCGGTCAGGTAAGCGCCGGCGGCAGCCAGCTTGCCGATACGCAAGCGGCAGTTCTTGCCCTCGGCTTCTCGTCGGATGCTGATGAAGATCTCGTCCAGCCAGCCGCACAAGTCGCTTGCGCTGTCGATCGGCCTGATGGCGTCCTCGGGGCGCTTGTCGAAGGTTTTCTCTGGCTGGGCGGCAATCAGGTCAGCAGCGTTCATGCGGCACCTCGCAGTTGATCAGCCTCGACAACGTATTCTTCGGCAATGCTCCAAACGGAATCCGCAAGGTGTTTGCCGATTGCCGCCAGTTCGTCGATTTGAATCCGGTCGCCGACACTCAACCCTTCGGTCGATAGCAGGTCATCACGATGAGCGATGCGCCCGATTGCGGCAAGCAATGCTCCTTGCCAGCCCATGTAACACTTGAACAGGCTGGCGCAGTCTCCCAGTTCGCCGGCGATTTCTCGGGGGGTGTTCTTGGTTGCCATGTGGTTGCTCCTGTCGAGAGACTCAAAGCCCCGCCGCTCAGGGCGAGGGTGGGCGGATGTTGAACACACGGACAAAGTCGTGCCACCAGCCTTACGGACAGGCGCATCCGCCCATAGAAGCAAACCTACAGACGTAACAACGCCACGCTGACGGGGTGGCCTATCCGCTTTGTCTTTGGTGTGTTCAGCACCGTGCCACCAGTATAGACCGCATCGGCGAGAAGCGGTCAAGAAGGGTCGGCGCAAGGCAGGTCATGATCTATGTACAAGGCATTGTGCTTTGCAACCTAGCAATATTCGATCCATGAAGAACACGATTGGCCTATAGCCCTTGAACTGAAAGGTCTGGTTCGCGTCAGGTTGAACGATCGTCTGTTGCGACACCTTCTCTGTCCCCGCCTTCGTTAAAGCCTTGGTGGGTCTGTATGCCGGTCTTGCGTGCCGAAACCTTGCTATTCGACGCTACTTTATTCCGGGAAAGTATCTCGCCACGTCCGCAAGGCTTGGTTGATCGCATCGCCAAGGCTCAGCGCGTAGCCCTCGCGCAGGGCGGCTTCCAGAATCTCGACCGACTCACCGTCGGGCAGATAGTCGATGCGCCGTTGACAGGCGCGATACGCGCGCCGGTTCGCACGGCGGTACTCGATCGACTGACTTCCGTGTGCGCTCAGCGCTTTATCCCGTTCGC
>CAYQVH010000026.1:0-57642 GCA_964420975.1 uncultured Candidatus Accumulibacter sp.
CGAGAGGCGACGGACGTAATCCGCGCAAATCCATAAACGCCAACGATGAGCGTTTCGCACTGGCCGCTTAAGGCCTGCTGAGGACGTAGCCGTCCGATAAACAGAAAGGCTATCGGCGGGGGCTTCGGCCCCCGTCGTTACGTCGACAGGGGATATTCCGGGGGTCGAGCCGGACGGTCGTTTTGCGGATCCGTTCTTGCGATCGGCAATGTAAGCGCGTTGCGGTCGGGAGTCGAGACGCGCGGCGAGACGAAGCTAAACGCTTTGCGGGGTTTCGCTTTTCGGCACCGGGTCGAGACCGGTGAGCTGCGATTCGAGGTCGTTGAAGCCGGTCGTGGGTGCCTGGCTGATTCGCGACAGGCGACGCATCAGGCGCTGCTGGGCAAAGGGTTGCGAGGAATCGGGCTTGCCGAGCAGATACTCGGATCCCCGTTTGGTCGTTACGACCATTGAACTCGCTTCGAAACTGTAGCCGGTGATCGGCGACGTGCGGATATGTGAGGAAGCCGGGAAGCGAGGATTGCTTCCATAGACGCGTCCCTCGATGCAAACCAGGGTTTCCCCTTCACGGGTGAGCAGTTCGAGAGTTTTCCAGTTATTGAGAATGTTCATGATGTTCCTCGTCCCGGGTGCCGCAACACCCCACCGCGGGGGACCGATTGTAACCCAAAAAAACGTTTCAACGACGTCCGGCCGTGGTGGGAGTGGCTCGCTGCCAGACGTTTGCGTTCAATGACAAGCAATTTTCACGCCATCGCTTGCCGGATAATAAATAATCAATTGTAGCAATGGCCTGGTGGCTCATCGTCCGTCGTCTGCGGCGGTTGCTGTAAGATTATCCGACAGTGGGTCGTCGATGCTTGCTGGTCGCGCCGGTGCGTCATGGGGTCTGACACCGTTCGGCTCTCGGCTTGGTACCTCGTCGTGGTTGACGATGACGGTTTGGACTTCGTCGGCAGCGAGGGCCTCGATTCGTTGTTGCTGGCGGGCAAGGACGTCGACAGTCGCTTCCGACGCGTTGTGGCCACGGGCGAGGCGGTGGCGTATGCGCTCGGCGAGTTGCGCCGGGTTTGCCTGCGGTGCGACGATGGCAAACCCCGCACCGGCTTCTCGTGCTAGCCCCCGAAAGAGGTCGCGGCGCGAGCGTTCGAGAAAACTGGCGTCGACGATCACCGACCATCCGGCACCGAGCAGCCAACGCGCCAGTTCCAGCAGATGGCGATAGGTCTGCTCGCTGGCCGCGGGTGTGTAGATTCCGCCATCAACTGGGGACCGGCTGTCCGCTTCGGGGGCCATAGCGAACAGGCGTTTGCGCTCGATATCCGAGCGGAGGCACAAGGTCGCCGCACACGGGTCGGTCATCAGCAGTCGACGGGCGGCGCGGCTTTTTCCACAGGCGGTGACGCCGTGGGTGATCGTCAGCCGCGGCACGGGCGGATCCATGAGGCGTGTGGCGAGTCCGAGGTACGGTGTTACTTGCTGGCGCCCGTGCGCGCCACGCTGTCGCGCGCGGATGGCGGCAACTTTGGCGCGCACGAGCGCGCGATAAACGGCGTAGAAACGTAACACCTTCGCCGCATCGTAATCACCACTCCGGCTCAACCATTCGTTGATCAGCCAGCCGGCAAGGTTTGGCTGCTGATGGTCGAGCAGGTCGACGTAGGTAAAGGCCAGCTCACTGGCGACGTCGATCCAGCGTAGTTCGTCGCTGAACTCGATGCAGTCGAAAAGCCGCACCTGTCCGTCGATCAACACCAGGTTGCCGAGGTGCAGATCGCCGTGGCATTCTCGTACCGCCCCCCTCGCCTTGCGCTCGACAAAGCAGGGAAGCAGGCGATCAAACTCGTGCTGCGTCCACACCGCGAGCGCGTCCAGACGAGGCTGTTCCTTGTCGTCAACCAGGGCGCGCAGTTCGCTGAAGTTCTCGACCGCTTGCGCCAGAATCCGCTCCGGGGTGCCATGGGGGCTTGCCGCAGGCGCGACGCTCGCGCGGGCATGAAAGTGGGCCAGCGTACGCGCAAGGTCGGAAAGCTGGCGCCAGCTTAGTTCGCGACGCGCGCAGAGATGGTCGAGGCGGCCTTCTTCGGGAAAGCGGCGCATCTTCAGCGCGTATTCGATCGCCGGACCCTCGCCACCGAAGTGCGGATTTTCGGGCTGGCCGCTAATGGCGACGACCGCGAGGTAGAGTTCGGGAGAGAAGCGCTGGTTGAGCCGCAACTCGGCTGCGCAGCAGACCTGCCGCTGCTGCAGGGTGCCGTAGTCAAGGAAGGGGAGGGTGACCGCCTTCTTGATCTTGTAGACGAAGTCGCCGGCGAGCAGGACCCACGAGGCGTGGGTCTCGATCAAGTCGACACGCGATGCCGGCTCGGGAAAACGTGCCGGATCGAGCAGCGCTTCGATCAAGGGGGGTCTGATCGGGGTCATGGGTGGCGACTTCGGTGAGCGCGGAATATCGCCTTGCGGGCTTCCTCAGCCGCCGCCATCAGCAGTGCGCCAGCAACTGCCCACCACCAGGTCGAAGCCTCGATCGGCGCCGTCCCGAATAGCCAGTTGCCGGCTGGCGAATACACGATCAGGGCGATCACCACCAGTTCGGCGACGACGGCCAGCGCCAGCGAGGGGTTGCCGCTGACGCCGTAAGTGAACAAGGAGCGTTCCGGGTGACGGCAGAGATAAACGTTGAACGCCTGCATGACGACGATCGTCATCAGGCACGCCGACGTCGCCTGCAGGTAAAGCGGATGCAGGCGATCGATGCTTTCCCCATAGTGCCAGCCGGCGCTTCCCAGAACGATGAAAAAGACGGCCATTGCCGCCGCGGCTTGCAGGACGCCGAGGAAAAGGTAGGCGCGAGCGACCAGTCCCCACGACAGCAGGCGCTCGCCGCTGGCACGCGGTGGCCGCTTCATCACTCCAGCCTCGGGGCGCTCGGCGCCCAGCGCCAGCGCCGGCAGCATGTCGGTGCCGAGGTCAACCGCCAGGATCTGGATCACGGTCAACGGCAAGGGTACGCGGAAGAGGACGAAGGCGAGGTAAGGAACCAGCTCGGGGATGTTGGAGCTCAGGATGTAGGTGAGGAACTTGCGCAGGTTGTCGAAAACCGCCCGCCCTTCTTCGATCGCGGCGACGATGCTGGCGAAGTTGTCGTCGAGCAGGATCAGGTCGGCGGCGGCCTTGGCGACGTCGGTACCGGCGATTCCCATGGCGATGCCGATGTCGGCAGTCTTCAGCGCCGGCGCGTCGTTGACGCCGTCACCGGTGACTGCGACCACCTCGCCTTTTTTCTTCAGCGCGTCGACGATCAGCATCTTCTGTTCGGCGGCCACCCGGGCGAAGAGGATTTCGGGCGCGTCGAGCGCGAGTTGCAACTGCGTGGGCGACATCAGACGCAATTGTTCGCCGGTGACGATCACTGGCTGGTCGCCTCGAACCAGCCCAATCTGGCGCGCAATCGCCAGGCCGGTGCGCGGATGGTCGCCCGTCACCATGAGGATGCGAATACCGGCTTCCTCGCAGCGCGCAATCGCTTCCGGAACCTCGGCGCGCGGCGGATCTTCGAGTCCGATCAGGCCGGCAAAGGTCATCTCGTCCTCGGCGATTGGTGTCCCGTCGTCGGCCAGGGCACGGTGTGCGAAGGCGAGAACGCGCAGGCCGGCGCTGGCCATTTCATCCTGTGCCGCCAGCAGGCGGGTCCGTACGGCGGGATCAAGAACCGCGATTCCGGCGTCGAAGTGCACGAAGCGACAGCACGCGAGTACGGTTTCGAGCGCGCCTTTAGTGTACAACACGCGTCCCTGGGGCGTCGCGATGAGCACCGACATGCGCTTGCGGTCGGTGTCGAACGGAATCTCGTCGATACGGGCGTGACCGACCCGCGCGCCGGCGATCCTGCGCCCGAGTTCCTCGAGCGCCAATTCCATCGGATCTCCCCGTCGCAGCGTGCGACCGGCCTCTTCGACCGTCTTCAGATCATGGCAGAGGGCGGCATTGACGAACAGCTCGTAATGCTCGTCGGTAAGGTGACGACGGCTTTCCAGTTCGGACGGCGCGACGAAGCCGCCACCGATCCATAGGCGGTGCACCGACATCCGGTTCTGGGTCAGCGTTCCGGTCTTGTCGCTGCAGATCACCGTCGTCGAACCGAGCGCTTCGACTGCCGGCAGGTGACGCACCAGCGCGTTGCGCCTGGCCATACGCTGCGTCGCCATGGCCAGCGACAGCGTCACGGTCGGCAGCAGGCCCTCGGGGACGTTGGCGACGATGATACCGATCGTAAACAGCAGGTTTTCCCACGGCGGCAGGCCGATCGCCTGTCCAACGACAAAGAGGGCGACCCCGATGCCGGTCGCCAGACACGCGACGAGCCGTGAGAGGCGGGCAATCTCGCGCTGCAGCGGCGAGCTGGTTTCGCCGGCGGTCTGCGTCAGATGCGCGATGCGGCCGAACTCGGTGCGCATACCCGTAGCGTAGGCAACGGCCTGCGCCTGTCCGGAGACGACTGAAGTGCCGGCGAGGACGAGGTTGCGGGCGTGCAGCGGCGACTCTTCGCCGCTGACCTCGACGCTGCGCGGCTTTGCGAACGACTCGCCGGTGACAGTCGATAGGTTGACGCGGAGCCCGAATGCGGTCAACAGCCGGCAGTCGGCGGGGACGAAATCACCTTCCTCGAGCAGGACGACGTCGCCGGGGACGATTTCGCTGGCGAGGAGGTCGCTGATCTCGCCGTCGCGCAGCACTCGCGCCTTCTGCGGCAGCAACTGGCGCAGCGCGGCGACCGCCCGTTCGGCCTTGTATTCCTGCCAGAATGAAAAAATGCCGTTTACGACAACGACGCCGACAATGGCGACACCCAGTCGCGCCATCCCCTGAGCGGGGTCGAAGTGCTCGGCAATAAACGCGAGCGCCGCGGCGATCCATAGAATGACGGCGAAGAAGTGCGTAAACTCCTGCGCAAAGCGCAGCAGCAGGTGCTCGCGCTCAACCTCTTGGAGATGATTCGGGCCGTACTCGACCAGCCGGCGCGCCGCCTCGCGGGCGTCGAGGCCGGAGGCCGAGCTGTTGAGACTGGCCAGCGCCTGTTCGGGCGTAAGCGTGTGAATGCGCAAGGAAGGACGGTCCCGAAGTCACGCCACCGAGCGAGCGGCGCGCGTCAGACGCTAATCTACACCTGTCGCCCCGACCCTTGCCAGAGCGACGTTCACCCAGGTCGTGGCGGCCGCCTTCGGCGCCAGACGGCGAGCAGCATGGCGAGCTTGTCGTGCCGTGAGAGTCGTTCATCCGACAGCGCTTCGAGGAAATCCGACAGTCGCTTCGACTTGAGAATCGCGAATCCGGTCAGCAGCGCTGAGATGACGAAGACGAGGGCAAACAGAGTCAGCCGGCTGACGAGCGGTTCCTGTGCGGCGTCGATCAGATTCATGCCCAGGAAGCCGGTACTGATCGTCGCGATCAGACCCGCGGTCGTGACCACGGTCAGACGGACGACCGTGTTGGCTTGGCGGCGCAGGCTGTCGGAATCGAGGTATTGGCTCATGTCCTGGATCTCTTCGCGCAGTTCGTTGAACAGGCGCTCGGTCCCGAGGTGTTCGCGCGTCATCGCGAACAGCGCTCTCGCCTGCGCCTGGTCGGAAATCTCGTTGAACCAGTAACGATGAGTAAAGCGGAGAAAGACTTCGAGGATCTCGCGAATCGCACGCTTGAAGCGCTTGACCGAGTCGGCGTTGCCAATCTCGAGCCGGTTGAGCGCCGTCACCAAGCGGTCGGAGAGCATCAGCAAGGCCGCCTTGTGGAAGTGCGGAATCAACGCCAGGAGAAAGAACTGGTGCCGGAACTGTCCGAGCAGACCATTTTCGGCGCTGGTGAAGTAGCCGTCGTGCGTACTGCCGACCATGATGCAGGCATGGCCACAGCTGAGCAGCCGCGTCCCCGTTTGTTCGGCGCCGGGATGCCAGTAGCGATCGTAGCAATAGCGGTCTTCGAAGTGCTCCAGAGACGTGTCCGAGAACGGTAGCGCCTCCCGCGCGCCGGGTCCGCTGACCAGCACCAGGCGAGCGAAATCGGCTCGCGTCAGCTGGCGCGGGTTGGCTACGGCCAGATAGGCGAGCAGCGGCATGCGGTGGTATTCGATCTGCCGGTAGCGTAGCGGTCCGCTCTCGTCGGAGTGGTGGAGGACGAGCGGTCGCAACAGGAACTCCCAGTGTGACGACAGGCAGGGCGCTCGGAAGCGCCTGACGAACGAGAGAAATTTGTCTCGCCGTTCGTAGTCGGAAGCGGCGAGCACGCGTCCGTCGGTCGCCAGCCATTCGGCGCGACGCAGACAGTGGCCACCGCTGCCGTCGTCGTCCCAGTACGGCGGATAGGCCCGGCCGAAGCGATACAGAATGTCCTGAACGCGCCACAGGTCGAGGTGGTCGGCGGCGATCTCGACGACGAGGATGACGACGTCGATGTCGTAGAAGAAGTAGAGATCGACGTGAATGACATCGAAGGTCAGGGCGTCGTCGCGATCCTTGAAGGTCATCCGGACCTGAGTCACATCGTGACGGCGGAAGATGCGGATCGGCGAATCGCCGGAGCGCGCAGCGCCGTCGGCGCGGTCGTCCTCGCCGTAGAGGAAGCGTTGCACGTAGGGCAGGAAGGTGACGAACTCGCTGTAGTGGCGCTCCTGAAATTGCGTCGGATCGCCGCTGAACTCGTCGTCCAGCGCCCGCCAGGCGTGGTCGGCACTGACCTCTTCGAGAAACTGGTGGTGATATCGGTGGCGAGCTTCGTCCGCTAACGGCATCAGCTGCAAAGGCCAGAGCAGGATCTGGCGGAAATGACTGACTTCTGGCGACGGGGGCAATGTGGACAAAGTGGACGTCATTTGCCGGGCAACACTTAGCCGCCGATCTCGGCCAGCAATTTGCCGATGATGCGTTCCGCCTGCTGCCGGTAGCCGCTGCCGAACAGATTCAGGTGATTGAGGAGGTGGTACAGGTTGTAGAGCAGCTTGCGTTGTTCGTAACCGTCCGCCAGCGGCCAGGCGTCACGGTAGGCGGCGTAGAAACGGTCGGGAAAGCCGCCAAACAGTTCGGTCATTGCCAGGTCGGCCTCGCGGTCGCCGAAGTAGACCGCGGGGTCGAAGAGGGTGAACGTTCCGGCGTCGTCGATCGCCGCGTTGCCCGACCAAAGGTCGCCGTGAAGCAAGCTGGGCGACGGATGATGGTCGACGAACAGGGCTGCCAGCTTGTCGACCAGGCGTTCGCCCTGGTGGATCAGCGACCCGCTGTAGCCGTTTTGCCGGGCCAGGAGCAATTGTGGAAGCAAGCGGCGGCGGGCGAAGAAAAACGGCCAGCTGCGATGCGGAGCATTGTCCTGCGGCGTGCTGCCAATATAGTTGTTGCGTGGCCAACCGTACTCGTCGCCGGCGATCCGGTGCAGCGCCGCGAGGGCGCGCCCGGCAGCGACGCACGCCGGGCCGGATTCCAGGCGTTGCAACGGCAGATATTCGAGCACCAGGAAAGCGTGGTCGCCGGCGGTACCGCTGGCGACCGCTTGCGGCACGCGTAGCGCCGGACTGCGCGCCAGCGCCTGCAGGCCGTCGGCCTCGGCCGCAAACCAATCCGCCTGGTCTGCGCGGGTGGTCTTCACGAACCAGCGCTCGCTGCCTCTGCCGACGACAAACGCCGGCGAGATCGAACCGCCGGCCAGCCGGGTGGCCTGATCGAGGTCTACCGCGTGGCCAACCGCTGCCTCAATTGCCGCCTGCAAGGCGACGCGCAGCGTGGGTTCGAGGAGCGGATGCGTGCCGCTCATCCGCGTACGGGTCCGGCAAGGGCCAGACCGCCGCTTGCGGCTTCTGCCAGCGAAGCCTTTCGCAAGGTTGCCGAAAAGTGTCGTAAGCTCCCTATCCTGCAACCCATTTTCTTCTCGAACTGGAGGTCGATGCCATGAAGACACGTCTCGTCGTTGCACTGTCCTTGCTCGCGCTGGCGCTTTCTGCCTGCGGTCAGAAAGAAGACGCCGCCAAAGTGGAGGCGGCGCGGTTGGCGAAAGAATCGGCGGAAAAGGCCCGCGAGGCGGCGAAGGCTGCGAGTGCCGCCGTCGGCGCCGCGGCCGAAGCGGGCAAGGTCGCGGCCAAAGAGACGGTCGCCAACGTCGAAAGCGAGGTCAAGGAAAAAACTCGGGACGTCGTTAGCGCGTCCAAGGAAGCCGGCAAAGAAATGGTCGTAAAAGCCGCCGATGCGACGAAGGAGATCGCCGAAAAGACCAAAGAGGCGGTGAGCAAATAAGCTGGCCGTGCGTTGCGCCACCCTGCCGAGGTGCAGCGTCGCTCGCACGACGGTCACGCCAGTTCTCGGTCGACGGATGCGGCCGCCGAGAGCTCCGCAAGGTACGGAAAGAACAGTCGGTCAGCGCCCAGCATGTGCCGGGTGATGACTTCGCAGGCGAGAAACTCGAAGACGTCGCCGACGCCGCGCTGGTTGCAGCGATAGCCACCCAGCAGCCGTTGCGCTTCGCCGATCAGCACCTGATGTTGGCTGATGTGCAACGCGGCGTCCGGATAGCCGGCGGCCTGGAATGCCGATTCCTCAGCCGAAAAATGGGCGAGTACGTCGCTGATCAGTGTTTCGACGATCGCATCGACCTGTTCCGCAGATTGCTTAGACAGAATGGCGGAGAGCAGGTCGTTGGCGTCGGCGAACAATTGGCGATGGCCGTGATCGACGAGGTCGTTACCGCACTCGTACGCCGGGTCCCAGATAAGCTGGACGAAATCGGCGACGACGCCGTCATCGGTTACCGGCGATGCGGCGGCCGGTGCCACCTGGACTTGGTTGCGACCGCCACTTTTCGCCCGGTACAAGGCGGCGTCGGCTCGCTGAAACGCCGTTTCCCACGTCTCGCCGGGAACGCATTCGGCAACACCGATGCTGACGGTGACCTTGCCCACGTCCGAAAAGCGTCCGCCGGCGACCAGTTGCCGCAGACGCTCGCCAAGCATGGCTGCGGTTGCGCGGCCAGTGTTCGGGCAGACGACGACGAATTCCTCGCCACCCCAGCGCGCGAGCACATCGCTGCCGCGCAGCTGGCTCTGCAGCAGCTCGCTGACGGTCCGCAACACTTGGTCGCCGATCGTATGGTTGTAGTCGTCGTTGATTGCCTTGAAGTGGTCGATGTCGACCAGCAGCAAGCTCAGCGGTTGCTGGTAACGGTTTAGGCGGTCGATCTCGCGCCGTACGCACTCCTCGAGTCGGCGCCGATTCCACACCCCGGTCAAGAGATCGGTGCCGGCGGCCTCTTCGAGGTCGATCACCGCGCGCTGTAGTTCACGATTGCGTTGCCGCAGGTGATCGATTTCGTTAGCGGTCGGCGGGGCTTCGGACGCTGTCCCGGCGTCATGGAGGATCGAGGCGATCGCCTGTAGTTCGCGGCCGGGTCCAAGGACGGGGAGCTTCAGCCACAGGTAGCGGTGACTCCGGCCGTTGACGGGCAGCTCGACGGTGGCGCAGGTCGCGACGCCGCGATGGATGACCGGATCGTCGGCCGCGACCACCTCGTCTTGCAAATGCAGTGGCAGGATATCGCGCTCCGACTTGCCATCGAGTCGTCCGCCATCACCGCTCAGCAGTCGCCGCATTTCGTGGTTGGCGAGTCGATAACGCCCATCGAGCCCCTTGACGCCGAAGGCAACGTTCGCACGTGCCGGCATCAGCAGCGCGAGCACGCCACCCATCTGGATCACACCGTCACGGGCAAGTTGTCTGAGCAGGCGGTCATTGATGGTCATCGGGAGGTGAGGAGCACAGCCCCTTTTGCTAGACAGAAGGGTTGTCGGACGCACGCCAATACCGGGGATTGCGGCAAGGGAATTCGCGCGCGCTAGCTTATCGCATTGCGGTGTCCATGCGCACGTTCGATGCGTGCATCGGCAGCCAGCCAGACCCCGAACTCATGTGCCGGCACTGGCCGCGAATAGAAGAAGCCCTGCTGCACCGGGCAGCCGTTGGCCAACAGAAAATGCGCCTGTTCCCGAGTTTCGACCCCTTCGGCAACGACCCGCATGCCAAACTGCTGCGCCAACTGGATGATCGACAGGGCGATGGCAGCATCCTTGCCGCCGTTGGTCACCTCACTGACGAAAGCGCGGTCGATCTTCAGTTCGTCGAGCGGGAAGCGCTTGAGGTAACTGAGCGACGAGAAGCCGGTACCAAAGTCGTCGAGGGACAGCGCAAAGCCTTTTTCACGCACGCGCTGGAGGCGACCGATCGCGTTGTCCGGATCGACCATCAACAACGACTCGGTCAGTTCGAGACCAAGCTGCTGCGGCAGCAATCCCGCCTGTCGGACGATGGCGGCACAGCGATCCGCGACCTCTTCCTGCAGGAAGCTGGGGCTGGCGAGGTTGACCGCAATCGGCACCACCGTCAGTCCGGCATCGATCCACTGTCGCAACTGGCAGGCGGCGTTTTCGAGAACCCAATCGCCGAGGGCGACAATCAGGCCCGTTTCTTCCGCCAAAGGAACGAAATGGCTGGGTGCGAGCAGACCATGACTGGGGTGCTGCCAGCGCACCAGTGCTTCGCCACCGCAGACGCGCCCGCTGCGGGCATCCACCTTGGGTTGAAAGTGGAGGCACAATTGACCGTCGTTGATCGCCCGTCGGAGGTCGTTTTCGAGCACAAGCTTGCTGCGTGCCGCCGAGTTCATCTGCTCGTCAACAAAGCGGCAGCTTCCGGGACCGGAAGTGCGGGCAGCAAACAGCGCCTGCTCGGCGCCGCGCGAAAGCGCATCCACCGAATCGGCATCCCGCGGAAAAAGCGCGATTCCGACGCTGGCGGTGACGACGACTTCCTGTCCCTCGGCGGCAAGTGGTTTGGCGACGACCGCTTGCAGGCGCTGGGCAACGACGGCCGCCTGCGCTGGGTTCGCGATGTCAAGGACAAGCACCGTGAACGCGTCACCGTCGATGCGGGCGACGGTTTCTGCGGTGCGCAGTGCCGGTTGCAGCGCCAATAGGTCGCTGCCACGCACCGCCGCCAACAGGCGCTCGGCGATGAGGCGCAACAGTTGGTCGCCTGTGGCTTCGCCGAGCGCGTCGTTGATCGTCTTGAAGCGGTCGAGGTCGAGGTGGAGCAACGCGCAGGTGCTTTTCCGGCGCCGGGCGCGTTCGAGCTCGACCGTCGCTAGCTGGGCGAAGAACTTTCGGTTGGCCAACCCGGTCAGGCCATCGTGCAGCGCGAGGTGCTCAATCCGCCGCTGCGCCTTCACCCGTTCGCTGATGTCCTGGGAGAAGCCCTCGACTTTGATGATCTGGCCGCCGGCATCGCGGATCGCCTGCGTCTGCTCAAAGACCTCGCACCACGTGCCATCGGGCCGTTGTAGCCCGTAAGTCAGCTGGTACGGCGTGCCGTCCGCGAGCAGCGCCTGACGCGCGGCGTCCAAACCCCCGCGATCGCTTTCGCGTACTCTCCGGAGCAGGTGATCGAGCGTCGCTGCGCCAACCAGTGGCCAGTCGTCGCCGAACAGGACCGGCATTTCGTCGGAGTAAGACAGACGTGCGTTGCTCGGTGACCATTCCCAGCTACCCATGCGCGCCAGCCGCTGAGCGTCTGCCAGCCGCTGCCGGCTCTGGTGAACAGCCTGTACGGCGCGGCTCGAGCGTAGGGCGTAGCGTATTCGGTGGGTAAGCAAGCTCCAGTTAACCGGTTTGGTAATGAAGTCGGTCGCACCCGAGCGATAAGCCTCTTCGATCGACTGCGTGTCATTCAGGCCGGTCAGCATCAGGATCGGTAGCAGCCGGCCGCGCTCATCGCTGCGCATCTGACGACAAAGCGCGTAACCGTCATACTCGGGCATCACGACGTCGAGCAGAACGAGATCGAAGTCGTGGTCCGCGAAGAGGCGCTCGGCGGCTTTACCGTCGGCCGCCTCGTAGACGGTAAAGCCGGCATGACGCAGCGACTCGGCGGCCAGTAGTCGCAAGAACTCGTCGTCGTCAGCGAGCAGGATGCGTCCGTCTTGCGGGTCAGGACTCACTATCGAGGCTCCGTGTCGCGGTGGACTACGGCGCGTGGTCACGCCGACTTCAGCAGGGAAGGATTGTAGCGGTAGTCGAGTCTGCCGGGTGGCCCGGTGGAGGATTAGGCCGGGACCACCCGTGGTCGGTACTTACTGCCGGAAGAACCAGACTGCAAGGCACGCCGGTTGACGGCGTCGCGCTTCTCGCCCGCCTGCTGCGCGGGACTCCGTGAGCCGCTTCTCAGTCTCTTCGTCCCGATCGATGTCGAAGGGCATGGATGCTTCCGTGTCACACACTGACAGGTTGTACGCTGCTCGGGTTCAGACGTTGAACGAAAAGAGCGGGCGGTGAGCCGCGTCGGTGCTGAACATGGGGCTTTCAGGCTTCATTTTGTTTCCGCTTTCATACCCGCTTCTGGGAGGGCAGTATCCGCCTCGACCGGCAGTGCCCTATCGAAGCCGCAATTATCTCTGAATGGGCGCGGAATCCGGTAGCTCAAGTGCGCGCGTGGTTCTCCGGTGCCACGGACAAGCGCTGGCCAAACGTCTTGAGGACGGCGACCAAGGTCCTGATCGTTGGATTGCCCTTGGGCGAGAGCGCCATCTGCCCCTCTGACCCTGGCCTTGACCCTGGCCTCGACTCTGACCGAGCCGCGTCCCGCGCAGCCGGTGCCACCACTTCCGGTGCCCGCCTGACTTCTTTGCCTTGCCGTTCCCGGCTCGAGGACATTGCCCTCTGTATTACATCCTTTCACGCTAATTGCCACTTCTCTGCCAAAGCGCGCTCGCCCGATGCAGTCGACGGAGTGTCCCTTTCCTATTCATCCCGGTCTGTTGGTTTGCTCCCAGCCTCGATCTGCTTGACCGCCCGGTCGAAATCGCTCTCGAACCGCCGGTCCTGCACGATGCGGTACTTCTCGAATTCGCTTTCCGCATGTGCCCATGCGATTTCCGCCGTGACCTTGCCCGCATCCTGCAGAACTTCACGGTCGGTCGCCTCGATGAAGCGGTTGAGGCGCGTTTCCCAATCCTGCATCGTCATCGGGATCTGCCGCAGCGCCATATCCTCAGCCAGATCCAGGTAGGCCGACACCAGCCGCTGCAACTGCGCCATTTCAGCTTCGGTCACATAGTTCTTGGCGACGACCACATTGCCGGAAACGTCGTCCACATCCAGTTGCTTGCCATCCACCGTGATGTGGAAATCGTCCTGGCGGCCGTAATCCTGCAGCAGCACCTGACGCAGCTTGTTGGCATCGGGATAAGCCAACCCCTGGTGCAGGCCGGTCAACGTGATCGTGGTGCCGTGCAGCCCAGCGTCGCACGGCTCGCTTCGAAAGGCGATATCCAGTTGCTCGATGTCTTCGACTCGGGCCAGATCTTCCAGGCGCAAGGTAAAGCCGCATGAGCGACCGCGTGCCCGCGTCTCCAGCGTCATGACAGAAGCCGCCATCAAACCCGCGAACTTCCCAATGCCCTTGCGACCCTTGATCAACCGGTTCTTGCCGGCAGTTCTTTCACCGCGACGCGACCGGCGATCAGTGGCAATGTTTGGCCGACATCCGCAATGAGTTTGCGGCGTTCTCGCCGGCGCCACGCCGAGATGCCGGCACCCGCCACGCAAATCAGCGGCAATAGGTACTGCCGGAAAGTTGCCAAGGTCTTCCAGAGGGTCTGTGTGACCATGGTTCCCATCTCACCCGGCTTGACGGCCGCAACCACCTCTTGGCCGGCGATACGATGCAGGACGAGATACGAGACTGCAGCCAGCGCCACATAAGCCCACCAAGGCAACATGGCCACGACATCCATCAAGTCCTCAGCGGGGCTGGTTATTCTTCTACGTGCCATGAATTTCCTCCATTGATCTTGTGCCCCCTCATTGCCTGAACACTTCGGCGCGATGGAAACCCATGTAGCGCTGGTGCTGCGAAGTCAGGTAATCGACACGAAGTGAGTGTTGAAGGTTGAACAAGACCAACGCCTCATGAGGCAGCGTGGTCGACATCAGAAGCTCGCCCGCGTCATCAAAGCTCACCCATCCGCCGTCGAAGAGCGCATCCAGATGCGGAGCGAGCAGTAGACCATTGAACACATCGAGTCGCTCGTCGTCCGAGCCGCAGGACGCCCAAGGCTTGATGTGGGAGGCCCTCAGCAGCTCCGGAACGGCAAGGCCGGTGACGCAGCATCGGCCCCGCCAGTAGTCCAGCAACGCCCGTCTGAATAGATCCTGCCCCACGCGTTGAACCACGAAGCACTCCGCTTCTGTGGATCGCGGCAGCGCCCTCGTCGCCCGTTCGAACTGCGCTGCGACGCGATTTGGCATGGTTCGAGCCGTCGCTGCGGCCCGCTCGAGCGCTGCGTACAGCGTCGGGATTCCGTCCGCGAGCGTCCAGCCCTCTCGTGCCAGTGGTAGGCCTTCCAGCAAAGTCGAATCGCTCGCATGCACCTCGAAGCGGGCGTCAGCGGTCAGCCGGACTGTCACTGTTTCGGGAAAGGCCGTCGATCGAAGGAGCAGGCCGCCCTCCCGAAGCTCTGGCGCAAGATCGAAGCCGCAGTCGGCGGCGGCCTTCTCGATGCGGGTGCGCTCGAGTGGCGTCATGCCTCGACACCAAAGGCGGCGTTGCATTCCTTGACGAACTTGCGAAACGAACGGCTCCCCGCCAGAGCCTCCTCGATATCGAACAGCGCACTCATTGCCGGCTGGTCACTCACCTCGTGATAGCGGCCGTTCGACATGCGCTCGCTCAACCACCCCTTGGCGTTACGAATCGCGTCGCTGTCCGTTGGTGCGGCCAGTCCATTTTGAAGCCCGCGCTTGCCTGCCAGCGACCCGGCCGCGGCGAGGAACCAGGCCTCATACTCCCGCTGAGGGACAACGACCGCCACAGAGCTTTCACCCAGGACTTCCAACGCGCGTCGGGTCAAGTCGGCCGCCAAACTCACCGGGCAATCGTCGTCGGCGTCGAGCAGAACGAGCACGCTGCCACCCTCGGCCTTGGCGGCCGCCAGGAGAAGCTTGCGCCGGAACTCTTCCTCGCGACGAATGAACTGGTCCCGACGAACGCGAATGGGCTCCGGAATCCGGATGTCGAAGATGCCGCGCAACTCGGCCAGGCGCCGCAGCAGCACCGGCAGCGCCCGCACCTCGCCATCGCCCTCCACGATGCAGGCAATGGTCATCACAAATCCGCCCCGAAGAGCTTCAGTTGCCGGCCGTCCGGGTCGGTCAAGCGGTTCGGGTCCGGGGCGAGTTGATTCAGCTTCAGCAGCTCACCGGCTGTATAGAGTCGGTCCCGGATGACCTTGCGCGAGGCTGCGTCGATGGGGGCGATCTGGGTCACACCGCCTTCTCCCGACACCGCCAACAGGCTTTCCACCGGGATCGCCAGGTCATCCAGCAATTCTGGGCTATGGCTGGTCACAAGCACCTGGCTGCGCTCGGCGGCACGCGCCAGCGCCTCGCGCACCACGGCGGCGGCGGCGGGGTGCAAGGCGACCTCGGGCTCTTCGATGCCCACCAGGCTGGGCGGCCTGGCATCACCACCCTGGAACAAGGCGACCAGAATGCCCAGCGCCCTCAGGGTTCCGTCTGACATGCTGTGCGCGGCGAAGCGCCACGGATGCTTGGCGCCGGCCGTGTCCTGCCTGAACTCCAGGGTCTCCATGTGGCCGATGCCCACCCGCTCCACGCCATGCACCGAAGGCACGACCAGATTGAGGTATTCCTCGACCCTGGCCTTGTCCTCGGGCGCGTAGCGCGCCATGAACGCCATCACGCTGGCAATGTTCTCGCCCATGGGCTTGAGCACCGCCCCGTCCTGCGGCTTCTGCAGTTCGCGGATGACGCGCGGGTTCAGGTTGTAGAAGCCCATGCCCGTCAGGGCGTCGAACACCGGCCGGAAAGCCGGCAATCCCGCCGCGTTGACCAGGGCCAGGCGGTCGGGGGTGCTGACCGGGAATACCTGTTCGCTGGTCGTTTCGGGAACGCCCTGCGACATCAGGAAGCTGGGGCCCCCACCCGGCGCACCGATGACACATTCTTCGCGCTGCACCTCGAACCCACCCGCTGGGCGGGCGCCGACATTGAAGGCGTAATAGGCGTCGCGGCCGTCCGGCAGCCGCAGGTCCAGCCGAACCCCGAAGTGTGTGGGGTGACCGCCGGAACGGCGCCTCACCTCGGACAAGCCGCCACGCAGATGCAGGGCGTTTTCCAGAGAGCCCTGCAAGGCGTCCTTGACGAAGTGCAGCACGTCCAGGAAGTTGCTCTTGCCCGAGCCATTGGGGCCGACCAGATACGTCAGCGGCCCGAGCTCGACGTCGCAAGCGGCGATGCTCTTGAAATTCTTTGCCCTGACGCGGCGGATGAATACGTCGTCATTCATGATGTGGCCCTTGTTCAGAAGGGAGAGGCTGCGGCAGCGTAACTCGAAGACGCCAGCCGGTCCCACGCGTTAAGCACCAGCCGCCGCGTGCGGTATTCGCCGTAGCTGCGGATTTCGCCTTCCCTGAGCACGCGGAAGGTTTCGGAGGGGTAGTCGGCGCCCATCACGTCGGCCGGGTCGAGGAGGTAGCGCAGCTCGTCGCGGGTGAGGCCGTAGAGGCGCGCATAGCAGGCGTCGAGCTCGGCGCGCAGTTGGGCGCGGCGTTCGGAATTCCAAGGGTGCGGCGGGCCGTTGTATCCCAGGTCTTCGGCCCAGGCGCGCAGATCGTGGGCGGTGTAGGTAAGTTCGAGGACTCGGGGGGCGATGAAGTCGAGGGCTTGCGGCGTGTAGCGCTCGGGCGGAAGGACTGGAAGCTGCTTCAGATAGCCGTAGGTCAGATGGGTCCCGCCTACCTTCTGGCGGGCAACGTAGTCGAACGTCAACGACAGCCAGTTCCCCAGCAGTGCGGCCTGGAGCTGCGCGGGTCGCGTGGAAAAGTAGAGCGGCATTGTGTGGCCCACGCCCACCCGCGGCACCACCGACGCGATGACGGTCCGTTCGTCAGTGCTGCGGCAGATGTCCCGCCAGCCCATCAGCCAGCGTGGGCTGCGGGCATCCATCCAGGCATCCAACTGGGCCAGCAGAGCCGGCGCCAAATTGGCGGCCTGCAAGGCAGTAGCGAGTTCGGCCAGTTCCGTGTCGGACAGACGCGCGTCCCGGTTCTGCGCGGCCCATTTTGGGAACTCGACCAGCGCCTTCCTCGTCGTCAGCCCGCTTCCCAGCAGCGCCTGTGCGAGCGGCGCGTAGCATGCCTTGAGCTGCGCCTCGGTGGCCGCGATGTGCGGCAAGCTGCGCTGCGGCGTCCAGCCGTCATCGATGCTGGCTTCGTCGGCGGCGCGGCTGAACAGCTCGCCGGCTATCCAGGCGGCCAGGGCCAGCAGCAGGGCGGACGAAGCGTCGTCGGCCGTGCACGGCGTGGCGGCGTGCCGTGCCAGCCACGCCTTGGCGACGCGTGTGGGTACGCGGGCGATGCGGGCGAGCACCTCGCGCTCGTCCACCCAGTAGCGCGGGCGCACAGAGAAGTCTGGGTCGGCTTTCTGCGCCGGGGTCACGTCGGCGGTTTCGACTTCGCCCGGCTTGCCGTCGGCATCGACATAGGTCGCCCAGCGGTGGTCGAACTGGTGGATCATTTTGGCTTCATACAGCGGCAGGCGCCGAGGAGCGCCAGGCGAGCCGGGCTCGCCGTGGAACAGGCCGCTGTCGCTGGTCATGTTGAACAGCCCTTGGGAAAACGTGATACCCCAGGGATTGATCTCGGGCTTGAGCACCTTACCGTCGACGTCCGTGACCGCTTCTTCGATGAGCACTGGTGCCGCCCGGTAGAGCTTCTTGGTCAGCTCGGCGTCGCGCTTGCTGCGGAACACCGGGCAGGTGCGGGTGTTCGGGTTGATGAGCGAGAACTCCTCCGGTGTGAGCGTGAAGCGGCGACGAGGGTCGCTCAGTTGGCCGACCTGGGTCGCAAAGCAGACGAATTCAGCTTCGGGTGCCGCGCCGAGGGTCAGCAGCGAGAACTTGATGCGGCTGTCGATGGCTGGGAACACCGCCTCCCGGTTCTCGAAGTCGTACAGGCTCGCCAAGCGGCCATCCGCCGCAATGTGCCCGAAGTAGGCTTTGGTCGAGTCGTCAGTCGCAATGCCCGTAGGAACAATGAAGCCCGCGCGCCCGTTGACCCGCGTCGCTTGCAGGAAGGTCTCGGCGAACAGGGCATAGGTGTTTAGCTTGCCGACCGCAGTCAGTGGAAAGCGTCTCCCGACACGCAAGAAGAGATTTGCCGCGTCGTACTGTCGCTTGGCGTTCTGGAAACCATCCCAAAGCCAAGGGGCATCCGCCTCCAGCCTTGCGATCGCTTGTTTGCGCTTCTCGCCCGCAAGTGCCGCAATCGACGGCGCACGCGGTGCAAAAAATTCTTCTTCGCTTAGCTGCAGTTGTTCCCAAGGCGGGTTGCCGAGCATGACCGAAAAGCCGCCCCTGGCGGCCACCTGGGGGAAGGCCAGCCACCAGTGGAAGACGCTGTGCCGGCGGCACAGGGCTGAAGCGGCTTTTTCCAGCTCGCCCCTGGGGGTCTGGCCGCTGAGTACGCCCCACAGGTCACCCGAGAGCGGCACGGTCTCGCCGGCCAGCTTCGGCGCCAGGAAGGCGGCGACATAGCCGTCGGCCAGCCGCGCCAGCAGCGAGCGCTGCGCCGTGCCCTGCGCCTGCTGCCAGGCGGCGCGCTTGGCAGCGATGTGCTCGGGCGTGTCGTCGGCGAGCCCATCGACCGTCACCGCCTGGGCGGCAAGACCGGTCTTCGCGAACAGGTCGCCGGCGGCGATGGCTCGCCAGCTCTTGAGATCCACCGTGTTCTGCTTCCTGAGCGCAGCGGCGACGGCCTTGTCGTCGCCGGAGAGCGCGGTGTAGGCCTCGTCGGGAATGCCGTTCTCCAGCACTCTGGGGTCGAGCACGCCGAGCAGCGCGTCGCCGATCTGCAGATGGTGGTCGATGAAGGAGAGCGGCAGGTCGGGCGTGTAGGCTTCGAGCCAGAGCGCGGTCTTGGCGAGCTGGATCGCCATCGGGTTCTTGTCGACGCCGAAGAGGCAGCGGCTGACGACTTCACGCAGCGCATGGCGGTAGTCGGCCTGGGTCGGCGCCCCGCCTGGGCGTTCGGCACTCGGCAAAAACGCGCGCAACCTGGCCACTTCGTCGGCGAGCCGCCGCGCCGCCGCGAGCAGGAAGTGTCCCGAGCCGCAGGCGGGGTCGCAGATCGTGAGTTCCAGCAGCGCCTGCACCGGCTGATCGGGATTGGCGCGGACGGTGTCGGCGATCACCGGTTCGAGCGCGGACTTGACGAGTTCCTGCACCAGGCTGTCCGGCGTGTAGTAGGAGCCGGTCAGCTTGCGCGTGTTGCCGCGGGTGCTGGCACTGTCGTTGCCATCCTCGCCCTCGCCGACGAAGGCCAGCCGGGCATGGGCGGGGTGGGCCAGGCCTTGCGGGTCGGGCTCCAGTTCCAGCAGGCTTTCGTAGACGCTGCCCAGTTCCTCGGGCCCCATGTCCCGGTAATTGACGCGGGTGAGGCCGGCGGCGTCGCGGAAGTACCCCAACTGGAAGACGGCGGACAGCAACCAGCGGTTCTCCAGTTGCGCGCCGTCGAGCCGTGGGCACTGGTCGGCGTCGAACAGGCCGCCCAACGCCGGCAGTCCCAAAGCGGGTTCGCCGCGCGCGAGCGCGCTGAAAGTGATGTTCAGCGCCTGCCAGAGGTCGTCGTGCCGGTCGTGCTGACTGCGGCGGGCCGCACGCTCGCGCAGCCAGGTCAGCGAGTAGCCGGCCAGGTAACGCTGCCGGATGTTCTCGGGCGTGCCGGGCAGGAACACGAGTTTGGCGCCTGTCTCGGGGTCGACCCGGTCTTCGACGGTGGCCAGGAAGATGAGGCGGTACACCAGTCGCAGCAGTTCTGCGAAGAAGGCCTGTTTGCTTAAACCCCCTTCTTCCTGAAGCGACGTGCGCAGCGCGGCGTTGGCCGGATGGGAGAGAAAGCCGGTGCCGAGGGCGCGCAGCGCCTCGGCCACCTGGTAGCGCAGGTTGCGGCGGATGGCGACGCCGGCTTCCTGGCCGGCTGCGCGCCAACGCTCCCAGGGGCAATCTTCGGGCTCGCCGTGCTTGTCACCCTTGGCGGCGCCGAAGCGGCTGGCATGGGCGAGCAGCCAGAAGGCAGTGAAGTCCGCATACAGCTCTTCGCTGAACACGGCCTCCATGTCCACTTCCACATAGGCCGGGCGCGTCAGGCTCGGGTTGTCGCGCAGAATGCGCAACCGCAAGCCATTGACGACGACGGCCCAGAGGCTGGCATCGGAGGCGTTCAGAGCCTCCTGCGCCAGCATGAAGGGGCTGCGCCGGCGGACCTTGCCGGTATCGGGATTGGGGTCGCCGAAGCGCTCTGCGGGAACGTCGAGCGGCTGGGTGTGGGCGGCGAAAACGAGGGGAACCCGACCGCCGAGGGCAGCGTGGCCAATTTGATAGCGGTGGCCTGCCTGCTCGATGGCGGGAGCCCGGTCCAAGTCGGCAAAGCCCAGCACGTCACGCATCAAGGGAACAAGGAACTCGCGCACCGTCACCTCATGCGCGTCGACATCCTTGCGGCTGCGCAGGCGCTGGAACTCCAGCCAGAGGTTGAGTGCAATCTTCCAGTAGCGACCGACCTCGTCGCGCAGCTTCAGACCCTTGGGGATGCGGTAGTGGCTTTCGGATTGCTCGGTCTTGTCCGCGTCGGCGAGCGTGGTCAGGCGCGACAGTTCGTCGGCGGGGATGAGGCCGCCTTCGATGCGGATGGCGGCATAGGCGAGCTGGGGAGTCGTGCGGTGGGGCATGGGGTCAGGCGCGCAGAAGGTTGCGGGCGATGGTGTAGCAGTGCAGGGCGACGGGCATGAACTCGATGAGCAGGCCGTCGACCTCGGCCTGGCCGGCATGGCTACGCGTGGTGACCAGCGGCGCGCGCGCCAGGCGGTGGCGCTGCGCCAGTTCGCGCAGGCCGCGTAGTTCATTCAGTGCGCCGGGCGCGCGATCGGACCATTTGATTTCGACGGCGAAGCGCGGCTTTTGCGTACGCGCATCGAGGGAGACGATGTCCACTTCAAGATCCTGTCGGCCGGCCTTCCAGCGCGCGTAGTGCAGTAAGCGGCTGACCTCGGCGCTGTGCAGCCATTGGCTCCAGACGGCGGTCTCGGCCAGGTTGCCCATCGCCTCGTCGTCCGCCAGGACCATGCCGAACAAGGCGGCGCGGATGGAAGGGTTGGTGAGATAGACCTTGAAGGTGCGTGCGCGCTGCATGCGCAAGGCGTTGTCGTCGATGCGGTGCACGCGGCGGATGAGGTAGGCGGCTTCCAGGTATTCCAGGTAGTCGGCCAGCTTTGCCTTGGTGATGCCGGAGTGCTTGCTCAGGTCTTCCAGGCCAAGTTCGTTGCCGGTGTTGTAGGCCAACACGTTGAAGAAGCGGTTGAGCTCCTGCGTGTCGCCAATGCCGTAGAGGCTGGGCAGGTCCTTGAGCAGCACCTTGTCGACGATGTCCTGCCGCAGGAAACGCGCCGGGTTGGCGCGCACCACCGGGTTCATGACCGCCTCGGGGAAGCCCCCGTAGTTCAGGTAGTTGATGAATTCGCCATTGAGGGCGTGAATGTCGGTGGCCAGGTAGCCGGGGGCGCGATCGGGCGCCGTTTCAGCGTCGCGGATCAACGCGTCTTCCTGGCCGGCGAAGCGCAGGTATTCGGCGAAGGTGAGCGGCGGCAGGATGAATTCGCTGAAGCGGCCGGCGCCCGATTCGCGGCTCTTCATGCGCAGCGCGGCGGCGGCGGAGCCGCTGGCCACGAAGCGGATGTGCGCATAGGTATCGACCAGCGACTTGAGGTGGACTTCCCAGTCCTGCAGGTACTGCACCTCGTCGAACAGCACCCACAGCGGCTTGCCAGTTGCGTGTTGGTGCTGGTCGACGAACATCTGCACCAGGCTTTCGAGCGAACGTCCGGAGTACAGGGGCGTATCCAGCGAGAGGAACAGCAGCTGAGTGCCGGCAATGCCGTCGTCAAGCAGCCGGGCGATAAGATGCTTGAGCATTACCGTTTTGCCGACGCGGCGTGGCCCGATGAGTACCACGGCGCGCCGTACTGCCGTATCGATGGCCAGGCTCGCAAACTGGGGAAAATAGGCGCGACGCGGCCAGCCAGCCTCTTCGGCATCGATGCCCTGTCCCGCTTTCCACCAGGGATTGTCCAGAGCTAGCCGGCGCTGGACCTCATGGGCGGGAATTTGCAGGTTGGTCGGCATTGCGATGCTCGCCAGGGCTAAAAGTGTCGAAATAAGCTATGGTATTGGATTCTAATCGAACAAGCCGCAATTTGTCGATTTGCGACAAGCACTTGGCGTGTCCTCCTTAACCGACCAACGAAGGCACCAACACGTACAACCCCATCACATCCAGCGGCAGGCTGGCGGTGACCTGGTAGGTGCCTTTGGCCTCGGCCGCCTCACGTACGCGCCGATGGTCCTGGAGCAAGGCCTGCGCGCGTTCCTTCGCCATCGTTTCCAATTGCGGCGTCCAAGCGGGGAGCATGTCGAGCGCTTGCTGCAGGTGCCGATCCCGGATGGGCGGCGGCATGTTCCGAACTGCCTCGGTTCCGAGCAGCGATTGGGCAGTGTCGGGTGCCAACACTTCCGGGCTCCCGGACCCTGCGACAGACAGGGCAACCATCTCTTCGCACAACATCAGGCGCGTCGCGGTGCCGCGGGTCACGGAAAGCTGATGCCGCAGGCGCAGGAGCAGCACAGTCGTTCTGAGGCTGACATTGCCAACGAAGGCGGCACCCGCGCGTGCCACGGCATCGGCGTCGCTGGCGTCGGCGGCCTCCTCGAGAGCGCGCTCCAGCAGCGTGTCGGCCAGCGCGGCAACGATGGGATGGGTGCGGTGGATGAAGAGCGAACCCGCGGCGGGTGGCTGGTGGAAGCTGACGCGCAAGGTGCCGATGAAACCGTCGGCGGCGAGGCGTTCGCGTACCGTCAGCGGGAGTTGGTCGATATTCAGCTTGTGGTGGCCTCGGTAAGTCTCCAACGGCACGCCGAGTTTTGCCACGGCCCGGGCGACGAACCGGGCGACATCGTCCTCTCCACCCAGCACGGCCGCCGACTTGTGCCATTCAGGCAGGACGTCTTCGGGCTTCAGACGGCGTTGGGCAAAGATGGAGCGGTTCCGGGCCGCCTTTTCGCGGGCGCTTTGCCAGGCCGTTTCGATTTCCTTGGCCGGCTCGCCGAAATCGAAGCTGGCCTGCGCAGCCTTGCCGATGTGGTTGGTGTTGCGCAATAGCACGGCGTTGAGCAGCGCCTGGGTGAGCTTGCCTTCATCATCGGGCATGGGCACCAGCACACCCAGTTCCTTGCGGATACTCTCCGCCTTGCGCAGGATGACCTGCAGCACGGCGCCATCGACCGGGTTGTCCTCGCCGTAGAGCATGGTGCTGCGCACCTCGCGGGCCTTCTGGCCGAAGCGGTCGACCCGCCCGTCCCGTTGTTCGTGGCGGGTCGGATTCCAGCTCAGGTCGTAATGCACGACGGCGGTGAACAGGTTCTGGAGGTTGATGCCCTCGGACAAGCAGTCAGTGGCCACCAGGATGCGCTGGTCGCTGTCCCCCAGCTCCTCGACCGCCGCCTCGCGCTCGCCGGGGGTGAATTCGCCGGTGACGGCCTTGATGGTCACTTCCTTGAATCGGGTGCGCAGGAAGTCGGCGAGGTAGTGGGCAGTGGCGATGTAGCGACAGAAGACAACGGGCAGAAAACCCTCCTTGAGCAGGCTTTGGAGATGCGCCTGCAGCTTCTCGAGCTTGGGGTCGTTGCCCGGGCCCGCCAGGCGCTCGGCGGCGGTAATGAGTTCTCGCAGGCGGGCGGTGTCTTCGGTCTGGGCGGCCGGTTCGATGTCGTCGGTGGATAGCGCATCGTCGAGGCCGTCGAGCACACGCTCCTCGCCTTGCTGGTCGATGTCCTCCAGGGTGAGCTCGCGGCCGTCCTCCGTGCCGACTGCACCGTTCAAGCGGGTGCGCAGGGCATTGACGGCAGCGGCGGGCGACGAGGAGATGCAGCGCAGCAGCGCCAGGGCCGCCCACCAGTTCATGCGTTGTTCGCGCAGCGCCTTGCCTTCGGCGCGCTCCACCAGTTCCCGGGCATAGATCAGCACATCGTTGAAAAGCTGGCCCCAGGCCCCCGTGAGCCGGTAGGTGACTTCGGCGGTCTTGCGGTCCGGGAACATTGAGGTGTCCTGCCACTCGGCAATATCCGGCCGGCGACGCTGCACAAAGTGACGGGACAACTCGTCGCGCAGGTCCGTCCGCGCACCGGGCGGCAGGTCCTTGAGGGCGGTAAATTCCGGCCGAAGTAAACCCAGCAGGTTGTAGAACGCGTTCTCGTCGCCGCTGTGGGGTGTGGCCGTCAGTAGTATCAGGTGGCGCTCCTCGTTCTCGGCCAGTCCCTTGAGTAGCTGGTGACGCTGCTGGCGCCCCTGTCCGCCCTGGGTGCAGGTGTGGGCCTCATCGACGATGACGAATTCCGGACAGAAGCGCTGAAAGGCTTCGCGCCGCCGCTCGGACTTGATGTAGTCGAGGCTGACCACGGTGAACGGGTGGGCGTCGAAGACCGAGGTGCCAGGGGGCAGGTCCTTCTCCAGCCGGGCGGCGGTGGGCGTGCGGACTACCATCGCATGGATGTGGAAGCGCTCGGCGAGCTCGCGCTGCCACTGCTCGCAGAGGTGCGGCGGGCACAGCACGGTCATGCGCCGAATCTCGCCCCGGTCCAGCATCTCGCGCGCAATCAGGGCCGCCTCGATGGTTTTGCCGACGCCCACATCGTCGGCAATCAGCAGGCGGACCGTCGCCTGCTTGAGCGCCATCAGCATCGGCACGAGCTGGTAGGCGCGCGGCTCGACCGCGATGTTGCCGAAGCTACGAAAGGGTCCGGCGCCATTACGCAGCTTGAGTTGCAGCGCATCGAGCAGCAGCTGGCTGGCGGCATGGTTGCGCGCCTGCTCGACACGCGGCCATGGGAACGTCGCTGGCCGAACCGGCTGCCGCTCGAGCGGCAGGTAGATGAGCGATTCGTCCTTCTCGCCGCCGCCCAGCGGACGCAAGCGCAGGGTGTCCAGGTCGGATTCGGGAAGGACAATCCATTCACGGCCGCGGGCAGACACCAAACTGCCGGGGTGAAACTCGGGCACCGAAGCATTCATGGGGTTCATGTCCAGTCGCCCAGCAGGGTGACGCCACCTTCATGGCGGGCCTTGCCGTGATACCGTCGATCGGCGGTGATGAGTGTGGCGCCGGCGGTATGCAGGGCGACGGCGTGATAGAGGGTGTCGAACAGGTGGTGCTGGTGACGGATGGCAAGCTCCAGGGCGGTAGTGTGGACTTCCGGGGTATCCAGGATGCGTTGCTCAACGTCGAGCAGATCCTGCAGGTCCGCCAGCGCTTCAGCCGGCTTCAGGCGCGCCAGAACGGCTGCGACTTCTGCAATGAAATGGGGCGGCTGTACCAGCGCGAGCGCGCCTCGTGCCGCCCGTTCCAGAATCTCGAGCGCAAGGTCTCCATGATCTTCGTCTGGTTCGAAGGCAAGAAACCATTTGATGGCCACGCTGGCATCGACGACGACGATCATGTCATTGCCGGCCGGATTCACGGGCGGCGCGGAACTCTTCGTCGGTGATGGCGGGGGCGTGCTTTCTGCGCTCCAGGATGCGCTGGCCGGCTGCTTCGCTTCGCTGCCGGCTGCGTGCCCGCTCGACGGCTTCCCGCATCAGGTCGGCGATGATGGCGCTCTTGTTCTGACCCTGAAAGGTCTCGTTGAAAATCCGCTTCACTTCTTCCGGGACGCTGAAGTTGACGGTGCTCATGGGGCACCTCCATTGTTGAAAATTTCCATAATTGTCGACTCGACGACGGTAGAAGGTCAATCCTGATCGCGCAGATGCGAGCCGTCGTTTTTCGGGTCGTTCCTGCCTGCACCGAACAGGTCGGCGTGGGCGGCAAAGACGGCGGGCCATTCACTGCTGACC
This sequence comes from uncultured Candidatus Accumulibacter sp., assembly GCA_964420975.1. Lineage (GTDB taxonomy): Bacteria > Pseudomonadota > Gammaproteobacteria > Burkholderiales > Rhodocyclaceae > Accumulibacter. The sequence continues at coordinate 26,041 of CAYQVH010000026.1, forward strand.
CGCGAGAAGCGAACGACCAGGTAGCCTTGCTCCTCCAGACGCCGGGTGATGGTTTCGTCCTTGGCTTGTTGCCCCCCGGCTTCATGGTGGGGGCCGTCGATGAAGACAGCCAGCTGGTATTCGTCGTAGAAGAAGTCAGCGCAGGTCTGCGCCGAGGCGATGGTGTGCTGCCCGCGGTCGGGCTTGCGGTGGCCATGCTGCTCGACATAAGCCAGCCAGGCGTGCTCCAGCGAACTGGCTGCCGTACGAGCCAACTCGGCGCTGTGCTGCTCGGGTGCCCGCCCGTGAGTACCGAGCTTGGCTTCGGACTCGGTGAGGCGGCACAGCATCTCGAGCACCAAGCCGCCGGCCTCCTTGTCCTGGCGGTCGATGAGCGGGTGGTCGGGTTGGTTGTAGTAGGAAAGCAGGCATTTGTAGCAGCCAGCCTCGCAGATGGGCTGGCCGTCGTCGTCCAGCTCCTCGTCGAGCGCAGCCTTGACCCACGGCTGTCCTTCGGCCGGGCGCTTGAAGTGCATGATTTCCAGCGCCTCGGCGGCCGCGGCCGCCAGTGCGCTGGACTCGGTCGCGAGGCGGGTAAGGACGCCTGCACCGCCCTCTGCGGCTTCATAGAACAGGATGGATTGCCGGTTGTCGCGGGTCGGCAAAGGCTCGGCCATCAGTTCGCTTTCTTCGATCTGGTACACCGATTCGATGCCGCGCTTGAGCGCGTATTGAAGGGTGGTCAGCGTGGCGGGGGAGAGCTCGCTCAGCCCGTGATGGGGCCGGATGATGAGGATATTGCGGCGGTCTTCGACGTAGGGAACGATGCGCTGTGGCGGCGTCATGTCCGGTGGCGCGTCGTCTCCGTTCTCTTCGCCAGCATCATCGACCCCACCCACCCAGTGGCCTGTGACCGGATTCATCATGAACCCCAGCACCTTCTTGTCCTTGCGACGGCGCCAGCCGAAGTTCATGCGCCAGACGGTGGCCGCCGGGCCGTACTGAAGCTCTAGCAGCGGACCCTGGGCATCCAGCACCTCGGTGGTGAGCTTCTGCAGCCGCCCGTCCGCCTCGGCGAATTGCAGGGTGGTCTGCATTTCGTAGCCCTGGCGCACCCGCTCTTCCTCGTTGGCGGTGATGCGTTCCGCGCGCTTGGTCGAGACGTTCTCGATGCGATACAGGTGCTTGACCTCCTCGGCAGCCGCCAACGACGCGCCGCAGGAGAAGCAGCGGTCGGCATCGCGCTGCGACCGGAAGTGGCCGTAGCCGCATGACGGACACAGGCGCGCCACCTCGGTGGCCAGGCGGGCGCCCTCGGTGACCTGGTCCTGGCTGGTGATGGTGAGTAGCGCTTTGGTGACCCGGTACTGGCTGCCCTCGTGATAGATGAGGCTGTACGGACCGAACTCGCCCAGCGCCAGGAAGCGCGGCCGGGAGAGAAAGCTCTCGCGGCCGATGTTGCCGCGGCGCGCCGGAATGTAGGCCAGCAGAGGAAGGCGCGGAAAGTTGTAGCCGGGCAGGAAGCCCTGGCTCGCCAAGTAGCGGTAGGTGTAGAAGTCCGAGTTGAAGGCGCTCTCGCCGGCGAGCAGCAGGTCGCGCTGCTTGCGTGCTTCGTTGTGACGCTGCTGCGCTTCCCGGCGTTCGCGCTCGCTGGCAGCCGGGTTGTTCTCAATCTTGAAGTTCAGCTCAATCTGCCGCGCTGTGGCGCGATACAAATCGCGCCAGCGCTTCAGGGCTTCATCGAGTTCCTTGTACGCGCGCTGAAAAACGGCCTCTGGCCATGCGTCAGTGAACCAGGGTGCGCGCTGCGGGGTGAGCTCGTCCTTGAGCATATCCAGGACGGCCAGCCCACGCTGATGGGCACGCTTCTTTGCCTCGGGTTTGTCCAGATCGGCAGCCAGTTCCTCCAGAATGGGCAAGGCCTCCGGGTGAGTCATGTCGAGCAGGCCGCGGATGCTGCTGTCGAGCTTCTTGCCGGTCTCGGCCAGCCAGATGGCATGCATGTGGCTCTGCACGAGTTCGCGGTTGGCGAGGTCCAGAGTCGGCGGATTGACCTGCCCATGAACCATCCGCACCGGGTCACGGAAATAGTACTGGTCGTGCGGGCTTTGCGCTGCACAGTACGTAATCGCCAGCGCCGGCTGACCTGCTCGCCCCGCTCGGCCGCTGCGCTGGGCATAGTTGGCGGGAGTGGGCGGCACGTTGCGCATATAAACGGTGTTGAGCGACGAGATGTCGACACCCAGCTCCATGGTCGGCGAGCAAAATAAAACGGGTAGCCATTCGATCTCGCTACCTTTCTTGTCGCGCCACTCCTTGCGGTCCTTGTCGGTGAAGCGGAAACGCGCCTCGCGCTCGAGGCGGTCTTCTTGCTCGACTTGCGCTGTGTGCTCCCTCGCCTCGAAATCGAAGAGCTGGTGCTCGGGCTTGGCAAGCATTCCGGCGATGTTTCGATACAGGTTGCGGAAGAATCGATTGTCATTCGATTGCTTCGGGCTGACGCCGTCACCCGGGGTCCAGAGCAGAGCGGCGCCGTTCAGCTGCCAGCCGGTAACGCCCACATCCGTATCTTCCTGGCGCACGAGGCCGTAGCTCTCGGCCGCTTTCAGTAGTGCGGCGATGAGGTCCGGGTAGGTGTCGTCCTTGGTCTGGCCCACATACGGGTTGCCACCGCCCCAGGTGCTGGATTTCTTCAGTTCGCGCCCGATGCGGGAGCGGCTGGAACCAATGACCAGGAAGTCGTCGAGGTTGAGCTTCCGACCACGAGGACCCATCTCGTCTTTCGGTCGGCGTGTAACGAACCAGCGCGCTGGAACGGGTCGCTCATCCTCTGTGAATCCCCAGGGCTCACGAAGGTTGGCATAGCTCTGTGTGCGTAATTGGTCGAGCTCAGTCCGATCGAGGTAGCGGGTGGCAATGCACAAGCCCTGGCGCATGGTCTCGAAAAGAACGCGCAAGACGGCAGCGCGCTCTTGCGCAGTGGCGGCCTGAAGCACCTGAGGAGCATTGGTCCATGCGTCGGCATCTGCGGAGAGGTCGTCAATATCCTGATAGGTGATGCGGACGAGCCCGAGTTGTTCGAGGTTGGGGTTGTTGAAGCGCCAGCCGCGGCGCAGGTCGAAGAAACTCCGATAGCCCAGGATTGCCCGCATGGCATCCTGCACCTGGCGCCGTGTATTGCCTTTGACATCGGGTTGCTGCATGTACTCCGTACGAACGCCCGGATCGTCGCGGTCGAAGCCGAGTGCCTCGAACACGGCATTGGCCACCTCCTTCTCAGACAAGGCCCGACCGTCGCCTTTGGTGAACGCCGCCAGCAGCGCAGCACGCGTTAGCAGGACTTGCACAAAGTCATTGAAGTGGCCTGCCTGAAGCGCGGCGTCTTGGCGATTGTCCGAGAAGCCCAAAACCTTCTTGGCCTCGGCACCGAGGTGTTCGTCCTGCTCGTACAGGTAGCGCAGCGATGCCAAAGTCAGCATCGTCGTTGCCGAGCTCCGGCCCTCCCCGGATAGCGACGTCAATCGCAGCGAGTCCTTCCCCGAGGTGGAGTGGGTCGTGCCACACCCAAGGCAGAAGCGGAAGCTCCCGGGAATAAACCAAGCGCGCAGCCCGCCTTCAGTTGTCGAGACCCCATCCGGCCGCACCTTTGCCCCTTGTGGTACGTATTTGCGGTAGCTCGACTTGATTCGCCACTCACCGTCGGCGCGCTCCTCGACCCAAGTTTCCGGGTAGCGGTCAATGTCGGCATCGTTCCAGATGCCCGCGGCGTCCGGCATTAGAAAGCCGAACTTCACGCCATCATCCTCATGCTGGCGTTCGTCAATGCTCCGTCGCTCGAAGGCGCGCCCCTCCGGCCCGTCGACGTCCCAAACGGGCACGTACTCCTGGCCGCAGTCACGACAGAAATGGAGGTCGTAGAGGTGGCGACTCCGGTCGCCGGCTACGAATTGCTGACCGTCGAGAGTGATCTCGCGTTTCCCTGGAGCCTCGAGGGTTGCATAGACCTTTCCGCCACCAGAGATGAACTGGTGCAGCTTGAATGCGAATAGCGGTTTGCCGGCATTATCGGTGACACCGTAGGCACGCAGCAGGAAGCGCTCCAGGTATCCCCGGCATACATCCTCAGGCCGCCCCGATGTCTCGGCCAGGAGAATCGCCGCTTGCTTCAGTGTCTTTGGGCGCGCCCGCCTCGGCTTGCCACTTTCGTAGTCCAGGCCAAGCGTCAACTCGACCCAAACCGACACGGGGTGCCTAGCCAACTCGTCGAAGCCGATATCTGGTATCCCTGCATCAATCGCAGTGGCCAACTTTGGGGCAATGGTCTTCAGCGTTTCCGCTGCGGGCGTCACGCGTTGCAGGGTCTCCGTGACAATGTTGTGGCTGGGAATGGTGGTGCCGAAGAGCCGCGTGGCCACTTTGGCGACAGCAGCGTTGCGTTCCCTCTCCGTGCCATCGGTCGCCATCGTCGCAGAGGTGCCGATGCACACCAGTTTGTCCCCGAGGGCCTCGCGAATACGGCGAACCAGCAAGGCCACATCTGCCCCCTGGCGTCCGCGATACGTATGCAGTTCGTCCAGAACGAGGAAGCGCAGCCCTTTGGCATTGCGCATCACCGCGCGGTCGTGCTCGTTCTGCCGCGTCATAAGCAATTCGAGCATCATGAAGTTGGTCAGCAGGATGTCCGGCGGATTGGCCGCCATCGCTTCGCGTTCTGCGTCACCCTCCTGGCCGGTGTAACGGCCGAAGGTGACCGGCCGCCGGCCGGGCTCGCTGCCCAGGAACTTTTTCAATTCCTCCAACTGGCTGTTCGCCAACGCGTTCATCGGATAGATGACGATGGCTCGGGTCCGCCGCTCCGCGTCGACCTGCTTCGCCTTCAAACAAGCGTCTACGATGGGAATGAAATATGAAAGAGACTTGCCGGAACCAGTACCGGTGGTCATCACATAGCTCTCACCCGCTGCGGCGAGGCTGATGGCCTCTTGCTGGTGGGTGTGAAGGGGCAGCGGAACCCCGACGGATGATTCGCTCTTGCCCAGGCGGAAAATCTCCGCGCACAGGGGGTGTAACTGCCCTGCTTGCACGAGCCGTTGAACGGTTCCCCCCGGCTTGAAATTCGGGTTGACCTGGATGAGCGGCTCGGGCCAGTACTTCTGCGAGTCGTACGCCTTGGTGACGTACGACTGTATGTCGTCTGCCTTGATGCGCGTGAAACTACGGGTGAACTCCGAGTACTCGTTGACGATGTGCTGGCGGAAATCGAAGACGTTCAAGCTCAGCCCTCCTGCTTCTTGTCGCGCCGTAGGCCCATCGGCAGAGGATTCTCGGGCGGGTTGCCTTTATCGCAATTCATACCAAACTCCACGCCCACTGCCGTGTTGACTGAGGTGGCCGCGCTCCACCAGAGCGCGGAAGTGCTGTTTGAGTGTGTTGCGGCTGCCGCCGGTCAGGCGGATTGCTTCGCCCATCGTGATACGGCCATGCTCCCGCGCGAACTCGACGATTTGCAGCGACAGTTCGGGTAGGGCGGCGAGCACCAATTTCTCGCGCTCGACCTTGCGGTTGAGCCGGCGCACTTGCTCTGCCAATGCGCGCAAAAAGAAGATCAGCCAGGGCTGCCAGTCCGGTGTTTCGGTCCGGATGGTGCTCTGGGTCTGCCGCAATGCGAGGTAGTAAGCTTCCTTGCTCTGCTCGATCACGCTTTCGAGTGAGCTGTAAGGCACGTAGGCATAGCCGGTTTGCAGCAGCAGCAAGGTGGTCAGCACGCGGCTCAGGCGGCCATTGCCGTCCTGGTAGGGATGTATCTCCAGGAACACCACGACCAAGAGGCCGATGAGCAACAGCGGATGAAGCCTGCCGTTGGTTCGCTCCTCGTTGAACCAGGTCACTAGTTCGGTCATCAGACGCGGCGTGTCGAAGGGTGTCGCCGTCTCGAACACCACGCCGAGTTCCTTGCCGCCTTCGTCGAAGGCGACCACGCTGTTGGACGAGGTCTTGTAGTTGCCTCGGTGCCAGGCGTCTTTCTCGCTGTGGGCCAGCAGATCGCGGTGCAGTTGCTTGATGTGGTTCTCGGTCAGGGTGATGTCCTGCCAGGAGGAGAACACCAGCTCCATGACTTCCGCGTAGCCGGCAACCTCCTGTTCGTCGCGCGTCGTAAACGACTTTATCTGCAGGTTGGAGAGCAGGCGCTCGACCTCGCGGTCCGACAGCTTGCTGCCCTCGATGCGGGTGGACGAGCCGATGCTCTCGATCGTGGCCACGCGCCGCAGCGCCGAGAGCCGATCTGGCGCCAACGTGCCGAGCGCACGCCAAGCGCCCTTGAACTCATCGATGCCAGCGATGAGACTCAGGACTTCGGGGGTGATCTGGACAGTGTTGGACTGAATCATGGCGCCCAATACTACATCCATTTACGCCCATTTTGGTGAAAAAGCGATTTTGCATAAATTCTCGGCTTCCAGCACTTGTAGGACAGGGGATGCCGCGAGCGATGATGCTCATTTTTCAACCCATTTACACCCATTTTCGGCTACCGGGTGGAGCGCTTGCCACTCTTCCGGAAGCGAACCCAGCGAGGCGGTTACGGATGGCTCAAAGCGGCTTGCGATAGCCGCTGCCCGGCGCCAGCCGGTTCCATTCCCTGTCCATCAGCCAGCGCAGAAACTCGGCTTCGCGTATTCCCGCTTTTTCAGGGGCCTGCTTTTCCAGTGTACCCGCCAACGTGCCCGCTTCAAGGTGGGATGGCAACGGACGTCATGAAACCGCCGCCAACAAAAAACACCGTAATCACAGTGGCTTACGGGGTTTCTTGGGGTGCTGTGGGAGGCTCTGATCCCACCGCCCGGGCTCAGACGTTGAACAGAAAGTTCAGCACGTCGCCGTCCTTGACCAGGTAATCCTTGCCTTCGGCGCGCATCTTGCCGGCTTCACGCGCCCCTTGCTCGCCCTTGTGCAGAATGAAATCGACGTAGGCGATCGTCTGCGCGCGGATGAAACCACGCTCGAAGTCGCTGTGGATGACGCCGGCAGCCTGCGGCGCGGTGTCACCGACGTGGATGGTCCACGCGCGGACTTCCTTGGGTCCGGCGGTGAAGTAGGTTTGCAGGCCGAGTAACTGGTACGCGGCGCGAATCAGGCGATTGAGTCCGGGTTCAGCGAACCCGAGATCGGCGAGGAAGACTTGTTTGTCTTCGTCGTCAAGATCGGCGAGTTCCGCCTCGATTTTGGCGCAAAGCGCGACCACCGGTGCGCCTTCGGTCGCTGCGTGTTGACGCAGGCGATCGAGATGCGGGTTGTCCTCAAAACCGTTTTCGAGGACGTTGCCGACGTACATTGTCGGTTTGATCGTCAGCAGGCAGAGCGGCTTCAGCAGTTGCTTTTCCTCGCTGGTCAGCGACAGCGTGCGCGCCGGCTGACCCGTGTCGAGATGCGGCAGCAAGCGGTCGAGAAGGCTTACGACGCGCTGCGCGTCCTTGTCGCCGGCGCGCGCTTTCTTCAGCTCGCGGTTCTGCGCGCGTTCGACGGCGGCAAGGTCGGCGAGGGCCAGTTCGGTGAGGATCGTTTCGATATCCGAGATCGGGTCGACGCGACCGGAGACATGGACGACATTGTCGTCTTCGAAGCAGCGGACGACATTGACGATGGCGTGGGTTTCGCGAATGTTGGCCAGGAATTGGTTGCCGAGCCCTTCGCCCTTCGAGGCGCCGGCGACGAGACCGGCAATGTCGACGAACTCGACGATCGCCGGCTGAACGCGCTGCGGTTTGACGATTGCGGCGAGTTGCGCGAGGCGCGGGTCAGGAACCTCGACGATGCCGACGTTGGGTTCGATCGTGCAGAAGGGATAGTTTTCCGCGGCGATCGCCGCCTTGGTCAGGGCGTTGAAAAGGGTGGACTTGCCGACGTTGGGCAGGCCGACGATACCGCACTGGAGACTCATGACGAGCTTTCTAGGTGGAAACCGATTTCACGTGCAGCCGCTGTTGGGCGGCGGCGTAATTGCCGGCGGCGAGGTCGGGCCAGGCGAGCAGGCAGCGGTCGATCGCGCCGTCGATGATCTCGCGCTCGTCTCGCCGTGGCGGCCGCAGGACGTGGCCGACCACCGCGTCGCGGTCGCCGGGATGGCCAATGCCGAGCCGCAGGCGCCAGAAGTCCGGCGTCGCCAATCGGGCCTGGATGTCCTTGAGCCCGTTGTGCCCGCCGTTGCCGCCGCCCTGCTTGAGGCGGATGCTTCCCGGCGGCAGGTCGAGTTCGTCGTGTACGACCAGCGTTTCTTCGGCGGCGACGCGGTAGAAGCGCGCCAGGGCAGATACCGCCTGGCCGGAGAGGTTCATGAAGGTCGTTGGCTGCAGCAGCCAGACGTCGCCGACGCGTGCGACGCGGCCGTAGAACTTGCCCTGCGGCGCCAGCGACGTGCGCAACTGCGCTGCCAGCCGTTCGAGGAACCAGAAGCCGACGTTATGGCGGTGATCCTCGTACTCACTACCGGGGTTGCCAAGGCCGACGATCAGACGGGGTGGGGGCATGTCATCACCTGCCGGCGAAAAACAAGCCGCCGCCGGCTCTCATGCCGGACGGCGGTTGCTACCAGCAGCCTGTCGGACTTGACCAAGTCAAGTCCGACAGGCTGCTAGCTGGCGGCTGCTTCGCCTTCGGCTGTGCCGCCTTTCTTGGCCGGGATCGAGGCAACCACAGGGTCTTCGTCACCGTGCATCACCGGCTTGACGCCGGACGGAAAGACGAGTTCGGAAACGTGCAGGGTTTGGCCTGCCTGCAGATCCTTGAGGTCGACTTCGATGAACGGCGGCAAATCCTGCGGCAGGCAGGTGACGTCGATCTCGTTGAGGACGTGCGAAACGGCGCCGCCGCCGAGCTTGACTCCGGGCGCGATGTCGGCGTTGATGAAGTGCAGCGGCACGCGCTGATGAATGGCGTGCGTCGCGTCGACGCGCTGAAAGTCGCAGTGCAGCACTTGCCGCTTCCAAGGATGCATTTGCGCGTCGCGAAGGACGACGTTCTGTGCGCTGCCGTCGATTTGCAGCGCCAGCACCGACGAGTGGAACGCTTCCTTGCTCAGGCTGAGCAAGAGATCGTTGTGATCGATGTCGATCAGTAGCGGCGCGCCGCTACCGCCATAAATGATCGCCGGCACCCGGCTCTCGCGACGCAGGCGGCGGCTCGCTCCGGTCCCCTGCACCTGGCGCTTGCGCGCCTGAAGTTCAAATGTCATTTGACGGCTCCTGGGTTTGAAACAGTCCTGCCCGCGACCAGGCAGGGGTTGAAGAAATACGGGGGAGTTGGCTTGGTGGCAGCGCCTACTCGATGAACAGGGACGATACGGAATCCTCGTTGCTGATCCGACGAATCGTTTCGGCCAGCACCTCGGCGACCGAGAGCTGGCGGATGCGCGGCGAACTTTGTGCCTCGTCACGCAAGGGGATGGTGTCGGTGACCACCAGTTCGTCGAGATCGGAGGCGTTGATCCGGTCGACGGCCTTGCCCGAAAGTACCGGGTGCACACAGTAGGCGATCACCTGACGAGCACCATGCTCCTTGAGCGCCGTCGCGGCCTTGCACAAGGTGCCCGCGGTGTCGACCAGGTCGTCCATGATCACGCAACTCCGGCCCTCGACTTCGCCGATGATGTTCATCACTTCGGAGACGTTGGCCTTCGGTCGCCGCTTGTCGATGATTGCCAGGTCACATTCAAGACGTTTGGCAAGCGCGCGGGCACGAACGACGCCGCCCACGTCGGGGGAAACCACCATCAGGTGTTCGATGTCTCGCTTCCAGACGTCACCGAGCATGATCGGCAGCGAATAGATGTTGTCGACCGGGATGTTGAAGAAACCCTGAATCTGCTCGGTGTGCAGGTCCATCGTCAGCACGCGGTGTACACCGGCGGCGGTGAGCAGGTCGGCGACCAGCTTGGCGGCGATCGGTACGCGCGCTGACCGCACCCGTCGGTCCTGTCGGGCGTAGCCAAAGTAGGGAATCGCCGCCGTGATGCGTGCTGCCGACGCACGTTTCAGCGCGTCGACCATCACCAGCAGTTCCATCAGATTTTCGTTCGTCGGCGCGCAGGTGGACTGCAGGATGAAGACGTCCATTCCACGCACGTGTTCCTGGATTTCGACGCTGATCTCGCCGTCGGAAAAGCGGCCGACTTGCGCGCGACCGAGAGAAATGTTGAGACGACGGACCACATCGGCGGCCAAGGCGGGGTTGGCGTTGCCGGTGAAGACCATGAGGCTGTCGTAGGCCATGGCGTGCTTCCTTCGGCGACCGGCGACCGGCGCCCCTAAAGCAAGACGGGCAGGTCAGGCCTCCTGCCCGCTTAAGCGAAATCGGAACGGCTGCCGACGGCATCAATCGAACCCGCCAGTTCCAAAATCAGACTCCCGCGACTGCTACTGCCGGGTGTGACTGGGAAGTGGCGGCAACGGGCAACGGGCGCGGATTCTACCCCAATTGTCACCCCCGGTGGAAGCGCGTCGTCGATTTTCCGGGAGCAGGCAGAATGACGAGCCTTGAGTGCCGGTTGCCGGTGTCGATAGGCGGTCAGTGAGCGCGATTGGCCGTGGTCAAGTGATCGCCGGCACTGACCCCGAACGCCGCTTCGCGGAGCCGGAACAGCTCGTCGCGCGCTGCTGCGGCTTTCTCGAATTCGAGATTCCTGGCGTACTCGAGCATTTCCTTTTCCAGTCGTTTCACTTCCCGGGCGAGCTGTTTCTCGCCCATCGCTTCGTACTTCGCTTGTTGTTGCGCCGCTTTGAGCTGACGCTGGGCGCCCGTCGCGTCGTAGACGCCATCGATGAGGTCGGTAATCTGCTTGCTGATCCCTCGTGCGACGATGCCGTGCGCGACGTTGAACGCGATCTGCTTCTGGCGTCGCCGTTCGGTTTCGGCGATGGCTCGTTCGATTGAACCGGTGACGCGGTCCGCGTAAAGGATAGCGGCGCCACGCAGGTGTCGCGCAGCGCGCCCTATGGTCTGGATCAGCGAGCGCTCGGAACGCAAAAAGCCCTCCTTGTCGGCGTCGAGAATGGCGACCAGCGAGACCTCGGGAATGTCGAGGCCCTCGCGAAGCAGGTTGATGCCGACCAGGACGTCGAATTCGCCGAGCCGGAGATCGCGAATGATTTCCACTCGCTCGACGGTATCGATGTCGGAATGCAGGTAGCGGACGCGAACGCCGTGTTCGTTGAGGAATTCGGTGAGGTCTTCCGCCATGCGCTTGGTCAGCGTCGTCACCAGGACACGCTCCTGACGATCGACCCGCTGACGGATCTCCGAGAGCAGATCGTCGACTTGCGTCGAAGCCGGCCGGACGTTGACTTCGGGATCGACCAGGCCGGTCGGACGAACGACCTGTTCGACGACTTGTCCCTGGTGGGCAGCTTCGTAGTCCGCCGGCGTTGCGGAGAGAAAAACGGTCTGCCGGGCCAGGGCTTCGTACTCCTCGAACTTCAACGGTCGATTGTCGAGCGCTGACGGCAGGCGAAAGCCGTAATTGACGAGGTTTTCCTTGCGTGAGCGGTCGCCTTTGAACATGCCGCCGAGCTGCGGAATCGAGACGTGTGACTCGTCGATGAACATCAGCGCGTCGGCGGGCAGGTAGTCGATCAGCGTCGGTGGCGGTTCGCCCGGCAGACGGCCGGAAAGATGGCGCGAGTAGTTCTCGATTCCCTTGCAGAAGCCGAGCTGATCGAGCATTTCGAGGTCGAACCGCGTGCGTTGTTCGATCCGCTGTGCCTCGACGAGTCGTCCGGCAGACTGGAAGAAAGTGACGCGTTCGGAAAGTTCGTGTTTGATCGACTCGACGGCGCGCAGGACCGTCGCCCGCGGCGTGACGTAGTGCGATGAGGGGAAGACCGTGAATCGCCGCAGGCTGCTCTGAACGCGTCCGGTAAGCGGGTCGAACAACTGCAGGCCGTCGATTTCGTCGTCGAACAGCGAGATGCGTACCGCTTGTTCAGCGTGTTCCGCCGGGAAGACGTCGATCGTATCGCCGCGAACGCGAAACGTGCCGCGGTGGAAGTCGGTCTCGTTACGTTCGTACTGCATTTCGCTGAGGCGTTTGATGACCTGTCGTTGGCCGACGCGATCGCCGACGCGCATGGTCAGGATCATATTGTGATATTCGTCGCGGTCGCCGATGCCATAGATACAGGAAACGGTCGCGACGATCACGCAGTCGCGGCGCTCGAGCAGGCTCTTGGTTGCCGAAAGACGCATCTGTTCGATGTGCTCGTTGATCGACGAGTCCTTTTCAATGTAGAGATCGCGTGCCGGAACGTAGGCTTCCGGTTGGTAGTAGTCGTAGTAGGAGACGAAGTACTCGACCGCGTTGTCGGGGAAGAATTCGCGAAACTCGGCGTAGAGCTGCGCGGCGAGCGTCTTGTTCGGCGCCAGGACCAGCGCCGGCCGACCGCTACGGGCGATGACGTTGGCCATGGTGTAGGTTTTCCCCGAGCCGGTGACGCCGAGCAGCGTTTGAAACGACAGGCCGTCGGCGAGTCCGTGCAGCAGGGCGGCAATCGCGGCCGGTTGATCGCCAGCCGGGGGAAACGGCTGGTGGAGATGAAACGGGCTGCCGTCGAAAGTTACCGAGGGGGCCCTGCTCGCGGGAAGTGGCCGATCTACCATGCTAGAATTTTACGTTGATTCGCGCTCCGCCACCGTCGTCCCGCCGCTTGCGAGTCGCCCGCTGACAGCTGCTCGGGCGTTGGTGCATAGCGGCCCTTACACTTTCCAACCAGTCGACTTGAGAATCACCGATGACCGCTTCCGCCTTTGCTGCTGTCGAAATGGCCCCGCGCGATCCCATCCTCGGGCTCACCGAATCTTTCAACTCAGACCCGCGCCCCGACAAGGTCAACCTGGGCGTCGGCGTCTATCTCGACGAGAGTGGCAAGGTGCCGCTGTTGGCCGCCGTGCGGCGAGCCGAGACGGCGCGTCTGGAAGCGATGCCGGCACGCGGCTACCAGCCGATCGATGGCCCGGCGAGCTACAACCAAGCCGTTCAGCGGCTCCTTTTCGGTGAACATTCAGCTTTGCTGCCGAGCGGGCGCGTCGCGACGATCGAAGCGCTTGGCGGCACCGGGGCGCTGAAGGTGGGTGCCGACCTGCTGCGCCGGCTGCTGCCGGTAGCGACCGTTTTCATCAGCGATCCGAGCTGGGAGAACCACCGTGCCCTTTTCGAGTTCGCCGGTTTCAAGGTCGACACCTATCCGTATTACGACGCAGCGCGACGCGGCGTCGATTTCGAGGCCATGCTGGCCGGAATACGCGTCGTACCGGAACGCTCGATCATCGTCCTGCACGCCTGTTGTCACAACCCGACCGGTGCCGACCTCGATCGTGAGCAATGGCAGCAGTTGATCGAGCTGCTGGCCGCACGCCGGCTGCTGCCCTTCATCGACCTGGCGTATCAGGGATTTGCCGATGGGATCAGGGAAGACGCGTACGTCCTCGATCTGTTTGCGGCTTCCGGTTTGCAGTTTCTGGTCGCCAGCTCGTTTTCGAAGTCGTTTTCACTGTATGGCGAGCGCGTCGGTGCGCTGTCGATCGTTACCGCCGGTAGCGACGAATCGGCGCGCGTGCTGTCGCAGGTCAAAAGGGTCGTCCGCACCAACTACTCGAACCCGCCAACCCATGGCGGGGCGATCGTCAGCGCCGTCCTCACCGATCCCGAACTGCGTGCCTTGTGGGAAAGCGAACTGGGCGTCATGCGCGAGCGCATACGCGGCGTACGTGGTGCGCTTGCCGACCGGTTGCGCGAGTTGGGTGTCGCGCAGGACTATTCCTTTATTGTTCGGCAGCGAGGGATGTTCTCGTATACCGGCCTCTCGGCAGACCAGGTCGAACGCTTGCGCGACGAGCATGGCATCTACGCCGTGAGCAGCGGCCGGATTTGCGTCGCGGCGCTCAACCAACGCAATCTGGATCACGTCGCCCGCGCAATCGCCGCCGTGGTCAGCTAGCAGCCTATTCAGGAGCTTCCCGGTGAGAACACTTGCGGCGCGCTGAGCGGGCCGCTGATGCCTATCGCCTTCGCGCTGTGGTCGGCCCGGCCGCGCATCTGGACGTCCATACGACCACGAACCTGAAGTTCGCGGTTGATTTCAAGTTCTCCGTTCGACTGCATGAGTCCCGCGCTAAGCGTAAGCCTGGCAAAGCGCTGTCCATTGGCGCTCAGCCGGAAAACTCCGGAAAGCTGCTCGAAGCGCGTCGCGCCTCCCAGTGTGGCGGGGGTCGCCGATGCTCGGCGGACCGCCTCCGGCAGATCGATGCCACCGAGCGAGCCACGGTAGAGCGTGAAATCGCCTTCGGCGACCAGGACGTTGCGTATCGCGTCCCAGCGGGCGGCGCTCGCCGAAAAGTTCAACCGTCCGCTGGCGCTGCCTTCGAACTGGCCCCCGATGCCGAGCGCTTCGCCGAGCCGCTTGACGTCGAGACGCTGGAAAACCAGCCCGCCAGCGACGACCGCTTGATTCTCGGCGCGCAAGGTCGCGCTGCCCTGGAATGTGCCGCCAAAGATCCGCAGTTCAAGGTTGTCGATGATGAAGGCACTGCCAACGACCTCGCCCTTGACGGTGAGTGAATCGACCAGGTACGGAGACTGCGGCGCCGGACGCCAGCCGAGCGCTTCCAGCTGGACGGCGAGGCCGGCGGCAACTGGCTGGGCTTCCAACTGCAGATTGCGGTCGGCGGTATGCAAAGAGATCGACTGCAGTGTCTGCTGGTCGGGACTCAGCACCAGTTCTCCCTTCATGGTCTCGACGTCGAATCCGGCGAACGTCACTCGCGCCTGGTCAAGTGTGACATGCGCGACCCCGGCCCGCGCCGAAGGCCGCGCCGCTGCCTTGAGACCCTGGGCGAGTTTGCCGATCGTTTCGGCGGAGACTTCGAGGTCACTCAGTTCGACTTCTCGAAACAGCGTTCGTGAAGAAAAGAGAGTCGTCAGGCGCGGTTGCAGACGAACTTTGGCGATGCGGACTGCCTGGCGATCGTCCTCTGCGCCGAGGACGACGCCGGACAACAGCAGGCCGGGTTTCGGATAGAAGCTGACACTGATCTCGGCAACCGTTGCCGGCTCGTCCGTGCTTTGTGTAAGTGCGGCTTGCACGTCGGGAAGATAAAGCGAGTAGGGAAAGAGCAGCGTCACGACGATCGCAGCGAGCAGCAGAACGGGTGTCACGACCGCGATGCGCGCCGGCCAGCCAAGGCTCTGCAACCAGTTGTGGCGCTTGATCGGTTTCAGGTCCTCCGACGCGCCGACGTCGTCCTTGGCGATCAGCGCGCGCAGCCGTGTCAGTAGCGACGGTTTTGGCGGCGGGGGCGCCGGTGGCGTAAAGTCCGGCCAGGCGTCGCCTTTTGCCAGGAAGACCGTTCCCGCGTCGGGCTCGGCGGGCGACGCGGGTGACGCCGGCGAGGCGGCGGGCGGTGGCAAGGTACTCCGGTCTTCGCGCGGCGGGTAGGACGGTGCGCGCATGGGGCGCGAACCCGTCGTCGAGGGCGAAGGCAGGGCGATCGAACTATCGGCGCTGCCATAGGTGGAAAACTCGGATGGCGGTTGCGCCGTGACGTCTTTTGCCTTGCGATTGAAGCGGCCGCCCTCGACCCAGACCGAATCGCGGTCCGCTCGACGCTCGATATAGCCATCCGCCTCGAGTTCGCACAAAGCGTTCTGGGTCAGTTGCGGATTGCCCGTCCGGTTACACAGCTCCGATACGGTGGCGTTTCCGTCGACAAGAATGAGGACCATGCGCAGGTTTCGCTGGACGAGACGCGTACGCTGCTGCATGGCCTCTTCGCCGGCAGGCGTCTTGGCGAAAGTCAGATCCGGATCAAGCGGGGTCTCGTCCATGGTCAACAATGCGTTGGCGGCAAGGTCTCGCGGACTGGGATTCCCAGTCAGTCGCCCATTGTGCCCCTTGTCGACCGGCGCGAAAAGTCGCTTGCGACCGGTTTCGTCGAATTTGTGCCGTCGACACGGTCTCCAGACGATCTCTTCGTGGCCGACAGAGTGGCCGTACCGTTCTCCGCGCTGCCCGGAGGCCGGCTGGCGACCCGATGGGTCTAGCGTTCACGTGCGGCTTCGTGCCACGCCTTCTGTACCGGCGAGAGCAAGTACTCGGCAACGGTGCGCCGGCCGAGCAGGATCTCGGCGCTGGCTTGCATGCCGGCGCCGAGCGGCAGACGCGCGTCACCGACCGCGAGGGTCGTTGATCCGAAGCGGATGAGCGCTTTGTAGACCGGCGCCTGGCTTCCGGCCGGCGGTTTGTCGTTGCGACTGCTCGCCAGGTCC
The DNA here is from genome assembly GCA_964420975.1 of uncultured Candidatus Accumulibacter sp. Classification (GTDB taxonomy): domain Bacteria; phylum Pseudomonadota; class Gammaproteobacteria; order Burkholderiales; family Rhodocyclaceae; genus Accumulibacter. The sequence goes on from CAYQVH010000026.1 coordinate 42,332, forward strand.
GCGCCGGGCTCGGTAGCGTCGGCGCTGACGTGCTCGACGATTCCTTCCAGCATGCCGTACTTCTGGAAGGGAAAGGCGGCGAATTTGAGTTTTGCCGATTGTCCCGGACGGACGAATCCAATGTCGTCGTTGCTGACCCAGACTTCAGCGCGCAACGCGTCGTCCTTCGGCACCAGCGTCAGCAGAACGGTCCCCGGCTGAACCACGGTGCCGACGGTGTGCGTTGCGAGATCCTTGACGACGCTCTCTTGCGTCGCCTTGAGTTCGAGCAGGAGTTGACGGTGGCTTTGCTTCGTCAACTCTTCGGTCAACTTGCTGATCGCGCCTTGCGTTTCCTGTCGGTCGCTGTGCAACTGCCGCCGGTAGTCGGCGGTCAATTGCAGCAGTTTCTTCTCCGATTGCGCGATACTGGCGCTGGCAGAAGCGATCAGGTGTTCCTGCGTCTTCAGCTCCTGTTCCTTTTCGATGCGCTCGCGTCGCTTGTCGCTGGCCATCAGGCTGCCGGCAAAGCCGTCTTTCGCCAACTGCGTGAACGCCGCATCCTGTTCGCGGTAGTGCGGCAGGACGGCGCCGAGCTTTGCTTGCACCTGCTGCGCGGTGGCGAGTTCGGCCCGAGCTTTGGCAAGCCGGCTGCGTTCCTCGGCCAGGGCGGCGTCGATGGCCTGACGGTTGGCGTGACACTGTGCCTCGATTTCGGCGGCCAACGCTGGCGAGTCGTCGTCCTCGCGCCAGAAGTCGACTCCCCGCAACTCCGCGTCGATTCGGCGCAGCGTCAGACGTTTGCGTTCGAGATCGGCGGCGATCGATCGGGCGTCGGCGTCAGTGAGCAGCGTGTCCATGCGCATCAGCACCTGACCTGCATGGACCACCTCGCCTTCGCGCACCAGAATCTCCTTGACGATCCCGGCGTCGGCCGGTTGCACGATCTTGAGGTAGCTGTGCGGGATCAGTTTGCCGTTGGCGACGGCGACGATGTCCAGCTGGCCGAGCACCGACCAGATCAACAGAGCCCCCAACAGGCCGGCGGCGAGCCGGATCACGGCGCTGCCGAGCGGATTCGGAGGCGCCTGTTGTAGCCGCAGCAAAGGAGGTGAAAAGGCGTGATAGTCGGTCTCGTCGCGCCAAAGTGGAGGCATGAGAAGGTGTACTCGCAGGTGGGCCGTTCAGCGCAATGGGGTAATCCCGTCCGGCAGGCCACGGAACGTCTTCAGGTCCGCGGAGGATCCCGCCAGCAGCGACACCGGGTCAACGCCGCCCGAGCGCAGGTAGGGGTTCTCGTCGCGGGCGCTGCCCCAGAAACCCGCGCGCGGGTCTGCGCCCTGACCGGGGTGGAGCCATTCCGGCAGGCGGTCGCTTTCGGCGAGCCGGCTCGCCAGCGTCGCGTCCATCGCTACCCAACGACGGAAGAAATCGTCGTCGCGCGACGACTGCGGCGGGTCAGCGTCGTCCGGATGGCGCCACCGCTCAGCCAACCTTGGGTCGAGCGGACGGTACTGCGGCTTGTCCGTACCGGACGGCCACTGCCGCAGCCAGTCGTCGTCTGCCGACGACTGGGTCGATGTGTCGTCGTTACGGGTATCGCTGCGCTTGAGAGGCTGATCGGCGGTCAATGCGCTACCGCCATCACCCCCGCCGGTCGTCGGCGCAAGCTGGGTAGAACCGGTCGCGAGGGCTATGGCGCCGGATTCGCGGTGCGGAGTTACGAACGTCACCTGAAACTCGTCGGCGGCGAACGACTGGGCGCTGCGTCCGTCGCTCGCCGTCACCCGTATGTCGAGTGATCCCGTGGCGGTCGCGGGGATGTGGCCGCCAAAGGTCGCTGTCGCGGTGTCGAACGTAAGCCACGACGGCAACGAGCTGCCGTTGCTCAGCTGAGCCGTGTAGCGCAGGGCGTCGCGTCGATCGGGGTCGACGAAGCTGCCGGTCGGGATCTGCCAACCCACGTTGCTGTCGGTCGGCCAAACTTGATCGGCGAGTGGCTGTTGTAGCGATGGGGCGTCGTTGCGACCGACGACGGCGATCGTCAGCGTCGCCTTCGCCGAGTCCTGGCCGTCGCTCGCCTGGTAGCTGAAGCTCTCGAGCGCGGCTTGGTTGGCGCTGAGCGACTGGACCGCGGACGAACCGTTGTCGAGCGCGTAGACGTAGCCCCCGCTGGCAGTTAGCGATAGCGTGCCGTAGGCGCCGCGGCGGACGCCCGGATCGGCGACGTGCAGCACGCTGCCGGGGTCGTCGTCTCGGTCGTTGGCCAAGACGTTGCCGGTCGCCACGAGGAGGCCGTCCTCGTAGACCGTCGCCTGGTCGCCGACGGCAAGGGGTGGGCGATTGGCAGCGCTGACGGAGAGCACGAACGACTGGCTCGCGGTTTCGCCAGCGGAATCGCTGGCCAGGACCCGGATCGCGAAATCGCCCGAGCTGCCGGTGGGAACACCCGAAAAGACCTGCGTCGCGGCGTCAAAGCGCAACCACGAAGGAAGCGCTCGTCCGTCGCTCAGCGTGGCGCGGTAGCTGAGGACGTCGCCGGGGTCGGCGTCGGTGAACGCGTTGGCTGGCAGGGCATAGGTAAACGGCGTACCACTGCGCGCCGACTGCGCGGTGAGCAGCACGCCGGCGACCGGGGCGTCGTTGACCGGTGCGATGTCGAGCTTGACTTCGCCGGTCGCCAGGCCGCCCTTGCCGTCGCTGACGAGGTAGCGGAAACCCGCTTCGCCGGAGTAGTTCGCTTCCGGGGTGAAGAGCAGCGCGTCGCCGACGCGTGCCACGCTGCCGTGGTGCTCGTCGCTGGTCGAGACGATCGCCAACCGGTCGTCGCTCGGGTCGGGGTCATGATCGTTGGCCAGCAGATCCGCCGCAGCAATCGACCGCGGCACGTCCTCTTGGGAGCGCAGGGTTTCGCCCGCAACCAGGGGCGGATCATTGACGTTGTCCACCGATAGCTGAAAACGCGACGTGGCGCTGGCGCCAGTCTGGTCGACGGCGGTGACGGCGATCGTCAACGTCGCGACGTCCTCGTTCGCCGGCGTGCCGCTGAAGCGTGCGCTTTCGGCGTCGAAACTCAGCCAGCCGGGGAGCACCGAGCCGTCGCCTCGAGTCGCCGACCAGGTCAACCGGTCGCCGGCGTCAACGTCGGCGAACGTTTCGGCGGGCACGGTGAAGAGGAAGGGGGCATCTTCGCGAGCGATTTGGTCGGCTAGCGGCCGACGGACCTCGGGCGCATCGTTGGTGTTCTCGACGCGCAGCAGGAAGCTGTCATCGGCCGTGGCGCCCATGCGGTTGCGCGCCGTGACGCGGATTTCGAGGGTTCCCACGTCGTCGTTGGCCGGTGTTCCGGAAAAGCGGCGCTGCACCGAATCGAACGCCAGCCAGGCGGGCAGGGCTTGCCCGTCGGCCAGGGTCGCGCCGAAGTCGAGGACGGGATCGGCCGGATCGGCGACAAACTCATCCGCCGGGAGTTCGTAGACAAACGCGCGGTCTTCATTCACCCATTGGTCGACCGCCGGTTCGCCGAGCCGCGGCGGGGCCGCGTCGAGGATCAGGCCGAGCGAGAAGACGTCGGCGACCGTCGCTCCGTGCGGGTCGCTCGCCTCGACGCGGATTTCGAGCGGTGCGCGCTGCGCCGCGGGGACTACCCCAGAGAAGGTCAGTGTCGCCGCATCGAAGCTCAGCCAGTCGGGCAGCGCCAGCCCGTTTTCCTGCCGCGCGCTGAAGCCGAGCGCTTCGGCGTCCGGATCGCTGAAACTGTCGCGCGCGATCGGGAAGCTGAACGACTGGCCGGGGCGATAGATCTGGTCGACCAGCGGCCGATCGAGGCGCGGTGTGTGATTGCCCGGGCCGGGATTCACCACCAGTTCGAAGGTGTCGGCGACGCTGCCGCCAACCGGGTCGCTGGCGACGACGCGCAGGCTGAAGTGGCCGACGTCGGCCTCCTGCGGTTTGCCGCCGAGGACACCGGTCGTCGGGTCGAGGTGCAGCCACGGCGGCAGCGGCCCGCCACTCGCCAGCGTCGCCGTGTAGGTGAGCGTCTGCTCGGGGTCGACCTTCAGGAAGGCTGGCGCGGTCGGAATCGTGACCGAGCCGCCTTCCTCGACCGCGCGATCGGCCAGCGGCGTCAGCAGCGCGGGCGGATCATAGGTGTTGACCACCGTGATGCGCAGGCTCTGCCAAGGAATCGGCACCCAGTTGTTCGCGTTGGCGTCGGGTTCGTACAAGTCGTTCGCCAGGTCGTCCGCCGCCTTCAAGGTCATGACGTGAGAACCGACCGCGAAATCCCCCGGAGTCAGATGGATTTGTCGCGTGAGCGGCTCGAACTGAGCCCAGACGCTCCTCGTCCCAGTCAGCGGATCGAAGGCGGTGAGGGGATGATCCGCCCAGAGCTCGATCGAATCGCCGTCGGCATCCGAGACGACGTCGGCGGGCAGGGTGATCGTGACTTCCTCACCCTCCTGGAGGACGATTTCCGGAAGCTCGGCAAACTTCGGTGCGCGGTTGACGAGGATCCCGAGGGGCGTCTGTGAACGGCCGCCGCGGCCGTCGTCGGCGACGACGACGAAGCTGGCCGTGCGGGGAGCGGGAGCGACGCCGACGTAGCGCAAGGTTTGGGTGCCGTCGTCGTAGGACCAGTTGGCGCTCTGTTCAGCGACGGACGGAAGCACCGAGTAAGTCAGCGGATCGCGATCGACATCGACGAAAGTCGGCAGATCGACGACGACGCCGTCGGCCAGCGAGTGGACGATCTGTTGCTTGCGGGCGTGTTCCCACTGGATGCGACCGGCTCCGAGAGTCGTGGCCTCCGGGACCCTCCACGGCGTGGTCGCCGACCACGGTACGACCGGCAGGTGATTGACGTCTGCCGCCTCGACGGTGAGCACGAAGTCCGTGCTCGCGCTTTGGCCGAGAGGATCCTCGGCGGTCAAGCGGAAGGTCCAGCGCCCGATATCCCAGTAGTCGAGCCCGGTCCCGTAGAAAAACTGCCCGCCATGCCTCTCCTGTTGCAGCGACAACGTTCCGTCTGCAGACGAAAGCACGAAGTCGGACTTGGCGTGTAACGGACGGTCGAGCACCTGCAGGCGGTAGCTCAGGGTATCGTCCGCATCCGGGTCGACGAAGAGGTCGCTCGGCAGGGCGACGTTCACGCGCTCTCCCTCGCGCGCACTCAGTGCAGCGAGCGGACGATCGAGGCGAGGCGGCTGGTTGACGTAGCCGGCGACAATATCGAAGTCCTCGGCAGACGAGGCGCCGAGGACGTCGGTCGCGCGCACCTGCAGCGAAGTCACGCCGATGGCAGGCGCGACGCCCGATAGCCGGCCGCTGGCCGGGTCGAAGTGCAGCCAGTCGGGAAGAGGCGAACCATCCGCCTGCGTCACCGTCGTGCTGAAGGCATCGCCTTCGGGATCGACGAAAAGGTCGCTCGGAACGTGGGCCTCGATCGCGTTCCCGAGGAAGGTGATCACGTCCGGCAGCAGAGTGCGCACGCGCGGCGCATCGTTAACCTCGGCGACGTTGACCGTCAGGACGTCGCGCGCGCTGCGCCCGCGCGTGTCGGTCGCGGTGATCGCGAGGTCGACCGCGCCGACGTCGGCGAAGCCCGGCGTGCCGGACAAGGTGCGTGTCAGCGGATCGAAGGTCAGCCAGCCCGGCAGGCGCTGGCCGTCGGCGCGCGTCGCGGTGAGCGACAGGCGGTCCCCCGGATCAGGGTCGATGAAGCTCTCCGCCGGCACCGTAAACGACAGGACTTCGCCTTGCCGCAGGGCAAGGTCGGGCAGCGGGGCGTGCAGCGCCGGCGAGGTGTCGTTCGGATTGCGTACCGCCAGCGCCAGAGTCGTCGCGAGCGTCGCGCCGCCGCTGTCGGAAGCGGTCAGACGCAGATCGAGCGCGCCGGTGTCGCCTGCTCCCGGCGTTCCGCCGAGCGTCCAGGACACCGGATCGAACTGCAGCCAGCTTGGCAGCGGCGCGCCGTCAGCGAGCGTCACCAGGGGAATCAGCACGTCGCCGGCGTCGGGGTCGGCAAAAGCCGTCGACAGATCGAGGCGGAAGGGCTGTCCGACGTTGGCCACTTGGTCGCTTGGCAGCGTGTGGGCGACTGGCGGCGTGTTCGCGGTGGCGGCGGCGGCGACGTCGATCGGGCCCCAGCGCGTGCCATCGGCGAAGGCGATGGTTTCGATCGTGCTCGCTGCGTGCCAGTAGCCGCGGATCGTCAGCCGGTCGCTCGTCTCTCGCAGCGACACGATCAGGTCGTCGCCGTTGCGGCGCACGATCAGATCGGCGGGAGCGACGCCGGCGCCCAGGGCGAGCGTGTCGGCGGCCGACGCGGCATCGTCGATCAACACGTCCTGGCCACCGCCGCGCGCGAACACGAAGCGATCGTCGCCGGCGCCGCCGTCGAGCGTGTCGTTGCCGGCGCCGCCGTCGAGCGTGTCGTCGCCCGCGCCGCCGCTCAGGCGATTGGCGGCGGCGTTGCCGGTCAGCGTGTTCGCCGCGGCGTTGCCGGTGGCGTCGATCGCCGCTTTGCCAGTCAAGGTCAGGACCTCGACGTTGCCGGGCAGCGTGCTGCTGGAAACGGCGAAGACGCGATCGAAACCGCTGTCGGCGGCTTCGCTGACGCGGTCGAAGGCGTTATCGACGAAATACGTGTCGTCGCCGCTGCCGCCTTCGAGGAGGTCGGCGCCGGCGCCGCCATCGAGCGTGTCGGCTCCGGCGTCGCCACGCAGGACGTTGTTGCCGGCGTTGCCGAGCAGCCGGTTGGCGCGCCCGTCGCCGAAAGCGTAGAGATTGGCCGCGCCGGTGAGGACGATGTTCTCGATGTCGGCGGCCGCGGAGAGGGCATGACTCAGCGACGACTGCACCGTATCGTTACCTTCTCCGGCGGCTTCGACCAGCGTGTCCGCCGCGTTGTCGACGACGTAGGTATCGTCGCCAACGCCGCCGACCAGGGTGTCCGCGCCGCCGCCGCCGTCGAGCGTGTCGTTGCCCAAGCCGCCCTCGATACGGTTCGCCGCGCTCGTTCCGCGCAGCCGATTGTCGGCGTCGTTGCCCTGGATCGTGATTGCGGCGTCGCCGATCGCTGCGAAGTGCTCGAGCTGCGGGGCGAGCACGACGTCGCTGCGCGTCCACAGGTACAGCGTATCGTTGCCGCCGTCGGCCGTTTCGACAACGGTGTCCAGGATGTCGGCGAAGTAGACGTCGTCGCCCGTGCCTCCCGCCAACCGGTCGGCGCCGGGGCCGCCGTCGAGTTGGTCGTCGCCGGCGTCGCCGAACAGTTCGTCGTCGCCGCTGCCGCCGATCAAGCGGTCGTTGCCGTCCCCGGCCGCGAGGCGTGTGGTGAACATCGTTCCGCTGGCGCTGAGGAAGTCGTCGCCGCTGCTTCCCGTGAGCGCCGTGGCCCGCCGCGACAGGTCCGCCGCCGTCCACCGCGTGCCGTCGGCAAAGCGCAGTTGATCGACGTGCTGCGTCACCGGATCGGTGAACCAGTCTAGCAGGCGGAGCGAATCGCTCCCCGCGGTCGCCACGAGGTCGTCACCCTGGCGGGTCAGCGAGAGGGCGTCGGGATCGATTCCGGCGCCGACGACGAGCGTCTCCAAGTGCGCTGCGAGCGGCAGCGTTTGCTCGCCGCTGCCCATCGACCAAGTGATCGCGCGCTCGCGCGTCGTCCAGGTGTGCGCGTCGATCACGGTTCCGTCGGCAAAGCGGACGCGTTCGATCCCGGTTGGCGAGGCGCCGTCTCCGGTGACGACGGTGATGCGGTCGTCGCTGCCGGCGATTTCGAGCAGCCACTGGCCGTCGACGCGGCTGGCCAGCACGTCGGCCAGGGTGATTCCAGGAGCGAATTCGAGCGTGTCGACGTCGTTGGCGTTGAAACCGAGGTCCCAGACGACGTCGTGACCGTCGCCGCGCGAAAAGCGATAGACGTCGCTGCCGTCGCCGCCGGCGAGCAGGTCGTCGCCGACGCCACCGGTGAGCCGATCGCTGGCCTCACCGCCGGCGAGCACGTCGTGGCCGCTTCCTCCGTCCAGATGGTCGCTGCCGGTTCCGCCTTCGAGGCGATCGTCGCCTTCTTCGCCGTTCAGTACGTCGTCTCCCGCGGCGCCGAAGAGCGTGTCGTTGCCGGCACCGGCGGCGATCGCGTCGGCACCGACGCTGCCCGACAGCTCGGACGCGCGGTCGTCGCCGGGCGGGAGCAGACGCGCGGCGACCTCCGCTGTACCCCAGCGTGTGCCGTCGGCAAAACGGATTTCGGCGAGCGTCAGCCGGCCGCTGCCGCCTCCCGGCTCGGATTGCCAGCCTCTATCGATGCGGATCGAGCTGGCGAGCGCTGCCACCGAGACGACGAGCGTACCGGGTTCCTCGATCCGGAGCGTGACGTCTTCCGGTGCGATGTCCTCGCCGAATTCGATGACGTCTTCCCCATCGGCGGCGTCGGCGCCGCGGCGGACCCAGTCGTGACCGAAGGCGCCGTCGAAGCGGTAACTATCGGCTCCGGCGCCGCCCTCGAGCACGTCGCCATCGGGCCCGCCGATCAGCACGTCGTCGCCCGTGCCGCCGCTGAGCGCGTCATAGCCGCTGCCGCCGACGAGCGCGTCGTTCCCTGGGCCACCGACGAGCGTGTCGTTGCCGTCACCACCCAAGACGCTGTCGTCGCCGGGTCCGGCGAATACGCCATCGTGCTGGGCGCCGGCGTCGAAGAATTCGCTGTTCGCACCACCGAGCAGCGTGTCGTTGCCGGCAGAAGCGCTCGCGTGGTAGAAGCGGGCGAACACTTCGTCGCCAGCGACGATCAGTCCATCGCCAAAGACGAAGCGGGTGTTGAGGTACGGCAAACCGCTACTGGCGTCGATGTCGACGAAAAACTTGCCGAGCGTCGCGTTCGATCCGCGCAAGGCGAGCGACAGGCGGCCGGAATAGGCGCTCACGTACTCGAGATCGAGCACGACGTCGTGGGGTGCGACGTCGTTCTCGAAACGCACCGTTCCCGGGGCGCGTTGCGCTGAGTCGTCAACGGAGTCGTGGAATGTATCGTGGCCGGAGTCGAAGCCGAAGATCAGCGTGTCGAGCGCGTCGAATTCGTAGCGGTCGTCGCCGGCGCCGCCGTCGAGCACGTCGGCGAACCGGGTCGACGGATTTCCGGCCCCGAGATCCCCGGTCAGGAAATCGTCACCGTCACCGCCCTTCAGCGTATCGCTGCCCTCGCCGCCGTAAAGCACGTCGTCGCCGCCGAGGCCTTCGATGCGGTCGTTGAACGGGCTGGCTTCAGGCGCCAGTAGGTGATCGGCGCCGTCGCTGCCGATCGTTACTTGTGGCGGCGGCGCAACCAGCGTCTGCGTCGTTCCGTCGGCAAAGCGCAGCGTCGCGACGCGCTCGTCGTGCGATAGCCAGTCGCGCAGATGCAGACTGTCGTCGCTGCCGCGCAATTGCAGCACCAGGTCGTTGCCCTGGGCGGCGATGAGCAAGTGCTCGCGGCGAACGTCGTCACCGAGGAGCAGCGTGTCGCCGATCTCGTTGCTGCTCGGTGTCGCGCGGCCACTGCCGCGGCCAAAGGTGATGCGCGCGTTCAGAGCGTGCTCGCTGCCATCGGCCAGGCGCAGGGTGCGCGGGCGTCCGTGCGCGTGCACCCCGTCGACGAGGCGCAAGGTGTCGGGCGCACCGGCCAGACGCAACACCAGGTCCTGACCGGAGATCTGCGCGTGCACGTCGTCCGGCGTGAGGTCGGCGGCGAGCGCGATCACGTCGGCCGCATCGCTTGCCGACACGGTGTCGGCACCGCTGCCGCGCGCGAAGACGATGACATCGGCGTTGTCGGGGGCGTCGGGATCGCGGGTGTCAAGCCCGTCGTCGCCGGCGCCGCCGTCGAAACGGTCGACGCCGTTGCCGCCGATCAGGCGATCGTCGCCGTCGCCGCCGAGCAGGGTGTCGTCGTCGCGACCGCCAAGCAAGGTATCGTCGCCGCCTTGACCGTCGAGCCGGTCGTTGCCGGCGGCGCCGACGAGCCGGTTTGCCTGCGCGTCGCCGAGCAGCACGTCGTCACGCGCATCCCCCTCTCCTGCGCTGGCCGGCGGCAGACGAGCGGTGAGCGCGTCGTTGTCCCAGACCGCGCCGTCGGCAAAATGCAGCGCGATCGACGGCGGGTCTGCCGCCTCGGCGAACCAGGTTGACAGGATCAGGCGGTCGTCGCTGCCGGCAATGCTCACTTGCAGGGCGTCGCCGCGGCGCGTGAGGCGAAGGTCGTCGGCGGTCAGGTCAGCGCTCAGTTCGACCGTTAGCGAAGCCAGCGCGCGCGCCTCGGCGCGCCAGACGACCGTATCGGCGCCCGATCCGCGCCCGAAGCGCAGCGTATGCGCTCCCGCCGCCAGGGTGTGCGTGTCGTCTCCGGCGCCCCCGTCGAGCGTATCACCGCGGCCATTGGCGAGCAGCGTATCGTCGCCGTCGCCGGCGAAGAGTCGGTTGAATCCGGCGCCGCCGTCGAGGGCGTCGTTCCCCGCGCCGCCGTCGAGGTGATCGTCGCCGTCGCCGCCGAGCACGCGGTCGCTTCCGGCACCGCCGGCGAGCGTATCGTCGCCGCCGCCGCCAGCCAGCAGGTCGTCGCCGTTGTCGCCGGCCAGTGCATCGGCGTTTGGGCTGCCGGGCAGCACGTCGCCTTCCGCCGTCGCTGCCGGCAGGCGCCAGGCAATGTGCGCGGCGAGCTCGGCGCCCTGCCAGATCGTTCCGTCGGCGAAATGCACCGAGCTGTCGAGCGTCAGCCCGGCGAGCGTATCGCCGCTTGCCTTGAGCCGCAGACGCAAGGTCGTCGCGACCCCGTCGACCGCCGCTCCGCTCAGTTCCACGGCGTCAGGCAGCGCCTCGACCTGCACCCGCAAACCGCTCGCCGCCCAGCCGCTGTCGATGACATCATCACCGCTGCCGGGAGCGAAGACGATCGTCGCCTCGGTGACGGCCGAGTAGTGGTCGTCACCGACGCCGCCGTCGAGAACGCCGCTTCCCGACAGCGTGTCGTCACCGCTGCCGCCGGAGAGATAGCCGTTTCCGAGCAGCTGGTCGTCGCCGCTGCCACCGTCGAGAAACCCCTTGCCGGTGATCTGGTCGTTGCCGGCGCCGCCAGCAAGGTAGTTGCTGCCGACGGAGTCTTCGAGCGTGTCGTCGCCCGAATCGCCGAATACGAGATCATCGCCGCCGCCGCCGCGCAGGAGGTCGCGCCCGCTACCGCCGTCGATGCGGTCGTAACCTTCGCCGCCGTCGACGACGTCCGGACCGCGCGTTCCGCGCAGCGTTTCGCTGGCGGAGGTGCCGGTGATCGTCGTCCGGGTGTAGGTGGCGAACTCGGCGGACGTCACCACGTGGCCTTCGGCGTCCTCGATGCGCTCGATCGACGTGTCCGGGCCGAGGTAGAAAGCACCCGGACCGAAATCGACGCGCGTCTCTCGCCAATGCCACGCGCCTCCGGCGGAGACGATCAGGTTCTCGACGCTGATCCCCGGAGCCAGGACGACGCGGTTGGCGCCCTCGCGGTCGTCGATCTCGTCGAAGCCGCTGTCGACGTCGACGAGATAGGTGTCGTCGCCGGCGCCGCCGCTCAGGATGTCGTGCGGCGCGGAGTAGAAGGAGCCGTAGACGTCGTACGCCGACTCCTCGTGCCGATCGTTCGCATCTGAAGCGCCGCCGGTGAGCGTGTCGTCGCCGGCGTTGCCGAACAGGCGATCGGCGCCGTGGCCGCCGTCGAGGACGTCGTTGCCGCCCCCGCCGTCGATCCAGTCGTGTCCACCGAGACCGGCGAGCGTCTCGTTGCGGCTCGATCCGTAGATCACATCGGTCGCTTCGGTCGCCGGTGCGGGAACGACTCGCCGCTCGACCTCGGCCCGGTCCCAGACGCTGCCGTCGGCGAAAACGAAGCGCTCGATGCTCTCCGGGCTCCCGATCAACAGCGCGTCGCCGGTTCCGGCAAACGTGAGGTGCAAGCCGGCAGGAGAACGGTGGACGCGCGCCTCCTCCGGCCGCAAGCCGGCGCCGAAGACGACAGAATCCGGCGCGTCGTCGGCACCGTCATCACGGATCGTCAGTCGCCCGTAGCCGGCGCGCAGCACGTAGCGGTCGCCGCCGTCGCCGCCCAGGAGGAGATCGTCGCCGCCGAGGCCGTCGAGGATCTCGCCGCGCGACGATCCGTTGAGCGTCTCGCTGCCCGGCGTCGGCGGGGTCAGCGCAAAGTGGGCGAGGTCGTCCGCGGTCCACTCGCTGCCGTCGGCAAACGCGACGTGCTCGATCAGCGGACGCGGGCGTGGGCTTTCCCAAGATTCGGGCGGAACGCCGGGAAGGAAGACCCGGTCGGGGGTGTCGAACAGCTTCAGGACGACGCCGCCGGCGTCGCCGCTGAACACCTGCACGTCGTCGGCGGCGATGCCCGGAGCCAGGATCAGCGTGTCGTCGCCGGCGGCGTCGAGCAGGTGGTCGCTGCCGTCGCCCACAGCGAAGCGGTACACGTCGTCACCGGCGCCGCCGTCGAGCGTGTCATCGCCAGCGAGGCCGGCGAGTTCATCCGGACCGTCGCCGCCAGCGAGGTAATCGTCGCCGTCGGTCGGCGTCGCCGCCCGCGCTTCGAGGTCGCTGCGCGTCCATTCGGCTCCGTCGGCAAAGCGAACGGCCGCCAGTGGCGCTTCCGGACGCACGTACCAGTCGGCGACGGTGAGCGCTTCGCCGTCGGCGAGGACGAGCCGCAAGTCGCGGGCGTTGCGCGTCACGCGCACCTCGTCGGCGGTGATTCCGGCGCCGAATTCGACGACGTCGCCGTCGCCGCTGCCCGTCTCGCCGATCCGGTCGGAGCCGTCGCCGGGTGTGTACACGTAGCGATCGTCGCCTTCGCCGCCGTCGAGCGTATCGTCGCCGCGGCCGCCGGCGAGCGTGTCGTTGCCGCTCAAGCCGTAGAGTTCGTCGTCGCCGCCGAGCCCGTCGAGGCGCTCGTCGCCGAACGTGCCGGCGAGATAGTCGGCGTGCTCGCTGGCTTCTCCCGGCAGTTCGGCGAGCCGTTCGAGATCGTCTGCCGTCCAGCGCGTGCCGTCGGCGAATTCCACCGCCTCGATCGAGCGCGCAAGTCCGGCGTACCAGCCGCTGACGACGACACGCTCGCCGCTGTCGCGAACGATCAGCCGCAGGTCGGCGTCGCTGCGCGTGACGTCGAGGTCGCCCGGCGCGATCCCGTCGCCGAAGCGCAGCACGTCGTCGCCCCACGACCCGCTGTCGCCGATCGTGTCGCGTCCGTCGCCGGCCGCGAAGCGATAGGTGTCGCTGCCGCCGGCGCCGTCGAGCGTGTCGTTGCCGGCGCCGCCTTCGAGCGTTTCGTCCCACTCGTGGCCGTTGAGGAGATCATCCCCCGGCGTTCCCTGAACGCCGTTCAGGGCGTTGCGCAGATCCTCGCCGCGCCAGCTCTGCGGGTTCATCGGGTCGGGAAAGTCGAAGGACTCGATCATCGCCGTCGGATTGTCGAAGAAGCTGATGACGGTCAGCTCGTCGGCTCGGTTCTTGATCCGCACCTGCAGGTGCGATCCCTCGCGACGAAACTCGAGGTCGGTCGGTTGCAGTCCTTCGAAACGCAGATGATCGTCATTGCCTTCGTCGGCCGTCTCCTCGATCCAGTCATCGCCCGAGCCGAGGCGGAAGACGTAGGTGTCGTCGCCGCTTCCCCCGTACAGGACATCGCTGTCGCGCGCAAAGCCGCCGTCGAGCGTGTCGTTGCCGGCGCCGCCGTCGAGCGTGTCGTCGTCGATGCCGAATCCTCCGGCGCCCGCGTCCCCATCCGGCGCCTCGCCGGCGCCCGCGTCCCCATCCGGCGCCTCGCCGGCGCCATAGAGCAGATCGTTGCCGTCGCCGCCGGAGAGCAGGTCGTTGCCAAGCAAGCCGAGCAGGGTATCGGCGCCTTCGTCGCCGATCAGTGTGTCGTTGCCGTCGCTGCCGAGCAAGGAGAGCGGCGCCGCCTCGACCCAGGAGGCGGCCGCGAGCAGCTCGTCGGGGTGAAAGCGCGTGCCGTCGGCGAAGACCACGGCCTCGACGCCGCGGCCGTCGCCGTCGGCCTGCCCACGCAACCGCACCTGACCGCCCTCGGCGAAGGCGAGCGTCAGCGAGTGCTGCGTGCGCGTCAGCTCGATCGACGCGGCGTCGATCCCCGCAGCGACGAATAGCGTGTCGTGATCGCCGGCTTCTCCCGCCTCGTCGACGACGTCATCGCCGTCGCCGGGCCGATAGGTATAGGTGTCGCTCCCGGCGCCGCCGGTCAGCGTGTCGTTACCGCCGCCGCCGTCGATCCGGTCGTTAACGCCGGTGCCGCGAATCGACTCGCTGCCGGCGGTTCCGCTGAGGTCGAAGCCCTGGCCGATCAGCTCGGCGTAGGAGAGCACCGTGCCGTCGGCGAAGGCGAAGCGGTCAATCGCCGGGGCGCTACGCGTGGCGAGGGCGTCGTCCGGGTCGAAGCCCTCGATATGGATCGTATCGTCCGGGTGGGCGCCGACGCGCAGCAACAGCGAGCCGAGGCCGAGCGAGAGGTCGACCGGCCGGATGCCGACGCCAAAGCGCAGCGTACTCAGCAAGGCGGCGCCCGCCCCGTCGGTCTTCGGCCCGCGGTCGATGATCCGGTCACGGCCATCGCCGAGGCTGTAGAGATAGGTGGTGCCGCCGCCGCTGCTCATCAAGCGGTCGGCGCCGCGGCCGCCGGAAACGATCGCCCCCGCGCCGCTGACGCTGAGCACGTCGTCGCCGCTGCCGCCGTAGCGCGTGCTGCGGCCACCGGCCTCCGCCGTGACCGGCTTGTCGGCAAGACGGCCGATCAGCTCGGCGGCGGTCAGCTCACTGCCATCGGCGAAACGGAAGGTCTCGATCGATCCGCCGGCGCCGTCGACGATCGCCCAGTGATCGGCCCCGGATTGAATCAGCAAGGTGTGGTCTTTCTGCGCCAGGCGCAGGTCCTTGGGCAACGCATCGGCAAGAACGAGCGTGTCGCTGCCGCCGCTGTCGAGGATCGTCTCGGCGAGATCGCCCTGCAAGGGGCTTTCCCCGCTGGCGAAGAGATAGACGTCGTTGCCATCGCCGCCGTCGAGAACGTCTTGGTCGGCGCCACCGATCAGGAGGTCGTCGCCAGCGTCGCCGTATAACGTATCCTCTCCCGCTTCGCCAAGCAGCGTGTCGGCGCCGCCATCACCCCACAGCGCATCGTTGCCGCCGCCGCCGTCCAGAAAGTCGGCACCCTGAAAGTCGGCCGACGTCCCCGGAGAATCGCCGGAAAGCTGATCGTCGCCTTCGCCGCCCAGGAGGGTGTCTTCGCCTCCATGGCCCCAGAGCGTATCGTT
>CAYQVH010000027.1:0-53107 GCA_964420975.1 uncultured Candidatus Accumulibacter sp.
AGTACTTGGCTACGAACCAAGGGGTCGGGCGTTCGAATCGCTCCGGGCGTGCCAAGAAACAAGGGCTTGGATCAAAAGATCCAAGCCCTTTTCCGTTCACCGGCGCCACGCCCCTCGACGGTGTCGGCCGCGGTTTCGGTCTTCTTTCGCGGATTTGGCTGGCCTACTCGGAATCGCGAACCGGTGAACCGCTCGCACACGTTCGACGACGACAAGCATGCGGTCAACGCAGCGGTGGCGGAGGCGGCGGGGGCGGTGTGCCGCGCGGCGGAGGCGGCGGCGGAGGCGACGGGGAAGGCGCCGATTTCGGGGCGACGACGGTCACCTGGCGGCGGGTCATGCCGCCGATCAGCGGCACCTTGTGGCCGCGCGCGTACATGCACTGGACGTAGTTCTGATCGTAGCGTTGCTGCAGCACGTAGCTCGAGGTGTTGGCCGCCGCAACTCCGCTCACGCTGCCGGCAAGCAGGCCGACACCGGCGCCGACCGCAGCGCCCTGAGAACCATTGACCGCGGCGCCGACCGCGGCACCGACCACCGTCCCCAGCGCGGCGCTGGCGAGTCCGGAATCGACCGCCGCCTGCGCCGGGGTTTCGGGACCTAGCGTCTGCCGCGCGTAACTGCGACACATGGCGTCGTCTGCCCTGAACTGATCGAAACGCTGTCCGCTGCCAGGAAGGGCCGTCACACTGGGTCCCTCGGGCGGCAGAACAACGCATGCGCTGAGCGCGAGGGCGAGGAGCAGAAGCGAAATGCGCGCGCCAGACATAGAGTGGCTCCTCAAGACGTTGTTGACCTTGCCCCAAGGTGGAGGCTTTGCCTGCGGTGACGCGGCACCGCGCCGCACAGGCAGGTCACTTGAGTAATAACGCCGCAGCGCGCTAAAGGCTGACTCGAAGGCTCGGTCGCAAGCGAGCAACCTGTCAGCCCCGCAGAGCGTCCCCTCGCACCGCTGCGCGAGCCCCCACCCTTTCTGCCGATCAGGGCAAGGACAACGAGTCAGTAGCGACGAGAATAGCGCGCGTTCTCGGCTTCCAGTTGGCGCACGTAAGCCCTGTCTTGCGCCAAGCGTCGTTCGACTTCATAGCGCCGCTGACGCTCCTCCCTCTCCTGCTCGCGACGTAGTTGCTCGGCGTTGCGCTCAAGATCGCGCGTAACCTGGCGCCCGTAGGCGATCGCTCGGTCCTGATCCTGCCGCTCCTTGGCTTCCTGACGGCGGAACTGGCTTTCTGCCCGCTCAGCCGCCAGCTGTTCGTCGCGTTGTCGTTGCCGTTCAGCGGCCGCCTGCATTTTCTTCTCGTCCAGAGCGATGCGTTCGCGTTCCAGACGAGCACGCTCCTGGTCGGACTGGTACTTCGAGTAGCCGACTCCGCACAGTCCGAGCAGTACGGCGAGCAGCAATAACTTGGGCCAGAGTCGTGCCGGCGCTTCGACCTGGACCGCCGAGGCGGCGTTTTGCCGCGCGTTCAGCCGTTGGTCATAACGCGCGCGCTGCACCGGATCGACGAGCACCTGGTGTGCCTCGCGCAGCGCAATCAGGCGATTGACGGTATCGGGATCGCTGGCATCAGCGCTGGCCGAAAGCTGCGAGTCCAGGCGACGATAGGACGCCGAAATGGCTTCCGTGCTCGCCGACTGACTGACCTCAAGAAGATCGTAGAGTGTCGACATATCCAGAGCAGACCCACGTTGGAAGATACAGAGCACGCGCCGAAGGGTTACCACCTCCTGAGCAAGGGGTGGTTTCCTGCTCAACCACCGAGCGATCGATTCGTCGCAAGGTATTATCGCGGGCAGCGTCATCCGGGTAAATACTCGACTGTTGACGGGCCGCTCCTTGATGGCCGTTGCGCGCGGCGGTCTTCAGGCAATGGGGCCCTGATCCCGTTACACTCGACACCGTTCACCGTTGTACTCGCGTCACACCGCGGAAGCTGCTAGCCCTGCCGGACTCGAACCGGCGATCACTGTTTACCCGTCCGACCTGATCAGGAGCCGCCTCGATGCATCAGATCGCCCTGCAAGCACCTTATTCGATCCGGCGCCTCCTTTTCCTTCTCCTCTATTGCGTGCTCGCCAGCGCCGCCGCCGACGATACAGCACAGAGCCCGATCGCCGCCCTCAACGCACTTCAGGAACGGATAGGCGATCGGTTGGCGGCGCTTGGCGGCGACACCAAGCTTGAGCCGGCGACGCGCGACGCAGTCACGGCGCGACTGAAGCAGGCACAACAGCTGATCAGCACGGCCCTGAACGACCGCAACGAAACCAGCCGCCGTGCCGATGAACGACTGGCAACACCACGCCTGCTGGCGGAAATGGAAACTGCCCGGAGCCGTCAGCCACCCGCCGTCGACAGCGAACCATGGGGCGCGATGAGTATCGCCCAGCTTGAAATCCACAGCTCGGAAGTGGAGAACCTGGCCCGCGATGCCCTGCAGCGGACCGCCTCCCTGCGCCAGCAACTGGCGGAAACCAGACACCGACGGCCGCTGCTGGGCGGCGAGATGGCCGCCACCCGCGACGCGCTGGGCAAGGCGAGGCAGGAGGCCGAGCAACTGGCCGCCGCAACACAGAGCGTC
The DNA here is from genome assembly GCA_964420975.1 of uncultured Candidatus Accumulibacter sp. Lineage (GTDB taxonomy): Bacteria > Pseudomonadota > Gammaproteobacteria > Burkholderiales > Rhodocyclaceae > Accumulibacter. The sequence continues at coordinate 2,583 of CAYQVH010000027.1, forward strand.
TCTGCTACGGGAAGTGAGGCGCTGTTGGCGGAAGCACGCGTGAAGGCGCTGCAGGCAAAGCTGGCCTTGCTCGAAGAACAAAGCGACGGTGCGGAATTGCACGAGCGCCTGCTGAGCGCACAGGCACAAGCGGCCGAAGACGACGCAGGACAAGAGGAGAGACGCCTGCGCCGTGCGCGTGACGAGCTGGCGCGGCGACGGCTCGCCGAAGCCGTCGCCGGGGCGTCGGCTTGGCGGGATTCGCCGTTGGGTCAGCACCCGACCGTGGTCACTCTCGCCGACACCAACCGAGAACTGGCCTCCCAATACGCCGGCCAGGACGCCGTCATTCATCGTCTCGACGCGACACATCGTGATCTGGCCAGACTTGAACAGACGATCGCCTGGTTCGAAGCCGACGTCCGTGATCTGCGCTCACGCCTTGACGGACTCGGACGCTCGCCGGCGGCCGGGCTCCTGATCCGCCAGGCACGCCAGCAACTGCCTACGCTGGCGGCACTCAACGCCAGCCTGCAACAACGCCGCGCGGCGATCAACGAAACGCAATGGCGAATGGTTGCGCTGGCCTCGGAGGAGCGACAACTCGAACGCGAGCTGACAGTCGTCACCGATCGCGTCGTCGCGCAGATGGGGGAATTGTCGCCAATGCTGCGCGAGCAGGCCGCCAGGGTGGTGAGCGAGCTTCTCACCGCGCGACTCAGCGTGCTGCGCCCGTTTCTGCGCGACCTCGATCGTTACCGTAGCAGCCTCGACGAGATGCAGGCGCGGGAGGCAACGCTGCTGGCGGAAGTCGGCCAGGTGGCCGACCAGCTGCGGTCGCGCGAGCCTTGGGTACGCAACCACCAGCGTGCGCTGGCTTCCGACCTGCCCGCCGCCTTTGCCGGTGCGTTCGCTGCCGCCTCCCCCAAACTATGGGCGGGAGGTCTGGAGGCGATGTCGGCTGCCGCCGCGCAGCACCCGGAAAGCGCTTGGTGGCACCTATCGTTCGCCGGCTGTGGACTGGTCGCGCTGCTCCTGCTTCCCTGGTGGCGAAAACGAGCGCTGGTGGATAGCCGCTTGAGCGTTGCTCGCCTGCTGATCGCCGCCTTGCTCAACGCGATCGCCTGCCTCGGCGTCGCTCTTGCTGTCGGCACCTGGTTGGCGGCTCTACCAGCCGCGCCTATCGGGCTCCACGCGCTGGGCGGCGGCCTGGTCGACTTCAGTCCCGGGATCACGCTGGTCGCCTTCCTGAGCACCCTCTGTGCTCGACAAGGCGGCGCCGGCAGCGTCCGTCCCGCGATGGCGGCCGAGGCCGTTCAAGGGCGAGCGCTCGCCGGTTACCTGATCGCGATTCTGGCCACCGCGATCGCCAGCCGAGTACTCGTTGCCGCCGATACCGCTCTGCCGACCGGCGACGCTGACCTGGGCGCCCGCTTGTTCCTGATGCTCGGCGCGCTGCTGATCGTTATCGGCCATTACCGCTTCGCCCGCGCCTCGCTGAATGAGCAAACCCCGACGCGGCCGCGCCACCGCGTCCTCGTCGCGCGGCTGCTCCTGGCCGCGGCGCTGGCGATTCCGACCGTGTGCATCCTCCTCCTGATGCAGGGATTTACCATTGGCGCGCTCGAACTTCTGCGCGCACTGTTTGGCACGGTCATGGTCTTTGTCGTCGTCAACGGCGTGCGAAGGCTCCTGCTGTTGCCGCGCACGGACGGCGACGAACCGGCGACGCCCTGGATCTCTCTGCGCCACGCCCACATCGACCTCTTGCACGTCTGTCTGACCCTGGTGCTGGTCGCTTCCTTGCTCTGGGTATGGCGCGAACTGTTCGACGCCTTCGGCTATCTGCGCGACATCCCCTTATGGACCGCAGAAACGGTCGACGGTCTGAAAACGGTGACCGTCGCCAGTTTACTGTCGTTTCTCGGCGTTCTGGCTGGTACGCTGTTCGTCTTCTGGGCGCTCCCACGGGTCTTTGCCACGGCCGCGGAAGAGGACGTCGCGCATGGCATGGGTGGCCGCTATGCCGCGGTGGCGCTGGTTCGCTACGCCGTGCTGATCGGTGGCCTGGCGATGGCGTTTTCGCTGCTCAATATCGGCTGGTCGAAGCTGCAGTGGATGGCCGCCGGCCTTTCGGTCGGCCTCGGGTTCGGACTGCAGGATATCGTCGCCAACTTTTTCTCTGGATTGATCCTGCTTTCCGAGCGATCGGTGCGTGTCGGCGACCTGATCACCGTCGGCGACAAGACGGGCGTCGTCGCCCGCATCCGCGTTCGCTCGACGACGCTGCGTGACCCGGACGGTCGCGATATCGTGATTCCCAACAAGGACTTGGTGGCGACCCAGGTAACCAACTGGACACTCGCCAATCTCAAGCGACGATTACAGGTGGTAGTCGGCGTCGCCTACGGCTCGGACACGGCGCTGGTCGAACAAAAGCTGCTCGACGCCGCGCGATCGGTGGACGGCGTGCTCGCCGATTCGCCGCCGCGCGCCGTCTTCGATCAGTTCGGCGACAGCGCGCTGCAGTTCCGCGTCTACGTCTGGATCGACAATCCTGATCGCCAGACGCAAATCAAGCACGACCTGCATACGCGGATCAATCAGACGCTCCAGGACGCCGGCATCGAAATGGCGTACCCGCAGCGCGACATCCACCTTTTCTCCTCCCGCCCACTCGACGTCCGGATCCAGAAGGCGGACGAGCGCACCGCTTAGAGTATCGCCGGCCGGTTGGGTAATTCGTCGGGGTTGCTCTCGTCGGCGGGGAAATGGCGGGCGAGGATTTCCGACAGCGCGTCGATCGCGGCCAGCGTCCCATGCTCGAAGTCGCGCTGGCGGTAGCTTTGCTCGAGGCGCCGGCAGACGGCGTCCCAATCGGCTTGCGAGACGAGCGCATTAATGCCGCGGTCGGCGACGATCTCGACCTTGCGGTCGACCAGTTGCACGTAGATCAGGACGCCGCTGTTGTGTTCGGTGTCCCAAACGCGCAGCTGCGCGAAAACGTCGATCGCCCGCGCTCTGGCCGAGACGCCGCGCAGGAGATCGGCGAGCGGCAGTCCCGCCTCGACGGCGAAGCGGAGTTCGGCGTCGTGTCGCTTTTCCGATTCCCCGATCGCTGCCTCGATCGCCTGCAGGACACGACCGGGAAAGGCGCGCCGAATGCTCCACTGCGGCAGCAACAGGTGACGAAAGACGCGTTTCACCGTCATCATTACCAGTCTCCCGATGCGCCGCCGCCGCCGAAGTCTCCGCCGCCCCCGGAGTAGCCGCTGTCGGAGGACGAGCTGCTCCCGCTGCTGTCGCTGCTCCAACTACTGCTGTCACTACTGGAACTACTGATGGCCTGGCCTGAGGCTTGTCCACTTCGGCTGCTCGTCCGGCGACGCGCGTCGCGGCGCGGAGGTTTCTTTCCACTAGCAGCGCTGACCCGCCGTGCAGTACCGCCAGACGAAACGGGAAGCGCGAGAACGAAAAGAAATACAACGAAGGCGCCAATCAGGGTCGCGAACAGGGACCCGCTGACCAGCCAGACCAGCGTCGCGACCGTGCCGGAGGCGACGCTCGCCCCGCCCAAGCGACCGAACAGACGGCTGAGCACGGCACCGAGCGCAATCACCACGACGACGCCGACGATCCACCAGGGGTCAAGGTCTGGCATGCCGCCGGCTTGGGCGGCCGAGGCGGGAGACGGTAAGGCTTCGCCGCCGACAATCGCCTGCAGACGCGCCACACCGGCCTGCAGACCGCCAGCGAAGTCGCCCTCCTTGAAACGCGAGGTAATGACGTCGGCGACGATGCGCTTGGCGACCGCGTCGGGCACCGCGCCCTCCAGGCCGCGACCGACCTCGATCCGCAACTTGCGGTCGTTCTTGGCGACGAGGATCAGAAGGCCGTCGTCAACGCCTTTTCGACCGAGTCGCCACGACTCGGCAACACGGATCGCGTAGGCCTCGATCGACTCCGGTCGGGTGGTCGCGACGAGCAGGATCGCGATCTGGCTGCCGCGTACGCGCTCGAACTCGGCCAGCGCTTTTTCGAGCGACGCCACCTGGTCACGGCTCAGCGTCGCTGTCTGATCGGTGACGCGAGCCTGCAGCGGCGGCACCGCCAACGGCCCGTCATCCGCCAGCAGTCCGCTGCTGGCCAACAGCCAGCAAGCGAGCGCCGTGATCAGTCGGACTGCGGCGCCGACCACCGTGTCAATAGCCTTGCTTCAAGGGATCGGCCGGCGGTTTGACGGCGTCGGCCGGCGCCGCCTTGCTGGCGCTGTCGAACTTGATCGCCGGTGGCTCGGCCATCGCTTTCTCGTCGTCGACGCTGAAGTTGGCCTTGGTCGTGTAGCCGAACAGCTTGGCGGTCAGGTTGTTCGGGAAAACGCGGACGGTGACATTGTAATCCTGTACAGCCTTAATGTAACGGTTGCGGGCCACGGCGATGCGGTTCTCGGTGCCTTCGACCTGCGCCTGGAGGTCGCGGAAGTTGGCGTCGGCCTTCAGGTTGGGGTAATTTTCGGCCACCGCCAGCAGGCGGGAAAGGGCGCCCGAAAGCTGTCCTTGCGCCGCCTGAAACCTGGCGAACGCGGCCGGATCGTTGATCAACTCCGGGGTCGCCTTGATGCCGGAGATCTGCGCCCGCGCCTCGGTGACCCGCGTCAACACGTCTTTCTCGTGCGCCGCATAAGCCTGAACGACCTGGACCAGGTTCGGTATCAGGTCGGTGCGTCGTTTGTACTGGTTCAGCACTTCCGACCAAGCCGCGCTCGCCTGCTCGTCGGTCGTCTGAATCTGATTGTAGCCGCAACCGGACAGCAAGCCGGCAAGAAACACGAGCAGGGCCAGGAAGGGTAATCGCATCGCAGTCTCCAGAGTGGGGGAAGGCGAGACGCCATCTGGGGACAAATCGACGCCCTTCAATGGCTGCCTCGCGGCGACGGGTAAGCTCGCGTCGGCGCCTACCGACCCGGCCAAGAATAGCTTCCCACTATAAATGGGATTACGAGAATCAATTGGAACAATTCTGACGCCTCCACTACGATAACGCCGTCACCCATTTTATCCACCGAACGCAAGGAGACCCCAGCATGTCCCTGATCAATACCGAAATCAAACCGTTCAAGGCGACCGCTTTTCACAACGGCAAATTTGTCCCGGTTACCGACGCCGATCTTCGCGGCAAATGGTCGGTCGTTGTCTTTTATCCCGCCGACTTCACGTTCGTCTGCCCGACCGAGCTCGGCGATCTCGCCGACGAGTACGCTTCGTTCCGGAACATTGGCGTCGAGGTCTACGCGGTGTCGACCGACACTCATTTCACGCACAAGGCTTGGCACGACGCTTCGGACACGATCAAGAAAATCCGCTATCCGATGCTTGGCGACCCGACGGGGACAATCACCCGCAACTTCGAAGTGATGATCGAAAGCGAAGGCCTGGCGCTGCGCGGCACCTTCGTCATTAATCCGGAGGGCGTGATCAAAGTTTGCGAGATCCACGATCTTGGCATCGGTCGCGATGCCAAGGAACTCCTGCGCAAGGTTCAAGCGGCGCAGTACGTCGCCAGCCACCCGGGTGAAGTCTGCCCGGCAAAGTGGACCCCCGGCGAAGCGACCCTCGCGCCGTCGCTCGATCTGGTCGGCAAGATCTGAGTTTTCGGGTCTCAGCGCAACGGGGCAGCCAGCCGCTCGGCTTGGCGGCCCCATTGCCACGTGACTCACTTTGGAAAGACACCGATGCTAGACGCGAACATCAGGAATCAGCTCAAGACCTATCTGGAATGGATGCGGCAGCCGATCGAACTCGTCGTCTCCGCGGACGACAGCGACAAGGCACGCGAGATGGTCGCGCTGGTCGACGAGATTGGCCAACTCTCGGACAAGATCTCCGTACGCCGTGACGGCGTAGCCGAGCGCCGCCCTTCGTTTGCCGTCGGTCGACCCGGCGAAGCTGCGCGCGTCAGCTTTGCCGGCATCCCCATGGGGCACGAGTTCACCTCGCTCGTCCTGGCGCTGCTGCAGGTCAGCGGGCACCCGCCGAAGATTGAAGGCGAGACCCTGGAAGCGATTCGCGCCCTCCCCGGCAGCTTCCACTTCGAGACGTTCATTTCGCTTTCCTGCCACAACTGTCCCGAAGTGGTACAAGCGCTCAACGTGCTGTCGGTCATCAACCCTGGCATCAGCCACCAGATGATCGACGGTGCACTGTTCCAGGACGAAATCGGTGCCCGCCAAATCATGGGTGTGCCGACGGTCTACCTCAATGGCGAGCCTTTTGGTCAGGGAAGGATGCTGCTCGAGGAAATCATCGGCCGCATCGATACCAGCGCTCGCCAGCGCGAGGCGGACAAGATCTCCGCCCGCGAACCGTTTGACGTGCTCATCCTCGGTGGCGGTCCGGCCGGCGCTGCGGCGGCGATCTACGCCGCGCGCAAGGGCATCCGCACCGGCATCGTCAGCCAGCGCTTCGGTGGTCAGGTGCTCGACACCCTGGCGATCGAGAACTTTATCTCGGTCAGCCAGACCGATGGTCCAAAGCTTGCTGCCGGGCTCGAACGGCACGTCCGCGACTACGACGTCGACCTCATGGACTTGCAGCAGGTCGAAGCCTTGTTGCCCGGTGAGAACAACGCCTTGAACGAAGTCCATCTGGCCAGCGGCGCCCGCCTGCGCAGCAAGACGGTGATCATCGCCACCGGCGCGCGCTGGCGCGAGATGAACGTACCCGGCGAACGCGAGTACCGCGGCCACGGCGTCGCCTATTGTCCGCACTGCGATGGACCGCTGTTCAAGGGCAAGCACGTCGCAGTGATCGGCGGCGGCAACTCGGGTGTCGAAGCGGCGATCGATCTCGCCGGCGTCGTCGCCCACGTCACCCTGCTCGAGTTCGAAAACGTGTTGCGTGCCGACGCGATTCTGCAGAAGAAGCTGTTCAGCCTGAACAACGTCACGGTCGTCACCAGCGCCTTGACCACCGAAGTCACCGGCGATGGCAAGAAGGTCGATGGCCTGGTCTACACAGATCGGGTCACCGAACAGTTGCGCCGCATCGAGCTCGAAGGCGTCTTCGTCCAGATTGGCCTACTGCCGAACAGCGAATGGCTACGGGGAACGCTCGCGCTGTCACCACGGGGCGAGATCGAGGTCGACGCGCGCTGCGCCACCTCGTTGCCGGGAGTTTTCGCTGCCGGTGACGTGACGACGGTGCCGTACAAACAGATCGTCATCGCCATGGGCCAGGGTTCGACCGCGGCACTCAGCGCCTTCGATCACCTGATTCGCAGCTCGGTCACGTCATAGGATGCCTTCACCGGTCCCGACGCCAGGCTGACAAGGCTTGATCGGCGCACCGGTGTCGGGTAAGGTTCGGGGATGAAATTCCCCGACAGCGCAGACGAGCTACGCGTCAAGCTGGCGAAGGATCTGGAGCGCAAGCGCGCGCTGCTTATCGACCGCCACCCGAACGCGCGCCAGTCGTTGCGCATCATGCTCGGCGCGCTCGGGGTGACCGCCGTGCACAATGCCGGCGGCTCGGCGGAAGTGCTGCGACAAGTCAAAGCGCATCACTTCGACATCATTCTTTCCGACTATCAGCTCGAAGATGGCCGTGACGGCCAGCAACTGCTCGAAGAGCTGAGGCAACAGCATCTGGTTTCGCTGGCGACGGTGTTCATCATCATCACCAGCGAGCGCTCGTACCACAACGTCGTTTCGGTCGCCGAACTCGCCCCCGACGACTACCTGATCAAACCGTTTACCACCGACGAGCTGCAAGGCCGCCTGGTGCGCGCCCTGTACAAGAAGCTGTTCTTCGCCGACCTCTACGAACAGCTCGACAACGGCGCGTATTCCGAAGCCGTGACGACATGCGATCGTCTGCTGACACTTGAGAGCGCCTTCCGATTCGACGTCCTGCGTTTCAAGGGCGAACTGCTCAACACCCTCGGCCGGCACGATGAGGCCAAACTCGTCTATGACGAAGTGCTGCGTCAGCGCGTCGTGCCGTGGGCACGTATGGGACTGGCAATGGCCTTGCGTGGCCAGCAGCAGCTGACCGACGCAGAAATGGTCAGCCAGTCGCTGATCGAAGACTATCCCGAGTACACCGCCGCCTACGATTTCCTGGCGCAATTGCAAGACGAACTCGGCAAGGCCGCCGACGCGCAAGAGACCCTACAGCGTGCAGCGGCGATCTCCCCCAACAACTCGCAACGACAACGTGTGGTTGGTGACGTCGCGGCCCGCAACAACGATCTGGTTGCCGCCGAGAAGGCGTACAACAAGGTGCTCGAGCGCCGGCGCGGGTCTTCACTGAACAGCATCGACGACTACGCGAATCTGTCACGAGTCATGGTCGAGCGGGGTTTTGTCGAAGGCGCGAAGCGGGTCACCGAGGAGCTGCGCCGCGACTGGCGCGGCAATAAGCAAGGCGAGCTGGCGGCGCTGGTCATGGAAAGCCTCTGCGCTGAAAAGGAAGGCGATCCGGCAAAGGCCAAACGCGCCATCGAACAGGCGATCGTTCTCCACGAAACTCTGCTCCAGGAGGGTAACGCGTCGCAGCAGCTGTCGCAGAAGCTGACGCTGGACCTCGCCCAAGCGTGTATGGCGACCGGCAACGACGCCGTCGCGCAAGAAATCATGCGCAAGGTCGCCGCCGAGAACCACGAAAACCGGGCGATGATCAGCCAGGTGCAGAGCATCTATGCCAAGGCCGGGAAAGAGGGCAAAGGTCAGGAGCTGCTGGCGCAGGTTGGCCGCGAGATCGTCGACCTCAACAACCGTGGCGTCCTCGCAGCACGGAGCGGCGACCTCCAGGGGTCGGTACAGCTACTGGTCGAAGCCGCCGAACGCGTACCCAACCTGCAGTTCCTGGTCAACGCGACGAAAGCGATCTTCACCTTGCTCGACGTCAAGGGCTGGGACGCAAAACTCGCCGACCGAGGCATACGCTACCTCGAACTGGCGCAGACCAAGGATATCCGTAACCCGCGCGTGATCTCGGCGCGCGAACTCTACCAGCGCGTCGCCCGCAAATACGGCGTACGCATCGTTCCCTTTACGGGCGGCCGCACGAGCAGCGACAAAGCCTCACCCTGAAGCGGCGCGATGACCGCACGCCGGTGAGCAGGCGGAAAGTTGGTCGCGCACTGGCGGTCTGCCGGCACGTCATCTTGCCGTAACATAAGCGACTTACGCTCGTCGCATTCCTTTTTCGCTGACCCGGTTTTGGTAGCATGAGCGACCATCTCAGCAAGCAGTTCGACCTCGAACTCGAACACATCCGTACCCGCATCCTGCGCATGGGTGGCCTGGTCGAAAAGCAGTTGCAGGCCGCCGTCGACGCGTTCGCCAGCGGCAGCGTCGAGCAACTGCAGCAGGTGGTCGAAGGCGACAGCGAAGTTGACGCCTTCGAGGTTGGCATCGACGAAGACTGCACGCTGCTGATCGCGCGCAGACAGCCGACGGCGCGTGACCTGCGCCTGATCATGGCGATATCGCGCATCGTCACCGACCTCGAACGCATCGGCGACAAGGCGTCGAAGATTGCCAACATGTCGCGACAGCTGCATCTCGCCGGCACACAACGTATTCCGCGGCTGCCCGACGTTCTGCAGGTAGCCCGGCTCGCGACCGATCTGCTGCAGCGCGCGCTCGACTCCCTGGCGCGCATGGACGCCGTCGTCGCTCGCCAGCTGATCGGTTCTGACAAGGCGGTAGACGCCGCTTTCGACGCCCTGCTGCGACAACTGATCACCTACATGATGGAAGACCCGCGAACGATCAGCGAGGCGCTCGGCATCATCTGGATCGCCAAGGCGATCGAACGCGTCGGCGACCACGCGGTAAACATCGCCGAGAACGTGATCTACGTCGTCAGCGGCGTCGATGTTCGCCATGCGGCCGCAGTCAAGAAGGCATCCGACCGCTCATGAAGTCGTCACCGACCGACCGGCCGCAGATCCTGATCGTCGAGGACGACAAGGGAATCCAGGAGCTGCTCCGCTTCACACTCGTTTGCGGCGCTTATCGACCGCTCTGCGCCGACAGCGCTGAAGGCGCCGAGGCGCTGCTGCGGACAACGCTGCCCGACCTCTTGCTGATCGACTGGATGCTGCCCGGCCAGTCGGGACTGACGCTGACCCGCCGCCTGCGTGGCGACCCGCAGACGCGCAAGGTGCCGATCATTCTGCTCACCGCACGCGGCGAAGAAGGCGATCGTGTCACCGGGCTCGAGAGCGGCGCCGACGACTACGTGGTCAAACCGTTCAGCCCCAAGGAACTGATCGCTCGCGTGCAAGCCGTCCTCCGCCGCTGCGCGCCCGAACGGGTCAGCGGCACACTGCGTGCGGGGCCGATCGAACTCGACACCGTCAGTCACGAGGCGCGCGTCACTGGCCAGCGCGTCAATCTGACGCCAACCGAGTACCGTCTGCTGCGCTTCCTGATGGCCCACCCCGGACGCGTTTACTCGCGTCAGCAGCTACTCGACGCGGTCTGGGGTGACGGCGTGTACATCGAAGATCGAACCGTGGACATCCATATTCGGCGTTTGCGCGTCGCCCTCGGTCCGAAAGCCGAACCGATGGTCGAAACCGTCCGCGGTGCCGGCTACAAGTTGGTCGGCCACGCTCCGGCAACGCAGCCGGAGCCATGAACCGTCGTGGCCGTTTCCTGGCCAGGGTGCTGGTCACGACCGTCGCTTCGGTCGGCAGCCTGACTCTACTGCTCGGCTACCCGCAAGGCGCGGTTTGGGGGCTGGCAGCCAGCGCGCTCGTCTGGCTGGGGCTGCTGATCAGGCAGGAGAAACGTCTCGCCGAACTATTGGCCTGGCTTGATCTTCCCGCCGATCGAACCTTACCCGTGGCGACCGGCGCCTGGGGTGAGGCCTTCGTCAAGCTCTCGCGTCGCCGGCGCGACGATGAGCGTCAGCGACAGTCGATCGCCGCCAGCCTGACTTCATTTCGTGAAGCGATGGACGCCGTTCCCGACGGTCTCGTCCTTCTCGACGCCGAGCATCGCATCCAGTGGTACAACCGCGTCGCCGGGGTCCATCTGCATCTGGGTGGCCTACAGGCCAGTGACGCCGGTGCCATCGTCGAACAGCTCGTGCGCGTACCCGGTTTTGCCGAATACCTCGCTCATCCGACACACGAAGCGCCGTTTCTGCTGCGTACAAACACCGAGCGCAGCCGCAGCTATGCGCTGCGTGTCGTTCCGCTTGGCGAAGGTCAGACGCTGCTGGTGAGTATTGACGTGACCGACGCGCGCCGCGTCGAGACCATGCGCAGCGAGTTCGTCGCCAATGTCTCGCACGAGCTACGGACGCCGCTGACCGTCGTCAGCGGCTTTCTCGAACACCTGATCGACGAGACGACGACCGACCCCGGGCAGCGACAACATTTCGCACGCCTGATGAGCGAGCAGACCGCACGGATGCTGAGTCTGGTTGACGACCTGTTGACCCTGTCGTTGCTCGAAGCCGACGACGCGCCGGCGAGCGAAGACGAGGTCGAACTGTCGGCCTTGCTCGGACAGCTGCTGCTGGAAGGCGAAAGCCTCAGCGACGGTCGCCACCACTTCGTAATGACGTGTGCGCAGTCGGTGCTGCGCGGCAATCGCAAGGAACTGCACAGTGCTTTCGGCAACCTGGTTTCGAACGCCATCCGCTACACGCCGCCGGGTGGCGAAATCGAGTTGACGTGGTCACTGAGCGAAGGGAGCGGCGTATTCGCCGTCCGCGATTCAGGCGCCGGCATCGCCGCCGAACACTTGCCACGCCTGACCGAGCGCTTCTATCGCGTGGACCGCGGCCGCTCGCGTGAAACCGGCGGAACGGGGCTGGGCCTGGCGATCGTCAAGCACATTCTGCTCCGGCACCAGGCCCGTCTGGAAATCGAATCCCAGCTCGGTGCCGGGAGCACTTTTCGTGCCATCTTTCCCGCTGCGCGCCTGATCCCGGCCGAGTGACGCAGCGCGCTGCCGTTAGTCAAGTCCAAGAAAACTGCCGAGAATTTCCTTCGGCTCGGTCACCGACGACTGGTTTTCATCTAGCGAGGGCAACCACCTGCTGGCAGTCGCCGGCGGCAATTCGGACGGCGGCCCGCTCCGTACAGTCGTGCATCACCAGATAGTTTCGTTCTTGCCAGACTGCGTTCAGCGCTTGAAGAGGAACTGACAGCAGTATAAGAACTCAATCGTGCAAGTTCAGGCGCAAACTGCCGCCTTCACCTGAGGAGGGAACCATAAAGCCAACCGTCGTTATCGCCGCGATCATCGCCTGTACTGCGGGCACCACATCGGCGCAGGAGTGCTCACCACAGAGCTGGAAAGGTTGTAATAGCAAACCGTGGGTGATTGGAAGCACCATGGACACGCCGGTCGGTGAGAAATGGTGGCCGAACAAGCTCTGGGGCGCGGCTGACGAAGCCGGAGCGACGAATTGGTATACCCAACCCGAGGTTATCCAGCGCGCCCTTGCTGAGGCGAAAACGGGAAAGGTTTATCGGCTCGGACACTCCTACACGAGCAACCAGCCCGCGTTCGCCGCTCGCCAGTTCGTGATGCGCATCGTCGGCACCCCGACCGGCGGACCGTTCGGCGCCAACAGGGTTGTCTACCACGACGAGTTTGTCGCCACCGAAATTGGGCAGACCGGCACGCAGTTCGACGGTCTGGGACACATCGGGGTGGCGATCAACGGCGCCGGCGACCACGACGAGATGCGCTTCTACAACGGCTTTAGCGAGACGGTGATCGGCGACACCTATGGCCTGAAAAAGCTCGGTGCGGAGAAACTTCATCCCATCGTCGCGCGCGGCATACTGCTCGACATTGCTGCTCTCAAGGGCGTCGAGGCGATAGAGGCTGGACAGGAGATCACGATGGCCGACGTGCGCGCGGCGCTCAAGCGCCAAGGCATGGAGGATTTCAAGTTCATGCCCGGCGACGTCGTTCTGTTCCGCACCGGCTGGAGCAAGTACTGGATCAAGGACAACGCGAAGTACAACAGCGGCGCGCCCGGCATCGGCATGGAAATCGCCAAGTGGCTGTCCGATGACGTGCAGGCCGGGGTCGCCGGTTCGGACGCGTGGCCCGTCGAAGTGGTTCCGAACCCGGACAAAGCGTGTGCGTTCTGCGCGCACACCCACCTCATCATGCGCCACGGCATTCTGCTGCAAGAGAACATGGATCTTGACGGCCCGGCGCGCGACAAGGTCTACACTTTCCTGTACGTGTTCAGCCCGATGCCGATCGCCGGCGCCACAGGCTCCGCCGGAGCGCCGCTCGCCATCAAGTGAGACGATAGTCCGGCGCGGGTGGCGTCATCGACCCCCGGGGCGCATGCCGAGATCCGCTCATCGCGAGCATTGAGCAACCGCTACGTCGTCTCGTCGAGCGGCCGGGAATCCTCGCCGACAGACCTTCATACGGCGCGCTGCCAGCGCCGATAGAGCGCCGGTTCCCAATGTCGGACGGCCAGACAGACGCTCAGCAGCGGTCGCTCATCGAGCGGCAGAACGGCGTCGGCAGCGTGTTGCTCCGAGTACTCACGCGCGATCTGTTCCATGCGGGCAACGAGCGCGATGGCCGCGGCGCGCGACACGCGCACGTTGATGATTCGCATCACCTCGCCGGGGGCGTCGAATGGATAGTCGAAGTAGTCGGCGGCCATCGCCGCAACGTGGCGCATGATCGGGCCGTTCGGAATCCAGGCGAAGGTGCGCGCGACGCCGACGCGGATACGATTTCCGGGATGCAGTTCGAGAATGCCGATCCGTTCGAGACGCAAGAGCAGCGCGATACACTCGGCGCGGTCGAGGGTGAAGGCCGTGACGATGTCGTCCACGCTCATCTGATTGAGCGCGCAGACGGCAACCAGAAACAGCCTCTCGTTGGCGACGAGTTCTTCCTCCTGTCGCCAGTTCAGTTCGCCGAGCAAGCGTTTCTGCCTCGGGATCGTGCGTGCGAGTTCGGCGACGTCGACACCTGCCAGTTCGCAGAGCTGCGCAAAACGCGCCATGGTGCAATCGCGGGTCGAGAAGATGCGCTTGATCGTCGCTTCCGAAACGCCGAGCGCACGCGCCGCGTCGGCGTAGGTTAGTCCGTGGGCCTTTAGTTGGGCCTTGAGCGACGCGAACAGGGAAGGAAAGGCCATGCGCGGGTCCTAGCAGCCTGTCGGACTTAATGAGTCGAAGCGAAAAAAGTGGGAAGCGAGGACAGATTTTCACGAATTTCAAGCCAATAGTCGAACTATTGGCGCCGAAATTCGGGGAAATATGCACCGCTGTCCCACTTTTTGCAGCCGACTTGGTCAAGTCCGACAGGCTGCTAGCACCCGTCGTATCGACAGACGAGACTTTAATCGTTCTCGCGCGCGCCGTCGCTCATAGGTCTTTTCATTTTTCCGTCGTCGTCGGATAGTCGTCGCGCCGCACCCGCGGCTGACGACCCTACGGAGTAAGCGATGAATCTGCGTTTGTTGATCTACGAACTGGCGGCGACCTACCGGCTCGACGCCCCTGCCACCCGCCGTTTGCAGCAACTGGCGGAACTCGAAGCGGAGCCGGTCGCCTTGTCGCGTTGGACGTGGCGGGCGATCGCGGTTTCGGCGGCGGCGCTCGGCGGCTTCGGCGTCATCCTGTGGATCGCCGCCAACTGGGACGCGCTGGGCCGCTATGGACGCTTCGCCCTACTGCAGGGCTTGTTCGTCGTGACCAGCGCCGGCGCTCTCTGGCGGCCAGCCGCGAGGGTGCCGCTCGGCTTGCTGGCGTTGCTCGCGATCGGCGGCCTCTTCGCTTATTTTGGTCAAACGTACCAGACAGGCGCCGACCCCTGGCAGTTGTTCGCCTGGTGGGCGGCCCTCGCTTTGCCGCTGTGCCTGGCGGCGCGCAGCGACGCTCTCTGGGCACCGTGGACGCTGGTAACGATGGCCGCGATCGGACTGTGGACGGACGCGCATACGGGACATCGCTGGCGCGTCACCGCGGACGACCTGAGCGTGCACTTGCTGGCCTGGGGCGCGGCGCTGGTCGTCGTCACTGCGCTGGCGCCGGTGTCGAAACGCCTGACCGGGGCTGGACCGTGGTCGCTGCGCACCGCCGTCACTCTGCTGACGATCATGGTCTCGTTGACGGCGATCGGCGGTCTCTTCCACGAGAGCGTTGCGCCGCACTACGCGCTGGGTTTGCTCCTTCTGGCGGTAGCCACCCTACCCTTCGGTTCGCGCCGCGGCTTCGACGTCTTCGCGGTCAGCGCTTTCGCCTTGGGACTAAACGGACTGCTGGTCGCGGGACTCGCCCGCTTACTGTTTGAGAACTTCCGTGGCAGCGAACTGGCGCCGCTCTTCTTCCTCGGCGTCACCGCCACCGGGCTGCTGGCGGCGTCGGTTGGCGCCATCCTGTACCTCGCGAAGCACTATCAGACAGAAGGGGAATCGTCATGAGCCCATTCGACGTCGTTCTCCGCCGCGCGCTTGCCGCCGGCGTCCTTCCCGCCGACGCCGTGCTGCCGCAGCCGGAAACCCGGCCCTGGCCGGTCGTCCTGCTGACCGCGCTCGGCGCCTGGCTGGCCGCGATTCCGCTGCTGATCGTCGTCGGCCTACTGCTCGGCGACTGGATCAGCCGCGACCCCGGTCCGTACGGAATTGGCGCGCTGCTGCTGGTCGGCGCCGTCACCGTCTTGCGCGCCCGCGAGCTTTCCCCTTTCTTCGAACAGCTCGCAATACCCGCCCTGCTGGTCGCCGGCGGCAGCCTGGGTTTCGGCCTGTTTCGCGACTTGCCCGACCGCGCTGCGGCGACCGTCCTCGCCGCGCTCGCGCTAGCCGTCGCGCTGGCGATCGCCCGTCCGTGGCTGCGCGGACTGCTGGGCGCCGCCGCCGCCGGACTGCTGACATGCGCCTTGACACCAGACGGCGCCTCGATGTCGCACGACACGATCGTCGGCACGTGGTTCGGACTGCACGCCGTGCTGGCGCTGTGGCTGGGAGCGCTGTGGCTGCAGCGTTCCGCACTCGACGACGGCGCACACGCGCCGCTCGCCGCCGCGCTCGAGTCCTGCGCAACGGGCTGGCTGCTCACGACCCTGGCCGGATTGGCGGTGCTCTCTGGGATGACCTTCCTGCTGGGCGGCGTCTTCGGCGGCGGACTGGTCGCCGAAGTGGCACGCGAGATCACGGCGCACCCGGTGCGACATGGGCTGCCGCTGACGACACAGGCGCTGTCGGCGCTGCTTGCCCTGCTCGCCTGCGGCATCGTCGTCCGTCAGTGGCCTGGCCTGCGGCAACTCGTCCTGTTGCCCATCGCCGGCGTCCTGGTCGCGCTCGCCGCCTACCTGCCGGCGCTGGGGGCGGTGTTTCTGGCGTTGTCGCTGACGCTGACGACGCGGCGTTATCGCCAGGCGGCTGCGGCGGGGCTGGCGGCGGCGTGGATTGTCGGCGGCTTCTACTATCAACTGCACTGGCCACTGGTCACCAAGGCACTGGTATTGGCCGCTTGTGGCGCCGTACTGGGGCTTATCGCCTGGCGGGCACGGGCGCGCGACGACCGCAACTCCGGCGCGCAGAACGTCCGCGCCGCCCACGGTCCCGCCTGGCTGGCTGGACTCAGCGCGCTGGCGACGCTGGCGGTGGTCAACACCGGCATCTGGCAGAACGAGTCGCTGATCGCCCACGGTCAACCGGTATTCGTCGAACTGGCGCCGGTGGATCCGCGTTCGTTGATGCAGGGTGACTACATGCGACTCAACTTTCGCCTGCCCGGCGACGTCCTGCGCGACAGCGAAGCGCCATTGAGGTGGCAGCGGCCACGCGTCGTCGGCCAGCGCGACCCTCGCGGCGTCGCCACCTTCCTTCGCGCGTACCAAGAAGGCGCCGCGCTCGCCAGCGACGAATTCGTCGTCGAACTGACGGCCAAGAACGGACGCTGGATCCTCGTCACCGACGCCTGGTTCTTCAAGGAAGGCGACGCCAAACGCTGGGAAGCGGCGAAATTCGGCGAGTTCCGTGTCGCCGCCAGCGGCAAGGCCTTACTCGTCGGACTGAGCGACGCTCACTTGCACGCCATCCAACCCTGAGGTGACTGCACCTGCACCTGCCCCGCCACCGCAGGGCGCCGAGCCGGCGGCGCTTACTTCCGATCGGCCGGCGCGGCGACCTGCCCGGCCACCGCGTCCAGGCGGTCGCGGCGAATGACGAGGGTGCCGCTGGCGGTGCTGCGGGCGACGATCACCTTCTCGCCGGCACTGACGACAACGCCGGCGATCGCCTGGCCATTGACGTAGAAGGTCAATCCCTTGCCCGAAGTCCGGCTCTCTTCCAGCACGGCCTGGAAGGCGTCCGCCTCGGCGGCCTGAGCAAAAGCGACCGAAAAATTGGTCAATACCAGAGTCGTCGCCAGAATACGCTTAAGGGTCATGAGGTGTCTCCCAACAAGGAGGTTGCCCGAAGGGGTGCAGGAACGTGCGCGCACTATAGCGCAAGCGCGGCCATACCACGGCAAAGGCGGCTGGCGACGAAACCGGCCTTGCCGCAGCGAATCCCTGTGACGACGTAAGGTCCGCGGTTGTCAAACGACTAGACAGCAACCGGAACGTGTCGTCGGGAACTGTCCCGCTTCTCAACCGGCCGAACGGTAACCTATCACGGAGATACGTATGGATCGTCGTCAAACACTGAAATGGCTGGGCGGACTTTCCGCCTTCGTCCTCCCCGTCGCCGCGCCCGGTCAGGCCTGGGCGGGTGACGACAAGGCCAGCGGCCGCCTGCAGAAGAGCAAGGCCGAATGGGCGACCTTGTTGCCGCTGCCGGCGTATCGTGTGCTCTTCGAGGAAGACACCGAACGCCCCGGCAGCAGCCTGTTGAACAACGAAAAGCGCGACGGCACTTTCGTTTGCGCCGCCTGCTTCCTGCCGCTCTTCGACAGCGCGAAGAAGTACGACAGCGGCACCGGCTGGCCCAGCTTCTGGGATCCGCTGCCGGCAGCGATCGGGGCGAAGACCGACTTCAAGCTGATCTACCCGCGCACAGAGTACCACTGCGCGCGCTGTGGCGGTCACCAGGGTCACGTCTTCAATGATGGCCCGAAGCCGACCGGCAAACGCTACTGCAACAACGGCGTCGCCTTGCGCTTCGTGCCGCGTGGCGAACCCTTGCCGGAGCTGCGGACGTGAGGCGGTCACTGGCCATGGCGGCGCTGGCCTGGCTGCTGGGCGGACAGAGTGCCTTGGCGGCCGACACCCCGGCGGCGAAGCCTGCCGAGATGAAGACGGCAATCTTCGCTGGCGGCTGCTTCTGGTGTATCGAGGCCGACTTCGAAAAGCTGCCCGGCGTGCTCGGCGCCGAGTCCGGTTACACCGCCGGCCAGACGGTGAATCCGACGTATCAGCAGGTCAGCGCGGGGACGACCGGGCACACCGAGGCGGTGCGGGTAACCTACGACGGACAGAAAGTCAGCTACCAGCAACTGGTCGACTACTTCTGGCGCCACATCGATCCCACGGTCAAGAACCGGCAGTTCTGCGACGTCGGCAGCCAGTACCGCAGCGGCATCTACTGGCAGAACGAGGCGGAGCGCAAGGTCGCCGAAAGCAGTCGCGACACGCTGTTGGCGACCGGCAAGCTGCCGCGGATCGAGACCGAAATCGCCCAGGCCTCGACCTTCTATCCCGCCGAGGAGTACCACCAGGACTACTACAAGAAAAATCCGCTGCGCTACGCCTACTACCGCCATGGTTGCGGCCGCGACGCGCGCGTCCAGCAAATCTGGGGCGGCTAGGTGGCTTGCCGGTTTGCCCCGGCAAGTCGCGACGGCCTCAGGCTCGTTCTGTTTCCAACCTTTATCAAACGTTCCAAACTTGACAAGTCGGCGTCGCCGTGGATACACTTTCACTGCCTTGTTTGGAGTGAGCGTGATGAAGCCACTGACCCCCTCACTGACCCCCTATTTAGTACGTCTCGCGCTCGATCGGCTCTCCGGGCATCTCGGCGAAGGAATCCGCAAGACCGCTGGCGAGCTGTGCGCGCAACTCGACGAATCGGGGCGTGCGCAAGTCGCCCGCCTGCTCGACACGCTTTTTCCGCTGGCGACGAGCACGGCGAGCGCCAACGCGTCGCTAAACCGCCTGCTGCGCGAGATCAACGCCGCCGCCAGGGAACACTTGGTGGGGATCGAGGCGAGGATCACGCAGGCCAAGAACGTCGGCGCCAGCCAGCGCTGGGTGTGGTTCGAGGGCCCCGCCGAAGCTCCGCCGCAAAACACCCCGGAACTCACTGCGATCAGCCCGGAGCGCTTGGTCCTCAACCAGCAGGGGATGGTGCTCAACGGCGACGCCGACATGGTGCTGATCACCTTCAACGAGCATGAAACCGCTGCCGTACTGAAGGCCTTTTGTCCGGACGGCACGCCGGCAACCGAAACTCGGAACAGCATCACCTACCACCTGCTCGGCGAGCACGGCGGCATGCGCGTCGTCCACGTCATCAGCCGTCAAGGCAGCACGACGCTTGGCGGCGCGCAGTCGCGCACCCGCGCCGCGATCGACGCCTGGCGTCCGCGTGCCGTCATCGCCGTCGGTATCGCTTTCGGCATGGATTCCGAGAAGCAACATATCGGCGACGTGCTGGTGTCCACTCACGTCCAGAACTATGAATTGGCCAGGATCAACCGAGACGGCAGCGTCACGCCGCGAGGAAGCAAGCCCGATGCCTCGCCGTTCCTGCTGAATCGCTTCGAAACCGTTCATTCCCGGCATCAGACCGACCCGCACTGGCCACGACTTCTTTTCGGCACCCTGCTTTCCGGCGAAAAGCTGGTCGACGATCTCGATTACCGGGACAGCCTGCGGCGCCACACCACGGAAGCGATCGGCGGCGAGATGGAAGGCAACGGCGTCTATGTCGCCGCACAGGAAGCCCGCGTCGACTGGATCCTCGTCAAGGCCATCTGCGACTGGGGAGACGGCAATAAACACACCGACAAGTCGCACCACCAGAAACTCGCCGCGGCCAACGCCGCTAAGGTCGTGCGCACGGCGCTGTCACTTGGCCCGCTGTTCGGCGGTGACCAGCCGAGAACGCGACAACCGACGCCGGCACAGCCCGGCCGCCGCGCGTGCGCGTGGCCCCTTGCCGAGCAGATGGGCCTGCGTGACCTTGATAAAATCACCCGAGACATTCTCGAAGAACGCGCCCAAGGCCAGCCGACCACGCTGCATAAGGATCGCGAGGCAGACCTGACGGCCGACGCCAACTGCAGCGTGAACGCCCTCGACTATCTGCGGTCGTGGCTCGACGACGCCCAGGCGCCACCGCGTTTCGTTCTGCTCGGCGAATACGGCATGGGCAAGACCGTCACTTGCCAGCGCCTGGTCCGCGCCCTGGAAGAACGGCGCGCCGACGACCCGACGAGCCCCGCTCCGCTCTACTTCGATCTGCGTCACGTCACGGGTCTCGCCCAGGGTGTGCCCGGAATCGAGGCGACGATCGAACAGTGCGTGCAGCGCGGCTGGAAAGCCGCCGCCGCCGGCCATCGGGATTACGCCGCCATCTGCACGCTGCGCGACCAGGGGGCGCTGCTGATTTTCGACGGCCTCGACGAAGTGCTGGTGCACCTCGACGCCAGCGACGGCCAAGCGTTCACCGCGCAGTTGCTCAAGTTCCTCGCCGACGCCACCCCGGAGAAGGCGGGGGCACCGCGCCTGCTGATCTCGTGCCGCACGCACTATTTCCGCGCGCTGCGCGACCAGAAAACGCACTTCACCGGCCAGGAGCGTGGCGATTTCGGCGCCGACGCTTTTCGCGCGCTGATTCTGCTGCCGTTCACCGCCGACCAGGTACGCCGCTATCTCGCCGCCGCGCTGCCCGAAGCCGACCCCGAACACCTGCTGGCGGTGATCCGCTCGGTGCACAATCTCGATGACCTCAGCCGCCGGCCGTATACGCTCAAACTGGTGGCCGAATTCATTCCCGACATCGAACGCGAACGCGCTGCCGGCCGCGTCGTCCGTGGCGTCACCCTGTACCGCAAGACCGCGCTGCGCTGGCTCGATCGCGACCTGGGCAAACATCACCTCAAACCCGATCACAAGCTGCTGCTTGCCGCCCACCTGGCGGCGGAACTGTGGCGCAGCGGCCGGCGCACGCTGCCGGCGAACGAGCTGGAAGCGTGGTTCCATCGCTGGCTGGACGATCAGGCCGACTGGGCTCTCCGCTACCGCAAGCTGCACCCCGACCAGTTGGAAGAGGATCTGCGCACCGCCTCCTTCCTCGTGCGCCAGGACGCCGCCAATGACGCGGACGCGGGCTTCCGCTTCGCGCACAGCTCGCTGCAGGAATACTTTCTCGCCGAATACCTGCGCGCGGCGCTCGAAAGCAAGGCGCCGGAACGCTGGGCGCTGCCCGTGCCGAGCCGCGAGACGCTCGACTTTCTCGGCCAGCTGCTCGACGAAGCGCCTGCGCGCGACGCGCTGCTCGCCACCCTGGCCTCGTGGCGCCACGCCTACCGGCCGCGCGTCAGCGAAGCGTTGCTGGCCTACGCGCTGAACGCGCAAGGCCGCGGCTGGCCTGTTCCCATGCTGCACGGCATCGTCCTCGAGGGCGCGCAACTGCGCGGCTGGACGCTCGGCCTGCCCGAGCTTCCCGCCGGCACGCCACGGCTCGACCTCGGCGCAGCCCGGCTGGCGGGCGCCGACCTGCGTCAGACCCGATTCCACCACCTGCGCCTCGACGCCGCCGACCTCCGCCGCGCGCGCCTCGACCAGGCCGAGTTCCACGCCTGCAGCGCGCGCGACACCTGTTTCGACGAGGCGGTCTTGCCCGGCACCCTCTTCCGCGCCTGTGCCCTGGAGAACAGTTCCTGGCATCACGCCGACGCCTGGCGCAGCCGCTTCGTGCTCTGCAGCCAGCCGCCGCAGAGCGTCCCCGGCGCGCTGCTCGCTCCCGCCAGCGTCTGGCCGCACACAACGCCACGCCCACGGCTGTTCCTTGCCGCCGGGCATTTTGGGCCCGTGATGAGCGGTTCCTTTTCGCCCGACGGCCGCACGCTCGTCTCGGGCGGACTGGACGGCACGCTGCGCCTCTGGGACGCCGCCTCCGGCGACGAGCTGCGCCGCTGCGCCGGCGATCAGGGATGGGTCAGGTCGTGCGCCTTTTCGCCCGACGGCCGCACGCTCGTCTCGGGTGGAAACGACGGCACGCTGCGCCTCTGGGACGCCGCCTCCGGCGAAGCGCTGCGCCGCTGCGACGGTCATCAGGGAGTGGTCCTCTCGTGCGCCTTTTCCCCCGACGGCCGCACGCTCGTCTCGGGCGGAGAAGACGGCACGCTGCGCCTCTGGGACGCCGGCTCCGGCGAAGCGCTGCGCCGCTGCGACGGCCATCAGGGAAGGGTCTGGTCGTGCGCCTTTTCCCCCGACGGCCCCACGCTCGTCTCGGGTGGAGACGACGGCACGCTGCGCCTCTGGGACGCCGCCTCCGGCGAAGCGCTGCGCCGCTGCGCCGGCCATCAGGGATCGGTCATGTCGTGCGCCTTTTCCCCCGACGGCCGCACGCTCGTCTCGGGTGGAAACGACGGCACGCTGCGCCTCTGGGACGCCGCCTCCGGCGAAGCGCTGCGCCGCTGCGACGGTCATCAGGGAGTGGTCCTCTCGTGCGCCTTTTCCCCCGACGGCCGCACGCTCGTCTCGGGCGGAGAAGACGGCACGCTGCGCCTCTGGGACGCCGCCTCCGGCGAAGCGCTGCGCCGCTGCGACAGCAATCAGGGATGGGTCCTCTCGTGCGCCTTTTCGCCCGACGGCCGCACACTCGTCTCGGGCGGAAACGACGGTACGCTGCGCCTCTGGGACGCCGGCTCCAGCGAGGAACTACGTCGCTGCGACCGCTACTTGGGAGGGGTCAGGTCGTGCGCCTTTTCCCCCGACGGCCGCACGCTCGTCTCGGGCGCGCTAGACGGCACGCTGCGCCTCTGGGATGCGGGCTCCGGCGAAGTGCTGCGCCACTGCGACGGCCATCCGACATGGGTCCTCTCGTGCTTTTTTTCCCCCGACGGCCGCACGCTCGTCTCGGGCGGAAGCGACGGCACGCTGCGCCTCTGGGACGCCGGCTCCGGCGAAGCGCTGCGCCGCTGCGACGGCGATCAGGGAAGGGTCTGGTCGTGCGCCTTTTCCCCCGACGGCCGCACGCTCGTCTCGGGGGGAGACGACGGCACGCTGCGCCTCTGGGACGCCGGCTCCGGCGAAGCACTGCGCCGCTGCGACGGCCATCAGGGAAGGGTCTGGTCGTGCGCCTTTTCGCCCGACGGCCGCACGCTCGTCTCGGGTGGAAACGACGGCACGCTGCGCCTCTGGGACGCCGCCTCCGGCGAAGCGCTGCGCCGCTGCGACGGTCATCAGGGAGTGGTCCTCTCGTGCGCCTTTTCCCCCGACGGCCGCACGCTCGTCTCGGGCGGAGAAGACGGCACGCTGCGCCTCTGGGACGCCGCCTCCGGCGAAGCGCTGCGCCGCTGCGACAGCAATCAGGGATGGGTCCTCTCGTGCGCCTTTTCGCCCGACGGCCGCACACTCGTCTCGGGCGGAAACGACGGTACGCTGCGCCTCTGGGACGCCGGCTCCGGCAAAGCGCTGCGCCGCTGCGACGACGATCAGGGAAGGGTCTGGTCGTGCGCCTTTTCCCCCGACGGCCGCAGGCTCGTCTCGGGGGGAAGCGACGGCACGCTGCGCCTCTGGGACGCCGGATCGGGCAAATTGTTGCGCATCCAGCGCGCCGATCGCTCGGGGCACGCCTCCTGGATTCCCGGCGAAAACCGGGTGGTTGAAGCCGACGGCGAAGCCTGGCGCTGGCTGCAGTGGCAGATTCTCGACGCGAACGACGGTTGGTTGCCCGTTCCGCTGGAAACCTTCGGGTCGATGCCGGCGCCGCGACGGCTTGTGACCACGACGCCGGCGGCGGAGCGCTGAGCCGGCGTCAGCGCCGACGAACGCCTGGCGCTTCCGGGGTCGTCGCCTTCACAACCCGGACCGAGTCCGGAAAGGCGGGCGCATCCCGGCCTAGCGTGCGCCCCCCAGCTTCCCGCACAGCTTCTGGTTGTGCCAGGTCGCTTTGGCCGTCGCGAGGTAATTTTCCTGATCGCAGGGCGGTAGTCCGAGATCCTCGGCGTTGCGCGCCTTGCCCGCCCGGGTCTTCTCCAGCGTCGCCAGGCAGGCGGCGGCATCGCCGGCGTGGTACTGCGCCAGGGCGAGATCGTTGCGCAGCTGGTCGGTCTCCACCCAGTCGATGAACTCGCGGCATTCGGCGAGCAGCCCGGAAAGCGCGTCGCGCGCCGCGGCGAACTGCTGCGCGCGATACCGCGCCAGAAAATCGTTCCGGCGCGCCTGGCGCTGCTTGGGCAAACAGGCCGCGGGCGGCAGCTTGTAGAGCCCGTCGAATCTCGCCCGCATGCCGCAGTACTGTTGGCAGGTCTCCGCCGTCAGCGACTCGACCGTGACGCCGCCGCGCTCCGGCTTCAACGACACTTTGCACTTGGCCGTTTCATCCGGGCCGGCGTCGTCGGTCACCCCCGTCTGGCCCTTGACGACGCCGCTCAGCGAGCACTGGTGACAATTGCCGCCCACCGCCTCGATTTCGAAGCGGGCTTCGCCGGACGGCGTCTTCTTGACCAGCATCACTCCCCAGGCGCCGACGGAAACATAGCGCCCCGGCGCGAGCTGGGGGCCGCCGCCCTCCCCGGCAAACGCCTGGAAGGCGATCAACAAACCGCTCAGCAGCCATGCGAGACGCGACGTGGCGTTCATTGGCCGACCTCGTGATGACCGCGGCTCTGTCCCGCAAATCGGTTGTTGGCGCCGAGCGCCTCGTTATCGATAGCTGTCATGAGAAACCCTGTCTCCGTACGCATGGCCTCAACTATACGGCGCAGGACGTTCGGTGAGGTCATCGATTGCCGGGTAAACGCCCGGCGGCGATCGCTCAATCGAGCTCGCAGAGCAGCCCCTTGAGATACTCGCCTTCGCTGAAATTCAGCGCCACCGGGTGGTCGGCCGGCGCCGCCAGGCGTTTCAACACGCGTCCCTGGCGCCCGGCGTCGACGGCGGCGGCGGCGACGATCTGCTGGAAATGTTCGCTGCTGATCCCACCCGAACACGAGTAGGTCATCAACAAGCCGCCGGGGTTGAGCAGGCGCATGCCGCAAACGTTGATGTCGCGGTAAGCACGGGCGGCGCGCTCGGCGTGCGCCGCCGAGGGGGCGAACTTGGGCGGGTCGAGAATGACCAGGTCGAAGCGGCGGCCCTCGCTTCTCAGCGCTCGCAGCTCGCTGAAGACGTCGGCTTGACGCCATTCGGCGCGGTCGCCGGCGAGCTGGGGGTTGAGCGCCAGATGGTCTTTTGCCATCGCCAACGCCGGCGCCGACGAGTCGATCGAGAGGACGCTGCGCGCGCCGCCGGCCAGGGCCTGCAGGGAAAAGCCGCCGCTGTAGCAGAAGCAGTTCAGCGTCTGCCGGCCGGCGGCCAGCGCCCGCGTCAGCAGCCGGTTGTCACGCTGATCGAGGTAGAAACCGGTCTTGTGTCCGCCGACGACATCGACCGTCATCCGCAATCCGTGTTCGACGATCCGCAACGGCGCCGACGGTGCTTCGCCGAACAGCCAGCCACTCACCGGATCGAGACCCTCGAGGCGGCGAACGTCGGAATCGGAACGCTCGTAGAGACGCGCACAGCCGGTTGCACGGAGCAGCGCGGCAGACAGCGCGCGCCGCCACTTGTCGGCGCCAGCCGCGGTCAACTGGAGGACGACGGTGTCGTCGTAGCGATCGGCGATGACTCCCGGCAAACCGTCAGACTCGCCGTGGATCAGGCGCAGACCCGACTGCGCACGCAGCTCGGGCAGTGCCTGCCGGCGAGCCAGCGCGGCGTCGACGCGGCGCTTGATGAAGGCGTCGTCGACCCCCTCGTCGGGGTCGAAGGTCCACACCCGAGCGCGAATCTTCGACTGCGGGCTCCACGCCGCTTTGGCCAGCGGCCGACCGTTGGCCGCCAGGACGTCGACCGTGTCACCGGCGCGCGCGCTGCCGACGAGGCGGTCGACCGTACCGGCGAAGATCCACGGATGACGCCGCGCGAGCGAGCGATCTTTGCCGGGGAGAAGGTGAAGTTGTGCCATACGGTTGGGTGTCTGCGTCCGGCTCGTCATCGCCGCGGCGGGAGCCTTGGCCTCG
Source organism: uncultured Candidatus Accumulibacter sp. (assembly GCA_964420975.1). GTDB lineage: Bacteria > Pseudomonadota > Gammaproteobacteria > Burkholderiales > Rhodocyclaceae > Accumulibacter. The sequence continues at coordinate 28,755 of CAYQVH010000027.1, forward strand.
TGATGCAGGCGCGCAGTGTACCTTGTATGCTGCCGGTGACGAGCCCTGTGTGCAGCCATGGAAACCGACTACTCCCCTGTGCGACCGTCGGCTTGCCGAAAGCCATGTCCGATCGACACGCACCCGTCGTGATCTTCGCCTGCGGCAACCCGAGCCGTGGCGACGACGCACTCGGTCCGCGACTGCTCGACCGCCTGCAAACCTGGATCGGGCAACGCGAACGCGCGACGCACTTCGAGCTGATCGGTGACTTTCAGCTGCAGATCGAGCATGCGCTCGATCTTTGCGGACGCCGCCTGGCGTTGTTCATCGACGCCGGAGAGCGAACGCCGGCGCCTTTCGTCTTCCACGAGATCTCGGCCGACGCCCGCGTCGCGCCGGTAAGCCACGCGCTGTCGCCGGCAGCGGTGCTCGCCGTCGCCCTCGCGATTCACGGGCAAAGTCCGCCGCCGGCGTTCAGCCTCTGCGTACGCGGCGAATGCTTTGTCCTTGGCGAAGACCTAAGCGCCCCGGCCGAACACTTCGCGGAACAGGCGTTCACCCTGTTGACCCGTTTGTGTCGGCGTCCCCGCCTAGCCTTCTGGCGGCAGTGCGCGGCTTCGGTAAATGGGTGCTCGACCGTGCGTCAACAAGAACGCTAGACGTTGACCACCAGCGTTTTGAACTCGCGCAGATACGCTTCCAGGCTTTCGAGCGTACCGCAAACGAAAAGGATATCGTCTGGCTGAACGACAAACGTCGGCGGGAACTCGACGATGACGCTTTCCTCGCGCTCGATGGCGACAACGGCGGCGCCGGTCAGCTCACGCACCAGATCGCGCCAGGGATGGCCGCCAACCAGCGTGCCGGCGGCGACGCGAATGAACTTGAGGCGCTGCTGAACTGCGACCGCCTGTTCCCCGCGCAGGTGATAAGCCAGAATCTGCCCCGCCACCTGCCCGACCGAGAGCGCAAAGTCGGCTCCCGCCTGATACAGGCGTGGAATGTTCTGCGCCCTGTTGGCGCGAACGATCAGCGGAATCTCGGGCGCATGATCCCGCACCACAGCCGTCGCGAAGACGCCTTCGCTATCGTTGCTCAAGGCCAACACCATCGCGCTGGCGTCGTGCAGCCCCGCCTGCTCCATCGTCGAACGGTCGAGAACGTTACCGCAGACGTCGAGCCCGGGCAGATTCTGCTGGTCAATGACGATCGTCGTTTCGTCGGCGTCGGCGAGCATCTCGGCGACTTTTTGGCCAACGGCGCCGAAGCCGGCCAGGACAATCGGCCCGCGGCGGCGGATCGGCAGCGCCAGGCTTTCGACTTTCGCCAGATTGGTGTGGGCGCCAACGACAACCAGAATCGCGCCGGCCTCGATTTGTGTCCCGGTTCCGCTCGCAGCGCTGAAGGTGCCGCCGATCCACTGGCCGATGACGGTGACGCCGTAGCGCGCGCGCAGCTGCAGATCGCCGAGTCGTCGGCCAGCCAGCGGACTGCCGGCACGAACCCGAAACTCGGCCAGACCGACCAGCCCACCAAGCATGTGCATGCCCTCCGCCGGCGGACTGATGCGCATACTGGCGCGGGCGGCCAGCGCGCCAGCCAGAACATGCGACGGAGTAAACACTTCCGAGGCTCCGACCTGCAGCATTGGCGGCCGATACACCGGATCGTCGGCCAGCGCGTAGATCGGTCCTGTGAAACCCTGTTCGCGCGCAACCATGATACAGACGGCGTTGGCGTGGTCGTCGGCATTGGCGACGACGGCCTGCGCAGCCACAACGCCGGCAAGCAGATCCTGCTCCTCGTCGAGTCGGCCGAAAGTCACTTCGTAACCCCGGTTGTGCAGGCTGCGCGCCTGTTCGATGTCTTCCTCGACGACGACGAATCGCGTCCTGGTGCGCTCGAACTCGTCGAGCAGCGACTCGATTGCCGGACCGTAGCGGTAAAACAAGATGCGGCCGTTCATGTCGGGCAGCACGTGCGGCAAACGCAGCTCGAATCGCTCCTCGATATACGGCATGACGTAGAACGGAAAGATGAGGACGAGGAAGAACATGCCGACGAACTGGGTGAGGATCACGAAGACGATCATCAGCGGATGCGACCACGGGGCGTAGGCCCCGTAACCGGTCGTCGTCAGTGTCTCGGAGGCCCACTCGAGGCTGGACCAGAAGCCAAGAGGCTTCCCCTCGAGATGCTCGGAAGCGACCATGAAGATCGTTCCGAAAACGACGACCGCCGCCGGCATGCTGACCAGCAGCCCCAGCAGCCGCCACGTCGATCGATGCAGCCCGCGCGAGATTCTCTTCATTTCCCCTTGCCGGTAGCGCTTTGCTCAGCACTCAAGCATAGAAATCCGTGACCAGCGGCGCAAGCAGTGCGATCACAGCCGGTGTTGCCAAGTCGAAGTGTCGCCCCGGGCCAGCGAGCACCGGCGTGCGTTGACCGAGCGGATGACGTGCCAAGCGCCAGGCAGTTGGCGAGTCCTTGTTCGCCTGGTTCGTGCCGCAACCTGACCTGAAAAGCGCGCATACTTGCTTCCGCATGTCGAGCACCAAGCGCGGCCGATCACCGCGCGAGGTAGTGAGTGACCGATTCAAGAGTGGAGGCGCGATGAAACAGACGAGTCGATTTCTTGCTTTGCTTTGCCTCATGGTCTTGCTTGTTCCCATGGGCTACGCACAAACGCTGCTTGGCGCAAAAGCGCAGAAGTCACCCCAGGCCGACGCGTTTCTGGCTTACGAGAACGCGCTGATCGCCCGTGGTCTCGAGGCCGCGCGCCCGTACATGACCGCCGACAAGGTGGACGACCTGCAAGGGATGGCCAAGACCTTCGGCGAAGACGGCTTCAACCAGTTTCTCGAACGAATGCGCAGTGGCGCGCAAGGCGAAGCGCGTCGCAAGCAGATCGAGAAAGTCGAGGTGAAAGGCGACTCCGCCGTGCTGGAGGCGCGCGACAGCCCGCAAGCCGTCACCGTTCAGTATCTGCAGAAGACCAGCGCCGGCTGGAAGGTCAGCGTTCGGCGCTGATCGGTCAAACTTCCAGATCGGCGAACAGCTGGGTCGTCAGGTAACGTTCGCCAAAGGACGGAATCACCACCACCGTCAGCTTGCCGGCGTTCTGCGGGCGGTGGGCGACGGCCAGCGCCGCCGACACCGCCGCACCCGACGAAATACCGACCAGCAGCCCTTCTTCACGCGCCATGCGGCGCGCGACGGCGAACGCCTCGTCGGCGGTGACGCGGATCACTTCGTCGTAGATCGACGTGTTCAGCACCTTGGGTACGAAGCCGGCGCCGATCCCCTGGATCGGATGCGGTCCCTTGACGCCCCCGGAAAGGACGGGTGAGGCGTCGGGTTCGACAGCGACGATCTGCACGCCCGGTTTGCGCGCCTTGAGCACCTCGCCGACCCCCGTGATCGTGCCACCGGTGCCGACTCCGGAAACAAAAATGTCGATCTGACCGTCGGTATCGCGCCAAACTTCTTCGGCCGTCGTCGCGCGGTGGATCGCCGGGTTGGCGGGGTTTTCGAACTGCTGCGGAATCAGGTAGCGCGCGTCGGCTGCGGCCATTTCTTCGGCCCGCCGAATGGCGCCGCCCATCCCGTCGGCGCCAGGCGTCAGCACCAGTTCAGCGCCGTAGGCCTTGAGCAACAGGCGGCGTTCGCGACTCATCGTCTCCGGCATCACGAAACAGCACTTGAGGCCGCGCGCCGCGCAGACCATCGCCAGTCCGATGCCGGTGTTGCCCGAAGTGGGCTCGAGAATAATCGTTTCGGCAGTAAGCTGCCCCGCCGCCTGAGCGGCGTCGATCATCGCGACGGCGATCCGGTCCTTGACACTGTGCGCCGGGTTGTAGAACTCCAGTTTGGCCAGCAGCGTCCCGTTAAGTCCTGCGCTCAGACGGTTGAGCCGAACGAGAGGCGTATTGCCGATCAGGTCGGTGACGGAGTGGGCGATGTTCGTGGGCATTGCGGACGGGCCTCCTGCAGAGTGGGTTCGAATGGAAATCGGTTGGACGCTCCGTCCGCCGCCGGCGCGATGCGCCTCAACCGAGAAACAGCTTGTACGCCGGATTGTCGCTCTCGTTCCAATGGGCGTACCCGAGCTTCCGGAGAAAATCCCTGAAATCGCTCATTTCGTCCGGGGGTACCTGCATGCCCACGAGCACGCGGCCGTAGTCCGCACCGTGGTTGCGGTAATGGAAGAGCGTGATGTTCCAGCCGGCGCTCATCCGGTTGAGGAAATTCATCAATGCTCCGGGGCGTTCGGGAAACTCGAAGCGATAAAGAATCTCGTCACGAATCTGCGGCGAGTGGCCGCCGACCAGATGGCGGACGTGCGCCTTGGCCATTTCGTCGTCGCTGAGGTCGAGTGTCGGGTAATGATGGTGACGCAGGTGCTCGACGAGTCTGATCGCCTCGGCGCGCGACGCGACCTGCACACCGACGAAAACATGCGCCGCGCGCTCGTCGTTGTAGCGATAGTTGAATTCGGTAACGTGTCGTGACCCGATCAACGACACGAATTGCCGGTAAGCCCCCGGTTGCTCGGGCAAGGTCACGGCGAGGACGGCCTCGCGCTGTTCGCCGATCTCGGCACGTTCAGCGACGAAGCGCAGGCGGTCGAAGTTGAGGTTGGCGCCCGAGGCGACGGCGACCAGCGTCTTGCGACGCCAGTGGTACTTCTCGGCGTACGCCTTGGCGCCGGCGACGGCGAGCGCACCCGCCGGTTCGAGCACGGCGCGTGTGTCCTCGAATACGTCCTTGATCGCCGCACAAGTGGCGTCGGTATCGACCCGGATCATCTCGTCGACGTACTGCCGGCAGAGGCGAAAGGTCTCCCTGCCGACCGACTTGACCGCCGCGCCGTCGGCAAACAGGCCGACGTGATCGAGCGCAACGCGCTTGCCGGCAGCCAGCGAACGCGTCATCGCGTCGGCGTCGGCGGCTTCGACGCCGACGATTCGCGTCTCCGGCCGCAGGCGCTTGACATACGCGGCGATGCCGGAAATCAACCCGCCTCCGCCGACGCAGCAGAAGACGGCGTCGATCGGTGGCGCATGCTGGCGCAGGATTTCCAGGCCGATCGTCCCTTGCCCGGCAATCACGTCGGGGTCGTCAAAGGGGTGCACGAAGGTCAAGCGCTCGGCCTTGCATCGCTGGCGCGCCTGGGCGTAGGCGTCGTCGTACGATTCGCCGGCGAGGATCACTTCGCCACCGCGCGCTTTCACCGCTCGCACCTTGATTTCGGGCGTCGTCGTCGGCATCACGATCAGCGCCCGGCAACCGACTTTCGCCGCCGCCAGGGCGACGCCCTGCGCGTGGTTGCCCGCCGAAGCGCAAATCACTCCGCGCCGGAGCTTGTCAGCCGAGAGATGGATGATCTTGTTGTAAGCACCGCGCAGCTTGAACGAGAAGACCGGCTGCAGATCCTCGCGCTTAAGCAGCAAACGACACCCCAAACGCGTCGAAAGACCTGGCGCCAGATCGAGTGGCGTTTCCGTCGCCACGTCGTAGACGCGGGCTTTCAGGATGCGCTCCAGGTAATCGGTCGCAGCGACGCGCGCGCTCTTCTTCATGCCGACGATTCTAACAGCCTGGCCCCCGACGCGCCGCGCATGAACGCAGCGCTCGGCCAGCGCTGGCGCGTCGATGACCTCGCGCGCTGGATTTCAGCGGATGGCGCCGACGAAGCCATCGATCGTTGGTCGCGCTTCGACCAGATGGCCCAGGCAAGCATCCCACTGTTGAGTGCTGAAACTCAGCAAATCGAGGAGCTCGGCCCACTCCGCGTCGCCGTCGTCGGGGGCGATGCCGCCGCGGGCGCTGGCGTAAGCGGCCCGATCGGCGAGGCCGATCAGCGCACAGAATTGGCGGTCGGTCGCCGCTTGCGGTTGGTGATGGTGCGCGATCGCTGCCGCGTACTGCGGCGGCAGGTTCCAGCGCTCGGCGACCATCTCGCCGACTTCGGGATGCGTAAACTCGAACAGCGTGCGCTCGGCTTCGAGACTACCCATTGCGCTGTTACGGCGGAGTTCGAGAACGCGCTGGTATGCGGGTTCAGCCTGAACGGCGAAAATCAGCTTGCCGATGTCGTGCAGGAGGCCGGCCATGAAGGCTTCATCCGGCAGACAGCGGATCCGCGGGGCGAGGAAGCGGGCGGCGGTGGCGGTGGCGATCGAGTGCCACCAGAAGTCCTGCAGGCCGAGTTTTTGTGTGCGGAACGCGTCGAAGGCACCGACCGAGAGAATGATTCCCTGTACGTTGGTGATGCCGAGGACGCGCACGGCTTCGGCAATCGTCCCCACACGTCGCGAGAAACCGAAGAACGCCGAGTTGGCGACGCGCAGGATCCTGGCTGAGAGCGCGAGGTCGTGCGCAATCACCCGCTCGATCGCCCGCGCGTCGCTGCCGGGATCCTGCAGAATCTTGAGTGCCTGGACGACGATCGCGGGCAGCGTCGGCACTTCATAGAAGTCAATCGGTGCCAGGCGCGCCAGCGGCACGGCGTCGGTCTTGCCGCCATTCCCGGCGGTGGCTTCGGCGAGAAGTTCGGTGGGAATCCCCTGCGGAAGCAACTGGAAGACATGGACGGGGTGCGGCAAATCGCGCAGACGCAGCAACCCGGCGTCACGCAGGCTGGCGCCGGTGGGTAGGTCACTGCACAGCAGGGCCTCGGTGGCCGAGCTGAGCAGCGTCTGTCCGCCGCGCGTCACCGCCAGCAGTCGACTACAACGATTGACGGTGGTGCCGAAGTAGTCGCCGGCACAGAAATACGCCGGACCGGAATGCAGCGCAATGCGTACGCGCAGCGGCTTGCGCGTCGGCCAGCGCTCGGCGGCAAGCGCCGTTTGAATCTGGCAGGCGGCGGCGATCGCGTCGGCCGCGGCGTCATAAGTGGCGCAGAAGGCATCGCCGACGGTCTTGAACACGTAGCCGTGATGTTGCTGGATGGCCGCCGAGAGCAGCGCGTTGTGACGTTGCAGGGCAGCCCGCATGGCCTCGCTTTCCTGCTCCCAGAGGCCCGTTGAGCCTTCTATGTCGGTGAACAGGAAGGTGACGGTGATCAACGCGGCGTCACCCAAGGTCGTTCCCTGCAGTCCCATGTCGAGCCCGTCCGCCTCCCCTGGAAAGAAGTCACACCCACGACCACCAATTGCCGCTACTTCATGGAATCGCGGTCCACGCGAGCCGGCGTGGTTCGCGATCTGGATCGCACAGTATCGTGGCTGCCTTGGGCGATCGTCAATGCAGCAGCCCATTAACCCGTTACCCGGCGGCGATCGGGGAACACGCGAACGCCTCAGCTGTCAGTTCGATAGTCGCCGCGCTGCCGGCCGCAGCACCGATGACCTGGAGGAGCGCGCATGTCAAAGTCCTCGTTCGACACTCTGACCGAGCTGTCGTCGGCGCTTGAGCCGACGCTGTTTTACCATTCGCTGCCGGCGCTGGCGGACGCGGGATTTCCTCGTCTGGCGCGCCTGCCGGTGTCGCTGCGGATCGTTCTCGAAACGCTGTTGCGCCACTGCGACGGCCAGCGCGTCAACGAGCGCCACGTGCGCGAGCTGGCGTCGTGGCAAGCCCACGCGCCGCGTAGCGAGGAGATTCCTTTCGTCGTTGCACGGGTCGTCCTTCAGGATTTTACGGGCGTGCCGCTACTTTGCGATCTTGCCGCCATGCGGCACGCGGCCGAGAGTCGAGGAGTCGATCCGCGATGCGTCGAGCCGCTGGTTCCGGTCGACCTGGTCGTCGACCACTCGGTCCAGGTCGATTACTACGGGACCGCCGACGCATTACACCAGAACATGCGTCGCGAGTTCGAGCGCAACCGCGAACGTTACCAGTTCATGAAGTGGGGGATGCAGGCGTTCGAGACGTTTCGTGTCGTGCCGCCGGGCGTCGGTATCGTGCACCAGGTTAATCTCGAACACCTCTTCCGTGGCGTACGTCGGCAACAAACGGCGGTCGGGATGCTGTGCTTTCCCGACACGCTGGTCGGAACCGATTCGCATACGACGATGATCAACGGCGTCGGGGTGGTTGGCTGGGGCGTTGGCGGCATCGAAGCCGAGGCGGCGATGCTCGGACAGCCGGTCTATTTCCTGACGCCGGACGTCGTCGGCGTCGAACTCGTGGGTCGTTTGCGCGACGGCATCACGGCGACCGATCTGGTCCTGACGGTAACCGAACTCTTGCGGCGGGAGAAGGTCGTCGGCACTTTTGTCGAGTTTTTCGGCGACGGCGCGGCGACCCTGTCGGTCACCGACCGCGCGACGTTGGCGAACATGGCTCCGGAGTACGGCGCCACCATGGGATTTTTCCCGGTCGATGAGAAGACCGTCGGTTACCTGCGGGCGACGGGACGCAGCGACGACGATTGCACACTGTTCGAAGCCTATTTTCGTGCGCAGGACCTGTTCGGCATCCCGCGTGCCGGCGACATCGACTATACGCGCACGGTAACACTCGATCTGTCGAGCATCGTTCCCTCGCTTGCGGGACCGAAGAGGCCACAGGATCGCATTGCTCTGCCGGACATGGCCAAGCGCTTCAACGAGCTGTTCAGCGCTCCCGAGTCGGCCGATGGCTTCGGAAGACCGCCACAGACGCGGATGCAGCGCTACGCCACCGGCCTCGCCGGCGTCGAGATCGGTCATGGAGACGTGCTGATCGCTGCGATCACCTCGTGCACCAACACCAGCAACCCGGCGGTGATGATCGCCGCCGGCCTGCTCGCACGCAAGGCGGTGGCTCGTGGGCTGCGCGTGCAGGCGCACGTCAAGACGTCGCTGGCGCCGGGTTCGCGTGTCGTGACCGACTACCTGCAACAGGCTGGGCTGCTTTCGCCCTTGGCCGAACTGGGATTCGCCCTGGTCGGCTACGGCTGTACGACGTGCATCGGCAACTCCGGCGACCTCGATCCGGCGCTGAACCGGACGATCGACACCCAGCAAGTGATTGCTGCCGCGGTCCTGTCGGGTAACCGCAACTTCGAAGCTCGCATTCACCCCAGTCTGCGTGCGAACTACCTCGCCTCGCCGCCGCTGGTCGTCGCTTTTGCGATCGCCGGTCGGGTCAGCATCGACCTCGAACACGAGCCTCTGGGAGTCGGCAGTGACGGACAGCCGGTTTTTCTGCGCGAGGTCTGGCCGAGTTCGGACGAGATCCATGCCGTACTGCCGTTGGCACTCGATCCGCTGACGTTCCGCCGGCGTTACGCCGACGCCGCGGCCGATCAGGAGTTGTGGAACACGATCCCGGCGCCGGTCGGCGAGACTTACGACTGGCCGGCCTCGACCTACATCGCCCGCCCACCCTTTTTCGATCTGCCAGCCGCTGCCAGCGGTGACGTTCTTGGCGCGCGGGCCCTACTCCTCCTGGGCGACTCGGTGACCACCGACCACATCTCGCCGGCAGGTTCATTCTCCGAGACGACGCCAGCGGGAGCCTGGCTCAAGGCGCGGGGAATCGATCGTGCCCACTTCAATTCCTACGGTGCCCGTCGTGGTCACCACGAGGTGATGATGCGTGGCACCTTTGCCAACGTCCGCATCCGCAACCTGATGCTTCCGCCGAACGCGCAGGGGAAGCGGCGTGAGGGAGGTTACACCTTGCTCGACGGCGAGGAAACGACGGTTTTCGACGCCGCCATGAGCTACCACCAACGCGGCGTAGCGACCGTCGTTCTTGCCGGCGAGGAGTATGGCACGGGTTCATCACGCGATTGGGCGGCGAAGGGAACGCGCCTGCTCGGAGTCAGAGCGGTGATTGCGCGCAGTTTCGAACGCATTCACCGCGCCAACCTCGTCGGCATGGGCGTCTTGCCGCTGCAGTTTGTCGGCGACGACTCGGTGGCGTCGCTCGGCCTGCGGGGTGATGAGACTTTCGACCTCGTCGGCCTGGCTGCCGGTCTCTCGCCGATGCAGACACTGACGCTGCGAATCCAGCGCGCCGACGGCCAGACACTCGATCGGCCACTCGTCAGCCGGATCGACACGCCGATCGAGGTCAGGTATTACCAAGCGGGTGGGATCCTGCCTTTCGTTCTCGGACAGATCGTCGGCGACGACTCGGCGCCGGGTGCGCGCTAGGCAATCCCGCTTGCCGGACCGCCATGCGATCCGTCTCCTGGCGTCGGCGGCGGAGATCCCACGCACCTTGTGGCCGCGCGTTGCGGCGACGGATGATCCCTTTCTCAACGCCGACTTTCTGACCGTGGTGGAAGAGGAAGGGGCCGCAGCGCACGCGTCGGGCTGGCAAGCCGCGCATCTGCTGGCAAGCGATGCGCTGGGGCAGCCTGTCGGCTTGCTTCCTCTGTACTGGAAAATGCATTCGCACGGCGACTTCATCTACGATTGGTCGTGGGCCGCCGCGTATCGGCAGCTCGGTCACCGTTACTACCCGAAATTGATTAGCTGTTTGCCGCACACGCCGGTGTCCGGTCGCCGTCTTCTGGTTGCCGACGTCGGCGACCCGGAAGACGCGCAGCGCGCATTGCTCGCCGCCGCCATCGCGCTGGCCGACGACAGCGCCGTATCGTCGTGGCATGTCGCGCTGCCGAACGCGGTCGACAGCGACCTCTTGCAGCGTGCGGGCCTGCTGCTCAGTCACGATCTCCAGTTTCACTGGACCGACGCCGAGTACGGTGACTTCGAAGGCTACTTGGCGAGCTTCAGTTCTGCGCGTCGGCGCAAGGTTCGCGCTGAGCGCCAGCAGGTGCGCGACAGCGGTTTGTCGATCGAAACGCGGCACGGTGACGAGATCGCCGCTGCGGCATGGCCCGTACTGCACGCCTTATACGCCGCGACCTTCGACAAGTTCGGCAACTACGCGGCGCTGACCGCGCGATGCCTCAGCCGATTGGCGGCGGTTCTCGGGCGACGGATGGTCGTCTTCATCGCTCGTGACCATGGGCAGCCGGTGGCGATGGCGCTTTGTTTCCGCAGCGACGAGACGCTCTATGGTCGCTATTGGGGGTGCCACGGAAACTATCGCGGACTCCATTTCGAGCTTTGCTACTATCAGGGAATTGCGTATTGCCTTCAGCATGGCCTGCGTCGTTTCGAACCCGGAGCCGGCGGCGAACACAAGCTGGCGCGAGGATTCGCGCCGGCGATCGTCTGCTCTGCCCACTGGATTCGTCAACCGGAGATGCGCGCGCTGATCGCCCGCCATCTCGCAGCGCAGCGCTTGGCGGTCGAGGCCGACAAGGTTCTGGCAGAGGAACGGCTGCCTTTTCGGCGAGCGAAGACGAGCTCTTCGCCTTACCAGCGGTGATTGCCAGGCAGGGCGATGCGGCCGATTGTTGACAACCCTCTGACTTTGGATGATTTTTCCTCACAGGAGCCGTCATGGACCCATTGACCCACGCGCTGCTCGGCGCGACGGCGGCGCAGGCGGCACTCGGTCGTCGGCTTGGCCGACGGGCTTGGTTGCCGGGTGCCCTGGGCGGGCTGTTGCCCGACGCCGACATCCTGATCCGCAGTACGGCCGATCCCTTGCTGGCGATCGAGTACCATCGTCACTTCACACACGCCTTCGTCTTCATCCCGGTCGTCGGTGTCGCCGCCGCTTCTCCCTGGCTCGTTCAACCGCGGTATCGCGCTGACTGGCCACCGCTGTTCGTTGCCGCGACGATTGGTGCTGCCACACACGGGCTGCTTGATGCGTGCACGAACTACGGCACGCATCTGTGGTGGCCGTTCTCGCCGCTGCGTATCGCCTGGCACTGGCTGACGACGATTGGTCCCGGCTTGACGCTGGCGTTGTTCGTCGGGCTGCTGCTGGCCGTTCGCCGACAGTCGCGGTTGCCGGCCGTTGCCGCCCTGCTGTTTGCTCTCGGCTATACCGGCGTGGCGGCGTGGCAGCGCGATCGAGCGCTCGATCTGCAAGCGCTTATCGCGGCCACGCGCAGTCATGCGGTGACCCGCGCCGAGATGTTTCCGACGGTGGGCAATCCTTTCGTCTGGCGATCGGTCTATCAGTCAGGGGCAACGCTCTATACCGATCGCCTACGCGTCCTCGGCGACGCGAACAGCCTTTGGAAGCCCGCTGGCCAGGTTGAGCTGCTACGCGCTGCGGACCTGCCGCCGCCGGTTGCCGCGGACGCTCGCATCCGCCGCGACTTTGCCCGATTCAGCTATTTTTCGGACGGTTGGACCGCAGTGTCCGACAGCGACCCGACGGTGATTGGCGATGCCCGCTACTCGCTACGCCGCGATTCCTTCGAGCCGATCTGGGGCGTTCGTTTTCATCCGGGCACCGCAACACCGACCGAGTGGGTCGACCGGACGGCGAGCAATCGCGTGCCAGTCGCCGAACTGTGGCGCGAAATCAACGGTACGGCGCCAGGTTACCGTCGTCTACCGACGCCGGCCGGGCAGGCACAGTGATCTACGGCTTCACGCGTGCCGCGGAGCATGACATAATTCTCAGCATGAGTTGCAGCAGCTTCCCCGTGCCGTGCCGGCGGAGAGGTTGGCCGTCTGCGCTACCCGAGGCCTGGCATGCTGATCTGGTTTGTCGTCGTTTACCTACTGGTTTCGATTGCCATCGGCCTCTACGCGGCGACCCGCGTCCATAACGCCAAGGACTTCGCCGTCGCCGGCCGAAGACTGCCGCTACCGGTTGTCACGGCAACGGTGTTCGCCACCTGGTTTGGCGCCGAAGCGGTCTTCGGCGTCTCCGCAACATTTGTCAAAGACGGTCTGCGTGGCGTCGTCGCCGACCCTTTCGGCGCCAGCTTGTGTCTGGTGATTGCCGGCCTTTTCTACGGCACAAAGCTTTACCGACTCAACCTGCTAACGCTCGGTGACTTCTTCCGCCTGCGTTACAACCGGCCCGTCGAAGTGCTGACCACGCTCTGTATCGTCGCGTCGTACCTGGGCTGGGTCTCGGCGCAGATCAAGGCGCTGGGACTCATTTTCAGCGTGCTGACCGACGGCGCGATTCCGACCAGCGTCGGCATGGTTCTCGGCGCCCTGATCGTCCTCACTTACACCAGCTTTGGCGGCATGTTGTCGGTCGCCATCCTCGACTTCGTACAAATGGGCGTCGTCATGGGCGGCATGCTCTACATCGGCCATCTCGTCGCCGGAATGACCGGCGGCATCGGCGTGGTCGTCAACCAGGCCGCAGCCGCCGGCAAGCTCGATCTCTTTCCTGCCGGCAGCGCCGCCGAATGGCTCACCTTTCTTGGCGCCTGGATCACGATGATGTTGGGCTCGGTACCGCAGCAGGACGTCTTTCAGCGCGTCACCTCGGCGCGCAGCGCCCGGGTGGCCATTGCCGCGTCGATCCTCGGCGCGGCGCTTTATTTCTGCTTTACCTTCGTTCCGATGTTCATTGCCTACTCGGCGACACTGATCGCGCCCGAGCAGTTCAACCGCTTGATCGAGACCGACTCGCAACTGGTATTGCCGACGCTCGTTCTCGAGCAAACACCGGTCATCGCGCAGGCGATCTTCTTTGGCGCCGTTCTCTCGGCGATCATGAGTTGCTCTTCGGCAACGCTGTTGGCACCTTCGGTCGCTTTTTCGGAGAACGTCGTTCGCGGATTCTTCCCGAATGCGGGCGATCATGCGTTCCTGCGCATGATGCGTCTGACGCTGGTGGGCTTTACGGCGCTTGTCCTTGGCTTCGCGCTGAATTCGGAAGCGTCGATCTTCAAGATGGTCGAGAACGCGTACAAGGTGACCCTTGCTGGCGCTTTCGTTCCGCTCTTCTTCGGGGCTTACTGGCGACGCGCGACGACGCAGGGGGCGTTGGCGGCGATTGTTGGCGGCCTTGCTTCGTGGTTGCTGATCGAGGTGCTGGTCGACCAGCCCTTGGTGCCCCCACAGCTGATCGGCCTTGGCGTCAGCGTCGTCGGCATGCTCGCCGGTTCGTTGTTGCCACAGTGGATCGGACGTTCAACACCGGCAACTGACCTACATGCCGCGATCCATCACCGGGCGGCGGCGCAGACGCATCACGCCGAGCCTCTGCACGCGGCGCATCGCAAAGGACGCACGGGTCGTTGATGGAGCACGAAGAATCGTCAGCGCTTGCGATCGAGGCCACCCACCGCCTGCCGACGAAACCGCTGCCCAGGCCGACCAAGCTGCCGCTGTACCTGGCGCTTGCCTACCTCGCGCTGATCGCCTACGCGAGCCTCTACCCGTTCAGCAACTGGCGCGACCACGGTCTCGCGCCGCTGGCGTTTCTTGGCGCCGGCTGGCCGCGCTACTGGACGGTGTTCGACCTCGTGGTCAACGTCATCGCTTATGTGCCGCTGGGTTTCCTGCTCGCCCTCGCCTTGCGTCACCTGCCAGGACGATGGACGCCTGCCGTCCTCGCGCTGCTGCTGGGCGGCGCCCTCAGCTTCAGCGTCGAGTGGTTGCAGAACTGGTTACCTTCACGCGTGCCGTCAAACCTCGACCTGACGACCAACGTCGGTGGCACGCTGATCGGCGTGACGGTCGCGGTCTGGAACGGCAAACGCATCTTTCGGCGCATCGGCCAGTTTCAGCAGGAGTTGTTGGCGCCAGCCGCGCATGCCGACCTCGGACTGGTGCTGCTTGGTCTTTGGCTGATGGCGCAGCTCTCGCCGGAAACGCTGCTTTTTGCGACGGGCGATCTGCGTGCCGTGCTCGGTCTGCCGTCGGCCCTTGCGTACGCCGCCCCGTCGTTCTTCGTTCTCGAAACGGGCGTCATCGCCTGCAACACGATGGTCGTCGGGCTGTTTGCAAGCGCCTTGCTGGCCGAGCAGGGACAACGATCCCTGCTCTTGGTCGTTGCCTTTCTCGTGCTGGCGATGGCGGTGCGGGGACTGGCCACCGCCGTCCTGGTGGCGCCGCAAGACGCCTTCGACTGGCTGACACCCGGTGCCCAGACCGGCTTGCTGATCGGTTTTGCACTGCTCTCCACTTCGCTCGTTCTGTCGCCGGCAAGCCGCATCGCACTCGCCGGCCTCGGTCTAATGTTGGGTACCGCGCTGGTCAATCTGACGCCGCTGAACCCGTACTCGGAAGCTGCACTCGCTGTTTGGCGACAGGGTCACTTTCTCAACTTCAACGGCCTCACCCGCTGGGTTGCCAGCGTCTGGCCATTTGCCGCGCTCCCCTACCTTATCGCCCTCGGTCGCCGGATCTAACTCTCAGCGTGTTCAGCCGGTCGCCGGCTGCCGACGTGACGCCAGCTGCGTTTCCCACACTGCGAGCGCCGGCGCACGCGCCGCAAGGTCGCTGCGCAGACTTGTTTCCAGCGCAGCGAGCAAGGGCGCGTCTTTCGCGGCGACGACGGCGGGAACGACACACTGCAGGCGAATGACCAGATCGCCAGCCGGCTGCCCCGGCTTGCCGGGAAAACCCAGTCCGGGCAAGCGATGCTCGGTCGGACGATGCGCGTCTGCCGCGAGGTCAAGGGTACAGCTACCGGCGAGTGTCGGGACCTCGACGCGACCACCGCCGAGCAGGCAGAAAACGCTCACCGGCACCTCGCAATGCAGGTCTCGCCCGCGGCGGACGAACAGCGGATGGGCAGCGAGCCGGATTTCGAGGTAGAGGTCGCCGCGAAGACCGTCGGCGCCGTCGTGTGGCTCGGTCAGCGGGGCTTGGCGCGCGAGACGCAGGCGTTCGCCGTCGTCCACTCCTGGCGGCACGGTGACGACCAGCGTCCGTCGTTTCTCCAGACGACCGCTGCCAGCGCAGGCAGGACAATCGGTCTCTCGCACGTAGCCGCGTCCGGCGCACGCGGCGCAACGACTGTTCCATCCCCCGGCACCGCCAACTCGGCCACACCCGTTGCACACACGACAGGGGACAAGATGATCGTGTTTTTGCCGGCCGCCGCCCTGACACGTACGGCAACCTACGCGGCCCACCACGTCGACACTTTTTTGGCAACCCAGAGCCGCTTCCTCGAGTGTCAGCGTCAGCCCCTGTACGTAATCCACGCTGGCGTTAGCCGGAGGCTTTGCTGCGTTCGGCGAAGCCGTGGGTCGCCGTTCCCACTCGGCAGCGCGCTGTCGCTCAAGGAACCGCTCATAGGCGGCGTGCACCTTGCGAAACTCGGTGGCGGCGGCGGATGAGGCATTGCGGTCGGGGTGCCAACGCATCGCCAGCCGACGGTAGGCCTGCTTGACCTCTTCCGCCGACGCCTCGGGACGCACCCCAAGAATGACGAAAGGATCGTCGCCGCAGCTCATGGCAGCATCGGTCGCCCAGTGTCGACCGATGCGCGAGCCGACCAACGCGTCCGACGATCAGGTCGCATGCGGCGCTTCACACGCCACTCCCACCTACCGCGGACTATTGTCCGCCGCTGCGCAAGTAGGCGATCCGCTCGGCCGCCAGCCCCGCCCATTTGTCGAAGGCATCCTTGGCGTAGGTCCACGCCTCGAACGAGCTGAGGTAGCCATTGGCCCAGGTCTGCGCGGCGCCCACCGCGCTGCGATTGACGTCCACCGCGTACTTGCGCCCGATTTCGGTGTCTCTGCATTCGCCGAGCACGGCGCCCGAGGCGCCGTCGCGAAACTGCATTTCCATGCCGGTCTCGCCCATGTAGGGCGTCGACCCGGCTGGCCGGCCGGTCGCCACACCGGAACCCGCTTCAGCGACGAAAGCGTACGGAATCAGCGTTCCCGCCAGACTGTCGGTCACCTTCGTCGGCACCAGATCAGTGAGCGCTACGCGCAACACAATGGCTCCCGGTCCCGCCTGTTCGACCACCGGCATCTGCTTCTTGAGCGCGGTCACCAGCGCACGATGGAAGTAGTCGGTCAGCGTCTTCAGATCGCTCGGATCAAACGTCTGTTCGCCACTCGATGCCTTGAGCGACACTTGAATGCGCGAGACGACGATTTGCGTATAGCGCGTGGCGTCGAGAAGCGGGTCTCGCCAGCACTCGATGCCATGACCCCAGGTCGTCGGCCGCAAGCGCGCGTAATTGGTCAGAAAACCACTCTGTGTCAGGTGTTTCGTATCCGAGGCGAGCGTTGTTGCACCGCTGCCAAGCAACTGACTCTGACCTGCGCACCCGGCAAGCAAGGTGATCCCGGCGGCGATACCCATCGCCTTGCTCTTTGCGCTTGCGACCAGCAAGCGCCCGACCGTCGTTTTCATTCCCACTCCCGAAAAAAATGCGGCGCACGTCGGCCGCCGCCAACCGGCCGAGTCAAGTGATCCAAGGTCTCACGACTTTGAGTTCCGTTTCACCCGCTTGGTGACCTGCTTTGTTTGCTCGGCGGCCGCCGCGTGATACTTGGCGGTGATCTGCGCCAAATCGACGCGTGTCGGCGGCAGCTTGAGTCCCATTTCGTCCATCGTCGAAGCGATGATCTGGGAAACCGCCAGATTGCGAAACCACTTGTGGTCGGCCGGGATGACATACCAGGGCGCGTCGACGCGGCTCGTCTTGCTCAGGGCTTCCTCGTAAGCGGCAACGTAGTCTGTCCAGAGCGCGCGTTCGGAGTAGTCGGCATCACTGATTTTCCAGTTGCGCGCCGGATCCTCGAGACGCTGCTTGAAACGTGCGAGCTGCTCCTCGGGGCTGATGTGCAGGAAAAACTTGAGAATTCGCGTGCCGTTATGGCGCAGCAGGTTCTCGAACTCGCCGATCAGCGCGTAACGCTTTGACCACACGGCTTTCGGTACCAGCTGGTGCACGCGGACAACGAGAACGTCTTCGTAATACGAGCGGTTGAAGACGACGACCTGACCCTTGGCCGGCGCTCGCAGATGCGCACGCCAGAGAAAGTCGTGCGCCAATTCCTCGGCACTTGGCTGCTTGAAGCCGAACACCGACGTCCCCTGCGGATTCATGCCGGTAAACAGGTGGCGGATCACGCCATCCTTGCCGGCTGCGTCAAGTGCCTGCAGGACGACCAACAGCGATTGCGCCCCATCGGCGTAAAGCAAAGCCTGCAGCTCGGCCATGCGGGCAACGTTTTGCTCAATTTCTGGCTGCGCCGACTCGTTCGAGACGTGGCCGCCGGTCTCCTTCGGGTCGATGTCGGCAAGCGAAAGCGTTTCTCCTGGCTTGACGAGAAATTGTTTTCGATAGTCCATGACACCGCCTCCTCAGTTGAGTGAGTGTACCCTTTCGGCGGAGAGCAGCGACGGCGGAAGCGTTCCGGCCAATGGCTGGTTGCGCCGTGGCGGCAAATCGAGGCGGACGCGGCCGCTCCTGCTCGGCACTCCCCGCCTGTCGCCTCCACCACCGAAGTATTCATAAAACTGCATCACCAGCCTGACGTACGCCTGCGTCTCGGGATAGGGCGGAACGGTATTGTTGTAGCGCTGCACCGCACCCTCGCCGGCGTTGTAGCCGGCTAGAGCGAGGGCCAGATTACCCCGGAACAGATCGAGCAGGTCGCGCAAGTAACGGGTACCCCCGCGCACGTTTTCCTGCGGGTCGCTGATCTGGCGCACACCGTAGCGCGCAGCCGTCTCGGGAATCAGCTGCATGAGGCCGGTCGCTCCTTTCGGTGAGACGGCAACCGGGTCGTAGGCCGATTCGACGGCGATGACCGCCTTCACCAGTGCCGGTTCGACCTTCTGTCGTTGCGCTTCCGTGACCACCAGCGCGTCATACTTTTGCGCGTTGGGAAGTCGTTGCAGTCGCTTGTAGATCGCGTGGTCCTCGATCCGCGGTTGCTGCGGAAGATATTTCAGCTCCGAAGAAAGCTTGAACTCGCCGGCCATGTCTCCCTTGGCGAATAATTGGTAACGGTCGTCGATCCTTTCCCGAGCGACATGGACGTTTCCTCGTTCGTCAACAAATCCATACACGTCGGCGCGAACAAGCAGCGGGAAAACCAGGAAAAACGGCAGGAAGAAGAATGGCCAGCGCTTCATCCAGGCATTTTACCCGACTCCGCCTGTCGCTGGCGACCGCGATGCTCGGCCTCGGTCGCCTTGTGCGCGATCATCGCCCGACGTCGATGACCCCCGCTTTCGGGCTTTGCGCTCTGATAACGATCGAATCCGCACGTTCAGCGCAGGACAACGAGCGCTTGCCAGGCAGCAAAAGCGAGCAAGAAGGCGCCCGAGACGCGATTGACTGCGCGCAGCGCCCGCTGACCGATCCGCTGACGCAGCGAAGAGACCGCCAGCGCGAGCAGCAGCCACCACAACGCCGAGCCGACGGTGACGCCGACGACCATGATCAGGGCGGCTGACGTCGTCGTCGCGGCGGCACCGCCGAGGGTCGCGAAGACGGCGACGAACGACAGAATGGTCGCCGGGTTGGTCAGTGTCAGCGCGAATACCGACGAGAACGCTCGCCACCCGCTCGCTGCGTCGCGGTTAGGCGAAGCGTCGCGAGCCGGCTCGGCACACCAGGTACGGACTCCCAGGACGCTCAGGAAGATCGCACCACCGATCGCCAGCGGCGTCGTCATGGCGACAAAAAACTGCGTGACTGCGGCGACGCCGAACGCACCGATGGCGCCGTAGCAACCATCGGCAAGGGCCGCGCCGAGGCCACTGACAAAGCCGACGCGGCCGCCATACGCCAAAGTCCGCTGAATGCAGAGCAGGCCGATCGGTCCGACGGGTGCTGCGATCGACACGCCAATCAGCATCGCTTGCAGAAACAGTACAAAAGGCACGCAGCAGGACCGGCGAAAGGAAAGACAGCCAGCGATTGTCGCACCGTTCCGGGTGGGATGGCAGGTTCAGTTCGCCGGCCACGCTGTCCTCTCGCCGTTCAGTTGCGCCTTCCGCCGCCCGCCGCCGGCCCTCCGCCACCGAAAGGCCCGCGCCTTTCGATTTGGCTCTTGACGAACAGGCGGGCCTTCTCCTTCTGCGCCGGATCGAGGCTGTCGTAGACGGCCAGCCAGCGAGTGCGGTTGGCTTCCCGCAGATCCCGGCCGGCGTCTCGCAACTCGTCGAGCTGACGAAACACGGCGTGCAGGTCGGCATTGGGCTGGCTGACGCTGGCGAGCAGCTGTTCGCGCTGGCGGCGCATGCGCTCGCGCATGTCGCCCATCGCCGCCCGAGTCTTCTCCTCGGCTTCCTGCCAGAGCGCTTCCTGCTTGGCGTCGAGCTTGAGTTCATCGTGCAGGCGGGAAAGATCCTTCATCCGCGCGTTGTGCCGTTGTTCCATCTGACTGCCGGCGTAGGGGCAGTTGTCCGGCCGAGCAGCGAGGGCGCTGCCAGCACCGGCGAGCGTGAGGGCCAGCGCCGCGATCAGCAGGTGCCGAGTCGTTTTCGTCTTCCTATTCGTGTTCATGTCGAGGCTCCGTTGTTGGGTTAATCAAGCACGCCGGATGCGGTCCGAGTGGCCTCCTGCGCTGGTTTTCATTCTCCCTCCGGGCTCGTTGCAAAGTTTTTCGGCGCGGTGACACTCGTTTGCAAAGTGTTTCCAGCCAGCAAGCGCGGCTTTGGCGCGGCATAGAATGGCGAACACCGCCTGTGGACGACGATGATGAAAAAGATCCTGCTGATCGACGACGACCCCGAGTTACGTTCGCTCCTCGCCACCTACCTTGGCCGCCACGGCTTCGACACCCTGCTGCTGCCCGATACGCGTCAGCTTGACGCGTTTCTTGAGCGCTTCCAGCCCCGTTTGCTGATTCTTGACCTGATGCTGCCCGGCGAAGATGGCCTCGCCGCGTGTCGGCGTCTGCGGGCCCGTGGCGAGTTGGTGCCGGTAATCATGCTGACCGCGCGCGACGAACCGGTCGACCGCGTGCTTGGTCTCGAAATGGGTGCCGACGATTACCTCGGCAAACCGTTCGATCCGCGCGAGCTGGTCGCCCGCATCGACGCCGTCCTTCGCCGCGGAGCGCGTCCGGCGGCTGCTCCCAACCCCGATGGCGGACGCGTACGCTTTGGCGAATGGCTTTTTGACCGCGGCAGCCGGCAGCTGTCGCGCAAGGAAACCGTCGTCGCTCTGACCAGTGGCGAGTTCGCGCTGCTCGACGCCCTAGTGGCCAACGCCAATCGACCGATGAAGCGCGAACGCCTGCTCGAACTGACGCGTGGCGAGAACAGCGAGTCCTTTGACCGGGCGATAGACGTTCAGATCCATCGCCTGCGTCGGCTGATCGAGAGCGACCCGACGCACCCGCGCTATTTGCAAACGGTATGGGGTATCGGCTACGTCTTCGTCCCCGACGTTCCGGCTTCCGATCCCCCACAGCCATGAGGCTGCTGCCGACTTCACTCGCCGGACGCACCGTACTCCTCGTCGTTGCCGTCATCGTCGTCGCCGAGATCGCGACGTTCTCATTGATTGGGCACTTTCGACGCACGGCGCATATTCACCAGACCGTACAACTGATCGTCGGCCAGATCCGCCTGCTGCAAAGAGTGCTTCCCGGGCTGGACGACGCAGCGCGCCGCCAGTTGGCCGCCGCTGACGCTGGCGAGCAGGGGCTGCCGCTGCGGCCGCATGACGCCAGTGTGCCGAGCGAGCCGCCTCGGTTTCGCTTTGCGCGCCGGCTGGCCTTCGCACTCGGCGAGCGGCTCGGCGAGCCGGTCTTCCTGCGACACGGCGGGTTGGAGCAGCGCAGCGGCTTATGGATCGGTTTCAACGCCGGCAACGAGCGCTGGTGGCTCATCCTGCCCCCGCCACGCTTCCAGCCGCAGGAACTCCCGGCCGACCTGTGGGCAGGTCTGGCGGCGACACTTGCGGTCGTGTTGCTGATCGCCGGACTCTTCGTCCGCGGCATCGTCCGCCCGCTGGCGCGACTCGGTGAAGCCGTCGCCGCTACCGGCGACGGCAGCGCGCAGACGGTAAAGCCAGAAGGGCCGCGTGAAGTACGACAACTCGCCGAACGCCACAACAAGATGCTCGGTCAGCTGGCGGCGGCGGCCGCCGAGCGGCGCGAGATGCTCGCCGGCCTGACGCACGACCTGCGCGCGCCGCTGGCTCGGCTACGTGTCCGTCTGGAGTTGCTCGACAGCGAGCGTGACCGCGCCGGCCTGGCGCGCGACCTCGAGGATATGGAACGCATCGTCGGCCAGTGTCTCGCTTTTCTGCGCAGCGAAAGCCCGGAGCGGGTGGCGCACACCGTCGTCATCACGGCGCTCGTACGCAGTCAGCTCGCTCGCCACCATGAGCTGGGTCGCGAGATGGCCTTAACCGTCAGGCCGGCCGCCGAGTATTGCCGGGTTGCCATCAGCGAAGGCAACTTGCAGCGCCTGCTTGACAATCTGATCGACAACGCCTTCGCGCACGGTGCGCCGCCTGTGGAAGTCGAAGTCGCCAGAGAAGGCGACTCGGTGGTGACTCTGCGGGTGCGCGACCACGGCGACGGGATCGCTGCCGACGACCGTCGGCGCGCCCTTGAAGCCTTCACCCAACTCGAACCGGCACGTGCGACAGACGGCAGTTGCGGACTCGGCTTGGCCATCGTTCGCCGCATTGCAGCCGCCAGTGGCGGCGAGGTGTTGCTCGCCAACGCGGCGACTGGTGGCCTGGAAGTCGTCGTTCGCCTGCCGGTGGCCTGATGTGGATACGTCAGGCCACCATGATTGAATGGCGGTCGCTACTCAATCGTCGATCGTCTCGACGCTGACGTTGCCCTTGCCGCTACGCTTGATGCGGTACTGGGTGCCGTCCTTGCCCGTCCAGCGGGTCGCCGTTGGCGGAACCTTGACTCCGTCGATCATCACATTGCCGTTGACGACACTGATTCCGCTCGCCTCGTCCTCGTCGCCGCCCTTGCTGGTGACGACCTTGGTTCCCGGCGAGTGGGTAATCGACGACGAGCTCTGGCCGGGATTGACGTAGACCGCGTTCCCCTTGCTGCTGCTCGTCGTCTTGCCGGTATTGACCTTCGTCTCGTTGCCGGCGTTAACACTGACGCCGCCGGCGCCGCCAGTATTGACGCTGACTCCACCTGGACCGCCGACCGACACCGATACCTGCGCCGATACGGACGCCGCCGCCAAAACCATCACGCCGGCCATCATGACACCCTTCATCGTGTAACCTCACTCTCAGGACATTCTCGATCCGAGCCAGGATCAAGATACTCCCACTCCAACGATCGACGCCTGCAGACGGATGACAGCCCACGGGAACGGATCGGCAAGCGTTGCGCCGGCGGTCGCACTGGAACGGCGCGAAAACAGGCGTTGAGGGCCTGTCGAAAAATCTTACACTTTGGCCGCGCAGGGGTTGCAAGACTCGCCTGAGTGACCGTCACCCGACTGATTGGCTGAGGAATTTTCAGGCCATGTGATAAATGGCACGTAGGTTGCTCTTCCCCCGCACGCAAACGCCAAGTCCCGACCATCGCTCCTGTTTGGCGATTGCACCCCCGCCGCCGTTTCGGCGAGAACCGGCGGCCCAACTTCCAAATTTCACCAAGGAAAAACGAATGACTCGACTTGCAGCAAGCTTGTTGCGCAAGCTTGCCTTTGTGGCTGCGCTGTTGGCCTCTGGCATGACGCACGCAGTGACCATCACCGATTTTGGCGTGGATACCGAAACGAGGCACTACACGATTGGCGCAGGCAGTACGGTAACTTACACCCCGTGGCTTTTTGGCGGGGATCCGGGAACTTTCTCGGTGTCTGGCAGTTTCGACGCGTTGCTGTCGCGTTACTGGTGGAAGTATTTCCTGGATGGCGACCCGTCAGGCAGCCTCGGCACATTTCTCTTCGAGTCGAACTGGGTCCAGTTTGTCAACCCGAATCTGGTGGGCAGTATTTCCCCGGATGGCTTTCGATTTCCAGACTACTTCGTCCGAGTTGATGGCGACCTGCTGGCAGGGGACTCGGGAGCTTGCAACTTTCCTGCCGGTCCGGATTTTTATTGCACCGGCTTTGACACCTTCCTGGATTCACTGACAGGCCGCATCACGCCAGACAGCATCGTCTTGAACGGCTATCAACCGACCGGTTTTTTTGACGAGTTCTCTTACCATATCAACGCGTCGGTCGTTCCCCTTCCAACAACGACCGCCTTAATGGTTCTCGGTATCGGCCTTATCGGACTGTGCCGCATCAAGGAGCGAAACGTCTAGTCGGCAGCCGCGTTGAAACGCTTCACTCCAGGCCACGCCATCGGCGGGCTGCCGTAGGCGCCTTTACTTCGGCAGGGATCGCACGGACCAGCGCCAGCGCCGCTTGGTTTGCCTTCGTCCGCCGCCTTGGGCCCAGTTGCGCACAGTCTGGTCACTCGGCCCAAGTTCCCTGCAAACTCCGCTGAGACCCTCTGGCCATCCTTGATCCGATTGACCGCCAGTACCTTGAAGTCGGTCGGTTACGCCTGTTTCAGCATCTTCATTTCTCGCCCTCCCAAAGTGACTCTGTGTTAGGTCACCCTTGGCAGACGAAATTTCAGGGGAAGTTCATCACATCAATCTTCAAGTAGGGGCGTTGGTGTAGTATATTGGCATTAGCCTGGGTGTAGCCGGGTTTGGCTGTCGG
>CAYQVH010000028.1:0-50087 GCA_964420975.1 uncultured Candidatus Accumulibacter sp.
CCGATCGCTCCAGGCAAAGGACTCAGACTATCCCACATCAGTTTGAATCGCACCCCTCCAAGAAGTCGGACAGGTCGAGGACGATGTCGCGGCGGTTGCGATCGAAGACGCTTTGGCGTGGCGTGCAGTGGGTCTTGAGAGTCATCGTCGGCGTTTGCTTTCTTGCTGTTTCCCTTGAGTTCCGCGATTCTCCGCGATGTACCGGAAGAATGAAAGCATCGGGGAGCGACCGCAGCGCCAATCACCGTGGTGACGTCGGGGGCGCCTGTACCGATGGCGATAAGTAAACGCTTGCAGTGTGGCAAGTGTGTCAGTTCCCGAGCTGACGCCGCGCGAGAAATTGGCATTCATCCCGAACCGCCTGCCATGCGCCTTGCTCCCGGTGCGTCGGACCGTCATCAGGGCGCAGAAAGCCGACTGCCGGATGCACCAAGCCTGTCACGGGATGAACCACTCCAACGCACATGAAGCCGCGCTCTGCCTTGGTGCCTTGGTGCGTTGCTCCGCCACCTCACCTTCGGCACCACAGTTGCTCCTCCCATGCGCCAGCCCGAGGTCAAGCGACTCGCCCGCTTCGGGCATGCCGGTGGCTGTCCAGTGGAGGTCTCAACCACCACTCCGGAGGCTGTCTCACCGGTCTTGTGCTTCCGAGCAATGCCGCCCTTCAAGCGTCGACCATTCCTGGATAGGATGAGACAATCGTTGAAGATCGCTCGATAGCAATTGATAATTCATTTCTCGCGGCAGATAGCCGCCCCGTATGAGACTCAAGCCATGAGCACACAGGTTGCCACCTCGGCATTGTCCGTAATCCAGTTTCCCATGGAGGTCGGCGAAGTCGTCGACGCTATGCACGCCCCAACGGATGGCGGTTATCAGGCGGTGCGCTACAACGCGGTCAAGCACGGCGTCCTGTCGCGTAGCACTGTGCTCCCGCACGAGGACACGGCCGAATTCGCTCACTTGCTAACGGAACTGTTCGAGGAGCATCGGCCGGCTGGCGCGACCGAAGCGCACTTGGTGGAGGAGTTGGCCGGCATCATCTGGCGCAAGCGACGGGTCTTGATGGCAGAAGGAGCAAGAATCAATGAAGGTTTGAAAAGTGTGCTGAGTAGCCCGAAGACCTTGGTCCCAGCGGCTGCTCCTTTGGAGGAGGGACTTTCCGGAGCGCATTTGGACTTGGCCTGCCTGCTGAACGCGACGGCTGAGCGGATCGTGGAACTTCAGCACGACGCCGAGGTGGACTTGGCGGCAACCCGCAAGGCGGCAGCGATCCTCGCAAAGGGTGGTCCGAATGCCTACGAGAGGGCTCGGCGGGCGCTGCTTCCCGGGTCTCGCGATTGGTGGGACGTCCAGGTCAGCGAGGAGGAGTACCCGGGCACCGTCGAAGGCCTGGCGGAGTTCATTCGTGAATCGCTGGAACCGGTGTGTGTTGGCATGGTGCAGCAGGCGCGGCATGTTGCGGCGATCAAGGCGCAGACTCTGGGCGCTGGGTTGCATCCCCATCGATTGGAGAACCTGAACCGGTACGAAACGCACCTCGACCGCAAATTCGAGCGGACACTGGCCATGCTCCTGAAGCTGAAAGATCTGCGCGGCGGATGAGACCGAGCACCATCAAAAACGGTGGAATGCTCGATGTGGCAAGGGATTCGCGCTGATTCACCAAAGGATACGATGCAAACTTGCCACATGATTTCGGCAAAATCGGAGTGCAAGAAAATGGGCGGCAGCGGAAGCGGGCGGGGATACCAAGGCGGCAAGGCCACGACCAGCGACATGCGGAGGCTGGATGCCCGGCGCCTGCAACGCGATCGCCTGCTGCAACCGGGTCGAGCCTTCGGCTGGCAATGGACAGGCAACGGCGAGGAGGTAGCGTCGATCCAGATCCGCACGGAAGTCGACCGCGTGATGCTCAGCTATAGCAGCCGAAACAACGGCGGCGAATGGCAACCGATGGAGTACCCCGTCTATCTGGAATGGACACCCTGCCACCTTGGTGGTCGGCGCGCGTGGTTCCGCTGCCCGGCAAGCGGATGCGGGCGGCGCGTGGCAATTCTCTATGGCGGCGCTATCTTCGCCTGTCGGCACTGTCACAGGCTGGCCTATCCGTGCCAGCGGGAAGCCAAGGACGACCGTGCGCGGCGGCGTGCGGAGAAGATCAGGCGGCGTTTGGGCTGGCCGGCGGGTATTGCCAATCCCGACGGCGGGAAGCCCAAGGGGATGCACTGGCGCACGTTCGCGCGCCTGACGGCGGTCCACGACGCGTGTGCGGACGCGTCTCTGGCCGGAATGGTAAAGTGGCTGGAGTCGATGAAGAGGCGGCAACACGGCGTGCGCGGCGGCTGGTGATGAATCTGTTTCGCAAACTCGCCCTCTTTGCTATCGTCCTTGCTCCCGCATCTTGCGGCAGCGCGGACCACTGCCCGCACATCGTTCGGCGTCACTGACACGGGAGCCAACTCTATGGTCTACTTCGGCTATGACCCTGGCGGGAACGGCAGGCACGGCGTGGCGGCCCTGGACGTTCAAGGTGGGAAGCCAGTCTCCGTTACAACAGCCCTTGTTGGCACGGCGGAGATGGCGATTCAGTGGTTCTCAGCCCAGTCCGGTTCGCCGGTAGCGATCGGCGTTGATACCCTGACCTGCTGGAGCACGGGACCGGCAGGCTGGCGGCCCGCTGATCGTTGGCTGAGGGAGCAATACCCCCAAGTTGGACAGAGTGTCGCGGCACCAAACTCCCTGTACGGATCGATGTCGCTCAATGGGATGATGGTTCTCCTCGCCTTGCGGGGCATGGCGCCTCAGGTGATGATCACGGAGACGCATCCGAAGGTGATGCACTGGAACCTGTGGGGTGAGGCATATGACTTCGTGGCGAGGCGATCTGTGATGTTCGATGCCCTGGCTGCGGAACTGGGTTGCGGTCTCGCTTTGGCATCCGATCACGAATGGGATGCCGCACTATCAGCCTTGGCGGCATTCCGGGGCTTTAGCGGTCAGTGGCACCGCGATCTACACGACATCGCTCCAGTCGAAGATGAGCGCCTGGTAATGCCGTGTGGCGTGACCAACTACTTCTGGCCTGAGTGAGTGTGAGCTTGTTGGCTGAGGTGCCGTCGAAACCGCCCTTGCAGCGGAAGCTCCGCAACCGGTGCTGAGCTTGCTGGTACCGCTCGGGATAAGCGGGGCCGTGTACTTCCTGTGTAATTGCGCATGGAAAATTACACCGTTTGCGGGAAGTCCGTGGAACTGCGGTGCCCGCAGAAACCGATACAAGTCTCGTCTGATCAATATGTTAGGAATCTGCGAGACGAGTCCAGAAACCACTGGAAGGTTAGATTCAAGCACTGAAAATCCGCGTGTCCGTGGTTCGATTCCGCGCTTGGCCACCGATAAATCAATAAGTTAAGCCACAATGGGAAGTGGCTTTTTTCTTGTCTGCGTCTGCGTCTGCGTCTGTGTCCCCTTGTGTACCCGCTTCGGGGTTCATGCAGCCGTTACACGGTAACGATCGACATGGGCAAGGGCTGGGGCGAACCCGGCCTGTGCCAACCGAGTCGAACCACCCCAGCAGTTGCCCACCGTGCCGAAAGCATCGACGATCTCTGCCGAAGGCGGCAAACGAAGCGTCTCGTATCCCCGGCGACCAGGCGAAAGCTTCGCCAAAGCGGTTCCTCGACCTGATCGCGCCAAATCGACAAAAGGCATTCGTTCAACTGCACAAAGACCGAGGCCTTCAGCGTTTGACGCGCCTGCGAGAAGGCGCTCCTGGTCGCGTGACGAACAAACTCCGCCGTGCCGGCCTGTCGCCCGAAGAAGTCGTCCAGTTCCACCTGCAGGGCACGGGTCATCCCATACGCCAAGCACGCGACCAAGACGGGAAAGGTCAGGGTGCGACGGCGACTGAGGTCGTGAGCCGGACGCGATGCGCAGAGACGAAGTCAGAAGAATGCAATAACGTCGTCGTAGCGGCCAGGAGTCTGGCATGGAACCAGCAACGCAGGTTTTATATTTTAGTATTTGTAAACAATATATTAAGGATCTGATTCTACCGTGAAGACGGCTGCAAGAGGAAGCTTGTTTCCTTAACTTAATGGCATGGGGGCTGTTCCCATGGTATCGACTCCGCTGGCGCTCACATCGCTCCGACTACGGCTCGTCCAGCGCTGCTAGAATGACGGAGGCGGGCGCGGCGGCGTCTACCGGGCACGGGAAGCGTTCTCGTTGCCATCGTCGCCGCTCCAATGCCTCGCATGGGAGAACACGAGATGACGCGCGCTCAACTCAGGCTGTTGACTGGCTGTCGGCAAACGACCGTGCGACAGATGGTCTTCACTACCTTACTGATGGTTGCCAGCCCGTGGGCGGCCGGCAACCCGAAGCAAGGGACGACGGAAGAGATCGCGCTCCTGTCGCCCTTTTGTCCGTACACCATGTCGTACGGCCGGTATGAGACCACTGAGGCAAAATCGTGGAAGGCGCGTCTTGGCGAGCGGTCGTTCAGCTCCTTGCATCACTATTGTTGGGCCCAGGTGAGTTGGCAGCGGGCGTTTCGCAGTGGCACGCCGGCGCGGGAACGACGGCATTTGCTCGAGACTGCGCGCGCCGACAACCTTTACGTCGTGGACTTCGTATCCAAGGATTTCGTTCTCTTGCCGGAAATTCTGTCTCGAACCGGGGAGATTGAACTCCACCTGGGTCGCTATCCGGAGGCGAACAAGTACTTCGCACAGGCGCGTTCGCTGCGTCCGGACTATTGGCCGGCCTATTCGCACTGGGCCAGTTTTCTGATTGGCGCTGGCCGCACCGCCGAGGCCAAGCAACTCGTGAAGACGGGCCTGGAGTACAGTCCGACGTCTCGTATCCTGAAGGATCTGTACCGTTCGGTCGGTGGCAACCCGGCCGAGGTTGTCGCCAAGTCCGCCAAGGCGGAGAAGGAAGTGGCCGCCGCTGCCGAGGAGTTGCCGGAAGGCGAAGGGATCGACGCGTTGCTCGCGGAAACCGAGGCCGCGGTCAGTGGTGTCCGCGCGCGTTGACGGCTCGCCGCGCAGCTGGCAACCCTTTGTTCAGGCGACGACTGCCACGTGTGGACCGTGGCGCTCGTATTGTCGACAAACCTCACTCCTGTAGCGCCAGCACTTCCTTGTCGGAGTAACTGAGACGCGTCGCCAGCACGCGTGCGACGGCTTCGAGCAGGTGAAAGGCCAGTCGGCGGTGTTCTTCGCGCAGCGCGTCGAAGTCTTCCCGTTTGAGCACATAGACCTCGGTGTCCTCGACGGCTGTCGCGTCGGCGCTGAGGTGCGAGGCTCGGGTCAGGAACGACATGCCGCCGATAAAGTCGCCACGGCCATAGGTCAGACGATGATGGCTGAGGTGGGTACCGGGGATCGGTACCGAAACGCGCAGTGCACCCTTGCGAATCAGGAAGAGTTGGTTGGCTGGATCGCCGACCGAGAACAGGCGTTCGTTCTTGGGGATCGAGCGCCGTTCCATCCGCTCGACCAGTGCAATCAGCGCTTCCTCCTTGGCGTCCTTGAACAGATCAAGTTCGTAGATCTCGAGCGGCGGCATTTCGGCGGCTTGCGCCAAGTCTTCGCCGAGGACTTGGTCTTCAACCCACTCGACCGCGTCGTCGAGTGCCTGAAACACCTTGACCTGGTCGACTTGGTTCGTAACTTCCATTTGGTCGAAGAGTTCGGCGATCGTTCGCCCGTTCGGCAGCGTATGCGAGAGGCCACTGAAGATGAGCAGGGCTCCGCGTTCCGACAAGGAGTCGCGGATCTGGTTGAGGAGATGCGCGGCCGTGACGTCAACCGACTGCACGCGGCGCATGTCGAGGATGACGTACCGGCGCACACCGAGTTCTGCTTCCAGGGCGGCAAAAAGCTGGTCCTTGGTGCCGAAGAACAAGCTGCCTTGCAACTCGATGATGATTGTCTGTTGGCCGCGCTTTTCGAGTAGCGCCATTTCGTGGCCGAGGCGCACGCGTTTGGAGAAGCGGCTGCCGCCCTCGACCTTGTTGCGGATGATCGTGCTCCCGAGTTGTTCGCGGATAAACAGGAACATGGCCAAGCCGATGCCGACCGCCGAGGCAGCGATCAAACTGTGTAGCAACGCGACGGCGACGACGGCGACGATGACCACGAAGTCGAGCACCGTCCACGGCGACTGCAGCAGGTGAATGCTGTGCCGATCGATCATTCGCGTCCCGACAACGATCAGGATGCCGGCCAGCGCCGCAACCGGTATCCAGGCAATCAGTGATCCAAGCGCGACAAACGCGAACAGAGCCAGCGCGCCTTCGACGACTCCGGAAACGCGGGTTTGACCGCCACTGGCGAGATTGACCAGCGTCGCTCCCATCTGGCCGGCGCCCGGCATGCCGCCGACACACGCCGAAGCCACGTTGCCGGCGCCCTGGGCGATCAGTTCGCGGTTCGAATCGTGGCGACTGCGGGTAAGTGCATCGAGGACGACCGCCGTTTTCAGGGTGTCGATCGAAAGGAGTACGGCGAGCGTCAGCGCGGTCCCGAAGAGGTTGGCGATCTGGCTAAGTTTCAGCTCACCGATGTCGCGCCAGCGACCGACGATGGCCTCCAGCATGCTCGACGGCGAACCGCCCAGGGTGCCGATGATCAGCTTGTTGCCTTCAACAATCAGCAACGCGGGATCGACAAAATAGCCGATGCCAAAGTAGGTGGCGACGCCAGCCAGCAGGCCGAGGATGGCGGCGGGTACCACCTTGGTGACCATCGGTGCGCCAACCATGACGCCCGCAGTGACGCCGCCGATGACCAAGCTCTGCCACTGCCACGTTTCGGGCGAAATCAGGGTCTTCCACAGCGAACTTCCACCAAAGACGCCGAGCAGCTTCGGGATCTGGCTGCCGATGATGATCAGACCGACGCCGGTGAGGTACCCGCTGACGACCGGAAAGGGAATGTACTTGATCAGGCTGCCGATCCCCATGAAGCCGAAGAG
Source organism: uncultured Candidatus Accumulibacter sp. (assembly GCA_964420975.1). GTDB lineage: Bacteria > Pseudomonadota > Gammaproteobacteria > Burkholderiales > Rhodocyclaceae > Accumulibacter. The sequence continues at coordinate 6,985 of CAYQVH010000028.1, forward strand.
AAGCTGCAATAAGCCAGAAACCATGCCGATCGCGGTCAACATGAGGACGATGAAAGTCGGATCGACCTGCTGATTGACGAGTTCGATGGCGAAGGCGGAGAGCACCGCTGCCGCCGGCGCGCAGGGCGCGGTGATCAGTCGATTCGTTCCGCCGAGGCTGGGCGCGACAAGTCCCAGCGCGGTCGCACCCAGAATTCCCGCCAGGGCGCCGAGGCCGGCGTAGGCGGGTCCGATGGACGCATAAATCGTGACGCCGAAGGCGATTGCCGAGGGCAGCGCGACCAGCATCGCGGCCAGACCCCCCCAAAAATCACCGACCATCTTTTCATTCTTGAACGTCATTGACAGTTCCATACTTCGACCCTCCTACCGTACGACGATGGTCCTCAATCGCTGCGGGCATTCGAGGGGCAAACGAACCCATCCGCCCCTCCGCTTGCACCGATACCCGAGCGGTCTACTCAGGATCATTCATCCTAGCACGGTGATGAGGAGGATGAAGCGAATGCGCGCTTGTCGGCTTTACCTGGCTTGCTGTCAGCCCGCGAATGCACTAGGCTTGACGGCGCCGAAAACAGATGAAATAGCCGGCGGTTTGGCGAACAATGGCGGTTGTCTGGAGGTGGTTTGGCGTGGGTTCAGTGGGTTCTTGATTGAGGAGTGAGCATCGATGAGCATCCGAAAACTGGCCGTTCCGCTGGTGGTGTTGGCGCTGGCGGGCTGCGTGTCGCAACAGACCTATGACCAGCAAGTTCAGCAGACACAGCAGGCGGTGTCTCTAGAAAAACAATACCTTGCCCTGAGCCAGCAGCTGCAGGCGGAGGTGGCGGCCGACAAAGTCCAGATCAAACAGCTTTCGGATCGCCTGGTCGTTACTTTTGTCGACGAAATTCTCTTCAGCTCCGGGAGTACCGAGCTGCATATGGCGGGTCGTGCGGCGATTGGCAAGGCAGCGCCAACGCTGGCCAGTCTGACCGGTCATTGGATCAGCGTTCAGGGGTACACCGACAGCGAGCCGATCGGGCCGCTGCTGCGTGGACGTTACCCGACGAACTGGGATCTGTCGGCTGCGCGCGCAGTGGAAGTCGTGCGTCATTTGCAGTCGCTCGGTGTCGATCCGACCAATCTCGTCGCCGCGGGCTACGGCCAGTACCAGCCGGTTGCCTCGAACGACACGCCGCAGGGGCGGGCCAGGAATCGACGCATCGATATCGTCTTGCGTAGCAAGTAGCGTCGGCCGAGGACCGGCAACTAGTCGGTCGCCCCAGGCGTCGGGTGAACGGAACCGGCGGCCAATTGCAGGCGCTGCATGGCGGGTAACTCGATTACGTCGCGATCATGGCAGGCGAGCAGCAAACTCGTTCCCGCCGAGCAAAGACTGTGCAGCAGGTCTACCGCCTGCCGCTGTGATTCGGCGTCGAGGTTGGCCGTTGGCTCATCCAGGAGAAGCATTCGAGGCTGCAGCACCCAGGCTCTGGCGAGTGCGACGCGTTGCTTCTCGCCGCCCGACAGGCGTTGCGGAGGCGTTTCCAGCAGATGCGAAAGGCGGGCCCAGGCAATTGCCTCGGCGAGGCGCCGCCGCCGCTCCTGACGCATCACCCCGCGCGCGCGCAAGCCGAACTCGATGTTGTCGGCCACTGTCGTGTGAAACAGGTAGGGTTGCTGGTGCACGTAGATTAGGTTGCGACGAAGCCACGACGGGTAGGGGAGCCAGTTGAAGCGTTGGTGGTCGAAACGGCCCCAACCGTCATCCGGGCGCTCGAGGCCGGCGAGGATGCGCAGCAAGGTTGACTTGCCGCTTCCGTTTTCGCCGGTCAGGACGTAGCTCTTGCCGGCGAAAAGCGTCAGCTCGACGTTGGTCAGCAGACGCCGAACACCGTAAGACTTGCTTATCCGTGATACGTCCAGCAGGCTCACCGGCGCGACTCACCCTGGAAAAACGCAAAGGCGATGTTGATCGCCAGCGCGACGAGCAGGAGCACGATACCGAGAGCGATTCCCTGGGCGAATTCGCCTTTGCTGGTCTCGAGCGCGATTGCCGTGGGAATGTTGCGTGTAACGCCGGCGATGTTCCCGCCGACCATCAGCGAACAGCCAATTTCCGAAACAACGCGGCCGAAAGCGTTGCAGACGGCAGCCATCACCGCGAAGCGGACTTCGACGAGGATCGTCCACCCAATACGCGGTCCAGAAGCGCCGAGCGCTACCGCTGTCTCGCGCGCCCGCGGATCGGCACCCTGGATCGCCGACAGCGAAAAGGCGATCAGAACGGGAAGCGCGATCAGCACTTGGCCAATGACCATCGCCGTCTGCGTAAACAGAAGCTGCAACTGGCCAAAGACGCCTTGCCGCGAGAGGAGAAGGTAGAGGAGGAGACCGACGACGACCGTCGGCGACGCCAGTAGCCCCTGCGTGATGACGACGATTGTTCGCCGGCCGGGGAAGTCGAGCGTCGCCAGCAGATAGCCGGCAGTGATTCCGAGTGGTGCGGCGATCAGCATCGCGCGCAGCGTGACCGAAAGCGAGACGGTGATGATTCCCCACAGCTCTGCATCGCCTGAGACGAGCAGCCGTAAGGCTTCGCACGTGTAGCCAAGAAGTCCCAAGCCTGACCTGCTAAGGATCGGTCGGGACAAAAAAGAGGGGTTGCCCGCCCGGTTGGAACGATCTGATCGCGGATTGCCCCGCTGTGCTCGTCAGCCAGTCGATCAGTGCCATCGCCGCCGAAAAATTTGCCGTGGGGTACTTGGCGGGGTTGACGGCGATCACGCCATACGGATTGAACAGGCGGCGGTCGCCGGCCACGAGGATCTCGAGACCGCTCCTCGCGCGAGTTGTCGTGTATGTTGCGCGATCGGACAGCGTGTAAGCTTCCATTTCAGCCGCCATGGTCAAGACTTCGGCCATTCCTAGTCCGGCCGAGACATGCCATGGCTCTCCCCGGACCTTGATCCCCAGTTGTTGCCACAGCTTCCTTTCCAGTCGATCGGTCCCCGAATCATCCCCTCGCGAGACGAAGCGCGACCGCGCGGTGGCTATCTTCTGCAGCGCGTTCAAGACGTCGCGGCCACCGCGAACTGCTGCCGGATCGCTCGACGGGCCGACGAGAACAAAGTCGTTGTACATCACGTCGCGCCGATTAACACCGTGCCGACTGGTGACAAAGGCTTCTTCCGCTTCTCGATCATGGACCAGGACGACGTCCACATCCCCGTTCTCGGCCAGTCGTAGCGCCTTTCCGGTGCCGACTGCGATCACCTGTACCCGGCAGCCGCTGTGGCGCTCGAACTGCGGGATGATCGCGCGCAACAAGCCAGAGTTGTCCGTGCTGGTCGTTGTTGCCAGGCGGAGCTGGCACGCGTGGGGGGTGATCGAAGCGACGCTCAACAACAAGGTGGCGGCGAACAAGCGAGACAACCGCGAAAGGCATGCCATGTCGGAGTCCCCGCAATACGAAATATCACAAACGAATGTCGGCACCTGCGCAAGCCCAATCGCGCAGCGAGCTTACACGGAAATCACCCGATGGAAGAGCGGGGACGGCTCGCATGGGCTCAGCTTTGCCGAGAGCATGATCGATTGGCTCAAGCCGCTCGGGACAGCCTCTGTCGCCGTACTTTCAAACTGAACGGTAGCGCGGGTTCCCGCGGTGACAGGCGGCTAGTTCAGCGGGTGTTCCTTGGGCGAAGGAAATGGGCCAGTCGAAATAAAGGCTTCGAAATCATCAGCAACGAGCGGTCGACTAAAAAGGTATCCCTGCATTTCGTGGCACGACAATTCGGCTAGCAGCTGCAACTGACTTTCGATTTCGACGCCTTCGGCCAGCGTACGAAGGCCAAAGCTGCGCGCGATACAGGCGATCGCATGAATGATTGCCATCGAGCCGCGGTTCTTCGGAGTGAGATCGCGGACAAATGACTGATCGATTTTGATGCTGCTTAACGGGAAGCGCCGAAGATAGTTCAACGACGAGAATCGCGTGCCAAAATCGTCGATCGAGACGCGTAGTCCGTTGGCTCGCAAGTGCTGCACGAGATTGATGTTCTTTTCTGCGTCGCGCATCAGCACGTTCTCGGTGATCTCGACTTCGACTGACTCGGCGGGGACGTCGTAGGCCTTCAGACGGCCGAAAATGCGTTCGGGCAGGTCGTCGCGCTCGAAATCCTTCGGCGAGAGGTTGATCGCCAGTTGCAGGCGGGTGAAGCCCATCGTTCGCCAAGCAGCCAGTTGCCGGATCGCGCAGTCGATGACCCAGTTGCTGACGTCGACGATCAGTCCGGATTCCTCGGCCAAAGGAATGAAGACGTCCGGGCCCATCAACCCGTGTCGTGGATGTCGCCAGCGGATCAGGGCTTCCATGCCGATCGTCTGTCGTAGGGAGTTGCTGACCTGCGGTTGGTAATGGAGTTCGAACTGATCTCCATTGATGAGTGCAGCGCGCAGGTCGCTTTCGAGCGTCATGCGCGTGCTCAGACCGCTATGCATGTCGCGGGTGTACTGGAGGAAGCCGTTCTTGCCACGCCCCTTGATCTGGTACATCGCGATATCCGCATTGCGTAGCAGCGCGTCTGCCGTTTCGCCGCTGTCCGGATAGAGTGAGATGCCGATGCTGGCAGTGGTGAAGAAATCCACCCCAGCGATCTTGAACGGACGTTTGAGTTCCGCCAGAACCTTGGCGGCAATCACGTCGGCGTCCTCGCCGTTGCTTAGATCGGGAAGGAGAACGGTAAATTCGTCACCGCCCTGACGCGCCAGGGTGTCACCCGAACGCAGGCAGCTGCGCGCGCGATGAGCGAAGCCCTTGAGCAGTTCGTCGCCCTCATGGTGTCCGTAGGTATCATTCACCATCTTGAAACGGTCGATGTCGATAAACATCACACCGAGTCGTTTGCCCTTGCGCTTCGCCTGCGTCAGCGCGACCGTCAAGCGGTCCTTGAACAGCACGCGGTTGGGCAACCCGGTCAGGATATCGTGGAAGGCCTGGAAGGCAATCGTTTCTTCCGCCTTCTTGCGGTCGGTGATGTCGCGCGCAACGCCCGACGTGCCCAGGAACTGAGGGTTGGAAGGCGCTTCACGGCGCGCGTACAAGCCTTGCGCACTGAGTATGGCGACGATCGTCCGATTCTCGAAATGCCGCACGCGCTGCGACTTGGTTTGCAGCCTGATCTCGACGTTAGTACTGGCGCGATCGCCGATTCGCCGCTCGTTGAAGGCAAAACGGGCGTGTTCGTGGTCATCCGGATGCACGATCACCGAGTAGTGTTGGCCAAGTAGTTCTTCCCGCGTGTAGCCGAGTAGCGCATGCACGCGGTCGTTGACGAATATGAAATGACCGTTGCGGTCAAGCGTGTAAATGATGTCCGGCGACTGATCGACCAGGAAGCGATGCAGTCGTTCGGAATGCTCGAGACGGACCGTCATCAGCGCGTGTTCCCGCTCGATCCGCCGGCGATGCAGAACGCGGTTAACGGTATCGATTAACTCCTGTGGACCGGCATGTTTGCGTACAAACTCGAGCGCGCCGTGGCGCAGCGCGCGGATTGCGGAGTCGATCGACTCGTCCCCACTAAAGACGATCACGGCCGTCGACACGTGCTTGTCCACCATCCACTCCATGATTTCCAGCCCACTGATGTCCGGCAGGTGGAGGTCGAGGATGAGTACGTCGACATCGCGCCGTTCCAGACGGCGCAGCGCGTCGCGGCCACTGCCGCAATCTTCGATGCGACGTTCATCGGCGGCCAAGAGCTGACGATAGGTGGCGCGTATCCGGTCTTCGTCGTCGACAATCAGCAGCGTTGCGCTGCTTAGCGGAGTCTGCGCGTGGATTGGCGAGAAATCGACGTACGGTATCGCCTTCATCGTTGCTCCTTACCGGTGTCCGGCTGTGAAATCACCTTCCTGGCAAGGCCAGGTCGATCTTTGTTGAGCTCGCGTTGCTCCGACGGTTCTGGCGTCGGTAACAACAACGAGATCGTCGTCCCCTCGCCAACCCGGCTGCGGCAGGTGACCGGAATGTGCAATTGGCTCGCCAGGCGGCCGACGATCGACAGACCGATGCCCCGACCAAGCGCTTCGTGACCCTCCGCCGGTCGATGTAGCCGGGCAATCACTGCCTCGCTCATACCGGGGCCGTTGTCTTCAAACTTCAGCTCGGCGTAGCGGCGACCCTGCGCGAAGACGTCGTCAGTCAGCGAAAGCCGCAGCCGCTTCCCGCGCTCGAGCGCTTCCGAGGCATTCTTCCACAGATTGACAACCATCTGTTTGAGGCCATCGCGGTCACACGCCACTCGGATCGCGCGCGGCGCGAGCGAGGTTTCGAGAATAATGCCGCGGGCTGCGAACAGCGGATCCCGGTACACCAGCAGCAGCTCGCTCAGCAGCTCGGTGACGTCTACCACAGACTCGTCGGCAGCGCTTGGCGGCGCTTCGCTCAGGCGCCGTATCAGGCCGGCGACCCGATCGATTTCCTCGCCGAGCACGGTGAGTTCATGGCGAACACCCATGTCCTCGGGCAGCTTGCCGTCAAGGATCTTCAAATAGCCCTTGATGATCGTCAGTGGATTGCTGGCTTCATGGATGACGCGTCTGGCTTGACGGGTATAGCGCGCCGAGGCGTCGGCGTCGGCGCGCTGTCGAATATCGGCGGCGGCTCGCCAGTTCTCCAGGCTGACCCCGGCAAGCCGTCCGAAGTCTGCCAGGCAGCTGAGGCGAGGCGAGAGGCGGTGATAGTGCTCGGCACTGACACCGGCAAGGACGACACCAACCGCCCGTGCTTTGCTCAGCATGGGAATACAGAGCAGACCGTTGCTCGCCAGCGCCCTCGCCAGCTGCACATCGATCAGCGACTGCGGCGGCGCCGGTAACCGGTCATAGGACGAGCAGACGGCGCCCGTTACTGCTGCCGATGCTGCAAGGCTGTGCTGGCGTTGCGGAAGAATACTGATCTGCGCAAAGATCGGCGCTTGTCCGGCGACCGATCGTCCTGAGAGATGGCCGTCATGCGGATCGCACAGCAGGAAGGCGACGTGGTTCAGTTCGAACAGGATGCGTGCCGCTTCGCGCAGCGCGAGCATCATCTCGCCCTGGCCAGCGAGAGTGAAGAGATCCTGCTGCAAGGGCTGCATCAGCGCCTGATTGCCGATGCGCTTGGCGATCTGTCGCTGGGCATCGCCCTCGACACGTCGGCTCTTGGCGAGTACGCGCGGCAGGCCCGGAGGAGCGGCATCGGCCGAACGATCGAGCGGCGTCATGCCAATCGCGTCGGCAATGACGCACATTCTTTGCTCGGCCTGGTCGCGCAATGTTCGCAGGCGACCGTTGGCGACACCGGGCAACAGGCGGGCGGCAAACGCCTCAAGTGCTTCCGGTACTTCGTCGCAGCCACTGAGTTCGTGCGCGAGCCAAACGAACTGAGGCAGCTGAGCCGCGGTGGTGATCTGTTCGGCTGACGCATGATGAAAGAGAATGCCGTCGGCGAAAGCCGCATCAAGTTGCCACTGGTCGGCCAACCACGTGCCGATCTCGCCGTGATGGACGCCGAAGTGTTCGCTTTCCAGCTCCTGCAGCGCGGCCTCGCTGCTGCACGAAGCGAGTACGGCGAGGTAGGGTTCGCCAAGGGCGGAGAGCAGTATCAGCTCGCCCACGTCGTGCAGGAGTCCCGCCAGATACGCCTCATCAGGTCGTGGGTAGGCGCTGCTTGCGGCCAGACTACGCGACAACTCGGCAATCAGTAGCGAATGCGTCCAAAAGGCGGAGAGTTCGACGGTTCGCGGCGCGCTACGTTCGTCGAACAGGCTCTGCACCGACAAGCAGGTCGCGATCGACCGGACCAGACGGGTTCCCAGAGCCATCAGACAGCTTTCGATCGACGACCAGCGCTGTCCGCGCCGGATCGCGGGCGAGTTGGCGGCGGTCAGAACACGGGTGCACAAACCGGGATCCTGTTCGACGAGGCGAGCAAGCTCAGCCAACGACGTGTCATCGTCGTCGACCATCTGCAGCAGTCGCAGCAGTACCTGCGGCGGCGACGGCGCGCGGCCCGAGGCAATCGCTTGGCGTATGGGTTCTGGCAGCCTATACACTGCGACAGCTGGTGCCAAGGCCATTCATTCCATTAATGACAGCAGGCGAACGACCCACGCGATGGGCTCCAAAGCTGGGGCGATCACGTGAGTTGCTGCCTACCCTGGACGTCTGCACCGCCGCTGACGTTGAGGCCTTGCCTGACTTCGTCCGAGATGACGGCAAAAAGTGCGCGCAAGGGCGAACTCAAGGCCTGGACAATGCCGTTGACCGACATCATCAAGGGGATCCGTATGCCACGGTGTTCGATTTCACCGCCGATCGGCTCGAACCGGAAGCCCACCCGCGCAAGGATGGCGGCGAGGCGAGGTTCAGTGAGTACGAAAAGGGTTTCCAGCCCGAATTCGTGCGCCAGGGAAATCATGGCCAGATAGACGGCCAGGGCGAGGTAAGGCTGACGCGGCTGCTGCTCGGTTCCGAAGTCGTCGTCTGCCATCGAAATCGGTCGCGTGGTTTCGCCTTGGCGCCGGCGATAAGTGCGCGTGACCGCCAAGCGAGAAATCTCGGCAATGCGCAAGCGATCGAGTTGCATCGGATCGACGATCGAGCGGTCGAGGGTGTTTCGGCAGGTGAGCTCGAAGGGCAGTGGCGCCCGTGGCTGCGCGGGATCGACCCGTACGAGGCGGGCGCAGCCGACGTAGGTGCCGCTGGTTACCGACTGGACGAGACAGTGCACCGAGCGCGGGTCGAAAGCGTCGGTTTCCATGCCATCCGCTCGTACCGACTCAAAACCCAGTTCCCGACAATAGACGTCGTGACGAATTCGGTAGTTCTCGACCCGCAAAGCGTCGGTCAGCGCCGGCACCACCTTGAAAAAGCGCTGGTAACCCTGACTAATGGTCGATTCGTTGAGATTCGGATAAAACACGCACCACCCTCTGTCTGCTCGCCGGAGGGGGAGCCGGCTACAGCCCCAGCGTGCATGGTACTACGAAGTCTGATCAATTTTTTGCAGCCTTGCGGCCCGAATGTGCGGATTTTGCGCAAGTCTGCGTCACGATAGGCGCCGCTGCCTGACGTGAAATGGCGGCGTTTGTCCTAGTCCAGCTTCTTCAAATACTCCTTGGTGAACACCTTGTCGGGCAGATCGCGCAGTTTCATGCTCGCATAATCGAGTACCGACTGCTCGCCGCCGCGCAAGGCGTCTTCCATGATCAGTCGTGTCGGCCGCTTGCGCCCTTCCATGGTCTTGAAATTCTCGTACTTGCAGGTTTTCAGCAGACGATTGGAAAGTGAATAGAACTCGGCTTTGTACGGCCAGTAGTCTTTCTCGCGTACCCAGTAGACGACGCGCTGGTAGGTGACGCCGCGGTCGATTCCAGTCAACTCGAGAACGGTGTAATCGTCGTTGCCGATTTTTTCACTGCGCAGAATCCTGGGCTGATAGTCGGCGGCGAAATTGGCACGCGCCAAGTCACCGTTGGCGACCTGGCCGGTCAGCCGTTGTGAGAGGGCGAGGCGTATCGGTTGCGAAACGTCGGGCATGAACACCCAAAGATCGCGCCCCTTCATCAGCAGGATCTGGCCACGTTCCGACGCGGGTTCGGTGACCATGACGACGCTGTTGCTGTTTCCTTTGGCGAGTACGCGATACTTGCGGACATCGGAGTCCTGTCCGGGGCTGCTGGTTGTGATGGTCACGTCGACCTGGAAACCCTCGGGAGGAAAGCGGACCAGATCCGCCTTTTCGACGATCAATCGGGCTTCGGCGTCGTCACTGCTTGGTGGTGCTACGGCATCCGCTGCGCTCGCGGGAGCGGCGCAAACAAACACGGCGAGCGCCAGGGCGGTCAATGCAGTCTTGACACCTGTATGGCGGAACGTCATGATTTCCATAATTTTTACCTTGTCATGCCAGCCGTCATTACGGCGGGCTGGAAATGCCAGCGAATGAGCGTTGTCCGAATCGAACACGTCAACAAGGATTATCTGCTCGGCGAACAGAAAGTCCAAGCTCTGAAAGATATCACGCTGGCCTTCGATGCCGGCGTCTTCCTGGCCATCGCCGGGCCGTCGGGCAGCGGCAAAACCACGCTCCTCAACCTGATCGGCTGCATCGATACGCCAACCAGCGGCAAGATTTACATCAACGACGAGGATGTCAGCGGGCGGACGCCGGATCAGCTGGCTGACCTTCGCGGGCGGACGATAGGCTTCATCTTTCAGACCTTCAATCTCTTGCCGGTGCTTTCGGCAGCAGAAAACGTCGAGTACCCTTTGCTGCAACGACGGGACATCACGCCCGCAGAACGGCAGAAGCGAGTCGCTTATTTTCTTGACGTCGTGGGTCTGTCCAAGTATGCCGAGCACCGTCCAAATCAGTTGAGTGGCGGGCAGCGACAGCGAGTCGCGATCGCGCGCGCATTGGCGATCAAACCGGCGATCGTCCTGGCGGACGAACCGACGGCGAATCTCGACCACAAGACGGGCGAGGAAATTCTTCTGCTGATGAAGAAGATCAATCGTGCCTTCAAGACCACTTTTATTTTTTCGACTCATGACAAGCGAGTCATCGCGCGTGCCGACCGGCTAGTGCGGGTGGAAGACGGGGAAATCGCGATGCTGGGCGTACGCACCAGTACCAAGTGGTCTCTCGCTCGCCACCGTCCGTCGGAGGCGAACGCCGGCAATCAGGGAAACGGCCCCGACGGGGAGGGGCCCAATGCTGGCAGAGAGGAAAGTCATGCCTAAGAACAAGACGACGCGTGCGGCGCTGACCTGCGCCTTGTTGTCGCTATCCGCCATCGCCGATGCGACGGCGCAGACCGGTGACCGACGGGAGGCCCAGACCCTGGGGCCGTTTTCCTCGAGCGGGGTGCTCGTCGCAATGGCGGGTGGCAACGCGGCGCGCGGTCGGGAAGCGCTGTTTGATGATGACGAGCCGGTTGCCGGCGAGGAGAGTGACGAGGCGCCAACGACTAGCGCCGAAGGTGCCAGTAGTCGTGGAGCGCTCTTTGGTGACGACGTGGTAACCAAAGCAACAACGCCGGAGGTCGTCGGAGACCCGTCGCCGAGCGCCGGTTATAAGGGCTTCGTCGACAATGTGATGGCGTACGCTTACCGTAATCCCGCGCACTGGTCGGAAATGATGACGCGGCTCGACCTGAGTGCTCAAGGAAGTCTCAGCAGCAACGTCAAGTGGAAACTGGGCGCACGCGTCGACTACGACGCCGTCTATACTTTCACCGACTACTACTCGAAGTCCGTACGCGAGAACCAGCGCTTCAATGCCTATCTGCGCGAGAACTACCTCGACATCAATGCCGGCGACTGGGACTTCCGGGTCGGCCGACAACATGTCATCTGGGGCGAAATGGTTGGGCTCTTTTTCGGAGATGTCGTATCGGCGAAAGACGTCCGCCACTTTGTACTTCCCGAGTTCGACATTCTGCGCATACCGCAGTGGGCCTTGCGCGCCGAATACTTCAAGGACGATGTGCACGCCGAGTTGTTGTGGATCCCGGTGGCGAGCTATGACGACATCGGCAAGCCGGGAGCCGAGTTTTTCGATTACACCTTGCCACCGCCGCCGGGCTTCACCACCGTGTTTCGAAACGAGAAGCTTCCGACCCGCAATCTTTCCCACACCAACTACGGCGCTCGCGTGTCAATCTTGCGCGACGGCTGGGACGTCGCCGCCTTCGCCTACAGCAGCATGAGTGTGACGCCAACCTTTTACCGCGAGATCGTTGCCGATCCGCAGCCGACCGTGATCTATCAGGCGCGGCACGATCGTATCGATCAGTACGGCGGAACGCTGGCCAAAGACTTCGGATCGGTGGTTCTCAAGGGCGAGGTGGTTTACACGCGCGGCTACAAGTACGAAGTGGCGAATGCTGACGACGCTGACGGCGTTGTCGGACAGAACACGCTGTTATGGGTGCTGGGTCTCGACTTTACCCAGTTTACGGACACGCGGATCAACGCCCAGGTTTTTCAGACCCACTTCTTCAATCACAACCCCGACATCATCCCGTCGACCAACGAGAACGGCTACAGCCTGCTGATCAACCACAAATTTGGCGGCAAGGTCGAGGCACAAGCCTTGTGGGTGGCGAGCTTCAATCGCACCGACTGGATGCTTCGCCCGCGCGTGATCTGGAACTTGGAGAAAAACTGGCGTCTCGCCGTGGGAGTCGATATCTTCAACGGTCCACCGTTTGGCTATTTTGGCCGCTATGACGCCAAGGACCGCGTGTACTCGGAGTTGCGCTTCAGCTTCTAAGCTTGTGCAGGGTGAGTCAGCAAGACGGCGGCTCCTTTGACCTTGCCGGACCGAAGTCGCTGCAGCGCCTGGTTGGCGTCGCCGAGCGCATGGGTTTCGACTGCGGTCTTGACGCCGGCCTGTGGCGCAATGACGAAAAACTCCTCGCCGTCGCGTCGGGTCAGGTTGGCGATCGAACGTAGGCAACGTTCGCCCCAGAGAATCGCGTACGGGAACGACGGAAGGTCACTCATGTGAATCCCGGCGCAGACCACGGTGCCACCTTTGACCGTGTGCTGCAGCGCTTGCGGCACGAGAGCTCCAACGGGCGCAAAGAGGATCGCTGCATCCATTGCCTGCGGTGGCGCTGTGTCGGCAGCTCCCGCCCAAGTGGCGCCCAGGTGGCGTGCAAAGTCCTGCCCCTCGTCGTCGCCGGGTTTGGTAAACGCATAGATCTCGCGTCCTTGCCAGCGTGCGACTTGAGCAATGATGTGTGCGGCGGCGCCAAAGCCATAAATGCCGACTCGTTGTGCCTGGCCCGTGGCGACCAGCGCGCGATAGCCAATCAGTCCGGCGCAAAGCAGAGGCGCTGCTTCGGCATCGCTGTAGGCGTCGGGAAGCGCGAAGCAATAGGCGGCTTCGGCGAGCGTGAGTTCTGCGTAGCCGCCATCCAGCGAATAACCGGTGAATTCGGCTTCGTCACAAAGGTTCTCGTTACCGGCTACGCAGTAACGGCAGTGGCCACACGTGCGCCCGAGCCACGGAACACCAACCCGCTGACCGAGCGAAAAACGCTCAACGGCTTCACCGATGGCGACCACCGTGCCGACGATTTCGTGACCAAGAACAAGCGGTAGACGCGGCGTCGGTAGATCCCCGTCGACGACATGCAGATCGGTACGACAAACGCCACAGGCGTGCACCTCAAGCAAGACCTGTGTCGGGCCAGGTTCGGGCGCCGGCAGTTCGGCGAGGCGCAAGGGTTGTCCTGGTCGATCGAGAAGCATGGCCTTCATCTGTGTTCCCTCGGTTTCCTTGCATCCTCGCCGCTAATCTTCGATCTTGCGGCCGCTCCGGCGCATCGAGTGGTCGCACGGAATGCCTTGGAATCACGTCGAAAGAAAAGGGCTGCCTGGCGCCAAACCAGCGCGGCGCTACCAAGCGGTGAGTTCACGTAGATAACGCTGCCAGTTGGCGACGTAGTGGTCGGCGCTGTGGCGCAGCCGTTCGACTTGGTCCGGGGTGAGTTGGCGCACAACTTTGCCCGGTGCACCGACGATCAGCGAATGGTCGGGGAAGACTTTGCCTTCGGGAATCAGCGTCTTGGCGCCGACCAGGCAGCCTTTGCCGATCACCGCGTGGTTGAGGACGACCGAGCCGATACCGATCAGCGACCCGTCGCCAATGGTGCAGCCGTGCAGCATGACGAGGTGACCGACGGTGACGTCGCGACCGATGGTCAGTGGCACGCCTTCGTCGGTATGCAGCACACTGTTGTCCTGGACGTTGCTGTTTTCGCCAATGCAAATCGGATCGTTGTCGCCACGGATCGTCGCGTTCCACCAGATCGAAGCGTTCTTTGCCAGACGGACGTCGCCGATGACCATCGCGGTCGGGGCGACCCAGCTTTCCGGGTCGAGATCGGGGCGCTTGGTGCCGAGGGTGAAGATGGGCATGGTTCGCGGGCCTCGCTGGAGTAGGGCAGGCGACGATTGTAGCCCGCTCCGGCTATTGGTGGCGCAGCGCCTCGATCGGGTCGAGGGCGGCGGCACGGCGCGCCGGGTAGTAACCGAAGAAGATCCCGATGCCGGCAGCGAGCAGCGAGACGGAAGCGATGGTGCGAGGAGGACGGACATGACACGGGTGGTTTCGGCGGCGGAATCGGCGGAATCGGCGAGGTTGCGGAGAAAGAAATCGTTGTCCTGCCCTTCGCGCAGCCGATGTCGCTGACGGAGCAGAGCCGTCGTCTCCTTTTCGACGCCCGGCATCGCTTCCGTCGAGTTGGCCTGGACCATCAGCATACGCACCGAGCCCGGGAACGGGTTGCCGAAAACCTTGCGCTGAGGCGCCATGAGGGGGTCACATGAGGGGCTCAGACCACGGTTTCCTGTCAGAACGCAGCAACTCGGCTTCTTCGTCTGTCAGACCGCACATCACAAATCCGCTGCAAGCGCTTCGCCGCGCGCTCAACCTGCTTGAAAACATTCTCGATTGCGGCAGCGCAAAACGGCGAGTTTCGGGAGGTCAGGCGGTTCTGAGTTCGTTGAGCAGCTCGGGGTGGCGATCCAGCAGCTTGAGCAGCTTGACCAAGGCCAGCGGCGGTTTGGTCCTGCCGTTTTCGTAGCGCGAAAAGGCATTGACGCCACCCCCGAAGATTTCGGCCGCCTCGCGCTGGTCAAGGGCGAGCTTCTTGCGCACGCTGGCGATGAAACCCGGATCGACGATGGCCGCGTTCACCTGCTTAGCGAAGGCGCGCATTTCACGCATCACACGGTCCGAGGCGGTTGCGTCCAAGATGGACTCGGTGCAGGCTGGACAGAAGTCGCCCGTTACCGCTGCGAGGAGGGTCGTTTCGCCCTTGTAGGTGTAGGGCAGGTCGCGGGTGTCGTGGATCAGTTCCGCCGCGCCACAGACAGGGCACTTCATGTTCATAGTTCCTTGAAAGACACGATCAGCACGTCGAGGATGACCGTCAGCTTCAGGTACACGTCACCCGCCTGCGTGCTTGGGCGGTAGGCGTCCTGCCATACCGTATGATCGGCATGGGTGGTCATGCTCTTGTAAAAATCCGCTGGCGTGAGTGCCATCACCACTTCCAGCATGTCGGAGAACGAAAGCCCCAACTCGTTTGCACCCGCACGCGCCGTATGCGTGGTGCGCACCTGACCAGACTCCACCAAGGCCTTGACCACGGTCAGCTTGTAATGCGGAGTTCGCTTCTCCATAGATGCACTATAACCTAGTAGGTTAAATTCGGCAAGCGGCTTGGCGGCGAACATTTCAGCGTTCCCTGAACAAATCAAATTCAAGCCGACGCGCCACTGGTCGTTGGCGCGATGTCGAAAAAAATTACACTTTGCCGTGCCGTGCCGTGCCGTGCCTAATTAATTGTTCCATAAAATAAAACAATATTTGGCGTGATTTTTGCTTACGTCGACGCGAATCTAAATGCCAGAGGGTGTTCTCCCCATTTGGATTCGCGCACTGGGGTTCAGCCTCGCTGCGAGAAAAAACAACCAACAACAACTTTTCGGAAAGGGGTCGTCATGAAAAGCAAGTCCGTCGCCGGCATCGCCGTCGGATTGACATTAGCCGCCGCCACCCAACTCGCGCACGCGGGGTTGGAGTGGACGTTTTCGGTCAGCGGCATCACCGATGCCGGATCGTATTCTGATCTCGATCCAACGACGGGGAGTCGGACGGATCGCGGTGGGCAGGCCTATACGCTGACTTTTGTGCTGGATCCGGAGCGTTATGCCGACGAGCATCTCACGCCGTTCCTGCATCTACGCAATGATGAAAGCAGTGGTCCGGCGACGGTGACTCTGGCGCTCGGCGGCTCGACCAGGACAGTCGTCCTCGACCCGAGCGTGGGCAGCCACTTCGGACGCACATACCTTTATAACGTCCGGACCCAGTTTCCAGGTGACTACCGTTCCGATCAAGCTCAGCAGGAGGTGAATGGCTGCATGACGGCGGCTTGCGACGAGGTGTTTTATGCGAGAGGAGTCATTGCGGCCTATGTTCCGACTGGCCTCGGGCTCAGCTTTGAGCAGAGCTGGTCGCGTGTCTTCGATCCCGCGACCGACTTTGGTGACATGTTCTTTGAGATCGGTAAAGTGATCGGCGGCGTTAATTTCCAAACGGATTCCATCCACGACGCAGATCCCACCCTCATCTCCTTCAATGGCCGTCGGGTTGCGATTTCAGTTCCCGAGCCGCAGACGCTAGGCATGCTGCTCACCGGCTTGTGCGGTATACCTCTCGCCTTACGTCGCCGGCGAGAACGCCGCCGTTCGTGATTCGTCGTCTGCCGTCGCATCATGCCTCGCCTTGGCGGGGCCTGATGCCTTGATTGATGGGGGACCCGCCCGCCGTCCTAGCGGGTAACGAGTTCGCGCAGGTAACGCTGCCAGTTGGCGACGTAGTGGTCGGCGCTGTGGCGCAGTTGCTCGACCTGACCCGGGGTGAGCTGGCGCACGACCTTGCCCGGTGCGCCCACAACCAGCGAATGATCGGGGAAGATCTTACCTTCGGGAATCAGCGTCTTGGCGCCGACTAGGCAGCCTTTGCCGATCACCGCGTGGTTGAGGACGACCGAGCCGATACCGACAAGCGACCCGTCGCCAATGGTGCAGCCGTGCAGCATGACGAGGTGACCGACGGTGACGTCGCGACCGATGGTCAGTGGCACGCCTTCGTCGGTATGCAGCACACTGTTGTCCTGGACGTTGCTGTTTTCGCCAATGCAAATCGGATCGTTGTCGCCACGGATCGTCGCGTTCCACCAGATCGAAGCGTTCTTTGCCAGACGGACGTCGCCGATGACCATCGCGGTCGGGGCGACCCAGCTTTCCGGGTCGAGATCGGGGCGCTTGGTGCCGAGGGTGAAGATGGGCATGGTTCGCGGGCCTCGCTGGAGTAGGGCAGGCGACGATTGTAGCCCGCTCCGGCTATTGGTGGCGCAGCGCCTCGATCGGGTCGAGGGCGGCGGCACGGCGCGCCGGGTAGTAACCGAAGAAGATCCCGATGCCGGCGGCAACGGCGAAGGCGACGAGAACCGAGCTGCCGGAGATGACGATCACCATATTGCTCAGGGCGTTGGTCAGCAGGGCTCCGCCGACGCCAAGGACGAGGCCAATCAGACAGCCGGCGACCGAGATCAGGATCGCTTCGAGCAGAAACTGGGTGAGAATGTCGCGCTGCCGGGCGCCGATCGCCATCCGGATACCGATTTCGCGGGTGCGTTCGGTGACCGAGACGAGCATGATGTTCATAATCCCGATGCCGCCGACGAGCAGGGACACCGAGGCAATGGCGCCGAGGAGGATGGACATGACGCGGGTCGTTTCGGCGGCGGAATCCGCGGCGGCAGCGAGGTTGCGGAGAAAGAAGTCGTTGTCCTGCCCCTCGCGTAGCCGATGTCGTTGGCGGAGCAGAGCGGTCATTTCCTTTTCGACGCCGGGCATGGTTTCCGCCGAGCTGGCCTGGACCATCAGCAGGCGTACCGAGCCTGGGAAGGGGTTGCCGAAGACCTTGCGCTGGGCGGTGGTCAGGGGAATGATGATCGTGTCGTCCTGATCGCGACCATCGAGATTCTGTCCCTTGCTGTTCAGGACGCCAATGATCACGAAGGGGTTCTGCCGGATGCGGATCGTCTTTCCCAGCGGGTCGTCGGCGCCGAAGAGGTTCTTTGCCGCCGTTTGTCCAATCAGCGCCACGCGGGTCGCGGCGCGGACGTCGGAGTCGCCAAACGGATAGCCGCTGGCCAGCGTCCACGCCCGTGCATCGAGGTAGGGAGGGGTGGTGCCGACGACGGTCGTGCTCCAGTTGTTGGGGCCGTAGACCGCTTGCTGCGAGCCTTGCTGCACCGGGGCGACGTTACTGACGCCTTCGAGTTCGGCAATCGCTTCACCGTCGGCGATGGTCAGCGTCGGACCGCCGCCGCTGCCGCTGCGTAGACCCCCAGCGCTGGTCGAGCCGGCGAGAACGATGTAGAGATGGCTGCCCATGGTGCTGATCGTCTGCGCAACGGCGTACTGTGCGCCCTGGCCGATGGCCATCATCAGGACCACCGAGCCGACACCGATGACCATGCCAAGCATGGTCAACAGCGTCCGCAGGCGGTTGGCACCCATGGCGTGCCACGCTTCTTCAAGCATCGCCCTCAGCATGGGGTGGCAGTGGGTGTATCGCTGACAATCAGACCGTCACGGAAACGCACCTGCCGCCGTGCGTAGGCGGCGACGTCCGCTTCGTGGGTGACGAGAACGATGGTGATGCCCTGCCGGTTGAGCTGGACGAAGAGTGCCATGATCTCGGCGCTGGTCTGGCTGTCGAGGTTTCCCGTCGGTTCGTCGGCGAGGATCAGCGGCGGCGAGTTGATCAGCGCGCGGGCAATTGCTACACGCTGTTGCTGACCGCCGGAAATCCGGCTGGGAAGCGAGTTGGCGAAATCGGCCAATCCAACGCGGCCGAGTTCGTCTCGCGCCCGCCGCCGTCGCTCGCTGCGTTCGACTCCGGAATAGACGAGCGGCAAGGCAACGTTGTCGGTCAGCGTCATTCGTGGCAGCAGGTTGAATCCCTGAAAGACGAAGCCGATCGTGCGGTTGCGCAGGCTGGCGAGCGCGTTCCGGTCGAGCTGGGACACCTTGCTGGTGGCAAGGAAATAGTCACCGCTGCTGGGCGTGTCGAGGCAGCCGAGGAGGTTCATGAACGTTGATTTGCCTGATCCTGACGGCCCCATGATGGCGACAAACTCGCCGGCGGCGATCGACAAGCTGACGCCGCGCAACGCTGGAAAGGATCCGGCGGCAGTAGGATACGACTTGCTCAAGGCAGCGACGCGGAGCAGCGGTGGATTCATCAGAAGAGCCGCATACCGATACTGCTCGGCTTGCCGCTCGTCGGCGCGAGGTTCTCGCCGACGACGACCCGATCGCCGGCCTTCAGTTCGCCGGCCAGGACTTCGCTGTTGCGGTTGTCGGTGATGCCGATCTGAACGATGACGGGTTTGAGAACCTCTTGGTCTACGACGTAGACGGTGCCGCTGCTGCCGTCACGCGCTCTTCTCGCCCGCTCGCGGCTATCGCCTGACGCGTCGCCTGGGGGCCGCTCGCCGCTGCGGGGCGCCGCTGCCGGCCGTTCGCCGTTGGCCGGCGGAACATCCGTCGGCTTGAAGCGTAACGCGGCGTTGGGAACCAGCAAGACGTCGTCGCGACTTGCAACCCCAATACTGACGTAGGCCGTCATTCCTGGTAACAAGAGGTGGTCGGGGTTGGACAGCGAGACGCGGACGTTGTACGTCACGACGTTCTGCTGCGTCGTCGGGTTGAGGCGAATCTGCTGGACTTCGCCCTGGAAACTCCGATTGGGAAAAGCATCGACGGTAAAGCGGACTTTCTGTCCCTCACGGATCTTGCCGATGTCGGCTTCGGCAAAGCTCGAGTCGATACGCATCTCGGACAGATCCTGCGCGATCTTGATCAGCGTCGGCGTTTGCAGGCTGGCGGCGACGGTCTGTCCAAGGTCGACGACGCGGTCGACGACGATCCCGGACACCGGCGAACGAATCGTCGTATAGCCCAGGTTGACCCGATCCTTGTCGGCCGCCGCCTGCGCTTGTGCGAGCTGTGCCTCGGCCGAGCGGCGCTCCTTGATCGATTGCTCGAGTTCCTGTCTGGAAACGTACTCCTGCTCGAAAAGTGCTTTCAGACGCGCCTCGTTGGCCCGCGCCAGATCCAGCGCAGCAGCGATATTGCGGACATTGGCCGCGGTTTGGCGCGCCTGGGCGGTAAACAGCGCGTCGTCCAGTTCGAGCAGCGGCTGCCCCTTCTTGACCTTGTCGTTGAAGTCCACGTACAGCCGGGTCACGGTACCCGAAACCTGGGTGCCGACGTTGACCAGCACCACCGGGTTTAGCGTTCCGTTGGCGGATACGGTCTGCGTCAGCGGCCCCCGTTCGACCGGCTGCAACTTGTAGCGCTGCTCGGGGGCTTGGGCGGCACTTAGCCGGTAAGCGTAGTACGAGACCGCGGCGCCGACGAGCAGCAGGAGCAGCGCGGCGAGCAGCCGATGACGCGTCTGGCGGATCATTGTTGACGTTCCCCCGGTTTGCGTGCCAAGGCAGCGAGCAGACTGCCGTCGAGCGCGCCAATCGCCTTCGCCAGCGTGGCGCGCGAGACGTACCAGTCGAGCACTGCTTGCACGCGCTGCAAGCGGGCGTTGGCGAGTGCGCTCTGCGCGTTGAGGACGTCGAGGATGTTGCCGACGCCGGCTTTGTAGCGTCCAAGGGCGACGCGTGCCGAGTGCTCGGCGCTGGCCAGCAGGTCGGCGCTGGTTCGAACCGTCTGCGTCGCCGTTGTCAGGCTCTGGTAGGCTTCCCAAACGTCGAGCGCAACCTGCAGACGGAGGTCGTCAACGCGCGCCGCCTGAACGTCGCTGCGCGCCTGCGCGGCGCGGACGTTGTACGTGGTGCTGAAGCCCGAGAAGAGGGGCAGCGTCAGCGTCAGACCGATCGAGCTGCCATTTGCCGAGACGCCACCGACGTCCTCCCACTTGGGACCTGCAGCCAGTGACAAAGTCGGCAGGCCAGCGGCGCGCGCGTAGTCGATACCCGATTGCGTCGCCTTGAACTCCGCCTCGGCCGCTTTCAGGTCCGGTCGGCGCTCGCGTGCTTCGCCGATCAGCGCGGCGATGTCGCGCTCGAAGGCGGCGTCGGGAAGTGCCGGCGGCAGCTCGTCTAGCCGAAGGGGCTGGTTGGCGTCGAGGCCCATGACGTTGGCCAGTTTGCCAAGCGAGTTGCGCTCGATACCTTCGGCCCGAATCCGGGTTAGAGTGGCTTGCGACCAAGCCGTTTGTGCCTGTAGGCGGTCGGCCGGGGTGGCTGTTCCGACCTGATAACGGACCTCTGCGGCCGAGAGGCTCTCGCGGCTGGAGCGCTCCGAGTCGACTGCCGCGCTGACCGCGGCGCGAGCGGCTTGGGCGTTGTAGTACGCTTGCAGGGCATTGAGAAACACTGTTTGCACGGTCGAACTAAACGTTGCTGACGCGGCGTCGAGGAGCTGCCGGGCGACTTCGAGGTTGGCCGAGCGGGCGCCGAAATCGAACAGCAACCAGGAGAGCGTCAGAGACGCATTGCGTTGACGGCTGGTCTGAGAGTTGAGGCGAAAACGGCTGGCGGCAAGACGACCATCGAGCGCTGGCAGGAAGTCGGCTTCGGCGATCCCGACGCCGGCCGCCTGAACGCGGGCGAACGACCAGGCTTCGCGCGTCGTCGGATGGTTGCACAGTGCCCGGTTGACGACTTCGACTACCCCATAGACGGTGCTCGCGGCGGGCGGCGCGCACGGCGCGTCCGAAGCGGCACCGGTGTCGAGCGCCGGACCTGGCGGCGGCGGAATCCGCTCGCGGGTCGCAAACGGGTCGCCCAGCTCGAAGGCTTGACCTTCCTTGCTGAGTGGAAGACTGAGGAGGAGGAGCAACAGCAGGGGGCCGCTGTTGGCAAGGAGCGTCCTCGCCCGGGAGGTGGTGTTGGCCATTTTTCGCTAGTATAGCCAAGCTCGCCGGTCAGCCGACGGCAGCCAGCCCTGACCGCTACCAGGGTTGTTAACGGATATTTCGGCGTCGCAGCGAACAGCTGGCGACTTTCCGCAAGGGGGATGCGTGATACCGTGGATGGAGACGATCAGCCTGCTCGCGCTGCTGGCTGGTGTCTGCTTTTGGCTCGACAGCTTCAAGGCGCGTGCGGTGGGAATGCGTGCGGCGCGCGACGCCTGTGTCGCTGACGAGCTGTTACTGCTCGACGACACCGTGGCGCTCGTTTCGCTGCGCTTGCAGCGTGACGACGACGGCAGGCTACGGCTCAGGCGGGTCTACCAGTTCGAATACAGCGACACCGGCGACAACCGTCGCCAGGGTGATGTGACCTTGCTGGGCGATCAGCTCCAGCTACTGCATCTCGCGGCGACACCCGACCGGCAACGGCGGCCCGTCGACGGTCGACGCCTAGACTGAGGTTTGCCCCTCGCGCGCGGCACGCCGCCGATCGTTTTCGTTCAGCAGACGCTTGCGGATGCGAAGGGTCTTGGGCGTAATCTCGACCAGCTCATCGTCGTTGATGAACTCCACCGCCGATTCGAGCGTCAAGTCGATCGCGGGAACGAGGCGAACCGCCTCGTCCTTTCCCGCCGCCCGGAAATTGGTCAGTTGCTTGCCCTTGATCGGATTGACGACCAGGTCGTTGTCCCGGCTGTGAATGCCAATGACCATGCCTTCGTAGAGCCGGTCGCCGGGTACCGTAAACATGCGGCCCCGATCCTCGAGT
Organism: uncultured Candidatus Accumulibacter sp.; assembly: GCA_964420975.1. Taxonomy (GTDB): domain Bacteria; phylum Pseudomonadota; class Gammaproteobacteria; order Burkholderiales; family Rhodocyclaceae; genus Accumulibacter. The sequence goes on from CAYQVH010000028.1 coordinate 29,319, forward strand.
TTCCACAGCGCGTAGGCGACCGCTTCACCGTTTTCGGCCGAGATGAGGACGCCGTTACGGCGCCCCGGAATGTCTCCCTTGAGCGGGCCGTAGTCGTCGAACACATGGCTCATCAGCCCAGTGCCGCGCGTCAAGTTGAGGAATTCCCCCTGGAAGCCGATCAGGCCGCGCGCCGGAATTCGGTAGTCGAGGCGTGCCCGACCGCGACCGTCGGACGACATGTCTTGCAACTCGCCGCGCCGGTAGCCCAGTGCTTCCATCACGGATCCCTGATGCGCCTCCTCGACGTCAAGGGTCAGCATTTCGTAGGGCTCGAAGGCTTGGCCGTCGATCTCCTTGACGATTACCCGCGGGCGCCCGACAGCCAACTCGTAGCCTTCGCGGCGCATCGTCTCGAGCAGTATGGTCAGGTGCAGTTCGCCCCGTCCGGAGACGAGAAAGCAGTCGGTGTCGGTGGTCTCTTCGACACGCAAGGCCATGTTGGTCAGTAGCTCCTTGCGCAAACGTTCGCCGATCTGGCGACTGGTGACGAACTTGCCTTCGCTGCCCGCCAAGGGCGAGTTGTTCACCATGAACGTCATGTTCAGCGTCGGCTCATCGACCCTCAGCATCGGCAGGGCGGCGGGCTGTTCGGGATCGGTAATCGTGCATCCGATTGACAGCTCGTCGATGCCGGTGACGAGGACGATGTCGCCAGCCAGCGCCTCCGTCAGGGGGGCGCGTTCGAGGCCGCGAAAGCCGAAAACCTGTCCCAGTTTGGCTGTCCGCGGCACGCCATGCGGGTAGCGGCCGTCGGCGTCGGCCGGGCCGAACATCACCAAGACCTGTTGCGCCGGGCGCAAGCGCCCACGCTGAATGCGCCCGATGCCGATGCGTCCGACGTAGCTTGAATAGTCGAGCGCCGAGATTTGTAGCTGCAAACTGCCACCCACGTTATCGGCAGACGGTGGCGGAACGTGCTCAAGGATGGTCTCGAACAACGGGCGCAGGTCCGGCGAGGGACGTGCCAGGTCACGGGTTGCGTGACCGTTGAGCGCCGACGCGTAGACGACCGGAAAATCGAGCTGTTCGTCCGTCGCACCGAGCTTGTCAAAGAGGTCGAAGGTATGGTCGACGACCCAGTCCGGGCGGGCTCCGTCGCGGTCGATCTTGTTGACCACGACGATCGGCCGCAAACCAAGGGCCAGCGCTTTTTTTGTTACGAAGCGGGTCTGTGGCATCGGTCCATCCACCGCATCGACCAGCAGCAGCACGCCGTCGACCATCGACAGCACGCGTTCGACTTCGCCACCGAAATCGGCGTGCCCCGGGGTGTCGACGATGTTGATGTGTATGCCGAGATAATCGACCGCGAGATTCTTGGCCAGGATGGTGATGCCGCGTTCTTTTTCGAGCTCGTTCGAGTCCATCATCCGTTCGCCGATCTGCTGGTGGGCAGAGAAGGTTCCAGCCTGGACCAGCAGCTTATCGACGAGCGTCGTTTTGCCGTGGTCAACGTGGGCGATGATGGCGATGTTGCGAATCGGGCGGGGCATGGTTCAGGTCGCTCGGGAGGGGCGCGAATTCTAGCACGCGCCGGCTTTTTCGGCCGTCGCGCGGAGGACTCGTCAGTCGCTCGGCTGGTTACGCATGAAGTCAGCGGTGGCGAAGAAACTGGCCAGCAGTTTCTCGCGCATCGCGGGGTCGATACCCGTCATTTCCATCGCCAGCGCCATACAGGCGACCCACTGATCGCGCTCGACTTCGCCGATGGCAAAGGGAAGGTGACGACGTCGCAGCATGGGATGTCCGACGCGCTGCAGATAAAGGTCGGGACCACCCAGCCACCCCGAAAGGAAGAGAAACAGCTTCTCACGCGAATCAGCCAGCGAAGCAGGGTGCATCGCGCGGATTGTGGCGAAATGGGGAACACTGTCCATCAGCTCGTAAAAGTGCCTGCACAAACGGCGAACAGTGCTTTCGCCGCCAATCTGAGCGTAGGGGTTTGCTTCGTTGATCGTCACGAGTCTTGCCAGACAGCTACCGAAAGAAATGGGGGGCGGGTGGCGATGTCAATCCGCGGATGCTACTCCAAAGCCGTATTGCAGCGCAACAGGACTGGTTGTAGGAGGTCTAGTTATCATTATCATTCAGCGTGCTGCGTCGCAACGTCGCGCGGCGGGCGACGGTGCCTTGTCGAGCAGTCTCGTGGCCTGGCGACCAAGGGGCACGACGCGAACCAAGCTCGCGGGTTGCACCAGCGCCAGTCCAATGACTGGCCTGAACGGTTGTCAGAATCGATTCGGCGGCGCAAACTACCCCATTTCCCGTTGGGCGAAAGCTTTTTGGAGGTGGTCTGATGAACGAGGCGATCCTTGGTTATCTTCGCGCCAATGCAGAGCAACTCGATGTCGACATGGCCGAGGCGCTGCACATTCCGCTCGCCGAGCTGAGAGAAGAGATCGCGCGCATGGCGGCGGCGGGCGACGTCATCTGTTGTCGGGTCACGCGTTTCATCGAAGGACGGAAAATCGAGGGCATCAGCTGCCGGCTTTCGTGCGATCTGCCGACCCCGGGCCGCGGACGTAAGCCAGGTCCACGCAAGGACGGCGACAGCGAGAACGCTCTCTTCTGAACGACAGGTGCTTGCCGGCAGCGTGCGGAGGATGCCGCGAACACGATGTCCGCTTCGAGTGAGCGCTGCTTCCTGTCGGTGATCATCCCGGTTCTTAACGAGGCGGCGACGATCGAGGCGCATCTTGCGGCATTGCAGGGCCTGCGTCGGCGTGGGGCGGAAGTCGTGTTGGTCGATGGCGGCAGCAACGATGCCACCTGTTCACGGTCGGCGGTTGCCGTCGACCGTGTGCTGGTCGCCCCACGTGGACGCGCGTCGCAAATGAACGCTGGCGCTGAGGCGAGCTCCGGCGAAGTGCTGCTTTTTCTGCACGCCGACACGAGGCTGCCACGCGACGCTGATGCGGCGATTCGACAGGCGATTGCCGGTGGCGCCGTATGGGGCCGGTTCGACGTTCGAATCGGCAGTCCGCAGCGGCTGCTGCGCGTCGTCGAAACGATGATGAACTGGCGCTCGCGAGTGTCCGGGATCGCCACCGGTGATCAGGCCTTGTTCGTCCGGCGCGAAGTCTTCCAAAGCAGCGGCGGTTATCCTGATCTGCCGCTGATGGAGGACATAGCGTTGTCGAAGCGCCTGAGACGCGTTGCCTCGCCCGCTTGTCTGCAGGAAAGGGTCGTCACCTCAGGGCGCCGATGGCTTCAGCACGGCGTGCTGCGCACGATTTGGCTGATGTGGCGCTTGCGGGCGGCGTACTTTTTCGGAGCCGACCCGCGGCGACTCGCGCGACGCTATGGCTACGAACCACGCGAACCGTGAGGAAGTCGAGATCGCAGTGCTGGCTCGCGCGCCTGTACCGGGCGTCGCCAAGACGCGACTGTGGCCGGCGCTGGGAGAAGTCGGTGCGGCGCGCCTGCAGCGTCGTCTGACCCTGCAAAGCCTGCGCGTCGCCCACGACGCGGCCATCGGCGGCGTCACTCTGTGGGGAGCGCCGGACGGCCGACACCGGTTTTTTCGCGCCCTGCAGCGCCGTTGCCATCTCACGATACGCGCCCAGGTCGACGGAGACCTGGGGGCGCGCATGGCCGCAGTCTTTGCTGCCCATCGGGGCCCGCTCCTGCTGGTCGGAAGCGATTGCCCGGTGCTCTCGACCGCTGATTTGGCGGCAGCGGCCAGCGTCCTTCGTCAATCGGGAGTGGATACGGTGGACGCAGTGTTCATCCCGGCCGAGGATGGCGGCTATGTGCTCGTCGGTTTACGCCGCCCGCTACCGCGTCTGTTCGAGGACATCGATTGGGGCAGCGAGCGGGTCATGACGCAGACACGTGCCCGGCTTCATGAGCTGGGATTGAGTTGGCGCGAACTGCCAACGTTATGGGACATCGACCGGCCGCAGGACCTCGACCGTCTGGCGAGCATCGACGGGGTGTCGCGATGGCTGCCTTAGGTCGCCGGCGGACCCTGCGCGCCTTGCTGGCCGCACCGGCGCTGGCCGGAGCCGCCACTTTGGGCAAGGCAAGTGCGCTCGAAACCGGTAGCGAGGCAACGCCGCAGCGGGTCGACGTTGCCCGCTTTTCGCGCCTGACCCCAGGAGACGCGCTGCCTGCGCAGTGGATGCACCAAGTGCTGCCTGCGGTCGAGCGTCCGAACGTCTACTCCTTACTGGCCGACGATGGGGGCACCGTGCTCCGGGTGCTGTCCGACCACTCGGCGTCGACGCTGGTCGTCCGCACGGCGGTTGATCCGAACCGACTACCGTGGCTGAAGTGGCGATGGTGGGTAGCGAAGGCCGTTGCCGGCTCCGATTTGCGCCGTAAGACGGGCGACGACTACGCCGCGCGGTTGTATGTTCTTTTCGATCTGTCGGTAGAGCGGCTAAGCGTCGGTGAACGTCTGAAGCTGTCGACCGCGCGGCTGCTGTACGGCGAAGAGTTGCCGGCTGCCGCGTTGTGTTACGTCTGGGGGACCGCGCAGGCGCCGGGCGAGTCGGCGTGGAACGCCTATACGGACCGTGTGCGGATGATCGTGGTCGACGCCGGCAACGCGCACGCCAAGCAGTGGCGTCGAGTCACCCGCGACGTCGCTGCCGACTATCGTTCGGCCTTCGCCTCGCCCGTACCGCGGATTTCAGCCGTCGTTTTTGGCGCCGACACCGACAATACCGGTGATCGCTGTGAGACGCGCTTTGGCGACGTTTGGTTCGAGCCATCGGGTTGAGGGTGGCGTCGCCCGTTACTGACGGCTCATTTTCCGGTCGTCTGGTGCCCGGTTTGAGCGGGCGAAACGACTTGCCGCCCTGCGAAGCGCACGCAAAGTGAGGGTTGTTGAATCGGCCAGTGGTCCACGACCCTGATTCCGGCGGATAATGCGGCGTTGGCGTTGGCGTTGGCGTTGGCGTTGGCGTTGGCGTTGGCGTTGGCGTTGGCGTTCGGTTCGCGCGGCGGGTGCCCACCTGCAGCGCGCCAGGTTGGGTAAGCGGATCGAGACGGTGAGAAGCGATTGGGTCGTCGTCACGAGCGGGGAGTTCGATGTCTGATTCAGACGAAAACGACAAGACTTGGGTGTTGGATCCCACGGTGCCGGCTGGCCCGCCAGCGGCCAGCGAGCCGACGAACGAGCCGGACAGCAACGCACTTCCTGAAGGCACCAAGATCGATGAGTTCGAAATCATCGGACTGGTTGGTGTCGGCGGCTTCGGCATCGTGTACCTGGCGCAGGATCATTCGCTCGGACGACTGGTCGCTCTCAAGGAGTACATGCCGTCGTCGCTCGCGGCACGAATCCAGGGACTGACCGTCGCAGTAAAGTCCGCCCGACTGGCCGAGACGTTTGCCATCGGAATGCGCAGTTTCGTCAATGAGGCGCGGATGCTGGCGCAGTTCGATCACGCCTCTCTGGTCAAGGTGTATCGATTCTGGGAAGGCAATGGCACGGCGTACATGGTGATGCCTTTTTATGAAGGCACGACCTTGAAGCAGTGTCTTCAGAGAATGCCGGGGCCGCCTGATGAAGCCTGGTTACGCGGCGTCCTCGATCCCCTGCTCGCGGCACTCGACGTTCTGCATCAAGCCAACTGTTTTCATCGCGATATCGCGCCCGACAACATCCTGCTGCTGGCTGACGGACGACCGTTGTTGCTCGATTTTGGCGCTGCCAGACGCGTCATCAGCGATCGTACGCAGGCGCTGACCGTGATTCTCAAGCCGGGTTATGCTCCGCTCGAGCAGTACGCCGAAGTGCCGCACGTCAAACAAGGGGCCTGGACTGACCTTTACGCGCTGGCCGCGGTGGTTTACAACGCGATCACCGGCAGACCGCCGACGCCTTCCGTCGGGCGCTCGATCAATGACACGATGGTGCCGTTGGCCAAGCTGGCGGCTGGGCGCTACAGTCCCCACTTCCTGCTGGCGATCGATCGCGCGTTGGCCGTGCGCCCGGAAGATCGCCCGCAGAGCGTCGCCGAGTTCCGTGCCTTGCTCGACGGATCCGACGACCCGGCGGCGACCATACCGGCAAAAGCCGAAGTCAAGTCGGCAGTGCCGTCGACGCCGCCAGCGACGGCCCACACTCCGCCGACCCGGACGCCGCTTGTTGCCGGTGGTGTCGCCGCGCTTCTGCTCGCCGCCGCCGGCGGTCTTTATTGGTTGCAGCGTCAGCCTGCGCCGGCTCCGTCTGACGTGGTTGCCAAAGGAGCGCCAGCCGAAGTCGTGTCGACGACAACGAAGACGGCTGGTGACAAGGGAGCGACGGCGGCGGGTGTCGGCGGCGCCGATGCGTCAGCCAGCGCCGCCGTTGAGGCCAAGACCGAGGTGCAAACCGCCGACCGCAAGGGCCTGACCGAGCAACAACTGGTCGACATGCTGCTTGGCAAGAATGGCGCAACCGACCCCGCGAAGCGCGGCGCGAAAGCCTTTGATCCGGTCGACGCTTTGCAGGAAATCTATCAGCAGCGCGATGCGGGCGCTTTGGTGACGGTTGTTCCTGACAAGGCAAAGGTCAGGATCGGCAAAGACAAACTACGTTTCCGCATTACGTCGGCAAAGCCCGGCTACATCTATGTTTTCAACGTCGGCACGGACGGCAAGTTCAACGTGTTGTTTCCGAACGCTCTCGACGCGGACAACGGAATTGCCGGCGACGGCGAGCTGAGTTTGCCACGACCGGGCTGGGCGATGACCGCCGGTGGTCCGGCAGGAATCAACCACTTTGTTGCCATCGTTTCCGAGAATCGCCGCGATTTCACGGCGGCCGGCCTGACGAAGGTCGATCCGTTTGCCGAGTTTCCACGGAAAACCGCCGAGAAAGTCGCGCGCGAAGCGCCGGCTGGTTCGCCGAGCCCCTTTGCCGGCAAGGTCGTCTGTACTGCCGGTCGCAGTTGTACCGCGAGCTACGGCGCCGCCGTGTTCGCGATCGAAGAGATCGAGTAAACGCGGGGACGTGCCGCGTGCCGGCACAGCTATTCGTCGAGTCGCTTGATCGTGACGCGACGGTTTTCGGGTGCCTCCGGACGGGCTGGATTGAGTAGTTGCGTCGGCCCCTTGCCGACGGGCTTGAGACGCGTCGCCGGGATCTGATGGCTCTGTTCAAGATAGCTAACGACGCTTTCCGCCCGAGCTTGTGACAGCCGCAAGTTGTAGTCCTCGCCGCCGCGCGGGTCGGAATGCCCCTCGATGGCGAACTTGTAAGCCGTCAGCTTCTCCGAGTTCAGCGCGCGTCCGACGACGTCAAGCGATTGCTTGCCTTTCGACGTCAGACTCGCCGAGTTGGTCTCGAAGACAATCAGTAACGAAGCGGCAGCGGGTTTTGCCGCCGGCAGCGAAGTCTCGTCGCGCGTGATGTTGATGGCGCGTGTCTTGACGCGACTCGGAGTCGCTGGCTCAGGGGACAGGATGTCGATCAGCGCGCGCTCATTGATTTCGTCCGGCTTCAGGACCTTCTCCGATTGCGCCATCACGCCGACCGACGCGAGTAGGCAGCAGACCATGCTCAAGTGTTGGATACGATTCATTTCATTCCCCCCGGAACGTTCTACTACGACGGATTGACCGCGCCGATGGCACGATCGTTAGTGATTATCCCCTGGATCGTTCGACGCGTCGTCGACCGCGAGCGATTCAACGTCTTGGCTCGCTCCTGGGGCCAGAGGCGGAGCGTTGAAAGCAAGAAGCGCCCGCCACGGCTGACCAGATGGATACCCCGGGTAACGCATCAGTGACGTCTTGGTTGCAGTCCGTCGTCTCCCTGGTCGTGATCAGCGTCTTGTCGGCGCTACGATCTTCCACCAGCTTCATTGAGCAGCGCAGGGGGCGCGGCCGACCACTCCTCGATTTCGGAGGCCCGACATCCCAGTTGGCGTGCCATGCCGTGTGCGCCGCAGGCCATCACCGCGAAGTGCCGACGGGCAAACAGCGGGCGAAGCAGCGGTGCGAGCCAACGCATCCACGGTCGGCTGAGTTCGACCTCCCAGCGATAGGTCAGGCGCAGCGACCCCGCTGCGTCGTCCTCGATGACCCAGACGCCGATCCCGTTTACGTCGCCCGTCGCCTTGGCCTCGAGTTCTCGGCACGGCGTCGCCCGGGTCGTCGTCATGACGATTCGGAGCGTATAGCCGATCCCGCTGCGCCATAAGAAGGCATGGCGACTTCCGACGCCGGCCGCATCGCCGCCAGACAGCGGGTAGACGCTGGCCAGATGAGGCCACCAGCTTGGCCAAGCGGTGGCGTCGGTGAGCAGCTTCCACAAGCGGTCGCGCGAGGTGTCAAGACGCCAGCGGCTGATGAGCACCATATTTCGGCTCATGTGGGTTGCAACGCTGTCGGCGTCATTCGTCCGCGGACGAAAAGCAATGCTCCCTCGTCGCTGCTGATTTCATGATGGACGCTGCCGGCGGGCGCCAGATGAAACTCTCCGGCTTGCACCAGGAGGTCACCAAAGAACGCGTCACCGCTCAGCATCATGCATTCCTCGTCTACCGGATGGGGATGCCCGGCGAGCCGGCTGCCGGGAGCCAGGCGGACAAAACGCGAGACGGTTTCGCCGTCTCGCCAAAGCACGGATATTTCAACGCCGGGCGCCACCGCCTGCCAGCGGCACTGCGCGCCGAGGACCGTGTGCACCGGCGGACCGTCACCCGGCAGTAAGCCGCCGACCAACTCGCCAATCACCTTTCTGCGGTCGCCGAGAGACGTCCCGCGCAGATAGGCGACGCCGCCAGCGGGTGAGGAAATACGGTGGTGACGGCTGCCCGGCGGCGAAACATGATAGTCGCCTGGGCCGAGGACCAGATCGTCGAGTTGCAGACTGCCGCACAGGACGATGCCCTCTTCGAGCTGGCGATGACGATGCGGCGGCAAGGACGAACCTGGCGCCAACTCAATCAGCACCGAGGCTCCGGCAGCGCCCTCCCACAGCAGCTTGGCGCGGACGCCCGATTTGATCTTCCGCCAAACGCCATCCGTAGCGCGGACAACGAGCAACCCGGCGTGTCGATGGACGCTCTCCCGTACACGTTCCAGGAAGGTGTCGCGTAGTCCGGCGCGTCGGGAAGGCGGCAGCTCGGCGGCAGCCAGGCCATCGCAAAGCACGCGGCTGAGTTCGTCGTAATCTCGATCGGCGTCGGCGGGATCGACGCCCGCTTTGGGCTCGCGGTTCATGGGGCCACCATAGAAGAGGAACCGGCCTCGTGGCCGAGGAGGCCGCGCAGGCGCAGCAAGGCGCGGCGAATGTGCGACTTGACCGTCCCCAGCGGCAAGCAGGTATGGTTGGCGATTTCCTCGTGTGATAGGCCGCGAAAGAACGCCAGCGCAACGAGTTGTCGTGGCAGAGGATCGAGATCACGCAGTGCGGCGTGCAAGCGGTGTCCGCTTTCGATCGCCGCCAGTAGGTCATGAGGGTTGCTGCCGCCCTGAAGATCGGCCAGCCTTTCCTCGTCGAGCGGGTCGGCCTGATCACGGCGGCGCAGTGAGTCGAGGGCGCGGCTGCGAGTGATCGTCAGGATCCAGCTGATCGCAGTGCCGCGGGCAGGGTCGAAACGCGGCGCCTGGCGCCAGACCTGCCAGAAAGCGTCGCCGGTGACCTCTTCCGCGGCCTGAACCTGGCGGGTGATGCGTAAAGCCAGCGCATAGACGCGTCCGACCATGGCTTCGTAGAGCTCGCTCATGGCGCGCTCGTCGCGCGCGACGACGCGGGCGATCCACGCCTGCAAGCGGGCCTCGTCGGCGATCAGGCGCTGCTCCCTGCCGTATTCTGGTGGTGGGAGATCCGCTGCTTTCAGACTCCTCGCCGGATCCTCCGGCTCGTCTTTTCTCTCGTTCATGTCCCTTGTTGGCATGCCATTCCCGACAGGCGCATTCTGCCTGATCGGTGCCGCATCGCAATACGTCGCGGCGAGTCTTCCAACCCTTGATCGCACGCTGGGGTCGAGCGCAGGTCGAGAGGAGCGATCAATCGAGGCGATGGCAGTTGACATGCGATGAGCTCGGCAATTCAGAGTCTGTCTGTCGGCTCGTCGACGGAAGGCTAATCGTCCTGGTCGGCCGAACCGAAGCACTTGGGTCGCGGAGTGGGCGTTAACCGTTATACGCCGCCAGGCGACACCCGGATGCGCTCGTCGCCGAACGCGACCAGTGCAGAGCCGGCGATCCGCGACGGCAAGCAAAAAAAAGCGCGATTCCAAGGAACCGCGCTAAATCCACACCAAAGGAGGAGGGTGGAGGAGACAACCGGAGAAACGATTCAACAAACTGCATCCACGAGACGCATTATGATTCGTCTGAAGAGAAAGGTCAAGTATTTTTTGTGCGTTGCGCCAAATTTTTTGCAGTTTTCGAGGCTGCGTATTGTCAAACGACAGAGTACTTAATACACATATGGTTATAGTATTTCTGTAACATCGGTTGCACAATAGTAAATTCAATCAGAGCACGACGACGAGTCGGGTAAGGGTAGAAATAGTGCGATGCAGCATCGCTTCGGCCGCCTTGCCTAGGGGCTGCGGTACAATCGCTGCTGGGGCGACCAACGGGGTGACCGGGACTGGAGGGGTCAGGATCGCGCCGGTTCAACGTGGCCGCTTTCTGGCGGTCGTAATTACCTTCGCCGAAAGGGGTGATCGATGGAATGTAAGGTGAAGTGGGTCAGCGATGGCATGTCGTTCCTCGCCGAGACGGGGAGCAGTCACACGCTTGTGATGGACAGTGCGCCGGAGGCGGGTGGGCGAAATCTCGCGCCGCGACCGATGGAATTGCTGCTGGCGGGGGCTGGCGGGTGCTCGGCGTTCGACGTTGTCCTCATTCTCAAGAAAGGGCGCCACGCGATCACCGGATGCGAGGTCAGTCTGCAGGCTGAACGAGCAGAATCCGAGCCGCGCGTATTTACTCGCATTCATTACCACTTTCGTGTACGCGGCAAACAGCTAAAACGAGAGGCCGTAGCGCGGGCGATCGAGTTGTCGCGAGATCGTTATTGCTCGGCGTCGATCATGCTTGGCAAGACCGCCGAGATCACGCACGACTTCGAAATCGTCGAGGAGTAGTCGTTCCGCGGCGGCGCCGAAAGCGCCGCGATGGCTGCCTTGTCCGCTTGTGTCGAAGGCGTGAGGCCGAAGGGGTGTCTTGCTTAGACGTGATAGGCGGTGCGGACCATCACCTGCGACGCCAGCCTCATCGCCAGTTTGGCCAGCCCCGGCAGGGGACGAGCGCCGAGTTGTTCGGCGGTCGCGGCGTGCGCCATTTCGTCCCGCTTCATCTGCTCGACGATGGCGCGCGATTTCGCGTCTTGCACTGGTAGTTGCGCCAAATGGCGCTCAAGGTGCGCCTCGACTTGCCGTTCGGTTTCGGCAAGAAAGCCGAGGTTCCAGTCGTCACCCAGTTTTCCGGCGACGACGCCGATTGACAGCGCTCCGAGGTACCACAACGGATTAAGGAGACTCTTGCGGTCGCCAAACTCTACCAGTCGACGTTCGGTCCAGGCCAGATGCTCGGTTTCCTCGTCGGCTGCGTGTGCGAGTGCCTGCCGCACCGCCGGCTGCCGACAGGTCAGCGCTTGGCCCTGATAAAGCGCTTGCGCACAGATCTCCCCGACATGATTGATGCGCATCAGTGCCGCGGCGTGGGAACGTTCTGCATCGGATAAAGGCGCTTCCGGTAGCAGACTGCCCGGAACTGGGCGCCGGGTGGACGCCGGAGCAAAGACAGCGCGCAAGGCTTTGTCGAACTCGATGATCGTGCGGTCGGTGAACATGGGCTATTGAACTCGGCTACGCAGTCGGGGTTGGTGACGGTCACTGCTTCAGCGAGCGATGACCGCCACGCTGCAACACCCGGCGGGCGTCGTCCGCGTCGCGAAGGACGATCCCGACGGTGCAGAAATACTGGGAATACAGTTCCGCGTGATGACGATTCAGCGAATTGTTCGCAATGACCGTCCATTGATCTTTGCGTGCCTTGGACCAAGTTTTGTCGGCGCGACCGAAAGCATAAACCCGATGCTCGGCGGTCAGGCAGCGCATTCCCTCATAGCTGATATTCTCGGCGCCCGACGGGCTGACGATCACCAGGGTATAGCGGACGACGCCGTCGCTTCCCAGGCTGATCGACGGATCGTCGATGAAGAACTGATTGTCGGTGGTCGCGCTGACGTAGAACGGAATCCGATTTTCTGGCTGTGGGAACGGCGGCAGCTTGGTCTCGACCTCCTGCCACGGCTTGTCCTCGAAGTCGCTGTCGGAAGTCAAGGGCCAAGCGAGTAACGGTAAGGACGCCGCGATCACGGTCAACAGCAGGCGGCGGGTCCGTGCAGCGAAGGTCATTCCTTGTCGGCCGTCGAGTCCGGGGGACGCCGTGGGAAACCATGGTGCAGGTAACGGCGATCTCGTCGCTGGTCAGCGTTGAGAAAACGGGCGAGTTCGTTGAGCGCCTGTTCGTATACTCTGCGCTTGAACTCAATCACCGCGTCGAGCGACACCCAGTAATTGTTCCATCGCCAAGCGTCGAATTCCGGATGATCGCAAGCGCGCAAGGACACATCGCTGTCACGGCCAAGCAGTCGAAGGAGAAACCAGATCTGCTTCTGGCCGCGGTAACTTCCCCGCCATTCGCGTCGTACCCACTGCGCCGGCACATCGTAGCGCAACCAGTCTTTGGTTCGGCCGAGGATGCACACATGCTCCGGGAGCAGTCCGATCTCTTCATGGAGTTCGCGGTACATCGCCTGTTCAGGTGTTTCGCCGCGTTGAATGCCGCCTTGCGGGAACTGCCATGAATGCTCTCTGATACGTTTGCCCCAGAATACCTCGTTCTTGGCGTTACAAAGAATGATGCCGACGTTCGGGCGATAGCCTTCACGGTCCAGCATGGCCATCACCTGCAAAATAGTTCGTTGGCGGGATTCTTTCATACTTCTGCGGCCTTGGAAAGGCAGGCACGGGCGGGCAACCGGATGAGGGGGTCGAAGGACGAGCCGTCGGCGCGCTGGCGATACGCGTTACGACGGAGTCGTCGGTCGAGTAGAATCGCTGCCTGTTCCCTCTTGTCTTTGAGTCGCGTATGCGTACGTCCCGCTTTTTTCTCTCGACCCTGAAGGAGGCGCCTGCCGACGCCGAGATCGTCAGTCATCAGCTAATGCTGCGTGCCGGCATGATCAAGCGGCTGGCGGGAGGGATCTATACCTGGATGCCGGTCGGACTGCGCGTTGTGCGCAAGATCGAACGCATCGTGCGCGAGGAGATGAACCGCGCCGGGGCGATCGAGCTGGCGATGCCGGCCGTACAGCCGGCGGAACTGTGGCAGGAGTCCGGGCGCTGGGACAAATACGGGCCCGAACTCCTGCGCTGCAAGGATCGCCACCAGCGTGATTTCGTCATCGGGCCGACGCACGAGGAAGTGATCACCGACGTCGTCCGCCGCGAAGTCAAGAGTTATCGCCAGTTGCCGCTGCACTTCTATCAGATACAGGTGAAGTTCCGCGACGAAATCCGGCCGCGTTTCGGCGTCATGCGCGGACGCGAGTTCGTGATGAAGGACGGCTACTCGTTCCACACCAGCTTCGACGACCTGCAGCGCGAGTACCGCAGTATGTTCGCGACCTACACGCGAATCTTTTCCCGGCTTGGTTTGCAGTTCCGTGCCGTTGCGGCCGATACCGGCGCCATCGGCGGCACCGGGTCGCACGAGTTCCATGTGCTCGCCGACTCGGGCGAGGACGCGCTGGCGTACTGTCCGGATTCGGACTTCGCGGCCAACGTCGAACTCGCCGAAGCCGTCGCCCCGGCAGGCGATCGCCCGTCGCCATCGGCGTCGCTGAGCCGGGTGGCGACGCCCGGCCGCACACGCTGTGAGGACGTCGCCGCGCTGCTTGAAGTCCCGTTGACACAAACCGTGAAAGCGATCGCCGTTGTCGTCGAGCGACCCGCGAGCGCTACCGGTGAGCTGGCGATGCTCCTCCTGCGTGGCGACCATACCCTGAACGAAATCAAGGCGCAGAAGGTCGTTGGCGAGTTCCGCTTTGCGCGCGACGACGAAATTCTGGCGGCGACCGGCTGTCTGCCAGGCTACATTGGCCCGGTCGGCCTCGATCCGCTACCGGTATACGCCGATCGCAGCGTTGCCGTGATGAACGACTTCGTCTGTGGCGCCAACCAGCCGGGTTTTCACCTGACGGGAGTCAACTTCGGCCGTGACCTCGCTGAGCCGAGGGTCGTCGCCGATCTGCGCAACGTCGTCGCGGGCGATCCGTCGCCCGACGGCAAAGGTGCGCTGCAACTCTGCCGCGGGATCGAGGTCGGACACATCTTCCAGTTGCGCACCAAGTACGCCGAGGCGCTCAAGTGCAGCTTCCTCGACGAGAACGGCCAGGGACGACTGATGGAAATGGGTTGCTACGGCATCGGCGTGACGCGCATCGTCGGAGCTGCGATCGAGCAGGGTCATGACGATCGTGGCATCGTCTTTCCGGCGGCGATTGCTCCCTTCGAGGTCTGCGTCGTCCCCATGGGTTACGGCAAGAGCGCGCGCGTTCGTGAGGCGGCCGATCGGCTGTACGACGAGATGACGGCCGCCGGCATCGACGTGCTACTCGATGACCGCAACGAACGTCCCGGCGTGATGTTCGCCGAGACCGAGTTGATCGGCATTCCGCATCGCGTCGTCGTCGGTGAACGCGGCCTCGCAGACGGCTTGCTGGAGTACAAGGGGCGCGTCGACCAGGAGGCGACACTTCTTCCCGCGGCGGCGCTGCTTTCCTTTCTGAAGGAGCGCCTGTGCGCTGGCTGATGGCGTTGTTCGCCGTCGTCTTTGCGCTGGCGGCGCACGCCGGCGCGCAGAAGTACGAACCGCTGTCGGCGAGCGTGCAAGCGGCATTGTCGCGGTCGATCTCGGATCGGGCGCCGCCGAGAAGTTCGTTTCAGGACGCGCTGGCCGCCATCGACTGGCTGAGCGAGATGTCGCTTCGCCTCGAAAAACGCGTTTCCGATCGCGAGTCTCGCCTCGAGTTCCTGCGCTCGGTGCACTATGAAGCGACGCGAGCCGGTCTTGACCCGCAATTGGTTCTCGGCTTGATCCAGGTCGAAAGCGGCTTCAAGAAGTACGCGGTGTCTACCGCCGGTGCACGTGGCTTCATGCAGGTGATGCCGTTCTGGGTTCGTCTGATTGGCCGCAGCGACGACAACCTCTTCCACCTGCGCACCAATCTTCGCTACGGCTGCACGATCCTGCGGCACTACCTCGACATCGAGCGGGGTGACCTCTACCGTGCGCTTGGCCGCTACAACGGCAGCCTCGGCCAGCCCGAGTATCCGAACATGGTACGCGCCGCCTGGGACAAGCAGTGGTCGTACAGCCGGCGGACGCTCGCCATGCGCTGACCGGGCGGAGGGCGAAGAAACCTAACGCATCCCCGGCATCATGCCGCGGATGCCGCGCATCAGTTGCGCCATGCCGCCGCGTGAAAATTGTTTCATCATCTTCTGCGTCTGCTCGAACTGCCGCAGCAGGCGGTTGACCTCCTGCACCTGAACTCCCGCACCGAGTGCGACGCGGCGCTTGCGTGCCGCCTTGAGCAGTTCGGGGCGTGCGCGTTCGGCCGGCGTCATCGAGTTGATGATCCCTTCGATGCGGGCGACCGCCTTGTCCTCGCTGCCGGCCGGCAACTGCCCGGCGACTTGCGAGAACTGCGCCGGCAGCTTGTCGATCATTGACGACAATCCGCCCATCTTGCGCATCTGGCTGATCTGATCCTTGAAGTCGTTAAGGTCGAAGCCCTTGCCGGATTTCAGCTTCTTGGCGAACTGCAGTGCCTTCTCTTCGTCGATCCCTTTTTTCGCCTCCTCGATCAGCGACAACACGTCGCCCATGCCGAGGATGCGCGAAGCCATGCGCTCGGGGTGGAAGGGTTCGATACCGGCCAGCTTTTCGCCGATGCCGGCGTACTTGATCGGCTTGCCGGTGACGTGACGCACTGACAGGGCAGCGCCGCCGCGTGCGTCGCCGTCGAGCTTGGTGAGGATGACGCCGGTCAGGGGCAAGGTCTCGTTGAAGGCGCGGGCGGTGTTGATCGCGTCCTGGCCCTGCATCGCGTCGACGACGAACAAGGTCTCGATCGGTCGCAGCGCGGTGTGCAGGGCGGCGATTTCCTTCATCATCGCTTCGTCGATCGTCAGCCGGCCGGCGGTGTCGACCAGCAGCACCTCATGGAAGTGTCGTTTTGCCCAGTCGACGGCAGCACGCGCGATGTCCACCGGCTTGTCGGTCGCCGCCGAGGGGAAGAAGTCGGCGCCTGCCTGGGCGGCAACGGTCTTTAGTTGTTCGATCGCTGCCGGGCGGTAGACGTCGCAGGAGACGACGAGCACCTTCTTTCTCTGCGTTTCGCGCAACAACTTCGCCAGCTTGCCGACGGTGGTCGTCTTTCCGGAACCTTGTAGGCCCGCCATGAGGACGATCGCCGGTGGCTGGGTCGCGAGGTTGAGACCGCTGTGCGTCTCGCCCATCAGGCGCGTCAGTTCGC
Source organism: uncultured Candidatus Accumulibacter sp. (assembly GCA_964420975.1). Taxonomy (GTDB): domain Bacteria; phylum Pseudomonadota; class Gammaproteobacteria; order Burkholderiales; family Rhodocyclaceae; genus Accumulibacter. The sequence goes on from CAYQVH010000028.1 coordinate 45,868, forward strand.
GATGCACGACGCCGATCAGCGCCTGACCCGGACTCAGCGAGCCGATTACTTCCTCGCCGATGGCCTTCTCCTTGACTCCCGCGATCAGATCCTTGACCGCCGGCAGGGCGACGTCGGCTTCCAGCAAGGCCAGGCGAACTTCGCGCAGGGCGTCGGCGATGTTGGACTCGGTCAGGCGCGCTTCACCGCGCAGCGTCTTCATGACGCGGGCAAGCCGTTGGGTCAGGTTGTCAAGCATCTGGCTTCCAGCATGGTGTAAACTTCAGCAATGGTAGATATTCTACTGCACCTTCTGCCGCACGTTCTTTCAGCCCTGATTTATGGGGCTTTAGGGTTTCATTTCTGGCGTACGCGCTGGCGTGAAAGCGATCGGCCAGTGCTGGCGCTACCGATGCAGCCGTGGGAGCGGGTCGCGATCCTCATCGCGCTCTCTATCCAGGGTTATGGGCTGTTCGAAGGGCTGTTCGGCGCCGGCGGCATGCGTTTCTCGTTCAGTTTCGCGCTTTCGCTGATGCTTTGGCTGGCCGTCCTGATCTACTGGCTCGAGAGTTTTCGCGCCCGGATGGACGGTTTACAGCCAATGGTCTTGCCATTGGCGGCAGCGGCGGCGGCGGCGCCGGCAGCGTTTCCGCAGATGCGTGTCGTCGCGCACGCCGGCGCCTGGGGGTTTCAGCTCCATTTCTTGACCGCGATGCTCGCCTACAGCCTGTTTACCTTGTCGGCGCTGCACGCGGTATTCATGGGTTTCGCCGAACGCAAACTGCATCAGCGCGCGTTCACCCGGGGACTTGCCAGCCTGCCGCCGATCCTGACCATGGAAGCCTTGCTCTTCCGCATGATCACCGTCGCTTTTGTTCTCCTCACGGCGACCCTGGCGAGCGGCGTGCTGTTCTCGGAGATCCTGTTCGGCAGGGCGATGGCCTTCGACCACAAAACGCTGTTCGCCGTCGCTTCGTGGGGGATTTTTGCTGCGCTGCTGGTTGGACGCCGCGTCTATGGCTGGCGGGGCAGAGTCGCCTTGCGCTGGACGCTGGCCGGATTCATGGCCCTCTTGTTGGCGTACATCGGTAGCCGTTTCGTGGCCGAGGTCGTACTCGGCCGCATCTGACCGGCCAGCGGTTCGCGCCGCTGTGGCTGGGGAACTCATCGTCAGCGAAAGGAGACGTTGCATGGACAAACCGAAGAACCCCGTTGGCTGGTTCGAGATTTACGTCGCCGACATGGCGCGGGCGCGCGCCTTTTACACCGCGGTTTTTCAGCGCGAACTGATGCAGCTTCCGGAAATCGGCGAAGGCGGCGAAATGTACGCGTTTCCGTGGACCGAAGACGGTATGGGCGCCGCCGGTGCGCTCGTTCGTCATCCGATGGCGGCGCCGGGTAAAGGCGGCACGCTGGTGTACTTCTCGTGCAGCGAGCTTTCGCAGGAGGCGGAGCGGGCGGTGGCGGCGGGTGGCCGCATCGTGCAACCGAAGATGGCGATCGGTCAGTACGGCCATATCGCGCTCGTCGAGGACACCGAGGGCAACCTGATCGGCCTGCACTCGATGCAATAGTCGGCGTGCTGGCATCACGCGGAAACGCGGCGTTTCTGGGCGAGCGACGGTGAGACGGCGGACGACTGTTGTTGATCCGGGGAATCGTTTGCCCGTCCCGTCGAGACGCCAGTGGCTGCTGCAGCAAGGATGAGCGATCGACGCGCCGCCTGGTTGCTGGCTGGAACGGAATTCTTTTTTTCGCTCGGTTGGGTCGTCTACGTCGTCTTTCTACCCGAACTTCTGGCGCGAGCGGGGATCGACGCTCGTCATCTGCTCTGGATTCTGGCGCTTGATCAACTGATTTTCGCCTTCGCCGACTGGGCGATGGGCGTCGCCGTCGACCGAGCCCGCGCGGCGTTGCGCCGCATCGGGCCACTGCTCGTCGGACTCTCGATGCTGTCGGCGGCTGCCATGCTTCTGCTGCCGTGGGTCGCCACCATGCCGGTCGCGCTGCTGGTGTTGACCGTGATCTGGGTCGCCAGCTCGTCGGCCTTGCGCGCGCCGCCTTACGTCCTGCTTTCGCGCTACGCAGCGCGGGCGTCGCTGCCGCGGCTGGCTGGAATCCAGATGCTCGGCTTGGCGCTGGCCTCGGCTTTGGCGCCGTATCTGGCAATCGTCCTCAAGGGCGTCGATCCGGTCTGGCCGTTTGTCGGCAGTGCCGTCGCCGTCGCCATCACGGCGTTGGCGCTGGTCGTCGTCGAACGCAGACAACCGACGGTCGAGCCCGGTGCCGCTGGCGTACCGTCGACGGGAGCGGTGCGCGGGCAGTGGTGGATTCTGCTGCTGATCGCGCTCCTCCTCGGCGGCGGGCAGCAGGTGCATACGGCAATCAACTCCGCTGCCCAGTTCAAGCGGGTGGTCGATGCGGCGTCGCTCTCCTGGCTGCTGCCGGTTTTCTGGATCGGCTTCAGCCTCGGCTTGCTGGCGGTCGGACGCGTCGTTCGTACGCGCGGCGCGCTACCGGTTCTTCAGTCGGCGTCGGTCGTCGGCGCCCTGCTGCTGGCGGTGACTGCACTGACGGCGTCGCTGCCGGTATTGCTGGCGACACAATTGATCGCCGGCGCCACCTGGGGCTTTGTCCTTTGCGCGTCGATCGGCGCCGCAGCGGAACGCGGTCACCCGCTGCATACCGGTCGGAACACCGGCGCCCTGATGGCGACGCTGGCGGTCGCGGCGCTGTCTAGGCTGACGTTGACAGCGGCGGGAGGCGGCGGGCTCGGAGCGCTCGTCGAGTGGTTGCCGGTCGTCACCTGGGCGACGGCAGCGGCGCTCCTGTTCGGCCTGCGGACGCGCTGAGCGCTTGGCGGTCAGCGGCCGTCAGTGCGTCTTGCCGTCTACTCGCGGGCGGATGAAGTAGGGGATGTAGCGTTCGGCGAGCATGCTGAAGCCGGCAAACCAGCACGCTGCGGCGAGACCAATCCACACGAGGTACGCTTCCGGCTGCCACTGCGGAGCGACGACGCGGATCAGGAAGGCGACAATCATGATGCAGAGTACGCTCTTGTCGAGGCGATCGAAGACGACCGGCCGTCCGGTGTGCCCCTTGGCGATGCGAATCAGCATCGCCGGGATGATCAGCCCCATGGCCCCGAAGGTGAACACATGGGTCGGCAACGAGCCCTGCCACGCCGGATCGGCTACCAGCGCCAGCGCTTCGAGCAGCAACTGGGCCATGATCGACAGGTAGCCAAGGTACATGATGCCGATTTCGAGGCGACGCAGCGCCTGCAGCGGATGCCAGAAGAGAAAGCGAAACCCAAGCAGCAGGGCGAGCAGCAGGGCGAACGCTGCCGACAGCTTCGCCGGTAGCCAAGCGGTGAAAGCGACCATCACCGCGAGCCCCTTGATCGCCGTGTCGAGTGCTGGCTGGCGCAGGATGTCGAGCTGCAAGGCGTTCTTCATGAACTGCGTCAACGTCCGTTCGAGCATGACCAGAAAGGCGACACGGAAAAGGCCCAGGGTCAGCGTCGCTCCGGTCTGAAAGTGCTCGCCGCTGAGCAACAGGTTCTTGGCGACGAGGAACAGCGGCAGGATGACGAGGAAAAAGTAGTTGTCGCGGAACGAATCGGTAGCGCGATGGCGAAGCAACGTCCACAGCAGCAGACCGACGACTACGGCGAGAAAGAGATGGCTCGCCAGCACAAACAGCCACGGCGACAGCGCACCACCGAACCACATGGTGGCGCGTTCCAGCAGCCAGGCGACAACGAGCAGGATCAGCGGCAAGCCGTGATAACCGCGAACCTTGACCCAGTTTTTCGTTGCCGTGAGCAGAAAACCGCCCATCACCGCCCAGCCAAAGCCAAAGAACATTTCGTGGGCATGCCACTGGAACGGAGAAACCGGCCAGGTGGACGGCTGCACGATGCCGGAGAAAGACAGTGCCCACAGTACCGGCAGCAGTGCGCCGGAGATACAGGCGAGGGCAAAGAACGGCCGGAAACCGACCAGCCAGAACGGGTGTGTGGAAAACGACATCGGGGTGAAGGGCGAGCCAGGCGGATGGGGAACGAGTGGAGTATAGCGGCTTGTCGGCGCGTGCTTCGGCTCGAAACCGACCATGAGCGGGTAGTCGTATGAATTTCAACACCGCCGTTAAAGTGGACCTACTTGAGGCGTTGGTGCACAATTAGCAATTACTAATATTCCATGGAACTAGATTTCTCATTTTCGGCATGAACTCCC
>CAYQVH010000029.1:0-49034 GCA_964420975.1 uncultured Candidatus Accumulibacter sp.
GCCCTTTATTCGGCAAGAAATTCCGATTGGACAGCGGGTTTTGCAAGTGGCTCTACAGTCTACGCAAACGGTGACGATAATCGGTCAGCAGGGCGCTGATGGCGGATCGTCGTTGCTGTTGCACCGCCAGGCGTTCGATCTGTTCGGGCGTGCCAGTCGCTTGCAGCCATCTACGCAGCCCTTCCTGTTCCACGAGCGTCGCGAACCCTTCGTTGAACGCGGTGTCGCCGGCGACAAAGACGACTTGGTGCGCCAGCTCGTGAAAGATGACCCGCGCGACCTCAATCGTACCCAGGCTCAGGAAGGTGTTGAGCACCGGGTCGTCGAAATAGCCCAGCGTCGAATAAGCACGCACGCCGGCGACCAAGGTATCGTAACCCTGTTCCACGAGCGTTGTCGCCAGCTGGTCGGCGGCCGCGCGTTCGTAGTATCCGCGATAGCTGACGCAGCCGACCACGAGTAGACACCAGCGCAACGGTTCGAGCGAAAACTCGGCGGTTGCCACCACGTTCCACACCACGTAGGGTCGTCCGAGGTCCGCATACGAGCGGTAACTGTTGTTCTCCGGCAGTCCCAGTTGGTCACTCGCGAAGTCGCGAATCGTTTGCACGAGGCGCAACTGGTCCTGCAACTCGGGACTGCGTGTCGGGTCGCTGAGGAGGCGGACGATCGACTGGCTCTGGCGCACGACGTCGAGATGTCCCCGAGTTGCCTGCGCGTAGTACGCGAGAGGACCGCAGCCGGCGCAGACGCTGGCCAGCAGCGGGAGTGCGAGGTGTCGGCTAAGGCGCGACCTCATGGTCGAAACAACCCTTCCTGAGGAAAGTGGCGATCTGCTGCGCGCAGCGCGACGAAGTGAGCAGCTGTGAGTGTGCCACGCGGAGGACCAGAAAATCCGTCGCGCCGGGCAGCCGGGCTTCCGCCAAGGTGACGACGCCGTCATTGGGTTGGGGCAGCCCCGGGACGACGCGGCCAAGCCCGAAGCTACGGCTGCCGGCGATGACGCCGATCTCCACCCCGGTTCTTTGCCAGGCCAGCGCTCCCGGGGGTCGCGACAGCCATTCGCCGATCGAGCGACCCAGTACGATCGACATGCCGGTCACCTTCGTCAGCTGGCGTGCGCAGTGGCTGCCGAGACTCGGGGTGCCGAGCAGCACGACGCGATGCAAACGCGGATCGGGCGACTTCGCCAACAGATCGAGAATCAACAAGCCGCCGAGACTGTGCCCGACAAGGTGAATCGTCGTCGCGGTCGTGGCGGCGATCACGCGGTGTAGGGCCTGCGCGTTGTCCGAAAGGGTCGCCCGAACGCTTGGATAGCCGAAACAGCGTACGCCGTAGCCTTGGCGGCGAAGGCGATAAGCTTGCAACGTCAAGACCGCCGCCGGTGTCCACAATCCGTGAACGAGGATTGCCGTGGGCGCCGTTGCGCTTCCGGCGTAACCGGCCGTGGCGTGGGTATCGGAGGGCAAGTGGTTCCGGGTGTCGGGATCCATGGGGCCTGATCAAGTGCGCGGCGAGACGTTTGTCGTTGCTTGGCGAACGCTTCGCAAAGCATTTTGTCACGATCATTGTCCCTTGTCCGTAGCCGTCACAGCGCGTACCCGCGGGACGGCGAGCCGCAGGCGGTGTCCGGTGGTAGCATTGCCGCTTACGGCCGCCGGAGTGGCGAAGTGGAGGGGTACGCGGCTTGCCTGTCCGTGTTTCGCGAACTTCAAGGGTTGGGAAAGGAAGGTCGATGAAGACCGGTTCTGTCGAGTCAGGTGCGAAACGGGACGCAACCGTCCACCGGGTGCTTGCCGCTGCGGCGCTGATGGTGAGTTGCTCGGTCGGCGCTGCTGCACCGTCCGAGCCAGGCGCTGGCATTGCTGAGCGCGTCGGCAGCGCGCTGGCGACCGGTGCCAAGGTGGCGGCCGATGCCATCGAACGTGGCACCAAAGCCGCCGCCAGCGGCGTCGAGCGCGGTGCTACAGCGACGGCACGAGCCGTCGAGCGAGGGATGACGGCGGCGGCAAACGGGCTCGCACGCGGTGCTCAAGCGGTGACCAATGGCATCGAACGTGCCACCAGGCGAAGCGGGGCGGCGGCGCCCGACTTTTCCGGAGGCGCTGGCGCGCCGCCATCGAGTCCCAAGATCAACGATTAGCCGTCTGCCTTTCCCGAGGGATTGCCTGCCCGCAGCTGGTCGCTGGTCGGAGAATGCGCACGTGGCCGGTGTTGTCGAAGGGAACGAGTTTGCGGCCTCGCGGCGTCGCGAACCGGAGCAAGGACGCCGGCTCTGTTAGAATCACGAGCTCCGCCGCCAGGACACTCTGTTCGCTTTCACCTCCGTGCTCAATTGCGATCTCCACTGTCATTCCACGTGTTCCGACGGACTATTGCTGGCGGTGGACGTGGCGCGGCGAGCGGCCGCGAATGGCGTCGATTTGTTGGCGCTCACCGACCATGACGACCTCGACGGGTTGGCAGCAGCAGGTGGTGTCGCGCAGGCGCTCGGCATGGGCTTCGTCAATGGAGTCGAGATCTCGATCGAGTGGGAGGGGCTGCAGGTTCACATCGTGGGCCTCGCCTTCGACGCCGGCAACCCGCAATTGCGGGCCGGTCTCGAGAGCGTGCGTTCGGGTCGAATCGCGCGTGCGCGGCGGATGTCGACCGACCTTGAACAGGCCGGTATTGCGGGGACGTTCGAAGGCGCGATGCGCCTGGCCGCCAACCCGAATCTGATCAGCCGCTCACACTTCGGGCGTTATCTGGTCGAGATCGGGGTCTGCAAAGATCTGCGAAGCGTCTTTGAGTCGTATCTGGTGCCGGGTCGGCCGGGTTACGTCACGCACCGCTGGGCGACCCTCGCCGACGCGCTGCGCTGGATTCACGGCGCGGGCGGCGTGGCGGTCGTTGCCCATCCGGGGCGCTACAAGCTGTCGCGTCCCGACATGCGTCGCTTTCTTGGCGAATTCCGGGATCTCGGCGGACAAGCGATTGAGGTGCTCTCGGGTAGCCATACGGCGGAGCACGTGACGCTTTATGGGCGCCTCGCGACCGAGTACGGCTTTCTCGCCTCACGGGGTTCCGACTTCCACGGGCCGGGCGAGAGCTATGTCGACCTCGGGAAATTGCCGCCCTTGGCGGACGGCCTGAAACCGGTCTGGAACGTTTTTTGACCGGCCGCGAACGGATGGCCCAGTATTTTTCGATTCACGCCGAAAATCCGCAGCTGCGGCTTCTCGATCGCGCTGCCGACGTCGTTCGGACCGGCGGCCTGATCGCGCTGCCGACCGACTCCAGTTACGCCCTGGGCTGCCACCTCGGTGACAAGACGGCGGTTGAGCGGATCCGCCAGCTGCGCGGAGTCGACGATCGCCACCATTTGACGCTGATGTGTCGCGACCTGTCGCAGATCGGGCAGTTCGCCCGTGTCGATAACGCCACCTATCGTTTGTTGAAGGCGACGACTCCGGGCAGCTACACGTTCCTCCTCGAAGGGACGCGCGAGTTGCCGCGCCGGGTGCTGCATCCGAAGCGCAAGACGATCGGCTTGCGCATTCCCGCCCATGCGGTGACGCAAGCGCTGTTGGCAGCGCTCGGCGAACCGCTGCTGACGTCGACCTTGAGAATCGCTGGTGACGAGGCGCCGCTGACCGAAGGCTGGGAGATTCGTGATCGACTCGACCATCGGCTTGAGCTGATTCTCGACGCAGGGCGCTGTGGAGTCGAACCAACGACCGTCATCGATCTGACGGCCGCGCTGCCCGTGCTGGTTCGCGCCGGTCTGGGCTCACTCGCACCCTTCGCGCTCGATTGACGCTGACGATCGTATGGACAGCGTGATCGCCATGATCGCCATCGCTGTATTGCCGGTGACCTTGGCGATCACCCTGCACGAGGCGGCACACGGCTACGCGGCGCGCCATTTCGGCGATCCAACCGCTTGGCAGCAAGGGCGAATTACCGCCAATCCACTGAAGCACATCGACCCCGTGGGAACAATTCTCGTTCCCCTGGTCATTCTTCTGTTGTCTACGGGTGGTCTCCTTTTTGGCTGGGCGAAGCCGGTACCGGTCGATTTCACGCGTCTGCGCCATCCCAAGGCCGACATGTTGTGGGTGGCGGCAGCCGGCCCGGCGGCCAATCTCGTCATGCTCCTGTTCTGGGCGGCGCTAATGAAGCTGACTTGGGTGATGCCACTCAATGTGTTTAGCCTGCCGATGGTGCGCATGGCGGAGATTGGTATGGGCATCAACCTGGCGTTGATGGTGCTCAACCTTTTCCCGCTGCCGCCGCTGGATGGCGGGCGAATCGCGGTCAGCCTGCTGCCGCCGGAGATGGCCTGGCGTTTTGCGCAACTGGAGCGATTTGGTTTCCCGATCCTGCTCCTGCTCTTGTTTACCGGTGTTCTCGGCACGCTGTTGAGGCCGGTGATGCAACTTATCGGCGGGATGGTGAGTTTTCTCTTTCAACTGCCGTCCTGAATCGGAAGGAAATCATGTACGCGCAACGCGTCTTGTCGGGCATGCGGCCGACTGGCAGCCTGCATCTTGGCCATTACCACGGCGTGTTGAAGAACTGGGTGCAGTTGCAGAACGCGTCCCCGTGTCTCTTCTTTGTTGCCGACTGGCACGCGCTGACAACCGCCTACGACGATCCGCAGGGGATTGTCACTTCCTCGCGGGAGATGGTGATCGACTGGCTGGCGGCCGGGGTCGACCCCGAGCGAGCGACGCTGTTCATTCAGTCGCAGGTGCCCGAGCACGCCGAGCTGCATCTGCTCTTGTCGATGATGACGCCCTTGGGCTGGCTTGAGCGCGTACCGACCTACAAGGATCAGCAAGAACGGCTCGAGCACAAGGATTTGTCGACCTATGGTTTCCTTGGCTATCCTCTCCTGCAGGCGGCGGACATCCTGATCTACCGTGCCGATAGGGTGCCGGTCGGCGAAGACCAGGTGCCGCACATCGAGTTCTCGCGTGAGATTGCCCGGCGCTTCAATCATCTTTACGGTCGCGAGCCTGGGTTCGAGGACAAGGTTCGCGAGGCGATCAGCAAACTCGGGGCGAAGCGGGCAAGCCGTTTTCAGGAACTCCGTACGCGCTTTCAAGAGCGGGGCGAGCAAGCGGCCGTGGCGCATGCGCTGGCGCTGATCGGCGAAGTGGCCGCGTTATCGCATGCCGATCGCGAACGCCTTGGCGGATATCTGGAAGGGACCGGCAAGATGATTCTGGTCGAGCCTGGCGCACTGCTCACCGAGGCGTCACGAATGCCCGGACTCGACGGACAGAAGATGTCGAAGTCGTACGGCAACACGATCACGCTGCGTGAAGAGGCAGCGTCGGTGACGCAAAAATTGCGGCGGATGCCGACTGACCCGGCCCGCGTTCGTCGAAGCGATCCCGGCGACCCCGAACGCTGTCCGGTGTGGCCCTTGCATCAGGTGTATAGCGATGAATCGTGCCGGGCGTGGGTAGCTGCCGGCTGCCGGAGCGCTTCGATAGGTTGCCTGGAGTGCAAGCAACCCGTGATCGACGGTATTCTCGCCGAGCAGGCGCCGATGCGCGAACGCGCGCAGCCCTATCTGGACAACCCGAACCGGGTGCGCGAGATCCTCGGCGACGGCAACCGCCAGGCACGACTGCTCGCCCGTGAGACGATGCGCGATGTGCGCGAGGCGATGGGACTCAGTTACCCCACCTAGTTGGGAACGGGCCTGACGGTGACGACAGGGATGGACCCAGTCGACGGGAAGACGGAAGAGGGCGACGTGGCGTTCCGAGAGACGCCGCCGGTGGCGCGGATCTATGGTGAGCCGCTACAGCAGTTGCCGCTGGACCTCTACATTCCTCCCGACGCCATGGCGGTGATGCTTGACGCCTTTGAGGGGCCGCTGGATTTGTTGCTTTACCTGATTCGCAAGGCCAACCTGAACGTACTCGATATTCCGATGGCACCGCTGACCGAGCAGTATCTGGTCTATGTCGAAGCGATGCGTTCGCAAAACCTCGAGCTGGCTGCCGACTATCTGGTGATGGCGGCGATGCTGATCGAAATCAAGTCGCGCATGCTGTTGCCACGACCCAAAGTGGTTGCCGGTGGCGAGGACGAGGATCCACGAGCCGAGTTGGTGCGCCGTCTCGTTGACTACGAGCAGATGAAGCTGGCCGCACGCGCCGTCGATGAACTGCCGCAGGCCGAACGCGACTTTGACTGGGTCGAGGTATGGGTCGAGAAGACGCTGCTCAAGCGCCTGCCTGAAGTGAGTCTCGCCGACTTGCAGGACGCGTGGGCCGGCATCCTGCGCCAGGCCAAGCTGCATACCCGGCACGTCGTTCAGCGCGAAGAGTTGTCAGTACGTGAACACATGGGAACCATTCTTCGTCAGCTACGCAGGGCAGGGGGCTTTGTGGATTTTTCAGAACTTTTCGATGCGACACAGGGGGTCGCCGTCGTCATCGTCCACTTTCTCGCCCTGCTTGAGCTGGCGCGTGAGCACTTGCTCGAAATGACGCAGGTCGAAGCCTTCGCTCCGATCTACCTGAGATTAGTCGATGAACAAAGCAATCGGCGCGTTACCGCCGCCTGAGCTTCCCGGCGATCCAGCCGAGGTCAAGCAGGTACTCGAGGCGCTCCTGCTCAGTGCCAAGGAACCTCTTTCGCTGGGCGATCTGCGCCAGGCGTTCGACGACCGCCTTTCGGCCGACGCTCTGGCGAACCTCCTTGACGAGCTGCGCCGCGATTGGCAAACACGCTCGCTGGAGCTGCTGCAGGTGGCCAGCGGCTGGCGCTTTCGAACCCGTCGCGAGTACCTTCCCTTTCTCGAACGGCTGCATCCGGAAAAACCGCCACGCTACTCGCGGGCGGTGCTGGAAACCCTGGCGATCATTGCCTACCGGCAGCCGGTGACGCGCGGCGATATCGAGGACATTCGCGGGGTTTCGGTGGCGACGCAAGTCATCCGTGTGCTCGAGGAACGTGGTTGGGTCGACGTGGTCGGACATCGTGATACACCGGGGCGGCCGGCGCTGCTGGCGACGACAAAAAAATTCCTGGACGACCTGGGGCTGCGGAAACTCGCCGACCTGCCGCCGTTGCAAGCCGTCAATCCTAGTCTGGAGGTCGTCGATGCCGATCAATAAACGCCGAACCTTGGTCGCCGCCGCGTCCGACTCGCGACCTTCGTCACCGGGTGCGCCAAGCCGGCGCAGAGCAAGCGGAACGCCCGATTCGGTCGCTGCTTCGGCTGCCGGGCGTGCCTCCGCCAAACCATCGACGCCGCCTCTCCGTGGTCGACGGCCGTCGGTGGGTGTCCCCGGCAAGCCGGAACGCCTGCACAAGCTGCTCGCGCAAAGTGGTGTCGGTTCTCGTCGCGAAATGGAAGAGCTGATTGCTGCCGGGCGCGTGTCGCTCAATGGCGAGACCGCGCGCGTTGGTCAGACGGCGACCGTCGGTGACCGCGTCAAGGTCAATGGCAAACTGGTCCAGCTGCGCTTTTCGGATCGCCTGCCGCGCGTTGTCCTCTACCACAAGCCGGAAGGCGAGATCGTGTCGCGCAACGACCCCGAGCACCGGCCGAACGTGTTTACCTCGATGCCGCGTTTGGCCGGTGCGCGCTGGGTGGCGGTCGGGCGTCTCGACTTCAACACTAGCGGCCTGTTGCTGCTGACCACTTCGGGGGAACTCGCCAATCGGCTGATGCATCCGCGTCAGCAATTGGTTCGCGAATACGCCGTGCGCGTGCTTGGCGAGCTGTCTCCTGAGGCGCGTCGTCTGTTGCTCGAAGGCGTGACGCTGGACGATGGGCCGGCGCGCTTCACGAGCCTCTACGAGGCCGGCGGCGAAGGCGCCAATCGTTGGTATCGCGTAGCCCTCCAGGAGGGGCGCAATCGCGAGGTGAGGCGGCTTTTCGAAACGGTTGGCGTCGTCGTCAGCCGCCTCATTCGCGTCCGCTATGGCCCGTTTGTCTTGCCTCCGGCGTTGAAGCGCGGGAAGGTCGTCGAACTGGATGCCGCGGCGATCAGGCAACTGCTCGCCGACGTCGGCCTCGGATCGTCGCCTTCCGGTCACTCGCCAGGACGTCTGCGGGCGACCTGAAGGCCTTCCAACCAGCGCATGCATTTACGCAGACGGGTATTTTCATTATAATCAGGAAGTTTTCCGCTCGCCCCTCCGGGGGCAAATTTTTGGGGATGGGCGTTTCGCCCATTTTTTGTTTGCAGCCATGGATTTGCACGAGATCCTTGAAATGACCGTCAGCGGGCTTGGCTTCGAGCTGGTAGACCTCGAGCGTAGTCCTCGTGGTCGCGTGCTCCGCGTCTTCATAGACAAGCCGGAAAAGCCACGTGGCGTCGACGTCGAAGACTGTGCGCTGGTCAGCAACCAGTTGTCGCACGTGCTGTTGGTCGAGAAGGTGGATTATGAACGACTGGAGGTTTCGTCGCCCGGACTTGACCGGCTGCTCAAGAAGGAGGCGGACTTCGAGCGCTTTGCCGGGTCGCAGGTGGCGCTCAAGCTGCGCCTTCCCTTACACGACGGGCGACGGAATTTTACGGGAGTCCTGCGCGGGATGCAGGACGGCAAAGTTCGCGTGCAGGTCGAGGCGGCCGAAATCGACTTCGACTTGGCCGCTATTGACAAGGCGCGCCTGGTTCCGGACTTCGACTCGCCGAAGCCGGTGCGCAGGCCGGGTTAGGAGGTAACGGGAAATGAGCCGCGAGATCTTGCTGCTGGTCGATGTCCTGGCACGCGAAAAGAACGTGACCAAAGATATCGTCTTCGGCGCGCTCGAAATGGCGCTGGCTTCAGCCAGCAAGAAGCGCATCCATGACGATGCCAACGTGCGCGTCGTCGTCGATCGCGAGACCGGCGATTATGAGACCTTCCGCCGCTGGGAAGTGGTGGCTGACGCGGACTTCCTCTATGAAGAGGTGCAGATTCCACTTTCCGAGGCTCAGGAGCAGGACCCTGAAGTCGAAATCGGTGACTTTCTCGAGGAAGCGCTGGAGCCGATCGACTTTGGGCGGATTGGCGCGCAGGCAGCGAAACAGGTCATCCTGCAAAAGATTCGCGACGCGGAACGCGAACAGATCCTTAACGACTTTCTGGCGCGCAAGGAACACCTTGTCTCGGGTACGATCAAGCGCATCGAACGCGGCAACGCGATCATCGAGACCGGCAAGATCGAGGCGATTCTGCCGCGAGACCAGATGATTCCTCGCGAGAACCTGCGCGTCGGCGACCGCGTCAAGGCGTATTTGTTGCGCATCGATCGCGCGGCGCGTGGTCCTCAACTCATCCTGTCGCGGACCGCGCCGGAGTTCATCATTCGCCTTTTTGCCCTCGAAGTGCCGGAGGTCGACGATGGGCTGCTCGAAATCAAAGCCGCTGCCCGTGACCCCGGCTTGCGGGCCAAGATCGCCGTCAAGTCCAACGATCAGCGGATCGATCCGATTGGCACCTGTGTCGGCATGCGCGGGATGCGCGTTACTGCGGTGACCAACGAATTGGCGGGCGAACGGGTCGATATCATTCTCTGGTCGGCCGATCCGGCGCAGTTCGTGATTGGTGCGCTGGCGCCGGCTGAAGTCAGCTCGATCATCGTCGATGAAGACAAGCACAGCATGGACGTCGTCGTCGACGAACAGAATCTTGCGATCGCGATTGGGCGCGGTGGTCAGAATGTCCGTCTGGCCTCCGAACTGACCGGCTGGGAAATCAACTTGATGACCGAGGAGGAGTCGAAGACGCAGGCCGAAGCGGAAGCGGCAGCGGTGCGCGTCCTCTTCATGGAGCAGCTCGATGTTGACGAGGAGCTGGCCAATCTGTTGATCGAAGAAGGGTTTACAACGCTTGAGGAGGTTGCTTACGTGCCGCTCCACGAAATGATGGAGATTGAGGCTTTCGACGAGGCAACCGTCGTTGAGTTGCGCGATCGCGCCCGTAACGTGCTGTTGACCGATGCCATCGCTGCCGAGGAGAAGTTGAGCGATGTCGCTGAAGACATGCTCAACCTCGAGGGGATGGACAAGTCACTGGCGGGCAAGCTCGCGGGCAGCGGCATCAAGACCCGAGATGATCTTGCTGACCTGGCTGTAGACGAGCTGACCGAAATCACCGGTATGGATGCCCACAGGGCAAAACAGTTGATCACCACGGCGCGCGCGCACTGGTTCGAGTAGGCGGGGGAAAGGGGAGTCGTTATGGCGCAAACAAGTGTTGCCCAATTTGCCAATCAGCTGAAGATGCCGGCTGGAGCGTTGCTCGAACAGCTGCAAAAGGCCGGTGTCGGCCGCCGGCAAGCCGACGACCTGTTGTCGGAACAAGACAAGTCGAAGCTGCTTGACTACCTGCGTCGTGCCCACGGTCGCGCCGACCAGCGAACCAAGATTACGTTGACGCGCAAGGAAACGACCGAGATCCGTTCGCACGATGCGCACGGGAAGTCGCATACCGTTCAGGTCGAAGTGCGCAAGAAGCGGGTGCTGGTCAAGCGTGATGCGTCGGAGGCCCGTCCTGAGACACCACGAGCGTCGGAGCTGGCAGTTGAGCCGGCGGCTAGCGAAGTTGACGTCGACCATTCGGTGGTCGAGGTGGTTGAGCCAGCGGTCGTCGTGACCGTCGTCGTTCCGGAACCCGTTGTCCAGCCGCCAGTCGAGGTGGTGGAAAGCAAGGAGCCGGTGGCGGTAGCCGAAGCGACGGCTCCCGCGGCTGAGGTGATTCCCGTCCAGCCTCGGCCGGAAAAAACAGCCGAGGGTAAGGCCGGCGGCAAGAAGGTCGTTACCCGCGCCTCGATCATCGGTGAGGAGCAACAGAGGCTGCGTGCCGAGGAAGAGCGGCGAAGCGCCGAACTGCGCGCTCGTCAGGAAGCCGAATTCCGGAGCAAACAGCAGCGCTCGGCGGATCTGGCTCGACTGAAGCAGGAAGCGGAAGTCAAGGCAGTCGCTGCCAAGGCGGCGGGAGTGGCGAAACAGGTCGCCGCGCAGACGGCAAGTGAAGCGCCGGCTGAGGACAAGACGCTGCATCGGCCGGCGGGTAAGCCGGCTAGTGGCGACAAGAAAGTTGCCGACAAGAAAGTGCCGGAGAAGAAGGGCGCCGAGAAGAAGGGTCCGTGGAAGAGCGAAGGGGCCAACAAGCGGCCGGGTTTGAAGACGCGAGGGGCGGCTGCCAGTGTGACCGGTTGGCGCGAGAACAAGCACGGCAAGCGGCCGGCGCGTGGGGTTGGCGAAGACGAGGAGCACGCGTTCCAGATGCCGGTTGAACCGGTCGTGCACCAGGTCTACGTCCCGGAGACGATTTCGGTCGCCGATCTGGCGCACAAGATGGCGGTGAAGGCGACCGAAGTTATCAAGGCGCTGATGAAGATGGGGTCGATGGTGACGATCAATCAGGCGCTCGACCAGGAAACGGCAATGATTCTTGTCGAGGAGATGGGTCACAAGGCGTTTGCTGCCAAGCTCGACGATCCAGACGCCTTTCTCGATCAAGCGAGCAGCGAGCAGAAGGACGTCGTTCTTGAGACGCGGGCGCCAGTCGTTACGGTCATGGGGCACGTCGATCACGGCAAAACCTCGCTGCTCGACTACATTCGCCGCACGCGCGTCGCCAGTGGCGAGGCCGGTGGAATCACGCAGCATATCGGCGCCTATCACGTGGAAACCCAGCGCGGTGTCGTCACCTTTCTCGATACGCCTGGTCACGAAGCGTTTACGGCGATGCGGGCACGCGGCGCCAAGGCGACCGACCTGGTCATCCTGGTCGTTGCTGCCGACGACGGCGTGATGCCGCAGACGCGAGAGGCCATTCACCACGCCAAGGCCGCCGGCGTCCCGATCGTGGTGGCGGTCAACAAGATCGACAAGCCGGCGGCGCAACCCGAGCGCGTCAAGCAGGAGCTCGTTGCGGAAAGTGTCGTTCCGGAAGAATTCGGCGGCGATGCGCCGTTTGTTCCGGTGTCGGCGAAAACCGGTGCGGGTATCGACGAACTGCTTGAAAACGTTCTTCTTCAGGCCGACGTGCTCGATCTGAAAGCGCCGCGCAACAGCCCCGCGAAGGGGCTGATCATTGAAGCACGACTCGACCGCGGGCGCGGACCAGTGGCAACGATGCTCGTCCTCGCCGGGACCTTGCGCCAAGGCGACGTCATTCTCGCCGGTCAGGTCTATGGAAGGGTGCGTGCAATGCTGGACGAGAACGGCAAGGCGATCAAGGAAGCCGGGCCCTCTATTCCGGTGGAGATTCTTGGTCTGTCGGATGTGCCCGAGGCGGGGCAGGAAGCGGTCGTTCTTGCCGATGAACGCAAAGCTCGCGAAATCGCGCTTTTCCGTCAGGGCAAGTACCGCGACGTGAAACTGGCGACCAAACAAGCCGCCAAGCTGGAAAACCTGCTCGAACAGATGACCGAGGCCGAGGCGAAAGTACTGGCGCTGATCATCAAGGCCGACGTTCAGGGATCGCAGGAAGCGCTGGTGCAGTCGCTGCAGAAGCTGTCGACGGCCGAGGTCAAGGTGAACGTGATCCATGCCGCGGTCGGCGCGATCAGCGAGTCCGACGTCCATCTGGCGCAGGCCTCGAAGGCGGTCATCATTGGCTTCAACACCCGCGCCGACGCCGGTGCGCGCAAGACGGCAGAAGCGGCCGGGGTCGACATCCGGTACTACAACATCATCTACGACGCGGTCGACGAGGTGCGCTCGGCGCTTTCCGGCATGTTGGCGCCCGAAAAACGCGAAGAGATTACCGGTCTGGTTGAGATCAGGCAGGTTTTCCAGGCATCGCGAATCGGTACGATTGCCGGCTGCTATGTGCTCGAAGGGGTCGTCAAGCGCACGTCGCGCGCTCGTTTGCTGCGCAAGCACATCGTTCTCTGGGACGGCGAGATCGAATCGTTGAAGCGCTTCAAAGACGATGTCAAGGAGGTTCGTGGGGGCTTCGAGTGCGGCCTCTCGCTGCGCAACTTCAATGGCTACGTCGAAGGCGATCAGCTCGAGGTGTACGACGTGACGGAAGTCGCCAGGACGCTCTAAGTGGGTCACCACCGTAGTTTCTCGCGACGTGACCGGATCGCCGAGCAAATCCGGCGCGAGCTTGCGAAGTTGATTCGGAGCGAAGTTCGCGATCCGCGGATTGGCATGGTCAGTTTGACCGAAGTCCAGATCAGCCCCGATTACGCGCACGCCAAGGTGTATTTCAGTACGCTGGCGGGTAGCGACGAACTGGCCGCCGTGCAGTCAGGCCTGCGGCACGCCAGCGGCTTCTTGCGGAGCGAGCTCGGCAAACGGATCAGCATTCACATGACGCCCGAACTGCATTTCGTCTTTGATCAGTCACTCGAACGAGGTGCGCTGTTGTCGAAGCTGATTGGCGAGGCGGCAGCGATCTCGGACCAGAGCGATCAGTCTGACCAGGCGTGAGCCAGGCGGCAGCCAGCGCTGGCGGCGGGTAGACGGCGTCCTGCTGCTCGATAAGCCGGCGGGCGTGTCGTCGAACGCTGCCCTGCAGTCCGCGCGTCGCCTGTTCTCGGCAGCCAAGGCTGGACATACCGGAACGCTCGATCCGTTGGCGAGCGGTTTGCTGCCGCTCTGTTTCGGCGAGGCGACCAAGTTTTTGGCCGATCTGCTCGCCGCCGACAAAACGTACGAAGCGGAACTGTCTTTCGGGGTCACTACCGATACCGGCGACGCCGAGGGACGGATCGTGCGACGCCGCCCGGTCGACTTCGGGCGAGTGGATCTGGTCGCGGCTCTGACGGAATTCCGTGGGCCGATTTGGCAGACGCCACCGATGTATTCGGCGTTGAAGAAGGACGGCAAGCCGCTCTACGCGCTCGCCCGCGAGGGGATACGAGTCGACCGCGCAAGGCGTCAGGTGACGATCCACGAACTGACGCTACTCGACTTCTCTGATGATCGCTGTCGCCTGCGAGTGGTCTGCAGCAAGGGGACGTATATTCGCACCTTAGCCGAGGACCTGGGTGACAGACTGGCTTGCGGCGCCCATCTGACGGCTTTGCGCCGAACGGCTGCCGGTTCGCTCACGGTCGACCAAGCAAGCACGCTCGAACAACTGGCAGCCCGCGACGAGTCCGCGCGCTGCGAATGGCTGCTGCCAACGGATACTTTGCTGCAGAATCTGCCGGCGGTGGATCTGGACGCCGAGAGTGGAAGGCGATTTCTGCATGGTGGCAACGTCTGCGCCAGCACTACTCCGGGAAGATGCCGGGTCTACGCGCAGTCGCGCCTCTTGGGGCTGGGAGAGGTTGACGAGAGAGGCGTCTTGCAGCCGCGTCGCGTCATCAGTAGCTAACGGTAGCGTACGATCGGGTAACGCCGTGCGGTCCGTCACCGACCCCCGTTGCGGTGTGTCAGGTTGGCAACGGCGACGCGTTAGCGCCGCATGGAGTCGAAGAACTCGCCGTTGTTCTTCGTCGCCTTGATCTTGTCGAGCAGGAATTCCATTGCTTCGAGATCGTCCATGTTATAGAGCAACTTGCGAAGAACCCACATCTTCTGTAGCACGTCGGGTTTGAGCAGGAGTTCCTCTCGGCGTGTCCCCGAGCGATTGACGTTGATCGCCGGATAGACCCGTTTCTCGGCCATTCGGCGATCCAGGTGAATTTCCATGTTGCCGGTTCCCTTGAACTCCTCATAGATGACGTCGTCCATGCGGCTGCCCGTGTCGATCAGCGCCGTGGCGATGATCGTCAGCGATCCACCCTCTTCGATGTTGCGCGCGGCGCCGAAAAAGCGTTTCGGCTTCTGCAGGGCGTTGGCGTCGACGCCGCCCGTAAGCACTTTGCCGGATGCTGGCTGCACCGTGTTGTAGGCGCGTGCGAGACGGGTGATCGAGTCAAGCAAAATCACCACGTCTCGCTTGTGTTCGATCAGACGTTTTGCCTTTTCGATCACCATTTCGGCGACCTGGACGTGGCGGGTGGCCGGTTCGTCGAAGGTCGAGGCGACTACTTCGCCGCGTACCGAGCGCGTCATCTCGGTCACTTCCTCGGGGCGTTCGTCGATCAAGAGAACAATCAGATTGACGTCAGGGTGATTGGCCGTAATCGCATGCGCGATGTGCTGCATCATGACCGTCTTGCCGCTCTTTGGGCTGGCGACGAGAAGGCCTCGTTGCCCCTTGCCGATGGGTGCGATGATATCGACGATGCGGCAGGTAATGTTCTCTTCGCCACGGATCTCCCGTTCGAGCCGGAGATGCTCCGCCGGATGCAGGGGCGTCAGATTTTCGAAGAGAATCTTGTTCTTCGACGCTTCCGGAGCCTCGCCATTGATACGGTCGACCTTGACCAGGGCAAAGTAACGCTCGCCATCCTTGGGAGTACGGATTTCACCCGCGATCGTGTCTCCGGTATGCAGGTTGAAACGCCTGATCTGGCTTGGACTGACGTAGATGTCGTCGGTGCTGGCGAGGTAGGAGGTGTCGGGGGAGCGTAGGAAGCCGAAGCCATCGGAAAGCGTTTCCAGCGTTCCGTCACCGTAAATGGTCTCGCCTTTTCGCGCCTGGTTCTTGAGCAGGGCAAAAATCAGTTCGTGCTTGCGCAGGCGGTTGGCGCCCTCGACGTTGTTGGTGACCGCCATGTCGAGAAGCTGACTGACATGAAGTGCCTTGAGTTCAGAAAGGTGCATGTGTTGAAGACGAAAGAGGGAAGAAACCAGACGGTCAAGGCACTGCCCAAGGAGGCATGTGCCGGAAAATACGCCGTCAAACGGGTGGGAGCTACGGGGAGAGGGCGCCGGAGAGCCTGCTGCGGGTTCTCTGTTTGCAGTCTGGGCTGTTAGTCTGAGCGAACCAGCAGGCGGAGGGTAACGGCTTTAGAGATTGCTGTCAATGAAGGCAATTAGCTGCGATCGTGAGAGGGCACCAACTTTTGTCGCTTCGACGTTGCCGTTCTTGAACAGCATCAAGGTCGGAATGCCGCGTATGCCGTAACTCGCCGGCGTCTTCTGATTGTCGTCGATGTTGAGTTTCACGACTTTCAGGCGGCCGGCGTAGTCATGCGCGATATCGTCGAGTAGCGGGGCAATCATTTTGCAGGGGCCGCACCATTCGGCCCAGTAGTCAACCAGGACTGGTTGCTCGGCGTGCAGCACGTCGGCGGCAAAGCTGTTGTCGGTCACATGCTGGATGTGTTCGCTCATTAAAAACCTCTCGTGGGAACGGGGTGGGATGCAACAGATCGGTGCGACTGCCTCGATCCTCGTGGCTCGTCCGGCGGTCGTCCAATGCTAGCAAAAAAAAGCCTGCCAAGGGAAGCTGCCGCTCTGTCTCCTCGGCGGCAAATGCGCTATAGTCTCCCGTGTTACATTTTCCTGAATCGAGACAATGGCCTACGTCGTTACCGAGAACTGTATCAAGTGCAAGTTTACGGACTGTGTTGATGTTTGCCCGGTAGACTGCTTTCATGAAGGGCCCAACTTTCTGGTCATCGACCCCGACGAGTGCATCGACTGCACTCTCTGCGTTCCCGAGTGTCCCGCGGAGGCGATTTTTGCCGAGGATGACGTGCCCGACGACCAGCGTGCATTCATCGCGCTCAACGCCGAGCTGGCCAAGACCTGGCCGACAATTGTCGAACGCAAGGACGCCTTGCCCGATGCCGACGACTGGAACAACACGCCGAACAAGCGGCAGTATCTCGAGCGCTGACCGGTGGACGTCGATGACGGCTGAACGTGGTGGCCGCCATCGAAGAGCTGCGCGGGTCCGTTTCCGGGATGTAGGACGCAACCACGACTAAACAGAAAACTGAACCCAGGAGGACAGAAAGTGGACAAGATATGGCTGAAGAGTTACCAGAACGGCGTGCCGGCGGAGGTCAACCTGTCGGAATTTCAGTCGCTGGGTGAGCTTTTCGACAAGAGTGTCGCGCAATTCCGCGAGCGTGTCGCCTACATCAATATGGGTGCCGAGGTCACCTATGGCGAGCTGGACAAGCTGACTCGCGATTTTGCCGCCTATTTGCAGTCGGTTCTCAGCTTGCCCCAGGGGGCGCGCGTTGCGGTCATGATGCCGAACGTCCTGCAGTACCCGATCTGCATCTTTGGCGCTTTGCGCGCGGGTTACGTCGTGGTCAATGTGAACCCCTTATATACGCCGCGCGAGCTCGAGCATCAGCTGAAGGACTCTGGCGCAGAAGTGATTGTCATCCTCGAGAACTTTGCCGTGACGCTCGAGCAGGTGCTGGCGAGAACGCCCGTCAAACACGTGGTCGTCGCCCGGCTCGGCGACATGCTTGGGTTCCCGAAAGGTGCGGTCGTCAACTTCGTCGTCAAGTACGTCAGGAAGATGGTTCCAGCATGGAACCTGCCGCGTGCGATCAACTTCCGTAGCGCGCTTGCCAAAGGCGCCGCTGCCGAACTGAAGGCGGTGGCCGTGACTCAGGAAGACCTGGCGTTTCTGCAATATACGGGGGGTACGACGGGTGTTTCAAAGGGGGCGATGCTGCTGCACCGTAACATTCTCGCCAATCTGGCGCAGGCGCATGCGTGGATCAAACCGGCGCTTGGCAACGAGCAGCACTTGGTGGTCACTGCCTTGCCGCTGTATCACATCTTCGCCTTGACCGCAAACTGTTTCACGTTCTTCAAGATAGGTGCCAGCAATTTGCTGATCACCAATCCGCGCGACATTCCGGCGTTTGCGGCCGAACTCGGCAAGTACCCGTTTACGGTGATAACCGGCGTCAATACCTTGTTCAACGCCTTGCTCAGTAACGATGCGTTTTGCGCTCTCGACTTCGGCCGGCTGAAAGTGACGCTCGGTGGCGGAATGGCGGTGCACCGGGCGGTCGCCGAGAAGTGGAAGCAGGTCACGGGCAAGCCGCTGATCGAGGCCTATGGACTGACCGAAACGTCGCCCGCGGCGACCATCAATCCGCTCGACATTCCCGAGTACAACGGATCGATCGGCTTGCCCATCTCGTCGACTGAAGTGGTCATTCGTAACGACGCGGGTGCCGATCTGCCGCTTGGTGAGCGTGGCGAGCTGTGTGTTCGCGGTCCGCAGGTCATGAAGGGCTACTACAATCGTCCCGAGGAGACGGCGAAGGTCATCTCGGCTGACGGCTTCCTGATGACTGGGGACGTCGCCGTGATGGACGAGAAGGGCTTTGTGCGTATCGTAGACCGCAAGAAAGACATGATTCTCGTCTCTGGCTTCAATGTCTATCCGAACGAAGTCGAGGACGTCGTCGCCCAGCATTCTGGCGTTCTGGAAGTGGCGGCGATTGGCGTGCCGCACGAGAAATCGGGGGAAACCGTCAAGATTTTTGTCGTCAAGCGCGATCCCGCGCTTACCGCCGAGAGCCTGATTGCGCATTGCCGCGAGCATCTGACCGGCTACAAGGTCCCCGGGCAGGTCGAATTTCGTACCGAGTTGCCCAAGACCAACGTCGGCAAAATCCTGCGCCGCGAGTTGCGCGACGAAGCCCTGAAAAAATCGTCCTAAGCGCTGGTTCGACGCCGTTCGCCGCTACTCGGGCGGGCCGATGTCGATCCGCCAGCGGCGCGCGCTCATTTTCTTGCCGTGTAACCTTGCAAGACTTCGGTCGTTACCGGGTGGCCGTTTCTCGACGCATAGAACAGAGGCGTCCGCTCGTCCTTGTCCGTGGTTTTGGGGTTGGCGCCCCGTTCGATCAGGAGGCGCGCAATCTTTGGCTGGCCGGTCGCCGCTGCAAGGTGGAGTGGTGTCTGTCCGGCGTCACTCGCTGCATTAACGTCCGCGCGACGGTTGAGCAGCAGCTCGACTTCGGTCCGCGCGCCGGCAAGGACGGCGGCGTGTAGAGGCGTCATGCCGACGCCGTCACGGGCTTCGATCTGGGCGCCGTTTTCGAGCAAGGTCTCGGTGATCTTGCTGCGACCGTAAAACGCTGCCACGTGAAGCGGCGTTCGTCCCAACGCATCGCTGAGGTTAAGTTCGGCGCCGCTGCTCAGTAGTGCTTTCACCTCGGTGAGGTCACCAAGAATGATTGCCTTGGCGAGCGAAGTGGTTTCTCGCGGGGGTTCGACGGCGGCGGCTGCCGGCGGCGGCGCCTTGGGCGTCGCGCTGGGCTCCGTCTGCTGCGGGTTACAGGCGATAAGAAGGAAGCACAGCGAAAACAGCGAGAGGCCTGGCAGCGCAGCGCGAGACAGGGCATCTTTCATGGGGGCGGTTCTCCTGCCGAGTAGCGAAGGTAGTTTACCCGATCACGGGGTTGGCTTCGAGATGAGGCTTGGCGCCCGAGTCATCACCGAGCCAGGACGAGTCCATTGACTCTGGATCGGCGCTTTGGTGCCCGAAATCTTGAACACGCGCTGCTGCTCAGGGGGTGCTGGAAGCGAAGGCTTGGCGTCGACCGGCGCGCAGTCTACCATTGTCCGCTAGGAAGACTCGTCGCGTTTTTCAGTGGAGCGCGCCGCGGAGAACGAACCGAGTTGCCCGACCGACGAGGAGTTGATGGAGTGCGCAGCGATCGTTTTCGCGGCGCGCGTTTGGGCTGTCCGGCCAACGGGTGCCGACGCTGGTAGTCGAGGAGACCCCGATGTTATTACGCGCCGATCTTTCGGTACTGCTCCTGATTGATTTGCAGGAGCGCTTGCAACCGGCCATTGACGGCGCCGAGCAAGTTCTCGCCGCGAGTCTTTGGCTGACGCGCGTGGCTCAGCGCCTGAAGGTCCCCATCCTATGCACCGAGCAATATCCACGTGGTCTGGGATCGACGGTGCCGACTTTGCGCAGTCTGCTGCCCGCAGACGGAATCGTCGACAAAATTCACTTTTCGGCGTTGCCGGAAGGCGGCTTGTTGAAATTGCCAGGGGGCAGCCGCCCCCAGTTCGTCGTTGCCGGAACCGAGGCGCATGTCTGCGTCTTACAGACGGTGCTTGATCTGCTCGCTATCGGCCGTCAGGTATTTGTCGTCGACGAGGCGGTCGGTTCGCGAAGGCCAGCGGACAAGGCCTTGGCGCTGGCGCGGATGCGTGCCCATGGCGCGGACATCGTGTCGCGCGAGATGGTCGTCTTTGAATGGCTGGGCCAGGCAGGGACGGATGAGTTTCGCGAACTGAGCCGCGATTTCATTCGTTGAGTGTTCGAGCGCTACGGGTCGACGCGAGTCGTCGAGTCGTTTGAGGGCGGTACGGGTTTCCGCTACACTTACGCTTTCCCGCTGCGCTCTTGTTCATGATCAAGTACGTATTCGTTACCGGCGGCGTTGTCTCGTCGCTTGGCAAAGGCATCGCGGCTGCATCGCTAGGGGCAATCCTTGAGTCGCGCGGCATCCGGGTTACCCATCTCAAGCTCGATCCTTACATCAACGTCGATCCTGGAACGATGAGCCCGTTCCAGCATGGCGAGGTGTTCGTCACCGAAGACGGTGCCGAAACCGATCTCGATCTGGGCCATTATGAACGCTTCACCAACGCGCGCATGGGGCGCCGCAATAACTTCACGACCGGTCAGATCTACGACTCGGTGATCAAGAAGGAGCGGCGCGGCGAGTATCTTGGCAAGACGGTACAGGTCATTCCTCACATCACCGACGAGATCAAGAACCACATCCGGCGCGGTGCTGAAGGAGCCGACTTGGCCATCGTCGAAGTCGGTGGCACCGTGGGTGATATCGAATCGCTTCCGTTTCTGGAGGCAATTCGCCAAATGGGGCTGCAGGAAGGTCGCAGCAACGCCTGCTTCATCCACTTGACGCTGGTTCCCTACATTTCGACCGCCGGCGAACTGAAGACCAAGCCGACGCAGCATTCGGTCAAGGAGTTGCGTGAAATCGGCATTCAACCCGACGTCCTGCTCTGTCGGACCGACCGTCCGATTCCCGAGGACGACAAGCGAAAAATGGCGCTCTTCTGCAACGTCCAGCGTGAAGCCGTGATCGAAGCGCGCGATGCCGATTCGATCTACAAGATTCCGGCGATGCTGCACGACCAGATGCTCGACGAGATCGTCTGCCACAAACTCGGCATTTTGGCCCGCGCGGCCGACCTGACGGTGTGGAAGACGATCGTCTACGCGCTGGAGCACCCGGAACGCGAACTCGACATCGCGTTTGTCGGCAAGTACGTCGACCTGACCGAGTCCTACAAGTCATTGACCGAAGCGCTGGTCCACGCGGGCGTCGCGACGCGTAGCAAGGTGCACATCCGCTACATCGATTCCGAAGAAATCGAGCGACGCGGATGCGACGTACTTCAGGGGATGGACGCGATTCTCGTTCCTGGCGGCTTTGGACGACGCGGCACCGAAGGCAAGATCGCGGCGATTCGTGAGGCGCGCGAGCGAGGTGTCCCGTTTCTCGGCATCTGTCTCGGCATGCAGCTCGCGGTCGTCGAGTTTGCCCGTCACGTTGCCGGAATGGGGGGCGCGCACAGCACCGAGTTCGATCAGGAAACGCCGTATCCGGTAGTCGGTCTGATTACCGAATGGCGCGACGCCTCGGGCCGCCTCGAGAGGCGCGACGAGACTTCCGACCTGGGAGGAACCATGCGCCTGGGCGGTCAGTCGTGCCAACTTGTCGAAGGGACGCTTGCGCGTGCGATCTACGGCGAAAGCGAAATCATCGAACGTCATCGTCACCGTTACGAGGTCAACGGCGTCCTTCTCGACCGTTTGGCGGCGAGCGGGCTGGTGGTCTCCGGCCGGGCACCGGTTACCGATCTCTGCGAAATCATCGAGTTGCCACGCGAGGGAGAGACGGCCCACCCCTGGTTCATTGGCTGTCAGTTTCATCCCGAGTTCACCTCATCGCCGCGCAAGGGACATCCGCTATTTACTTCCTTCGTCCAGGCGGCGGCGACCTACCGTACGCGCAAATGAAGCTTTGCCACTTTGAGGTCGGCGCCAACCGACCACTCTTTCTGATCGCGGGTCCATGTACTGCCGAGTCGCTAGAGCTTTGTCTTGAGGTGGCGGGACATCTGAAAGAGATCTGTGACCGCCTCTCCTTGCCGTACGTGTTCAAGGCGTCGTACGACAAGGCAAATCGAAGCTCGGGTGATTCGCCGCGCGGCCCCGGGATCGACGCCGGTCTGGCCATATTGGCCGAGGTGCGTCGTCAGATCGGTGTTCCGGTACTCACCGATGTTCACCGCGAGGAAGACGTTGCGGCCGTCGCTGCGGTCGCCGATGTGCTGCAGACGCCGGCTTTCCTGTGCCGACAGACCGACTTCATCGCCGCTGTCGCCGCCGCTGGCCGACCGGTGAACATCAAGAAGGGACAGTTTCTCGCGCCGGGCGACATGCGTCACGTCGTCGCCAAAGCGAAGACCGCCGCGGCTGGAGCGGACACGATCATGGTCTGCGAACGCGGTGCCTCCTTCGGTTACAACCAACTGATTGCCGACATGCGCAGCTTGGCGATCATGCGTGAAACCGCTTGTCCGGTGGTTTTTGACGCGACCCACTCGGTTCAGCTGCCGGGTGGTCAGGGGGCATCTTCCGGCGGTCAGCGTGAGTTCATCCCGGTTCTCGCGCGTGCCGCGGTAGCCGTCGGCGTCGCCGGACTGTTCATGGAAACGCACCCGCGGCCGGAAGTGGCGCTTTCGGACGGCCCAAACAGTTGGCCCCTGGCGCGCATGGAACGCTTGTTGACGACACTGGTCGCGCTTGACCGCGTGGTCAAGTCGGCCGGTTACGAGGAGTGCGCCGGGGGCGGGTCGGCGCCAAAAGAACCGATCCCCCCTCAAACCCGTCACATGACAAGGAATGGACTATGAGCTCTGTCGTCGATGTCGTCGCCCGTGAACTTCTCGACTCGCGTGGCAACCCCACAATCGAATGTGACGTTCTGCTCGAGTCCGGGGTCATGGGGCGAGCGGCTGTACCGTCGGGCGCCTCGACCGGCTCGAGAGAGGCCATCGAGCTACGCGACGGCGATGGCGCGCGCTACCTCGGCAAGGGCGTGCTGCGCGCCGTCGAGAACGTCAACACGGAGATCTCGGAGGCGATCATCGGCCTGGACGCGCAGGAGCAGGCGTTCATCGATCAGACGCTGATCCAGCTTGACGGTACCGAGAACAAGGCGCGTCTCGGGGCAAACGCCATCCTAGCGGTGTCGATTGCGCTTGCCAAGGCGGCTGCCGAGGAGTCCGGCCTTCCGCTCTACCGTTACTTCGGCGGCTCGGGACCGATGCAGATGCCGGTGCCGATGATGAACATCATCAATGGGGGCGAGCACGCCAACAACAGCCTGGACTTCCAGGAGTTCATGATCCTGCCGGTCAGACAGACGACGTTTCGAGAATCCTTGCGTTGCGGTGCCGAGATTTTCCACGCCTTGAAGAAGTTGTTGCACAAGAAGGGCTTCTCGACCGCAGTGGGCGATGAGGGCGGTTTCGCGCCCAATTTGGCGAGCCATGCCGAGGCGCTCGAACTGATCATGCAGGCGATCGACCATGCCGGCTACGTTCCTGCCGACGACGTGCTGATCGGCCTCGACTGCGCCGCGTCGGAGCTCTATCGCGATGGTCGCTACCATTTGCGTGGCGAGAACCTGCAGCTAACTTCGCAAGAGTTGTCCGATTACTTGTCCCACCTGGCCGATCGTTTCCCGATCGTTTCGATTGAAGACGGCATGGCCGAAGACGACTGGGAGGGCTGGAAGCTGCTCACCGCTCGCCTCGGCAAGAGCGTGCAGATCGTGGGTGACGACGTTTTTGTCACCAACACGCGGATCCTCAAGGAGGGCATCAGGCAGGGAATCGCCAACTCGATTCTGATCAAGATCAACCAGATCGGCACGTTGTCGGAAACCTTCGCCGCGATCGAGATGGCCAAGCGAGCGGGCTATACGGCGGTCATCTCGCATCGTTCGGGTGAAACGGAGGACAGCACGATTGCCGACATCGCGGTCGGCATGAACACCCTGCAGATCAAGACCGGCTCCCTTTCTCGCTCTGACCGCATCGCAAAATATAACCAGTTGCTGCGCATCGAAGAGGATCTCGGCGAGACGGCGGCTTATCCCGGCCGAGACGCTTTCTACAATCTGCTGCGAGCCGGGTGATTGGTTGCTTTCCATGCGCTGGTTGGCCGTCGTACTCTTTCTCCTGGTCGTTCTGCTGCAGCACCCGCTGTGGTGGGGGAAGGGCGGCTGGTTGCGGGTTTGGGAGGTCGATCGTCAGCTGCGCCAGCAGCAGGCGGTGAATGGGCAACTGCAGGCGCGTAACGCAGGGCTCGATGCGGAAGTGCGAGACCTCAAACAGGGGTACGACGCGATCGAAGAGCGTGCCCGGTTCGAGCTGGGAATGGTCAAACAGGACGAGATCTTCGTCCAGACTCCGGACCAGTCGGCTAGCGAGCCGACTGCTGGAACGGGGGTGGGCAAGCCAAGCCCGGCGATCGCCGGGGCGGGCACCGAGCCGGGTAGACAGCTATCGGCGAGGGCCAAGGAAAGGTAACCGTCGGGTCGATAGGCGGCTTGCCGGACCGGTCTCTCAGTGGCCGGAGCTCTGCCCGTCAGCAGCGCTTGATGCCCCTCTGCCGGATACCGGGGCGACGCCATGGGTGATCGCGTTGCCACCGCTTTTCGGCAGGTTTCGGCTGCAGGGGGCCTCCTTGCCAAGTCCAGTCGTCGTCGGTGCGTGACGGGTTTTCTTGTAGTCAGGTGCCGGAAGCTTGGTTAGAATCCGTCTCACCCCATCGCCTACCGGCGTCCGGGACGGGTTTTTGAGGGTGCCCCATGCTGAAAGCAGGACAGCAAGCGCCGATGTTCGTTCTCCCCGATGCGGATATGGAGCTCGTAGACATTGCGCAGTTTCGTGGTAAAAACCACGTCATCCTTTTCTTTTATCCGAGGGATGGCGCTCCCTGTTGTACGCGGCAGGCGACAGATTTCTCCGACCACGAGGACGAGTTTGCGCGGTTCGACTGCCGGGTGATTGGCATTAGTCGCGACGATTGCTTGCAGCACGCCGAATTCCGCGACAAACACGGCATCTCGGTGCCTTTACTGTCCGACACCGACGGCGCGGCGTGCGAACAGTATGGCGTTTGGCAGGCGAGGGAAACCGACGGCATCACCAAGTACGGTATTCTGCGTTCGACATTTGTAATCGACAAACAGGGCATCCTCCGTTTGGCGCTGTACGGGGTGAACCCGAAAGGCCACGCGCTGCAGATGCTGCGCGCGGTAAAGGAACTCAATTCATGAATAGGCAAGTTGCCCGCAATACCGTCGTCACCTTGGACTACAGCGTTACCGACGTCGATGGCGAACTCGTCGATCCCGGTCAGGAGCCCCTCGTCTACCTGCATGGTGGCTATGACGATATCTTTCCCCTGATTGAAGAGGCGGTACACGGGAAGGCCATCGGCCAGTCGGTGACGGTCAAGATGCAGCCCGACGACGCTTTCGGCGAGTACGACGAAACGCTGGTCCAGGTCGAGCCGCGCAGGGAGTTTCCTGAAGGGCTACAGGTCGGGATGCAGTTTGAGGGGGTCGACGAAGACTCGGACGAGGAAGACGAGGACGTGCTGATCTATCGTGTGACCGAGATCGCAGACGACACGGTTGTCCTCGACGGTAACCATCCGCTCGCCGGAATGGCGTTGATCTTCACCTGCACCGTGACGGGCATCCGCCCGGCGACTGCCGACGAAATCCGGGCTGGCCACACGCGCGACGACGACGACTGACGTCAGGAGGCGCGTATCGCGACGGCCGCTTAGCGCAAGAGCTTGCCGGCGCGATTGAGGATGGTGATGTCGACAAAGCGTGATCCGGCATGCCGGGTTGGTGAGAACGTAATGAAGACGCCGCCGGCGTCGTAGTTCTTGAGCCCTTCCAGCGCATCGCGAATTTTCTTGCGTGTCGGATTGGGGCCCGCCCGGCGCAGCGCTTCGACGAGCACCTTGGCACCCAGGTAGCCTTCGACCAAGGTGTGGTTGAGGCTGACGCCCTGCGGTGCGAACTTGGCGAAGTGGTCCTGCACTTCCCGGATCAACGGCACTGCGCGGCTGTTCGGATCGGGAACGACCTGTGTGACAACCAGTCCTTCAGCTTTCTCGACACCGATCAGACTGACCACCTGCGCCGCATCGGTTACCGACAAGGTGACAAACTGCGTGAGATGTCCGGCCGCACGCGACTGTTTGACGAATTCGGCGCTGGCGGCGGTGTTGGCGAGCATGATCACCGCTTGCGGACTGGCGCTGGCGATGGTTTTTACCGCCGCGGCGACGTCCGTCGTATTCTTGGCGTAGGAGCCCTTGGCGACCAGCGTACCACCGGCTTTCGCAATCGCCTGTTCGGCACTGGCGAGGACGTCGAGGCCAAAGGAATCGTTCTGAAACAAGAGGGCAAAGCGTGTGTGACCCGTGGTCACATACTGGTCGACGATTTTCTCCACTTCCTCGGCGTAGCTGGCGCGAGTGATGAAGAGGAAAGGATCGTTCTTGCGTACCAGAGAAGAGGTCCCGCTGCGCACGGCGACGAGCGCGATCCCGGCTTCGCTGAGGACCTTCTGCTCGACGATGGCTTCGACGTTGCCGCTTCCGACAAAGCCGATCAAAGCGAGCAGTTGCGGATCCTTGAGCATGACGCGGGCAAGGCGTACGGTTTCCT
Organism: uncultured Candidatus Accumulibacter sp.; assembly: GCA_964420975.1. Classification (GTDB taxonomy): domain Bacteria; phylum Pseudomonadota; class Gammaproteobacteria; order Burkholderiales; family Rhodocyclaceae; genus Accumulibacter. The sequence continues at coordinate 26,549 of CAYQVH010000029.1, forward strand.
CACTTTTGTAGCCGTCGTCGCTGCTGAGCAGGTGGAGGGTGTTGCCATGCACGCCCCCGGCGGCGTTGACCGCGTCAAAATACAACTGGACGCCGGCGCGCATGTGGTTTCCCGTGGGTGCCAAAGGCCCGCTGAAGGCGGCAACCTGTCCAACGACGATCTCGCCGGCGCTCGTCGCTGCGATCAGCAGGCAGAGCACGCAGCCGACGACAAGCTGACTGAGCCGACCGAAGCATTTCATAAGGTCATCCTTTCACGCCAAGCGAAGCGCTAGTCTAAGGCGGCTCCGTCAGTGTGTCGATACGCCCTGCGTGCGACGAGCGGGTCAGCGCCGTGGGTGAGGGTAGGTTTCAAAACGAAACAGACCTGGTTCGCCCGTGTCGATGATGACCTTGATCCATCCCATCAAAGGGTAGCCGTACGTCTCGACGCGCGTGAAGTTGGCGATCGGTTCGCCGCTACGCGGATGGCGCAGCGGCTTGTCGATCCGCAGTCGGTGCGTATCACCATGGACCAGGAGAACCTGTCCCGGGAAGTTGAGCGTTTCCTGACGCAGGCTGGCGAGTAACTGGCGGTAACCCGCGTGCGTGAGCGCTACGGCGTCGTCCTTGAAGCCCGGGTCACCTTGCATGGCGACGACGATTCCAGCCAGGCCTTCACGACGAGCAAGATCGAAGCCTTGTCGCAGCCATTCGACGACAACCGGGTTGCGCTGCAGAAACTCGTGCCCCGGCTGTTGTCCGAGACCATAGTTGTTGTTGGGCCCGGGCACGTTGAGCGAAACCAAGAGCACGGGACCGAGCCGCCAGCGCAGATGTTCTCGATAGGGGCCCGGCTGCTGTTCGACCGCGACTCGCTGCTGACCGAGCGACCATGGTTCGGCAAAGAACAGTTCGCGCAGCTTCTCCAGACGCTCGATGGGACCGAAATGGCCGGTGCGGACACGGCGACAGTCCGTCCACTCGTTGTCGCCTGGCACGTAGATCAGCGGTGTTGGCGAACTCGCAAACAGCGCTTGGCGGTCACGGAATAGTTCGTCACTGCACGTTGCGCCGCTGCTCTTGAAGTCGCCGACATGGACAATGAAGGCGACGTGCGCTTCGGCGATGTCGGCGAGCATGGGCACGATCTGCCGCCTCTCATAGTCACTGTATGGCGTGTCGCCGATGACGGCAAAGCGCCACGTTTCGGCGGCGAGCGGTCCGGCGAGCAACGCGCAGACTAGGCTCAACCCGTAGGCTCGCAGTGAATGCCCCGCTTTCATGTCAGAAGTGCTTTCAGCTGGTAGAGCGCGTCGAGCGCGTCACGGGGTGTCAGTTGATCCGGATTGAGCTTGGCCAGCCGTTCAAGGGCTGGGGAAACGATCGGCTCGTTGGCTTCAATGGCGGCGCTCAGCGCGGTCGCAAAAAGGTCGGGTTGTAGCGGATTGATCACGGCGCGCTGTTCGAACTCGCGCAACTGCCGGCGAGCCGACTTGAGAACCGACGACGGAATTCCCGCCAAGGCGGCGACCTGGATGCCGTAGCTTTGGTTGGCGGGGCCTTCCTCGACCGCGTGCAGGAAGACGATACGCTGCCCATGTTCGACCGCGTCGAGATGGACGTTGGCCAGTTCCGGGTACTCGTGCGCGAGTTGTGTCAGTTCGAAGTAATGGGTCGAAAACAGCGTCAGGCAGCGGTTCTTTTCGAGCAAGTGTCGACATACGCCGAAGGCCAGCGCCATGCCGTCGAAGGTTGAGGTGCCGCGTCCGACTTCATCCATCAGGACCAGACTGCGTTCGGTCGCGTGATGAAGAATGGCTGCTGCCTCCGTCATCTCGACCATGAACGTCGATCGTCCGCCGGCAAGGTCGTCGGCGGCGCCGATGCGCGTAAAAATCTGGTCGAGCGGACCAATCAGCGCTTGCGTCGCCGGTACGTAGCTGCCGACGTGCGCGAGGAGCGCAATCAGCGCCGTCTGCCTCATGTAGGTGGACTTGCCGCCCATGTTGGGACCGGTAATCAGCAGCAGGCGCCGGTCTTCACCAAGACGAGTGTCGTTGGCGATGAACGCCTCCCCGCTGGTCAGCTGACCTTCGACCACCGGATGGCGTCCACCGTCGATTTCGAGCCCGGGCTGTGTGGTGAACTGGGGTCGGCAGTAGTTGCGCAGGCGCGCGGTTTCGGCCAGGCCTGCCAACAGGTCGAGCGTGGCCACCGCGCGCGCGATCTGCTGCAACTGCGGCAGATCGTCCTGCAGGCGGTCGAGGACTCCTTCATAGAGCAGCTTCTCGCGTGCCAGGGCCCTCTCCTGGGCGGAAAGCGCCTTGTCCTCGAACGCCTTCAGCTCCGGGGTCAGATAGCGTTCGGCATTCTTCAGCGTCTGGCGGCGGCGGTAATCGTCGGGAACCTTGATCGCGTGGACGTGGGTGACTTCGATGTAGAACCCATGCACGCGGTTGTACTCGACCTTCAAGTTCGCAATTCCGGTGCGCTCTCGTTCACGGGCCTCGATCGCCAGCAGAAACGCACTGCAGTTGTCGTTGATCGCGCGCAGTTCGTCGAACTCGGTGTCGAACCCGCTGGCGATTACCCCCCCATCGCGCAACAGGGCGGCAGGTTCCGGCCGAATCGCGCGTTGCAGGAGGTCGAGGGTCATCGCTGGGGTTGTCAGTTGTTGGTGTACTTCGACCAATAGCGGCGCAGCCATCTCGGCCAGTCGTGCCTGCAGTTCTGGAAGTCGACGCAGACTCTCGCGCAGACTCGAAAGATCACGCGGCCGTGCGCTGCGCAAGGCGATACGCCCGGCGATTCGTTCGACGTCGGCGAAGCCACGCAGGTCGCCGCGCAGGTGGCGCAGCGCCTGTCCGCCCTGGTCGAGAAGGCTGGCAATCGCCGCTTGCCGGGCGCTCGCTGGTGCCGGATCACGCCAGGGGTGGTGTATTGCGTAGCGCAGGAGGCGTGATCCCATGACCGTGACGCAGTTGTCGAGCAAGCTGCAAAGAGTCGGCGCCGCCTGACCGCGCAGCGTTTCGGTCAGTTCGAGATTGCGTCGCGTCGTCGTGTCGATGCCAAGGTAGGTCGCCTCGCGCTCGACGGTGAGCGCCTGTATGTGCGGCAACGCCCGTGTCTGCGTCGCGCGCGCATAGCGCAGCAAGGCGCCGGTGGCGGAGATCGCCGGTCGCAGATCGTCGGCGCCAAAGCCGGTCAGCGTGGTCGTCGCAAAATGGGCGCACACGTCGCGTCGACCCGTCTGGAAATCGAAGTGCCAGTCCGGCTGTCGCGTCAGCGCCGCGTCGGTCGTCACGACGAGAGTCAGCGATTCGGGAAGCACGACTTCCGCGGGTCGTATCCGCTCGAGGGTCGCTGTCAGCTGACTGACGGCCACTTCACAGACGCGCAGGTCGCCGCTGGCGAGATTGAGCCACGCCAAGCCGGCGATTTGTTTTGTCACCTGTAGAGCAAGCAGCAGGGTATCGCTCTTGTCGTCGAGTAGTGCGGCGTCGGTCAGCGTTCCTGGCGTGATGATCCGTGTCACGGCGCGTTCGACGGGCCCTTTGCTGGTCGCCGGATCGCCGATTTGCTCGCAAATCACGGCCGATTCGCCGATCCGGACCAGCTTTGCCAAGTACTGCTCGAGCGCATGATAGGGCACACCGGCCATACGGATCGGCTGTCCTGCCGACTGTCCGCGCGAGGTGAGCGTGATGTCGAGCAGGCGCGCCGCTTTCTCGGCGTCGTCGTGGAACAGCTCGTAGAAATCGCCCATCCGGTAGAAGAGCAGTAGACCCGGATGCTGCGCCTTGATCCGCAAGTACTGCGCCATCATTGGCGTCTGCTTGGCGGTGTCCGTCGTGCCGCTGGCGCTAGCCATTGCCGGCGACGGCCGCCGGGGATCACCGCCGGGCGATGGTAAGGGCTTTACCACGGGCGAGACGTCGGCGTCAGTGGACGAAGCGTGGCAAGGGCTGGCGGCACGGGACTTACCTTCCGTCGGTGCCGTGGCGGGTGTCGTGCGGCGGACGACGGGCGCGGAGGTCCGGTAACATCAGGCAAGCAGTTCTCGCAGCTTCTCCTCGAGCGGATCGAGCAGCTCATCGTCGGCCCAGTACTGGGTGTGCGACATCGGGTTCCAACTCTTCAGCAACCAGCCGATCATGCCGCTCCCGGCATTGACTGGGTGATCCTTGACCACCCGGCCATACTGGGGTGACAGGTCGGCCAGAGGCCAGCCAAGGACGTCGTCCTTGTCGTAGTAGTTGTGCCACTCGAACGCCTCATTCGGCTGGATGGGGAGAACGTCGTGCTTGGCATGTGCAGCGACGAAAATCGGAATGTTGCAGCCGGTCGTCATCAGTACGCGGAGCGAGCTGCCTTGCAAAAAGGCGGTTTCGTCGGCCGTCAGTGCACGGCCACCGGTGATCCTGCCTTCGACATTCGCCAGGTCCTGCCAGATTCCGACCCGGGGCCGGTCGCCGCTGGCCGCCTTGCGCGCGTCCCAGAAGTAATTCGACGTCACTTGTCCGCCGAGTGACTGTGCCAGGATCAGCAGCGGACCGCTGCCAGCCATCGCTTCACGGGCGAGAAAGAGTTCGCGCGCGATGCGTAGCTGGGCCTGCGCGTAATCGCTGTCGATGGCCGTTTTCCCGGCCTCCAGGCCGGCTGCATCGCCGAGCCCGAAAAGGAGAAACTTCCTCAGCTCGTCCCACTTTACCCGTCGGCCGACAGCCTGCCAAACCCGGTCTTCGTTCGGCTGCAGTACGTCCTGGTAATAAACTTTGCCGACGTGCAGCTTGTCGTACAAGCTGCCGAGGCGGTGTTGCAATTCGCCAACGAGTTCCCGGTTGTACTGCGGGTCGGTGCGGCCCATGCCGTGTACGGTGACGATGGCAGCTTTCTTTGACATCGGTAACTCCTGGAATAAGGTGGGAGGCTGGCGCTGCAGTCAGGGCGGATTGTAAGCAACCGCCGGTGTTGGTCAAGCTCGTGCGCCGGCAGCGCCGACGGCGGGTCGGTTTGGCGTGTAAGCGGGTGCTTGAGACCGGCTGAAAATCGCCAGGGTACTTGGCGGGTAACTCGGTTGACAGCTTGTGATCGATCGCCCAAGGTTTTTTTGATTAATTGTTTGAATTGCTTGCGAGTCAGCGGCGACGAGAGAGAGGTCCGACCATGAACAGTCATCGCCTGCTTCAGGCGTCCCCCGATCAGCGTCCGGGGGTTGCGCAACGTGCTGTTGGTCGGTGGGCGAGGAGGCTCCTCGCCGGTGGTGTCGGATTGCGTTGGGGAAACGTGTTCGCGGCCGCCTGCCTCATGGTGTCGGCTTTCGGCGTGCCGGCGCAGGACGTTTTCGTTACCCGCGACGCGGCAGGAAAGCCGGTCTTCTCGGACAAGGGGCAGCCCGGTGCGCAACCAGTGACGCTGCCGCCGCTTAACGTCGTGCCGCCGATCGCGGTGCCCAAGGCGACCGCGCCGGGCAGGCAGGGGCGGGAAACGCTGCCGGCGACGGTGTCGGAGGTCGCTGCGTACCGCTGGCTGCGCATTGCCTTTCCCGAGAATGAAGGCAGTGTGGTCGCCAATACCGCGGTTTTCGAGGTGCGTCTAACGGTCGAGCCGCCGCTGCGGCTGGGTGACGGGCACGCGATCGTGGTCAGCGTCAATGGCCGCCCGGTTGGACAACGGTTCACGGCGACCGAGTTCATGATTCCTCCCGAATTCTGGGGCGACAGCTTGCCGCCGGACAATCAACGTTTCCAGCTTGACGCGGCGATCGTCGATCGTGATGGCGGAGTTCTCAAGCGGGCCGCTCCCGTGAGCTTCACTATGCGTCATGTGTTCGGCGTTCAGCAGCGTTCGCCCCATTCCTTGCCACCGGTGTACGTCGTTTCCCCGGTCCGCCCGCCGAAGGCTTGGCAGCACCCTTTGCCGCCACCTGAGGCCGAGAGGAACAAGCTGCCCTTCGCTGGTATGGAGCGTTTGCCGCCGGCGAAAGGACGGGAGAGCGAGACTTCGCCAAAACGCTAGCTGCCTGTCGATGACGGGAAGCCGACGGAATCCGCTGGCGTCGATTGACTCAGGCTGGCGCACTCGCCGATACTCCGACGATCCGGAGAGTCGAAGGAGGATGGGCATGCGTCGATTTGCGTTGCTTGGTGGTGGGGTGCTGCTTAGCCTCCTGACGGTGGCAGCGAGTGCGAAGGGCGGGGACGACTGGAAGAAACACCTCCCGGAGTGCGGGAAGGACACCAGAGTCGTCAAACGCGTGGACTACGCCGACGAGTCGGACGCTGGCGCGTCGACGGTGAAAATCGTGACCTTCAAGGAGAAGAAGAAAAAAGGTTGCTGGATCGACCTCAAAGATCTGCATCCGACGCAATCGGCAGTCGGGATGGGCGCCGCTGCGTGCAAGTCTGGCAAGATCACGGCGAAAGCCAAAGCCGGCAAGCTCGACGAGTACCTGCTCGAGGACCGGCGTTGGGTACCGCTGGTCAGGGGGCCGGGAGGGAAATTCTACCTGACCGACCATCATCATCTGTCAACGGCGGTGTTGAATGCCGACATCCCGAATAGGCAGAAGAAGTTGTATGCCTATCTGCTCCAGGACTGGTCAAAGGACAAGATCGAGGTTTTTTGGACGAAGATGGAGCGAGAGAATCTGACCTGGTTGAAGAATCCGGAGGGGAAGCCCCTCTCGCACCAGGATCTGCCGACCAAGATACACCAGCTGCAGGACGATCCCTTGCGAACCCTTTCCGCGTGGGTTCGCGGCAGCTGCGGCTATGTCAAGTGCAGCCCTCCTGGCGTGACCGACGAAGACAGCGAAGCCAGCTGTGCCGGCCAATTCGCCGACATCGATTGTGCGAACGCGTTTTTTGTCGAGTTCAAATGGGCGGCGCACCATGCCACCGTGCCGGAGGTCAAGGACGCTTTGGCCGAAGGGCTGGCGTGTCCGCAACAGGTGCCGCTGAACCAGGAGTGCCTGGACCGTCAGCGCAGCCGATTGGCCAAGGTGCTGCCGGCGGCGATGTCGGCGGCGGCGACGCCGGAAGCCTCGTCGTTCGTTGGCCCAGGCGCTGGCTACAATCCGCAGGCGCAAGCGGGCGTCGTTCCTCCTTGTGAGTGACCGTTCCCCGGCTGATCGGGAATCCGAAGCCAACCGTTCACGGTCGTGTCTGCCGGGCCTGCCGGATCGCCGCGACGAGGATCCCGTGCTGCGCGGAGCCGCCGACGAGTGGCGACGATCGCGTTATAATTTTCACCCTGCTTTCAACTGGGGTAAGCGTTGCATGCGTTGGCTTGCCGCTGCGGTCATTTCCTTCCGTCGCGCGATGGGCGTACTGCTTGCCATCGGCTTGCTCGGCGATTGCGTTGCCGCCGAGATCGACGCGACTCTCGCGAGGGACTTGGCAATCGCGGCGCCGCGAGCCGACCGGCGAGTGCTGGGCCTTGCCGTCACCGCGCTGGCGTGCGCAGAACGCGGTGTGCTGAATGCGCGACGACTGGTCGTGATCGACTACTCCTTGCGGTCTACGCTGCCGCGCTTGTGGCTGTTCGACCTCGAGACACGCCGTCTGTTGCTTGAGGAACACGTGGCTCACGGCAAGGGATCGGGAGAAGACCACGCGTTTCGCTTCTCCAACGAGCCAGGAAGCCTGCAGTCAAGCCTTGGACTTTTCCGTACGACCGAGACCTACATGGGCCGTCACGGCTACTCCTTGCGTCTCGAAGGCCTCGAGCCGGGAATTAACGACCGCGCTTCCGAACGAGCGATCGTCATGCACGGTGCACCCTACGTCAGCGACGAAGCGATGCGACAGCTTGGTCGCCTGGGCCGCAGCGGTGGCTGCCCCGCGATACGCATGGAGATTGCGGCTGACCTGATCGACGACATCCGGGGCGGACAGTACCTGTTCGCCTACTATCCGGATCGCGAGTACCTCGCCAGTTCCAGCCTTCTCGCCTGCCCTGATGAGCGGGCCGACCGGGGAGTTGCTCGATCGTTGCGCGCCGAACTGGAGCCCACCTCTTCGGCGACCGGGCTTTGACGGCCGGAAAGCAGCGATTCAGCGCTTCGTGTCCGGCGATCGCTTCCGATAGGGGTTCATAAACTGGTTTTCCGACGAAGGAGTTTCCGCGAATGCACCGCTCCCTGATAGTTCTTCCAGACGATACCGGCAAGCCGATTGTCGAGGCGATTTCGGCGGCCAAGGAATTGCTGCGCATAAAGATTTTTCTCTTTTCTGACCCGCAACTGTTGGCGGCGGTGATTGCCGCTCAGCAGCGTGGAGTAAGGGTGCGCGTCATGCTTAATCCCGCCCGGCGTAGTGGCGAGGTCGAAAACTCGGCGACGCGTGCCGCGCTCGAGGCGGCCGGCGTCGAAGTGCTGGATAGCCATCCGGACTTCGACATCACACACGAAAAATCGCTGGTTATTGACGGCGAGACGGCGTTCATTCAGTCGCTCAACTGGGAGACGCGCAACCTCACCGAAACACGCGACTTCGCGGTTGTCACCACGCACCGTCACGAGGTCGATGAAGTGATCCGCTGCTTCGACGCGGACTGGTCGCGCGAGCCGTTTGACCCCGGGATGGAGTCACATCTCATCTGGTGTAACACCAATGGTCGCCATCGGATCGCCCGCTTTATCGACTCGGTCGAGGAAACGCTCTACCTGCAAAACGAGCGTTACCAGGACGAGGTGATCATCGAGCGTCTCGTGCGAGCGACGAGACGTGGCGTCAAGCTCCATATTCTTGCCCGGCCTGCGCACTTTCTCAAGAAGGGGAAGCTGGTCGAGGGGGTGGAAGGACTGCGTATCCTGCAGGATCTGGGCGCCAAGGTGCACCGACTGAAGGGCCTCAAGCTGCACGCCAAAGTCATGCTTGCTGACGGAAAGCGAGCGGTCATCGGCTCGATCAATCTCGCGCCGGGAAGTTTTGACACGCGCCGCGAATTGGCGATCGAGGTCCACGATGAGGTTGTCGTCAAACGACTGCAGCAGGTGGCACACGACGATTGGCACCAGTCGCAACCGCTCGACCTGTCGGACGAGGGGTTACTCAAAGACCTGCAGGAGCACGAGCCCGACGTTGCCGAACTGTTGGCGCTGGACACCGGTAATCATGGTCATAACCATGAGAGAAATCATGGTCATTCGGGAGACGGTGAGCATAACCACGGGCATCACACCGATCGCCACTGAGTGAGCCGGGGGTTCGCTCCGGAAGACGGCGGTGGAGACGTTCTTGAGTCGCGTGAGCTCCGTATTCCGCTAAGCGTTCTCGTCGATCGGCGTTGCGAAGACGCCGCGTGGCGGGGCCAGACCGCCGGGCGTCAGTCGGATACGCTACTCGCCGAGGTCGTCGATCTTGATCGGCTGACTGCGCGGGCCGAGCTTGCGCGGCAACAGTAGCGACAGCAGCCCGGCAATCAGGACGAAGGCCGAAGACGCCCAAAGGCAGGCGATCAGGCCATGGCTTTCGCCACTTTGCAGTCCCCACTGGTAAAGAGCGCCGGAGAGCACCGTGCCGGCGAGACGGCCCGCCGCATTGGCCATGTAGTAGAAACCGACGTTCATCGCCACCTTGTCGCTGTCGGTGTAGGCCAGGATCAGGTAGGAGTGGACGGCCGAGTTGAGCGCGAAAATGGCGCCAAAGAGAATCAAACCGGTGACGACGACGGTACTCGGCGGCAGGCCGGCGGTCAGTCCGAGAGCGATCGCGGCTGGCAAAGCGGCGAGGACGAAGGCGAGGATCGTCGCCGTGCGGCCATCGGGTTCGTGCTGCTCCTCGACGCGATGCCGCAGCACGCCGGGAGTCGCCGCCTGCACAATGCCGTAGCCGATCACCCAGACGGCGAGAAAGCCGCCCGACTGCCAGAAATTCCACCCCAGGACGCTCGAAAGAAACACCGGTAGGCCGACGACAAACCACACGTCACGTGCGCCGAAGAGAAAGATGCGCGCCGCGGCCAGCTTGTTGACCGCGCTGTTGCGCGAAAACATCTGACCAAATTTGGCTTTCTTGTTCGCCTGTCCGAGGCCGCCGCGCATCAATACGGCGGCGAGGATCAGCGTGCTCCCGACGAGTGCAGCGAGCGCCCTGATCGCGGTCTGAAAATCAAAGAGACTGAGCAGCAGACCGCCGAGGAAAAAGCCGACCCCTTTCAGCGCATTCTTCGACCCGGTCAGGATGGCGACCCAGCGGTAGAGCGTTGCCGAAGCGCCGTCGGGGACGATCAGCTTGACCGCGCTCTTCGAACTCATCTTGGTCATGTCCTTGGCAATGCCGCTGAGGGCTTGCGAGACCATCACCCAGGCGACGACGAGCCAGGCTTCGGGTGCGAAGGCGAGCATCGACAAGGCGACAATCTGCGTGCCGAGCCCGATGAACAGCGTCGTCTTGAGCCCGTAGCGGGCGCCGATGTAGCCGCCGAAGAGATTGGTCAGGATGCCGAAGACTTCATAGAAGATGAACAGCGAGGCGACCGCCAGCGGGCTGTAGCCGAGGTTGTAAAAGTAAAACAGCACCAGCATCCGGGTGGCACCGTCGGTGACGGTGTCCGACCAGTAGGCGGCGGTCACCAGGGTGTAGTTGCGCAGGCCGGCGCGGGCCGCCGGGCCGCTGGCGGCGGACGGATCGCTCATCGTCGTTCTCCGTGAAAGTGCCCCAGTACCGGGATCGTCGACCGAGACCGGGCGACCGCTCCGATCGGCGCGGAATCCGGGGCGGTTCGCCTACAGTGCAACAGCGATCTTGCGCGCCAGTTCGACGTAGCGATTGGCGTAGCCCCACTCGTTGTCGTACCAGGCGTAGATCTTGACCAGCGTGCCATTTATCACCAGGGTATGCGCCGCATCAACAATCGACGAGCGCGGATCGCCGCAGTAGTCCATCGACACCAGTGGCCGCTCCTCGAACCCAAGGATGCCCTTGAGGGCGCCTTCGGCCGCCGCCTTGAGCAGCCCATTGACCTCGGCGACACTGGTCGGCCGCCGCATTTCGAAAACGCAGTCGGTGAGCGAGGCGTTGAGCAGCGGTACGCGCACCGCGTGGCCGTCGAGCTTACCTTTCAGTTCCGGAAAGATGAGCGCGATCGCGGTCGCCGAGCCGGTCGTCGTCGGCACCAGTGATAGGCTCGAAGCCCGCGCACGGCGCAGATCCTTGTGCATCTGGTCGTGCACGCTCTGGGTGTTGGTCGAGCTGTGAATGGTCGTGATCATGCCGTGCGAAATGCCAATCGCCTCATGCACGACCTTGACCACGGGTGCCAGGCAGTTGGTCGTGCACGAGGCAGCGGTGACGATATGGTCGCGAGCCGCGTCGTACAGGTGGTCATTGACGCCCATGACGATGTTCAGCGTATCGCCGCCCTTGACCGGCGCGGCGACGATCACTTTCCTGACGCCCGCCGCCAGATACGGTGACAGCTCATCGACCGTTCGCCACTTGCCGCTGGCTTCGAGAACGATGTCCACGCCGGCCTCGTGCCAGGCTCCCCCGGCGACGTCCCTGGCCGTGCTGTAGCCGATCGACTTTCCGTCGATAAGCAGCCGCCCGCCGCTGGTGGTGACGTCGTGCCGCCAGCGGCCATGGACGGAATCGAACTCGAGCAGGTGCGCTGCCGACTCGACCGGTCCGTTCGCCTCGTTGATGTGCACGAACTCCAGTTCCGGGTAGTCCCACGCCGCGCGCAGCGCCAGTCTGCCGATGCGGCCAAAACCGTTAATGCCAACCTTGATCGTCATTCCTGCTTCTCCGAGTGATGGGTTGCGCTCGGCGAGATTGTTAGCGAGCGAAATTGCTTGAGCCACTTGAGGCTGAGTAACCATTCTATAATGCTAGAATTATAGAAATAAGTAAACCCCCCAAAATGAGCACTGCCACGACAAAACTCAAGCTTCTCGACCGCTATCTGACCGTCTGGATCTTTACTGCCATGGCGGCCGGAGTCGGCCTGGGATACTTCATTCCCGGAATCGAGCGCCTGATCAATACCTTTCAGGTCGGCACGACCAACCTGCCGATTGCGCTGGGGCTGATCTTGATGATGTACCCTCCTTTCGCCAAGGTGCGCTACGAAGAACTGCCGGATGTACTCGCCGACCGCAGGGTCCTCGGCCTCTCGCTGCTTCAGAATTGGGTCATCGGACCGATTCTGATGTTCTTGTTGGCCATCGTCTTCCTGCCCGACAAGCCCGAGTACATGGTTGGACTGATCCTGATCGGCCTGGCGCGCTGTATCGCGATGGTGATCGTCTGGAACGAGATCGCCAAGGGATCGACCGAGTACGCCGCCGGTCTGGTTGCCTTTAACGCCGTCTTTCAAGTCCTTTTCTACAGCGTCTATGCATGGCTGTTCGTCACCGTGCTGCCGCCGCTGTTCGGGCTCTCCGGTTCCGCGGTCGAGGTGTCGATCGGTCAGATTGCCGAAAGCGTCCTGATCTACCTTGGCGTTCCCTGCGTCGCCGGCTTCTTGACGCGGTTCGTGATGCTGCGCTTCGTCACCCGGCGGTGGTACCAGGAACGCTTTGTCCCTCGACTTGGCCCCATCGCCCTCTGTGCCTTGCTGTTTACCATTGTCGTCATGTTCAGCCTCAAGGGGGCGCTGATTGTCACCATTCCACTGGACGTCGTACGCGTTGCCATTCCCTTGCTGATCTACTTTGTGCTCATGTTCGTCGTCTCGTTCGCGTTGAGCCGGAAGGTCGGCGCTGGCTACCAGAAGTGCGCGACGCTTTCCTTCACCGCGGCGAGCAACAACTTCGAATTGACGATTGCCGTCGCCGTTGCCGTCTACGGGATCAATTCCGGCGCCGCCTTTGCGGCCGTCATCGGGCCGCTGGTCGAAGTGCCGGTGATGATCGGACTGGTGAACGTCTCGCTGTGGTTCCAGCAACGGTTTTTCGCCGGCGAAAACGACTGCCGGCGTCGATCCTCGTCCGGCTGATCGCCGAGATCGCCTCGGCAGCGACCATCAGAGCGCTTGAGTACCCAGAAACGAGACAATGACGGCGGACCCCGGCCGACGAGGCAGCGATTGACCGCCATCGAGGCAGCTGCTATCGTCGGCGCCCCCTGATATCAATCACCAGCGATTTGCCATGACTCTGCATCCCCATGATCTCCTCCCGCTGAAACCGGACGGCGCCGGCCTGATTCTCACTCCCTGTCCCGGTACCAAGGGGGTAGAGCGTGACACCGCGCTCACTCAACTCAAAATGGCGGGTGCCGACGCAATGATCACCCTGATGCCCGACGCTGAAATGGCGGCCAACGGAGTGACGGACATGGGGGCGCTGTGTTCCAGAATTGGCCTGGAATGGTTTCATTTCCCAGTCGAAGACGACCAGGCTCCTGGGGAGGACTTCGCCGTGACATGGGCGGCGCAGCGCTTGTTCGTGCATCGCCTGCTCGACGCCGGCAAGAAAATCGCGATCCACTGCAAGGGCGGCTCCGGACGCACGGGCTTGATCGCCGCGCAAATCCTGATCGAACGTGGCGACTCGTTGACTGCAGCGAGCGCGGCGATCAAGGCGCTTCGCCCGCATGCCCTGAGCTTGCTCGTCCATCAGGACTATCTGGCCCGTTTGCAACCTCCGTCTCGATTCGACTAGGGTCTGTTCACAGTTGCCGATTTGTGTATACGACCCCGTGACAGAATCTGCTCAGAACATGTAACGCTGAGTCATAAGAGACAAAAACTCACTATACAAGAGCCTATCCCGACCGTCTTTGAAGTATGGGAAACAGGATCGACCACCACTTTCGATCACCCCCTCGGTCAGCATGCCGGCATCAAAAGTTCGGGCGACCACGGATTTGCGGACGAAGCCGAGAATTCGTGACAGCAGGGTCATGCTGCTGACGGCGGCGCCGTCCGGCGGGGGGCAGGGGTAAGCCGGTACTCTCTGCCTGGCGCGCGCTCGGGTAGCCGTCGCCTGCAGGGGCAGGCAGGCGCCTACTGCGACTTCTTCGCTTCCGGATTGATCGTGACACCGCGCTGTTGCAGGGCGCTGACCACCGCTTGCGCATTCCTGTTGCCAGCGGTGGCGAGCTTCTGCGTCCCGCTGGCGAGGGCCTCGAGCTGTGCCCGCATCTTCTCGGCGTTTCTAAAGGTCGTTTCCTGATTGCTGCGCAGGCTGGCCAGGCTGCTCCGCTCCTGATAGAGCTGGGTTGCCTGGAAACCGGACCAGACGACTATCGCCACCGCCAGCAGGCAGATTGGCGCGAAGACGTTCCCGGAGTGCTGTTCGTTGATGGCGCCCATTTCGCTCACCGGGCCGGAGTGGCTGGCGGCGCGGCGCTGAAGCTGATTCCCTGCGCAGCCAGGAGGTCGCTGAGCTGCGTGTCACCGTTCCTGGCCGCGAGATCAGCGAGCGACTTGACCAGCGACTGGTAGAGCGGCTCGATCTGCAGACTCTGCTGGATGTACTGAGCGCGTGCGCTCACCTCGTTCTGTGCTTCCCGGTTGCTGCTGAACAGCAGCGCGTTGACCACCGACAGCAACAGGGCCAGTGTGCCCAGAAGCATCAGGATGCGATATTGTAAGGTGTTCACGCGCACGCTCTCTCGCGAAGTGGGTCGGTCAACGCGGGGGGCCTCCCTTCGCAGCGACCTCCCCGCGGCTCAGTGTACCATGCTGCGTCGGCGCAGCAGCAGAGTGGCGAGCGCCATGGTCAGCAACATCATCGTCGCCGGCTCCGGCACCGTGCCGCCACTGGGGACTACGTTGGCGATAATGCGTAGGCTGCGCAGCTGCTCCAGGTCTGGCCCGAAGCCATTGACACTCTGTCCCTTGAACTCGATGAGATCGTCGAAAAAACCCAAGGCCGTGGCATCGAAGGTGAAGTCCAGGCCCCCGATCGAAGCGCCCGCAAGCAGACCTGTGAACGCATTCCAACCGCTGAAGTTGAAGCCGTCGGCGTCCGCGGTGCCGCTCAGATCAAAGAGGCCGTTGAGCGAGTCGGCCGGCCCTCCGACCAAGTTGGTGAGCTGCAGCACGTCATTGATCGAAGCGCCCAGCACGACGTTGCCCAAATCCAGCGTGAAGTTGTTGCCCGTGCGCGTCAGCGTGCCGCCTCCGGTCACGACGCTGTAGCTGGCGTTGGCGATGTTATTGACCTGCGCCCTGAGGATGACGCCACCGGAGGCGAGCACCAGATCGACCATGTCAGGGTTCTGGCTCGCGAAGCCGACTTCTGCGTTGCCGTTGAAGATGCCCGCGGCTGCCGTGTCCAATCCGACCGTCAATGTGCCGGCGGCGTTGCTTTGTCCGGCGCCCAGGCCGCTGACGATGCCGTTGGCAGAAAACCCTGCGCTGCCGGTCGAAAGCGCTGCGCGCAACGTATCGTTGAGCGCGGTAGCGGCAGCGGTGTTGGTCACCGAAACGTTCTGCGCCGTCACCACATCGCCTACGCGCACGATGCCGAAGTCGATCGTGCCGGTGTTTACGGTGCCGACCGCAGGAGTATAGACCTTGCCGTTCACAGCGACGTTTTGGGAGCCAATTGGCAGCGCGCCGAATCCGCTCGTGCCGGCGCCGTCAGAATTCAGAGCGACATTGACCACGCCGCCAAAACTGCCGGCACTTGCAGTCGACAGTGAAACCGTACGGGTTTCGGACCCTCCGGCAGCGATCAAGCCAGTCGCTGCCGGTGCCGAAATGGCGAATCCAGCCGGGGCGGCACCGATCGTGCCGCGCAGTCCTTCGCTGAAGCCATCGTTGGCGGCGGTGTTGGCGATCGTCAGCGTGCCGGTTGCGGCCGCGTCGCCGACGCGTCTTGCAGCGAGATTCACCGTCGGCGTCACACCGGCCTGTGCCAAGCGATAGACCTCGGCACTCATGTTCACCGTCTGCGACGGCAGCGTCGTCGGCACGCCACTGTTGAACGATCCGTCAGAGGCGAAGTTCACCGTGGTGGTGCCGCTCTTCGCCCCCACGGTGGCCAGTCCGTTCAGCGTCACGCGCATCAACGTGTTGTTCGATGCATCGGTGGCGAGGCTCGTGATCGATCCGCCGTTGTTGCTCGCGGTTCCCGTGTTAGCGCCGAAGCTTGCGTTCAGTCCTTCTCCCGGTCCGCTCGTGAGATTAGTCACCGTCAACTGTTGCGTCTGGCTGCTGACCTGGCCTTCGCGGAACTTGCCGAAATTCACCGTCGTTGGCGCAAGCCCCGCGCTCGCGAGGTTGCCGATCGTACCGGTGATGACGCCATCGAGGTTGATCTCCTGGGTTGCCAGTGGTGTGATGCCGAGGCCGTTGCCGATCGCCGTGCCGTTGGAAGCGAGCAGGATCTGTACGTTGGCGCTGACGGTTCCCGCCGCGCTGGTGTTCAGCGTCACGATCATGCCGGTGTTGTCGGTATTGCCGGCCAGCAGCCCCGTGATTGAGCCGCTGGTGGAGAAGCGGCCCGCATTGGTGCCGCCGATAGTCCCAAAGGCGGCGTTCAGCGCCTCCGAGAACCCGTCGGCTGCGGCGAGGTTGCTGATCGTTACCGTGCGCTGTTGGGTGCTGCCCGCGAGCACGTTGCCGAAGTTGATCGGCCCGATCGTATTCGGCTGCGCGAACCGATAGACATTGCCACTGACGTTGACCGTCTGGGAGCCGGCGCTCGCCGCTGCGAGTCCGCTCGTTCCGGTGCCATCGGTCTGGTAGTTCAACGTCACGGTGCCGCTCTTGGCGCCTGCAGTCGAGGTGTCGACACCGACGCGCATCGCGCTGTTGTTGCTTGCGCCGCCGGCGAGCAGGCTGATGCTGCCCCCGTTGTTGGTCGCCGCGCCGCCGTTGACGCCAAAGCTTGCGTTCAGTCCCTCGGTGAATGCGCCCCCCGGTGCGATATTGGACACGGTAAGTGCTGCAGTCTGGCTTCCTCCCACGTGCTGGTTGACGACCGTCACCGGGCTTCCCGCGCTACCCACAGCCGCGTTGTACGCGGCAGCGCCGGCGCCGAGCACGATGTTGAGCTTCTGGTCGGCGATGTTCTCGAAGTTGCTGCGCAGGTTCACCACCTGCCCCGCGAGTGGCGCCAGGGCGCCAGCGCTGGCAGCCGTGAAGGTCACCGCCAGATTTCCGCTGTTGCCGCCGGGCGCACCGGCGTTGTAGTTGCTCGCCGTGACTCCGGAGCCGCCGAGCCGCGCATCGGTGATGTTGCCGCCGTTGGCCGCGGTCTGGATCGCGCCGCGCAACGTCGGGCCGGTGGTGCCGGCGTTGCCGATCTGGTAGTCGAACGTCGTGCTCCCTACGCGAACGCTGCCGATCGTCAGCGTCGCGTTCGTCGTGTTGCCGCCGCTGACGCCGGCGCCAGTGATGACCTGTGCCACGTCGCCGCCGGCGACGATCTGGCCGGTGCCGCTGACACCGGTGCGCCGGTTGAACGTATTGCCGCTGCCGGCAGCCCCGTTCGTGTAGTCGGTGTTGATGACGAGGTTGCCGCTGCCGAGGTTCAGCGAAGCTCCGGCGTTGCCCATCAGCAACCGGCCTTGCGTGTTGCCGCCGTTGGCCAAGGTCATCAGGCCGGCGGCGTCGACCTGTAGCGTGCCGCTGCCGCTGACGTTGCGCTGTACCGCCAGCGTGCCGTTCTGCGCGCGCAGCAGTCCGTCGTTGGTGATCGCCCCGTTTGGGTTGATGCTGATCGTGCCGCCGCCGTCGCTGTTGATCGTGCCCTGGTTAATCAGCGCGGCGGCGCCGCCCACGAAGCTCTGCTGGCCGATCACGCCGCTGACACCGCGCACCGTGACGCCGGTGCCGATCGTCGTCGTGCCGGCCTCGAGGTTCAAGCGGTTGCTGCCGGAGTCGGCGAAGACGATCGAACCGGTGCCGGAGAACGTCTGATTGCCCTGCGGCGCCAAGATGCTGTTGCTGCCGAGGTCGATGCGACCATTCAGCACCATGCCGCCGTCGCTGATGCGTACGATGCTGGTCGAGCTGGCCAGGTCGAGCACGCCGTTGAGCGTGGTGCCGTTGATGAAGTTGGCGCCGCTGTTGGTGGCTCGGAACACGCCGCTGCCGTTGCTGGCTAGCGTGCCGCCGGTGATGCTGGTGCCCGACAGCTGTACGATGCCGCCGGCGTCGGCCAGCAGCGTGCCGGCGCTGTTGTTCACCGCGCTGTCGATGCGCAGCGTGCCGCCGTTGGCGGCCTTTATCAGGTTCTGATTGGTCGTCGTGCCGTTGACCGTGAGCACGACCGTGCGGCCGGCAACGTCTGCGGCGATCAGGCCCTGGTTGATCA
The DNA here is from genome assembly GCA_964420975.1 of uncultured Candidatus Accumulibacter sp. Lineage (GTDB taxonomy): Bacteria > Pseudomonadota > Gammaproteobacteria > Burkholderiales > Rhodocyclaceae > Accumulibacter. The sequence goes on from CAYQVH010000029.1 coordinate 44,753, forward strand.
AGGCCGCGGCGCCGCCGACGAAGGCCTGGCTGCCGATGGTGCCGGCGCCGCCGCGGATCGTGATGCCGCTGGCCAGCGTCAGCGTGCCGGCCTCGACGTTGAATCGGTTCGAGCTGTTGGTGTCGGCAAAGACGATCGTGCCGGTGCCGCCGATGGTCTGATTGCCCTGCGGAGCGAAGAGGCTGTTGTTGCCGATGTTGATCGTGGCACCGTTGAGCGTCAGCCCGCCGGCCACGCGCTCGATGCCGGTCGCGGAGGCTAGGTCCAGTGTTCCCGACAGCGTCACGCCGGAAAGGAAGTTGTTGCCGTTGTTGCTGGCGCGGAACGAGCCGGCGCCGGTGAGGTTCATGTCGCCGCTGATGGTGACGCCGTTCTGGTTCACCACGCTTCCGGCGCCGGCCAGAATCTGACTGCCAGTCGTGCCGACAATGGCGGAGTTCAGGTTCAGCGTTCCGCCGTTCAGTGCGGCAAGGGTGCCGTTGTTGGTCGTCGTCCCGTTGACCTGGATCGTGATGGCGCCTCCGGCGACATCTGCCTGAATGGCGCCGTTGTTGGTCAGCGTAGCGGCGCCGCCGACGAAGCTCTGCTGGCCGATGATGCCGGTCTGGCCGCGCACGGTCACGCCGGATCCGATGACGAGGTTGCCGGCTTCGACGTTGAGGCGATTCGAGCCGCTGCCGTCGGTAAAGACGATCGTGCCGGTGCCACTGATCGTCTGGTTCCCTTGCGGCGCGAGAACGCTGCCATTGCCGATGTTGATCGTGCTGCCGGAGAGCGTCAGGCCGTTGGTGAGGCGCTCAATCCCCGTGGCCGAAGCCAGGTCGAGCGTGCCGGCAAGGCTTACTCCGTCGAGGAAGTTGGCGCCGCTGTTGCTGGCGCGGAACGAGCCGCTGCCGGCTGTGTTGATGGTCCCGCTGACCGTGACGCCGTTCTGCAGCACCGTGCTGCCCGCGCCGGCGAATATCTGGCTGCCGACACCCCCTGCAATGTTGGAGTCGAGTCGCAGCGTGCCGCCGTTCAGCGCTGCGAGCGTGCCGTTGTTCGTCGTCAGGCCATTGACGGCAAGGGTGATCGTTCCGCCTGCGACGTCGGCTTGGAGGGTGCCGTTGTTGGTGAGCGTCGCCGCACCGCCGACGAAGCTCTGCTGACCGATCACGCCCGTCTGCCCGCGCACGGTGACGCCGGAGCCGATGACCAGGTTGCCAGCTTCCACGTTCAACCGGTTCGAGGAGCTACCGTCGGCAAAGGCGATCGTGCCGCTACCACTGATCGTCTGGTTGCCCTGCGGGGCGAGGACGCTGCCGTTGCCGATGTTGATCGTGCCGTTCAGCACCAAGCCGGCACTGATGCGCTCGATCGACGCAGTCGTCGCCATGTCGAGCGTGCCGTTTAGCGTCACGCCATTGAGGAAGTTGGCGCCGCTGTTCGAAGCCTTGAATACGCCAGTGCCGTTGGAGTTCAACACGCCGCCGGTCACCGTCGCACCGTTGAACAGCACCGTGCTGCCGTTATCGGCCAGCAGCGTACCGGCGCTGTTGTCGTAGCCGCCGCCGGTGTTCAGGTGCAGCGTGCCGCCGTTTTGCGCCTGCATCGTGCCTTGGTTGATGACCTGGCCGTTGACACCCAGGGTGATCGTGCGGCCGGCGACATCCGCCGAGATCAGGCCCTGATTGATCAGCGTGGCGGCGCCGCCGACAAAGGACTGTTGGCCGATGACGCCATTGCCGCCGCGCACGGTGATGCCCGAGCCCAGGGTCAGCGTGCCGGCCTCGACGTTGAACCGGTTCGAAGCGTTGGCGTCGGCAAAGACAATCGTGCCGGTGCCGCCGAGGGTCTGATTGCCCTGCGGGGCGAAGACGCTGTTGTTGCCGATGTTGACCGTACCGTTGAGCGTCAGGCCGTTGATGATTCGCTCGATGCCGGCGCCCGATGCCAGGTCGAGACTGCCGTTGAGCGTGACACCGGAGAGGAAGTTCGCGCCGCTGTTGAAGGCCACCAGCCGGCCGCTGCCGGTGGTGTTGATGCTGCCGCCGGTAATAGTGCTGCCGAACTGGTTGATCACGCTGTCGGCGCTGACGTTGATGACGCCGCCGCTGTTGTTCACGTTGTGGCCGGCGCTGATCTGCAGCGCGGCGTTATTGGGGTTCGGGCCGGCGCCGACGTTGATCGTGCCGGTGTTGGTGGTGCCGCCGCCGCCGCTCAGCGTCAGCAGGAAGGCGTCGAGGTTGACGCTGCCGGCATTCGTCAGGTTCAGAATCGACTGCACGCCGTTGACGGTGACCGTCTTGTCCACTGCGATGGTCGCGTTGTCGCCCGCGCCGGGTACGATGCCGCAGCTCCAGTTGACTGCCGTGGCCCAGTTGCCGGTGTCCGGGTTCCAGGTGCAGTTGGCGGCCAGCGCCTGCTGCGTTGGGAAGGCGAGGAGAATGGCCAGAAGGCTGGGCTTGATGACGAAACGCGGTACTTGGGCGGCCATGTCTTTCCTCCTCTTGTGGTAGCGGGCGGCGGTACGACTCCCCCGGCGTCGACGGTTCTCCTGATGACGAGGATAAGCACACTTCATGCCTTATCCTGGTTCTGTGATCGATGCCTTGACAATTAACTATTAAATTAATGTGATGACTTGGTTCTGTCGGCCTCGGCCGGGGTCGTCGCAGACGTCGCCGAAGCGACTGGAACGGAGCTGTAAAGAGTGGAAGTGGTCCATCTGCACCATGCCACGATCCGAGCGGCCGCCACTGGCGGCAGGGCGGCGGCTGGTGCACAATCGGGACATGGACATGGCTGCCGCACGGGCGCTCAACGGAGTGATCCTTTCCCTGTATCGGGAAGGTCGCGAGGTGCCGCCCAGCCGTTATCGCGCCTGGGCGCTGGAACGGGTCGCTGCCGTGATCGGCTTCGACTCGGCGTGCTGGGGGAGTGCTTCGGCAGATCCGCCGGCAGTGCACGAACTGCATCTGCACCACTGCGAGGACGGCATCGTCGAGGCGTACGCGCGCTGCGGCGAGCACGACTTCTTCCGTGCGGCATTACTCGCCGATCCGGGAACGGCGATTAGCCTCGGCGATCTCGTGGAGCGTGAGACCTACCTGCGCAGCACGCTCTACCGCCGGTTCGGACGCCGCTTCAAGGTCGAGTGGGCGCTCGGAACGCTGCTGCTCGAACGGCCGACTTCGCTGTACGAGTTCCTGTTGCTCTGGCGACACGATCCCGGACTGCCGTTTTCCGCAACCGAGCGCGAGCTCAAGGAGCTCCTGATGCCGCATCTGGCGGCGACGCATCGCGCGGCCTGGCTGCGGCACTTCCTGCGCCTGCCGGAGCGTCTCAACCAGGCGTGGGCGGTGCTTGACCGGCGCGGCCTGCTGCGCGAAGCCTCGGCGTCGTTCATCGCTTCGCTGCGCCAGCACTGGCCAGCGTGGAGCGGCAGCCACTTGCCCGTACCGCTGGCGGCCTGCGTGCAGGCGGGCCAGGCGCATGTCGCCGGCGGCTGGCGTTTCGACGTCACCGACAGTGGCGAGTATCGCTTCGTCCTCGTCCGTTCGACCGGCGCCTTGGCGCAACTGTCCGCGCGCGAACGCGAGATTGCCCGACGCTACGCCAGCGGTGAGACGCACACGTCAATTGCCCGCGCGCTGTCGCTGTCGCCGGCGACGGTGCGCAACCACGTCGCGCATTGCTTTCGCAAGCTCGGCGTCGGTAACAAGGTCGAACTCGCCCTGCGCCTCGACGCTGGCGCACCGCGGTTGTCGAGGGGGGTGGCCGAATGAGCGCTGAGCGGACGCCGCCCGGCCGCATGGCGAGTGCGCCGTAACCCGCGGGTGAGCGCCCGCGGCCGGGCCGCCGCTGCTGATGGCTCGCCAGTCGACCGACCTCAGCGAGAAGGCGGGGGGTACGCTACCTTCACTTCTAAGTAGGGTGCATCAGTTCGTCGACAACGCACTGATGGCTGGCGGTCAGGTCGCCGTGCAAAGCATCGAAGATTTCTTCATCCGGGTGTAACAAGGACACCCAGCTGGCCCGTTCGCGGCGACCCCGCTTGAACCCGCCAAATTGCCGTTGCTCCATGCGTGTCCTGTCATCCGCTTCCTCGATCAGCGCACCGGCCGTGATTTGCGCCTGATGAATGTCGAGACCGACGATGCGTTTGTGCTGTGCCACCCGTTCCATGCTGTCACCACCGGATGTAAATTGACACAGGGCACCGATTGAAAGTTGAGACACGGAGTTGAGAAGATGGGCGGATTTGAGGCGGCCGGTGATTACGGACGAGGTGTATGTGGAA
>CAYQVH010000030.1:0-45973 GCA_964420975.1 uncultured Candidatus Accumulibacter sp.
TGCCCGACAACGTGCTGTTCGAAGGCGGCGCCGGCGAGACCATCCGCCGCAAGCTGATGCACGAGTGCGACGTGCACACCCTGCTGCGTCTGCCCACGGGCCTGTTCTACGCCCAGGGCGTCAAGGCCAACGTGATCTTCTTCGACAAGAAGCCGGCCAGCGAAACGCCGTGGACGCGCAGGCTCTGGATCTACGACCTGCGCACCAACAAGCACTTCACGCTGAAGACCAACCCACTCAAGCGCGCGGACCTGGACGAGTTCGTGGCGCTGTTCAATCCGGCCAACCGGTACCAGCGGCAGGCCACCTGGAGCCCCGAGAACCCCGATGGCCGCTGGCGCGTCTATGACTACGACGAACTGGTGGCGCGCGACAAGGCCAGCCTGGACATCTTCTGGCTCAAGGACGAGAGCCTCGCCGATAGCGACAATCTGCCGCCACCCGAAGTGATCGCCCAGGAGATCGTGGCCGACCTCGAGGCAGCGCTGGAGCAGTTCCGCTTGATCGCCGGCGACCTGGGATCGGGCGACGGGGAGGGATGAGAGGCCTTGCCGCTGCGCCGGGGCGCCGGCTGCCCGGAGGAATCAGCAGCGAGGCGCGACGCGCTGCTGATCGGGCTTGATGCTGCTTCGATCTGGTCGAAGTTCGGCTATGCGGGGTGGGTCGGCACGACGGTTGCCGCGTCCTGCTCGACGAGGCCGGGTTGATTGGCGAAGGTGCAGGAGCCAATTCGCTCGACAGCAGCATGGTGCCGTGCCTGGCCGTCGTTGACCGCATCACTCGCCGGCGATGAATTCGCCCACCGTCACGACCTCGCGTTGTCCCTTCAGGCGCAAGGTGATCTGCTCTTCCTTCTGTCCCGAGGTGCCAAAGCCGCTGTACAAGCGCACGTTGAGGGTCGTCGCACCGGCCACCACTTGTTGGCGATGGCCGTAGAACTGCGCCTGAATCAGGTAACGCCCGGGTTTGGCTCGCTTCAGCGAGTATTCCTCGGGGCCGTAGCCGCCGGTGAAATCGCGCGACATCGCCCCTCCCTGGTAGCTCAGGCGGTTGGCGTAGTAGCTCCTTTCTCCATTCGGGTCGGTCACCCACAGGTCGATGTCGGTGTTGTCCGCGTCCCATGACAGCACGACGCGCAGGTCGAGCGGCAGATTGCGCAGAAAACGAGGGTCGATCGCCGACCGATCCAGCGTCTGCGGCGCCGTGGCGATCAGCGCGTTCATTTCGGCCAAGGCGATCAATTCGATATCCGGGAAGCGGTTGTGCCACGGTCGCGTCACGACCTGAAGCAAGGCGTCGACCGCCTGCTGGCGCGCGCCGGTGTCGGCCAGCGCGAGACCGAGGTCACGCCACGACTGCGGTTCATTGGGCGCCAGCTCGACGACGCGGCGCAGTATGGGGACGGCGAGGTCGGCGCGCTTCGCCTGCTGGAGTCGATAGGCGAGGATGCGCAGCAGGTGACGGTTTTCGAGATCCATCTCCGCCAGGTTGGAGAGGATGCGCAAGGCCAGGGCGGGTTCGCCGCGCTCAAAGAAAAGATCGGCGGCGTCGAGGAAGAAGGCGGTGCTGTTGAGGTAGCCCGGCCGTTCGTCGAGGTAGACGCGATAGAGGTCTTGCTTTGGTGCGTTTCGCAGGCGGTTTGCGTACGGCGAGTCCGGAGTCCATTTCCGCAGTGCAATGCGGGCGGCAGCCGGCGACGCGGTCGACTCGGCGGCGTCGCGCGCTGCCGCAGGCTCGGCGACGCGCTGTGCCGGAGCGGCTGATTTGGCCTGTTGGCGTGATTCGGCGAGCAGCGGTGCAGCGGCCGGAGCCGCCGGAGCTGCCGGTAGCGGGCGGTTGATCGCCGCCGGAGCGCCGCCGACGTTGACGGCGCCGACGCCGTTCTTCGCTTCTTCGCGAACCTGGCGGCGCTCGTCTTTCGGAAAGTCACGCTCCCACCACGCCTGCTTCTCTCGAAAACGACGCGCGATGTCGTCGAGATGGCGGCTCCGCTCGCGCTCGCGCGATTGCTGGCGCGCCGTCACCAGGCGTTCGTACTCGCTGCGCCATTCGACGGGAGGGACGATGTCGTAACGCACGTAGTCTTCGACCCGATCGAGAACGATCAGCGAAGTCCCCGGCGTGACGAGCGCAAAGGTCTTGCCGAGACGCTCGATCGCCTGCCGATTGACGCTGCGTTCCGGAAGGAGCTGAGCAAGCTGCAAGCCAGCCCAGGTCTGCGCGGCGAATTTGGCCGGCAGCGCCGACTGGCTACTGACGTCGAGCAGCTGACGTTCGACCGCGCCGTTTGGGTGCCGCCAGGAAAGCGTCAGCGTGGCGGTCGCGGCGCGGAGAACGCCAGCGATCGCCACTCGTCGTCCGTCCGGGTCGAGCGGGGTCGTGATTAGTTCGTCGGCAAGGCTCGATTGCACGCCAAGCAGTCGTGTCGTGAGGCGCTGCAGCGAGTCGGCGGCGCTTGCCGGAGCCGTCGTCGTGAGATCGACAAACACCCCTCCGCTGCGCGTCGCGGCGAAACGCAGGCGATCGTTGTCGGCGCCCGCGGCGGCGCTGACGGCGAATAGCGGGGCGGCATAGTCGGGCAGACCGCGCTCCGAAAAGTTGCCAAGGCCGTCGGTGAACAGCAGGATGGCGTCGCTGGGGGCGGAGGGCTGAAAGGCCGCCAGGTTGGTCGCGCCGTCGTAGCTGAGCTTTTCCAGTGCTGCTCGTAAGGCGCTCCAGTCGCCGCCTTTGACGATGAAGGTGCCGCCGTCTTCACGGCTGTCACGGGCCAGGGTGAGGTCGACGCGGGTCGTTCCCAGCGCCCGGAAATAGGCATCGAGGAGCGCAAACTCCCGGCGGTGGTCGCGCTGGGCGCCTGATCCCGAGGCGTCCCAGACGATGGCCAGCGACGCGGGCCTCGGGCGGGCCGCGGTCAAGACCTTTGGCGCGGTGGTCTCGGTGTAGAAGTAGCGCTTGCCGTCAAACTCCTCGACCGTTACCGGCGCCGCCAACGCTGCCGGGAAAGCGATTTCGGCAATCGCGGCCGCTGCCGTCGGGTGGCCGTTGAGGCGTTGCAGGCGCAGCACCGCGCTTCCCGCTTCGTCCTGCCACATGCCGTCACCCAACCCCTTGACTGCCGGTAGCGACGCTGCTTTCAATCCCGGAACTCGCAAGCGAAAGTCGAGGCGCTCGCTCGGCTGGGCGAAGGTCAACGGCAGACGCAGGACGAGAAAGCGATCGGCGCGTACCGACAGTTGTTCGCTGATGCTCAGCGACACCCGGCGCTGTCCTTGTGCCGGAATCGGGTACACCCGCAGCTTGTAGTGCTTGCCTTGAGTGGCTTCGAGCAACGCCGGATCGACCTGGGCGCGCGTGATGTCCTCGAAGACCTCCTGGCCACGGGCTTTTTCGACCGGGACCGCGGCTCGCCACTGGCCGTCGAAGTCGAGCGAAAACCCGGTGACCTGCTGCCGTTCGAGCAAGGGGAACTGCAGCTCGCCCTCGAGGACGCGCGAATTGGGATTATGGAAGGTGAGTTCGACCGTCGTTCGCGCGGTGCGTCCGACGACGATGCTGTCGACCATCACGTGCGTCAGGCGTACCGCTTGCTCGGCGTCGGCGACGTGCAGCAGCAAGGGCGCCGACGCCGCAGGACGTGGCGCGCGCTCGTTCGGTTGCGCTTGCAGGACACTGCCGAAAAGCAGGGCAGTCGCCAGCAGCAGGCGTTGAAATCGCTTCATGGGAGCCTTTCGTCAGCCAATGGGGACACTCGGGTAAACGATCGATGTCCGCGATCGGGGTCAGCTTCCGACGCATTTTGTCTGCACAAGGGGGGACTTCCTGTGTATCTGGTAACCCCCTGATCTACGGGCTTGGCCGCGGGGCGCTGTCCACCACAGAACTGCTCGCAACTCGTGTCGCGTCAGCGTCGACAGATCAAGCGGTTCGACCCCCTCCAACCTTGGGTGGGCTGTTGCACTTCAAAGTTGACTCCAGCCTGCCAGGTCAGCCGCCCCGGCTGACGCCAGCGGACTCGAAGCTCGCCATTTCGGCGAGGAAGGCGGCGGCCGCGCGCACCAGGGGCCAGGCGAGTGCGGCGCCTGTGCCTTCTCCAAGGCGCAGGCCGAGATCGAGCAGCGGCTGGCCGTTCAATGCTGCAAGCTGAACCTGGTGGCCGGGTTCGGTCGATTGGTGACAGAAGACGCAGTAGTCGGTGACCGCGGGGACGATGCGCGCCGCGACGAGCAAGGCCGAGGTAACGATGAAACCATCGATCAGCAGCACCAGGCGGCGTTCGGCGCCGGCAAGCAGGGCGCCGGCCATCATCGCAATTTCAAAGCCGCCGAACTCTTGGACGATGCGCAGCGGCTCGGCGCCGACGGGTAGCGCAGCCCGCGCCACCGCCTGTGCCAGCAGCTGCCGCTTGCGTGCCAGACCGGCGTCGTCGAGCCCGCTGCCGCGCCCGACACAGACGTCGAGCGGAGCACCCGTCAGGTGATGGGTGAGCAAAGCGGCGGCCGCGGTATTACCGATTCCCATTTCGCCGAAGGCGAGGACGCAGCAGCCGGCGTCGGCAGCCTCGCGGGCAATCGCCGCACCCTGAGCCAGTGCGGTCTCGCACTGGGCGGTACTCATCGCTGGCTGCTCGATGAAGTTGCACGTCCCGTACGCAATCTTGGCGTCGATGAGTCCTTCGCGGGTGCCGAAGTCGTGCGCAACGCCGGCGTCGACCACCGCCAGCTGCAGTCCGTTGTGGCGGGCGAAAACGTTGATCGCGGCGCCACCGGCGAGAAAGTTCTCAACCATCTGCCAGGTGACTTCTTGCGGGAACGCCGAGACGCCGGCCCGTGCGGCGCCATGGTCGCCGGCAAAAACGAGCAGTCGTGGTGAATCGAGGCGCGGCGTCAGCGTTTGCTGAATTTCGCCGAGTTGGCGCGCCAGGCGTTCAATCGCGCCGAGCGATCCGGGCGGTTTCGTCTTGCCGTCGATGTGGGCCTGCAGGGCAGGAACGGGGTGGCGGGGAACGATCGCGAACGGCATCGGCACGGGGCGGAAAAGGCGCCGATTATACGCGTCGCTGCCGCGTGTTACGCTTGCGCGATGCGTGAATTGATCCTCGGCGGGAGCCGATCCGGGAAGAGTTTGCTGGCCGAGAGTCGGGCGACCGAAAGCGGTTTGCGCGTCGTTTACGTGGCAACGGCGCAGCCGCTGGACGACGAGATGGAGTGCCGGATCGCACACCACCAGGCGCGGCGCCCAAGCGACTGGGCCACCGTCGAAGAACCGGTCGATCTCGCCGCCGCCTTGCGCCGCTACGCCGACGACGACGTTTGCGTACTCGTCGACTGCCTGACCTTGTGGCTTTCGAATCTTCTGCTTGCCGACGACGTCGGCGGTGTGACCGGCAACGCGCTGCGTCGTTGGGCGGCGCGCCGGCAGGCGCTGCTCGACGTGCTGCCGCGGTTGCCGGGGAAAATCGTTCTCGTTTCCAACGAAGTCGGCTCGGGTATCGTGCCGATGACTGCGCTGTCACGCGCGTTTGCCGACGAGCAGGGCCGCCTCAACCAGTGCGTCGCGGCACTCTGCGACCGCGTGACACTGGTCGTCGCCGGTTTGCCGCTGCCGCTCAAGTGAATACGTTCAGCGGTCGACGGAGCGTCCGCAGCGCTTGCCGATCGGTGTCTAGTCGCTCGTGCTGTTTAGCCAGCGCAGTGCGTCGCTCAGGCAGCGATTCAGCTGCTGGCGGCTGACGCGAACCGGCAGTTCGGCAAGCAGGCGATCGCAGCCGGCTGCGTCGTCGCCGTCGAAAGATTCGAGCAGCGCGAGCACCTTGCCGAGAACCCCTTCGTGGCGGCAGAGCGCACTTCGAACGACGCGCTCGACGGTGATCTGGTCGAGGATCTCATCGAGCGGCAGGCCGAGCGCGTTCGGCATCATCGACAGGATGCCGGTGAGGAAGGCGAGGTCGGCGAGCGCGCGGTGCTCTTTGGTCTGCGTGACGCCGATCAGGAGTTCCATCATGCGACCACGCAGTGCAGCGACCTGCAGCAGCGGCGACCGGGTCGGGTCCGAGTTGCCGTTGCCGGGAGCAAGCATCAGCAGCAGAAGCCAGCGTTGCAGCTGGCGCCGGCCGATCAGCGTGATGGCGTGACGTAGCGACGTAATCGGTTGCGCAAAGCGGTTGCCGTGATGGCCGACAGCGTTAACCACTCGCAACAAGTTAAGCGTCAACGCGGGCTCGTGTTTGAACGCGTCTTCGATGAGTTCGGTGTCGACGTCGCGGCCGACGAGGTTGACCAGGCGGATCAGTGCCGCCTGGGTCGCCGAGAGGCGACGCGCGCTGACGATTTCGGCGGCGGCGAAGTAGCGCCCCTGAAAGAGGTCGAAGCCGAGGCGGTGGCAGTGCTCCATCTGTTCTCGGCTGCTCACCCGCTGTGCCAGCAGCTTGATCGGCAAGTGACGTAGTGAGCTCGCGAGGTCACGCAACTCGTCCGCTTCGAGGCTGCAAAGGTCGATCTTGATCACCTCGACCATCGGCAGCAGAAGGCGGCTACGATCATCGATGCCGCGATAACGGGTCAGCGCCAGGGCATAGCCGCGTTGCCGCAAGTCCTGACAACGCGCCAATGTTGTCTTGTCGGGGACTCCTTCGAGCAAGAGTTCGAGGACGACTCCCTCGGGCGGCAGCAGCTCGAGCGCGGCTTCGTGCAGAAAGTCGCGGTCGATACCGATGTACGCCTGGGCGTTGCCGAGCGCGTGACGCATCCCGAGTTCGGAGTAGGCGGCGCAAAGCGGGGCGCTGGGTCCGAGGCCGTCGTCGCCGTCGGCCGGTTCGGCGTGGCTGCGGAACGACAATTGGTAGGCAGCGAGTTCCTGGCGGCGGTCGAGAATCGGCTGGCGAAAGAGGAAGCCGCTTTTTTCGGTCGGGGCATTCATCGCTGGCAGACAGACTGGTTGTTGCGCATGGTCGAAACCCGCGTCGGCGCTAGAACGGAAGCCGCAGCCCCGGCCGCGCCGCCAGGATCACACGGCGAAAGTCGGCCTGAATGCGCCGCAGCGCTTCTGTCGTGTCGGCTTCAAATCTTAGCACCACCACAGGCGTGGTATTGGACGGTCGTGCAAGCCCGAAGCCGTCTGGGTATTCGACGCGCAGGCCGTCGATGGCGATGATTTCGTGCGCGTCGGCGAATCGTGCCTCGTGCCGCAATTGTTCGATCAGGGCGTGCGGCTCGCCTTCCGCCATCGCGATATTGAGTTCCGGCGTCGAGCAGCTATTGGGCAAGGCTTTTAGCACCGGGTTGGCGTCGGCGCTCCGCGAGACAATCTCGAGCAGGCGGGCGGCGGCGTAGAGGCCGTCGTCGAAGCCGTACCAACGCTCCTGGAAGAACACGTGGCCACTCATTTCGCCGGCCAGTGGTGCAGCGGTGTCTTTCAGCTTGGCCTTGATCAGCGCGTGGCCGGTCTTCCACATCAGCGGTACACCGCCATGCCGCCGAATCCACGGCGCCAGCAGTCGCGTGCACTTGACGTCGTAGAGGATCGGCTGCCCAGGGCAGCGGCCCAGGACGTCGGCCGCAAAAAGCATCAACTGGCGATCCGGGTAGATGATCTCGCCGTCCTTGGTGACGACTCCGAGACGGTCGCCGTCGCCGTCGAAAGCGAGCCCGATCTCGGCTTCGGTCTCCTGCAGCACGCCGATGAGATGGCGCAGGTTTTCCGGTCGCGAAGGATCAGGATGATGGTTGGGAAACGTTCCGTCGACCGTGCAGAAGAGTTCGACCAGCTCGCAACCGAGGGCGCGAAAGAGCAGGGGGGCGAGCGAACCGGCGACCCCGTTGCCGCAGTCGATGGCGATCTTCATCGGCCGCTGCAGGTGGACGTCACCGCGGATGCGCGCCAGATAGGCCGGACCGACGTCGGCTTGGCTGGCCTGTCCGTTGCCGACGAGCAGCTGATCCGCGTCCACGCGCCGGCGAATTCCCTGGATGGTTTCGCCGGCAAGCGTTTCCCCGCTGATCACCATCTTCAAGCCGTTGTAATCCGGCGGATTGTGGCTGCCGGTAACGGCGACGCAGCTGTGGCAGCCCAGCTCGTGAGCCGCGAAGTAGACGACCGGCGTCGGCACGCAACCGACGTCGATGGTATCGACTCCCGTCGCTCGCAGTCCCTCGGACAGCGCAGCCGCCAGTTCCGGCCCTGACAGCCGTCCGTCACGGCCGACTGCCACCGCGCGCTGCCCGCGTTCGATGGCCAGCGAACCGAGGCCGCGGCCAATCTCGCGCACGACTTCGACGGTCAGCGTTTTGCCGACGATGCCACGAATGTCGTAAGCCTTGAAGATTTCGGGCGGCAGGAAAGTGGGCATCTCAAACCTCGTGTCGAAAGTAGTGAAGAACGCGTTGTGGCAACCAGTCGAGCCGTCCCGGAAAATCGCCGGTGACGAAGCCGACGTGGCCACCCTCGCTAGAATAGTCGATGCGCACGCTGGCCGCGACTTCGCCGGTATCGGGCAAGGCGTGTATCGGCAAGAAGGGGTCGTTGAGCGCGTGCAGAAGAAGCGTCGGCACGCGTATGCCACGCAGCCACGGTTTGCTCGACGCCCGCCGCCAGTAGTCGTCGGTTCCGGTGAAGCCGTGCAGCGGCGCCGTGACGACGTCGTCGAAGTCGTACAGGCTGGTGGCGGCGTGCATCCGCTGCCGGTCGAACAGTCCGGGGTAGCGGCGCCACTTCAGTTCGGCCTTGCGTTTTAGCGTATGCAGGAAGTGGCGGCTATAGACGCGGTTGAATCCACGGCCAAGGTGGTGGCCGCAGGCGCCGAGGTCTACCGGCGCACTGATCGCGGCCGCCGCGCACAGGTACTGCGAGGCGGCCAGCTCTCGCTCGCCGAGCCACTTGAGCAGGGCGTTGCCGCCAAGCGAAACGCCCACCGCGTAGATCGGGCGCGACGGAAAGCCTTGTCGCAGGCGGTCGAGGATCCATTCGATCTCGTCGCTGTCACCGGAGTGATACGCGCGCGGCAGTCGGTTGATCTCACCCGAGCAGCCGCGGAAGTTGACGACCACTCCTGACCAGCCGGTGTCGGCCACGGCGTGCAGCAGGGTGATCGCATAGTGGCTGCGCGAACTGCCTTCGAGACCGTGGAAGACGACGACGAGCGGAGTCGTCGCCGGCGTCGAAAGCTCAACGTCCGCGGTGTGCCAGTCGAGGTCGACGAAGTCGTCGTCGGGCGTCGTCCAGCGCTGGCGGCTCCAGCGCCGTGGTGGAGAACGGATGAGCAGCGGATAGATCGTCTGCGCGTGACCTCCGGGCAGCCAGCGCGGTGGCCGGTAGGGGGTCAATGCAGAACGCGCGGCGTTTTCGAGTTGCCGCTTGCGGTAGACGAATCGCTGGCTTCGCGATCGGCGGCAGTCGACGAGTGGTGGGCGAGCAGTCGCCAGCCGTTGGCGCCGCGCTGAAAAACGTTGGTTGCCAGCATCGGGCCGTGGGGTCGGCGTTCGTCGCCGATGTAGAGCGTTTCGACGACGTTGTGCACGGCCAGCAGCATTCCCGTCCAGCGTACCGCGCGCGACAGGCGGACCGTGAGCTGCGGATTGTTGGCGAAGATCGCGCGCCAACTGTCGCGGATCGCCGCAGCGCCGGTCAGCCGCTGGCCGGTCGGGTGAATGCAGACGATCTCCTCGTCGTCGGCCCAGACACTCATCAGCGTCGCCAGATCGCAGCGGGCGATCGCTTCGTAGAACGTCGCCTCGACGTCCTCAGGTGAGGTGAAGACGGCGATCATGCCGCGACACCGCTTTCGAGGCACGCGTCGAGTACGCGTTGTGGGCTGAGCTGGTGCAGGCAATCGAGGTGTCCGAGCGGACACTCGCGCTGGAAACACGGGCTGCAGGCGAGCTGCAGGCGGAGGATCCGGGCGCGCGTCGATAGCGGTGGCGTAAACGTCGGCGACGACGACCCATAGAGCGCAATCAGGGGGCGACCGAGAGCGGCAGCGACGTGCATCAGGCCGGAATCGTTGCAGACGACGAAGGTGGCCGCGGCCAGAAGGTCGATCGCCTGAGCGAGCGACGTTCGTCCGCACAGATTGAGCGGCAAGGCCGTGGAAGCGGTTTGGCTGACGATGGCGTCACCAATCGTCTGGTCCTTGGCCGAGCCGAGCAGCCAGACGGCGTGACCGGCGTCGGCCAGCGCTTCGGCCAAGGTGGCAAAGTGTCGCGGCGGCCAGCGTTTGGCCGGCCCGTACTCGGCGCCCGGACAAAAAACGACGAGCTTTTCGGGCAGGCTCAGCCCGAGTGCGGACAGCGTTCGTTGCAGCCCGGCACTGTCTGCCTGCAGGCGGGGGTAAGGCAAGGGCCGTGGCAGCGGGGCTCCGGGCGGCTCCGCGAGCTGGGCGAAGCGTTCCGCCATTTGCGGCAGCAGCGTCTTGTCGAGCGTGTGGCGGCGGTTGATCAGTCCATAGCGTTTTTCGCCGACAAACCCGATTCGTTCGGGGATGTCGGCAAAGAACGGGATCAGCGCCGATTTCAGCGAATTGGGCAACACGTACGCGCGTTGATAGCCGGCTGCCGCCAGTCGTCGTGCTAGCCGATGACGTGCCTTAAGCGACAGCTCTCCGTGCGCGAAAGGGCTGTCGATCACCTGCGCGATCTCGGGCATGCGTTCGAGCACGGGGGCGACCCATCGGGGAGCCAAAGCGTCGATCACCAAGCCGCGGGTACGTTCGTGCAGGCGCGCGAACAACGGTTGCGCGAGAACCGTGTCGCCGATCCACGAGGGAGCGACGATCAGCGCTTTCGTCGGCGGACGATCAGCCGGTGCACTCGCCGGCTGCTTGCCGACGATCAGTGGTGTCCTTTCGGCAGCTCGCCTCTCAAGACGTAGTGCGCGCTGCAGTACGGGCAGACTGCCTGACCACTGTGCACGATGTCCAGGAATACGCGCGGGTGCCGTGCCCAGAGCGGCGCGTCCTTGGTCGGGCAGTGCAGCGGCAGATCATTGGCCGTGACGTCAATCGGTTTCTGTGGGGTCTTCTGAGACATGGCGACAACCTTGAAACGGAATTCCTAAACGTAAGCAAGCCAGTTTTCGTGCGCGTCCACCCGACCGCTGACGCAGTCGAAGAACAGACTTTGGATACGCGTCGTGATCGGGCCGCGTCGGCCAGCGCCAATCTGGCGGTTATCGAGTTCACGGATCGGTGTCACTTCGGCGGCCGTGCCGGTGAAGAACGCTTCGTCGGCGCAATAGACCTCGTCGCGTGTGATGCGCTTTTCCACCACGCGCAGGCCCAGGTCTTCCGCCAGTTCGAGCACCGAGGCACGGGTGATGCCTTCAAGACAGGACGTCAGATCGGGTGTGTAGAGCTTGCCGTTCTTGACGATGAAGACGTTCTCGCCGGCGCCCTCGGCGACGTAGCCGTCGACGTCGAGCAGCAGTGCTTCATCGTAACCGTCGCGCGCGACTTCCTGATGGGCGAGTATCGAATTGGTGTAAGTGCCGACCGACTTGGAGCGGCACATGTTGACATTCACGTGGTGACGAGTGAAAGACGAGGTCTTGACGCGGATTCCCTTCTCCATCCCCTCGGCGCCCAGATAGGCTCCCCACGGCCAGGCGGCAATCGCGACGTGCGTGCTGATCGTCGTCGCGGCGATCCCCATGCCCTCCGATCCGTAAAAGACGATCGGACGGATGTAACACGACGCGAGATGGTTGGCGCGTACGACTTCCTTTTGTGCTTCGAGCAGCGTCGGCTTGTCGTAAGGCATCCGCATCTGAAAGATGTAGGCCGAGTTGAATAGCCGATCGGTGTGCTCCTGCAGACGGAAAATGGCGGTCCCCTTGTCCGCCTTGTAAGCGCGTACACCCTCGAATACGCCCATGCCGTAGTGCAGGGTGTGGGTGAGAACGTGCGTCGTCGCCTCACGCCAAGGCACGAGTTTGCCGTCATACCAGATGAAGCCGTCGCGGTCTGCCATCGACATCTGCCGTCTCCCGTGGTGCCAAACCCGAAAGCGGTGATTCTAGCGGAATTCGCCTCCCGGTTGGCGCTAGAATGGCGGCTTGGCGCCGCCTGAAATGCGGCTTGACAAGGCAGCTCGCATGGTCTGGAAACCCAATGTAACGGTCGCCTCCGTGCTTGAGCAGGAAGGTCGTTTTCTACTCGTTGAAGAGGCGACCGAGTACGGCGTCTGCTTCAATCAGCCGGCAGGTCATCTCGAATGCGGCGAGTCGCTGCTTGCGGCGGTGATTCGAGAGACGCTTGAGGAAACCGGCTGCACCTTGCAGCCGCAGTACCTGATTGGCGTCTACAACTATCGCATCGAAGCGCGCGACATCACCTATCTACGCTTTGCCTTCGGTGGGCAGGTGGTGGCCTGGGATCCCGAGCGGCCGCTGGATCAGGGAATCATCGCCGCCCGTTGGCTGACGCTCGACGAAGTGCGCGCGTGCCAGGCGAAACATCGTAGTCCGCTGGTGTTGCGCTGCATCGAGGACTGGCTGGCGGGAAAGCGCTATCCCTTGGCGCTGATTAGCCATTTCGACACATGAAGTCGATCGTTGTGCTCGTCGTGCTCGTCGCTGCCGCGTCCACGGTGTGGGCCGAGGCGGTGAGGGTTTGCTACAACTATGGCTGTCTCGCCGAGGCGGCTGCCGAGTTCGATGAGCCGCAGCTGCAGCGCGTCAGCTCACGGCTCGCCGCCGCCGACGACGCGGCGGACGAGCGCGCCGCGCTGTCGGTGGTGGTCGGCTGGCTGCTCGGCTGGGCAGGACAACAGACGCCGATCGGCTCGGATCGAGGCGGCAACTACGCGGACGAAGCGGTCTATGGCCGGATGGATTGCATCGACCACTCGACGACGACGACGCGCTTGCTGCGGCTGATCGAACGTCGGGGCTGGCTACGCTTCCATCGCGTTCTCGAACCGGCGTTGCGCACGCGTTTCGTCGTGTTTTTTCACTATTCGGCGTTGGTCGAGGAGTTGCCGCGGGAGGGTGGCGAAGACGCGCCGACGGTCGAACCGGGGCGTTACGTCGTCGATAGCTGGTTTCGCGACAACGGTCGACCGGCTGTCATTCTTCCCCTGGCAAGCTGGTTGGCCGGCGAGGGCGAGGAAGAGAGCGCCGGTGCCGGGGTCGTCGGCCAGCCGACCTTGGGCAGCTGGAGCGGACGTTAGGTAAGGGCAGGTGGGGACGATGAGCACGATGA
The DNA here is from genome assembly GCA_964420975.1 of uncultured Candidatus Accumulibacter sp. Lineage (GTDB taxonomy): Bacteria > Pseudomonadota > Gammaproteobacteria > Burkholderiales > Rhodocyclaceae > Accumulibacter. Next base: position 13,190 of record CAYQVH010000030.1, read on the forward strand.
GCAAGCGGGGGACGGTGGTGGTCGGCCTGTCTGGCGGCGTGGATTCGGCGGTCGCCGCCTGGCTGTTGAAGGAGCAAGGTTGGCAGGTGATCGGCGTCTTCATGAAAAACTGGGAGGACGACGACAGCGACGACTATTGCTCTTCGCGTCAGGATCTCGTCGACGTGACCAGTGTCGCCGATTGTTTGGGGATCGAGCTCGAAGTCGTCAACTTCGCCAAAGCGTACAAGGAGCGCGTCTTTGCCCGGTTCTTGAGCGAATATCAGGCCGGTCGGACGCCTAACCCCGACGTGCTCTGCAACTCCGAAATCAAGTTCGCCGCCTTCCTCGATCACGCCTTGGGCTTGGGGGCGGAGCGCATCGCCACCGGCCACTACGCCGGGGTACGCGAGTTCGACGGCGCCTGGCAGCTGCTCAAGGCGGAGGACGGCAGCAAGGACCAGAGCTATTTCCTGCATCGCCTCGGGCAATCCCAGTTGGCGAAGACGCTCTTGCCGCTTGCCGGGCTCTACAAGCGCGACGTGCGCCGGATGGCCGAAGCGGTGGCTTTGCCTGTTGCACAGAAGAAAGATTCGACCGGCATCTGTTTCATTGGCGAACGGCCGTTCAAGGACTTTTTGAGGCGTTACCTGCCGCCGAGCAAAGGCGACATTCGTTGCCTGGACGACGACCGTCTGCTCGGCGAGCACGATGGCGTCGCGTTTCACACCATCGGCCAGCGCAAGGGTTTGCACATCGGCGGCGTGTCGGGTGGAAAGGCAAAAGCCGACGGGGACCACGAGGCCTGGTTCGTCGCCCGCAAGGACGTGGCGCGCAACGTGCTCTATGTCGTCCAGGGGCACGACCATCCGGCGCTCTACGCCGACCAGCTGACGGCCAGCGATCTGTCCTGGGTCGCCGGACAGCCGCCGCATACGCACTGGGTGTATACGGCCAAGACCCGTTACCGCCAGGTCGACGCACCTTGCCAGGTCGAGCAGTTGGATGCCAGCGGTTGCGTGATCAACTTTGCGGCTCCGCAGTGGGCGATTACCCCTGGCCAATGCGCGGTGCTTTATGAAAGCCGGGTTTGCCTGGGGGGCGGAGTGATCGTCTAAGCGCTGTCGCCTCGGCGTCGCGGGCGCGTCGCGATCGCGACGCGAAAGACTCACGGCTTACGCCTCAACTGTCGGAAATCTTTACAACCGCCACGTCCAGCTTAGCCAAGCCTCTGAATTATCTTCATGGTGTGATTCTTGCTTAGAATGCCGTCATGCGTTGCGGCTTCGCGCGCGTGATCGCGGCCGGCAAGGCACCGGCCTGGCGGCGCTTGGCTTTGCTGCCAGCGTTTCATTCATCGGGGAGATTGATTCATGCGTAAGTACCTGGCCGGCGTGTTCGCCGCGCTGTCGTTGGCGTTGCCAGCCGCAGCACTGGCGAGTTTCTCGAACATGTACGTGTTTGGCGACAGCTTGTCCGACAATGGCAACCTCTATAACTGGACCGCCGCCCCCAACCCAGTGACCGGCGGCGTGCCGATTCCGCTCACCGCCTACGACGGTTTGTCGCCCCTGTATTCGCCCGGACGTTTTTCCAACGGCAAGAGCTATTCCGAGGGCTTGTGGAGCGGTCTGCAAGCGACCGGCCACTTGGCCGCAGCCGGAGACCTCACACCGCGTGGCCTGAAGCCGTGGGGTCCGCCCGGGGTCGATACCAATCCTCCGGCGGGAACCAATTACGCGGTCGGCGGCGCCCGTTCGCGCTATCACACCTTCGACGTCGGCGGCCTGCCGCCGGTCGGGCTGGCACCGGGGTCGGCACTTTTTTCGCCTTTCAGCCTGCGCGGTCAGTTTGCACAGTTTCTTGCCGACTCGGGCGGCAAGCCCGCCGACGCCAACGCGCTTTTTGTCGTCTGGTCGGGCTCCAACGATGTTGGCGACGTGCTCAAGCTGGCCGCTGCCGGCGACTCGGTTGCGGCCATCGCACGGATGACCGAAGCACTTCAAGACATTGGCTTCGTGCTTGGCGGACTGGTCGCGAGTGGTGTCGACGCTCTGCTGGTTCCCAACGTGCCCGACCTGGGTCTGGTTCCCGAGACCAACAGTAATCCCTTTGCGTCGGCAGCGGCGACCTATTTCTCGCTGCTGTACGACGCGGCGCTGAGCGATATCCTCGGCGCTCTCAACGTGCTGAATCCAGACCTCACGATCTACCGGTTCGACAGCTTTGGCTTCCTGCGCGCCGTCAGCGCTTCGCCCGCCAGTTTCGGTTTCACTAATGTCGACGAGGCTTGCCTGCTCGGACTCTTCGTGAGCCCCCCGCCTCCGGGTAGCAGCGTTTCGGTTTGCGGCAACCCGGACGAGTATCTGTTCTGGGATTCGATTCACCCGACTGCACGTGCGCACGAGCTGCTCGCGGCAGGCATGCTGGCGGTAGTTCCCGAACCGGCAAGCTGGCTCTTGTTGGCTCTGGCGCTGGTTGTGCTAGTGAAGCAGAAGCCGCGCGTTCGCAGCTTTGCCGGTCGCGTAGTTTTCTAGAGCGACGCTGATGCGTGTCGCCCCACTCGCTAGTGGTTCTGACGCAAGGCGTCAACGACGGGCGTCCGGGCGACACGTCGGGCCGGGAAGATCGCTGCGGCAACCGTAGCGATCAGGCCAACAGCGAAGGCCATCGCGAGGACTGAGGGCACGACGCGGATCAGCGCCGTGTAGCCGATGTTGGCGTTGGGGGGGGGTGGCATGGGAATGCCGACCGCCGAGATCAATACGGCCAGCACCCCCCCGACGCCCATCCCGAGGAGCGCACCCGTCGCGCCCAACACGACGTTTTCGGTGACCACCAGCCGAAAAACCAGGCGAGGCTTGTTGCCCAGCGCCATCATCGTCCCGAACTCGCCGACGCGTTCAAAGACGCTCATGTTGACGCTGTTGCCGACGCTTAGCAGCACCATGACCAGAATGATCGCTTGCAGGACGCCGAACTGGCGTTCATAAAGCGCCACGGTACTGCTGTAGAAGTCATTGAGCTCTTCCCAAGTCTTCACTTCGAGCTCGGGATTCGCCAGCAGTTTCTTCAACGCTGCGGCGACGCTGTCGGTATCGCTGGTCGCCTTGAGCGAGATGACCACGTTGTTGGCGCCGCTGGTTCCGACCAGTTCCTGGGCGGCTGCTAGCGGAATGCGTACGGCGCGGGCGTCGAAGTCCTTGGAGAAGCTTTGAAAGACGCCAATTACGGCGAACTCCTGCGTGTTGAGAGCGCCTTCGGGAGTATTGGCAAGTAGCGTGACCGTGTCTCCCGGTTTGAGCTTCAAGGTCTGGGCGACGCCATCACCGAGCAGAATGCCGTTACCGTCACTGGCGGCGAGCTGCCGGCCGCTGGTAATTCTCAGGTGCGTGCCCAGCTTGGCCTCGCGATCGGGCTCGACACCCTCGCCGACGATTGGCCAGTCGCTGCGACCATTACTGATCAGGCCGGAGAAGTTGAGACGCAACATGACGTCGTCGATTCTGGGCTGCCGGGCAATCTTCCGCCGCAGCGCGTCGGGGTCATGGATCAGATACTGGTCGGGGCGGCGCCCGCCTTTGGCGAAATAGCCCGCTTTCAAGACCTGCAAGTGTCCAGACTGTGAGCGAATGATCGTCTCGCCGAGCTGAACGAGCATGTCTGCGACAAAGCCGCCGCTGAGAATGAGGCCGACGACCCCAAAAATGATGACCCCCAGGGTCATGGCGGTCCTCACCTTTTGGCGCAGGATGTTGCGCAGCGCGAGCTTTAACATTCGTCTTTTCGGGGCAAGTTTCAGGCCGGCTAGCGTTGGTGACGCAGTGCGTCGACGATTTCCATTCGCGAGGCTTTCCACGCCGGATAGACGCTGGCCAGCAGGGTCGTCAGCAGTGCCAGAACAAACGCTTCGATCGCCAGCTGCCAGGTGAGCAGGATTTCGCCGGTGTAGCCTTCCGACATTCCCGGTGGCGGTGGCATCGGAATGCCAACGGCCGAGATCACTGTTGCCAACAGCCAGCCGCCAGCGACTCCGACACTACCGCCGATGAGGCCAATGGTCAGTCCTTCGTAGATGAATTGGCGAAGAATCTGCCGACGGCGGTAGCCAATGGCGAGGCAGGTACCGATTTCGGCGGTGCGTTCGAGGACGTTCATCGTCATCGTGTTCGAGATGCCAAGCACGATCACGGCAGCAATGATCAGTTCGACGACCAGCACCTGTTTCGTGAGCAGGGAGACCATCTTGTTGTAGAAGTCGGCCATCTCGTACCAGGGTACGAACTGCAGGTGAGGGTCTTGGTAAGCCGCGCGAAGTTTTGTCAGCATCTCGGTCGTCTGTTCGGTACGGTCAAGCACGAGGATCGACAGGTGAACACCCGAAACACGCAGCAATTTGTGCGCAAGCGGCAGAGGAACGCGTAACGCAGAGTCGTCGTAGGCCTTGCTGACGGTTGTAAACAGTCCGCGTACCGTCGCTTCGACGGCGTTGAAACCTCCCGACGGCGTCGTCGCCATGAGCACGATTGGGTCACCGATCTGGACACCGAGATTTTCCGCCAGGCCACGCCCGAGGAGGATCCCCTTGTTGTCGTCGGGCGCCAGGTTCTGTCCGGCGCTGATCTGCAGGCTTGGGCTGAGTACGCGCTCTTTTTCGGCATTTACTCCCTCGCCGATGAACGAGAGCGTGGTTTCTCCGTGACTCACGAGACCGTTGAAGGCGACGCGTGGGGCGGCGACACGAATCCCGGGCTGCTTCTCGATGGCGACGACTTGTGGCTGCTTGTCGGGCATCAGATACTTGTACAGATCGGCCTGACCATTCTCGAGATAGCCGCGGCGCATGACGTGAATGTGCCCCAATCCCTCCTCGATCGTTCCCTCGCGGGCAGCCCAGAAGATCCATTCGATGAAGCCCCCGGTCAACAGCAGGGCGATGACGCCGAAGGCAACCGCCGAGATGCCGAACAGGCTGCGTCGATACTGACGGACGATGTTCCTGAATGCGCTGAGGAACTCGGACCAGAAATACGCTCCTACGCCGTGCACCTGACGCCCTCCGGAGATGAACGGCGCGTGCAAGACGCCGGCACGCACGAATCGCCTACCAACCGTGCGCTGGCGGGCAAGGTCGCATCCGGCCGTCGGACGCCTGTCATCGTTGAACCGGGTCTACTGCCACTTGCGAGCCGGATTGCCGCGCCACGTTTCGCCGGCGGGGATCGTGGTGTTCGGCATGACATACGAGCCGGCCATCAGCGTCACGTTGTCGCCAATTGTTGTGCCGGGAAGAACGACCGAGTTGGCCCCGATAGTAACGCCGGCGCCGATTGTCACCCGTCCACAGGTCAGTTGGCCACCGTGAATCATGTTTGCCGATACCAGAGAAGCATTGCCGAGCACGGACCCGTCACCAATGGTGACCAAGTACGGGTCGTCGATTTTGCCACCCAAGGCGACGTTGGCGCCGATACGGGCGCCGAACAGCGCTTCGACCACCGGTTGCAGGAACATCGGTGTGAAGGGCACGAGGGCACCCTCGCCAAGGCGATAAACGATGGTCAGCAGCTTCCAGTACGTGCAAACGGGCGAGTCCATCGCGTAGGCGTCGGGTTCGATCGGACGCCAAGCGAGCAGCAAACGGACGAGCAGCGCCGACAGAACGCCATAGACCAGCAAGAAGAGCAGGAAGTCGACGATCACGTGGTAGTCCCCCAACCACGCCGTCGTCGCTGGGGCAAGCAGCGAAACCACGCCGAACGTTGCCGCGAGGAGAGCGCCGGTCGCAAGCGTGCACAGGAAAACGTCGAGAAAGCTGGTCTTCATCGTCGCGCTCCGAGCGTCAGCCGATTACCAACGCCGATCCATAGGGGTTCCCCGGTCATGGCTCAAAGAGAGGGGGTTCGACCGGCAAGAGTATCGTGTTCTGGATGCCGGCTGTCAATCGGCGGCGCTGGCGCATCGGGGAGTGACCAGCGCGCTGTCGTCGTCGCGCGAGGCTTGCGCAGTGAACCGCGGCAGTGGCTCGGCAAGAAAAAATAAGCCCCTTACATCAGCGATGTAAGGGGCTTTCGCTTGAACGACCCTTCGGTCTGACGGTGACGCTCCTTTGCGGAGCGTTGCGTTGCCGATCGCCGGGCTAAAGCGCTCGTTCAGCGCCGCGTTTTCTCAATCAGCCGTTGTTCTGGCGACGACGGATACCGCCCAGGGCGAGGAGGCCAAGGCCGGCCAAGACCAGGGATGCCGGCTCAGGAACCGACGAGATGTTGTCGATCGACAGATCCAGCGCGGTGAAAGCGCCATCCGGATCAATGACCGCCTGTAGGGCGCCAAGGTTCGTGAAGTCCACCGGGTTCCACGAGCCAGGCGATCCCGCGCAGGTCGTCACACCACCGCCGATCAGGTTGTCGCAGTCCAGGAAGGCCAGGAAGGGAATGAACGACGTTCCCGGCACCGGATGCGCCAACGAATTCAGCCGCACGCTACTCCAGTGCGTGGCGTCGGTCCAGGCGGTGATCACGAAGTCGAAACCCGCGTCGGCAAAGATGATGTCGAGACGGAAAGATGACGACAGCGCACTGCCGATGTTCACACCACCCAGACCGGTGTAGTCGACATCGGTGAAGCTGGTCGCCGCGTGCGCGCCATCCCAGAGCACCATGCCACTGCCCCTCGCCAGGGTGTCGGTGCTGAAGTTGAAGATGCTGGCGACTACGCCAACGGTCGCGTTGAGAACAGCCGGAGCCGGGCTGGCCTTGGTTTCGGCGCCGATGTCGCGGTAGCCGCCGAGAATATCCGTGCCCGCGGTGCTCACCTGCGAGAAGACGCCGCCGCCGCCGATCGTCGTGTCGCTGATGAACGCCTGGCTGGTGCTGAAGAGGTCAATGGTCACGGCACTTGCCGACGCGCTTGCAGCTAGAAGGCCCGCCGCCGCCATTGTGCCGAAAAGGTTCTTTTTCATGAAAGTCTCCGATAAAGAGGAATCAACTTCTGAGGCGCAAGGGCCTTCCTAAGGGCTTGATGACTCGCTCTTGCAGCCATCTGGCCTACTAATAGCGAAAACCGTGCCATGCGACAAAGCTCTATTTATAAACAATAGGTTACATGCGTCATGGTCGATCACGCGAAATCGCCAGGGTGGCTTTTGTAAAAAAAACCGACACTCCGGCGCGGGCATCGTCACTTCGCATCGCCGGATCCGACGGTCGGCGCTCCGGCTTCCCTGCGTTCTCGGCTTTTGCCTGGAAACCGCCGCATTATCGCGTGCTTTCGCGACTTGGCGTGAGTTCGCTGGCAACGCGTTCGCCAAAACTGCGCGCGGCGGAATGGCGCTTGCTCGACTCGCCCAAGGCGCGTGCGGCTCGACGATGCGCGTCGCTGGCGAGCAGTTGTCTGACGCTGGTGCGAACGCTCTGCGGGTTCAGACGGTCGGCGCGTAGCGTATAGCCGGCACCCGCTCGGGCAATCGCCGCCATGTTCAGAAACTGATCGAGGTTGCCGGCAATGCCGAGCACCGGCACGCCGGCGGCCAGTGCTTGCTGGCTGGTCGGGCTGCCGCCATTGCAAATGACCAGGCTCGCCCGCTCGGCGGCGCGATCACCGGGCAGGTAGCGAGCTACGTAGGCGTTGTCGGGGAGGGGGCCGGTCAGGTCGACGCCGGCGGTCGCGACAAGGGCCGTCAGCTCCAGACCGTCCAGCGCTTGCAGCAGGAGAGGCAGCAAGTCAGACTGGCCGGAACTGCCGAGCGTGACGTAGACGATCGGGCGCCCGGCAGGTAATTCGTCCCACCAGGTCGGTGTGGCAATTGGCGGGCTCCAGAGGATCGGTCCGAGCCAGTGATGGCGATCGGGCAGTTTGAGGTCGGGGAAGAGCTCCGGCAGGTCGGCGTAGAGCACGCGGTCGGCGTCGGTATAGGCGTAGCGCAGGTCGCCAGGCAGCGGCGGCAAACCGTACTTTTTCCGGACGCGGTTGAGCGGGCGGGAATGCAGGGCAAAGGCGAGCGGTCGGGCGATCCGAAACAAGGCGGTGGCGGCGGCAATCGGCAGCACTCGCGTTAACGGCAGGCTGGGTACCGGGTAAGCCGGTACCTGATGAGAGGGGCTCCAATAGGCGTTGCTGAGCGAGAAGTACGGCACCTTGGCCAGACGCGCGCTAATCGACAGCGAGAGCCGGAAGTCGCCGACCACCAGGTCCGGCTGGACGCTGGTCAGTAACGTCAGGTCGTCCTCGACGTGGCTGACGAGGGTGACGTCGTCGTATACCGGTTTACCCCGTGCGAGCCGGTGCAGAAACTGTCGGCTGTCCAGGGAGCGCAGGGGGCTGAAGGTGCCGGCAAAGTCACCCAGCAGCCATTGGTGTTGGCGGTCGGTGGCAAAATGTACCCGGTAGTCGTTGGCGTTGAGGGTCGCGCTGAGCGCCAACGGCCGCGCGACGTGCGCCAGGGTTACCGCCTCCGCAATGAACAGTACTGTTTTCACGGCCATTCCTTTCGTCGACCGAATCGGTTACCTCTGTACGACCAAGCCAGCCGGACTTGGACTTACGATAACATCGTCGCCGGTCACGGCAAAGCTTGTGCCGGTCTCGTCGGGCGAGACCGGTTTTTCGGCCAGCAGGGTCGCGATGGTGCGGACGCCCCGTTCATGATGAGCGCGTTTCTTCGGCAGAGTTTCGCTTTTGTGGTTCTCTTAACCTTCGGCGCGGCCTTTGCACAAGCCGGGAAGCCGGTCGAGGTGGTGTCGATTACGCTGTCGATGTCGAACGTACACCTGATCAAGAGTGCTTCGCGCTACTTTCTGGTCGACAGTGGTAGCAAGGACGATCTGCCCGCGTTGACGGCGGCTTTGGCGCAACAGGGGGTCGCGCTGAACGAGATCGCGGCGGTACTCCTGACGCACGGGCACGCCGACCACGCTGGTTTGGCGGCCGAGATTCGGCGGCGCAGCGGTGCCCTGCTGATCGCCGGCAGTGGTGACCGATCCATGCTCGCGGCGGGGGTCAACGATCCGGTGACGCCGACCGGTTTGACTGCGCGACTACTCCTGATGTTGCCGCTGGATCCCCGGTTTGAGCCGTTCCGCGCCGACATCGAGGTGGCGCAGGAAACCGACCTCTCGACGGTGGGTTTCGCCGGACGGGCCGTACCGACGCCCGGACATACTCCCGGATCACTGGCGTTTGTGCTCGACGACGGTCGCGCCTTCATCGGCGACATGATTCTCGGCGGTTGGTGGGGTGGCGCCGTGTTTGCGCAGCATCCTGGCGAGCATTACTTCCATGGGGATCGCCAGCGCAATACGGAGAGCTTGCTGGGCTTGGCCAAGCAGCCGATTCGGCAATGCTTCCTCGGCCATGGCGGCCCTGTGAGCCAGGACGCGTTGCGCGACTACCTCGGGCTGCCAGCGGACGTCCGCCGGCGTTGAACGGGTCCCGTGTCGTTCGACAGGCCGGCTAGTGCATCAGCTGCTCGCGGTCGCGGCGCAACGAGCGGCTGACCGGCGTCGACGACGCGCCGACCCGGCAGAAAAAGAAGAAGGGATCGTCCGCATTGCAGCCAGCCAGTCGCTCGAAACGCTCGGTGAGGCGTTGCGCTTGCGCGAAGAGTGCCGGTTCGGTCGAGAATCGGCGGTTGGCCCGAACGTACCAGCGAAAGATCACCGGCGTCAGCTCGGGCTGCAGATACAGGCCCTCCTGGGTAACGGTCAGCCAGACGCGCTGCAGGTGCATGCCCAGTCGTACCCAGTCGGCAAAGTCCTGCGGCGGTTGCCGGGGACGCAGCAGCAAGTGCGCCGCGCAGCAATAGCCGGGGACGAAGTCGAGTTCGAGGCGCGGGACGACGGTCCCCATCAGATAACGGTTGAAAAAACGTACCCGCTGCCAGCTCGCCATGACCCATTCCATCAGCCGCGCGGTGAGCGGATCGACGCCGATCGCCCGTTCCGGGATGCGTTCCTTGCTGTAACGCGCGCGCCATTCGATGACGTCACGATGGACGGGGTAGGCCTCCGGGCAGGTGAGGCGGATGCGGGCGTTGTGCCAGAGCAGTGCCGCGACGCGCAGCCGGGCCGACGGGGGCGCGAAATAGTCGACGATCACCTCGTTACCGGCGGCGGCTTCGATCGCCGCCCGCTGGGTGGGGGTCAATGGCGTCGTGCGCATCGGCCGGCGTTGGACGACGCGCTGTTCGAGGTAAGGAAGGAGCGGATCAGGCGACCGGTCGGCGGCGGTGAAATGGACGTCGTACACCGGGGCGCGGGCGTCGGCGTCGGCAGTGACTGTCCACTCCATGTGTAACCGCAAACCCGATGCGGCCACGCGCAGGGTTTCCAGCAGGGCGCCGTGGGCGATGTGGCTGGCGCGACCCTCGAAGTCGTAGAGAACGCGGTCGCGCGTATCGTGACCGTGAATGCGCAGATGTCCGTCGTCGACCACGCTGAAGCGCCACGGCTGTTCATTGTCGCCGCTGGGTGCCCAGCGTGCGAGGTCAAGCAGTCGGACGAGGTCTTCGCCGTTCATGGCGGCGTTTTCCCGGGAGCAGCGCCCGACAGGCGCTGCAGCTGCGCCTTGAAGAGCGCGATCATCAGACGCTGCAGGGGGTTGCGGTAGCCGAACGGGCGCCAGGTGCGAACCAGGCGCATGCGGTAGGGATCAAACTGGCTGGCCCAGGGCGCGAGACGGACACCGCCCCGGCGGAGCAGGATCTTGAGCACTTCGACCGCCGCCACCCCGGCGCACAATTGGCAGGCAGCGATACTCGACGGCCCCTGCTTTTCCGCCAGGTTGACCCGGCTGCCATCGGCCAGGTAGCCCCGTTGCAACATCGCCGGCGAGAGTCCGACGAGAAAGCGGATCGACATTTCGAGGTCGTCACAATCGCCCCAGCCGAAGTAATCGGCAAATCCCATCCCACCGGGCGCAAAAACGACCATCGCCGTACCGAAGCCGAGGGGTGCCGCGGTAACGACCGGGATCCCCTTGCGCTCACACGCGGCAAAGGTCAGTCGTCGTGCGTCACGGGCAAAAAAATCGAGGCCGTCCACGTAGACGTCAACGCCGTCGAGGAAGGCATCGATCGAGTCGGACTGAATGCCATCGGCCCAGACGCGCAGCTCGACTTCGGGATTGATGTCCTGAACCAGTTGCGTCATGACGTCAATTTTCGACGCGCTGAGCGTGCTCATGCCGGCGCCGACCTGACGGTTGAAATTGCGGATTTCGAAGACGTCAAAGTCAGCGATGGCAAAGCGGGCGATTCCGAGGCGGGCGAGCGTCAGCAGATGTACGCCGCCGACGCCGCCAAGGCCGCCAATCGCCACGCGCGCGTTGCGCAAGGTCTGTTGCTCGGCCTCTGTGACCCAGCCGATGTTCCTCGAAAAGGCGATTTCGTAGTTGAAAAGACTCATGGACCGACACTTTGCCGTTGCCGGCGCTGGAATCTGGCCGCGTACTCTACCGCAACGCGCGCCGCCAGCCAAATATCCCGGTGGCAAGTAACGATTCCGAGGAGGCTGACGGGCGCCCCCGTTTTGTTGCCTGCGGGGGTCGGCCGCCGCACGAACCGCCGCTCTGCGCAGGATCTGTAGTCCGCTCAACGTCCGTTGAGCAGGCCGCTCTCGTGTAGACGTCGGGCGATGCCGGCAGCGAGTTGCTCGTAACCCTTCGCGTTGGGGTGAATGGGGTCGGCTTTGAGCGACGCGTCCGAAAGGACCGCCGCGAGGACGCCGTCGACGACGAGCACGCCTTCTTCCTGGGCGATTTCGGCGTAGATCGGCGAATCCGGAAGCTGGCCCCCGGCTGCTCCGAGCAGCGACAGCCGGGGGACCGCGACGACAACGATCTGGGCGCCGGAACGCTTGCCGTCGGCGACAATCGCCCGCAGGTCGTCCTTGACCAGGGTCTCCGGTCGTCGACGCAAGAAGTCGTTGCCGCCGATCTCGATCAGGATCAGCGCCGGCCGCGTCTCGGCGAGCAGCTCGCGGATGCGGGCGCGGGCGGCGTCGGCCGTATCGCCGGGGACGCCGGCGTTGCGGACCCCCCAGCCGCTGATCGCCGCCAGTCGCGCCGGATAGTCGTCGCCTGGACTGGCCCCCGTACCGAAGGTGATGCTGTTGCCGAACGCGAGGACGTCGCTTCCGGGCGGTAGTGGCGCCAGACGCGGCGCTTTGCCACAGCCGGCAAGAAGCAGCGCCGCAGCCAGCAGGCAGTACAGACGCGGCAACCCTTCGCGGGCGAATGCGCGCAGGCGGGGGCCGGTCATCCGATCACCGGCAGTTCGTCCCGCTGCAGCAAGAACACAAATGGGTCACCGGCGCTGGTTTCGAGCCAGGTGAACGGCGTCTGCGGAAAAGCGGCTTCCAGCGCTGCCCGGTTGTGGCCGATCTCGACGACCAGCACGCCGCGTGCTCGCAAGTGTCGGCGAGCGTCGGCGAGGATGCCGCGGACCAGATCGAGGCCGTCTTCGCCGCCGGCCAGGGCAAGCGCGGGTTCTCGGAGGTACTCGGCGGGAAGCGTCGGCATCGAAGCCGCGTTGACGTAAGGCGGGTTGGCGAGGATCAGATCGTAGCGGCGATTTTCGATGGCGCCGAAGAGGTCGCCTTGGACGAGGTGCACGCGCTCGGCCAGATCATAGTCGGCGACGTTACGCCGGGCGACGGCAAGCGCGTCCGCGGAGACGTCGACCGCGTCCACCTGTGCGGCCGGGAAGACATGCGCGGCGATGATCGCCAGACACGCCGACCCGGTACACAAGTCGAGGACGGTGGTGACTGCTTCGGGATCGTCGATCCATGGCGAGAGCTGCTCGCCGAGCAGCTCGGCGATGAACGATCGGGGAACGATCACCCGCGGATCGACGTAAAAACAATACCCGCCCAGCCAGGCTTCGTTGGTCAGGTAGGCGGCCGGCAGCCGTTCGTCGATGCGCCGTGAGATCAGGGTGAGGAGCGTGGTACGTTCGGCGCGGGTCAGCCGGGCGTCGAGAAACGGTTCCAGGCGGTCGAGTGGCAGGTGCAGGCCGCGCAGCAGGAGGTAGACGGCTTCGTCCCAGGCGTTGTCGGACCCATGGCCGAAAAACAGCCCGGCTTCGTTAAAACGGCTGACCGCGAAACGCAGCAGGTCGCGCAAGGTCTCGAGTTCGCCGGCCTCCTGGTCAAACATCGGTAGACAACAGCTCGTCGAGCAGACGCCGATAAATGGCGGCGAGTCGCGGCAGAGCGGCGACGTCGACGCACTCGTTAACCTGGTGGATGGTCGCGTTGACCGGGCCGATCTCGACCACCTGCGGGCAGATCTCGGCGATGAAACGGCCGTCGGAGGTGCCGCCCGAGGTCGATAACTCTGCCTCGACGCCGGTTTCGGCGAGGATGGCGCGCCGTGCGATCTCGGTCAGCCGTCCTTCGGGGGTCAGGAAAGGCTTTGCGCCCAGCGTCCACGAAAGGTCATAGGCGAGGCCGTGGCGGTCGAGGATCGCACACAGGCGGGCTTGCAACACCTCGGGCGGACTGACGGACGCGAAGCGAAAATTGAAGTCTATGTCGACGCTACCCGGAATCACGTTGCCCGCGCCGGTTCCGCCGTGAATGTTGGAGACCTGCCAGGTGGTCGGCGGAAAGCACTCGTTGCCCTGATCCCACGCGGTACGGGCCAGTTCGGCGAGTGCGGGGGCGGCAAGGTGGATCGGGTTCTTCGCCAGATGAGGATAGGCGATGTGTCCTTGTACGCCACGCACGGTCAGCTTTCCCGAAAGCGATCCGCGCCGCCCATTCTTGATCGTATCGCCCAGGGTGTGGGTGGCCGTCGGTTCGCCGATGACGCAGTAGTCGACCACTTCGCCGCGACGGCGGAGAACCTCGACGACGAACGCCGTTCCGTCGATCGCCTCGCCTTCTTCGTCCGAGGTGAGCAGCAAGGCGATCGATCCCGGGTGACTCGGGTGGGCGGCAACGAACGCTTCGACCGCGGTGACGAACGCGGCGAGCGAGCCTTTCATGTCGGCGGCGCCGCGTCCGTACAGTTTGCCGTCGCGTTGCTGCGGCCGGAAGGGATCGCTCTGCCAGTCCGTCAGCGGTCCGCTGGGGACGACGTCGGTGTGCCCGGCAAAGCAGACGAGCGGAGGCCGCGTGCCGCGGCGAGCCCAGAGATTGCTGACCGCCCGATGCGGCAGGCGCTCGCAGTGGAAACCGATCGCTTGTAGACGCTCGCTGATCAGTTGCTGGCAACCGGCGTCGTCGGGCGTCAGCGACCGGCACGCGATCAGCGCCTGCGCGAGGGCGAGCGTCACCTCGGGTGCAGCGGTCGGGTCGCTCACAGTCATCACGCAGCCCGCCTCTCTCCTTACCCGTCGTCGCTGTCGTCGAGACTGAGCGTAAACTCCTTGTAGGAAGGAGTGTCGGGGTCGGAAATCGCCAGTTCGTAAGGCGTGTCGCTGGCCGGGTCGTCGCGGCGCGGTCGCGTGGGCAGCGCCTCGTTGTTGTTGATCAGCCACGACAGGTTGGTCGGCGAGTCGGCATTGCTCAGCGCTTCTTCGAGTGTGATCTGTTCGCTACGGAACAGCCGGAAGAGGTCCTGCTCGAAGGTCTGTGACCCCGGTGCCAGGCTTTGCTCCATGGCTTCCTTCAGCGACGGGATGTCGCCGCGCTCGATCAACTCCTGAACATGCGTGCTGTTCAGCAGAACCTCGACCGCCGGCATCAGCTGGCCGTCCTTGCGCTTAACCAGGCGCTGCGAAATGATCGCCTTCAGACTGACCGATAGGTCCATGTACAGCGAAGCACGCGTATCGACCGGGAAAAAGTTGATCATCCGGTTCAGCGCGTGATAACTGTTGTTGGCGTGCAGGGTGCCGAGGCAGAGATGGCCGGTTTGGGCGTAGGCGATCGCCGCCTGCATCGTTTCCTGGTCGCGGATTTCGCCGATCAGGATGCAGTCCGGCGCCTGCCGCATCGCGTTCTTCAGCGCGTTGTTCCAGCCCAGGGTGTCGAGACCGATTTCGCGCTGGTTGACGATCGACTTCTTGTGCCGGAAGAGATACTCGATCGGGTCTTCAATGGTCAGGATGTGACCGGTGCAGTTGGCGTTTCGGTGATCCAGCATGGACGCGATGGTGGTCGATTTTCCCGACCCGGTCGAGCCGACAATGAGGATCAGTCCGCGCCGCTCCATAACCAGGTCGGCGAGCACTGGCGGCAGCAGCAGGGAGTCCAGCGGCGGGATGTTGCCCAGAATGTAACGAACGACGATCGAGATCGAGGCGCGCTGGTGGAACAGATTGATCCGGAAGTTGCCAAGCTTGGGGACGCCGAGCGAGAGGTTCATCTCCTTGCGCTCGTCAAAGGCCGCCGCCTGTTCGGTGGTCATCAACTCACAGGCGATCTTCTGGATCATCTGCGGTTCCATGACCTGCTGGTTGACCGGAACGATCACGCCCTTGATCTTGATGTGGATCGGCGCGCCGGCGGTAATGAAAATATCCGACGCCTGCCGCTCGGCCATGACGTGGAAAAGCTTTTCGAGGATCATCGGCTTGCCGGTGCGCGCGTCGTTCAGTCGCCGCGCAGCAGATCGTTGATGCTGGTTTTCGCCCGCGTACCGGCGTCCACCTTCTTCACGATGACCGCGCAGTAGAGACTGTAACTTCCGTCCTTTGCCGGCAGGTTGCCCGAGACGACGACCGACCCCGGTGGAATGCGTCCGTAACTGATTTGGCCGGACTCGCGGTCGAAGATGCGGGTCGATTGACCGAGGTAAACCCCCATCGAAATCACTGAACCGGCACCAACGATGACGCCCTCGACGACTTCGGAGCGCGCGCCGATGAAACAGTTGTCCTCGATGATCGTCGGATTCGCTTGCAGGGGTTCGAGCACGCCACCGATGCCGACGCCTCCCGAAAGGTGCACGTTCTTGCCGATCTGGGCACACGAGCCGACCGTCGCCCAGGTGTCGACCATCGTTCCTTCGTCGACATAGGCACCGATATTGACGTAGGAGGGCATGAGAACGACGTTTCTGGCGATGAAGGCGCCGCGCCGGGCGGCCGCTGGCGGCACGACGCGGAAACCTGCGCGCGCAAAACGGTCGTGGTCGTAGTCCCCGAACTTGCTCGGAACCTTGTCGAAGTAGCGCAGCGCGCCGCCGTCGACGAGCGCGTTGTCTTGCAGCCGGAAGGAAAGAAGAACGGCCTTCTTGATCCACTGGTGGGTGACCCAGTCGTCGCCGAGTTTCTCGGCGACGCGCAGACGTCCGTCGTCGAGGCCGCCGATAACTGCCGCCACCGCGTCGCGAACGGCATCCGGCGCGTTTCCCGGGTGCAGCGAGCCGCGATTTTCCCAGGCCTCATCGATGATCGGCTGAAAGGCTTGCATGTCACTCATCCTATAGTCGTTGCGCGAAGGACCGAATGCGTTCGGCGGCCTCGACGCAGTCGGCGAGAGGCGCAACGAGCGCAATGCGCACGAAGCCGGCACCGGGGTTGATTCCTTGTGCCTCGCGCGCCAGAAACTGGCCGGGGAGAACGACGACATTATAGTCGGCGAGCAGGCGACGGGCGAAGTCGGCGTCGTCGATCGGTGTCCTCGCCCAGAGGTAGAAACCGGCGTCGGGCCGTGCCACCGGCAGAACCTCGGCGAGTCTCGGGACGACGGCCGAAAACTTTTCCGCGTACTGGCGACGATTGTCCCTGACGTGCGCCTCGTCGTTCCAGGCGGCGATACTCGCTGCCTGCACCGCCGGGTTCATCGCGCATCCGTGGTAGGTGCGATAGAGCAGAAAGGTGCGCAACAGCGCCGGGTCTCCGGCGACAAAGCCCGAACGCAATCCGGGGACGTTCGAGCGCTTCGAGAGACTGGAAAAGACGAGCAGGCGTTCGCGTCCTCGACCGAGCTGCTGTGCCGCCTGCAGGGCGCCGAGCGGCGGCTTCGCCTCGTCGAAATAGATCTCCGAGTAGCACTCGTCGGCCGCGATGACGAAGTGGTAGGTGTCGGCGAGCGCAAACAGCTCCCGCCAGTCGCCGAGGGTAAGGACCTTGCCGGTCGGGTTGCCCGGCGAACAGACGTAGCAAAGCTGCACCCGCCGCCACTCGGCATCGCTTAGCGCAGCCAGGTCGAAGCGGTAGTCGTCCGCCGGCAGCGTGTTGAGAAACCGGGGTTCAGCGCCGGCGAGGTAGGCGGCGCCCTCGTAAATCTGGTAGAAAGGATTCGGGCTGACGACCAGCGGCGGCTCGTCCCGCGAAGGGTCGACGAACGCCTGGGCGACTGCGAACAGTGCTTCGCGCGAGCCGTTGACCGGTATCACTTCGCTTTCCGGGTCGATCGATTCGAGCTGATAGCGGCGTTTCAGCCAGGCGCCGATCGCTTGTCGGAGCTCGCTGCTGCCAAGCGTTGTCGGGTAGTTGGCGAGCCCGGCGAGGCTATGGCTCAACGCGTCCGTGATCAGGGTCGGGGTTGCGTGCTGAGGCTCGCCAATTGAGAGCCGAATTTCGGCGAGCCGCTGGTTGACCTCGACGCCGGCGAAGAGCTGTCGCAGCCTTTCGAAAGGGTAGGGCTGGAGAAGCCGGAGCTGCGGATTCATCAGACCGTCGCGCAGCACTTCTTGTATTTTCGGCCACTGCCGCAAGGGCAGGCGTCGTTGCGACCGATCTTGGCCGTGTCACGACGAATGGTTCGTCTGCTGCGTTGGGCCAACCAGAAGCGATAGATGTCGGTAACCGCCTGCGGCAGCAGATCTTCGCATTCCCGGCGCAATCGATCGAGTTCCTCTCCGCTCGGCCATTCCTCGCCGGCTTCGGCGGCAGCGGCCTCGGCTTCCCCGGAGAGCATGAAGAACGGAAACAGTTGCTCGTCGAGGAAGCTGACTTCTTCGCTGGCTTCACTGTCGTCTTCGGCGCCGAGCGCGTCGAACCAGTCGACCGGGGCGGTTTCGACACCGTGCAGATAAGCAAGCGCCCACGCGGCATGATCGTTGCCAGCGTCCAGCTCGTTTTCCCGGTCACCCCGCAACCGCGCCAACGGTGTGCCGGCGGCCAGATCGGCTTCCAGTTCACGCGCCAGGCGCCGCAACCAGACGGTCGCCTGGCGAGCGACGTCGCAACGCTCAGGATCGGCGTCGCCCAGCACCTCGGCCAGCCACTGCGCCTCTTCAATGGCTTGAGGTCCGGCGAGCGCGGCACAAAGATAGCCCTGCGCCTCGTCGAGTCGCATCGACCGAGCGAGCTCCGGGCTGGCGAGCAGATCGTCGAGTTGGCGAATGTCGCGCTCGGTCAGGCGCGCGGTTTCGATCACGGTTTCAGCCCTGGGCGCCGTGTGGCGCGGGGATGGCGGCCAGGTCGACGGGCGTGGTCGGCGCCCACCCCGGCTGACGATGTTCAGCGCTGACGGTGGTGAAAATGCCGCCGCGAACGTAGAACTTCGCCACCAGCTTCATGTAGCGTGGCGCCGTTGCGCGGACGAGGTCGTCGAGGATGCGGTTGGTCACCGCCTCATGGAAGCAACCGACGTTGCGAAAAGACCAGATATAGAGTTTGAGGCTCTTGAGTTCGACGCACCGCTGATCGGGGACGTAATCGAGCCACAGCGTGGCAAAGTCGGGTTGCCCGGTCTTTGGACAAAGACAGGTGAATTCCGGGATTTCCATGTGGATGCGAAAGTCGCGCTCGGGAGCCGGGTTGGGGAAGGTGTCGAGGACAGTGGCCGGCTCTGGGTTCATGATCGGAGGCAAGCGCAGACAGGTGACGAATCGGGCGGCAGGAATGCTATCATAGCCGGACGCTGCCAGCGCTTCGAGGCTTCGACCGGCACTTCTCGCCGGCTCCAGCCGGTAGTTCGTTTCAGCCCGAACGCTGCTTTCCTTCAGCCCCCGTGGTGCGTCGTTGATGCCGCCGCGGCGCCGGTCCGATTGATGCGCCTGACCAAACTCAAGCTCGCCGGATTCAAGTCGTTTGTTGACCCGACGACGGTCGTCCTTCCCGGGCAACTCGTCGGTGTGGTCGGTCCCAACGGTTGCGGCAAGTCCAACGTCATGGATGCGGTGCGCTGGGTGCTCGGCGAGTCGAAGGCCTCCGAGTTGCGTGGCGATTCGATGCAGGACGTGATTTTCAACGGTTCGGGAACGCGCAAACCGGTGTCGCGGGCCGCGGTGGAACTCGTTTTCGACAACTCGCTCGGTCGCCTCGGTGGTCAGTGGTCCCAGTACGCGGAGCTGTCGGTCAGGCGTTTGCTCACCCGCAGCGGTCAGTCCGAGTATTACATCAACAATCTGCACGTCCGGCGCAAGGACGTGACCGATCTATTTCTCGGTACCGGACTCGGGCCACGCGCCTATGCGATCATCGGGCAGGGGACGATTTCGCGCATCATCGAGGCGAAACCCGACGAGTTGCGCGTTTTTCTCGAGGAGGCGGCAGGCGTCACGCGCTACAAGGAGCGGCGCAAGGAGACCGAGACCCGGCTTGCGGATACTCGCGAGAATCTTTCCCGGGTGGACGACATCCGGCTCGAACTCGATTCCCGGATGACGCGGCTTGAAGCGCAGGCGAGCGTTGCTCGTCAGTACCGCGATTACCTTGACCAGCTGACGCGCCGACAACACCTGTTGTGGTTGCTTCGGCGCAACGAGGCGGCCGCCGAACGCGAGCGACTGGCGCGCGAAGTCGAGCAGACGAGCCTGACGCTTGAGGCGCAGAACGCAGCGTTGCGCGAGCTGGAGGCGCGCGTTGAAGAGGCGCGCGAAGCCCATTTCGTCGCCAGTGACCAGGTACATCTGACGCAGGCCGAGCTGTTTGCCGCCAACGCCGAAGTCGTTCGTCTCGAAACCGAGATCCGGCATCGGCGCGAGGCACAGCGTGAGTACGCGCATCGTCTGGCACAACTGACCAGCGACCGCGCGCACTGGCAGGCACAGGCGTCGACGCTGGCTGGTGACGACGATCGCTGGCGCGAACTGCGGGTGCTCGCCGACCGTCGCGTCGCCGAGAGTCAGACGCAGCTGGCAGACTATCGGCAGCGTCTACCGCAGGCCGAGGCCCGGCATGCGGCGGCGGTCGACGAACTCGGTCGTCAACGCGCGCTGATTGCGCAGGCCGAGCAGCGTGTGCACGTCGAACAGGCGAATCGAGCGCACGCCCAACGTTCGCTGCAGAACCTCGACGGTCGTCAGCAGCGGCTGAGGCGCGAGCTCGAAGAGCTGTCGGCGCCTGACGACAGCCTGCTCGCCGGCCGGCAGGAAGCTCTGGCCGAGCTGAACGAGCGGGCCAGTCAGCTCGCCGCCAGCGAGCACGAGCGCGCACGCGACTTGCCACTGCTCGAACAGCATCGCCGTTCATTGCTCGGCGAGTTGCAGCAGGCACAGAAAGAACGCGCTGAGGCCGATGCTCGCCGGCGAGCGCTGCAACAGCTGCAGCAGCGTCTCCAGAATGACGGCAAACTCGAACTGTGGTTGCAGCGCCATGGCTTGCAGCACGGAGAGTCTCTCTGGCAGTCACTGCAGGTCGAAGCCGGTTGGGACGACGCGGTCGAGGCGGTGCTTCGCGAGCGTCTGCGAGCACGGTCGGTCGACCGGGTTGATCCGGTGTGGAGCGCCGATCGGCCGGCAAGAAAACTGACCCTGATCGATCGCGTGAACGAGGGATCGGTGGCCGAAGAGGGACCGTTTGCGGGCGAGCCGACGCTGCGTGACCGCATTCGCTGTCAGCGCAGCGATTGGTCGGCGCTACTCGACGACTGGTTGCGCGACGTGTTGACCGCTCCGGACCTGGAGACCGCGCTGGCCGCGCGTTCACGCCTGTCGCTCGGCGCCTGTTACGTGACACCGGGCGGCGACCTCGTCGATCAGCAGAGCGTCACGCTGTTCGCGCCCGACAGTGGCGAGCATGGATTGCTCGAGCGGCAGCGCGAGATCGATACCTTGAGTGCTCTCCTGGTTCGTCGCGAGCAGGCCGTCGACCAGGTGCAGACCAAGCTGGCCGCCAGTGAGCGGCTGCTGGCCGACGCGCAACACGGCTCGCAGGAGACGCGCCGGGAGCTAACGGCGGTGCAGCAACGCGTGCACGCTCTGCAAGTCGAGACCTTGAAGCTGACGCAGGCGTGCGAACGGTTCCACGAGCGGAAAACACAAATCGACCGCAGCCTGGCCGAGATGGCGGCGGAAGCGGCGCATGAGCACGAGCGCGTGGCGCATGCCGATCTCGCGCTTGGAGAACATCGGCTGCAGAGTGAAAGCTTGCAGCGTTCGCTGGCCAGTGCAAGCGGGCTCCTCGACGAGTGTGATCACACCCTGCGCGAAGCGCGCGCGCAGGTCAGCGGTGCGGAATTGGCGCTGCGCGAAGCCGAGTTTTCGCAGCGCGAGTGTCGCAGCAAGCTGCAGGAACTCTCCACCAATCAGGCCCTGGCCGCGCAGCAACTGGAACGGATCGGCGACGAAGTGGCGCGTTGCGAGCAAAGTGCCAGCGCTGTCCACAGTGAAGACCTCGAACCGGCGTTGCAAGCCGCGCTCGCCCAGCGTGTGGCTCGTGAACACGGGCTGGCACACGCCCGCGACGCGCTCGAGGCGACAACCGGGCGCCTGCGTCTGCTGGATGAAGACCGGTTGCGGATCGAGCAGGGTCTTGATCCGCTGCGCGATCAGATTAGCGAGACGAAGCTCAAGGAGCAGGCGGCCAGCCTCAGTTGCGAGCAGTTTGCGCGCCAGTTGCAGGAAGCAAATGCCGACGAACCGTCGCTGGAGCAGGACTTGGCGGCTGCCCGCAGCGGTCCGCTGCAGAGCGCCATCAACTCGCTGCAAAAGGCGATCGACGCACTCGGTGCGGTCAATCTAGCGGCGCTCGACGAACTCGATGTGGCGCGCGAACGCAAAGGCTACCTCGATGCGCAGGCGGCCGACCTGACGCAGGCGATGGCGACGCTGGAGAATGCCATACGCCGTATCGACCGCGAGACCCGCGATCTGCTGCAAACCACGTATGACGCGGTCAATCGTAGTTTTGGCGAGCTGTTTCCGACCTTGTTCGGTGGTGGCGACGCAAAGCTGACGATGACGGGGGAGGAAATCCTCGATGCGGGGCTGCAAGTCATGGCTCAGCCGCCGGGAAAGAAAAACTCGACGATACAGCTGCTTTCCGGCGGCGAGAAGGCGCTGACCGCCATTGCACTGGTATTCTCTCTGTTTCAGCTCAATCCGGCGCCTTTCTGCCTGCTTGACGAGGTCGACGCGCCGCTTGACGATACGAATACCGAACGATTCTGCGCGATGGTGCGGCGAATGTCCGCACAGACGCAGTTCCTGTTCATCAGTCACAACAAGATCACGATGGAGATGGCGCAACAGCTCGTCGGGGTGACCATGCAGGAATCCGGCGTATCACGCATCGTCGAAGTCGATATGGAAGAAGCGTTGCGCATGCGCGAGCAACTTGTTTAGGAACGCAGATGACCGACTTGCAAATGGGTTTGATCGGCCTCGGTGGCGCCGCCGTGATCGGCGTCGTGATTTACAACAAATGGCAGGAACACAAGCACCGGAAGCTGGCCGAGCAGCTGTTGAGTTCGCGCCAGAGCGACGTCCTGCTCGACGAGACGGCAGGCGGCGAGTCGGCCGACGCGATCGCCCGCGAACGCGAGGGTGAGCGCGGATCCGGTTCGGTGCCTGTTCCGGGGTCGGCCACACCAGCCAGCAGAACACGTGTCGAACCGTTGTTGCGCAAGGAGCCCGAGCGCGGCGACGCGGCAGCCGATATGCGCCGCGTCGATCCCGGAGCAGGCCAGCGCCAACCGCCGGCTTTCCTGACCCCGGGGGCTACCGCGGTGACGACACGGTCACCCTCGCCGCCGCGTAGCGATGCCGTACCCGTGCGGGACGAGGCGGCCGTGGTCGCGAACGCCAACGCGCCGCTGTACTTCCTGTCGCCGCTGATCGATGGGATCGCCGCGCTCGAACTGGCCGAACCGGCCGCCGCGTATCGGATTCGCGACGGGCAACGCGCCGCTCTGTTGCGTATCAACAAGTCCGTCAACTGGATTGGCTTTAATGAAGACCTGCGCGAGTGGGAGCCGATCGACGAGGACAGTGACCGGTCGTATCGGCAGATCCGTGTCGGACTGCAGCTGGTCGACCGGAAGGGGCCGTTGCGCGAGGAGGAACTGGCGGTTTTCGGCGTTGCGATCGGCGATTTGGCGAACGACCTGATCGGCGTTGCCGAACTGCCGCTACGTGATCCCACCTTATCGACGGCGGCGGGACTCGACGCGTTCTGCGCCGGCGTAGATATCCAGATCGGCGTGAACGTGATTAGCCAGGGTCAGGTCTTTCCCGGTACCAAGCTTCGCGCGTTGGCCGAATCGGCGGGGATGACCTTCGATGCGGAGGGTCGCTTCATCCGCAGTGACGATGAAGGCAACGTGCTGTTCGTCCTGGTGAATCAGGAGGCGGCGGGCTTTGCCAGCGAGTCGATGCGTACCCTGACGACCCACGGGATTACCTTCCTGCTCGACGTTCCCTGCGTCGCCAATGGCGACCGCGTGTTGACGCAGATGGTCGAACTCGCGCGACGTTTTGCCGATGCCCTGCACGGGGCCGTGGTCGACGACAATCGGCGGCCGCTTTCAGACGCCGCTCTGGAGCCGATTCGCCGGCAGATCGTGCAGTACCAGACGGCGATGGCGCAGCGGCAGCTGCCGGCCGGGAGCCTCCTGGCGCAGCGACTGTTCTCGTGACCCAGGCGGCGACATGACTGTCAGCGTTGGCGAGCGGATAAGCCGCTTGCGCAGTGAAGTCGCGAAGCACGCCTATCAGTACTACGTGCTCGACGCGCCGCTGATTTCCGACGCCGAGTACGATCGCCTGTTTCGCGAACTGCAGACGCTCGAAAGTCAGCATCCGGAATGGCTGAGCGCCGACTCGCCGACGCAACGTGTCGGTGGCGCACCGCTGGCTGGGTTTGCGGCGATAGAACATCTGACGCCGATGCGGTCGCTGGAGAATGCGTTTGCCGACCACGAGGTGGCGGCTTTCGACCGTCGTCTGCGGGACGCGCTGGCCAGCGACGGCGAGCTTGATTATTCGGCGGAGCCAAAATTCGACGGGCTCGCCGTTAGTCTTTTGTATCGGAACGGCGTTATCGTGCGCGGCGCGACGCGCGGTGACGGCAGCACTGGAGAGGACGTAACGGCCAATTTGCGTACCCTGCAGAGTGTTCCGCTGCGCCTGTTCGGCAGCGACTGGCCCGCCTTGCTCGAAGTCCGTGGCGAGGTGCTGATCTGGCGCAGCGACTTTGAGCGCCTGAACGCCCGTCAGCGCGAGCAAGGCGAGAAGGAGTTCGTCAACCCGCGTAACGCGGCGGCGGGTGCGCTGCGCCAGCTCGACCCCCGGATCACCGCCCGTCGACCCTTGCGCTTCTTTGCGTATGGCGTCGGCGCCAGCGAAGGCGGCGAGCTACCACCGACGCACGCCCAACTGCTCGATCAGCTGGTCGCCTGGGGTCTGCCGGTGACGCCCGAGCGCAGGCGGGTCACGGGACTGGCCGGTCTGCTCGCCTACTATCGCGAGCTTGGCGAGCGGCGGGCGGCCTTGCCTTACGACATCGATGGCGTGGTGTACAAGCTCGACAATCTGGCGGCACAAAGCGTCTTGGGCTTCACCGCCCATCACCCGCGCTTTGCCGCGGCGCACAAGTTTCCCGCCGAGGAAGCCGTGACGACGGTCGTCGACATCACCGTCCAGGTCGGACGCAGCGGCGCCCTGACGCCGGTGGCGCGTCTCGCTCCGGTGTTTGTCGGTGGCGTGACGGTGACCAACGCCACCTTGCACAACGAGGACCATATTCGGGACAAGGACGTGCGCGTCGGAGACAGCGTCGTCGTCCGCCGGGCTGGCGACGTCATTCCCGAGATCGTACGCGTTCTCGACGAGCGTCGTCCGCCGCAGGCGCCCGCGTTCGTCATGCCCGAGCGTTGTCCGGTCTGCCAGTCACCGGTCGTTTCGAGCGCCGAGAAAGCGGTCGTGCGTTGCAGCGGCGGGCTGGACTGTCCGGCCCAACGCAAACAGGCCTTGCTGCATTTCGCTTCACGCCGCGCGCTCGACATCGAAGGACTCGGAGAAAAGCTCGTCGACCAGTTGGTCGACAGCGCCTTGGTCCGTACGCCGGCCGATCTCTATCGACTGACGGTCGAGGATCTGACCGGGCTCGATCGGATGGCGGCCAAATCGGCACAAAACGTGTTGGCAGCGATCGAAAGGAGCAAGCGGACGACGTTGCCGCGCTTCATTTTTGCGCTGGGGATGGCCAGTGTCGGCGAAGCGACGGCGAAAGACCTGGCCAGGCATTTGGGTACGCTCGACCGTCTGCTGACGGCGGACGAAGATCTGTTGCAACAGGTTCCCGAGGTCGGCCCCAAGGTCGCGCAGTCGATTGGGGAGTATTTCAGCGACGAGCACAATCGCCAGCTGATCCGCGACTTGCGCGCCGCGGGCGTCGCCTGGAGCGAGGGCGCGCCGCTGCCTGTTGGCCGGAGCGCGTTGAGCGGCAAGCGCCTGGTGTTGACCGGCACGCTGCCGTCGCTCACCCGCGAAGCGGCCAGGGCGATGATCGAGCAAGCGGGTGGCACGGTCAGTACGTCGGTGTCGGCGCGGACCGACTACGTGGTCGCCGGCGCCGATGCCGGGAACAAGCTGGCCAAGGCGCGTGAACTCGGGCTGCAGGTGATCGACGAGACGAGCCTGCTGGCACTGATCGGCGAGCACCCGTCGCCGCCAGTACGATGATCGACTCGCAGGCGGCAATGACGACGCTGGCGGCGGCCGATCTCATTCACTCCGCCGACGATCTGGCGGCTGCGGTTCGTCGCGTCGGTCGCGAGATTAGCGAGCGCCTGCTCGACAGCCACCCGGTCCTGATCTGCGTCATGAACGGCGG
Source organism: uncultured Candidatus Accumulibacter sp. (assembly GCA_964420975.1). Taxonomy (GTDB): domain Bacteria; phylum Pseudomonadota; class Gammaproteobacteria; order Burkholderiales; family Rhodocyclaceae; genus Accumulibacter. The sequence goes on from CAYQVH010000030.1 coordinate 39,066, forward strand.
CGTTCCCTTTGCTGGTCAGTTGTTGACGCAACTGACGTTTCCACTCGACTTCGACTACGTTCAGGTCAGTCGCTACGGTCAGGCGACCCGTGGCGGCGCGCTGCAATGGCGGGTCGAACCTTCGCTGCCGATGGAAGGGCGGACCGTTCTCCTCGTCGACGACATCCTCGACGAAGGGCTGACACTGGCGAGCATTCGCGATCGAGCGTTGCAACTCGGGGCGGCGCGGTGTCTTACCGCCGTGGTCGCCGACAAGATGAATGGACGCGCCAAACCCTTACGCGCCGATTTCGTCGCGGTAACCGTTCCCGATCGGTATGTCTTCGGATTCGGGATGGATGTGCGCGGTGCCTGGCGCAACCTGCCCGCGATCTATGCTTTGCGGGAAGAGTGACGTGCTGGCGGTGATCGGCGGTAGCGGCTTGACCGAGATGCCCGACCTGCAGAGGGTCGAGCGGCGAACTTGGCCGACGCCTTACGGTGAGCCGTCGGCACCCCTGACGTTTGGTACGCTTGGCGGGCGTGACGTGGTGTTTCTCGCTCGCCACGGCGACACGCACGCGATTCCTCCGCATCAGATCAATTATCGCGCCAATGTCTGGGCGCTCAAGGCGTGCGGCGCTGACGCCATCGTCTCCGTGGCGACGGTCGGCGGTATCCGCGCCGATCTGCAGCCGGGCGACCTGGTCATCCCTGATCAGATCCTCGACTACACATGGGGGCGTCAGTCGACGTTTTTCGAGGCGCCGGCGTGCGCCGTCACCCACGTCGACTTCAGCGAACCCTACGATCACCCGTTGCGGCGACGACTGTTGACGGCGGCGCAGACGTTGGGACTGGCCTGCCACGATTCGGCCGTCTACGCCGCGACGCAGGGGCCACGACTCGAAACCGCGGCCGAGATCAACCGGCTCGAGCGCGACGGAGCCGATGTGGTCGGAATGACCGGGATGCCGGAAGCCGTACTTGCCCGCGAACAGGCGCTGCCGTACGCGGCGATCGCCGTCGTCGTCAACCCGGCTGCCGGCCGCGGTCGGGCCGGCGAGCCGATCGTGCTCGACGCACTTGAGGCGCAACTGCGGCGTTCGATGCCGGGAGTAAGGGCGCTGATTGCACAGTTGCTCGACAGCCATGATTAGAACGGTGCTGAGAATGGGCGACCGCCGCCTGTGGCAAAAGGCGAGGCCGGTCGAAAACTTTGCCACGCCCGAGTTGCTGGCGCTGATCCGCGACATGGAAGAGACGATGCATTCGCTCGATGGGGCAGGCCTGGCCGCGCCGCAGATCGGTGTCGATCTGCGGCTGGTCATTTTTGGCTTCGATCGCAATCCGCGGTATCCCGACGCCGACGCGGTGCCCTACACCGTGTTGATCAACCCGGTGTGGACGGCGCTGTCTTCGGACGTCGAGGAGGGGTGGGAGGGGTGTCTGTCGCTGCCCGGACTGCGCGGTTTGGTGCCCCGCTCGACCCATCTGCACTATCGCGGCTTCGATGCGTTCGGTGAGCGCATCGAGCGCACGGTCAGTGGCTTCCACGCGCGTGTCGTGCAACACGAATGCGATCATCTCGATGGAATCCTTTATCCCATGCGGATCAGGGATTTGAGCTGCTTCGGGTTTGTCGAAGAACTGTCCGCAGGGGTCGAGACCCGTGCCGTGGCCTAGCGGCTGGATACGGCGACAAGGCGCGGTTCAGGTCCGCTGCCGGATCCTGCTCGTCTGTATGGGAAACATCTGCCGGTCGCCGGTTGCGGCGGCGGTTTGTCGCTACAAGGCACAGGCGAACGGCCTGGCGACCGAGATCGAGTTCGACTCTGCCGGGACGCACGCCCAGTACCACGCTGGCGAGCCACCGGATTCGCGCGCGCGTCGAAGCGCGACTGCACGGGGCTACGACCTGTCGCGCATGCGCGCTCGGGCCGTCAGCGAGGCCGACTTCGAGCGTTTCGACTACCTCCTGGCGATGGACGAGGCGAACCTGGCGGCGCTGTCCCGTCAATCACCGAAGGCCTCGCGCGCCAAACTGGGACTCTTTCTCGATTTCGCGGCGCAGCCCGACGTGCGTGAAATTCCCGACCCGTACTATGGCGCCGAGTCCGGATTCGAGCGCGTGATCGACCTTTGCGAACTCGCCGCCGACGGTTTGCTGGCGGCGTATTCGCGCGGCGAACTGACTCCGTAGCCGTGTTGACGAGAAACGGGCGGGCACGGTGACGACGATTCTTCCCTGCCTACCAGCGGCGATTTCGGATACCATCGTCCGGCCCTGCTGTCGGTGTTGCAGTCGGGCGGACGAGTTGCCTGCGGGCTTGACCACCGTTTTTCAAGGAGGCCACACGGATGCGACGTGAGCTGTTCGTTGCCGTCACTCTGGCGTTTTTCGGCTTGGCTGGGGCGGCCGATGTGGCCAAGTACGGCAGTCCCGGCGATGCCCGAGCCATGCTCGAGCGCGTCGTCGTCGCGCTGAAGGCCGACAAGGAACGTGCCCTGGTGATGTTTACCAAGGGTGAAGGCGGCTTCAAGGACCGGGATCTCTATCCCTATTGCGGTGGCCCGGACGGAATGTTTACCGCCCATCCGACCTTGCTCGGCAGGAGCCTGAAGTCGATTCGGGACAAACACGGCAAGCCCCTTGGCGAAGAGGTCTACGCCGTCGCCAAGGACGGAATGGTCTCTGAAATCACGTATTCCTGGCCGCGCCCCGGGCAGGACGTGCCGGTCGAGAAAGTCGCCTACGTCACGCGTATCGGCGACCAGGTCTGCGCGGTGGGATACTACAAGTAGGGAACGAACTGCCGTCGTTACCTCGCCGGTGGGCGACGGCGGGCGCCTTACCGGTCTCGCTTGTCGGCGAGACCGGTTGCCAGCCGATGGGGGTCCGGCTTAGTAGATTTCCGGGATGAACGTCTGGTCAGAGAGCGGCGGCCGGACATAACCGACCTCACTCTGGCGTGGCGGCAACTGGATCGGCTCGGGACTCAAGTCTTCGTAGTCGATCATGTTCAGCAGGTGCGTCATGACGTTCAAACGAGCGCGTTCCTTGTCGTCGCCGTCGACCACGTACCACGGCGCCTGCTTGATATCCGTGTGGGCGAACATCGCATCCTTGGCCTTCGAGTAGTCAACCCAGCGCGCACGGGACTCGAGGTCCATCGGACTGAGCTTCCAGTGCTTGTCCGGACGAAAGATGCGCTTCTGGAAGCGGCGTTCCTGTTCGTCGTTGCTGACCGAGAACCAGTACTTGATGAGGATGATGCCGCTACGAACCAGCATGCGCTCGAACTCGGGGCAGCTGCGCAGAAACTCGCGATACTCCTCTTCGGTGCAGAAGCCCATGACGCGTTCGACACCGGCGCGGTTGTACCAGCTGCGGTCGAAAAGGACCATTTCGCCACCCGCCGGGAGATGCTGAACGTAGCGCTGGAAGTACCACTGAGTCTGTTCGCGATCGGTCGGCGCCGGCAAGGCCACGACGCGGGTGACGCGTGGGCTGAGGCTCTCCGTAATGCGTTTGATGCAGCCCCCCTTGCCCGCGGCGTCGCGCCCTTCGAAGATCACGACCACCTTCAACTTCTTGAACTTGATCCACTCCTGCAGCTTCACCAGCTCCATCTGCAATTTGGACAAGGTCTCCTCGTAGAGCTTCTTTTTCAAGCGTGGCTTACGCGCGCCAACCGCGGCCGCGGGCGCGCTTTGCACAGCCGTTGCGCGACTCGCCCTGGCCTGGGGCTTCTCGTCCGACTTCACGGCCTTGCTGGCTTTGCCTTTGGTTTCTGGCGTCGTCGCGCTGGACGGTGTGCTCTTGCCGTTAGCTTTGGCAGCCGTCTTGGCTGCTTTGCCTGAAGCCTCCTTCTTGGTTTCGGCCTCCTTGGCGGGCGCTCCCTCGCTGCCCGTCGGGCTCTCGTCGCTTACCACCCCTTCCTCGACCATCTTGACTTCACTCATTGATGCCTCCTCGCTTTGGCTGAAAATTAGCCGGGGGTCGCAATTATGCTCTGCTTTGACGCGAGAATCCATCGTTCGGCGCACAAAACGTGCGCAATGCGCTCGTGGGTGGCACGCGATCGAGGGGGGTCAGACGACGTAAAACAAGGTTGCGAAGTAGTGCGCCGCGCTTCCGCCGAGAACAAACAGGTGCCAGATGCCGTGCGCGTGGGCAAGGCGCGAATCCAGCAGATAGAAGACGACGCCCGTCGTGTACAAGACGCCACCCGCGGCGAGCCAGACCAGGCCGGCAGTTCCCAACGCCGCGTGGAGCGGCTCTATCGCCACCAACACCACCCAGCCCATCAGCAAGTAGATGACGAGCGACACGATCCGCGACCGACCCAGCGGGCGCAGCTCCTGGAGACCTCCGACCAACGCCAGGCTCCAGACGACGCCAAAGAGCGACCAACCCCACGGTCCGCGCAAGGTGACTAGACAGAAAGGCGTATAACTTCCCGCGATCAAAAGGTAGATTCCCTGGTGATCGAGCAAGCGCAGGACACTCTTGGCCCGCCCATGAAGACTGTGGTAAAGCGTCGAGAAGGTGTAGAGCAGGACCAGGGTCGTGCCGTAAACGGAAACGCTGACCACTTTCCACGGGTCGCCGCCGACAGCCGCGCTGACCACCAGAACCGCGACGCCAAGCACTGCCAGGAGGGCTCCCACCAGATGCGTCCAGGCATTGAGTCGCTCACCGTAGTACATTTCTCCTCCCAACGAGGGGTCACTTCCGGGACGTGCCGGGTGACCGATCGGCTCGGTGCCTGTTTCAGGCAGGCGACGATGCGTCCGACGATCGGCTCCACACGCCACCTCGCGCCGGACAACTGCCGATAGACAAGCGATCGGCGTCGAGGGTTCACCGGCTCGGCCTTCGTGCGCTTGCCCCGTCTCGACTCGGTCGGCGCCGGCGAAGGCGGTGGGAAGTTCGCTATAATCGGCAGTCTCTCACTTTGCTTTCCCCAACGTTCCAGGCAGATCTCGGGAGTCGCTCGCATGCGTCACGAATTCTTGCCAACCGATTCCCCCGATCCCCGCTCGATTTACAGCGAGCCAGCGGCCAGTTCCCGTGATTCGGCGTTGATCGATCGTTTTGGGCGGCAGGTCACCTACCTGCGCTTGTCGATCACCGATCGTTGCGATTTTCGCTGCGACTACTGCATGGCCGAGGAGATGACGTTTCTGCCGCGAGCGCAGGTGTTGACGCTGGAAGAGTGTCTGCGCGTCGCGCGGGCTTTCGTCGGCCTCGGCGTGACCAAGATCCGGGTTACCGGCGGCGAACCGCTGGTCCGGCAGAACGTGCTCTGGTTGCTCGAACGACTCGCTGCCTTGCCGGGCGTCAGGGAATTGGTGCTGACGACCAACGGCTCGCAGCTCGAACGGATGGCACACGGCGTGCGCGCTGCGGGCGTGCGGCGTCTCAACGTCAGCCTCGATAGCCTGCGCAGTGAGCGTTTTCGTGCGATTACCCGCGTCGGCGATCTGGCAAAGGTGTTGCACGGCCTGGATGTGGCCCGTGAGGCGGGGTTCGAGCGAATCAAGATCAACACCGTGATGATGCGCGGTCGGAACGACGACGAATTGATCGAGCTTGCCCGCTTCGCGGTCGATCGGGGGATCGACATTTCGTTCATTGAAGAAATGCCGCTCGGCGACATCGGCCGCGGCCGCGAAACGACCTTCCTGGGCAGCGACGAGGCGCTGGCGAGGTTGCAGACCTGTTTCACCTTGTTGCCGTCGGCCGAGAGCAGTGGCGGCCCGGCGCGCTATTGGCGGATTCCCGGAACGTCGACACGCGTCGGCTTCATCGCGCCGCACAGTCATAACTTCTGCGAATCGTGCAACCGGGTGCGGATCAGCGCGCGTGGCGAGTTCTTTCCCTGTCTCGGCAGCAACGGCGCCTGCGCATTGCTGCCGCTGCTGCGCGCCCATCCGACCGATGATGCGCCCTTGCTGGCGGCGATCGCGCGTACTCTCGGTCTGAAGCCGCGGGGGCACGACTTTGGCCAGCAGATGAACTCGCCGCAGGTGATGCGTTTCATGTCGATGACGGGCGGCTGATGCACTCCCTCGCCGCCGAATTCAGTTGTCTCAGCGATTACGACCCGGAGTCGCTTTCGGTCGAACAGGCACGTCGCTTCATTCGCTCGCAACTGAGTCCGCTGGGTGGCAGCGAGGTTCTCCCTCTGCGCAGCGCGCTCGGGCGCGTTCTGGCACGCGACGTCATCGCACCTTTCGCGGTGCCAGGGCACGACAATTCGGCGATGGACGGCTACGCGGTGCGTCATGGCGAGCTCGCGGTGGACGCCGAGACTTGGTTGTGCGTTCGCGGAACGGCGTTCGCCGGACAAGCGTTCGTCGGCGAGATCGGCAATCGGGACTGCGTGCGCATCATGACCGGCGCCCTGCTGCCAACGACCGTCGACACCGTCGTTCCGCAGGAGCTGGTTCGTGTCGAGGGGGACCACATCGTCGTTCCCGCCGGCCAGCGGCGAGGGCAGCACGTCCGGCGTGCCGGCGAAGACCTCGCCGCGGGCTGCCCGGCGCTGCTTGCCGGTCGCCTGATTCGCCCTGCCGAGCTGGGCCTGATCGCGTCTCTGGGTCAGTCGGAGGTTGCCGTCTTTCGCCGCGTGCGCGTCGCGTTCCTGTCGACCGGAGACGAACTTCGGCCGGTCGGCTCGGCGCTTGGCGAAGACGGGGTGTATGACAGCAATCGCTACACGCTTTTCGGCATGCTGACCCGCCTCGGTTGCGAAGTGATCGATCTGGGCATCGTGCGCGACGATCCGGCAGCGCTCGAACACGCTTTTCGCGAAGCGGCTGCGGCGGCCGATGTGGTCATCAGCAGCGGTGGCGTGTCGGTCGGCGAGGCGGATTTCGTCAAGCCGCTGATGCAACAGTTGGGCGAGGTGCTGTTCTGG
>CAYQVH010000031.1:0-42811 GCA_964420975.1 uncultured Candidatus Accumulibacter sp.
AGGTTGACGATGGCGCCAAAACCGATGATGAAGGTCAGGATGTAGAAGTAGCCGATCCAGGTCGTCGCCCAGCCGACCGATTTGCGCGCCTCCTTGGCGTTCGGTACGGTAAAGAAGCGCATCAGGATGTGCGGCAGGCCGGCCGTCCCGAACATCAGCGTCATGCCGACCGAGATCGCCGAGACCGGATCCTTGATCAGCGCGCCGGGACCCATGATGGCGTCCTTCTTGCTGTGCACTTCGACCGCCTTGGTGAACAGCGCTTCCGGACTGAAACCGAACTGCAGCAAGACCAGTGTGGCGAGGAAGGTGGCGCCGGCAAGGAGCATGATCGCCTTGATGATCTGCACCCAGGTGGTCGCCGTCATGCCGCCGAACAGCACGTAGCACATCATCAGCACGCCCACCATAACGACGGCCACGTTGTAGTCGAGACCGAAGAGCACCTTGATCAGCTGACCGGCACCAACCATCTGCGCGATCATGTAGAAAGCGACGACGACCAGCGAACCGGTCGCGGCAAAGCTCCGCATCGGCACCTGAGAAAAGCGATACGCAGCGACGTCGGCGAAAGTGAACTTGCCGAGATTGCGCAGCCGTTCGGCCATCAGGAAGGTGATCACCGGCCAGCCGACGAGCCAGCCGATCGAGAAGATCAGGCCGTCGAAGCCGTTGGCGAACACCAGACCCGAGATCCCCAGGAACGAAGCGGCCGACATGTAGTCGCCAGCGATCGCCAGGCCGTTCTGGAAGCCGGTGATGCCTCCTCCCGCGGTGTAGAAGTCGGCTGCCGTCTTGGTCCGCGCCGCCGCCCATTTGGTGATCCCGAGCGTGATCGCGACAAAGATGGCGAACATCGCGATCGCCACCCAGTTGGTCGCCTGCTTCTGCGTCGTACCCAGATCTGCTCCTGCCGCCAGCACGCCGCCGGCTGCCAGCATGCCCAGGGCCAGCCCGAGCAGCTGGCGTGTCGATAGTCTGATCATTACTTGGTGACCTCCTTGATCACTTCGGCATTCAGGTCGTCGAACTCGGAGTTCGCGCGCCGGACGTAGACGTTGGTCAGGACGATGGTGATGATGATCACCCCGACGCCGAGCGGAACACCGATCGACATCGTCCAGCCGGCCGCTATTTTTGTACTCAACCACTGCTTGTTAAAGGCGATCAGCAGGATGTAGCCGTAGTAGTTGATGATCATCAGAATCGACAGCAGAATGCCGAAGGAATTGCGTTTGCGGACCAGTTCGTGGTACTTCGGATTGGCCTCGATCCGTGCAACGATGTCTTCGTTCACTTTGTTTCTCCTCCTCCAAAAGAGAGCTACGTCGAGTCACTGAGCATGACTGGCGGCGAATCCTACTGACGATTACTTACTTCCGGCTTACGAGTGTGAAAAATCCATCACTTCGACGACGGCTATCCGACGACCCCGGCGTATGGCGCCGCGCAGGCCGTAGGCACCGATCGAGAAGCGGATGAGGGTGGCAGCAGGGCGATCAGCAGGGACGTTCCGCGTACCGGCAGCGTGTCGTTTCGCGCACCTGCGCGTGGCGTCCGGACTGAGCCGCCGGTGACCAAGCCGCAAGACAAAAAGCAAAAGGGCCGCGCAGATCACGCGGCCCTTTTGATTTGATCGATTGGTCGGGGCGCCGGGATTCGAACTCGGGACCCCTTGCACCCCATGCAAGTGCGCTACCAGGCTGCGCCACGCCCCGACGAACTGCCAATTATAGCGAAAACTCGTCTCTGCTCAAACGCGCAGCATCTCCGCGATCCGCAGCAGTTCGGCGCGCAACCCCTCGGGTGCCAGCGTTGACGCAACGGGATCGGGATGGGGATCCGCTTCACACACGGCGTCTTCCAGACGATTGCGTGCGCCGCTAATCGTGAAACCCTGACTGTAGAGTAGCTCACGAATGCGACGCACGAGCAACACCTCATGGTGCTGATAGTAGCGGCGGTTACCGCGACGCTTGATCGGTCTGAGCTGGGCGAATTCCTGCTCCCAGTAACGCAGCACGTGCGGCTTGACGCCGCACAATTCGCTGACTTCGCCGATCGTGAAATAGCGCTTGGCCGGAATCGCCGGCAGAGCGACGGTCGCGGCGTCCCTACTCGGAATCGTTTCCGTCATACGCGCGCTCCACCTCGCCCTTCAGCTTCTGACTGGCGTGAAAAGTAACCACCCGGCGCGCCGTGATTGGAATCTCTTCTCCGGTCTTCGGATTGCGTCCGGGCCGTTGTGGCTTGTCCCGCAGCTGAAAGTTGCCGAATCCGGAGAGCTTGACACCGTCGCCGCGTTCGAGGGCGTTGCGGATTTCCTCAAAAAACGCTTCGACCATGTCCTTGGCCTCGCGTTTGTTGAGGCCTACCTTCTCAAACAACAGGTCTGCGAGCTCTGCTTTGGTAAGCGTCATTACCCTCCCTTTCAGGCACGAAGCCGCGCACCGAAGGTCTCCTGCAGATAGCAGACGAGCTGCTGCAGAACAGCATCGACTTCGCCGTCAAGCAACGTTTTTTGAGTATCTTGCATCACTATGCGAAAGGCAAGGCTTTTCTTGCCACCCTCGACACCCGGACCGGCATAAACGTCAAACAGATTGATGCTGCGTACGATGGCGGGAACCGCGGCGAGCATCCCTTCAACCAGGCACTGCACCTCCAGCGCTTGATCAACCACTACCGCCAGATCACGAACCGCCGGTGGCTGTTGCGAGACGTCGGCGTGCTGCGGCAGCGGAACAGCGAGCAGCGGTTCCAGGTCGAACTCGAAAACCAGGGGCGCGAGGGGAAGTTCATACTTTGCCTGCCAGCGCGGATGCAATTCGCCGACGACGCCGATCGTCTTGCCGTCGAGCACCACTTGCGCACTGCGACCGGGATGGAGCGCCGGGTGGCCGACCTTGGCATAACGCGCTGCCAGCGGAGCCAACAACTGTTCAAGATCGTTCTTGAGGTCAAAAAAATCGACCGCGCGCTGCGGTTGACTTCCCCATTGCTCGGGTTGCGCGCCGCCATACGCCAAGGCCGCCAGTTTCCATGGCTGACGATAACCCGCAACCGGAGCCGCGCTCGCCTCGCGAAAGAAACAACGGCCGGTCTCGAAGAGGCGGACCCGGTTCTGCCGGCGTCTGAGATTGGTCTGCAGGTTACCGAGCAGGCCGCCGATCAAGGTCGATCGCAGCACACTCAAATGACTGGCGATCGGATTGGCCAGACGGATGGCGCGCGTGTCGGCCGCGAAATCGGCTTCCCATGCCTCATCGACAAAGGCGAAGTTGACGACTTCCTGGTAGCCTCGATCAACCAGCAACTGCCGCACGCGGCTCAGGGAGCGCCGCGTTTCGACCTGCGGCAACATCGACAGCGCCGCCCTCGGTGCCGCCTCGGCGATATTCTCGTAGCCATGGAGACGGGCAACTTCCTCGATCAGATCCTCTTCGATCTCGAGGTCAAAGCGATAGCTCGGCGGCGTGACGACGAAGTCTTCGCCATCGCGAGAGCACGGCAACCCGAGCCGTGTGAAAACCTCACCGATCTGCTCCGCCGAAAGCGCGATGCCCAGAACGCGCGCCAGGCGCGGCGGACGCAAGCGTACCGGGCGCCGTTCGGGCAACGTGGCCAGCGCTTCGCTGACGGGTCCGACCTGTCCACCACAGATCTCGACTATCAACTGCGTCGCTCGTTCGAGCGCTCGCCGCGCACCGCCGAAGTCGACGCCGCGTTCGAATCGATGCGAGGCGTCCGAAACAAACCCGTAACGGCGGGCACGACCCGCGATTGCTTGCGGTGTGAAGAACGCCGCCTCCAGAAAAACGTCTCGCGTTTCCGGCGATATTCCACTTTGTTCGCCGCCCATGACCCCGCCCATGGCGAGCGGACCATTGTCGTCAGCGATCAGCAGCACGTCTTCGTGCAACTGCAGCACCTGCCCGTTGAGGAGAACGAGTTCCTCGCCTGGCCGCGCCATTCGTGCCCGCACCACGCCACACAAACGGGAGTTGTCGAAGGCATGCAGGGGCTGTCCCAGTTCGAGCATCACGTAGTTGGTGATGTCGACCAGCGCGGAAATCGGACGCAGACCGCAGCGCTCGAGCCGCCGGCGCATCCAGCCTGGCGTTTTGGCGGTTGCTCGCACCCCCGTGACAACACGACCACAGTACCGCGGGCAAGCCGTCGGGGCGTCGAGGATCACCTCGCGGCGGGCGTCGCTGCTTACCGCGACTTCGGCAACGTCAACCCAACGTGCGGGGGTGTTGGTCAACGCCGCGACTTCGCGCGCGATCCCTTCCAGTGACAGGCAATCGGCCCGATTCGGTGTCAGTTTGAGCGTCAGCGAACGGTCGTCGAGCTCGAGATGACGGCGAATGTCTTCGCCGACCGGGGCCTCCTCGGTCAGCACGAGCAAGCCGCTGTCGTCGTCGCCGATCCCGAGTTCGCGACCGGAACAAAGCATGCCTTGCGACTCGACGCCGCGAACCTTGCTCACCTTGATGGCGTGGCCGCCGGGTAAGCGCGCGCCAGGCAAAGCGCACGGCACCTTGATCCCGGCAACCACATTCGGCGCTCCGCAAACGATCTGCAGCAACTCCCCGGCGCCAACGTCGACGCGGCAAACGGTCAGGCGATCGGCGTCGGGGTGCCTGACGACCTCCTTGATCTGGCCAACAACGACGCGCTCGCAGGGCGGTGCAACGGCCTGTTCTTCTTCCACCTCGAGACCGGCCATGGTCAGCAGGCGCGAGAAGTCGGCGCCCGTGCACGGCGGGTCGACGAAACTGCGCAGCCAGGATTCAGAGAATTTCATGGGAGCCAGGGAAGACGGAACGAGATTTCACGAAAACTGCCGAAGAAAGCGCAGGTCGCCGTCGTAGAAGAGGCGCAAGTCATTGATCCCGTAACGCAGCATGGTCAGGCGATCGGGTCCCATGCCGAAAGCAAATCCGATATAGCGCTCGGGGTCGATGTTGACGTGGCGCAATACGTTGGGATGAACCATTCCACAACCGGCGATCTCGAGCCAACGGCCGCGTAAAGCGCCGCCGGCAAACGCCATGTCGATCTCCGCCGAAGGCTCGGTAAACGGGAAGAACGACGGCCGGAAACGCACTTGAAGCTCGTCGCTCTCGAAGAAGCGGCGAAGGAACTCGGCGATGATGCCTTTGAGGTCGGCAAAGCTGACGTTCTCACCCACCCACAGGCCCTCGACCTGATGAAACATCGGCGAGTGGGTGGCGTCGGAATCGACCCGATAGACGCGCCCCGGAGCAATGACCCGAATCTCCGGCATCCGTTCGCGATCGCCGTAGCGGGCGACGTGCGCCTGCAGATAGCGAACCTGAATCGGGCTGGTATGCGTGCGCAACAGCACTCCCGGCGCCACGCCACCGCACTCGTTCTGCAGATAGAAGGTATCGTGCATCGAGCGCGCCGGATGATCTTCCGGTGTGTTCAGTGCCGTGAAGTTGTGGAAGTCATCCTCGATCTCCGGACCATCGGCAACGTCGAAGCCGATCGAGCGGAACAGTGCTTCGATTCGCTCCAGCGTTCGTGTCACCGGGTGCAGTCCGCCGCACGTCTCGCCCCGCCCAGGTAAGGTGACGTCGAGCGCTTCCTGCGTCAGACGCGCCTCAAGCGCCTGCTGGCGAATCTCTTCGCGACGCGCGGTCAGAGCGGTTTCGATGGCTTCCTTGGCGCCATTGATCGCTGCACCACGCGTCTTGCGCTCGTTAGGCGGCAGCGCCGCCAGCCCCTTGAGCAGCCCAGGAATCTGGCCGCTCTTGCCGAGAAACGCCGCCTTGGCCTGGTCGAGCGCGGAGGCGTCGTCAGTCGCCGCAAAAGCACGCGTCGCCGCCTGTATGAGCTGATCGAATTCGTCCATGTTTCAGCAAAAAAGGAGGCTCGCGCCTCCTTTCGCGAGGCTTGGCTGCGCTTAGGGACTCAACTGTGCCTTCGCTTGCTGGGCAATCGCAGCAAACGCCGGCTTGTCGAACACCGCCAGGTCGGCAAGAATCTTGCGGTCGACCTCGACCTGAGCCTTTTTCAGACCATTCATCAAGGTGCTGTATTTCATCCCGAGTTCGCGCGCTGCCGCATTGATGCGCGCAATCCACAGGCTCCGAAACTGCCGTTTACGCTGCCGTCGGTCGCGGTAGGCGTATTGGCCGGCCTTCATCACCGCCTGTTTGGCTACTCGGTAAACGTTCTTCCGCCGGCCACGATAACCTTTGGCAAGGGCAAGAATCTTCTTATGGCGTGCGTGCGCGGTTACGCCACGTTTGACTCGGGGCATCGCTTATCTCCTCAGGCGTAAGGCAACATGGAACGGACGACGGCCTTGTCGGCGTCGTGGATGACGGTCATGCCGCGCAACTGACGCTTGGTCTTCGAGTCCTTCTTGGTGAGTATGTGTCGCTTATACGCATGCGAGCGCTTGATGCGGCCGCTTGGGCTGATCTGGAAGCGTTTTTTCGCTCCCGATTTGGTTTTCATCTTGGGCACTGACGACTCCTGCTAATGACATGCTGACAGGTGTCTCCCGATGGGAGCGCTTGTTACCCGGCAGCACTTGTTCTGGTGAAAATCGTGACTAGCGAACTACTTTTTCTTGCTCGGCGCCAACACCATGACCATCTGACGGCCTTCCATCTTCGGCATCTGCTCAACCGCTGCCAAGTCCTGAAGATCGACCCGAATGCGCTCGATCTGACGCATACCTATGTCCTGGTGTGCCATTTCCCGTCCGCGAAAGCGCAAGGTGACTTTCACCTTGTCTTCCTCTTCGAGAAAGCGCGTCATGTTGCGCAGCTTGATCTGATAATCGTTTTCGTCGGTACCGGGACGCAACTTCACTTCCTTGACCTGCACCTGTTTCTGCTTCAGCTTCGCCTCGTGCTGACGCTTCTGTTCCTGGTACTTGAATTTGCCGAAATCGACAATACGGCAAACGGGCGGTTGCGCCATTGGCGCGATCTCGACCAGATCGAGCCCCGCCTCGTCCGCCAGCGCCAAGGCTGCACGGACGCTCATGATTCCCAACTGTTCGCCACTTTCGCCGATCAGGCGGACTTCCGGTGCGTTGATTTCGTGATTAACGCGTTGCGCCTTTTGCAGTGCGATGGGTGCGCTCCTTATACAGACCAAAGTTAAGCCGTGCGACCACGCGAGGCAACTTCATCACGAAGCTGCCGGACGAGCTCCGCGAGCGTCATTTGCCCGAGGTCACGTCCAGCGCGTGTACGCACGGCCACCAGATTGGCTGCCACTTCCTTGTCGCCGACGACGATCTGATAGGGCAGCTTGTCCAAGCTATGTTCGCGGATTTTACGGGTTATCTTTTCATTGCGCAAATCGGCCTCGACTCGCAGCCCGGCACGCCTCAGGGTTGCAGCAACCTCGCCGGCATACGCGGCCTGCTTGTCGGAGATGTTCAGCACCACCGCTTGCAGCGGCGACAACCAGAGCGGCATGGCGCCGGCATAGTGCTCGATGAGGATGCCGATGAAGCGTTCGAGCGACCCGAGGATGGCTCGATGAAGCATCACCGGGATGTGGCGTTCGTTATCCTCGCTGATGTAATGCGCGTCAAGTCGCTCCGGCAAGGCAAAATCGAGTTGCAGCGTGCCGCACTGCCAGACGCGTCCGAGGCAGTCCTTGAGCGAAAACTCGATCTTTGGACCATAAAACGCGCCCTCGCCGGGCTGCAAGGCGTAGTCCAGCTGCTTGACCGCCAGCCCTTCGGCGAGCGCAGCTTCCGCACGGTCCCAGATTTCGTCGGAACCGATGCGCTTGTCGGGTCGCGTCGACAACTTGACCAGGATCTCGGTGAAGCCGAAGTCGGCGTAAACCTGTTGCAACAGGTCGATAAAAGCCGTGGTCTCGGAGAGCACCTGCGCCGGCGTGCAGAAGATGTGGGCGTCGTCCTGCACGAAAGCGCGCACGCGCATGATGCCGTGCAACGCCCCCGAGGGTTCGTTGCGGTGGCATGATCCGAACTCGGCCAGCCGCAAGGGCAAGTCGCGGTAGCTGCGCAGGCCTTGATTGAAGATCTGGATGTGGCCCGGACAGTTCATCGGCTTGATGGCGTAGTCGCGGTTCTCGGACGCGGTGACGAACATGTGCTCGGCGTAGTTCTGCCAGTGGCCCGACCGCTCCCACAAGGTGCGATCCATGATCATCGGAGTCTTTACCTCGCGGTAGCCGTGTTCAGCCAGCAGACGCCGCATGTACTGCTCAACCTCCTGCCAAATGGTCCATCCCTTGGCGTGCCAGAAAACCATTCCTGGCGCTTCGTCCTGCAGATGGTAGAGATCGAGTTGCCGCCCGAGCTTTCGGTGATCGCGCTTCTCCGCTTCCTCGAGCAGGTGCAGGTAGGCGTCGAGATCTTCCTTCCGGGCCCACGCGGTGCCATAGATTCTCTGCAGCTGCTGGTTGCGAGGATCTCCGCGCCAGTACGCTCCGGCGAGCTTCATCAGCTTGAAGACCTTCAGTTTGCCCGTCGACGGGACGTGCGGACCGCGGCAAAGGTCGATGAAATCCCCTTCGCGGTAAAGCGAAACGACTTCACCCACGGGGATCGCGTCAATCAGTTCCGCTTTGTAGGCCTCGCCAATCGACTTGAAGAACGCCACGGCGTCGTCGCGCGGCCACACTTCACGCGTCACCGGCAGGTCGCGGCGCGCCAAGTCCAGCATCCGCCGCTCGATCGCCGCCAGATCGTCCAGGGTGAACGGGCGTTCGTAGGCGAAGTCGTAGTAGAAGCCGTTCTCGATCACCGGACCAATCGTCACCTGCGCTGTTGGAAAGAGTTCCTTCACCGCATAAGCCATCAAGTGGGCGGTGGAATGCCGAATCACCTCGATGCCTTCGGCGTCCCGATCGGTGACGATCGCCAACTGCGCGTCGGTTTCGATGAGGTACGACGTGTCGACCAGTCGCCCATCCACCTTGCCAGCCACCGCCGCACGAGCGAGTCCGGCGCCAATGTCTTGGGCGACTGCGGCAACCGTGACCGGCGAGTCGAACTTGCGCTGCGAACCGTCGGGAAGTGAAATAGTCGGCATCGTGCAACCTCGCAGGAAACGACGGAATGGCCCGGTTTCGCTGGCCTTCTCCGGAAGCCGGTCCAGCCAGCAAGCCATCGGCCGGCGATGAGAACAAAAAGCCAGAGCAGGTCTCTGGCTTCAGGAGGCAAGACCCGTCCAGCCTGACCGATCGGGCTTACATTCTCTTGTCAAGCCATGCCAGTCTGTCGAGTCGCCCGATTCTAGCACAGCCCCCCGTAACGACAAGACGCCGGCGCCTTGTTGGCCACCGGTCATCGTGGCAGAAGGCCAGCGCGTTAAGAATGGAATCTGATGTACGCCGCGTTGATCGGCGACAGTTCCCACAAGGAGTGCCCATGTCTCTACAGCGCACGCGGTGGTCTCGGGTGGCAGGCGTTGCCAGCTTGCTACTCGCGGGCTGCGCGACCTATCCAGGGTACGAGCAACCGTACTACGAGGGCGCTTACACGCCGTATCGATCTCACGCGCCGTCGTACTACGACTACGGTCGTGACGCGGCGTACGAGCGCGGCTATCGGGATGCCCAGCGAGCACGGTCAAGCCAGCCCTACTACTACGACGCTCGCGACCGCGATTATGAGCGAGGCTACGAACGCGGCAAGAAAGAGGCCAAACAAGAGGCCAAACGGGAAGCCAAGGATCGAAACCGCGAACGCACGGACTATCGTCCCGTGGTGCCGGTGCCGTCGTCCCGCCCGTCGTTCGAAGCCCCACCGCCTGTCGGCCAACAGCCGGCGCGGGGAACGTTCGGCGCCAACGACGGGTGAGTCGCTGCGGCGGGACAACCGATCCGCGCGCGATCACGCTCCCCATCGCTGGGTGTGTCCCGCTTTCCGCGCGAGTAGCGATTACATCTTGTAGAAGACATAGTCGGCCTGGTAGCCGACCTGTTTTCGGCTACCCGCTGAACCGGCGGTGCAGGACTCGCTCGGCGCAACGCCCCCCTTGGTGTTCAGACGCTGGATATAGGTGACGCCGCTCATTGCGCCAGCGCCGCTGGCCGGTTCCGCCTTCACCAGCTGTAGGGGGATATTGCCGATCGGCGCGGGCGCCACGGCCACCTGCTTGCCGCTGACCTTGCTGCCGTCGTTGGCCTCCCATGTCGGACCCGCGTAATACTTGCCGACCGCCCGCTGGTTGAGGTCGTTGAGCGTCGCCACCGGGGCGACGAAAGCCCATTCGTAAGCGTCGTTGACGCCGGCCTTGGCACGGCATTCATAAGTGATTTCGCCAACGCCCACCGTGTGCAGGCTCATCTTGTGCCCAGCCGGCGGACGAACGGGCTCGGGTACGTCCATCATCTGGGCAAACGTGGGCAGAGAGAAGCAAACGGCGGTGGCGAGCAGCAGGGTTTGGCGGCGCATTTTGGTGTCTCCTGTAGGGGGGTCAAAGGCGATTGGCGGGGTTGCCGTTACCCAATACGCCGGGCGAGACCGAACGGATGCGCCCGTGGCGTCGATTACCTCCGACGCGAGCCACCGCCCAAAATCGACCCCAAAACACCGCGGATGATCTCGCGACCGACCTGCGAACCGATCGCGCGCGCCGCGCTCTTGGCCGCCGCTTCGACCACCGACTCGCGTCCGCGTCCGCCTCGTCCACCGCCGGCAATCAGATCGCCGAGACCCCCCAGCCAGCCACCACTGGCGCCCTCTGTCGGCTCTGCCTCGCCGGTGGCAAGCGGCGACCCCTTGTCCGGTCCCGACGCGGCGCCCTTCAGTCGTTCGTACGCCGACTCGCGGTCAATGGCGTGCTCGTAATGCCCATAGATCGGCGACTGCCGGATCACCGCCTGCCTTTCGTCCGCGGACAGTGGTCCGATGCGCGAACACGGCGGCCGGATCAGGCACCGCTCGACGACGTTGGGCCGACCCTGTTCGTCGAGAAACGAGACCAGCGCCTCGCCGACGCCGAGCTCGGTGATCGCCGTTTCGGCGTCAAATCTCGGGTTCGCGCGCAAGGTTTGCGCGGCCGCCTTCACCGCTTTCTGATCGCGCGGCGTAAAAGCGCGCAAGGCGTGCTGCACGCGATTGCCCAACTGACCAAGAACGGTGTCCGGGATGTCGAGCGGATTCTGGGTGACGAAGTAGATGCCGACCCCCTTCGAACGGATCAGGCGAACCACTTGCTCGACCTTTTCGAGCAGCGCCGGCGGCGCTTCGTTGAACAGGAGGTGTGCCTCGTCAAAGAAGAACACCAGCTTCGGTCGCTCGAGGTCGCCGACTTCGGGGAGGCCTTCGAAAAGCTCGGACAACAGCCAGAGAAGAAACGTCGCGTAGAGGCGTGGCGACGCCAGCAAGCGCTCGCCAGCCAGAATGTTGATGACCCCCTGGCCGTTGTCGGTCTGCATGAGGTCGGCGATGTCGAGCATCGGTTCGCCGAAAAAAAAGTCGCCTCCCTGCTCGGCGAGAGTCAGCAGGCCGCGCTGGATCGCACCGACCGACGCCGCGGAGACGTTGCCGTACTCGTTGCTGTAACTGCGCGCGTTTTCTCCGACGTACTGGACCATCGCTCGCAAATCCTTGAGGTCGAGTAGGAGCAGGCCGTTGTCGTCGGCCACCTTGAACACGATCTGCAAGACCCCCGACTGCGTCTCATTGAGATTGAGCAGGCGAGAAAGTAGCAGCGGCCCCATGTCGGACAGGGTGGCGCGAACCGGATGACCGTGCGTTCCGAAGACATCCCAGAACGCCACGGGACAACGGGCCGGCGTGAAGTCCGAAACACCGAGTGCCGACAGACGGGCTTCCATCTTCGGCGTCAAACTGCCGGCAGCCGCCAGCCCGGAAAGATCGCCTTTGACGTCGGCCATGAAGACGGGGACGCCAATCGCCGACAGCTGTTCGGCCAGGACTTGCAGCGTGATCGTCTTGCCGGTTCCGGTGGCGCCGGCAATCAGTCCGTGGCGATTGGCCAAGGCTGGCAGCAAGGCCAGCTCACGATTTTCGTGTTGGGCGATGACAAGCGGTGCAGGCATGAGCGACTCCCGGCGAGTTGGGTGCAGAAAGCGGATTTCCAGGAAGTGGTAAACTTCGGCTTTTGATTATCGGTCATTTGTCAGCGCCTTGCGCGTCATCGGCAGGGCCTTGAGGACACCAGGAAGGCGCAGAGGTCAGCATGGCAGGACACTCGAAGTGGGCCAACATTCAGCATCGCAAGGGCAAACAGGACGAAAAGCGCGGCGCATCGTTTTCCAAGATCGCGCGCGAAGTCACCGTTGCCGCCAAAGCGGGCGGCGGCGATCCGGCATTCAATCCCAGACTGCGCCTGGCGGTGGATAAGGCGAAGGGAGTCAACATGCCGAAGGACAAGATCGACAACGCGATCAGAAAAGGAACCGGCGGCCTGGACGGTGCCGACTACCTTGAAGTGCGTTACGAAGGGTACGGCATCGGCGGCGCCGCCGTGATTGTCGATTGCCTGACCGATAACCGGACGCGCACCGTCGCCGAGGTCCGGCATGCGTTCAACAAGTACGGGGGCAACCTGGGCACCGACGGCTGCGTTGCCTTTCAGTTCAGGCACTGTGGTCAGCTACTGTTTGCTCCGGGGACCGACGAAGCGGCGCTGATGGACGTTGCGATCGACGCCGGGGTTGACGACGTCGTCAGTAACGAGGACGGCTCGGTGGAAGTCATCACGCCTCCGGGCGATTACATGGCGGTCAAGGACGCGTTGACAAACGCCGGCTTCCGCGCCGAGTTTGGTGGCGTCACGATGAAGGCCGAGAACGAAACGCTGCTCGTCGGCGACGACGCCTTACGCATGCAAAAGCTGATCGACGTCCTCGAAAGTCTCGACGACGTTCAGGACGTGTATACCAGCGCCGTGCTCGATGCCGCGTAAACAGTGGACGATCGGTTGATCAGGCGGCGCTTGGCGCCACCGCTTCTTCCTTGATCGGCAGATTGCTCAGCGCCGCCGCGCTGGCCAGACCGATGTCCGCGTACCACATCCAGCCGTAGTCACCGAATTGGACCAGCGCCACGCCACCAAGGTAGGCGCCGAAGAAAGCGCCGACCTGGTGCGCGAGCAGGCTGATGCCGAACAGCGTCGCCAGGTAGCGGACGCCAAAGAGCTTGCCGACGATCGCAGCCGTCGGTGGCACGGTCGCCAACCAGGTGAAACCGAGTCCGGCGGCAAACAGGTAGAAGGTGAGCTCGGTCTTGGGTAGCACGAGGTAGACCGCGACCATCAGCGCACGCGAGCCGTACAGGTAGAAGAGGACGTACTTGCTACGAAAACGGGCGACGCACGATCCAGCGTAGAGGCTGCCGACGATATTGAACAGGCCAATGATCGCCAGCGCCCAGCTGGCAACGGAAGAAGGCAGGCCGCAGAGGTCGACTTCTCCGGGTAGATGAGTCACCAGGAAGGCGATGTGAAAACCGCAGGTGAAAAAGCCAAGATTGAGGAAGCGATAGCTGCGGTCCGCCATCGCCAGGCAGACGCTCGGCCACAGGCCCGTTTCCTGCGCGATCGTCGACGGCGCCGACTTCTCGCTTGCGGTGACTGCTGGAACCAGCGGCAACGCCGCCAGCACCATCAACGCCAAAGACCACATCGCACCGATCCAGCCGATCGCCTGAATCAGCGCCTGCAGGACGGGAGCAAAAACGAACTGGCCGAACGATCCTCCGGCGTTGATGATTCCTGACGCCGCCGCGCGTGCCTGCAAAGGCAGGCGCTGGGTCGTCGCCCCAATGAGTACCGAGAAGCTGCCGGCTCCTGAACCGATCGCCGAGAGCAGTCCCAACGAGACGATCAGGCCCCAGGATGTGCTCATGAATGGCGTCATCGCGCTACCCGCGGCGAGCAACAGCAAGCCCGCGACCAGCACCCGACCGGAGCCGAAACGGTCTGCCGCAGCGCCAGCGAGCGGTTGCGCGGCGCCCCACATGAACTGTCCAATCGCCAGCGCCAGGCTGATTGAGGCGATGCCGAGGCCGGTCGTCGTGTTCAGCGGCGAGACGAAAAGTCCGAGCGACTGGCGCGCACCCATCGTCACCATCAGAATTCCGGCAGCCGCCAAGGTTATCGCCCACAGGGCCGGCCGATCGAGCGTACGGAACATGCGGTGGGCTCTCCTCACGACAAACGTCGGGCCGGCGCGCGCTGCGCCGATGGCGCCTGCGAACGGCGTTCAGCGCGGACTAAAGATTGCAGAACAGCATGTCGAAGTCCACGTCGTTGTCGCATTGACGTGGACGATGATCGCTGTCGGGACGCGTAAAGCGGATGTTCAGTGCGTACTTGTTGGCGCTGATTTCAGGAATGTACGGATCGTGCAGCTTGAGCGAGATGCGCACCATCTGCGAACTGCTGGCGCCAAGCATCAGCTGGAAGGCGCCACCTGCGGCAACGTGATGCTCCGGACGACCACTGGCGCGCAGCAAGCGAAGAACAATGGTCAGCGCGTCGCGCACGGGCATGAGCGGCTGTAGCCAGGCGAGCAGGGCTTCCCGCCGAATGCCCGCTGACTGGTGACGCCAGTAGTGATACGACGGCAAGTCAAACTCGCAAACGCCGCCCGGAATACTGGCGCGGCTCTTGATGCTCATCAGCCAGTCGTTGTCGCGCAGGTGCTGACCGATCTTTCCGGTCATGCCGAGCAACGCGGCTGACGCCTGTTCGATTTCGTACAACGCTCCCGAAAGGGCCTCTTCGGAGATATCGGGATTGTTGCGGAAAACCAACAAACTCTGACGCTGCCGCTCCAGTTCCTGGATCAGATCCATCTTCAGGTCGGCTCGCCCGGCCACGTCGAGAATTTCGAACAGCGTCAACAAGACCACGTGGTGTTCTTGTGAGCCGTCTCCCTGCATGAAGTTGGCGCTCTTGTGGAACAGATCCTCCAGACGCAACAGCGTTCGTATGCGTTCGTTGAAGGGATATTCGTAGGTGATCACGCGACCGCCAGCGCCGAGACGAGGGATTTTTGCCGATTCTGAATCATTTACAAGAAAACCTCAACGTCCCGTATGCGCTTTGGCTTCGGCGAGCCAGCGATACCTGGCGTCCAAAACCTCAACCTGCCGCACCAATGCTGCCCAATCGGTGTCGTTGGTCACCAGGTCGTCGGCCGCCGCGCGCCGCTGTGTGCGCGAAACCTGGGTCGCCATGATCGCCTCGACCTCGTTCGCGGCCAAGCCGCTGCGCGCCATGACGCGCTCAACCTGGAGCCGCTCGTCGCAATCGACGACCAGCACCCGATCAACCCGCTGCCGGTAGCTTCCGGTTTCGACCAGCAAGGGTACCGCCAGCACGACGTAGGGGGCGCGCGTCGCGGCGCGACAACGCGCTTCGCTGTGCTCCCTGATCAAGGGGTGGAGAACGCCCTCCAGCCGCGCCTTCGCCGACGGATCGGCGAAGATCAGGCGGCGCATCGCCGCTCGATCGAGGCCGCCATCGGCGCGCCGCACGTCGTCACCAAAATTGGCGACGAGCGCTGCCATCGCGGCACCGCCGGGGCCAGTCAACTCGTGGGCAATGGCGTCGGTGTCCACCAGCTCGGCGCCGCGCCCGACGAATAGCTCGGCGACGGTACTCTTGCCGCTGCCGATCCCACCGGTCAGACCGACGACAAAGGTCACGGCCTGCTTTCGTTATCCGTCGGGCAGGTCCTGGCGTTGCCCAGCTTCGGCAAGAGCGCGCCTAGCGCCTGCTGCAACGGTTCGAACTGGGCTTCGGGACCCGTGATCTCGACCGAATTTACCGGCTTGCCCTTGCGTTCGCCGATTCGCGCCGATTTCACACCCTTCGCTCGAAGGGTTTCAAGTCGCGTGTTGGCTGCCGCCTCGGTGCGATACGTGCCGAGCGAAATCGCCAACTGGTTGGCGCCGCCGGTGACGACGAAGAACTCCTGAACGCCGAGTTGCTCCAGCTCGGTCGCCTTCCGGTTCGCTTCCTCGCGACTCGGCAACGGCGGCATGAAAACCCAGTAACCGTTCACCTCGGCGCTCGTTTTCCGGCTGACTCTGAACGATGAAAAATCCTGCGCCAGCAGGCGTTCGAGCTGATCCGCTTCGGCGTTGGCGAGTTCGGTCCACTGTCGGCAGGTTTCACTTTCAGCATGACGCTTGCCGAGCGCCTTGCTTTCGTCTTTAGCGACGATCGGCGTCGGCGAGACAATTCGTAGGCGCTCGGGAAAGATCTGTTCTTCAAGGCGACGCGTATCCGGATTCACCGATTTGCCGAAATAGCCTTGCGTCCAGGCGAAAAACAGCAGGTTCGCGAGGACCAGCAGGAAAACGGCGGTACGCCAGAAAGTCGTCATTTCCTCATCCAGTGCGAACGGCGGATTGACTGCACGCGGCCTCCTTGGCGCGGCGACTAATCGAGGTCGGCAGTATACCCTGGCGTTTGTAATCGATCATTCACCGAGACCACGGGGGCCTGCGCGTGAACAGGGAACGCCGCGCTCGACTTCACGTTCGACCACCCGATCGGGCAGGAAGGCGGCGAGCAGATCCCGACACGCCCGCCTGGCCGCCTGACTATTGTCCTGGCTGTAGTTGCAAACGTAGAGGTCGAGCGTTACGGCGCGCGCTTCCGGCCAGGTGTGAACCGCCAGATGCGACTCGGCAAGGACGACGACGCCCGTCGCGCCGGCCGGCGCCGCTGTGCTGCCAAACTGGTGAAACACCTCGCCAACCGGAGTCAGTCCTGCTTTCCCGCAGACCCTCTGACAGAGCTGCCGCAAGGCGTTCGCGTCGTTGAGCAGACGCGACCGACAACGACACGCGTAGAGGTCGACGATCAAGTGCAGTCCGACCATCGCCGCGCCGCCTGGGTCACCCGGCCTTCGTTCAGCCTTTGCCGACATGGTTAGTGCTCGTTCGCGTCAATGCCGGCAAATTTTCCCCCAGCTTGGCACGATAGCCAAGCCAGGAACGGGCGAGTTCGCAACGTTGGGTCCGGTATCCGGGAGGCATCGTTGGTCGCCAACCTTCGCCGCTCCTCAACCCGCAGCCGGGGCCCGGCGCTGGTGCGCGCCGTGCAGGACGGTGGCAAAGGCACCAAGCAGGCACAAGACGCCCATGCCGACGGCCAGCGTCAGACCCGATTCCCAGAGAACGGGCGCGATCAGCGCCGCGGCGAGCGTGTTGCACCCCGCCTGCAAGAAACCCTGACACGACGCAGCAAGACCGCGCTTCGCGGGAAAAAGGTCGAGCGCCTGCACCGTGAGACCCGGTATCGCCAGCGACATGCCCAGAGTGAAGCCAAAGATCGGCAGCACGCTCCACGGCAGCCGCGGCTCGGAGACGAGGTTGAAAACAATGTTGCCGACCGCCGCGACCGCCATCAGCAGATAAGCGATGACGATCGTGCGCGTCGGCGACAGGCTGCCGGCGGCGCGTCCCGATAGCCAGGCACCGAGCATCAGCCCGCCCATCGCCGGGCCAAACAGCCAGAGGAAACCGGTTGCCGGCAGTCCGAGATGACGCATCAGAAACACCGGAGCCGAGAGGATGTAGATGAAGAACGCGGCGAAGTTGAAGGCGAGCGCACCGCAGATCAGCATAAACGGTGGCGAGTTCAACACCTCCCGATAACTGCGCAAGAGATAGCCGGGACGCAGCGGTTGCCGCTGTTGCGCCGGCAGGGTTTCCGGCAGACACCACCAACAGGTCGCCCAGAGGGCGACGCCGAGCAGCGCCAAAAAGGCGAACACCGCGCGCCAGCCGAGCAGCACTTGCAGCCAGCCACCGAGAACGGGCGCCAACACCGGGGCGAGAGAAAAAAGCACCATGACCTGGGCGATCATACGTTGCGCCGGGGGGCCACCGTAGAGGTCGCGGACAATCGCGCGGCAGATCACCATCCCGGCGCCCCCGGCGACTCCCTGTAACGCGCGCAGCAACCAGAGGTGTTCGATCTGCGTCGCCAGGGTACACCCCGCCGACGCCAGAGCAAAAAGGGCCACCATAAACAGCACCACCGTCCGCCGGCCAAGGGCATCGGAAAGGGCGCCATGCCACAGCGTCATCACGGTAAAGGGAACGAGGTAAGCGGTCAGGGTTTGTTGCACCTGGAGCGGTGTGGCGTCCAGCGAAGCGCCTATATCGGCGAACGACGGCAGGTAGGCATCGATCGAGAACGGGCCAAGCGCCGCCAGCGCCGCGAGCAACGGCGCCAGCCCACGCGGTGCCGACGGTCGGTCAGTCGGCTCCATGTCAGTCTTTCGTCAGGCGACGATACTGCACAGCCTCGGCGACGTGCGGCACGGCGATTGTTTCCCCGCCGGCCAGATCGGCAATCGAGCGCGCGACTCGCAACAGGCGGTGATAGGCGCGCGCCGAAAGCTCAAAGCGGTTGATCGCTTGTTTCAGGAGCGCTGCGGCGGTGGTGTCCACCTGACAGTAACGATCGACCTCACGGGTCGTCAGGCGAGCGTTCGCCTTTCCCTGTCTGGCCAGTTGCCGTTCGCTGGCAGCGGTGACGCGCGCCCGTACGACCGCCGACGACTCACCACTGCTTGCCTGCTGCAGAACGTCGGCGGGCAGGGCCGGGACCTCCACCTGCAGGTCGATGCGGTCGAGCAGTGGCCCCGACAAGCGTCCGCGATAGCGCGACACCTGATCAGGCGTGCATCGGCACCGTCCGCGCGAGTCGCCGAAGTAACCGCAAGGGCAGGGATTCATTGCCGCGACCAGCTGAAACTGGGCGGGAAACTCGGTTTGCCGAGCGGCGCGCGAAATATGGATGCGCCCACTATCGAGCGGCTCGCGCAAGGCTTCGAGGACTCGACGGTCGAATTCCGGCACTTCATCGAGAAACAGCACTCCGTGATGCGCCAGCGAAATCTCGCCCGGTCGGGGAACGCTGCCGCCACCGACCAGCGCCGCCGACGAGGCCGTATGGTGCGGTGAGCGATAGGAATGGCGGCGGAAGTGCTCGGGCCGGAACTCACCGGTGAGCGAGAGCACCGCCGCCGACTCGAGCGCTGCGGCGGTAGTCATCGGCGGTAACAAGCCGGGCAGGCGGGAGGCGAGCATCGACTTGCCGGTTCCCGGCGGTCCGACGAGGAGTAGGGAGTGGCGACCGGCCGCTGCGACCTCGAGCGCCCGTCTCGCCTGTACCTGACCGCGGACGTCGGCGAGATCGGAAACCTCCAGGTCGTCCGCCGTGCCGACCTCACTCGCCGCACATTCCTGCAGCGCAGCTTGTCCGGTAAGGTGGGCACAGACCTCAAGCAGGGTGCCGGCAACGAGTACGCGGATGGTCCGCGCGAGCGCCGCCTCGCGCGCGCTGCTCGTCGGCAGGACGAAGCCACGGCCCCGACTACCGGCCGCAAGAACCATCGCCAGCGCACCGCGGATCGGTCGCAACTCGCCCGAGAGCGACAACTCGCCGGCAAACTCATAGTCGAGCAGCGCGTCTTTCGGTATCTGCTCGGACGCGGCCAGGATGCCGAGCGCAATCGGCAAGTCGAAACGCCCCGACTCCTTGGGCAGGTCGGCGGGAGCCAGGTTGACCGTAATTCGCCGGCTGGGGAACGAGAACCCCGAGTTTTGCAGGGCGGCTCGCACCCGATCGCGCGCTTCCTTGACTTCGGTATCGGGCAGGCCGACCAGGGTAACGCTGGGCAGTCCACCCGCCAAATGGACTTCGACCGCCACTTCGGGAGCGGATAGTCCATCGAGGCCACGGCTGTTGACGATCGCCAGCGCCATCGTTAGCGCGTGCCAGCGAAATCAGGCCGGGCAGCGGAGGCCGCAACCATCACCGGGGAGGCGCAGCCGCTTGAACTAAGACGGTGTTTCGTCCGGTGGATTCTCCAGGCGCTCAAGGCGAATTTCGAGCGCCTGCAACTTTTCGCGCGTTCGCTGCAGTACCTGGGTTTGGATGTCAAACTCTTCGCGGCTCACCAGATCGAGTTTGGCAAAGGCACTGGCGAGCAGCGCGCGTATCGTCTTCTCGACGTCGGCGGCCGGGCTGGCGGCAATCAAGGCACTCAAGCGGCTGCCAAGTTCTTCAAGGATCCTCGGGTCGAGCATGGCTGATTCCAGACGGTGAAAGAGACCGAATGCGGTATCCGGTCACGAAGTGTAACACGCGGTTAAGGATTGTCTTGTAACGCACCAAGGTGGTGCGCTGACGGTCGGGGTTGCGCCAACGCTGTGCAAATTCCGCCGAGTGCGCTTCGGGATCCTAGTCACCCCCCCGATTTGGCGCCACCCCTGGATTGGCACGAAAACTGCTGTGCACTGGCAAGCCTTCCCTTGTTTCGACTTCCTGTGGAGTTTGACCATGAATAAATTCTCCCTCGCCACGTCTCTTGCCGCAGCGCTTGCCCTCCCGGTTGCCGCGCAGACCCCCGACCCCGCGCAGGCCGCTGCCCCTGCGGCGACGCCGGCGAGTCCGCATACCTTGACCGGCAACCTCGGCCTGTTCAGCAGCTATCGTTTTCGCGGCATCGATCAGACCTTCGGCAAGCCGGCGATTCAGGGTGGGATCGACTACTCGCATGCCAGTGGCTTCTATCTCGGCAACTGGAACTCCAACGTCAGTTCAGGCGCCGGCTTCCCCGACGGCAACCTCGAAATGGACTTCTACGGCGGCTACAAGGCGACGTTCGGGGACTTTGGCCTCGACGTCGGCGCCATTTATTACTACTACCCCGGATCCGACGCCAGCGGACTCGGCACCGGCGCCAACTCGGGTGCAGTCAACAACAAGGAGCTCTATCTCGGCGGATCCTGGAAGTTTCTCTCGCTCAAGTACTTCTATTCCATAGACGACTATTTCTCGCTGCGTGGCGTCGACCGCTTTGGCGCCTCAACCGGCAAGAATACCCACGGCAGCCAATACCTTGATCTGTCGGCAAACTACGATCTGGGTGACGGCTGGGGGATCAACGCTCACCTCGGCCGGTTATGGCTGAAGAACGTACACAATGGGGACTACACCGACTGGAAGCTCGGTGTCACCAAGGACCTCAACGGCTGGCTGCTCGCCGTCTCCTACATCGACACCAATGCAGCCGGCAAGTGTTCCGGTGCTTCGAGCTATCAACCGTACTGTTTCACCAACTCGATGTCCGACAACCACGGGGTGATTTCTGTTGGTTCGCACACCAAGGACGCAGGTCGCGGTATCGCGGTGGTATCGGTGAGCAAAACCTTCTAAGCCGTCTTTCGTTCAACCGGGAAGGCGCGCCCCTTCCCTGCCAAGGAGTGCAAGCAGATGAAACTGGTTACCGCGATTATCAAGCCCTTCAAGCTCGACGAGGTGCGCGAAGCGCTGTCGGCAATCGGTGTGCAAGGGATCACCGTTACCGAAGTCAAGGGTTTTGGCCGGCAAAAAGGTCATACCGAGCTTTACCGCGGCGCCGAATACGTGGTCGACTTCCTGCCCAAGGTCAAGGTCGAAGCCGCGATCAAGAGCGAACTGCTCGAACAGGTGATCGAAGCGATCGAGAAGTCGGCGAGCACCGGCAAGATCGGCGACGGCAAGATCTTCATTTCATCGATTGAACAAGTCATTCGCATCCGTACCGGTGAAACCGGTGAAGATGCCCTGTGAGGAGAAAACCATGAAACGCTTATTCGCCATCCTCGCGGTCATTGGCGCCGTTGCCCTCGGTGCCACCGCCTGGGCCGGAGAAACCCCCGTCGCGGCGCCGGTGGTCAGCAGCACCGCCGCGGCGGCCGCGGCGAGCGAAGCTGCCGCCGCGCCAGCAGCTTCGCCGGCACCCGTCGCCAACAAGGGCGACAACGCCTGGGTGATGGTCAGCGCGGCGCTCGTCATTCTGATGTCGATCCCTGGGCTGGCCCTTTTCTACGGAGGTCTGGTGCGCACCAAGAACATGCTCTCGGTGCTGATGCAGGTCTTTGTCACCTTTGCGCTGATCAGCGTGCTTTGGGTGATTTACGGGTATTCGGCGGCATTTACCGAGGGCAGCGGTTTCTTCGGCGTCCTCGACAAGGCCTTTCTCAAAGGCGTGACCGTCGATTCGGTGGCAGCCACCTTCACCAAGGGAGTGGTCATTTCGGAACTCGCGTACGTCATCTTCCAGGGGGCTTTCGCGGCCATCACCTGTGGCCTGATCGTCGGCGCCTTCGCCGAACGGGCGCGCTTCGTGGCCATCCTGGTGTTCATGATTCTCTGGTTTACGCTGTCGTACGTGCCGATGGCGCACATGGTCTGGTACTGGGCGGGGCCCGACGCCTACATCGACGCCGCAGCGGGCGAGGCCGCGGGAAAGACCGCCGGCTTCCTTTTCCAGAAAGGCGCGCTCGACTTCGCCGGCGGCACGGTCGTCCATATCAACGCCGCCGTGGCTGGCCTTGTCGGAGCCTTCGTTATCGGCAAACGGATCGGCTATGGCCGCGAGTCGATGGCACCGCACAGCCTGACCTTTACCATGATCGGGGCCTCGCTGCTCTGGTTCGGCTGGTTCGGATTCAACGCGGGTTCGGCGCTCGAAGCGAGCGGCGCCGCGGCGCTGGCGATGGTCAACACCTGGCTCGCCACGGCGTGTGCAGCGCTCTCCTGGATGTTTGCCGAATGGCTGATCAAGGGCAAACCGTCGATGCTTGGTGCGGCTTCGGGAGCGGTCTCCGGTCTGGTGGCGATTACACCGGCTGCCGGCTTCGTCGGCGTCGTGGGAGCGCTGGTCATCGGTCTGCTTGCCGGCATCATCTGTCTGTGGGGTGTCAACGGCCTGAAGCGCGCGTTCGGCGCTGACGACTCGCTGGACGTCTTCGGTGTCCACGGCGTTGGCGGCATCCTGGGCGCACTGCTGACCGGCGTTTTCGCCGACCCATCGCTCGGCGGTACCGGCGTCTATGACTACGTCGCGAACAAGGTTGGCGACTATGACATGAGCGCGCAGTTGATCAGCCAGCTGTGGGGTGTAGGGACCGTCATCGTCTGGTCGGGAGTTGTCGCCTTCGTCGCTTTCAAACTGGTCGATTTGGTTATCGGTCTGCGCGTACCGGAAGAAGAGGAACGCGAAGGGCTCGACATCACCTCGCACGGCGAAACGGCCTATCACCACTGAGTGGTTGGCGAACAAGTCATCGCCAGCAGCTCAGCGGCGAGGCGAGAATCGATACTCTCCGGTTGGGGCGCCCTTGCGGCGCCCCTTTTTCTTGGTATCTTTACCGTCAATCGCCGACAACGCGTTTCTCGAGGCGAGGGACTTCGGTCCCTGTCGGCCAAGAGCCAGACCACAGCGCCGACCCGCCATGATCCAGCGGCCACCGTGGTCAGACCTTGCCCGCTGCAACATCCCGACCGACACACGACTATCGACAAAGGACCACGATGACCATCAAGCTAAAACTGCTCTGCTTGGTGTTGTTTCTGGCGCTCGTCGCGGCGGTCAACGGACTGCTCGGACTCCACGGGATGAGCGTTGGAGTCAGTGGCCTTGACACCGTGTATAACGATCGCGTCGTTCCGCTGCGCGACCTGAAGGAAATCGCCGATGCCTACGCCGTGAACATCGTCGATACCAACCACAAGGTTCGCAACGGCAACCTGCCGGCGAGCGAGGGAATCAAGCTCATCGAACAGGCGGAAGAAATCATCCGGGGCAAGTGGAAGGCTTATCTTGCCACCTATCTGGTCGAAGAAGAAAAGCGCCTCATCGCCACGATTGAACCGGCGATGGCGAAAGGCAACGCGGCAACCGCGAAGCTGAAGAAACTCATGGCCGCCAACGATGCGACGGGTATTGCCGAGTTTGCCGCGCAGGAACTTTATCCGGCGATCGACCCCATATCCGAGGCGTTTTCCAAGCTGATCGAGGTTCAGCTGACGGTGGCGAAACAGGAATACGAGAAAGTCGAGACGCAGCATGGCCGAGTCAAGGCGATGGTTATCGCCGTCTCGGTGATCGGTACCGGTGCCGGCTTGCTCATTTCGCTGCTGTTGATATCCCGTGCGGTAACGACGCCTCTTGCTCTGGCGGGTGAGGCCGTTAACGCGATCGCCCAGGGCGATTTGACCCGCGCTTTGCCGGCCGTATCCACTGACGAAGTCGGCGCGATCATCGAGAAACTTGCCGAGATGCAAAAGGGGTTGCGCGAACTGATTTCCACGCTCCGGGCGAGCGTCAAGGCGGTTGGCGGGTCAGCCAGCGAGTTGCTCGCTTCGGCTAGCGTCAGCGCAAGAGTCAGCCAGGAACAGTCGGCGGCGGCTTCCGCAATGGCGGCGAGCGTTGAAGAGTTGTCGGTCTCGATCGACGAAATGGAGCGACACGCTCGCGAGGCACGGGAAATCACCCACCGCTCGGGGGCACAACTGGACGAGAGTGGTCGCATCATTCACGACGCGGCAACCGGTATCCACAGCATTGCCGACGCCGTGAACGCCACGTCCACGAGCATCCAGGAACTCGAGGGTGTCTCCGGGCGGATTTCGTCGATCGTCGGCGTCATCCGGGAAATTGCCGATCAGACCAATCTGTTGGCCCTCAACGCCGCTATCGAGGCGGCTCGCGCCGGCGAGCAAGGACGTGGCTTTGCCGTCGTGGCGGACGAAGTGCGCAAGCTGGCGGAAAGGACGACCAGCTCGACGCAGGAAATCGCCGGCATGATCGAGCAGATTCAGCAAGGGGCTCAACGCGCGGTCAGGACGATGGAATCGGGAGTGGCGCGCGTCAAGCAGGGCGTTGGTCTGGCACAGCAGGCAGGCGATTCCATGAGGACCATTCGGGAATCCGGGGCACACGTCAATCAGGCAGTGGTCGACATCAGTACCGGCATTCGCGAGCAGGCGACGGTGGCCCGTGACGTTGCGAAAAAGATCGAGCTGATTGCCCAAAGTGCCGAAGAAAGCCGCGAAAAAGTCGCGCAAACGGCAGCGTCCGCCACCCAAATGGAGCGCATGGCCCGAGATCTGGATGCCTTGGCTGGCCGATTCCGCGTTTGACCGCATGGCTGGCTGCCAAGGACACCCTGGCGCCTCGGTGCTTGTTTGGACGTAACCGGTCACTTCGCAGCGTTCTTCCCGCCCGCGGCTGGCCGGAAATCCTCGACGACACAGAGAACAGGCATGCCGGAAGGTTCCGCGACAGTCACCTGCGAAACCTGGTGGGTCCCCACGCCCGATCGGGTAATCAAAGCGCTTGCTGAGCCGCCGGATGGCGGGCGAGCAGGACTCGATCGTTTTCGCTTGCAGGCGCTGTAGCTGCCGGCAAACGTTGCTTCCGGTGAGGTGCTCATCGTAAGATGACTTCCCGTTTCGGCAGGGGGAAAGCCCCTCGTTGAGGGAGAGACCACCTGGTGAGGCGAACGCTTCGTTGGTAGATCCGCCGCGCCGCGGCTTCGTTCAACGATCTCTTGAATCGGCAGCAAGCTGACCGATGTCGGACTCGACGGACAAAGCGCAGATCGAACAGATCACTGGAAGAAGGGTATGGGGAGCGAACTGCTGAGTGACGGAAGCTGGCGCGCGCTGGTGTTATTGATCCTGGTCGTCGCCGGCATCGCAGGAGGCTTCGTCTTTTTCCTGCGCCAGAACCGCGAGGATCTGCGCAGCCTCGAACAGACGATGGAGGAGTCCGAACGCAACGACGAAGCGCCTTGACGCCGTTCGTCTGCCGACCGGAAATCACCTGAAACGCGAGCTTTCCCGCCCGATTCAGCCGCCTCGTCGCGGATCGCGTGGGTAAATCTCGCGTCCGGCATCGCGTATATCGCGGCGCAGGTCGCGGCGCTCGTCCGGCGTCAAGCGGCGGGTTTCGGTTTCCGGGTTGCGGCGCCCGTCGCGCGGCTCCAGGCGTTCACTCCCGCGCCGTTCTTCCGGCACCGAGCGCCGATCGCCGATCTCGTCGGCGTCCTTGCGCGCATGAGCCGGAGAGGTCACCGTGAGAACGCCCGAGAGTATTCCCGCGATCAGGGTAGCCGTGTTCATTGCTCGCTCCGCAACGGCGGACTCCTGGCTTCCCGAACGTCGTCGCAACCTGGATGGTCGATTCCAGGCGGCTTGCGCTCAGTAGCCCCGATGCCAGTGAGTCCGGGCGCGCCAGTCATTGTCGTGCTTGGCATGATAGAGGCGCCGTGACGCGGAATCCAGATCAGCTTGCAGATCGGCGTATTCGCGACGGCTGAGGTGACCATCGGCGAGATAGTAGCGTTCCTTGTTGGCGATCGCCCGTTGCTCAGCCATCAGTTCACGCATCTCGTGACGCGTCAGTACGCCGCGTTGCCAGCCTCTCCAAATGCGGTCGCGCTGGCGTTCCTGACGAGCGTCGATGTCGCCGCCGCGAAAATCCATGCGTGGCGACGGAGCCGACGAGTAGCGATACGCCTCGTCCCGATAGCGGCCGTCAACCGAACCGGGCCGGTAGTCGCCGAGGGGTGTGGCGAGATTTGACGAAGGCGGCCACTCACCGGCAACGGCGGGAGCTGCAACCAGCGCGGCGAGTGCGACGAGGGCGACCAGCAGACTGAGACGTGATGAGCAGTAGATGTTCATTTTCCTTTCTCCGTGGCAACTGCACCTTGCGGTGCGTCAAAGCGCCGCCGGCGGCAGCGCACGGTAAGCAGTTTCGGCAAATCTTGTAAGCAGACTATGTCCGGCGCGCCCGGTTTTGTAAGCGTAGGTATCCGCGCCTTGAGGCGTGCACCGCGGTGCCTTCGGCGCGTTAGGATTTCGAATATGAGCGAAAAAACGGACAGGATTTTGGTAGTCGACGACGATCGTCGCCTGCGCGAGCTGTTGAGCCGCTATCTCGGCGACCAGGGCTATGCCGTACGAGCGGTCGAAGACGGCGAGACGATGGCGCGCGCGCTGGCCGCCGAACCGTACGCGCTGATTGTTCTCGACCTCATGCTGCCGGGGGAAGACGGACTGACGATCTGCCGCCGGCTGCGCGGTCAGGGCAATCGCCTACCGATCATCATGCTCACCGCGAAAGGCGACGAAATCGACCGCATCGTCGGACTCGAGGTGGGGGCCGACGACTACCTGGCGAAGCCGTTCAATCCACGCGAGCTGCTCGCCCGCATCCGCGCCGTTCTACGCCGATCGCCGCCGGAACCGACGCCGGGGGGTCCTGGCCGGAAAGGAGAAGAAATCCGCTTTGGCCGCCTGCGACTCAACCTGGCAACTCGCCGCTTGCAGCGTGACGGTCAGGAGGTGCCGCTGACGACAGGCGAGTTCGCCTTGCTCAAGGTGCTCGTCCGCCACCCGCGGCAACCGCTGTCGCGCGACACCTTGATGCAACTGGCGCGCGGCCGGGAATACGAGGTGTTTGATCGCGCGATCGACGTCCAGGTGTCACGCTTGCGCAAGCTGATCGAGGACGATCCGACGCAACCTCACCATCTACAAACGGTACGGGGATTTGGCTACGTCTTCGTCCCCGACGGCGCAGTCGGCAGCAGCGACGGCTAAGCGACCCGCGACCTATGCGCTTACTCCCCCGCACGCTGCTCTGGCGGGTCTTCCTCTTGGTCGCGCTGCTGCAGTTGCTGGCCGTGCTCGCCTGGTCGGGGATCTATCGCCACTTTGCGCTCGAACCGCGCGCCCGGCAGACGGCACAGCTGGTGATCAGCGTCATCAATCTGACGCGAAGCGCATTGCTCACGGCGGAACCCGCCCTGCGACGAGAGCTGCTCTTGCAGCTCTCCGAACGTGAGGGCATCCGCGTCTACCCCGCCGAAGCCGACGACGTTATCGCGCCGCTGCCTGACGACGCCCTGCTGCAGCGTATCGCCGTCGAGATCCGCCGGCAGCTCGGCAGTAACACCCAACTGACGCTCGAACGCGACGCTATGCCCGGCCTCTGGGTGAGTTTCGTCATCGACGACGACGACTACTGGGTGATGCTGCCGAGCGAACGGCTGGCGCAGACCTTCCCCGCACAGTGGCTCGGCTGGGGCGTCGCCGCGCTCGGCCTGTCGCTGATCGGGGCGTACCTGATCGTGTTTGGCGTCACACGACCGCTCTCCCGGCTCACCGAAGCGGCTGCCGCAATCAGTCGCGGCCATTGGCCACCGCCGCTTGGCGAACGAGGGGCCGGCGAAATCGCCCTCGCCAGCCGCGGTTTCAACCAGATGCTGCACGAGCTGCAGCAGCTCGAGCACGACCGTAACCTGATCCTCGCCGGCATCTCGCACGATTTGCGCACGCCGCTGACACGCCTCCGATTGGGCCTCGAACTCAGCGACCTTGAAGCGGACCAGCGCGCAGCGATGAACGTCGACATTGAAGAAATGGACCGCGTCATCGGTCAATTCCTTACCCTGGCCCGACCCGATACGGGCGAACCTCTGCAGCGGGTCGACGTCGCCGCCCTGCTGGGCGAGATCGCCGACAGCTACCGCCGCCGCGGTGCGTCGATCGAGGTGGTACCGACGGCGGGTTTCGCCCGCTTGGCGGCGCGTCCGTTGGCCTTGCGGCGACTGCTGGCCAATCTGATCGACAACGCACTGCACTACGCCGGGAGCGACCCGGCGGTGGAACTCGCTGCCGGCCTCGCCAATGGCCGCGCGTTTGTCGAAGTGCGTGATCGCGGCCCGGGAATTCCACCCGCTCACTGCGAGCGTATGAAACGCCCGTTTACCCGTCTCGACACGGCGCGCAGCAACGCTAGCGGCGCCGGCCTCGGCCTGGCGATCGTCGACCGCATCGCCCGCGCGCACAACGGTCATCTGGCGTTGCTGCCCCGACCGGGCGGCGGATTGATCGCCCGGGTCGAATGGCCCAACAAGCTGGCGCTTGCAGACACCGGCTGACGCGGCGATCGGCTCGGGTGCAGCGTCCGTCCGCTTCTCGCCCAGCAAACTCTGGACTTGGCGCCTGTTTCGCCTTTGTTACTTTCTACTTCCGTGTCGAAAATTTTTACAGCGACACGGCACCGTGACCAGCACCTCACATTACAACAATACGTTAGTTGAGTGGCGCGAAACGTGCTTGTCAAAACCATAAGATCAACGACCCCTTACAGAAGGCTCCTCATGAACAAGACAAGCGCTATCGTTCTGACCGCCGCAGGGCTGTTGTCGGTGACCGCGCCGGCCAGCGCCGCAACCATCAACGCGCTCGGCTTCGCTAACGCCAGCCTGAGCTGCGCGTTTTTTCCGTGCTCGGCCAGTGTGCCGTTCAGTGGCGGAAACCTCGCGGCATCGACGCCGGCCGGCTATCAGGGTCTGGGGTTCAATCCGCTCATGGTGCACAACTATCAGGGGGGAAATCCGGCGGGAGCGGCGTCGTTTCAGGTCTCTGATCTGCCGGCGCACAGCAGCTTGAACGTCGGTTTCCTGTTAGCCATCATCGACAGTTGGGATGGCAGTACAGGGCGCGGCGGGACGGTCTTCCCGGACTCTTTGAACATTACCGTTGACGGTGTATCGATCTTTCAAGAGACCTTCGATAACTTCGATGCAACCGACCAGTCGGCGTCGACCGCCAACCAGATGAGTTTCGGCACCAATCTTGGATTCAACGGCGGGTGGGCGGACTCCGCCTACGACTTCACCGGTAGCAACGCGCTACTCAACATTCCGCACACGGGCAGTTCGGCGCTGGTCCAGTTTTTCGCCAGCGGCGCCGGTTGGCAGGGAGGCGACGCGAGTGGTGGAGACGAGTCTTTCGGCCTGGACAAGGTCGTCATCAGCATCAACACCGATGAGCGCATCCCGGAACCTGGTAGCCTGGCACTTCTCGGTATCGGTTTGGCTGGCATGGTCGCACGTCGCCGTCGCGCGACCGCTTGAGTTTGCTCCCGGCAGGTGTTGCAGCCGGGTCTGCCGGAAATTTGATCGCGGTCTCGCCTACCCCTTAGCCGTTTGAATCGCACCTCAGACCGAGAGACCGAGCCGTCGAGTTGACACCTTTTGGCGGCACAGCCGATAATCCCCTGCGCCGTACAGGGGATGCCTGGACGGCGTGCGGCAGGCAGCGTCACTGCGCGGGAGTAGCTCAGTTGGTAGAGCGATACCTTGCCAAGGTATAGGTCGAGAGTTCGAGACTCTTCTCCCGCTCCAGAGGTTGAAGGGAAAGTGCCCGAGGCGCTTTCCCTTTTGCGTATTTGGGCGCGCGTATAATGGCCGAGCGCGCCCGGATGGTGAAATCGGTAGACACAAGAGACTTAAAATCTCTCGGCCTTCAGGCTGTGCCGGTTCGATCCCGGCTCCGGGCACTCTTCCAAGACCTTCGGCAGGATCTGCAATGATCGTCTTTGACCTCGCCTGTGAGCAGGATCATCGTTTCGAAGGCTGGTTCCAATCGGGCGAGGACTTCGCCGTGCAACTTGCCCGTGGTTTGATTGCTTGTCCCGAGTGTTGCTCGCTGGCCGTTCGGCGGGTACCTTCAGCGCTCCATCTGGCGTTGCCGAGGGCCGAAGCGCCGCCGAGCAGTCGGCTGACGCGCGAGCTCGAGGTTGACCTGCTGGCGGGAGCGCGTACGGCCTACCGACAGCTGACGCAGCGCTTATTGGCCCACTGCGAGGACGTCGGCGCGAACTTTGCGGAAGAAGCAAGACGCATTCACTACCTGGAGGTGGAAGACCGCTCCATTTGCGGCGAAGCGACGGCGGAAGAGTTCGAGGCACTGGTCGACGAGGGAATTGACGTTTTCCGGCTACCGCTCCTGAAGTCGGGCGACTTGCACTAACGATTAAGGATAGATCGTGCGAAGCCACGATCTGATCCGTTTGTTGGACGATCCCGGGCTTCCACTGGCGCCGTCGGCGTCGCGGATCTCTCTGCAAATATCTTTTTGGAAGGGACCCCGGGAGAACGGTTTCCCGGGGCTTTGGCGACCGGATTGGTCGCCAGGTTCGGCCGGCGGCGGTGGCAATGGGCCGGGCGGCGGCGAATTTCGCGCCGAATCGCCCGCGCCGAGCTGATTTCCGGTGGCACGGGTTTCTCAGCTTGCGGGCGCTGAAACCCGGTGAGGGTGGCGGAGTCGGCTTTGCCTACCAGGTCAGCGCTCCTCGGCCACCCGCGGCAAGTGGGCGTGCCAGCGTGGCGATGCCGGAGACAAGCGTTGGCGCACGACCGTCATCGGCGCGCCGCAGGTCTTGCAAAGAAACGGCGGGCGGTGTTTGGCCGGCGTCGGCGCCGTGATTGGCCGGCGCAGAAGAACCTGGAGCAAGGCGATCGGCGCTTCTGGTTGGGAGGCAGGAAGCCGAACTCGCGCGCGCGGCGCGATTCAGCCCATTTTCCTGGTGGTCGATGGCCATTCGATTCACAAAGCGAAGCGGGTGAGCGAATACGTCGCGTCCACCCACGGCAGGCTGGAACTGCACTTCCTGCCGCCTTACTCGCCGCAACTCAATCCGGACGAGCAGGTGTGGAAAAACGTCAAGGAGCGGGTGGCGAAACAGAAGCCGCTTGACAAAATCAACCTGCGGCGCCTGATCCAGGCGGCGCTGGAGAGCCTTCAGACCCTGCCAGAGATCGTGCGAGGGTTTTTTCGGCATCCAGATTGCGCTCGTACACTATGAACTGCAGTTGTTTATTGCTTAGTAGAACTAAAAAGCCCGCTTTTACACGGGCTTTCAATAGGTTATCGGCACTCTGCGGAACCGTGCGGAAGTCTTGTCACTTTCCTATGCAAAAACGACCGAAAATCTCACCCAGTAGGTCGTCGGCAGTGTGTTCGCCGGTGATCGTGCTCAGGGCATGCTGAGCGAGGCGTAGTTCTTCGGCCAACAGTTCCAGGTATCGCCATTGCTCGCTCGCCGCCTGGAGGTGAGCACCGACGGCGGTCAAGGCGCGCAGATGGCGCTCGCGAGCGATGAAAACGTCTTCCCCGGGCTGCCCACCGGCTACCCGTAGTAGTTCCTGTCGCAGCAGTTCGACGCCGGCGCCGGTCTTCGCCGACAGCGCTAGAAAGACGCCATCGCCATCGTCGTAGCGCTCCGGCGCGGTCGTGATGAGATCGATCTTGTTGAACACGGTGAGCCGCTCCGGGCCGGCCGGCAATTGCGCCAGAATCGCGCGTTCGGCTTCACCGACGCCGCTACGCGCATCGACGACGAGAAGCACGACGTCGGCGCGTTCGATTTCGCGCCAGCTGCGCTCGACGCCGAGGCGTTCGATTTCGTCGTCGGTCTCACGTAAGCCCGCGGTATCGACAACATGCAGTGGAATACCTTCGACCTGCAGCGAACTGCGGACGGCGTCGCGCGTCGTTCCGGGCCGCGCGGTGACAATCGCCAGCTCGTCGCCGGCGAGTCGGTTGAGTAAACTCGACTTGCCGACGTTCGGCTGTCCAGCCAGTACGACGTGCAGGCCTGCCTGCAGGAGGCGGCCTCGCTGCGCGCGGTCTAGCAGCCGCTGCAGCGACTGCCGCAACCGTTGCAGCCGAGCGGCGGCGTCGGCCACGGTGAGGAAATCGACCTCCTCGTCGGGAAAGTCCAGCGTTGCCTCGACGAGCGCGCGCAGCTCGATCAATTGATCACCCAGTGCATGAATCTCTGCCGAAAACTCGCCCTGCAAGGAGCGCATCGCGCTGCGCGCGGCGGCGCTGGTGCTGGCGTCAATGAGGTCGATGACCGCTTCCGCCTGTGCCAGGTCAAGCTTTCCGTTGAGGAA
Source organism: uncultured Candidatus Accumulibacter sp. (assembly GCA_964420975.1). GTDB lineage: Bacteria > Pseudomonadota > Gammaproteobacteria > Burkholderiales > Rhodocyclaceae > Accumulibacter. The sequence goes on from CAYQVH010000031.1 coordinate 32,573, forward strand.
GGCACGGCGGGTGAACTCGCCCGGTTCGGCGAGGCGGGCGCCGAGTTCGAGGCAGCGCGCGAGGAGCATCTGCATCACCACGGCGCCACCATGGCCGTGTACTTCGAGGACGTCCTCGCCGGTAAATGAGTGTGGCGCCGGGAAATGGAGCAGGAGGCCGTGGTCGATCACCTGCCTGTCGGCGGAACGAAACCTACTGACGGTGGCCACACGAGGCGGCGGCAGCTTGCCGGTCAAAGCGACGGCAAGCGCACCGAGGTCGCGGCCCGAGACGCGAACGACGCCGACCCCGGCACGGCCGACGGCGGTGGCGATGGCGGCTATCGTCGGCCGGTGTTCGGCGAGCTCAAGCTTTGCTGTCGTTGGCGGCAGCGCTACCACCCTCGATCATCCGCGTGATCTGCCACTGCTGAGCGATCGACAGGACGTTATTGACCACCCAGTAGAGAACGAGGCCTGCGGGAAAGAAGAAAAACATGGCACCAAAAGCGAAGGGCATGAACAACATCACTTTCGCCTGGATTGGGTCCGGCGGTGTCGGATTGAGCTTGGTCTGGATGAGCATCGTCACCACCATGATCACCGGCAAGACGTAGTACGGGTCAGCGGCCGAGAGATCGGTAATCCAGAGTATCCATGGTGCGTCGCGAATTTCGACGGCGCCGAGCAGCGCCCAGTAGAGGGCAATAAAGACCGGGATCTGGACGGCAATCGGCAGACAGCCGCCGAGCGGATTGATCTTTTCACGTTTGTATAGGGCCATCATTTCCTGGTTCAGCTTCTGCCGATCGTCTCCGTAACGCTCCTTGAGCGCCATCAGACGCGGCGTCACCGTCCGCATCTTGGCCATCGACTTGTAGCTCGCCGCTGAAAGCGGGAAGAAGAGCAGCTTGATGATGATGGTGAGGATGACGATCGCCCAGCCCCAGTTGCCGACCAGCCGGTGGATCGCGTCCAGACTCCAGAAGATCGGTGCAGCGACGATCGTCAGCCAGCCATAGTCGACGACGAGGGGTAGTCCGACGGCACCGATACCGCCTTCGGCAGGCGGCTGCGCCAACTTTTCGAGGCGGGTCTGGACCTGCGGTCCGGCATAGATCGGCACACGGACGGCCGAACTGCTGCCCGGTGCGGCAACCGCCACCGGCACGATGACGCCAGCCGCGACGACCGGGTTGCCACCGCCATCGAGCTTGCGCACGAAGTATTCACGCTGCACGCCCTGGGGAGGAATCCAGGCGGCGACGAAATAGTGCTGGACCATCGCCACCCAGCCGTTGTCGGCTCGCGTCGCAAACTTCGCTTTGCCTTTTTCGATGTCGGCGAAATCGACTTTCTGGTATTTCTCCTGCGCCGTGTAGATGGCCGGTCCGGTAAAGGTAGCCACCATCGAACTTTCGCCTTCCGGCGCTTTGGTGTCGCGCTGCAACTGATAGTACGCGTGCGCCACAACCTCCTTGTCGCTGCCGTTGACGATCTCCTGGCTAACGTCGATCAGATAGCTGCCTCGGGTAAAGGTATAAGTCTTGATGACCTTGACACCACTACTCGCCAGCGCTTCCAGCCGCAGGCTGACGCTTTGCGCATCGGCCGCCAGTTCGCGGTCACCCCCGGTGGCGACGAACGGCGCCTTGTGCGTCGGCAGACCATCGCCTATGAGGCCGCTTTGGGCGACGTACTGATGCTTGCTTTCGAAGAGTGCGAAGTCTTTCTGCTTGTCGATGCTGTCCTTGTAATCGTTGAGCTCAAGCCGAACGAGGTCGCCACCGAGACGCGAAACCTGAGCAACGAACAGGTCGGTCTTCACGCGGATCAGGTCGGCCGTGCCGACGGCGCTCGCAACCGCAGTCGACGGCACTTCCGGTGCGGGTGCCTGCAGGCTGCTCTTCGGCTGCGGCGGTGGCGACTGCACCTCTGTCGCTGCCGAAGAAGGTGCCGGCGGATTCTTTGCCTGTTGGTACTTTAGCCAGGCGTCCCAGAGCATGACCAGGGAAAAGGAGAAGATCAGCAGCAGGAGTAAGCGTCGATTATCCATGAAGGCGCGTACGAGTCGATGAGTGGTCAGGGTACGGGGTCAACCCCGCCGGCGTTCCAGGGGTGGCAACGAAGCAGACGGCGCAGCGTAAGCCAAGCACCTTTGCCGGCGCCATACTTCGCCACCGCCTCGAGCGCAAACTGAGAACACGTTGGAAAAAAACGACAATGCCGCCCGAGCAGGGGGCTGATCGCATAGCGATAACACCTTATCAGGGCGAGCAGCACGCACTTCATCGCCTCAGCGTCCACTGGTCAGCATACGCGCCAACAGGCCTCCGATCTCTTTGGCCAGCACCCTTCGGTCGAGTGGCGTTGGCCTCGCCGCCAGGCGAACGACCAGATCACACGGTCGCAGTTGCGGGTGAAGCAAGCGAAAATGCTCCCTCACCAGCCGGCGAATGAGGTTGCGGTCGATCGCGCGTCGCAGGTAGCGCTTGGCGACCACCAGACCCAGCCTCGCTGCCGGTGCCTCAGAAACGTCGCGGCGGCGGTAATGGAGCAGGAAGTGCCGACTTCTCAGCGCCTGCCGGAAAGCAAAAACGGATGAGTACTCATCCGTTTTCAGCAGGCGATAGTGTTTCGGGAACGCGTAGGCGGCGCTTGGCTTCTCCCCGGCAACATTCGTTCCGCCGTTCAAACGGCCAGGCGATGACGCCCTTTGGCACGACGGGCGCGAATCACCGCGCGGCCACCACGAGTCGACATGCGGACGAGAAAGCCGTGCGTACGCTTGCGACGGACGACCGACGGTTGATACGTGCGTTTCATGGTTAAACCCTTGACGTCAAGGCAAAAAATGAGCTCGCTATTAGACCTTGACTGGCTGCTGCTTGTCAAGGCCGATGGCTTGGTCGTGAATGGTAACGAAAGTGGCTGACTAAATGCTCACTCCTGTCTGATTTGACCGGAAAGCGGTAGCCGAGCCAAGTCTGTTGTTTCCACGTTGTGCGAGCTTCCACGACAACGCAGTTTTTTTTGTCGCGCATGGTTAGCTTGCTGGCAACCGGTTAGAATTCGCCTCTTGGGGGGTTCCGGGTTGGAGAGCGCAGCTAGATGGCGGAGGGTGGCGATCGCCTGCTGGCTAGGCTTGGTCGCTGCCTGAGCTCTCGGGTCCGTGTTGATGTCTCTTTTGTTGGCCATTCTTTGGGTCCGGCTGCCGCCGGATGAAAAGCGCAGGACTGCACGTCATGACCTTCGATGACTAGCTTCTGGTCCACGTGTCTGAGCCAGTTCGAACAGGAACTCCCGCCTCAGCAGTTCAATACGTGGATTCGCCCCCTTCGTCTGGAAGGTGAAGAGGATGTGGCAACCGGTTTGCGGCTGCTTGCTCCCAACGGTTTCATCCTCAAGTGGGTTAAGGAGCGTTACCTGGCGCGCATCGAAGAAATTGGCAGCCAGTACTTCTCGACTCCGGTGGATATCACGCTTGCGCTCGGCGAGCGGATGGCCGCCGTCAAGGTGATGGCACCGTGTCCGGTTGGCGAAGAGGTTACGCTGCCGACAAGCAATTTCCCGTCGAACGGAAATTTGACGCCGAAGATCGTGCCACCGGTCGACCGGAACCGCTCGGCTTACGAAAAGACGCGCCTCATACCATCGTTCACTTTCGCCAACCTGGTCGTCGGCAAGGCTAACGACCTGGCGCGTGCGGCTTCTCGTCAGGTTGCCACCAGCCCCGGCGAGGCGACCTACAACCCGCTGTTCATCTACGGTGGCGCTGGTCTCGGCAAGACGCACCTGATTCACGCGATTGGCAATCACATTGTCGAGAACTTCCCGGAGAAGGTCGTGCGCTACGTGCATGCCGAGGACTACTACTCGGACGTCGTGCGGGCCTATCAGCAGAAGTCGTTCGACGTCTTCAAGCGCTACTATCGCTCACTCGATGTTCTGTTGGTCGATGACGTCCATTTCTTCAATGGAAAGAACCGAACACAGGAGGAATTTTTCTTCGTTTTCAATGCATTGAGTGAATCAAGAAAGCAGCTTGTGATCAGTTCGGACACTTATCCGAAAAACATTTCCGGGCTGGAGGACCGCCTCATCACGCGCTTCGACTGGGGATTGACCGTTCAGATCGAGCCGCCGGAAACCGAAATGCGGGTCGCAATTCTCAAGAAGAAGGCGGAAGTGGAGAATGTCGTTCTCGACGACGAGGTTGCGTTCTACATCGCCAAGCACCTACGCTCGAACGTCCGCGAATTGGAGGGAGCGTTAAAGAAGGTCATCGCGTATTCTGCTTTTCATAGCCGGGACATTGTTCTCGACCTCGCCAAGGAAGCGCTCAAGGACGTGATCGGATCGCTCTATCGTCAGATCAACATCGAAAACATTCAGAAGACGGTCGCGGACTACTTCAAGATCAAAATTGGCGACCTCTACTCGAAGAAGCGCACACGGGTCATCGTGAGACCCCGCCAGATCGCGATGTGGCTGGCCAAGAACCTGACGACGATGAGTTACCCTCAAATTGGGGATTCTTTCGGAGGTCGCGATCACACGACGGTGCTGCACGCGGTGCGCACGATTGACGAGTTGCGTGGCAAGGACAACACCCTCAACCATGATGTCCATGTTCTGCTCCAGGTCCTCAAGGGCTGACGAGCGTGTAGAACGCAGTGAACAAGTCGTTGACAAGCCGTGGAAAGACCTTGCGCTTGTCTCCAACAGAAAAGTTATCCTCTTTTGTCCCCCGCCTTCTACACTCCTTATACAACCGTTGTAAACTGCGTAAGAGATTGACATTAAATAGAAAGCGCCGACTATCAACAGAGTTGTCGGCGACTTAGTCTTTATTGGATTTATACATATGCTTTTAATCAAAACACAGCGTGAGATCCTGCTCGGTCCCTTGCAGGCGGTTTCGGGGATCGTTGAACGACGACATACTTTGCCCATACTGTCGAATGTGCTGCTTGAAAAGCGCGGCGATCTTCTCACCCTGCTGGCGACCGACATCGAGATCCAGATCTCGGCAACTAGTCATGGCGCAGGCGGCGACGCCGATGGCGCGGTAACGGTCGGCGCGCGCAAGTTGCAGGAAATCCTTCGCTCGCTGCCGGAGGCGGCCGACATCTCGCTCGTGCTCGACGATCGGCGATTGCAGATCCGGGCGGGGCGAAGCCGGTTCAGCGTACAGACCTTGCCGGCCGAAGATTTTCCGAGTATGGCGACGGCCGAGGGTGACGCGTTGCGACTGGTCGTGTCGCAAAAGCACTTCCGGCAGCTGTTGGCGAAGACGCAGTATGCGATGGCGATTCAGGATGTCCGCTATTACCTGAACGGCCTGCTGGTGCTGATCGACGGCGACGAGCTGCGGGCGGTCGCCACCGACGGTCATCGCCTGGCCTATGCCAGCATGGCGCTCGAGCCGCCGGATGAAGGCGCGGTAATCGAAGGGGGTAGGCGCCGGGATCTCATTCTGCCGCGAAAAACCGTGCTCGAACTGAGTCGCCTGCTGGTCGATAGCGACGAGCCCTTGTCCATAGACGTGCTGCCCAGCCAGATTCGCTTTCGGTTTGGCCCGATCAGCCTGATTTCGAAGTTGATCGATGGGCGCTTTCCGGACTACGAACGGGTCGTGCCGAGCAGCCTGAAGAATGTCATCGCGATCAATCGCAGCCTTCTCCTGCAGTCGATGATCCGGGCGGCGATTCTGACCAATGAGAAGTTCCGGGGCGTTCGCCTGTTGCTCTCGGACGGCACCCTGCGGATCGTCGCGGCGAACACTGAACAGGAAGAAGCGCAGGAAGAGATCGAGGTCGACTACGCCGGCGAGCCGCTCGACGTCGGATTCAACGTGGCCTATTTGCTCGACGTCCTCAACAACACGTCCGACGAAACGATTGAGTGGGGATTCAACGATGCCAATTCAAGCGCGCTGTTGACGATTCCTGGCAACGACCGCTTCAAGTACGTCGTGATGCCGATGCGCATGTAGCGGTAGGTCGTGACAAGTAGCGGTCGGCCACAACAAGAGACGTGTTAGTGCATATGAGCGAAGAAGAGAAACAGCCAGCCTACGACGAATCCAGCATTCAGCAACTGGAAGGTCTGGAAGCGGTGCGCAAGCGGCCAGGGATGTATATCGGTGATACGTCGGATGGCACGGGCCTGCATCACATGGTTTTCGAGGTCGTCGACAATGCGATCGACGAAGCTCTGGCTGGGCATTGCGACGAGATCAGGGTCACCATTCACGCCGACAATTCGATTTCGGTGACCGACAACGGGCGCGGCATTCCGACCGGCATCAAGTTCGACGACAAACACGAGCCGAAGCGCTCGGCGGCCGAGATCGTGATGTGCGTTCTTCACGCGGGCGGCAAGTTCAACCAGAACTCGTACAAGGTATCCGGCGGGCTGCACGGGGTTGGCGTATCCTGTGTCAATGCGTTGTCACGCTGGTTGCGCCTGATCATTCGTCGCGACGGCAAGAAGCATCTGCTCGAATTTGATCGCGGTGCGGTCGTCGAGCGTGTAATCGAAGTGCAAAAAGGCGTCGAGGTGTCGCCGCTGCGAGTCGTCGGTGAGACTGCCCGACGCGGTACCGAACTGCACTTCATGGCCGACGAAGCGATCTTCGGCGTCGTCGAGTTCCATTACGAGATCATCGCCAAGCGTTTGCGCGAACTGTCCTTTCTCAACAACGGCGTCAAGATTCGTCTGCAGGATCAGCGTTCAGGCAAGGAAGAGGATTTTGCCTTCCTCGGTGGTGTCCGTGGTTTCGTCGAGTACATCAACCGCAGCAAAGCCGTGCTGCATCCCACCATTTTCGTCGCCAGTGGCGAGTCGATCAGCGTCAACGGCGTAATAGGCGTCGAAGTCGCGATGCAGTGGAACGACAGTTACGTCGAGCAAGTACTCTGTTTTACCAACAATATTCCGCAGGCCGATGGCGGTACGCACATGACCGGCCTGCGCGCTGCGATGACCCGGGTGATCAACCGCTACATCGAGGAAAACGAAATCGCCAAGAAGGCGAAAGTCGATGTGACCGGCGACGACATGCGCGAAGGGCTCGCTTGCGTCCTGTCGGTGAAGATGCCCGATCCCAAGTTTGCCTCGCAGACGAAGATGAAGCTCGTATCGTCGGAAGCGCGTCCGGCGGTCGAGGAAGTGGTTGCGGCGAAGCTAACCGAGTTTCTTCAGGAGCGGCCGCTCGACGCTCGGGTGATCACCAGCAAGATCGTCGAAGCCGCCCGGGCGCGCGACGCTGCGCGCAAGGCGCGGGAAATGACGCGCCGCAAGGGTTTGCTCGACGGTGTCGGTTTGCCGGGAAAGCTCGCCGATTGTCAAGAAAAGGATCCCGCTTTGTGCGAGCTGTACCTGGTGGAGGGCGATTCCGCCGGTGGTTCGGCAAAACAGGGGCGCGATCGGCGATTTCAGGCGGTATTGCCTTTGAAAGGAAAAATCCTCAACGTCGAGAAGGCGCGCTTCGACAAACTGATCGCGTCACAGGAAATCGCGACGCTGATCACCGCACTTGGTACCGGGATCGGCAAGGACGACTACCGGCCAGAAAAACTGCGCTACCATCGGCTGATCATCATGACCGATGCCGACGTTGACGGGGCGCACATCCGAACCTTGTTGTTGACGTTCTTTTACCGCCAGATGCGGGAGCTGATCGAGAGTGGTCACATCTACATCGCGCAGCCGCCGCTGTACAAGGTCAAGCACGGTAAGACCGAGCGCTATCTCAAGGATGACCCGGCGCTGAAGCAGTTCTTGTTGAGCCTGGCGCTCGAGTCGGCTGTCTTGACGCCGTCCGTTGGCGCGCCGGAAATCAGCGGTAGCGCACTTGAGCAATTGGCGCGGGAATATCTGCTTGCCGAGGCAGTGATCAACCGCCTTTCGCATCTCGTCCACCCCGAGGTACTGCATGCCTTGATAGACAGTGATACCGTGATCGACGTCTCCGACGAACCGGCTGCCAAGGCGAGTGCACTAGCCTTGATGGACGCGTTGGGAAGCAGCGGAATCGGCGTTGCCGCGCGTTACGACGTGCTCCGGGAGCGCTGGCAGTTGCGAGTGGAGAAGACGGTACACGGCAACCTCAAGGTAGGCATCCTCGACGAGGACTTGCTGCTCAGCGGCGACTATGCTCAGCTGCGACGAACCGCCGAACTGTTGGCCGGCCTTTTTGGTCCCGGTGGCGAGATCGTGCGGGGCGACAAGAAGCAGGCGGTCACTAGCTTCGCCGAAACGATGCAGTGGTTGCTGAACGAGGTCGAGCGCAGCGTCAGCAAGCAGCGCTACAAGGGACTCGGCGAAATGAACCCAGACCAGCTGTGGGAAACGACGATGGATCCAAAGGTGCGCCGGTTGCTCAAGGTGCAGATCGAAGATGCCATCGGCGCCGATGAGATGTTTTCGATGCTCATGGGCGAGCTCGTCGAACCCCGCCGCAATTTCATCGAAAGCAACGCTTTGGCGGCGCGCAACATCGACGTTTGAAGGCCAATGTCGAGTCAGGTTGGCCGCGTCCGCCAGCGGTTGATCGCGTCGCGGGTATCGTGAGCGACCTTGCGCGCGGCCATCGCGTAGTCGTCGCCGGCGCTGGCGTAGAGGATGGCCCGGGAGGAGTTGACGATCAGACCGTAGCCATCGGGCGTGCAGCCGGCGCGTACGGTGCGCTCGATGTCTCCGCCTTGAGCGCCGATCCCCGGAACGAGAAGCGGCATGTCGCCGGTGATTTCGCGCACGCGCGCCAGTTCAGCAGGAAAGGTGGCACCGACGACGAGCGCACACTGACCGCCTGCGTTCCACTGCGTGCTGATCAGACGAGCCACGCGTTCGTAAAGCTTTTCGCCGCCGACGTCGAGGAATTGAAGGTCGCTGCCGCCGGGATTGGACGTTCGGCAAAGGAGAATGACACCCTTGTCGCGATAGCTGAAAAACGGGTCGATGGAATCCCTGCCCAGGTAAGGGTTGACCGTCACCGCGTCGGCTTTGAAGCGATCAAACGCCTCGACCGCATACTTTTCGGCAGTACTCCCGATGTCTCCCCGCTTGCTGTCGAGGATTACCGGCAGCGTCGGGTGGCGTTCGTGGATGTGCGCGATGACCGCCTCCAGTTCGTCTTCCGCCCGCTGCGCGGCGAAGTAGGCGATCTGCGGTTTGAAGCAACACGCGAAGTCGGCCGTTGCGTCGACGATCGCGCAGCAGAAATCGAAAATCTGACCCGGACGGCCGCGAAGACACGCCGGAAACTTCGCGGTGTCGGGATCGAGGCCGACACAAAGCAGACTATTGCGCTCACGCCACGCGGCGTGCAGGGAGTTCATGAAATTCATCTCGACCGGCCGGGCAGTGCGGAGGTGTCCATTGTAGGCCCATTGTCTCGTGGCTGGAGTGGACGCAAGGCAGACGCCGACGGGCACCGCCAGTGCGGTTCTTCCCGGCCGGCGAGCAAGCGATGAACCTTGTCTCAGGCGACCACTACGCCGCCATGTGTCAGGGGGCGCGAGTTCTGGAGGCGGACAGCTTCGGCGAGAAGGTGTTGCTGCTGACTGATGGAACCATGATCAAGCTTTTTCGACGCAAACGCTGGCTATCGTCGGCAGCCTGGTACCCCTACGCCCAACGCTTTGCCGACAACGCGGCGTCGCTCGAACAGCGCGGCGTCCCGGTACCCGAAGTGCTGGCCGTCTTTCGCGTACCGGCGATCGAGCGGGATGCGGTGCATTATCGACCTCTTGCCGGTTGCACGCTACGCGAACTGCGTCGCGCCCTTCTTGATCAAGCGAGCGAAGACCAGCTGCGCCAGGGTCTCGCGCGCTTCGTCGTTTACTTGCACGACAACGGGATCTATTTTCGCTCGCTGCATCTCGGTAACGTCATCTATACCCCGGACCAGCGCTTCGGTCTGATCGATCTCGCCGATGCTCGTCTTTACCCTAGACCCTTACGCCAGTTCGAGCGCCTGCGCAACCTTCGTCGGCTGGAAGCCAATCCCGACGAGAAGGAATGGGTGGCACCGGTTCGAGCCGCCATTGTCGGTTGACCCTTTGTGTGCGCAGCTTGTTGTTCGGCAGGACCGGCCGGGCGAGCGTGCCGATCGTCCTCTTGTCTGCCGGTTCCGATCCGCTATAATGCGGCCTTCGCTGTACGCTGCCATGTTCCGGCAGCGTCTCCAAAAGCGGGGAGTGGTAGTTCAGTTGGTTAGAATACCGGCCTGTCACGCCGGGGGTCGCGGGT
>CAYQVH010000032.1:0-34823 GCA_964420975.1 uncultured Candidatus Accumulibacter sp.
CCGATCGCTCCAGGCAAAGGACTCAGACTATCCCACATCAGTTTGAATCGCACCCGCTCGCTGCCGGACAGCCGGTGGAATGGGCGCCGTCAGCTTACTGTACCATCGGACTGGACCAGAGAGGACCCCGGGGATGGGGAAGCTGCTCGCGCCGCCCCGCAGTCGGCCGCGTTTTCGTCGACTCGCGGCAGCGTAAACTCGAAGGTGCTGCCGACGCCGACCTGGCTGGTGACGTCGATCCGGCCTCCCATCGCTTCGACCAGCTGCTTGGCAAGCGCCAACCCGATGCCGGTTCCTTCGACACCGTCCGAGTACGCTTCGCCGCGTTCGAAGGGCATGAACAGACGGGGCAGCTGTTGCGGCGCGATGCCGCGTCCGGTATCGCTCACCTCGACCCGCAACACAGTGCCCAGCGGCTCCGCGATCAGGCGAACATGACCTCCGTCGCGATTGAACTTGATTGCGTTCGAGAGCAGATTGAATAGCACCTGCTGCAGCCGCGTGCGGTCGGCGCACGCCCGCAGTTGGTCGCTGCCCTCAACCGTGAGCACGATCTGCCGCCGTTCGGCGAGCGGTCGCATTTGTGTCGCGCAATCGTTGAGGACTTCGGTGATGGCCAGCGTCTCGAGTCGTAGGTCGAGGTGGCCGCTTTCGATGCGGGCCACATCGAGTACCTCGTTGACCATCACCAGCAAGTGTTCGCCGGCGCGTACGATCTCGCTCACGTTTTCCGCGTGCGTCGGACCGAGTTCCGCCTGGTCCATCTGCAGCAACTGGCCAAAGCCGAGGATCGCGTGTAGTGGAGTGCGCAATTCGTGGCTCATGCGCGAAAGAAACTGATTCTTCGCCGCGTTGGCAGCTTCGGCGGAGTCTTTCGCAAACTGGAGCGCACGGTTGAGCGCGCGACCGTCTGCGGCTTCGATGGCTTGCGCGGTCAAGGTGGCGGCGGCGGTGGCCATGGCGATGTCTTCCCCTCGCCAGGGAGTCGTCGGGCCGCTCCTTTCGCAACAAACGACTCCCCAACAGGCGCCGCGGACGTGCACAGGAACGTCGAGTAGGGAAGTGATGCCGTGTGGCGTGAGATAGCTCGTCGCCAGCTCGCGGGTGAGAGGATGTTGGCACGCGTCGTCGGCAACGATCTCGCCCCCGTCGGTGAGCGCTGCGAAGTACGCTGGCGCGTCCTCGGCGGCGATTTCTTCGCCGCGCGCGTGTCGTCGCTCGCTCGCCGTCCACTCGTCGGCGCAACGAATTCGGCCGCCGCTGCGGCTGCGACGCCAGATGCCGACGCGGGCGACGCCGAGAGCGGTCGCCAGTTGCTCGGTAATCAGGCGGAACGCAGCAGGCAGGTCCGCACCCCAGAAGACCGGTGAGCGAATGATCGCCGTCAGCGCCTGTTGGTTGGTCAGCAAGCGATTCCGGCTGTCGGCCACTTCGGTCATGTAGGCGTCAAGTTCGCGGCGGCTGTCGGCCAGGCGTTCGGCCATGGCGTTGAAACCCCGGGCGGCGGCGTCGATTTCGCCGACTGCAATCGCCGGCACGCGCGCGTCGAGGTCGCCGGCTCCGAGTCGCCGGGCGCCGTCCTGTAGCAGCAACAACGGTTTGAGTCCGCGCTGAACCGAGAGGACGAGAACGCCGATCAGCGCGGCGACGATCAACAGGGATCCGAGCGTGTAGTTCACGGTCAGGCGCCACAGCCCGTGCAGCTCGCGGCGGACGTCCATCTCCAGGCGGAGGGTGCCGTAGGCGACGCCATCGACGATGACACGTTCGTCGTAGCGTAGCGCGTCTCCGACCAGCAGTCGCTGAAACCACCCCGGAACGTCGGCGCGTTCCGGGCCCGATCGCCGAGCGGTCGCGGCGAGCACTGCGCCGTTGCGGTCAAACAGCGTCGCGCCCCCCAAAGACTGGACGCTGACGAGGTTGGCAAACAGGCGGCGTACGTCGTCCAGGTTGCCCGTGACCAGCGCTTGCTGGGCCGCCGGCGACAGCGCTTGGATTAACGTTGCCGCGTCGGAGCGCAACTCGCTCTCGCGAGCGTCGATCTGGTCGCTGACCAGGAAAATCAGACTGAGCGCGCACAACAGCAGGACGACCATCGCGACCGGTACGAGGATCCTCCGCTGCAGGCTGATGGACTTCACGCTTGTTCCCTGCCGCTTTGGCGACGGCGAGGGCAGCCGGTGAGGCGTTGGCGCTCGCTCATCGACCGTCTACCGCTGCCGGCTTGGCTGTTCGCGGGTGTCCGTTGGCGAGCACGAGAGTGAACCAGAAGGTGCTGCCACGTCCGAGCTGGCTGTTGACACCGACCTCGCCGCCCATGCTGTCGACGAGCTTCTTGACCAGGGCGAGTCCGACGCCGGTGCCTTCGACGTGGTGTCCGAGGTCGATGCGTTCGAACGGCTTGAACAGTCGCGGCAGATGCTCGCCCGGGATGCCGTCTCCGGTATCGCTGACTTCGACGCGTACGTACCTGTCGTCAGTCATGGCGGTAACGCGAACGCTGCCGTGCGGGCGGTTGTACTTGATCGCATTCGACAACAGATTGAAAAGAATCTGCTTCAGTCGCGTCGCGTCGGCGGTGACTCGCATCGTCGATTCCTCGGGTGCCGTCAGCGTGACGTCGTGCTGAGCGGCAAGCGGACGCAATTGGGCGAAACACGCCGCGAGGACAGGCGCCAGCGCGACCGTCTCCATTTTCAGATCGACACGCCCGCTTTCGATCCGGGCGAGATCGAGGACTTCATTGACCAGGGCCAGCAGGTGCTCCCCCGCAGCCAGTATCTCTTCGACGCTGTCGGCCTGCGTCGCATTAAGCAACTCCCGGTCGAGGTGCAGCAGTTGCCCAAAGCCGAGGATGGCGTTCAGCGGCGTACGTAGCTCGTGACTCATCCGCGACAGAAAGACGGTCTTCGCCGCGTTCGCCCTCTCGGCTTCGTCTCGCGCTTCGCGCAAGGTCGCCTCCGCCTCCTTGCGCGCCGTGGCGTCTTCGCCGACGCCCCGGTAGCCGGCAAAATGGCCGTCGGCGTCGAAAAAGGGAACTCCGGAGACCGAGAACCAGCGCAGCCCACCTTCCTTGCCGGGCAGGCGGTACTCCAGTCGGCGAAACGGCTGGTGGGCGTCGAGACACGCGACGTGGTCGGCAAGAACTTGCGGGTCGATGAGGCCGTTCTTTTGCAGCAGTTCCTGGCGCCGGATGCCGAGGACCCGGTTGCGATCGAGAAGAAAGAAGTTTTCGTAGTTTTCCGAGAAATAGCTGAAGCGATGCTCGGCGTCGGTTTCCCAGAACCAGTCGGAAGCGCTCAGCGAGAAGTCGTGTTGCCGCGTTTCGTTGAAGCGGAGCCGTTCGGTCATCTGTTCGGCGAGCCGGAGCGCGCGTCTTCGTGTCGTCAGCAAAAAGTACACCAGCAGCGCCGCCAGCAGGGATCCCAGCAAGCCCACGGAGTAGGTCAGCGCCGGGGAAACCAGCGCCAGTTCTCGCCAGAACTCCGGCAAAGGCGTGGCCACCAGGTGCCAGTGACGTTGACCGAAGGCAATTTCTCGGCTGTACTGCAGCGAGACTTCGTCCGGCGGTTCGGCGAACTCCGGCCTTGCCGACGGTGTCGACGGCGGAGACGTTGAGGTGAAAATGAGCTGAGGATCCTGATCGGTGACGAGGTCGAAGATCTGGATCGCCACCTGTGGGTCGAGGAGGCTCGAAAAGAGCGCCGGCGACTCGATTTGCATCAACACCCAACCCAGCGTCGCTTGACTGCGCTGCAGGGCGGTGTCTACGACTGCGCCAGGGCGGTAAATCGGCAGGACGAAGGCGAGTTCGGGAATCTGCCCGAGGTCCACGGTCGGTGACAACGCCATCTCGCCGGTCCACATCGCTCGCATCGCTGCCTCGCGCAGCTCGGATTGCGAAGCGATGTCAAAGCCAAGGCGTCGTTCGGCGGCGGAAGCCGGTTCAAAGTAGTCGATGATCATCGCTGCGCCTGGACTCGTTTCCTGTCGACTCAGCGAGAACCCCGGGCCGAGTTCGGCACGGCGCAGCTGGACAAACGATTCGACTTCGTGGCGCGGGACGAAACGAACCATCGCCATGCCGGTCACGCCGGGAAACTCGGCCGGGACGTCGCGCGACGCGACGTAGGCGGCGAACTGTTGCCGGTTCAGCGTCGGATCGACGACAAAGATGCCGCGCAGGCCGCGCAGGCCGCGCTCATAGCTCTGGATGTTCTGCCGGAGAACCTGCGCCAGGCGATCGCTCTGCCGCAGGAAAGCGGTTTCGGCGAGCAAGGCGTTGCTTCGTTTGTGCCATTCAGCAAGCAGTGCGGTCAACGCCAGGCCGATGACGAAGACGAGGACAGCGAGTACGCCAGAACGCCGGATGAGGCGGCTCTCCAGTTGCGATGGCGGAGTCGGCCCCGACGAAAGCGAGCGCTCGCTCGGCGCGGGGACGTCCTGCTGAGGCGGTTTCCCGTCGGTGGGCAGGTCGTCGTTCATTGCCGTGCCTGGCTGGCGTCTTTTTCAGCCGCGGCCGAGGCGAGTGGGAGGGTGAACCAGAACGTGCTGCCGATCCCGCTCTCACTGTCGGCGCCGACTTCGCCGCCCATCGCGTTGACCAGCTGTCTGACCAGCGCCAACCCGATACCGGTGCCTTCGATGGCGTGCTCCGACGCGGCAATGCGCTCGAACGGCTTGAACAGCTGCGACATTTGCTCGGCAGCGATGCCGCGTCCCGTGTCGCCAACCTCGATCCGTAGCGCGTTTCCTGTCCGCTGCGCCGTGACCGTGACTCGACCTCCCTTGCGGTTGTACTTGATGGCGTTCGACAAGAGGTTGAGCAACACCTGCTTGAACCGTACGACGTCGGCGCGGACGACGGCATCGTTGGCAACGGTCTGCTCGACGACCAGCTCACAGCGGTCGGCGAGTGGCCGCACTTGTGCCAGGCACTGGGCGACCGCGTGTGCGGCGGCAACGGGTTCGGGCTTGAGGTCGAGACGGCCGCTTTCGATGCGCGACAGATCAAGAACCTCATTGACCATTTGTAACAGGTGCTCGCCGGCGGCCAGAATTTCCTCGACATAGTCTGCCTGTTCGCCGTTGAGTGCTGTCTTGTCGAGTTCCAGCAGCTGACCAAAACCGAGAATCGCGTTCAACGGCGTGCGCAATTCGTGGCTCATTCGCGACAGGAAGTCGCTCTTGGCCGCGTTGGCGGCTTCCGCCGCCTCCTTGGCGTCGGCCAGTTGCGCCGTGCGCTCGCGAACCAGCGCCTCGAGATGTTCGCGATACGAGTCGAGCTCGGCCTCGCTGGCTTTGCGTCGGCTGATGTCCTGAAAGGTGCCGGCGAGAAAGTCGCCCTGGGGGTGGTGCACGCGGCCGATACAGCGTAGCTCGGCCCAGAAACTCCGGCCTTTCTGGCTGATCATGCGACACTCGCGGGCGAAAGGCTGGCCGTCATTCCAGGCAGCCATCACGGCGCGGGCAACTTCGCGGCGTTCTTCCGGCAGCGCGTAAGCGACGCGTGGATCCGGCGGCTGGTTTTCCGGGTAGTCGAGTAGTCGGTAGATCTCTTCGGTCCACACCAAACGTCCACTGTCGATGTGCAGCTTCCAGCCACCAACGCCGGCGATCGACTCGCTCTCGCGCAAGAAACGGAGTGTCTCGTTAAGGGTGTCTGCCGCGCGCCGGCGATCGTCGAGGCTGACCAGCAAGGTGGCTAACAGGCGGAGCTGACTCAGGTCATCGGCCGTAACGTCCAACGGCTGGCTGAGGGCGTCAAAGCCGACGCACCCACGGTAACCATCTTCGGCGATCAAGGGAACGAAAACAGCACCTCGTATCCCGCGTGCGCAGAGCAGTTCGCGCAGCGGACCAGGTGCCTGAAGGGTGACGTCGGAAACGCTGACCGCTTCGTCGTGCTCGTGCGGCAGGACCCAGTCGGGATAGTCCGGGGGAGGGGCTTCGGCCAACCGGTCACGCCCGGGTACGGAGACCCAGTGCAGCGGCTTGGTCGCCGAAACGTCTTCGGCGTGACGGTCGATCAGGAAGGCGCGATCGGCGCCGACAAAGGTTGACAGCTTGCTCAGCGCATCGTCGACTCCGTGGTTATAGCGTTCGAGGGGCAGACCGATGAACGACGTCGACAGGTCGAGCAGCAGGCTTTGCAGCCTGCTCTGCCGGTGCAACAGAGCTTGTGTCCGGTGCCGCTGCTCATTCTGCAAGGCCAGCGCCAGCTGATCGGTCAGCTGGCAGACGAACGTGATCTCGTCCACGCTCCAGCTGTGCTGTACCCCGACGTGATCGCAGCACAGCACTCCCTGGCAAGCGTCGTTGGCCTCGATGCCGGCGCTGAGCAAGGCGGTCACTCCGGACTGCTGTAGATAGGCGCGGGCCGCGGCGCTCGTCCGCGAGTCCGTGTAGGGATCGCTGGTCGCGAGATAGCGGTCGGCTTTGAGGGCAGCCAGCTGACCGTGGCAGATGTCGGCCTCGTGGATCATTCCTGCAGCATGTGTCTCGCTGTCGGCAGCAAAGAGATCACGGCAGACCAGATGCGCGTGCGCAGCGTCGTACAGCCAGACGCCGACGCGCGCGACGTTGAGCACTTTTGCGGCTTCTTCGGTGACAAAGCGGAAAACGGCATCGAGCTGGCCCTCGGCGACGGCGGGCAGGCCCGCCAGCTGATCGATCACGGCGCGCCGCTGGGCGTTGTGGCGAGTGCGGTCAGCGAGTTCGTCCTGCAGACGGGAATCGCGCCGCATCAGGAACGCGACCACCAGGCCACCGAGCAGCAACAGAGTGGTCAGACTGAGTTGCTGCAGCCGGTCGCGTTCGATGACGGCGTTCAAAGGAGCGATAAAGGTTTCTTCGGCAAGGCCGACGACCACCAGCAAGCCGTAAGGGTCGAGTCGCCGCCAGCCATAGACGCGGGGCGTCAAGTCGACGCTGCCGATGTGGCGGAAATAGCTACCGCTCGCCGGAGCGTCCGGAGCGAGAAAGGGACGGTCCGCCGGCGCACTCTTGCCCATTGCGCTTTCATTGTTGCGCGCGCGCGCAATGAACCGACCGTCGGTATGCAGCAAGGCGACGCTGTCCTTTTCAGATAGCTGCAGGCTGGCCAGTCTGGCCGCCAGTCCGGTGCTTTGCAGGGCAACGCTGATCACCCCGGCGAAACGCCCGGCGTTGCGGATGGGGCGACTCAAAGTGAGCACCCAGGCGTCGTCGATCCTCGACACAAAGACGTGCGAGAGGATCAGTTGATCACCACCCGCTTGATGAGCCTTGAAATGCTCCCGGTCGCCGGCGAAAAAACTGGCTCCACGGGTGGGAGCCGCCATCACGGCATGGCCTGTGGCGTCGATGACGACCACCTGCGTCGTCACCTCGGGGGGCAGTGCGTGCAAGAGTAGACGGGACTTTTCTTCGAATCGTGTCGGGTCAGTGACCCAGGCGTCGCGTAACTGGATCAGACCGAGGTCGACACTACTGAACAGGAGACTGATCTGGCCAGCCATGGCGTCGGCGAGCTGCCGGCTGCGCCGCTCGGCTTGCGCGTGAAGCTGCTGGCGCATTTGTTGATGGGAATACTCGAACTGCCACCAGACGAGTCCGCTCGCCGACATCGTCAACGCGACAACTGACGCGACGAGGATCGATGGGCGCAGTCGACTTCTCAGCAGGGGGGGCATCGCGTCCTCATGCCGAATCGCGAATCGACACCCAGTTGCCAGGCAGCGTCGCTTGCTCAACGACGTCGCCCGGGTTGGGCGGTGTCAGTGGCAGGGTGAACCAGAAGACGCTGCCGACGCCGAGCGTGCTGTCGACGCCCACCTCGCCGCGCATCGCCGTCACCAGCTTGCGGACCAGCGCCAGCCCGATACCGGTTCCTTCGTTGGCGTGGTGGCGGCCACCCAGTCGCTCGAAAGGCCGGAACAGTAAGGGCAGGTACTCGGTGGCAATACCGGGTCCGGTATCGCTGACCTCGAGGCGCAGGTGTGCGCCCGTCGTGGCAGCCGAGACAACGACCCGGCCGGCTTCGCGGTTGTACTTGACGGCGTTGGCCAACAGGTTGAGAAGCACCTGCTTGACGCGCATGCCGTCGGCCCACGCGGTGAGCGTGGCAGCGACCTGCTGTTCGACGACGACCGCCCGCCGCGCGGCGATCGGCCGCAGCTGGGCGAGGCAGTCGCTGACGATCGGCGCCAGTGTGATCGCCGCCGGGTGTACTTCGAGACGCCCACTCTCGATTCGCGCGAGGTCGAGAATTTCGTTGACCATCGTCAGCAAGTGCTCACCAGCGCTGACGATCTCGCGCACGCTGTCGGCCTGCGACGGGTCGAGGGTTGCCTGATCCATCTCGAGCAACTGGCCGAAGCCGAGTATCGCGTTCAAGGGGGTTCGCAGTTCGTGGCTCATGTGCGAGAGAAACGCGCTTTTGGCTCGGTTGGCGGTTTCGGCGATCACCCGTGCCTTCTCGGCGGCGTCGCGGCTGGCGGCGAGTTCGGCGGTGCGGGTTTCGACCAGCGCTTCGAGATTCTCGTGATAGGTGCGCAGTTCGGTCTCACTATTCAGCAGTGCGCGCAGTGGAATGCGTCGGCCAGGGCCCCAGAGCGCCCACGCGATGCCAGCGCTGAACAGGAAAACGACCACGCAGTTCTCGACCGCCGCTCGGTGCGAAATGCTGCCGACGAGCCGAGCGACCGGTTCTCCGAACAGGTGTACGGTGCGCTCGTGGCTTTGTGTCGGCCAAGCGAGCGACGACTCGTCAAACGTTGCCAAGGAGCGTCCGGCGGCGGTTTTTAGCTCGACCGACTCGCCTGGTACGACGAAAGGTTCAAGGCGCGCGCGCAAGCGATCGATCGTGTCTTCCCAGTGATCAGGGTCGCGTTGAATGAACTCTTCGACGATACGCGCCTGAAGAAGGAGCCAGGCGTCGAGTTGCTCACGCTTGGTCGAGTAAGTGTTCCAGGTGAAGAAGACGCTGGGAATCACCAGTAACAACAGTGCAAGAACCGTCGTCAATCGATTGAGTGTCCGCGCAACCTGTTCGTAGTAATAGTTGTTCATGGGCTGAGCGGCAGGTAGTCATGGCGGCGCAGGAGTGCAGCTGCCGGTTTGCCGCGCAGGAAGGCGGAAAACCTCTCGGCAAGCGGGGTCGGCCTGGGCGGCAAGACGACCGAAAGTTGCTTGCGCCAGGGGTAGGATCCGTCACCCAGCGATGCGAGTGACGGCGCCTTGCCGTTGATGGCGAAGACGGTCGCCGTTGCGCCGGCCGTCGTCAGCAGCCCCAGGCTGGTCGGCGCCAGCGATCCGGGTGTTCGCAGCAGGAGATCGAGGGTTTCGAGGTCGTCGTTGCCGACCGCCATTCCGGGTCGCCGGCTGGCCGCATCGACCGCAGTCGCCATGGTCGGGGACAGGGCTTTCAAGGTTAGCGCTGAGTGGGATATTACCCCACTCGAAACTTTCAGGTCGCCATGGTCGGGGACAGGGCTTTCAAGGTTAGCGTGTCGCTCTCGAAACTGGCACGCAGTATCAGACGGATCGACGAACCATCGTCCCACTTGGTCACCGTGCCCGCGTAGACGGCCACCAGTTCGTCGGGTGTGAAGCCGTTCTTCTTCAGGCCGCCGTTCGAGGCCAGGACGAACGGCGTCGCCGCGAGTACAAAACTCTCGCCGACCATTGGCCGTTCCTCGTCCTTGAGCGGGCGACCGATCAGCGCGAGGTCGATACGGCCACTGGCGAGTGCCTTCAGTGCGCCGCCAGAACCCAGCGGCGGGCTCGCCTGCTTGAGCGCGGCTTCGGGTACGGCCTTGCGGAACTCGTCGAATAGCAGTTTGACCAGCGGCGCTGACGATCCCGTTCCGCCGACGGAGAGCGTTTCCGCGTCGACCGCGGTCGCCAGCGCGGCGACGAACGGCAAGACCCAGCGAGCTATCCGGCAATATCGTTGCTGCGCAGCGTTTGTGCTCATCACTTGGTCTCCTGGTTGCGCCTCCCGCCCAAGGTCTCATACGCTGCCGGCCGGCGTACGACGATCCTTCGCTAAAGCGTGGTTGTGCACGACAAACGCTGGCCGTGCCACGAGGCGGTTTACCTCACACGGCAGTGTCGTGCGAAAGCCGGTGGCTGTAAAGACGTCAAGCCGTTCGCGGCTCGACCACAACGACTTCCGGCAGTCACCGGAGCCTCGTCGGCGACCTGGTCTTGACTTTTGCTGGCCAGCCAAGCAGCATGCGACGGCCGTTCTGGCGCCGCGTCGGCGGTCGCCCCGGCAACCGCCGGTGACCCGTCGGGGTGTGGCGCGTGGTTCGCGGAGGTCAGAATGAGAGTGCACGCTTTGCAACACGTCGGCTTCGAAGGTCTGGGCAGCATCGGCCATTGGTTGCGCAGCCGTGACGTCGAGCTGACGACGACGCACTTCGAGCAGGCGGCTGTTTTGCCCGATCCGGCTCGGGTGGACTGGGTGATCGTCATGGGGGGCCCGATGAGCGTCCATGACCAGTCGCGCCATCCGTGGCTGAGGGCGGAAATGGCGTTTCTCGAAACGGCGCTGGCAAGGGGCAAGTGCGTGCTGGGGGTTTGTCTCGGCGCCCAGCTGATTGCCCACGTCCTTGGCGCTCGGGTCTACCCGAATCGGGAGCGCGAGATCGGCTGGCACGCGATCCGCGCGGTCTCGCCGGTCGAGGGCAGCCAGGTGTTTGGCCTGCCGGCTGAGGTCGACGTTTTTCATTGGCACGGCGAGACTTTCGACCTGCCGCGGGGAGCGGTACATCTGGCGCGCAGTGCGGCTTGCGAGAATCAGGCTTTCCAGATCGGCGAGAACGTCATCGGCTTGCAGTTTCATCTGGAAACGACGGCCGATAGTGCGCGGGCGTTGGTCGACCATTGCCCGGCAGATCTGCAGCCCGCGCGCTGGGTGCAGTCGGCGGAGGAGATTCTCGCCGCGCCGGCGGACCGTTACCGCGCGATCAACGCCTTGATGGAAGGCCTGCTGCGTTATCTCGCACGGACCCTCGAACCAGCGTTGGGTTGATCCGTCGCGGGCCGGTGTGGTTCACGAGCGGAGAAGCGCTTTAGAGCTGGTATTCGTCGCCCGGTTGGGCGCCCGCCATCGCCCGGTTCACCGCCCGGCGATCGAGATGTGGCGCAAACAGTTCGATGAAGTCGTACTCGTAGCCGCGGATGTGCGTCCCCCGGCGCAGGCCGATGCGGGTCGTGTTCGAGCCGAATAGATGCTCGGCGGCGAGCGCCTGCAGGCCGGCGTCGCGCTGCGGATCGAAGGCCATGCGCGCGATGATGCCGAGCCCCAGTCCGAGACCGACGTAGGTCTTGATGACGTCGGCGTCGATCGCGGTGAGCACGATGTTCGGCGTCAGGTGCGCGAGTTCAAACGCCTTGTTGATTCGCGAACGACCGGCGAACGCCGAGTCGTAGGTGATCAAGGGCCAGCGCGCCAGCGTCGGCAGCGACAGCCGCGGCTCAGCAAGAATCGGGTGTGCGTCCGGGGCAATCACGCAGTGTACCCACTGGTAGCAGGGAAGCATCACCAGTTGCGGGTACTGGTCGAGCGCCTCGGTCGCGATCGCGATATCCGCTTCACCGTTCAAGGTCCACTCGGCGATCTGCGTCGGATGACCCTGCCGCAAGGAAAGGCGCACTTTCGGATGGCGCTCGACAAACTGCTTGACGACTTCCGGCAGCGCGTAGCGCGCTTGGGTGTGCGTCGTTGCGATGACCAGGCTGCCGGCGTCGCCCGCGGCGTACTCGGCACCGACCCGCTGCAAGTTGTCGGCCTCGCGCAGCATCCGTTCGGCAATCGCTAGTACGGCTTGGCCCGGCTCGGTGATTGCCGTTAGCCGCTTGCCGCTGCGCTCGAAAATGACGACGCCCAGCTCGTCCTCGAGCAACCTTATCTGTTTCGAAATGCCCGGTTGCGAGGTGTACAGCTTGGCCGCGGCCCCGGAAATGTTGAGCCCCTGACGAGCGACTTCAACCAGATAGCGTAACTGCTGGAGTTTCATCTCTGCGACAAATCACTATTGGTTATAACAATCTAACGGATCATTCTTTTTTGTTCAAGCCAGGTGCTGCTACGATGGCGGCCTCTCAAGGGGGGCGCACGCCATGGACTGGATGTATACCTTGTCGGGATTTGTCGTCGGGGCCATTGTTGGCCTTACCGGAGTTGGGGGCGGTTCGCTGATGACGCCGCTGCTCGTCCTTCTTTTTGGCGTGCACCCGGCGACAGCGGTTGGTACCGATCTGCTTTACGCGGCGATCACCAAAGCCGGCGGCACGGTCGTCCATGCGCGCAAGGGGCATGTCGATTGGCAGATCATTCGCCTGCTCGGCGCCGGCAGCATACCGGCAGCGGGACTGACGATCTGGGCCCTGTCGTTCCTGCCCAAGCAGAGTCCGGCGGTTTCGCACATCATTTCGGTTTCGCTCGGCTTCGCGCTCTTGCTCACGGCGGCGGCGATCGTCTTTCGCCAGAAACTGCTGAAACGGGCGCTGACGCACGCCGACGATGCCGCGCACACGAGGCTGCGCTCGCCGATCACGGTGGCTTTCGGCGCCCTGCTCGGGGTTTTGGTATCGATTTCGTCGGTGGGTGCCGGCGCCCTCGGCGTTGCTGCTCTTTTCTACCTCTACCCGCGGCTGCCGGCGATCCGCATCGTCGGCAGCGACGTGGCGCACGCCGTGCCGCTGACGCTCGTCGCCGGCCTGGGTCACTGGCTGCTCGGCAGCGTCGACTGGTCGCTGCTCGGCAGCCTGTTGCTCGGATCACTACCCGGTATCTGGCTAGGCAGCCACGCTTCAGCCAAGGTTCCCGACCGGGTCCTGCGCCCGGTACTGGCCGGCATGCTGGTGCTGATCGGCGGCAAGCTGATCACGCTCTAGGGCGCGCTCCCCCGATCCCCTCCGAGAGCGAACGCTTTTCTGCAAGGACTGACCCATGTATCGCTACGACCGCATTGACCAAGCCCTCGTCGACGAGCGCGTCGCGCAGTATCGTGACCAGATCGATCGCCACTTGGCGGGTGCTCTTTCCACTGACGAATTGCGCCCGCTGCGGCTGCAGAATGGCCTGTATATCCAGCGCCACGGACCGATGCTGCGGATTGCCATCCCGTACGGCATGCTGTCGAGCCAACAGTTGCGCAAACTGGCCGAGATCTCGCGCCGTTTCGACCGCGGTGTGGGTCATTTCACGACGCGCCAGAACCTGCAGCTCAACTGGCCTCAGCTCGAGCAGTCGCCGGAAATCCTTGCCGAGCTGGCGAGCGTTCAGATGCACGCGATCCAGACTTCGGGCAACTGTGTGCGCAACATCACGACCGACCATTTCGCTGGTTCGGCGCCCGACGAACGGACCGATCCACGACCGTATTGCGAACTGTTGCGGCAGTGGTCGACGTTTCATCCCGAGTTCGCGTACCTGCCGCGCAAGTTCAAGATCGCCGTCAACGCGGCGACCAACGACCGCGCAGTGATCCAGGCGCACGACGTCGGCCTCGAACTGGTTTTCGACGATGCCGGCGCAATCGGTTTTCGGGTTTTTGTCGGCGGCGGCCTCGGCCGCACGCCGATGTTGGGCAAGCAGGTTCGCGACTTCCTGCCGCGAGCCCACCTGCTCACTTACCTCGACGCCATTCTCCGCGTCTACAACCGTTACGGCCGCCGCGACAATCTGTACAAGGCGCGGATCAAGATTCTCGTTCAGGCGCTGGGTGTCGAATCGTTTGCCCGGGAGGTCGATGCGGAGTGGGCGCATTTGCGCGACGGTCCGATGACCGTGCCCGACGCCGAGTTCGAACGTCTGGAACGGCATTTTGCGCCGCCGCCCTGGGAGAGCTTGCCGCGCGAGGACGAATGGCATGACGCTCAGCTGGCCAGCGACCCGGCGTTTGCCGCCTGGGTAAGGCGCTGCGTGCATCCGCATCGCACGCCGGGCTATGCGGCGGTGACGCTTTCGCTGAAAGCCCACGGCACGGCGCCGGGCGACATCAGCGATGAGCAGATGGGCGTCGTCGCCGACCTCGCCGACCACTTCAGCTTTGGCGAATTGCGCATCAGTCACGAACAGAACATCGTCCTCGCCGACGTCCGCCTTCGCGACCTGCACGACATATGGCAGGTCGCTCGTCGTCATCGGCTCGCCACCGCCAACATCGGCTTGCTGAGCGACATCATCTGTTGCCCGGGTGGCGACCTCTGCGCGCTCGCCAACGCGCGTTCGGTACCGATCGCCGCCGCCATTCAGCAACGCTTCGACGATCTCGACTACCTCTACGACATTGGCGACCTTTCGCTCAACATTTCGGGTTGCATGAACTCTTGCGGACACCACCACGTGGCCAACATCGGCATTCTCGGCGTCGACAAGAACGACGAAGAGTGGTACCAGATCACGGTCGGCGGTCAGCAGGGCAACTCGGCGACCATCGGCAAGGTGATCGGCCCGTCGTTCTACGCGCAGGAAGTGCCGGACGTGATCGAAGCACTGATCGCCGTCTATCTCGAACATCGTCGTGACGGCGAGCGTTTTATCGACACCTGGCAACGCGTCGGCGTTGAGCCGTTCAAGACGCGCGCCTACGCCGGGCGCGATCGCCGCCGGTCGGCGGTAACGGTCGACTACGACGAGAGGAGGGTGGTCAATGGCTAGGATCCTTCGCGGCGACCGTATCGTCGAAGACAATTGGCAGCAGCTCGTACTGGCCGCCGATCAGGCGCCGGAAACGATCCGTCTGCCGTCCGCGCCGACCTTGTTGCCGCTGGCGGTGTGGCTGGCGCGTCGGCACGAGTTGTTGGCCAGCGACCGGATCCTTGGTGTCTGGCTCGACAGTCATCAGGGCCCGGAGGACTTGGCAGGCGACCTCGATCGCCTCGCCGTCGTCGCAGTCAATTTCCCGAAATTTACCGACGGCCGCAGTTATTCGAGCGCGCGCCTGCTGCGCGAGCGCTATGGCTACCGCGGTGAGATTCGCGCGATCGGCGACGTCCTGCAGGATCAGCTGTTTTCCATGTGGCGCTGCGGCATCGACGCCTTCGCACTGCGCGCCGACAAGGATCCCGAGCAGGCTCTGGCGGGACTAAAGGGGTTCAGCGAAAGCTACCAGGCGGCCGTTGACCAGCCGCAGCCGCTCTTTCGCCGGCGCCTGCAGGAGGCGCGCACATGAACGCTAGCGAAGCGATCCCGCCCCCCTTGTCCGGCGAGCTGACTGGCCGCATCGAGACCGCGCGCGCGCTGCTGCACGAGATCGCGACCCACTACTCGCCAGCCGCCTTGGCGAGCAGTCTCGGCGCCGAAGACATGGTGCTCACCGACCTCATCGTCCGCGACGGATTGACGATCGGCGTCTTTTTTCTCGATACGGGCCGGCTGCCGAACGAAACCTACGATCTGATCGCCGAAGTGAAAAGACACTACGGGTTGACGCTGCGCCTCTATTCGCCACGTCACGATCTGCTCGAAGCCTGGACCAGCGAGAACGGGGTCAACGCCTTCTATGAGTCCGTCGAACTGCGCAAGGGCTGCTGTTTCGTACGCAAGGTCGAACCCTTGCAGCGCGCGCTGAGCGGCCGCAAGGCGTGGATCACCGGCTTGCGGGCCAGCCAGTCGACGACCCGCGAAGGTCTGCCACTCCATAGCGTCGACACCGTCCACGGCGGACTGGACAAGTTCAACCCGCTCGCTGAGTGGAGCGAAGCCGACGTCTGGACGTATCTTCGCCACTACCAAGTGCCGTACAACGCCTTGCACGATCGCTTCTATCCGAGCATCGGGTGCGCCCCGTGTACGCGTCCGATCGCCCGCGGCGAGGACCTGCGCGCCGGCCGCTGGTGGTGGGAGAACCCGGAAACCAAGGAATGTGGCCTGCACGTCAAGCGTGCCTGACGGCCGCCAAATCGAATGTTGAGTCCTCCCATGAGCCCCACCACGCCGTCACGCGTTACACTTTCCCACCTCGACTGGCTCGAATCGGAAGCCATCCACATCCTGCGCGAAGTCGCCGGCCAGTGCAGTAACCCGGTGTTGCTGTTTTCCGGCGGCAAGGACTCGATCTGCATGCTGCGCATCGCGGAGAAGGCGTTTCGCCCGGGTCGCTTCCCGTTTCCGCTGATGCATATCGACACCGGCCACAACTACCGCGAAGTCACCGACTTCCGCGATCGGCGAGCTGCCGAGCTCGGTGAACGCCTGATCGTTCGTTCGCTCGAGGATTCGATCGCCCGCGGGACGGTAGTTCTGAAAACGGCCGATGAACCGCGCAACAAACACCAGTCGGTCACCCTGCTCGAAGCGATCGAAGAATTCGGTTTCGACGCCTGTATCGGCGGCGCGCGGCGCGACGAGGAGAAGGCGCGCGCCAAGGAGCGCATCTTTTCGTTTCGTGACGAGTTCGGGCAGTGGGATCCGAAGAATCAGCGCCCCGAGTTGTGGGACCTCTACAACGCGCGCACGTTCAAAGGAGAGAACATCCGCGTTTTCCCGATTTCCAACTGGACCGAGATCGACGTCTGGCAATACATCGAACGCGAGCGCCTGGCGCTGCCCGAGATTTATTTTGCTCACCGGCGGCCGATCGTTCGTCGCGGCGGCGGCTTGCTGCCGGTGACCGAGATCACGCCGGCGCGCGCCGGCGACCTGGTCGAGGAATTGATGGTCCGCTTTCGCACCGTCGGCGACATCACTTGCACCGCTCCCGTCGAGTCGGAAGCCGACACGATTGACAAGATCCTCGCCGAAACGGCGACGACGACGATCACCGAACGCGGTGCGACCCGGCTCGACGACCAAACGTCGGAAGCGTCGATGGAACAACGCAAGAAGGAGGGTTACTTCTGATGTCGGCGATCGAGAACCTGCCCGCGGCGATCGCGGACAACGGATTGCTCCGCTTTCTGACCTGCGGCAGCGTCGACGACGGCAAGAGCACCCTGATCGGTCGTCTGCTCTACGACAGCAAGACGATCCTTGCCGATACCTTGCACGCGATTCAGCGCACCTCGGCCAAGCGCGGTCTCGATATCGTCGACCTCTCGCTGCTCACAGACGGCCTGCAAGCCGAGCGCGAACAGGGGATCACGATTGACGTTGCTTACCGCTACTTCACCACCGGAACGCGCAAGTACATCATCGCCGACGCGCCCGGTCACGAACAGTACACCCGCAACATGGTCACCGCCGCCTCGACCGCCGATCTGGCGATCATTCTCATCGACGCGCGCAAAGGGGTTCTCACACAGACGCGTCGCCATTCCTACGTTAGCCATCTGCTGGGCATTCCGCATTTGATCGTCGCGGTCAACAAGATGGATCTGGTCGACTACTCGTCCGAAGTCTTCGCGCGCATCCGCGACGAGTATCTCGCCTTTGCCGAAAAGCTCGCCATCGCCGACGTCCGCTTCCTGCCGATGTCGGCCCTGCACGGCGACATGATCGTCGACCGCGGCGAGAATCTCCCTTGGTACGACGGACCGACCTTGTTCGAGATGCTCGAAAGCGCGCCCGCGATTCACGGCGAACACGTCGAGAAATTCCGTTTTCCCATCCAGTACGTTTGCCGGCCGCAGGATTCGAGTAACCCCGAGTTGCACGACTTCCGCGGCTTCATGGGTCGCGTCGAGGCCGGCGAAGTGCAGGTCGGCGACGCCGTGGCGGTCCTGCCTTCTGGCCGCGAAACGCATGTCAAGGATATTCAGGTACTGGGCGCCTCGCGATCGCGCGCCTTTGCCGAACAATCGGTGACGCTCCTCCTCGGCGACGAGATCGACGTTTCGCGCGGCGACATGATCGTCAAGTGCGGCGAGTTGCCGGTCGTCAGCAAGCAGATCGACGCCATGCTCTGCTGGCTCTCGGAGACGCCGCTCGACCCGCGACGCAAGTACCTCCTGCGGCACACGACGCGAGACAGCAAGGCAATGCTTGCCGCCATTGCCTACCGGATCGACGTCAACACCCTGCAGCAACAAGCGGCTGAGAAGCTCGTCATGAACGACATCGCTCGCGTCAGTTTCAAGCTCGCGCAGCCGATATTCGTCGATTCCTACACCGAGAACCGAAGTACCGGCGCCTTTATCGTCGTCGACGAGTCGAGCAACAATACCGTCGGCGCCGGAATGATCGTCTGATCACGAACGCGCTCAGGACGGCCGTCCCCGCGACAACCGGGAACGCTTTGGACGATCATTGACAGCAATCCAAGCTGTGCACTAAGATGATGGGCTTTACCTGATCTGGCAATAAAGGACGGCGTTTCTGATGAAGACTTTCTCCGCCAAGGCGCACGAAGTCAAGCGCGAGTGGTTGGTGGTGGACGCAACGGACAAGGTGCTGGGTCGCCTTGCGGCCGAAATTGCTCGCCGCCTGCGTGGCAAACACAAACCGGAATATACCCCGCACGTAGACACCGGCGACTACATCGTCGTCACCAACGTCGAAAAGCTGCGTGTCACCGGCAACAAGGCGGAAGACAAGAAGTACTATCGTCATTCCGGCTACCCTGGCGGCTTGTATGAGACCAACTTTACCAAGTTGCAGCAGCGCTTCCCCAAGCGCGTCCTTGAACACGCCGTCAAGGGTATGCTGCCCAAGGGGCCTCTGGGCTACGCCATGATCAAGAAAATGAAATGCTATACGGGCGCCACGCACCCGCATGCGGCGCAGCAGCCGAAGGCGCTGGTACTCTGAGGAAGGACAATGGCTGAAACAACCTATTTCTACGGTACAGGCCGGCGTAAAAGCGCCGTTGCACGCGTTTTCATGAAGCGCGGAAGCGGAAATTTCAACGTCAACGGCAAGCCGGTAGACGAGTTCTTTTCGCGGGTCACCGCACGCATGATTGTCCGCCAGCCGCTGCAACTCGTCGAACAGCTGACCGGATTCGACATCCTGGTCAATGTCGGCGGCGGAGGCGAATCAGGACAGGCGGGCGCCGTCCGCCACGGTATCACGCGTGCCCTGATCGACTATGATGCGTCACTCAAGCCGGCGTTGTCGAAGGCGGGTTTCGTCACTCGTGACGCCCGCGAAGTCGAGCGCAAAAAAGTCGGTCTGCACAAGGCCCGCCGCCGGAAGCAGTTCTCGAAACGCTGAGCCAAGTCTTCGCTTCGAAAAAAGCCGCCTGCGGGCGGCTTTTTTCTTTGCGCGCTGCGCCGACGCGTACACTTGTTTCGTCTGGCCTCGTCTGGCGGAAGCGGTGAGATTCGAACTCACGGAGGGGTATCAGCCCTCGGTGCTTTTCAAGAGCACTGCCTTAAACCGCTCGGCCACGCTTCCAGTTTGACGCCAGTGTGATCGACAGTTTGGCGACGTCCTGCGCACGGAACCAAGGACAGCGACCGTGCTGGCTTTCGGGTGCTGACCACCGCCGCGCACCCGTCACCGGACATGTCGGGAGGAGCGGCATCATAGCACGCGGGTGGTGATCGGTGATTGCCGGCCGTCGGCGTTTCCTGAACAACGCGGATGAACGGGGCGATTTGCAACTTTTTCCCAACTGGGCTAGTCTTATTCGCGTCATGACCACGCATTCACAGGAGGAACACTTGATGCAATCGCAGTATCAGATCACGAATTCAACGACGCAAGAGCTGGCGCTGCAGCAGAACCGCGTTCTGCGCAACACCTTCCTTTTGTTGGCGCTGACCATGGTACCGACGGTTGTCGGCGCACTGGTGGGTGTCCAGTTGAAGTTCTCGTTTCTAGCCGGCAGTCCGTTCCTGTCGTTTCTGCTTTTCCTGGGTATCGCTTTCGGTTTCATGTGGGGTATCGAGCGGACCAAGAACAGCGGCCTGGGCGTCGTATTGTTGTTGGCGTTTACTTTCTTCATGGGCTTGATGCTATCGCGCATCCTGCAGGTGGCTCTTGGCTTCAGCAACGGCGGCTCGCTGGTGGCGATGGCCGCGGGCGGCACCGGTGTCATCTTCTTCTCGCTCGCCGGCGTAGCGACGGTGACGAAGAAGGACTTCAGCTTCATGGGCAAGTTTCTCTTTGTCGGCATGATCGTCGTCCTGCTCGCCGCGGTCGCCAACATCTTCTTTCAGATGCCGGCGCTGGCACTGACCATCTCGGCGCTCGCCGTACTGATCTTTTCGGCGTACATCCTTTATGACATCAGCCGTATCGTGACCGGCGGCGAGGATAACTACATCTCGGCGACGCTGGCGGTGTATCTCGATATCTATAACGTCTTCGTCAGCCTGCTCAATCTGCTAATGTTCTTTAGCGGTGATCGTGACTGACGGTTTCGGGTAGAACCGGTCCAATGAACGGGGTGGCGAGAGCTGCCCCGTTTTGCGTTGGGGCGAGAAAACGGCGGCCCTGTACGAGACAGGATCTTTTCCGCCCAGGAATCTCGACGAGCCCAATTTCGTGACAAGGCAGTTGCGCCAGGTTGCGGCAGGCGACGAGTTCGCGTAGCGCAACGAGCGCCCAGCCGAGGTCTCGCCAGCCAGCCAGCAATTTGCGGAACGCTTCGCGAAAGCGCATCCCCTCGATTTCGGCGCGAAGGGTGAAAACGTGGTCGCCGCCGACCGCGGAAGTGACTTCGAGGATCTGTTCGACGGCTTGTTCGGCGGAGCCAGCGCTGATCGACAGCCGTTCATCCAGCGTCGGCAGGGTTGTTGGAACTTGTGGGCAGCGGACGATTTCTCCCTCAATGACCGGAAAGAAAGGATGCGTGCCGCGGCAGTCGCTGGCGTAACACAATCCGAGACGTTGTGTCAGCCGTAGTGCGTGTCGGTTCATTCGCCAGCCAGCGGCCGCATGCGCCTGGGGCGACTCGCCGAACACGGCTTCGAACCGGTACCAGGCGAGCGTCATTTGGGTTTCGATCCACGAATTCCGGGCGTCGAACACCTGCCGTTCCCAGCGCACGCGATCCCAGGCGTGCATCGCGACTTCGTGTCCGCAAGCGCGCACCTGGCGTAGGGTTTCGGCTGCCCGAAGGCCGATGTCAGGCGCTGGAACGAGACAGCCGGTCAGACGCGTGGGTAGATCGTAGAAGCGCGCGGGCATTCCCGATCGCGCGTCACGGCCGCTGCGATCGGGTCCCAGTGCAAAGAAGAAGCTCGCCTTGGCCTGCTGCTCCTGGAGCAGATCGAGCAAGCTGGGGACACCGATCTGTGCGCCGCGGCAGGTGTCCACGTCGACCTTGAGCGCGATACGTCCGCGCAGTGGGGAAGCGCCGCTTGTCACCCGCGACTACGTTCAGCGCAACAGCAGCCCGGCCGCGACCTTACGTCCTTCACTCGCGAGGACGTTGTACGTGCGACAGGCAGCGGCCAGGTCCATGATCTCGACGCCCTTTCGTTGTTGTCGCAAGGGCTGAAGGAGCTCCGGCCTGGGAAAGCGCAGGCGGTCGCCGGTGCCGAGAAGCAGTATCTCGGCGTCAAGCGAAGCCAGCCATTCGACGTCGGCCAGCGCCAGCGTGTCAAAAGTCGCCTGCGTCCAGTCGGGAACCAGACGGTCGGGGAGGACCGCAAGGTTACAGTAGTGGCGGACACCGCTGATGCTCACGTAATCCGCGCCATAGGCGGTGACAGTGTTGCGGCCATCGCTGCCGGCAAGCTGCAGTTTCATGGAAATTGCGGTGCGCAGAACGTTAAAGTAGGATTATAGCTTTTTTGTCGCCCGCCTCTCGGGGGCCGCGGCTTTGTTGTCGCGGTGTTGCCTGTGCCCGCGGTCTGGGCGTCGTCCTCCCGGTTCCTGCCATACGCCGAGTGCGCCATGAAACAGTTCCCCCGTATCCAGCGTTTGCCGCCCTACGTCTTCAGCATCACCAGCGAACTGAAGATGGCCGCGCGGCGGCGCGGCGAAGACATCATCGACATGAGTATGGGCAATCCCGATGGCCCGACGCCGCAACACATCACCGACAAGCTGGTCGAGGCGGCGCTGCGCGAAAACACGCACGGCTATTCGATTTCGAAGGGGATTCCCCGGCTGCGCAAGGCGATTTGCGATTGGTATCAACGGCGCTACGAGGTCCGCTTCGACCCCGAGACGGAAGCGGTGGTGACGATTGGTTCCAAGGAGGGATTGGCGCATCTGATGCTGGCGACGCTCGATCGGGGCGACACGGTGCTCGTGCCCAACCCTTCGTATCCGATTCACATCTACGGCGCGATCATCGCCGGCGCCGACATCCGTTCGGTACGGATGACGCCGGACGTCGACTTCTTCGACGAGGTGCAGCGAGCGATTCGCGAGTCGATTCCGAAGCCGAAAATGATGATTCTCGGCTTTCCGAGCAATCCGACCGCGCGCTGCGTCGACCTCGACTTTTTCGAACGCATCGTCGGTCTGGCACGCCGGCACGACATTCTCGTCGTCCATGACCTCGCCTACGCCGATATTTGCTTCGACGGTTATCAGGCGCCGTCGATCATGCAGGTGCCCGGAGCGCGCGAAGTCGCGGTCGAGTTCTTCACCATGTCGAAGAGCTACAACATGGCTGGCTGGCGGGTTGGCTACATGGTCGGCAATGAAGAGTTGTGCCAGGCGCTGGTGCGCATCAAGAGCTACCACGATTACGGGACGTTTACGCCGATCCAGGTGGCTTCGGTGATTGCGCTCGACGGGCCGCAGCAATGTGTCGAAGACGTTCGACAGCAGTATCAGAGCCGCCGCAACGTACTCGCCAAGGGTCTGCACGAGGCCGGCTGGATGGTCGATGTGCCGAAGGCGTCGATGTACATCTGGGCGAAGATTCCTGACCCCTATCTCGCGCTGGGGTCGCTGGAGTTTGCCAAGAAGCTGCTCGCCGAAGCCCGGGTAGCCGTGTCGCCGGGGATCGGCTTCGGCGAATACGGCGATGACTATGTGCGCTTCGCGCTGATCGAAAACGAGGAACGCACGCGGCAAGCCGTGCGCGGGATCAAGGACATGTTGAGGAAGGACGGACGGCTTTAGTCCGCAGCAATGAAACCGATACGCAAATCGAGCAAACTTGACAACGTCTGTTACGACATCCGCGGTGCCGTGCTTGAAAAGGCACGGCAGATGGAGGACGAGGGGCACCACATCGTCAAGCTGAACATCGGCAACCTCGCCGCTTTCGGCTTCGACGCGCCGGAAGAGATTCAGCTCGACATGATCCGCAACCTGCCGATCGCCGCTGGCTACTCCGACGCCAAAGGCATCTTCTCGGCGCGCAAGGCGGTGATGCATTACACCCAGCAGAAGCACCTCAAGGGCGTCCGGCTGGAAGACATTTATCTCGGCAACGGCGTTTCGGAGTTGATCGTGATGGCGATGAACGCCCTGCTCAACGCCGGCGACGAGGTGCTCGTGCCGGCGCCGGACTATCCCTTGTGGACGGCGGCGGTCAGCCTTTCCGGCGGTACGCCGCGGCACTACCTGTGCGACGAAGCCAACGAGTGGCTGCCCGACCTCGACGACCTGCGGCGCAAGATCACGCCGCGGACACGCGCGCTGGTGGTGATCAACCCGAACAATCCGACGGGCGCCCTATATCCGGACGACATCCTGCGCGAACTGGTGGCGATTGCGCACGAACACGGGTTGATTCTCTACGCCGACGAGGTGTACGACAAGGTCCTCTACGACGGAGCGAAGCATACGGCGATCGCTTCGCTGGCGCAGGACGTGCTGACGGTGACCTTCAACGGGCTGTCGAAGAACTACCGCTCGTGCGGTTATCGTGCTGGCTGGATGGTCGTCTCCGGCGATCTGCGCGACGCCCGCGACTACATCGAGGGCCTCGACATGCTCGCCTCGATGCGTCTGTGCGCCAACGTTCCGGCGCAGCACGCGATCCAGACGGCACTGGGCGGCTACCAGAGCATCGACGATCTGGTGGCGCCTGGCGGGCGGATGTGTCGCCAGCGCGACTTGGCGCACCAGCTGCTGACGGCGATTCCCGGCGTCAGCTGTGTCAAGCCGAAAGCGGCGCTTTACCTGTTTCCGCGCCTCGACCCCGAGGTCTATCCGATTACCGACGACCAAGCGTTCATTGCCGAGTTGTTGCAGGAAGAACGAGTGCTCCTGGTTCAGGGCAGCGGTTTCAACTGGCCCGCCCCCGACCACTTCCGGCTCGCCTTCCTGCCGCATGAAGACGATTTACGCGAGGCGATCGAGCGGATAGCGCGTTTTCTCGAGGGTTATCGCCACCGGCACGACACCGACGTCAGTTAAGCTATCGCGGCGGATCGCTCCGGAAGTTCAACTCACCACTCTCACACCGTCCTCAACCATGAAGCCCATTCACGTCGGCCTGCTCGGCATCGGTACCGTCGGCGGCGGTACCTATCAGGTCCTCCAGCGCAATGCGGAAGAGATTACTCGTCGCGCTGGCCGTCCGATACAGGTCAGCGTCGTCGCTGATCGCAATCTGGAACGCGTTCGCCAGCTGACGGCCGGCACGTGTCGTGTCACCGACGATGCCTTTGCCGTGGTCGCTGACCCGACGGTCGACATCGTCGTCGAACTCATCGGCGGTTGCACCGTGGCGCGGGATCTGGTGCTGCAGGCGATTGCCAACGGCAAGCACGTGGTTACCGCCAACAAGGCCTTGCTCGCGACGCACGGCAACGAGATTTTTGCCGCGGCGCAGGAGCAAGGCGTGATGGTCGCCTTTGAAGCCGCCGTCGCCGGCGGCATCCCGATCATCAAGGCCCTGCGCGAGGGGCTGACCGCCAATCGCATCGAGTGGATCGCCGGCATCATCAACGGCACGACGAACTTCATCCTGTCCGAGATGCGCGACAAAGGGCTCCCCTTTGCCGACGTGCTTGCCGAGGCGCAGCGCCTCGGTTACGCCGAAGCCGATCCGACGTTTGACGTCGAGGGTGTGGACGCGGCACACAAACTGGCGATCATGTCGGCGATCGCTTTCGGCAACGCGATGAGCTTCGAAAAAGCGCATATCGAAGGCATCAGCCGCCTCGACGCGATCGACATCCGCTACGCCGAACAACTGGGCTACCGCATCAAGCTGCTCGGGATCACCAAACGCACCGCCGAAGGCGTCGAGCTGCGCGTCCATCCGACGCTGATTCCGGCGCGTCGCCTGATCGCCAACGTCGAGGGAGCGATGAACGCCGTCCTCGTCAAGGGCGACGCCGTCGGCGCAACGCTTTACTACGGCAAGGGCGCGGGCGCCGAACCCACGGCGTCGGCCGTGATCGCCGATCTGGTCGACGTGACCCGCATGCACACCGCCGACCCCGAACATCGGGTGCCGCATCTCGCCTTTCAGCCGGGGTCGATGGTCGAGCTGGCAATATTGCCGATGTCCGAAGTCGTCACCAGCTACTACCTTCGCCTGCGCGTCGAGGACAGGCCGGGCGTGCTCGCCGAAATCACGCGCATCCTCGCCGACCACGGTATTTCGATCGTCGGCATGATCCAGCGCGAGCCGGGCGAGGGCGAAGAACAGACCGATATCATCATGCTGACGCACAAGACGCGCGAGAAGCAGGTGGACGCGGCCATTGCCGGGATCGAGGCGCTGACGGCGGTGAAAGGGCGGATTACCCGCCTGCGACTCGAAGAACTGCAGTAGGGCCGGTATCAGAAATTCAACGCCCGCAGAGCATGTGTCGCTTTGCGTTTCACCCCACGTCGAACAGGAGCAGACCCGAAATCTCTCGGCAACGCTGAACCAGCGCAAAATCGGGTTGCTTTCGGGGTGCCTGTCGCGTAAGAAGTACTAGTGACAATCGTATCTGTGTGTGGTCAGCCATGCTTCATCGCCACCTCAACCATCAGCGCTTCACCCTCGCTGCGATCGACGATGTCATTTCTCGCGGTCGATGGCGGGATTGGGCTCAGCTGCGCCAGGCCGTACTGACTGATCGTACCCTGCTGGACAAGGTGGAGCGGGTTTGCCGCCCTTACGCTGCCGACCCCTACGCCCAACGTCACCACTTCTGGATGCATTATGCCGGAGAACACCGCACCGCTCCCTGACTGGGAACTCGTGTTGTCCTCTGCTGCACGGCTCCAGCGCATTCTGCCGGGCGCGGTGCTGGTTGGCGGAACCGCATCGGCAATTCACGCCGGGCATCGCTTCTCGCGTGACGCCGACCACGTACTGACCGATCTGTGTCACCGCTTCGATGACGTGCTGATCCAGCTTGAATCGGTTGCCGGCTGGACGACTGCCCGCACACAGCGACCGGTGCAAATTCTGGGCAGCCTTGACGGCATCGAAACCGGGGTGCGTCAGCTTATCCGTGACGAGCCGTTGGAAACAACGGTCGTGGACTACTGCGGCGCGCAGATCATCGTTCCGACCGAAGGCGAGATTCTGCGCATCAAGAGCGTGTTGATTCTCAAGCGCAACGCCACGCGGGACTACCTCGACTTTGTGGCTTTGGCCGATCACATGGGCGATGAGCGGGTTGCACTCGCGCTGCAAGCATTCGACCGTCTATACCCGCAGGAAAACGGCGAGTCGCCGCTGCAGCAGTTGCAGGTTCAGCTTGCCAACGCGCTGCCCTACGACTTGGAAGAAACCGAACTCAGCGAGTACAAGAGCCTCGATTCGCGTTGGCATCACTGGCACGTCGTTAAGTCGGCTTGCTCACACCTTGCGACGGTCATCTTCGACCGGGTGTGCGAGTTGGAAGTGGAGGCGACTGACAGCGATGGCATGGAACCATGATTGGCGTCACCGAGCCTTTGATCATTTGCTTTTCAAGACATGACGTGCGAGCAGCAGGTCAACGGCGCTCTTGCCGGTATCCCGACGCTGGCGGCCGCTCGCGTTCGGATCTGCCGGCGCCAGCGGTTTGATGATCGGCGGGAGACGACGATGATGCGTGCACTACTTTGTCTGTGGCTCTTCGTCCCCTGGTTCACCGCTTGGCCGGCGGCGGCCGCTGCAGGTGGGCAGGCGTCGTCCAGGCCGGTGTTTGCGGTTGACCCCGGGGTTCACGCCGGCAACGCGTATCGGCTGGTCGCCACGCCGGACGAGCGCCAACTGGTCAGCGTCGGGCTCGACAAGACGGTGCGCATCTGGGATGTGGACAGCGGACGGCAGCTGCGGCGTCTCGTCCTGCCGGTTGTCGGACGCCGCGACGGTCAGCTCTTCGCCCTCGCCCTGTCTCCCGATGGCAGCCTTGCAGCCGTCGGCGGCAACCTCTACAGCCTCGGTCCGGGGCGTTCTGTGGCGATTGTCTCCTTGCACGACGGTCGCATTGTGCGAGCGTTTTCCGGTTTTCAGTCGCCAGTGACCGCGCTCGCCTGGTCTGCCGATGGCCGCCTGCTCGTGCTCGGTTTCGATGACGACACCGGTGGCAGCGACCATGGCCTGCGCATCCTCGACAGCGAAAGTGGTCACCGCGTTTACGAAGACTCCACGCTGACCGGCAATCTGACGACGCTGGCTTTTCGTGCCGACCGGACGCTGTTCGCGACCGCGCATAACCATCCGGCGCCTAGCCGCGTCGTTCTTTACAAGCCGGCGGGTGACACCTTCAGCCGGGTTGCCGAGCGGACGCTGACCGACCGCGGAGCGTTCCGCGCGTACTGGAGCGCCGATCAGCGTGCGATCCTGGTCAATGGTCACAGCCTCTACGATGGCGAGTCCTTGACTCCCTTGCCCTTTCGCCTGAACCGCAAGGCGCTGCCGGCTGGCGTTCGCGCGCTGCTGATCCGGGAGTCTCCGGACGGCCGCTACCTCTTGGGTGCCGCCAACTCGCGCGACAGCGAGGGTGGGGTGATTCGTCGCTGGGGCGGCGCCGGCTATCAGCGAGCCAGCTTCGACGACCTGTCGATCCCGGATCGGCGGGTGGCAGACCTCGTCGTGCTGCGCAGTGGCATGCTTGGCTACGTCGCCGAGGACGGTACCGTCGCCGCGATCGGCGCCGATCTGCAGCTTGCCTGGCGAAATGCGCGCGCAACCGCCGATCTCGACGGACATCCGGAGGCGCTGCGCGTCTCCGCGGACGGTCGTCGCGTCGCCTTGCCGGTAGCCAATGAGCAGGGAACTCGCTGGCTCGCCTTTGCCCTCGACGAACCCGGCTTCAGCAGCGCTGACCCGGCGTCCGCGCAGTGGCGGGCGCCTCTTGTCGGGCGCGCCGGGATGACCGTCCTCGCCTGGCAGGGCGCGCCCGACGGCACGGTGAACGGCCAGCCATTGCCGAAGAAGTCGCGCCGCGAGCGCTCGTTGTCGGTGGCGATCCATAGCAGCGAAGACGCCCTCGTCTTCGGCTCGTCGCTGCGCCTGCTGCGCAAGGTCGACGGGCAAGGCAAGGAGTTGTGGCTGCGCCGACTCGAAGCCGAAGTGGTCGCCGTCAATCTGATCGAGGGACGCGGATTGGTCGTCGCCGCGACGATCGACGGCTTCCTCCATCTCCTGCGCTGGAGCGACGGCGAGCCGCTGATCAGTTACTACCTGCAACCGGGTGATCGCAAATGGCTGGCGATCTCTCACGCCGGCTTCTACGAAGCGGGCGTCGGCGCCGCCGACCACGCTGGCTGGATTGTCGGCAATGATCCGGGGCGAACCGCCGATTTCTTCCCCTTGTCGCGCTTTCGCCGGAACTTTCTCTTGCCGGGAATGGTGCGCAGCGTGCTCGCGGCGGGCGATCAGCGGCAGGGGGTGATCGCGGCCAAACGCGAACGCGAAGGGCGGCGGTCAACTGCCGAGGTGGCGGGGCCGCCCGCACGCGTCGCCGATGACGCAGCGGCGACCGGCAAGGCCGCCGCGACGGCGAGCGAAGACGTCCAGGGTGAGGAAATCACGGCGCCGCCGAGTGACCGCCTGCCGCCGGTGATCGACATCCTCAAGCCGGGGTATGACACCAGCGTTCGTGAGCCGAAGCTGGTCCTCAGCTACCGGGTGCGCACTCCGGCCGCGGCGCCGGCGACGCGTCTGCGCGTTCGCGTCAATGGCATCGAGCAGCCGCAAGCCGTTGATTCGGGCGCGGCGCGGGCGCTGCGCGACGAAACGCGCGAGTTGAAACTCGACCTCCCGGCGGAAGACGCCGAAGTGCAGCTGATCGCCGAGAACGTCGCGGGAGCTTCGGTTCCGGCGGTCGTTCGCGTCCGCTATCTGGGCGAAAAGAAGGCAAGCCCTGAGCGCGGCGACCTCTACGTGCTCGCGGTCGGCGTCTCCGCCTACGACAAACCGGAGTACCGGCTCGATCTCCCGGCCAAGGACGCCGGCGACTTCGCCGAACTGATTCGCCGCCAGGAAGGGACGATGTATCGCAAGGTCGTCGTGCGCAAGCTGGTCGATGCCGCTGCCTCGAAGCATTCGGTCGAAGCAGCGCTCTCCTGGCTGAAGGAAGCGGTCGGCCCGCGGGATACGGCGATGGTCTTTCTCGCCGGACATGGCATCAACGACGGTCATGGCGAATATCTCTACCTGCCGCGTGACGCCGACGTCACACGCCTGTCCGACACCGGCGTCACGTTTTCGCTGCTGCGCCGAACCCTGACCAGCCTGCCTGGACGGACACTGATGTTTGTCGATACCTGTCACGCGGGCAATGTCGTCGGAACTTTCCGCCGGCAGCTCGACAACACCGAGGCGATCAACGAACTGGCCAGCGCCGAGAACAACATCATCGTTTTCGCCTCGTCGACCGGCCTGCAGGAATCGATGGAAGATCTGGCCTGGGGCAACGGCGCCTTCACCAAGGCGCTGCTTGAAGGTCTGCGCGGCGAGGCGGACCTGAAGAAACGCGGACGGATCACCTACAAGCAGCTCGACGCCTACGTCGCCGATCGCGTCGACGAATTGACGCGCGGCCAGCAGACACCGGTAACTCCCGTGTTGCAGGGCGTGCCCGATTTCATCATCGCGCTGGTTGCCCAGTTGCGGCGCTAGCAGCCACTGTTGGTCGGGACTCTTCCCGAGAAAGGGGATCGCCTTGCGCCCTTTGCCGCTCGCCGAGCTTCGCGTCCTCGACTTGACGCGCCTGCTGCCCGGTCCGCTCGCCACCATGCACCTTGCCGACCTCGGCGCCGAGGTGATCAAGATCGAAGATCCTGGCGGTGGCGACTACGCGCGTACGGCCGGTGCCGTGCACGGCGACGTCAGCTACTTTCAACTGGTTAATCGCAACAAACGCAGCCTTTGCCTGGATCTGAAACAGGCTGCGGGGGTGGAGGCCTTCCTGTGCCTGGCGGCAACCGCCGACGTCATCGTCGAGGGTTTTCGCCCTGGCGTCGTCGACAAGCTGGGGGTTGGCTACCAGACGGTGGCGGCGATCAATCCGCGGGTCGTGTACGCCTCGATTTCAGGCTACGGCCAGGACGGTCCGTATCGCGAACGCGCTGGCCACGACCTCAATTATCTGGCGTATTGTGGCTTGCTCGACCAGATCGGCCTGCACGGTAGCGCGCCGGCGATTCCCAATTTCCAGATCGGCGACCTGCTTGGCGGCTCGTTAACTGCTCTGGTGGGGATCATGGCCGGTGTCATCGATGCCCGGAGCAGTGGTCGCGGCCGCTACGTCGATGTCGCGATGACCGATGCCGTGTTTGCGCACACGCTCTTTCCGCTGCTCGCCGTGCTCGCTCACGGACAGGCGGTGCCACGCGGCGCAGACGTTCTTTCCGGGGGGATGCCAAGTTACGGCGTCTATGCCAGCAGTGACGGCCGTCACTTCGCGGTCAGCGCGATGGAGCCAAAATTCTGGCAGGCGTTCTGTGAGGCGATCGGTCGCCCCGACCTGAAACCGTCGGTCCTTGCCGTCGGCGCCGAAGGCGCGCGCGTCCGGCAGGAAGTCGAAGCGGTTTTCGCGCAGCGCAGTTTCAGCGACTGGTGCGAGGTCTTCGAACGCGCCGACTGCTGTGTCTCGCCGGTACTGCGGATGGAGGAGAGTCTGCACAACGCGCAGCTCGTCGCTCGCGAGATGGTCGTCGAAGTCGACGGTGTCAAGCAGTTTGCGCCACCGTACAAGCTCAGCGATTGCCCGTTCGTGGTGCGCCGGCCGCCGCCGGCCGTCGGCGAACACAGCGAGGAGGTTCTTCGCGCGGCGGGTTATGGCGCCGAGGAAATTGCTGCCTTGCGGTCACAACGGGTGATCTGAAGCACGGCGTAGTGGCGTCCGTCCGTTTGCTGGCGGCGGACGGCTAGGAAGCGATCTTCTTGGGTGGCCGGATGGCGATCACGCCGACCGAAAGGTTGTCGCTGCCGTCGCGCGATCTTGCCAGCGCGAGCAATCGGCGTCCGGCGTCGGCGACGTTCATGTTGGCGACGATTTCCGCCATTTCGCCGCCATCGACCGACTCCCAGAGGCCGTCCGTGCACAGAACGAAGCAGTCACCCGCGGCCAGCGGCGCGTCGGTCTTCGCGACCACCCACAACTTCGCCTGAGTACCCAAGGAGCGAACGAGGACGTTGCGCGCCGGGTGGTGGCGCGCCTGCTCGCTGCTGAGGATGCCGCAATTGACCATTTCGACGACCAGACTGTCGTCGGTGGTTAGCTGGTGCCCTTGCCCATCGCGGCAACGATAGAGGCGGCTGTCGCCGACGTGGGCAAGCAGCGCCTGGCCGTCGACGAGCGCCAGCGCAGTGGCCGTGGTTCCCATTCCGGCCAACCTCGAGTCCGCCTCCGCCGCTCGGAAGACGATGTTGTTGGCCTCGCGCAACGCCAGCGTCAGCGCATGCGACGGCGTCTCATCGACTGCAAAGTAGTGGCGACAGATGGCCGTAACGGCGAGCGCACTGGCCACTTCGCCGCCCTTGTGGCCGCCCATGCCGTCGGCGACGACGGCGAG
The DNA here is from genome assembly GCA_964420975.1 of uncultured Candidatus Accumulibacter sp. Taxonomy (GTDB): domain Bacteria; phylum Pseudomonadota; class Gammaproteobacteria; order Burkholderiales; family Rhodocyclaceae; genus Accumulibacter. Next base: position 31,700 of record CAYQVH010000032.1, read on the forward strand.
AAGGCCCCGGCGTTCGCACAACGACGGGTCGCCAGGTAGCAGCAAGGCGATTGAATCCTGGTTGCTCTCACGCACGCCGCCGATATCGCTGGCGACGAAGGCTTCGACCAGATAGCCGCCAAGGAGCGCGCGCAGTCGCTTGTCGGCGCGACCCCTGACGGCAAAGTCGCTTGGCCAGGAAGGTTGCGCAGCTCCCGCGACTCTTGAACTCCATTCGCTCATCTTCCCGTTTCCTGCTGGCATCGGCGATCGCTCTTGCAGCGTGACGCTGCATCCCGCATTGTGCCAGTGCGGCGGGTGTTTGCGAACGCTCGGCGGCCAATGTTTCACGCCTCCGGCCGGCGTCCCGAGGTGCCAAAGCCGCTGTACAAGCGCACGTTGAGGGTCGTCGCACCGGCCACCACTTGTTGGCGATGGCCGTAGAACTGCGCCTGAATCAGGTAACGCCCGGGTTTGGCTCGCTTCAATTTCGCCGTTCTCACTGCCATCAAACACGCCATCGACGACGACGCTGTGAAAGTGAAGATGCGGGTTGAGTAAGGCACCGAAACGGTGAATGCACAAACGACCACCCCGAGGCGGGATTGTGCGCTCGCACCTGGCCTGGCTTGCCGCAAGGCAAGATTACGCCGATCAAGCCGTAGCGACCTTGATTTTGCCCTTTTTTCGGGGTCGACCGGCACAGGCGCGGTCGACCCCGACCGTCTCCCGCAGTCGGCACTGCCGGCCGTAAGCGCGGCGGGCCGGTGTGTTACGATTCCCGGCGTCATGGTTTCGTTTCGGGCTTGGGGGGCCGTGGGGCAAACGGAAGAGGAGGCACGGCGCCGTATCGACGCGCTGCTCGTCGCAGCCGGCTGGCAGGTCTGCGATGCTTCCGCCGCCGACATCCACGCGGCGCGCGGCGTGGCGCTGCGCGAATTCCCGCTCAATGAAGGCTACGGTTTTGCCGACTACCTGCTGTATGTGGACGGCAAGGCCGCCGGGGTGATCGAAGCCAAGAAGCAGGGCGCCACGCTCACCGGCGTGGAAGTGCAGTCCGGCCACTACGCGAGGGGCCTGCCCCCGACGCTGCCCGCGTGGCGCCGGCCGCTGCCCTTCATCTATGAAAGCACGGGCGCTGAGACCCACTTCACCCACGCGCTCGACCCCGAGCCGCGCGCCCGCAACGTCTTCGCCTTTCATCGGCCCGACACGCTGGCCGAGTGGCTCAAGGACCTGCCGCAAGCCACGGTCCTCACCACCGGCAGCGGCCCGGCAGCGAAGCAAGCTGAATCCGCTCCCGCCACCTTCCTCGCCCGCGTGCGTGCGATGCCTCCGCTCGTGACCGAATGGGGCGACTTCAAACTCTGGCCGGCGCAGATCACCGCCATCCGCAACCTCGAAAAGAGCCTCGCGCAGAACAAGCCGCGCGCGCTGATCCAGATGGCCACCGGCAGCGGCAAGACCTTCACCGCCATCAGCTTCATCTACCGGCTGATCAAGTTCGCCGGCGCGCGGCGCGTGCTGTTTCTGGTGGACCGCGGCAACCTGGGCCGGCAGACGAAGAAGGAGTTCGACCAGTACGTCTCGCCGGTGAACAACTACAAGTTCGGCGAGGAGTTCATCGTCCAGCACCTCACGAGCAACAACCTCGACAAGACGGCGCGCGTCTGCATCAGCACCATCCAGCGCATGTTCTCCATGCTCAAGGGCCGCGAGCTGCCGGAAGAGGCCGACGAAGAATCCACCGAACGCGTGGAAAGCCTGCTCGACAAGGCACCCGAGCCCATCGACTACAACCCCGCGTTCCCGATCGAGACCTTTGACATCATCGTTACCGACGAGGCGCACCGCAGCATCTACAACCTGTGGCGCCAGGTGCTGGAGTACTTCGACGCGTACCTGATCGGCCTGACCGCCACGCCCAACAAGCAGACCTTCGGCTTCTTCAACCAGAACCTGGTGATGGAGTACGGCCACCCGCAGGCCGTGGCGGACGGCGTGAACGTGAACTACGACGTCTACCGCATCAAGACCGAAGTGACCGAGGCCGGCAGCAAGGTGGAAGCCGGCTACTGGCTGCAGGTGCTGGACAAGCCCACCCGCGCCAGGCGCGACTGGCAGCTCGACGACGACTTCGAGTACGCGCCCGAGGAGCTGGACCGCAGCGTGCAGACGCCCGACCAGATTCGCACCATCGCGCGCACGCTGCGCGACCGCTGGCAGACCGATCTCTTCCCGCAGCGGCAGGAGCTGCCCAAGACCCTGGTCTTCGCAAAGGACGACAACCACGCCGAGGCCATCGTCGGCATCCTTCGTGAAGAGTTCAACCGCGGCAACGAGTTCGCGCAGAAGATCACCTACCGCACCACGGGCAGCAAACCGGAAGAGCTGATCAAGGCCTTCCGCACCAGCTACTACCCGCGCATTGCCGTCACCGTGGACATGATCGCCACCGGCACCGACATCAAGCCGGTGGAGATCGTCGTCTTCATGCGCAGCGTGAAAAGCCGCAGCTTCTTCGAGCAGATGAAGGGCCGCGGCGTGCGCATCATCGAGTGCGCCGACCTGCGCGCCGTGAATCCGGGCGAGCATGTGGTCAAGGACCATTTCGTCATCGTCGACGCCGTCGGCGTCTGCGAGCGCGACAAGACCGACAGCCGGCCCATGGACCAGAAGAAGGCCGTGCCCTTCGACAAGCTACTGCAGGCCGTGGCGCTGGGCAACGTCGAACCCGAGGTGCTCTCGTCTGTCGCCGCAAGGCTGGCGCGGCTGGAGCGCGACCTCAATGATGCCGACAAAGCCAAAGTCATTGAAGCCAGCGGCGGCCACGACCTTAAAAGCCTAGCCCGCAACATCGTCAACGCCCTGCGCACCGACCTCCCTCCCCTTCAAGGGGAGGGCCGGGGTGGGGATGGGGCCTCAACCGCCCTCCAGGCCGCCGTGAAGCCATTGGCCGATCCTGCGTTACGCAACCTCCTCCTAAAACTCCGCCAGCAAGCCGACCAGATCATCGACATCGTCACCCAAGACACCCTCATCGAAGCCGGCTTCTCCGCCGCCGCCACCGAACGCGCAAAAAGTCTCGTCCAAACCTTCGAAGCCTTCATCGCCGAACACCGCGACGAAATCACCGCCCTGCAAA
>CAYQVH010000033.1:0-34594 GCA_964420975.1 uncultured Candidatus Accumulibacter sp.
TCGCCTAGACGAATGGCTGCCCACGACAGAACCCGGCTTATCGGCCGGCTTCCCATCCTTCCCCCGCTGGCTCTCCCAGAACCGTTGGCGACGCCCGGCGCCATCGACGCTCCTTCGTCCCGCCAGTTGTCGCCTCGCACACACCGAGCGTTTGTGCGTTTGAGACCAATTCGCCGGGTGCGATCGACAACGACGCGATCGTCATACCGCTCTTACCGATAGTTTTTTTCAATCGCAACCCGTCAAGTACTTATAAATAGTTGTCGGGATTGATAAAGCACGCTCGATTACCCCTTGCCTTGGCCAAATCTTTATCTTAAAGTGGGAATAAGTGGTACAAAGTGGGAGGAGTCTCCTCTCCAGGTAACAACGCAGGGGACCGTTTGGCGCAATGTTTCAAGGTGCAGCGGCGTTAAGTCTGGATGTCAAGGGCAGGATCGCGATTCCGGCACGGCATCGGGAAGCGCTCGCGTCCGCAGCGGGCGGGCGCTTGGTCGTGACGGCGCATCCGCATCGCTGCCTCCTGCTCTATCCGGAACCAGCGTGGGAGCCGATTCGCGACAAGGTGCTGGCCACCTCGAGCCTCAACCTGCAGTCGGCGGCGATCAAGCGGCTGCTCGTCGGTAACGCCCGCGAAGAGGAAATGGACGCCGCCGGGCGCCTGTTGATCGCGCCCGAGTTGCGCCAGTTTGCACGCCTCGAGAAGCAGGTGTGGCTCGTCGGCCAGGGGAGCCATTTCGAAATCTGGTCCGACGCCGGCTGGCAGCAGCAACAGGAAGCCGTCTTCGCCATGGGTGACCAGTTGCTGCCGGCAGACCTCGTGGATCTGGCCCTGTGACGCGCCGTCTGCAGCACGAAAGCGTTCTCCTGCACGAGGCGGTAGAGGCGCTGGCGATCCAACCCGAAGGTACCTACGTCGACGGGACCTACGGCTGCGGAGGACACAGCCGCGCGATTCTTGACCGACTCGGCCCGCGCGGCCGGGTTCTGGCGTTCGATCGCGATCCACAGGCGGTTGAGCGCGCGCAGGGCGACGATCGCTTGCTCGTCCTCCACCGCCGTTTCGGCGACTTGGTCGAGGCGATGCGCGAGCTTGGACTCGCCGTCGAGGAGTCGGTCGACGGCGTGCTCCTCGACATCGGGATCTCGTCGCCGCAGATCGATCAAGCCGAGCGCGGCTTCAGTTTTCGCGGCGACGCACCACTCGACATGCGCATGGACACGACTCAGGGTGAGACGGCGGCGCAGTGGCTGGAGCACGCCAGCCTGCAGGAGATCACGGAGGTTATCAGGAACTATGGCGAAGAACGGTTTGCTTTCCCGATTGCAAAGAAGATTGTGGCTGCTCGGCGAGAGCGGCCGCTTGCCACCACGCAGCAGCTCGCAGCGCTCGTGCGTGCAACCGTGCGCCGCCATGAACTCGGGCAGGACCCGGCGACGCGTACCTTTCAAGCTGTACGGATTCATATCAATCAGGAGCTCGACCAGCTCGCGCTAGTCCTGCCGCAGGCGGTGGCCGTGCTCAAACAGGGCGGGAGGCTGGTGGTGATCAGCTTTCATTCGCTCGAAGATCGGATCGTCAAACGCTTCATGCGCGAGCAGGCGTCTCCCGACCCGGCGCCAAAGCGCCTGCCGCTGCGCGCTGTCGATCTGCCGCAGCCACGGCTGCGCCTGGTTGGGTCACCGGTACGCGCCAGCACCGCCGAAGTCGCGGCCAATCCCCGGGCGCGCAGCGCGATCATGCGCGTGGCCGAAAAGCACGTGCGAAAGGTCGCCTGACATGGTCCGTCTCAATACGCTGCTCTTGATCGCGCTGGTGCTCTGTGGACTCGGCGTGGTGACCTCGCAGCACAAGGCACGCAAGCTGTTTCAGGCGCTGGAAGTCGAACAGGAGCGAGCACGTCAGCTCGAGGTCGAATATGGCCAGTTGCAGCTCGAACTCTCGACCTGGGGGGCAGCGCCACGAATCGAAAAGATCGCCCGCGAAAAGCTGACGATGCGAATTCCGGACGGCGATCGCGGTCAGCCCGCCGTGCCTGGAGGAGGGTCACACCGATGATGCGTTTTAAGGGAAACGTCGCCCACAAATTCGCCGAGAGCCCGCTCCTGCAAGCGAGTTTGCCGCCTTGGCGGTCGCGCCTGCTGGCCTTGCTCTTGCTCGCCTCGTTTGTCGTACTCGTCGGCCGTGCCTTTTATCTACAGATCGTGAACAACGACTTTCTGCAGGAAAAAGGCGAGTCGCGCTATCGCCGGGACATCGAAATCAGCGCTTCTCGCGGACGAATCGCCGACCGTCATGGCGACGTGCTGGCCATTTCGACGCCGATGAAGTCGGTTTGGGCGATTCCTCCCGCGGTGACGCTGAGTCCCGAACAGCAGCGGCAACTCGCCGCACTGCTCGAAACCGACAGCAGGCAGCTCGCGCGCAAGCTCGATACCGACAAGACGTTTGTCTTCCTGCGGCGACAAATTCCGCCGGAAGTCGCCGACCAGATCGCCGCCCTCAAGTTGCCGGGAATCGGCCAGAACAAGGAATACCGGCGCTTCTACCCGACCGGCGAGATGACGGCGCACATGGTCGGTTTTACCGGCGTGGATGATACCGGGCTGGAGGGAGTCGAACTGGCTTACCACAAACAGCTGCTGGGTCAGCCGGGAAGTCGTAGCGTCATCAAGGATCGGCGCGGCCAGATCGTCGAAGACGTCGGTTCGATCAAATCGCCGCAGGACGGCCAGGATATCCGGCTGGCACTTGACTCGAAAATTCAGTTTCTTGCCTACAGCCATCTCAAGCAGGCGATCGCCGAAAACAACGCGAAGGCCGGCGGGATCGTCGTCCTCGACGTTCGCACGGGTGAAGTTCTCGCCCTCGCCAACTGGCCGACGTACAACCCGAACAATCGGGAGAAGTTGTCCGGTGGCCAGCTGCGCAACCGCGCGGTGACCGATACCTTTGAACCGGGCTCGACGCTGAAGCCGTTTACAATCGCCCTCGGGCTCGACGCGAACAAGGTCCGCTTCGACACCGTCATCAACTGCGCTCCCGGCCGGCTGACGATCGGCAATGCGACGATCGCCGATGCGCATCCGCATGGCGCGCTGAGTGTTGCCCAAGTGATCCAGAAGTCGTCGAACGTTGGTGCCGCCAAAATCTCCGCCATGTTGCCGGCGCAGCGGATGTGGGAGATGTTCGACAACGTCGGCTTTGGGCAGGTGCCGCGACTGGGTTTTCCGGGCGAAGTCAGCGGCCGCCTGCGACCCTGGAAAAACTGGCGGCCGATCGAACAGGCAACGATGTCCTACGGGCACGGAATCTCCGTCTCCCTGATCCAGCTCGCGCGCGCGTACTCGGTCTTCGCGCGCGACGGCGACCTCGTACCGCTGTCGCTGACTCGGGTCGACGAACCTCTCCCGCTGGGGGCTCGCGTCTTCAGTCCGCAGACCGCACGTGAGGTGCGAGCGATGCTCGAAATGGCCGTCCTGCCCGGGGGCACCGCCCCGAAAGCGCAGATCCCCGGCTATCGGGTCGCCGGCAAGACGGGTACGGCGCACAAGCTGCAAGGCGGTCGTTACGCCAACAAGTACGTGTCGTCCTTCGTCGGCTTTGCGCCAGCGTCGGATCCCCGCGTCATCGTCGCCGTCATGATCGACGAGCCGGGTGCCGGCAAACACTACGGCGGTGAAGTCGCGGCCCCGGTTTTTGCCTCGGTGATGAGCAGCTCGCTGCGCACTCTGGGGATCGCACCGGACGCTCCGATGGTGGTCGCCCAGGCGCCGAAGCCGGCGGCGCCCAAGGCCAAGCTGTGACCGTCCAGGCCAGTTCGTTGCGCACCGACGCCGAGACCAGCACGACCCTGCTCAACCATCTCGCCAGGCTCGGCGTCGTGCCGCGTGGCGTCAGTGACGACAGCCGCCGGCTGCAAGCCGGCGATCTCTTTCTCGCCTATCCCGGCGATCTCGCCGACGGTCGGCGCCACATCGGAGAGGCCATTACCGCCGGCGCTGCCGCCGTACTCTGGGACCCGGCGGTCGGGAGCGCGCCCTTCACCTGGAACGACCGCTGGCAGATTGTCAATCTCCCGGTCGCCGGTTTGCGGCAGCTACGCGGACCACTAGCGCACGCGGTATACGGCTGGCCCAGCGAACGCCTGTCGCTGATCGCGATTACCGGGACCAACGGCAAGACAAGCATCGGCCAGTGGATCGCCCAGGCGTATCCGCGACGGTGTGCCAGCATGGGTACGCTCGGCGCCGGGTTTGCCGGGCAGCTCGTCGACACCGGTCTGACCACTCCGGAGGCGACGACGCTGGCCCGTTGTCTCGCCGACTTTGCCGACGCCGAAGCGCAGGCCTGCACCCTCGAGGCAAGTTCGATCGGCATCGCCGAAGGACGGCTCGACGGTACTCGGGTCGACGTCGCCGTGTTCACCAACCTCACCCGCGATCATCTCGATTACCACCGTTCGATGGCCGCGTATGCGCAGGCGAAAGCGCGGCTCTTTACCTGGCCCCGACTGCGTCTGGCCGTGATCAACATCGACGACCCCTTTGGCCACCAGTTGGCGTCCATGACCACCGCCAGCAAGGTTCTGGTCTGTACGCAGCGGGAGCAAGCCGGAAGCCAGCAAGCGACGCTGCGTGCCGAAAACGTCGAGCAGACGGTCGATGGGCTGCGTTTTCGGTTGTCGACGCCGGTTGGCCGTGCGTTGGTCGAAACCGGTTTGGTTGGCCACTACAACGTTGCCAATCTGCTCGCCGTGGCGGCCGTTTTGACCGATGCCGGACTGACGCCCAAGGCGGTTGCCGAATGCTTTGCCGACCTGCGTTCGCCGGCTGGCCGTCTGGAAAAGCTGGGTGGCGTCAATCAGCCCTTGGTGATCGTTGATTACGCCCATACGCCCGACGCTTTGGAAAACGCGCTGCTCGCCCTGCGGCCTCTGGCGACCGCCCGGGGCGCGGCCCTAGTGGTCATTTTTGGTTGCGGCGGCGATCGCGATCCCGGCAAGCGGCCGCTCATGGGGGCTATCGCCGCACGTCTCGCCGACCGCGTCGTGTTGACCAGCGACAACCCGCGCAGCGAGGACGAAGGCGTCATTCTCGACGCCATTCGCGTCGCCGCTCCGCAGGCCGAAGTGATCGCCGACCGTGCACTGGCGATTCGGCAAACCTTGATCGCCGCGCCGTCGGCCGACGTCATCCTGATTGCCGGCAAGGGCCACGAGGCGTACCAGGAAACACGCGGCGTCCGTCGGCCGTTCTCGGACACCGCCGAAGCGCGCAAGGCTCTTGCGGCACGGCCGCTCCCTCCGGTGTAACGGGCATGATGGACCTGCTTTCTGCGGCGCGCGCGACCGCCGGCGCGGTAGTCGGCAACAACGTCCATTTTTGCGGCGTGTCGACCGACAGTCGTCACCTCGCCCGCGGCGAGATTTTCGTCGCGTTGCGGGGAGAGCATTTCGACGGTCACGACTACGTCGCCATGGCACAGGCGAGAGGCGCAGCGGCGGCCATCGTCGACCGCGAAGCGGCCGGTCGGCTACTCGATCTCGGATTGCCGCTGATCGAAGTCGCCGACACCCGCCTGTCGCTCGGCGCCCTCGCGGCCGACTGGCGCAGCCGTTTCCAGTTGCCCTTGTTGGCGGTCACCGGCAGCAACGGCAAGACCACCACCAAGGAGATGATTGCCAGCATTCTGGCTGCGGCGTACGGCAACGCAGTGCTCGCAACGCGTGGCAACTACAACAACGACATCGGCTTGCCGCTGACCCTGCTCGGGATGACCGAAAGCCATCGCGCGGCGATCGTCGAAATGGGAATGAACCGGCCCGGTGAAATTGCCTACCTGGCCGGTATCGCACGGCCAACGGTCGCCGTCATCACCAATGCGCAGCGCGCGCATCTGGCCGGGATGGGCTCGCTGGAAGCGATCGCCGCCGAAAAAGGCAGCATCTTCACCGGACTCGACGAAGCAGGTGTCGCCGTTTTCAGCGCCGACGAACCCTGGCGGGCGCTCTGGCGCTCTCAGTGCCGTGGCCTGCAGGTGCTGACTTTCGCCTTTGGCGCCGCCGCCGACGTCCGCGGCAAGTTCTCCTTGCACGGTTTGGAGAGCCGGCTGCAGATGGTCACCGCCGACGGCGACCAGGCCGACGTCGTCCTCGCCGTCCCCGGCCGTCACAACGCGCGTAACGCGCTGGCTGCCGCCGCCGCGGCGCTGGCCGCCGGCGTCTCATTGGCCTTCGTCGCCGAAGGCCTGACCGCCTTTCGCGGGCTCAAGGGGCGCTTGCAGCAGCGCCCGGCAATGCGTGGCGCGATCTTGCTCGACGATACGTACAACGCCAACCCGGACTCGGTACGCGCCGGTATCGACGTCCTCGCCGCAACGATCGGCAAGAAAATCCTCGTGCTCGGCGACATGGGCGAGATTGGCGAGATGAGCGCCCAGTTTCACGACGAAATCGGTGGCTACGCCAAAAGCCAGGGAGTGGACCGCCTGTTCGCGCTCGGTGACGCCAGCGTTCTCGCCGCCCGTAATTTCGGCAACGGCGGCGAGCATTACCCCAGCGTCGATCGACTGATCGCCGCGCTAGGCAACGAACTGACTCCGGAAACGACGGTTCTCGTCAAGGGATCGCGTTTCATGCGCATGGAGCGGGTGGCCGACGCCATCGCCGTTGCCGTCGGGGAGGCCGCCTGATGCTACTTCTGTTGAGTCAATGGCTGGCGCAGGAGGTCCGCGCCTTTCAGGTCTTCAACTACATCACGCTGCGCGCTCTGCTGGCGGCGATGACCGCGTTGATCATCTCCTTCATCGCCGGCCCACCCGTCATTCGCTGGCTGGCGGCGAAAAAGATCGGCCAGGCGGTGCGACACGATGGACCCGAAACGCACCTAGTCAAGTCGGGAACGCCGACCATGGGCGGCGCCCTGATCCTGATTTCGATCGCCATCACCACCTTGCTCTGGGGCGACCTCGGCAACCGCTACGTGTGGACGGTACTGCTCGTCACCCTGGGTTTCGGCAGCATCGGTTGGTACGACGACTGGCAGAAGGTCGTACACCGCAACCCGCGCGGCCTGCCCGCGCGCTGGAAGTATTTCTGGCAGTCGGCGATCGGCCTCACGGTCGCCGTCTACCTGGCGCTGACGTCGACCGTGCCGGCGCAACTACAGCTCATCGTTCCCTTCTTCAAGACGGTTTCCTACCCGCTCGGGATGGTCGGGTTTGTCGTCCTCAGCTACTTCGTGATTGTCGGCACCAGCAACGCGGTCAACCTGACCGACGGCCTTGACGGTCTGGCGATCATGCCGGCGGTGATGATCGCCAACGCGCTGGCGATTTTCGCCTACGTCGCGGGCAGCTCGGTCTACGCCCGCTACCTCCTGCTGCCGTACATCCCGGGAGCCGGCGAGTTGGCGATCTTCCTCGGCGCGATGGCGGGCGCCGGCCTTGGGTTCCTTTGGTTCAACGCCTATCCGGCCGAAGTTTTCATGGGCGACGTGGGCGCCCTGGCGATTGGCGCCGCGCTCGGGACGGTGGCGATCATCGTCCGCCAGGAGATCGTGCTGGCGATCATGGGCGGGATTTTTGTCGCCGAGACCCTGTCGGTGGCAGCGCAGGTTCTCTACTACCGGTTCTCGGGTGGTCGCCGCATCTTTCGTATGGCGCCGCTGCACCACCACTTCGAACTCAGTGGCTGGAAGGAAACGCAAGTCGTTGTTCGCTTCTGGATCATCACCATCATGCTGGTGCTCGCCGGCCTGTCCACGTTGAAGCTGCGCTGAACATGGAACTGGCGAACCAACGAACTCTGGTGGTCGGACTTGGCGAGAGTGGCCTCGCCACCGCCACCTGGCTCGCTCGCCAGGGCGCACGCGTACGCGTGGTTGACAGTCGTCCGCAGCCGCCGGCCGCGGACGCCTTGCGCCTGGCCGTACCGGAGGCCGAGCTGGTCGCCGGCGGATTCGCTCTCTCCACCTTGACCGGCATCGACCTCGTCGCGCTTTCCCCTGGTGTGCCGGTGCAGGAACCGCTCGTCCAGGCGGCGTTGGCGGCCGGTGTGCCGCTGGTTTCGGAGATCGAACTCTTCGCCTGGGGTATTCGTGATCGGCGGCCGCCCGTCCAGGTGATCGCGATCACCGGCAGCAACGGCAAGACGACGACGACGGCCCTCACCGGCGCGCTGTGTCGGGCCGCCGGCCGGCGAACGGCGGTTGCCGGAAACATCGGGCCGGCGGCGCTCGCCGCACTGATGACCGCGCTCGACAGCGGTGAGCTCCCGGATCTCTGGGTGCTCGAACTGTCGAGCTTTCAACTCGAAACAACGCATACCTTGAACGCCGACGCTGCCGCCTTGCTCAACGTCAGCGAAGACCATCTCGACCGCTACCGCGATCTCGACGACTATGCGACGAGCAAGCTGCGCATCTTTCAGGGCGACGGGGCGAGGGTACTCAACCGGGACGACGCGCGCAGTCTGGCGGCAGCGAGCTGTGAACAACGCGTCATCACCTTCGGCCTGCAGCCGCCGCCGAGTGCCGGCGACTACGGTTTGGTCGATGGCTGGATCGTTCGCGGCCAGCAGCGGCTACTGGCGCTCGCCGAGATGCAGCTCGTCGGGCCGCACAACGCCGCCAACGCGATGGCCGCTCTTGCCCTTTGCGACGCGGTGGGCATCGCCGCACCCGAGCTTGCGCCGACGGTTGCCGGTTTCGCCAGCCTTGCCCATCGGGTGGCGCGAATCACCGAGATCGCCGGCGTCACCTATTTCGACGACTCCAAGGGAACCAACGTCGGCGCAACTCTGGCCGCTCTGCAAGGCCTTGGCCGTCCGGTTGCGATCATCCTCGGTGGTGACGGCAAAAAGCAGGATTTTTCGCCCCTGCGTCCGGCAATCGAGCGCCATGCCCGAGCCGTGGCGCTAATTGGCCGTGACGCACCGGCGATCGCCGCCGTGCTCAATGGCTGTCGGGCGCCGGTTCAGGTGTGCGTGGACATGTGCGAGGCCGTCAACTGGTGTGCCGCGAAGACGCAAACCGGCGACGCGGTGCTCCTTTCTCCCGCTTGCGCAAGCACGGACATGTATCGCAACTACGAGCATCGCGCCGAAGCCTTTGTCGCCGCCGTGCGCCGACTGGAAACGGAGGAGGCGTGATGCTGCGGACCCTCGATGCCCCGCGTCGCGTACCGGCGGAAGTCGATCTGGCAGTGCTCTGGAGCACGCTGGTCCTGCTTGTCATCGGAATGGTCATGGTCTACTCGGCGTCGATGGCGACCGCCGAAGCCGGGCGCGTCACCGGCAATCAGCCCGCCTATTACCTGGTTCGTCACGCCATCTTTCTCGCCATCGGGCTGGTCGTTGCCGGCATCGCGTTTCAGCTTCCGCTCTCGGCCTGGCAGCAGTGGTCGCCGTGGCTCTTTGTCGCTGGCGTCGTGCTCCTGGCGCTAGTGCTCGTTCCCGGCATCGGCCGCGAAGTCAACGGCGCTCGACGCTGGCTGCCGCTGGGCATCGTCAACCTGCAGCCCTCAGAGCTGATGAAGCTGTTCGCCGTGCTCTACGCCGCCGACTACACGACACGCAAAATGCCGTACATGCACGACCTCAAAAAAGCGTTTCTGCCGATGGCCAGCGCGATGTTCGCGGTCGGCGTCCTGCTGCTCAAGGAGCCCGACTTCGGCGCCTTCGTCGTCATCATCGCGATCGCGATGAGCATCCTCTTTCTGGGAGGGATGCGTGCCCGCCTGTTTGTTGTCCTGATTGTGCTGTTGGTCGTCGCTTTTGCCGTCCTGATCATTGTTTCTCCGTATCGACGCGATCGCATCTTCGGCTTCATGGACCCATGGGCCGACGCATTTCGAAGTGGGTACCAGCTCTCGCACGCCTTGATCGCCTTCGGTCGCGGCGAACTCTTAGGCGTCGGGCTCGGCGCCAGTGTGGAAAAGCTTTTCTACCTGCCGGAAGCGCATACCGACTTCTTGCTGGCAGTGATTGCCGAGGAACTCGGCTTCGCAGGCGTCCTCGTCGTCATCTTCCTTTTTGCCCTGCTCATTCAGCGAGCCTTCGCCATCGGCCGCCAGGCGGTCGCTCTCGACCGCCTGTACTCGGCCCTCGTGGCTCAGGGCATCGCCGTTTGGCTCGGCGTCCAGGGATTCATCAACATGGGCGTCAACACAGGTCTCCTGCCGACCAAAGGACTGACTTTGCCGCTGATGAGCTTTGGCGGCTCGGGGATCGTTGCCAACTGCGTCGCGATCGCCGTCTTGTTGCGTATCGACTGGGAGAATCGGCAACTCATGCGCGGGGGGAAGGTGTGAACGGCGGCGACACGCGCCTTCCACGGCGCTGGGCTCGCCGGACGGCGGGAGCGACGTCGTGAGCAAGACGCTGCTGGTGATGGCCGGCGGAACCGGCGGTCACGTCTTTCCCGGACTCGCCGTCGCCGACTTGCTGCGACGCCGGAACTGGAAGGTAATCTGGATGGGAACACCTGACGGCATGGAAGCCAAGCTGGTTCCCACTCGCGGCTACGAGGTCGCGTGGGTGCGCTTTGCTGCCCTGCGCGGCAAAGGACTGTGGCGCAAGCTGAGCTTGCCCCTCCATCTCGTCTCGGCCTGTTGCCAAGCGGCGCGCCAATTGCGCCGCATCGCTCCCAACGTCGTCCTCGGAATGGGCGGTTACGTCTCTTTTCCCGGTGGATTGATGGCCGCTCTGTTCGGCTATCCGCTCGTAATCCACGAACAGAACGCGGTCGCCGGCCTCGCCAACCGTGTCCTCGCGCGCTTCGCCAGTCGTATCGCTTGCGGCTTCCCGAATGCACTTGTCAGAGGCGAATGGCTAGGCAATCCCGTGCGGCCGGAGATCGCCAACTGCCTGCCACCGGCGACACGTCTGGGCGACCGCACGCCGCCGTTGCGACTGCTCGTTCTCGGTGGCAGCCAGGGAGCGAGTGTCCTCAACGACCAAGTGCCACGCGGTCTGACCGCTGTTGACCCTGATCAGCGGCCGCAGGTCATCCATCAAGCGGGAGAGAAACATCTGTCAGCGCTCAAGGCGAACTACGCCGCTGCCGGCGTCGTTGCCGAATGTGTCGCTTTCATCGACGACATGGCCGCCGCATACGAGTGGGCCGACCTCGTGATCTGCCGCGCCGGGGCGTTGACAGTGGCCGAACTCGCTGCGGCGGGCGTGGCCAGCGCGCTGGTCCCCTTGCCCCACGCGGTCGACGACCACCAGACGGCAAACGCGCGCTTCCTGACGCTGGCCGGAGGCGCAATGCTGTTGCCGCAGGAACAACTGACGCCGGAAGCGATCGCGCGGCTCTGCCGCTTGCCACTTCACACGCTACAAGAGATGGCGACGAAGGCGCGCGAGCTCGCCCGCCCGCTCGCCGCGGAAGCGGTAGCAACGATCTGCGAGGAAGTCGCGCAGTGAAACACAAGGTCAAACACATCCATTTCGTCGGCATCGGCGGCGCGGGAATGAGCGGCATCGCCGAGGTGTTGGCCAACCTCGGCTATTCGGTCAGCGGCTCCGACCTCGCCGACACCTCAACGACCCGCCGGCTGGCTGAACTCGGCGTCGCGATGACACTCGGTCATGCGGCGGCAAATGTGAATGGCGCTGACGCGGTCGTCGTCTCATCTGCCGTGAAGGCGGACAACCCGGAAGTGATCGCCGCGCGCGGGCGAAAAATTCCGGTCGTGCCGCGAGCGCAAATGTTGGCCGAGCTGATGCGCCTGAAACAAGGTATCGCTGTCGCCGGCACCCACGGCAAGACGACTACGACCAGTCTGGTCGCTTCAATCCTCGCAGCCGGCGGTCTGGACCCGACCTTCGTCATTGGTGGCCGCCTCAACGCGGCAGCAGCCAATGCCCGTTTAGGGACGGGCGACTTTCTGGTTGCCGAGGCCGACGAGTCGGACGCGTCGTTTCTCTTCCTGTCACCCGTAATCGCAGTCGTCACCAACATCGACGCCGATCACATGGAAACCTACGGCCACGACTTCGGCCGACTCAAGCAGGCCTTCGTCGAGTTTTTGCAGCGCCTTCCTTTTTATGGAGTCGCCGTGCTTTGCGCGGACGACGCCAACGTGCGCGAGATCCTTCCCGCGGTTAGCAAGCAAATCGTCACCTACGGCCTGGACGCGACCGCCAACGTCTACGCCGAGAAGGTAACTGTCGAAGACGGGCAGATGCGGTTCGATTGCGTTCGCGTCAACGGTTCGGTCACCCGGTTGCCGGTCCGCCTCAACCTGCCGGGACGGCACAATGTGCTCAACGCATTGGCTGCGATCGCCGTCGCCAGCGAAGTCGGCGTCAGTGACGAGGCGATCCTCCAGGCGCTGGCCGAGTTTCGCGGCGTCGGGCGACGCTTCCAGCGCTACGGCGAACTGCCTCTGTCCGACGGCGGTCATTGCACGCTGATCGACGATTACGGGCACCATCCGGCCGAAATGACTGCCACCCTGGCTGCCGCCCGCGGCGCCTTTCCTGGCCGCCGCTTGTTGCTCGCCTTTCAGCCGCATCGCTATACGCGCACGCGTGACCGTTTCGAGGACTTTGTGCGCGTCCTGAGCAGTGTCGATGCGCTGGTTCTGAGCGAAGTGTATGCCGCCGGCGAACCCGCCATCGTCGCCGCGGACGGCCGCGCCCTGGCCCGCGCCGTCCGCGTTGCGGGAAAAGTCGAACCCGTCTTCGTAGACAACGTTGCCGACGTTCCGCAAGCGATCCGCGATCTCGTTCGTGACGGCGACGTCGTCATCACCATGGGCGCCGGGTCGATCGGCGGCGTTCCCGCCAAGCTTCTCGGCGTCTAGGGAGCGCAGATGGACAACAGCGCATTCGGCAAGGTGGCGGTACTCCTCGGCGGTCGTTCGGCAGAACGTGAAGTGTCGTTGAACAGCGGCGAACGCGTGCTCGCCGCCTTGCATCGTCAAGGCATTGCCGCCCAGGCGTTCGATCCGGCACAACGACGGCTCGAAGAACTGGCGGCTTTCGACCGCGTTTTCATCGTTCTGCACGGCCGCTACGGCGAAGACGGGACGATCCAGGGGACACTCGAGCTGATGGGTATCCCCTATACCGGAAGCGGCGTCATGGCGTCGGCCCTGGCGATGGACAAGTGGCGGACGAAACTGCTTTGGCAAGCAGCCGGGATTCCCGTCCCCCCCTACGTGTTGCTCGACCCAGGCAGCGAACCCGCGGTAATCGAAGCCGCGCTCGGCCTACCGGTGTTCGTCAAGCCGGCCTGCGAAGGGTCGTCGATCGGGATCAGCAAGGTCAAGCGGATCGACGATCTCGCGGCCGCCTATCGCGAAGCCGCCCGCTACGACTCGCTGGTGATCGCCGAACGGGCGATCCTCGGTGGAGAATATACGGTCGCCATCCTCGGCGACCGGGCGCTGCCGGTAATCAAGATCGAGCCGCATAACGAGTTCTACGACTACGATGCGAAGTATCTGCGCGACGATACGGCGTACCGTTGTCCCAGCGGCCTTTCTGCGGCGCGGGAGGCTGAGTTGCGCCAACTGGCGCTGCATGCGTTCCGTGTGCTCGGTGGGCGCGGCTGGGGCCGGGTCGACTTTCTGCTGGACCGAGACGTGCCGGAGGGTGACGGAGCGGCGTACTTCCTTGAAGTGAATACCGCGCCCGGGATGACCGACCATTCGCTGGTGCCGATGGCCGCGCGCGCCGACGGTATCAGCTACGACGAACTGGTTGTTCGCGTTCTGGCGCTCGCCGCACTGGGATGACGCATGTGGCATCGGCCCCGCCTTATGACGGCTGTCTCCGACCTGCTATTCCTGGCGGCTGCCGGAGCCTTGCTCGCTGCCGCCGTGATCTGGGCTGCGCCGCGCCTGCAGCTCTTCCCACTGACCGAAGTCGTCGTTACCCACGAGCTGCACGAGGTACGACAGGCCGAGATCGAACAGGCGGTTGGCGAGCGACTGCAGGGCAACTTCTTTACCGCCAACATCGAAGCCCTGCGCGTGGCGATCGAGCGCTTGCCGTGGGTACGGCGGGCCGAGGTCTGGCGAAAATGGCCGGGACGACTCCTTGTTCATATCGAAGAACAGCAGGCGACGGCGCATTGGGGCGACGCGCGCAGCGAACTGGTCAACCGCTTCGGCGAGGTGTTCACGGCAACTCTCAACCGCGAGCAGAAGCTGCCGAAACTGCGGGGACCGACGGGTTCGGCACCGGAAATGCTGCGCCGCCACGGCGAATTCGCTCGGCGCCTGGAGCCGATCAGCGTCTACCCGGCGCAGCTGTCGCTATCTGCCCGCCTCGCCTGGCAGCTCCGGCTGGAAAACGGAATGTTGGTTGAACTCGGGCGCGAACAAACGAAAGCGCCCATCGAGCTGCGCTTGCAGCGCTTCGTCGACCACTATCCGGCGCTCTCGGAAACCCGTCACGGGCGGCCGATTGCGGTGGATATGCGGTACCCGAACGGTTATGCACTCCGCTTCGCCGCGGGTGCGGGTCAGGACGCCAAAGGAAAGAAATGAGCAGGGATAGCAAGGATCTGATCGTCGGCCTCGACATCGGCACTTCGAAGATCGTCGCCCTCGTCGCCGAACTGACGCCGGAAGGACGAGTAAACGTCATCGGCATGGGTTCGCAGGAATCGAAGGGGCTGAAGAAGGGCGTCGTCGTGAACATCGAGGAAACCGTCGCCACCATCTCCCGCGTCGTGCAGGAGGTCGAACTGATGGCCGACTGCAAGGTGCGCGACGTCTACACCGGCATTGCCGGCAGTCACATCCGGAGTTTCAACTCGAACGGGATGGTGGCGATCAAGGATAAGGAAGTGACGCCGATGGACGTCGAGCGCGTGATCGAGACGGCACGCGCGATGCCCATTCCGGCCGATCAGGAAATTCTGCATATCCTGACTCAGGAATTCATCATCGACGACCAGGACGGCATCCGCGAACCGATCGGAATGAGCGGCTTTCGCCTCGAAGTCAAGGTGCATATCGTCACCGGCGCCGTCTCTGCAGCGCAGAACATCATCAAATGTGTGCGCCGCTGTGGGCTCGAGGTCAACGACCTGGTCCTGCAGCCGCTGGCTTCGAGTCGCGCCGTCCTCTCCGAGGACGAGAAAGACCTCGGTATCTGCCTGATCGACATCGGCGGCGGAACAACGGACCTTGCCGTGTGGACACAGGGCGCGATCCGCTACACCTCGGTGATTCCGATCGCCGGCGACCAGATCACCAACGACATCGCGATGGCGCTGCGCACACCAACCCGCGAAGCCGAAGACATCAAGCGCAGTTATGGCTGCGCGCTCGCCCAGCTCGCCGATCCGGAAGAGGTGCTCGACGTGGCCGGAGTCGACGAACGCCCGTCGCGCAAGCTGTCACGGCGAGCGCTGGCGGACGTCATCCAGCCCCGGGTGGAAGAGCTCTACGAGCTGATTCAGGCCGAACTTCGGCGCTCCGGCTTCGAGGAAGTGCTCTCATCGGGCATCGTCCTCACCGGAGGAGCGTCGGTGATGCCGGGAATGATCGAACTCGGCGAGGAGATCTTCCACATGCCGGTACGACTGGGCGTTCCCAAGTACCAGGGGGCGTTGGCCGACGTCGTCCAGAGTCCCCGTTTCTCGACCGCCTGCGGCCTGCTGCTGGAAGCGCAAACCCAGCGCAAACGGGGCTTGAAGGTGCGCGAGACGCGCGACATGAAGCAGGTATTCGGTCGCATGAAGTCGTGGTTCGAGAAGAACTTCTGAAACCGTTGTGTGGCAGCAACGACAAAAATTTTGTTTTGACCAACAAATTTGCTCCAGAGGAGGCGAAAATTAATGTTTGAGATTATCGACAAGGAACAAGGAGGCTACGGGATGGAGACGGTGATCAAGGTGATCGGCATCGGTGGGGCAGGTGGCAACGCGGTCGATCACATGATCCGTGAGGGGGTCAACGGCGTCGATTTCATCGCCGCCAACACGGATTCGCAGGCGCTCGGACGTAGCATCGCGGTGCAGAAACTACAGCTCGGCAAGACTGGACTCGGCGCCGGCGCCAAGCCTGAAGCCGGAAGGAGCGCCGCCCTTGAGGAGCGCGAGTCGATCGCCGAGTCGCTGCGCGGCGCCCACATGGTTTTCATCACCGCCGGCATGGGCGGCGGTACAGGTACTGGCGCGGCTCCCATCGTTGCCGAAGTCGCCCGCGAACTCGGCGTCCTGACCGTCGCCGTGGTGACCAAGCCGTTCGGCTTCGAAGGCAAACGCCTGAAGGTTGCCGAAATCGGGATCGGCGAGCTGCAGAAACACGTCGACTCGCTGATCGTCATTCTCAACGACCGCTTGATGGACGTTCTTGGCGACGACGTGTCGATGGACGAAGCGTTCAAAGCGGCCGACAACGTTCTGCGCAATGCCGTCGGCGGAATTGCCGAAATCATCAACTATCCAGGCCTGGTCAACGTCGACTTCGAGGACGTGCGGACGGTGATGGGCGAAATGGGAATGGCGATGATGGGCTCGGCCAACGCCGCCGGCGTTGACCGTGCGCGCATCGCCGCCGAGCGCGCCGTCGCCTCGCCCTTGCTCGAAGGCATTAATCTCTCGGGCGCCAAAGGCGTGCTGGTCAACATCACCGCCACCCGTTCGCTGAAGATGAAGGAGGTCAACGAAGTGATGACCACGGTGCGCGCCTTTGCTGCCGACGACGCACACATCATTTTCGGCGCCGTCTACGATGACGCTATGGGCGAGGACATTCGGGTGACGGTGGTCGCCACCGGCCTCGGGCAAGCGCACAAGCGGCAGCCCTTCGAAGTCATCAACACGACGCTGGCGCAGGCGACCGGTACCCACGACCGGTTTGCTCACGGGTCGGGGATCGATTACTCCAGCTTGGACCAGATCCCGGCGATCGTCCGCAAGGGGCGCAGCGCCACTGTCGAAGCGCTTGCCAACAGCGGCGTCGACCGCTACGACATCCCCGCCTTCCTGCGCAAGCAGGCCGACTAGGCAGCGCCGACGCTGACAGGCGATTGGCCGACACGCCGTTGGGGGCTCGTCCGAAGCCCCCTGCGGAGTGTGTTAGAATCCAGCGCCTTTTGATCGATTTGTCCAACCGATGCTGAAACAACGAACGCTCAAGTCAGTGGCCCGCGCGGCCGGCGTCGGCCTGCATTCGGGTGCCAAGGTGACGATGACCCTGCGTCCGGCGGCCCCAAACACCGGCATTGTCTTCCGTCGACTCGATCTCGATCCGGTGGTCGACGTCCCGGCGTCGGCGCGTCTGGTCGCCGACACCCGTCTTTGCTCGTGCCTGCAACACCAGGGCGCGCGGGTCGGTACGGTGGAGCACCTGATGTCGGCTTTTGCCGGCCTCGGTATCGACAACGCTTACGTCGATCTCGACGCCGCCGAATTGCCGATATTCGATGGTTCGGCGGCGCCGTTCGTGTTCCTGATTCATTCGGTCGGAATTGAGGAGCAGGCGGCCGCCAAGCGCTTCATTCGCGTCAAGCGACGGCTGGAGGTCGGCGAAAGCGACGCCAGCGGCGACAAGTGGGCACGTCTCGAACCTTATGATGGCTTTCGCCTGTCGTTCTCGATCGGCTTTAACCATCCCGCGATCGACCGCACCGGACAGGCGGTGGCGATCGATTTCGCCGACCACTCCTACGTCCGCGAGATCGCGCGGGCGCGCACCTTTGGCTTCATGCAGGAAGTCGAGTGGCTCCACGAAAACGGGCTGGCGCAAGGCGGAGGTCTCGACAACGCGGTGGTCGTCGACGAGTATCGTGTGCTCAACGCCGATGGTCTGCGTTACGGTGACGAATTCGTCAAGCACAAGGTGCTTGACGCCATTGGCGACCTCTATCTACTTGGGCACCCGCTGCTCGCTTCCTTCGTCGCCCACAAGTCGGGACACGCGTTGAACAACCTCCTCGCTCGCGAGCTGCTCGCCAACGCCGACGCCTGGGAATACGTTACCTTCGACGACCGGGAAACGGCGCCACGATCACTCGTCGGCTGGCTCACGCTGCCAGCCTCCTGACCGCATGTGGCTGTTACGCTTGCTGGCGGTCCTCACCGGGATCGCCGTCGCTGGCGGCTTGCTCGCTTTTGCCCTGACCCGGGACCGGCGCTACCTCCAGTTCTCCTGGTGGCTGTTCCGTGTGACGCTGGTCGTCGCGCTGTTCGTCTTTGCGTTGATGATCCTCGAACGCGTCGCCGTCATTCCCGTTTAGCGGAACGCGTCAGAAGCTCGCGCAGCGCGTGACGCAGCGGCGACGCTGGCAGGGAATCGCTGAGCTCCGAGAGCTGCCGACAAACTTGCGGACTCAGAGGCTTGACCGTACCGCTGGCAACAACCGGCGGCAGACGCTCAGCCACCTTGATCTTGATCTGCACGCCACGACAGGCAAAGCCACTCCCGGCGATTTCGCCGATCAGCGTCGGCGTCAACTGACGTAGTTTGGCGGCGACGGCGGCACTGTCGGCGTGCAGGACGACCAGCCCTGACTTGAAATTGACCAGCTTGCTCGCGGCGACCAAGTGAGCCGGCGCGACGCTCGCGTAAACCGCTGCCAGCCGGCTCAGCAATCGCGCGTGGGCATATACCCGGCCGGCGGCGCCCTCCGCCTGCAGGTAGTGTTCGAGCAGTTCAGCCGAGTGCGCGTCGGCGCTCATAGACGACAAAATCGAACGCCGGGCTGCCCCCGGCGGAGGTCCGGCGCACACGCGAGACCTCGTCCCACTCCTCCTGATCAAGCGTCGGGAAGCACGCGTCGCCCGAGTAGTCAGCGGCAACTTCAGTGAGGTACAGACGCTGCGCCAAAGGTAAGGTTTGCCGATAGACGTCGGCGCCTCCGATGACCAAGACGTCGTCGCCGGCAGCCAGACGCAACGCCTCGGCAATCGAACGGGCAACGCTGGCACCCGGCGCGGCGAAGACGGGGTCGCGAGAGAGCACGATGTTGCGTCGCTGCGGCAATGGCCGAAACCTCGCCGGCAACGATTCCCAGGTCCGCCGCCCCATGAGCACGGTCTTGTCGCGAGTTATCGCGCGAAAGTGCTGCAGGTCTTCCGGCAGGTGCCAAGGCAGACGCTGATTGTCGCCGATTGTCCGGTTGCGTGCGACGGCGGCGATCAGCGCCAGCGCTCGATGCGGCGCTGTGCTCGGGTCGACTTCAACCACACGCAAACGCCAGCCTCTCAAACCGCGACCGGCGCCGGAATGTGCGGATACGGATCATAAGCTTCCAGCGTGAAGTCTTCGAAACGAAACGCAAAGAGATCTGTGACTTCGGGATTGAGTCGCATTTGCGGCAAGGCGCGCGGGACACGAGCCAACTGCTGTCGTGCCTGCTCGAAATGGTTCGAGTAGAGGTGGGCGTCACCGAAAGTGTGGACGAATTCGCCGGGACGGTAGTTGCAAACCTGAGCCAGCATCAGCGTCAGTAGGGAATAGGAAGCAATGTTGAACGGGACGCCGAGAAAAAGGTCGGCGCTGCGTTGGTAAAGCTGACACGAGAGGGTCGGGCGGCGATCGGTCGCCGCCGCGCTCGCCGGAGCAACATAGAACTGGAACAGCACATGACACGGTGGCAGCGCCATACGCTCGACGTCGCCCGGATTCCAGGCGGTGACCAGATGCCGGCGTGAATCGGGGTTGGTACGCAAACCGACGACCAACTGCTGCAGCTGATCGATTTCGCGCCCGTCGGCAGTTCGCCAGCACCGCCATTGCCGGCCGTAGACCGGGCCGAGATCGCCATTGGCGTCGGCCCACTCGTCCCAGATACGTACGCCGTTGGCTTGCAGGTAGCCGACGTTGGTATCGCCGGACAGAAACCACAGCAACTCGTGAATGATCGAGCGCAGATGGAGTTTCTTCGTCGTCAGTAACGGGAACCCGGCTGCCAAGTCGAAGCGCATCTGCCAACCGAACAGCGAGCGCGTCCCGGTGCCGGTGCGATCTGCCTTGACGACACCCTGTTCAAGAACGTGGCGCATCAGGTCGAGATACTGCTGCATCTTGAAGTCGTCGGACGGTGGTAGGTGTCGCATTGTAGTCTCTGGACCCGCCAAGTGGCGGTAAATGCAGACGCCGCGGCTTCGCCATTGAGCCCCGTGACTTACAATGCGCACTCTCGCCTCATGGGCCGTACTGGGGGTAGACGTCCATGTTTCGCAAGCTCTTTTCACAACGTCCCGATCACCTGCTTGCCGACGGCAAGGAGATGAAGAAGGTTCTCGCCGACCTCCTGGTCGCCAAACCGGCAAACGCGGTCGACGAAGTCGTCAACTGGTTTGCCTCGCTGCAAGACGCTGGCGGATTCAGTCTCGCACAGTACTTCGAGATCGTCCGCCAACTCGACGAAGCCGCACAGCCGCATCTCTTGCGCCTCACGCGCGACTACGTCCAGTCTGCCCACCTTCCCCCCCAGGAAGAGCAGCGCCTGTGGATGGTAATCCAGGGCTACTGGCGAGTCATCGGCGACCTCTACCTGGACTGCGTCGAGCGCTCGCAGGTGGAGCCCAAGGCAAGAGGCGTCGACGCCTTCAAGCCGTCGCTGCCCTTGGCCATGGCACGCGCATTGGCGGCGAGGCGCCAGCGCGCGAAGTGGGTCGCTTTTCATTATGGGCCACTCGACGATAGCGTCTGGCGGGACCTCGGGCAGATTTATCTGGCCGCCGAAGCTGCCGGCCACGCCCAGAAAACCCTGCAAATCTATCCCGTGCAACGCGGCTTGAGTAGCGCCGGGCAGCAGTATTTGCACGCGATCGCCTTCGTCACGTCGGCGATGGACAGTCTCCAACCGCAACAGATCGAGCTTGCCGACCGACTGATTGCTCACCTGCTGTCGCGCTTTGTGCTCGTCGCCGACAGCCGACCGCAGAGCGTCTTCTGGATCGACGCCGCAGCCGGCACACTGCCGACGCGCCTGGTACGACCGCCGGTAGTCGCGAGTCCCGGCCTACGCTTCTTTTCACCCGGTTCAGCGCTATCGGTGGTCGAGGAGCTGATCCCGATCGTCGAACGCGGCGAAGTTCCGGAAGACCTCAATCTGGGCGCGGAATACCCACCCAAGGTGCTACTGCCGGTGCTGCGGCACTTGCGCTACCACTGGGCGCCGCTACCGCCGCAACGCCAACATCCGCGATACGCCGTTAACACCCCCGCGACCGTACTATATGGCTTTGACGCCAGCTACAAGGTCTTTGCCGGCAGCGTCCCAACGGCCGAAGCCGGAAAAAACGCCGATGTCTGGATGGTCGAAAACGTCAGTCTCAGCGGACTCAGCGTCGCACTTGGCTCGTCACGCGATGGGCGCGTCAAACTGGGGGCGCTGCTCTGTTTGCAGCCGGAAGGAGGAGACAATTGGCTGCTCGGCGTCGTGCGCCGATTTACGCGCCTGCCAGGAGAACGCGTGAGTCTGGGCATCCAGGTACTCGCGCGACAAGCGCAGAGTCTTCAATTGAGGCCACGCCGTAGCGGCTTCGCGGGGGTTCTTGGCGAACCGGGAATTTGGCTGGTCGATGGCGCCAGCCCCGGGGTGATACGCATCCTGCTGCCGCTGGGGGGATTCAACGTGCGTGAGGCAGTGGAGTTCACCGCCGGCGGACGGCGACGAATGGTGACGCCGGCTGAACTGGAAGAGAGCGGCGTCGACTACGAGATCGGCCGCTATCGCGAACAGGGAACAACCGCTTAGACGCGACGCGACTCAGCTTGCGCGGTGCGGACGTCGCGCGCTCTTGGGTCTGAAAGCGCTGACGATCGTCTCGGCGGTTTCGACATAGGGGCCGCCAATCAGGTCGATACAATAAGGAACGGCGGCGAAGACGCCGGCGGCGATCAGTCCGCCACCGGCATCTCTCGCCCCTTCCAGCGTTTCCCGAATCGCTTTCGGCTGCCCCGGCAGGTTGAGAATCAAGGCCTGCCGGCGGATGACGCCGACCTGGCGCGAGAGGATGGCGGTCGGCACGAAGTGAAGGCTGATGCGCCGCATTTCCTCACCGAAACCGGGCAGTACCCGGTCGGCGACTGCCAGCGTCGCCTCGGGCGTGACGTCGCGCGGTGCCGGACCGGTACCGCCGGTGGTCAACACCAGGTGACATCCGCGTTGGTCGACAAGTTCGATCAGCGTCGCCTCGATCAGCGCGCGCTCGTCGGCAATCAGGCGCTTCTCGCACCGCCACGGTGAAGTGAGAGCGGACGCGAGCCACGACTCGAGCGCCGGAATCCCCTCGTCGGCATAGACACCCACCGCGGCGCGGTCGCTGATCGACACCAGCCCAACCAGCAGCTCGTCAGTCGTAGCTTGTTGCGTCATCGTCGTTTACCTGTCGGTCAACTCCGTCTCGTCTGCTCAGCCACTGAAAGATTTCGCGATACGCTCGTGGCGGCTGGCCCCTTTCCCGTTCGAGCAAGGCTGTCCGCCGTAGCGAACGCAAGTGCTCAACGTCGAGCGCCGGCAAACCCGTCGCCCATTGACGAAACTCCCGGTCGTCCGCCAGCAGACCCTCGCGCAAACGTTGCAGACGGTGCAAACGCGCCGTGTCGGCCAACGCCGGGCGACGCGCTGCGGTCAACGCCAAACGGATCGGCGCGACATCGATTCCGCGCATCAAACGGCCGATATACTGAATCTGCCGGCGACGCGCTCCGTCGTGCCGCTTCATCGCCTGCGCGTCACGCACCGCCTGCCGCAACTCGTCGGCCAGCTCGATCGCTGCAAGCTGTTGCTCCGGAAGCGTCAGCAACTGTTCACCAAGCCCTTGCAGCTCGATCATCGTCTGTTTGCGTCGAGTTTTCGACAAGCGCTCGGTTTCGCCGTCGGGGAAGCGGGTCGCCATGTCTATTGCCCACGGGTGCAGGACGCAGCGGCCAGAACCGCCGCCGGTGAGCTGCTATGATAGCCGTTTTTCCCCGCCCGGACCTTCGCATGTCCCGCCGAGCCGATCACGCCGACCCCACAGAGCACTTCAGCTACCGTTTCGAACGCTTGCAGCAACTCGCGGCCGACGTGGTCGACATGGCTCGCCAACGAGGCGCGAGCGCCTGTGAAGTCGACGTCTCTGACGGTTTCGGCCAATCGATAACCGTGCGCTGCGGCGAAATCGAAACCATCGAGCACAATCGCGACAAGTCGATTGCGGTCACCGTTTACCTCGGACAGCGCAAAGGTCACGCCAGCACGTCCGATTTCTCCCCCAAGGCCTGGCAGGAGACGGTCGACGCGGCGATCAATATCGCCCGCTTCACGGCCGCCGACCCCAGCGCCGGGCTCGCCGATCCGGAACTGCTGGCGCGTTCGGCCGATCAGTGCTGGGATCTCGACCTCTACCATCCCTGGCCGCTCAGCGTCGAGGCAGCCGCCGAACTCGCCCGTCGCTGCGAAGGCGCTGCGTTTGCTTCGAACCCGCTGGTTAGCAATTCCGAGGGAGCGACGCTATCGACTCAGGCGGGTCAATTCGTTTCGGCCAACAGCCTGGGTTTCATGGGCGGCTACCCGACGTCGCGGCATTACCTGTCTTGCGCGGTGATTGCCGGCGAGAACGGAAGCATGCAGCGTGATGACTGGTATTCGATTGCGCGCAACCCGACGGCGATCGCCACTCCGGAGTCGATCGGCGAGTCGGCGGCCAAACGAGCGGCGGCGCGCCTCGGCGCACGTACGTTGCAGACGTGTCAGGTGCCAGTCGTATTCGAAGCACCAGTTGCCGCGTCTTTGATCGGTCACTTCGTGCACGCGGCTAGTGGTGGCAGTCTCTATCGCAAGGCATCGTTCCTGGTCGATCAACTCGACCATTCGGTTTTCTCTGCGGCGGTCGACATCAGCGAACGGCCACACCTGCGTGGCGCCTTGGCGAGCACGTGCTTTGATAGCGATGGCGTGGCCACACACGACCGCGAGGTGGTCAATGGCGGACGCCTACACGGCTATTTCCTGAGTACGTATAGCGGGCGCAAGCTTGGCTTGCGGACAACCGGAAACGCCGGGGGCAATCACAATCTGATCGTCCGTGCGGGTGAACACGATCTTGAGGGACTGCTGAAACAGATGCGCCGCGGCTTGCTGGTGAGCGAGCTTCTCGGCCACGGTGTCAATTACGTCACCGGCGATTACTCACGCGGCGCAGCCGGTTACTGGATCGAAGACGGCGTCCCCGTCTATCCGGTCGAAGAAATCACGATCGCCGGCAACCTGCGCGAAATGTTCCTGAACATTGTCGCGGTCGGCAACGACGTCCTGATCCGCGGTTCCAAGCAAGTGGGATCGCTTCTCATCGAACGCATGACGATCGCCGGCAACTGACTGGCTCCCCGGCGAGACGAGCGGGTCTCGGCTGGCAGATCTGCGAGGCTCAGGCGAAGGTGTCGACCCGATTTCCCAGATGTGCGGGATTGTTTGCCGACGCTGGCTCGACCGCCGCGATCAATTGCGCTGCGTTCTGCGCTTGCAGGTCGAGTGCCTTTCTCAACACGGCCAGCTGGACCGCCTGCTCTGTCCTGGCCTGGCTGAGTGTCGTCGCCACCGTTGCGATGTTGCTCACGTCCATCGTGCTGTCTCCAGAAGCGCCGGGGATAATCCTTCTACGGCACGCCGCCGGCCAACTTGAGAGCAATAACGGATCACCGCCCGGCGGAGCGTGCCGGTCAAGCGCGACGGCAGATGCCGTGTCACGTCAATCCTGCACCCGCCTAGCGGCTACCGCGTCATGCCGGCATGGGCTCCGGGTTGCCTAGTGCCGTCGTGTTGAGACCGCCGTCGACGTAGAGTATCTCACCGGTGATCCCGCTGGCGAGGTCGGAAAGCAGAAAGGCGGCCGCGTTGCCGACTTCGTCGATCGTGATGTTGCGGCGTAACGGCGCGTTGTGCGCGTTGTAGGCGAGGAGCCGCGAGAAGTTGCCGACGCCGGAGGCGGCCAGCGTCTTGATCGGTCCGGCGGAAACGGCGTTGGCGCGCACGCCTTGCGGACCGAGGCAGAAGGCGAGGTAGCGTGTCGCCGCTTCGAGGCTGGCCTTGGCCAGGCCCATCGTGTTGTAGTTGGGCATCGTCCGCTCGGCACCGAGATACGAGAGCGCGAGCAGCGCCGCGTTGCGGCCCTTGAGGAGTAGTGGGCGGGCTGCTTTCGCCAACGCCGGGTAGCTGTACGCCGAAATATCGTGCGCGATGCGGAAGGCGTCGCGGTTGATGCCGTCGAGAAAGTCGCCTTCGATCGCCTCGTTGGGAGCGTAGGCAATCGAATGCACGAGGCCGTCGAGACCGTCCCAGTGTTGTCCGAGGTCGGCAAACAGTTTCTCGATCTGAGCGTCTTCGCTGACGTCACAGGGGAAGACCAGCGTGCTCTCGAACTCCTTGGCGAATTTGAGCAGGCGGTCGAGAAAGCGCTCGCTCTGGTACGTGAAAGCGAGCTGTGCACCTTCGCGATGGCAGGCGCGGGCAATGCCGTAAGCGATCGAATGTTTGGAAAGGACGCCGGTAATCAATATCCGCTTGTCGGCGAGAAATCCCATGGTTGCTCCCGTGACGAGTAGTAGCTGGTGGGGAAGGGAATGTTCTACTTGGCTTAAGGGTCGCATTATAAAGGAAGTCCCTGCTTCTCCAGCGCGGCAGGGAGACGGCGTTCGCGCTACACTTCGCGTCCATGTCGCTTACTCGTCTGACCTGCCTCGCTCTGCTGCTCGTCCTTGCGGGTTGCGGCAGCGAGCAGAACGATCCGTACCCAAAGGCCGAGCGCGGCGGCAACATTCTCTACGCGGCGTTCACCGAACGCCCAAAACACCTTGACCCGGTGCAGTCGTACTCGGAAAACGAAATCGCGTTTACGGCGCAAATCTACGAGCCGCCACTGCAGTACCACTACCTGCAACGCCCGTATACGCTGATTCCGGCGACCAGCGAAGCCGTGCCGGTGGCGCAGTACTACGCTGCTGACGGCAGGCGCCTGCCGGCGACCGCGCCAGTCGCATCGATTGCGCGCAGCGTCTATGAAATCCGGATTCGTCCCGGGATACTCTATCAGCCGCACCCGGCGTTTGCCCGCGACGACACCGGTCAGCCCGTTTACCGGGACCTCGACCGCGAACGCTTGCGGTCAATCGAACGCATCGCCGACTTCGCACAAGTCGGTACGCGCGAGCTCGTGGCAGATGACTACATCTACCAGATCAAGCGTCTGGCGCATCCGCGGCTGCACTCGCCGATCTATAGCCTGATGGCGGAACGTATCGTCGGTCTGCGCGAACTCGGTGCTGCCCTGCAGCAAGAGGCAAAAGCCCTGTCCGCCAGCGCGTGGATAGACCTCGACCGCTTTCCGCTCGCCGGCGTCACCCGCGTTGACCGTTACACCTATCGCGTCGAGCTGCGTGGCAAGTACCCGCAGTTCGTTTACTGGCTGGCGATGCCGTTTTTCGCGCCAGTGCCGCGCGAGGTCGACCGCTTTTATCACCAACCGGGAATGGCCGAGAAAAACCTGACGCTCGACTGGTATCCGGTCGGCACCGGTCCCTACCTGCTGACCGAAAACAATCCCAACCAACGCATGGTCCTCGAACGCAATCCGAACTTCCACGGCGAACGCTATCCGTGCAGCGGAGAAGCGAACGACGCGGCCGCCGGCCTGCTCGCCGACTGCGGCCAGCCGCTGCCCTTTATCGACAAGGTGATCTTTTCCCTCGAAAAGGAGAGCATCCCCTACTGGAACAAGTTTCTGCAGGGGTATTACGACGCTTCCGGGATTTCGTCCGACAGCTTCGATCAGGCGGTGCGGATCAGCGTCAGCGGCGACGTGCAGCTCACCGACGAGATGCGCGACAGAGGGATCAGCCTGTTAACCAGCGTTCGCGCCTCGATCTTCTACCTCGGCTTCAACTTCCTCGACCCCGTCGTCGGCGGCTTGTCCGAGTCGGCAGTCAAGTTGCGTCAAGCGCTTTCGATCGCGGTCGATCAGGAAGAGTTCATTTCAATTTTCATGAACGGTCGCGGGATCGCGGCGATGAGTCCGTTGCCGCCGGGAATCTTCGGTTACCTCGAGGGCAAAGCGGGCAGCAATCCGGTAGTGTACGACTGGGTCGATGGCAAGCCCCGGCGCAAAGCGCTGACCGTGGCTAAATCGCTGCTCGCCGACGCCGGCTGGCCAAACGGCCGCCACGCGCTGACCGGCGAACCGCTGGTGTTGAATCTGGATACGACGAGCGGCGGCATGGGCGACAAGTCGCGGCTCGACTGGCTGACCCGACAGTTCGCCAAGCTCGACGTTCAGCTCGTCGTCCGTTCGACCGACTACAACCGATTTCAGGAGAAGGTGCGCAAGGGAGCCGTGCAACTCTACTACCTGGGCTGGAATGCCGACTACCCTGATCCCGAAAATTTTCTCTTTCTCCTCGCCGGCTCCGAGAGCAAGGTCGCGAAGAGCGGCGAGAACGCCTCCAACTACGTCAACCCCGAGTTCGACCGCCTATTCGAGCAGTTGAGAGCGATGGAGAGTGAGGGTCCGCGTGGCGCCGAGCGGCTGGCGATCATCCGCCAGGCGATTGCCCTCCTGCAGCACGACGCTCCGTGGATCTACGGTTTTCACCCAACGAGCTACACGCTCGGCCACGTCTGGCTGCACAATCGCAAGCCGACCGACGTCGCGCACAACGTTCTCAAGTACCAGCGCATCGATGTTGCCCAACGGCAGCGGCTACGCCAACAGTGGAATCGGCCTCAGGTCTGGCCGCTGGCGGCGGCGGCGGCGCTGCTCGTGTTGCTGCTGCTACCCGCGGTAGTTGCCTACCGCCGCCGTGAGCACGGCGGCGCTCGGTACAGTCCTGGGGTATAGACTTCATGTTCGTCTTCATCGTCCGCCGCCTGCTTTACGCGCCCCTGATCCTGATCGGCGTCAATATGCTGACCTTTGCGCTCTTCTTTGTCGTCAACCCACCCGACGACATGGCGCGCATGCAGCTCGGCGTCAAGCGCGTGACGCCGGAGGCGATCGCCAAATGGAAAGCCGAGCGCGGCTACGACAAGCCCCTGTTCCTCAATGCCGAGGCGAGCGGTCTCGGGGTCGTCACCGACACCCTGTTCTTCAGCAAGTCGGTGCGCATGTTCGCCGGGGACTTTGGCCGCGCCGAGGACGGTCGCGACATCGCGCGCGAGATCGTCGCCCGTATGGGGCCGTCGCTGGCGATCGCTCTACCGACCTTTCTCGTCGGCCTGCTGGTCGCGGTCTCGCTCGCCCTGACACTGACTTTCTTCCGCGCCAGTTACCTTGATTTCTGGGGCGTCGTCGTCTGTGTCGCGATGATGTCGATTTCCAGCCTCTTCTACATCATCGGTGGTCAGTACCTGGTGAGCAAGATCTGGAAGTTGGTCCCGATTTCGGGTTACGGCGGTGGCGTCGACGCCTGGCGCTTCCTGATCCTGCCGGTCGTCATCGGAGTCGTTGCCGGAATCGGCTCGTCGACGCGCTGGTACCGCACGCTCTTTCTGGAAGAGATTTCCCGCGACTATGTGCGCACCGCGCGCGCGAAGGGGCTTTCGGAGGTGCTCGTCCTTTTCCGGCATGTCTTGCGTAACGGGATGATTCCGATTCTCACCGGAGTCGTCGTCGTCATCCCGCTGCTCTTCATGGGTTCGCTGCTGACCGAGTCGTTTTTTGGCATCCCCGGGCTCGGCAGTTATACGATCGATGCCATCCAGGGTCAGGACTTCGCAGTCGTCCGCGCCATGGTCTTCATCGGGTCGGTGCTCTACATCGTCGGCCTGATCCTCACCGACGTCTCCTACACCGTCGTCGATCCGCGGATTCGCTTCAACTGATGCCCTGGCAAGCGGTCATTCTCTGGTCCGATCTGCTGATCTGGTCGCTGGTTGCGGCGGCCTTGGCGCTCGGCCGGGAGTCCGCGCGACGGCCGATGTTGCGCAGTGCCTGGCGACGCGTTGGCGCAAGTCGTGCCGCCATGGCGTCGGCGACCGTACTCGCCGTCTACCTCGTCGTCGGCCTGCTCGACTCGATCCATTACCGGCCGCGTCTTGAGGATCGTGACCCGGCGGCAACCGTCGTCGTCGGACGTAAGGCGCCCGTTTACGCCGTCGAAGTGCTGTCGGTACTCGACTTCGTGCTGACCCCGCTACGCACGCGAGTCGAGAAGACGTACTCGGAGCCGCTGGCGACGCGGGCTTACGCCAAGGAGGTGATCGAGCTCCGCGGCTCGGATGGCGAGCTGCGACAGACGCGCGACTATCCGCGCCTGAAACACGGCGGCTCCCATCTCGGAGCGGACGAGGGCGCTCGCAACGCCGACGTCTTCCGCCAGCTGCTGGCGGCGGTGGCGATGGCCTTTGTCGCGTGGTGGGCGCTGGCCGCGGGGGTGACGGCGCGGCTCGCCACCGCCACCGGTTGCGCCTACGACGACGCCTGGCGACGCATCTGGCGTAACGAAAACGAGTTCGCCTGGAACGCCGTTCTCGCCGCTGCGGCGGCGATCCTGCTTGTCTCTGTGCCGCTGGCGACACTGGCGAGCAACTATCACGTCTTCGGTACCGACAAGGTCGGACAGGACGTGCTCTACCAGGTCCTGAAGAGCGTGCGGACGGCACTGGTGATCGGTTTGGTGACGACCTTGGTACTGTTGCCCGTGGCGATCGTCCTCGGTGTCGTTGCCGGTTATTTTCGCGGCTGGATCGACGACGTCATCCAGTACGTCTATACCACCTTGAGCTCGATTCCCGGTGTGCTGCTGATCGCGGCGGCGGTGCTGATGATGCAGGTAGTGATCGACACGCACCCACAGTGGTTCAAGACTGCGGCGGAACGCGCCGACTTGCGCTTGCTGGCCCTGTGCTTCATTCTTGGACTGACGAGCTGGACCGGCTTGTGCCGTCTGCTGCGCGGCGAGACGCTGAAACTGCGCGAGCTCGAGTACATTCAGGCGGCGCGGGCGTTTGGCGTCGCCGACCTGCGCCTTATCGGCCGCCACATCGTGCCCAACCTGATGCACATCGTGATCATCGCACTGGTGATGGACTTCTCGAGCCTGGTTCTCGCCGAGGCCGTCCTTTCGTACGTCGGCATCGGCGTCGATCCGACGATGATCAGTTTCGGGACGATGATCAACAACGCACGCATGGAGCTCGCCCGCGAGCCGGTGGTCTGGTGGTCACTGGGCGCCGCCTTCGTCTTCATGTTCGCACTCGTGCTCGCTGCCAACCTACTCGCCGACGCGGTCCGCGACGCCTTCGACCCGCGGCTGGCAGGCGCCGCATGAACGCGCGCCCGACGCCGAAAGGCGCACCGCAAACCTTGCTCGCCGTCAGCGGACTGAGCGTGGCTTATGTTTCGGGGCGCTCGCTGCTGACCGCCGTTGATCGTGTCGATCTTCAGCTTACTCCCGGCGAAACGCTGGCGCTCTTGGGGGAGTCCGGTTGCGGAAAGTCGGCGACGGCGCTCGCCCTGATGCGCTTGCTACCCGTCGCCGGACGCATTCTCGGTGGCGACGTTCACCTCGAAGGGCGCGAACTGCTTTCCTTGCCGGAGACCGAAATGCGCCGCGTGCGCGGCGGCGGCATGGCGATGATCTTTCAGGAACCGGCGACAAGCCTGAATCCGGTGCTGACCGTCGGCCAACAGCTGGCCGAGGTGCTCGCGCAGCACTTGCGGCTGGACGCCCGTGCAGAGCGGGCGCGGTCGCTCGAACTGTTGTCTGCGGTTGGCATCGCCGACGCCGAACGCCGTCTTGGCGAATATCCGTTCCAGCTTTCCGGAGGGATGAAACAGCGGGTGATGATTGCCATCGCGCTCGCCGGCCGGCCGCGTCTTCTGGTCGCCGACGAGCCGACGACGGCGCTCGACGTGACGATCCAGGCCCAAATTCTCGATCTGCTGCGCCGGCTGCAGGCCGAACGGGCGATGGGGATCCTGTTGATTACGCACGACCTCGGTGTCGTCGCCCAGATGGCGACACGGGTCGGCGTCATGTACGCCGGCGAAATCGTCGAAGAGGCGCCGCGTGCCGCTTTCTTCGCTTCGCCTGCTCATCCTTACACGCAACAGCTGTTTGCCGCCTTGCCTGATCTCGGTCAGCGTGGAGGTCGTTTGGCAACCATCCCCGGACAGGTACCGGCACTTTCCGCGCTGCCCGGCGGCTGTCGTTTTGCGCCTCGCTGCGCTTACGCCTGGTCGCTCTGCCGTGAGCAGGCGCCAGGGTGGCGAACGCGCGGCGACGACCATCGACTGCGCTGCCATCTCGCCACGCCACCGACCGTGCTGTCGAGTGAACCGGTGACCGTGAGCGCTGGCCCGAAGCCGTTGGCGGAGGTCAGCACGCCGCTGTTGGCGGTCGACGATCTGCGGGTACATTTTCCGATCCGTCGTGGTGTCTTGCAGCGCACGGTCGGCCACGTGCGCGCGGTCGACGGCGTGTCGCTGGCTCTGTCCCGCGCACGGACCCTGGCGCTGGTCGGTGAGTCGGGCTGCGGCAAGACGACAGTCGGCAAGGCGGTGCTGCAACTGATTGCCGCCAGCACGGGCAGCGTACGCTTGGCGGGACGGGAGTTGCGCGGCCTCTCGTCGACCGCGTTGCGCCCGTTGCGTCGGCAAATGCAGATGATCTTTCAGGATCCCTTCGCGTCGCTGAATCCGCGCCTGTCGGTTGGCGAGATCATCGGCGAAGGGCTGATGGCGCTAGCAGCCGAACGGCGCGAAACGGCGACCGCGGCGGTGACGACGGCGCTCGCCCAGGTGGGACTCGACGCCGACGCCGCTCGACGTTACCCGCACGAATTCTCTGGTGGCCAGCGGCAGAGGATCGCGATCGCGCGTGCGCTGGTCGTACAGCCCGATCTCGTCGTTTGCGACGAGCCGACTTCGGCGCTCGACGTTTCAGTGCAGGCGCAAATCCTCAATCTACTGTCGGCGCTGCAGGCGGATCTCGGTCTCGCCTACCTCTTCATCACGCACAACTTTGGCGTCGTCGATCACTTAGCGCATGAGGTGGCGGTGATGTATCTCGGGCGCATCGTCGAGCGGGGAACGGTCGACGACGTCCTGCGTGCACCCGCCCACCCCTACACGCAGGCGCTGCTGTCGGCGGTGCCCAGTCCGCGTCTCGACTCGGCCGCCGACTTCGTCCGCCTACCCGGCGAAACGCCCTCGCCGGCGAATCCCCCGCGCGGCTGCCATTTTCATCCGCGCTGCCGACAAGCGAACAACGACTGCCGGCAGCGCTATCCCGAGCCGCGAAGCCTGACGCAGACGCACATCGTCGTCTGTCACGTCTATCGCTAAGGGCAGCGGGTTCCCCTCCCTCGTCACGGTCGGCGACGAGGCAAGCCAAGGTCAGTCGGTGTAGGTGTTCTGAACGAGCTGGATGGTCAGCGTGTTGCCAGCTTTCAAGTCGCCGACCTGGATGCGATTCCAGCGCAGGAGGTCGTCGGTCTCGATCTTGAACTGTCGAGCGATCGAAGCCAGCGTGTCGCCGCGACGGATGGTGTACCGAGCGAGTTTGATCGGCTTCTTGCCCGCCGCCTTGCTGGCCTTGGTGGCTTCCGCACCTTTCGCGGTTCTCGCCTCGAACCGGTTCTCGGACTTGCTTTCGACCCTGCTATCGGCCTTGCTCTCGGGCCTGACGACGTTCTGTCGCGTGTCGAGCGCGGCGACCGTCAGCCGAGTTCCGGCGTTAACCTGTTGCGTCCGCAAACCATTCATCTGCTGCAGCTCGGCAACACTCAAGCGGTAACGCTGAGCGACGCTGAACAGCGTTTCACCCTTGGCGACCGTATGCTGGCGATTGGTCGACGCCGGCACCTCGTTGCGCGCCGCGTTCGCCCGCGGCTCCAGGCGGTCGTCGGTCTTCGCGAGAAGCACGCGCGACCCGGCACCGATTGGCATCTGGCTCGCCACTGGTGGTGCCGCGAGCGCCAGCTTCATTCCGGGGCCGACGCGGTCCGAGTGCAAGTGATTAAGCTTCTTCAGTTCCGCCAGGGTCAGCCCGTAACGCTGCGCCAGCCTTGGCAGGCTCTCGCCCGCTTGCACGACGTGCACGCGGGTGCTGGCTGGCGGCGTCGACTCGATCAAGGGCAAGCGCGGCGCTTGCGCCGTCACCCGTGGTGGTTCGGCGACGACCGGCGGTTCGGCCGCGGCCAGATCACTGACGTCAACTCCTTCCTGTGCCGCCACCAGAAGCGTCTGTCCGGCGGTAACCCTAATTCGGCCGTTGATACCGTTAACCGCCCGCAGGTTGGCAACGGTCATTCCAAAGCGCGGGGCGACGTCCTCCAACCTCTCGCCAGCGCGCAGCGTGTACGGCTGCCACGACGATAGGGGTTTCTCGCTCTCTTCGTGCGCTTCGAGATTGCTCAGGAAGGTGTCGACCTTGTCGGCCGGAATGACCATCGGGGTTTCCGACTTGATCACCGGGCGGTTGTGCGCCGGGTTGAGGGCGACGAATTCCTTGAGCGGCATTCCCGCCATCTCGGCGGCAAGCTTCAGGTCGATATTGGCGGTTCGGGTCACTGTTGCGAAGTACGGCCGATTGGGCACACCCCGCAGATTGAGGCTGGCGAGCACGTTCGGATTGCTGAAGATGTTCTTCAACGCCTGCAGCTTGGGAACGTAATGCCGGGTTTCATCCGGCATCTTCAGACTCAGGTAGTCGGTCGGCAGACCCTGTGCGGCGTTCTTGTTGATCGCGCGGCCGACGGCGCCTTCTCCCCAGTTGTACGAGGCCAACGCCAGGTGCCAGTCACCGTGCATCTCGTAGATGTATTGCAGGTAGTCGAGCGCCGCCGCGGTCGAAGCGACAATGTCGCGACGGGCGTCGAGCCACCAGTTCTGCTCCAACTTGTACTGTTTGCCGGTTGAGGGAATGAATTGCCAGAGGCCGGACGCGTGACTGCGCGAATACGCCGTCGGGTTGTAGGCACTCTCGACCATCGGTAGCAACGCCAGTTCGGTCGGCATGCCCCGCTTTTCGATCTCTTCGATGATGTGATGCAGGTAGCGGCTGCTGCGCTCGACCATGCGCCGCAAGGACTCGGGGTGGTTGAGGTACCACTGCTGGTGATGCAGGACCAGCGAACTGTTGATATTGGGCATCGAGAAACCGAGGCGCATGCGCTGATAAAGCTCCTCGGGTTCGCTGGTCAGGTCGATCGGCTCCGGGATCGCCGCCGGCGCGGCCAGTTCGATGACCGGCAGCGCGCCGTCGGTTCCGATCTGCAGTGCCGACTGTCGGTCGACTCCGGACCCGTCCTTGCGATCGGCAACCTGCGATTGCAGAGAAGCCGCGCCTTGACCCGTGGCTTCATCCGCCGAAGCGGCACCGCAAGCAAGAGAAAAAGCCATTGCGAACGCGATTTTCGGCGTCATTCGTAGTTCCTGTTCTCGTCTACGGGCGGTCGCCAGTCCATCCCTGACCCGGGATCCTGGTCGAATAGTGAAGACAGCAAGCGGGTGATTATAAATAAAGCGGCGACGGATGTGGACCGACTTCGCAAGTGCTTTGCGTCGGCACACCGCGAAGCTCGCTTTCCGGCGGCCGAATCGACGCCATCAATGATCGGGCTTCAACAAGCCGACTGGCGGAGTGGACGGGGCTCGAACCCGCGACCCCCGGCGTGACAGGCCGGTATTC
>CAYQVH010000034.1:0-31552 GCA_964420975.1 uncultured Candidatus Accumulibacter sp.
CGAGCCAGCCAGCCACAGCCTAAATGTATACCTATTTGCAAGACAGCACACTAGGACTTCGATGGTGCTACCCGGAAGGCTCGTCGCCCACGTAACCGGTGAGCGGCCAGACGCTCCCTCAACTCTCGGCTCTCGACGCGATGCATCTTGATGACCTTTCGGCCGCACGGCTGCTGATCGTCGGTGACGTGATGCTCGACCGCTATTGGTTTGGCGACGTCGAACGCATTTCGCCGGAGGCTCCGGTGCCGGTGGTCAAGATTCAGCAAAGCGAGGAGCGTCCTGGCGGCGCGGCCAACGTCGCGCGCAATGTTGTCGCTCTCGGCGGACAGGGCAGCTTGCTGTCGGTAGTGGGGGACGACGAAGCAGGGCGCAGCCTGCTGAGCCTGCTCACGGGTGTCGGGATCGGCGTTTCCCTGCACGTCGACCGCGCGATCAGCACCACCGTCAAGCTACGCGTCATCGGTCGGCAACAGCAGTTGCTGCGCATCGATTTCGAAACCGCACCATCGCATGAAGTGTTGCGCGCCAAGCTGGCTGATTTCGTTGCTCGCCTGCCGGAATGCGACGCCGTGATCCTTTCCGACTACGGCAAAGGCGGTTTGCTGCACATCAGCGAGATGATCCGTACGGCGCGCGAGTGCGGCAAGATCGTCTTCGTCGATCCCAAGGGAGACGATTTCTCGAAATATGCCGGGGCAACGATCGTCACTCCGAATCGAGCCGAACTGCGCGCGGTCGTTGGCCGCTGGCGCGACGAAGAAGAGCTTGCCGACAAAGCCGAAGCGCTGCGTGCCGACTTGGGCCTCGAGGGCCTGCTGCTGACGCGCAGCGAGGAAGGCATGTCGCTGTATCATGCTGGCGGCGCGCTGCACGAAAAGGCGGTGGCGCGAGAAGTCTTCGACGTCTCGGGTGCCGGTGACACGGTGATCGCGACGCTGGCGGTGATGCGCGCAGCGGGTGCCTCCTGGGGGGAAGCGGTGAGGGTCGCCAACGCCGCGGCCGGAGTGGTCGTCGGCAAGCTGGGTACGGCCGTGGCGAGCCGTGCGGAAGTCGCCGCCGCGATGAAGTAAGGACTCTTCATGTATACGATAGTCACCGGTGCCGCGGGCTTCATCGGGTCCAACCTGGTGAAGGCGCTCAACGAACGGGGAATCAGCAACATCCTTGCCGTCGACAACCTGACGCGGGCCGACAAGTTCGTCAACCTCGTCGACTGCGAGATCGCCGATTACCTCGACAAGGACGACTTCCTCGATCGCCTGCTGACCGACGATTTCGACGACGACATCGAAGCCGTTTTTCATCAGGGGGCGTGTTCCGACACGCTCGGAGCCGACGGCCGCTACATGATGGCGAACAACTATCGCTATTCGCTGACGCTGCTCGACTGGTGCCTCGAGCAGGAAGTTCCGCTGCTCTATGCCTCGAGCGCGGCGACCTACGGCGGCGGTGGAGTTTTCAGGGAAGAGCGCTCGTGTGAAGCGCCACTCAACGTCTACGGGTATTCCAAGTTTCTCTTTGACCAAGTGGTCAGAAAGCGACTGGCTACCGCCGGTGCCATCAACTCGCAGGTCGTCGGCTTCCGCTACTTCAACGTCTACGGTCCGCGTGAGGCGCACAAGGGGCGCATGGCGTCGGTCGCCTTTCACCATTACCAGCAGTTCCGCAGCCAGGGCAGAGTCAAACTCTTCGCAGGCTGCAACGGTTATGCTCATGGCGAGCAGCGACGGGATTTCGTCTACGTGGGGGACGTTGCTCGCGTCAACCTGCATTTTCTCGATCACCCGGAAAAGTCGGGGATTTTCAACGTCGGCACCGGGCGTGCGCAAACGTTCAACGAACTCGCCGTGGCCGGCGTCAACGCTTGTCGGGCGCTGTCCGGAGAGCCGGCGTGCTCGCTCGCCGAACTCGTCGCTCAGGGCCTGATCGAATACGTGCCCTTTCCGGACGATCTCAAAGGCAAGTATCAGAGCTACACCGAGGCCGATCTGTCGAGGCTGCGCAAGGTCGGTTACGACGCTCCGTTTGCCAGCGTCGAAGAGGGCGTCGGACGCTACGTCCAATGGCTGAGCGGTCATGTATAAGACGCTTGAAGAGTACGTCGGCGAAACGCCGCTGGTGCGTCTGCAGCGCCTGCCTGGTTCGCTAGGCGACGCACGCGGCAACTGCCTGCTCGCCAAACTCGAAGGCAACAATCCGGCAGGTTCGGTCAAGGATCGTCCAGCGGTATCGATGATTGCACGGGCCGAACAGCGGGGCGACATCAAGCCGGGTGACACGCTGATCGAAGCTACTTCGGGCAACACCGGGATTGCGCTGGCGATGGCTGCCGCCGTGCGCGGCTACCGCTTGATTCTGGTCATGCCGGAGAACCAGAGCGTCGAGCGCCGGCAGACGATGCGCGCTTTCGGCGCCGAACTGGTGCTGACGCCCAAGGACGGCAGCATGGAACTGGCGCGTGATGTCGCCGAGCGGATGCGTAGCGAGGGCAAGGGCGCCATCCTCGATCAGTTCGCCAACCCCGACAATCCGCTCGCCCACTATGACGGCACGGGTCCCGAGCTTTGGCGCCAGACCGCCGGACGGATCACGCACTTCGTCAGCAGCATGGGAACGACCGGGACGATCATGGGCGTGTCGCGCTTCCTCAAGGAACGGAATCCGGAGATCACGATCATTGGCTGCCAACCGGACGAGGGCTCGCAGATCCCCGGCATTCGCAAGTGGCCGGAAGCCTACTTGCCGAAGATCTTCGATCCTCGCCGGGTCGACCGCATTGAGCTGGTCTCGCAGGGGGAAGCGGAGCACATGACGCGCCGCTTGGCGCGAGAAGAGGGGATTTTTGCCGGCATCTCGTCCGGCGGCGCGCTGGCGGTTGCCTTGCGCGTTGCCAGTGTGGTCGAGCATGCGACCATCGTGACCATCGTCTGCGACCGCGGCGACCGCTACCTGTCGACGGGGGTTTTCCCGGCTTGAGCCTGCGATGAAGCCGGTTCTGGCGTTCGACATCGAAACCATTCCCGACGTCGCCGGCTTGCGCCGCCTCTACGCGCTCGATCCGTCCTTGTCCGACAGCGAAGTGGCCGAACTCGCGTTTCAGCAAAGGCGCGCGCTTACCGGCAGTGACTTTTTGCCGCACCATCTGCAGCGCGTCGTCGTCATCTCGTGCTTGCTGCGCAGCGGCGGTGACCTGCGCGTCTGGTCGCTGGCTGAGCCTGAGCAGGGCGAGGGCGAAATCATTCAACGCTTTTTCGACGGCGTCGAAAAGTTTACGCCGCAACTGGTGTCGTGGAATGGAGGGGGCTTTGACCTCCCGGTCTTGCACTATCGTGGTTTGATGCACGGCGTGGTCGCGGCACGCTACTGGGATCTCGGCGACGGTGATTACCCCGACAGCCGTGACTTCCGGTGGAATAGTTACATCGGCCGCTACCACACGCGCCACCTCGACCTGATGGACCTGCTCGCCCTTTACCAGCCACGCGCGTCGGTACCGCTCGACCAGCTCGCCCGCTTGATCGGCTTCCCGGGCAAGGGCGGCCTGGACGGCAGCAAGGTGTGGCGGGCGTGGCTGGAGGGACGCCAGGGCGAAATCCGTGACTATTGTGAAACGGACGTCGTCAACACCTATCTGGTGTCAGTGCGTTTCCGCCTGCTTCGGGGCGAGCTGTCGCGGACCGACTACACGGCCGAACTGGCGCTGCTGCGTACGACGCTGGAGCGCATTGAAAAACCGCATTGGCGGGAGTTTCTAGCCTCGTGGCCGGAGGGGTGACCGCCGCGAAGCGTCTTCGGCGGTGCTCGCGGCGACTGCTGCGCAACAACGAGCGTCTGGGAGAGAGGGGATGAGATTCTGGCGCGTGTTTCTAGGAGGTCTGGTGGCGCTTTGCCTGCCGCTGCACGCCGGCGCAGCGGGCACACTCGACAAGATCAAACTGTCGAAAACGATCAACCTCGGCTACCGCGAAGCGTCGATGCCGTTCTCGTACGTCGGCGACGATAACCAGCCATGGGGTTATTCGGTCGATCTGTGCACCAAGGTGGCGGCGGCGATCGTCCGGCAGCTCGGGCTTGAGGAGCTGCAGTTGCAGTGGGTTTCGGTAACCCCCGAAACCCGTGTCGGCAAGCTCAAGTCGGGCGCCATCGATCTCGACTGTGGTTCGACGACGGCGACCCTGTCGCGTATGGAGGAGGTCGATTTCAGTCTCGTCACCTACGTCGATGGAGGCGGATATGTCACCCGCCGCGGTTCTGGCGTCAAGACCTTCGCCGATCTGTCGGGGCGCACGGTGGCCGTCGCCGCCGGGACGACGAGCGAGCGTACGCTCAACGAAGCGCTGAAACAGCGCAAGCTCGTCGTCCAGTTAACCCGAGTCAGCGAGCATCAACAGGGCGTTTCCGCCTTGCTGCAGGGCAAGGCCGATGCCTATGTGTCGGATCGCTCGCTGCTGATCGGCCTGATGCTCGATGCTGGTGCGCAAGGCGAGTGGGTGCTCGGGCCGGAGATTCTGTCGGTCGAACCGTACGCGCTGATGATGCGGCGCAACGATGCGGACTTCCGTCTCGCCGTCAATCGCGAGCTGGCTCGTCTGAGCCGCAGCCGCGAGATCCACGTGATTTACGATCGGTGGTTCGGTTTTCTCGGCAAGCCGGCGCCACTGCTCGACAGCGTCTACCAGCTCAACAACCTGCCCGAATAGCCAGGCACTTTTCCGATCAAGCGCCTGCTTCGCTCTCGCAGTCAGTCAGCGGCTCAACCAGATCGCGGTACGCGTGCCAGCTCGCGTGCCCGATCAACGGGATGGTGACGACGAGACCGATGAACAGCGAGGCAAAGCCGATCACGGCGAGCACGGCGATAGTGGCTGCCCAGAGCGCCATGGTCGCGAAGTTTTGGCCGCAAGCGACGAGGCTGACAAGGGCGGCGGTGACGGCGTCCGTTCTGCGGTCGAGCATCATCGGCAAGGAGACGACACTGATCGCGAAAACAAAAGCGGCGAAGAAGCCACCGACTGCGAAATAGACGGCAGCGAAGTCGGGCTGTTCGAAGGTGAAAACGGTGCGCACGACGTCGCCAAAGGTCGGCAAGCCGCCGCTGAAGAAGAGGGCAAAGACGACCATCGAGGCGCGCGCCCAAACGAGAAAGACGATCGCCAGGACGGCGGCGAAAAGACCGATGTTGGCGAGGTTGGGTCGCCACGCCGACAGCGTCGGCCGCAGCAGACACGGTTCCCCGAGCTGGATGCGGCGACTGAGATCGTAGAGTCCGAAAGTGAGAAACGGGCCGAGGAGGAGAAAGCCGGTCGTCAAGCCGGCAAACAGCGCGAAGGCCTCGGAGATGACGAAGTACAGCAACCAGCCGCCGATGGCAAAACAGACGCCGTAGAACAGGCTGCCCAGTCCCGCTCGCCGAAAATCGTGCCACGCCGCGAGCAGCCAAGTCTTGACCGCGCTGGTCGGGACGTGCCGGATAGTGGGGAAACGACTGACCGGTGCTTCGCGCGTAGGCGTCGTTCTGTCGTTCATCGCCCTTTTTCCTCCTTGGTGTCTCAGCATCTTACGAGAACTTCGCCCGAGTTTACGGCATTTGAGGGCGCGCAAGCCGTCGCCGCCCGGAAAACTCCGCCGCACGGCGGGGGCAACAGCCGCTAGAATGCCGGCGCGACTTTGTTTTCGATATTCCGCATGAACTGGGTCCACGAACTTACTTCGCTCGAGCTGGCCGTTTTTGTGGTCGGCGTCACCGCCTTGCTGGCGGTCATTGGCGTCGCTTTGGTGGCGCCCAGGGTGCGTCAGTCGAGACTGCATCAGCACTTCGACAACGGAACCATCGCCGGTCTTCTTTCGGCGCTGATCGGCATCTATGCGGTGGCGGCCGGTCTCACGGCGGTCGCGGTCTGGGGCAACCTGGTTGACGCCGGTGGCGACGTAAGCAACGAAGCGGCGGCCATCGCCGTGCTCTACCAGGATCTCGGCGGTTACCCGCAGCCACTGCAGAACCAGGCGCGGCGGGCATTGGTCGCGTACACCCAGTACGTGATCAACGTCGAGTGGCCACAACATCAAAAAGGCGTGCTGCCAACCGATACGCTGCGCATCATCGAGCAGGCACAGCGGTCGATCGTCTCTTTCGAACCGACGACCGAGGGGCAGAAAATCATTCAGGCGCAGGTGCTGCACTCGTACAACCAGCTGCTGAAGGCGCATTGGCGGCGCATGCAGGCCGTGCGCGACACCGCACTGCCGACCGAGTTGTGGGTCGTCGTCATCCTGCTCGGCGCGATCGCCATTTCGTCGTGCTTCCTCCTCCGGGTCGACAGCTTCGTGATGCACGGAACCGTGACCGTGCTGGTCGCCGCGCCGATCGCCCTCGTGCTTTACTTTATCGCCGTCAGCGACCACCCTTTCCAGGGTGGGATCAACGTCTCTTCGGCCCCGTACCGTGAAGTGCTCGACAAGATGCTGCTCGTCGCCCGTGTCGAAGAGGTACATAAGCAGGATTCCACGAAATGAGGCGTTCAAAGGCGACGTGTGAGCGCTGCTTGTGCGCAGGTCGTGGCCGTGATCCCTTGACGGCGTCGTGTGCTGCCCTACAATCGGCCGCTTCGTCGATGCTGGCATCGCGGGCGCATGACGGCAGGTGCCTAAGTGGCTGCTTTGCTACGGGTGCGGCGGCTCCTTATTACTTCAAGGACAACGAATGAAAAGTGTGCTTCTTCTGCTCGGGCGTCTGGCCGGAGTCGGCGGCCTGCTGCTGTGCGTCGCCGCCGCAGTCATCCGCCTGCGCGGTACCTATTA
Organism: uncultured Candidatus Accumulibacter sp.; assembly: GCA_964420975.1. Classification (GTDB taxonomy): domain Bacteria; phylum Pseudomonadota; class Gammaproteobacteria; order Burkholderiales; family Rhodocyclaceae; genus Accumulibacter. The sequence continues at coordinate 6,802 of CAYQVH010000034.1, forward strand.
CATCGGCAGTCTGCAGGTGGGGACGTTGTTGCAGGCCGGGATCGCCGCCATGGGCATCGCTTGCTTCTTCCTTCTGCTGGTGCTGGTGGGGCAGGGCAAGGGCGATCGCTCGGGCTGAGTGCGCGCGTCCTTGGCGCAGTGCCGGATGAAGGCGTTGCCGGTATGGCCAGAGTATACTGGCGGGCTTCTCGCGAGGGCTTTCCGCCATGTCTACGCCGAAGCACGTCGGTTTCGTCTCCCTTGGCTGTCCAAAGGCGCTGGTCGATTCCGAGCAGATCCTCACTCGGCTGCGTGCTGAAGGCTATCTGATTTCGGCTTCGTACGAAGGCGCCGACCTCGTCGTCGTCAATACCTGCGGCTTCATCGACGCCGCAGTCGAGGAATCGCTCGACGCCATCGGCGAGGCGCTGGCGGCCAATGGCAAGGTGATCGTCACCGGTTGTCTCGGCCGCCGTGCCGAGCGGGTGCGCGAGGCGTATCCGCAGGTGTTGGCGGTCACCGGCCCGCAAGCGACGGCCGAAGTGCTGCAGCATGTCCACACGCATCTGCCGCAACCGCACGACCCCTTTGTCAGTCTGCTTCCCCCTCAGGGGGTGAAGCTGACGCCGCAGCATTACGCCTATCTCAAGATCTCCGAGGGATGCAATCACCAATGCACGTTCTGCATCATTCCCTCGCTGCGCGGGCCCTTGGTCAGCCGGCCGATCGGCGACGTCGTGCAGGAGGCAAGAACACTGGTGGACGCCGGTGTTCGCGAACTGCTGATCGTCTCGCAGGATACGAGCGCTTACGGCGTCGATCTCAAGTACCGCACCGGTTTCGTCGGCGGCCGCCCGCTGCGCACGCGGCTGCAGGACCTCTGCGTGGCGCTGGGGGAACTCGGCGTCTGGGTGCGGCTGCACTACGTCTATCCGTATCCGAGCGTCGATGCGTTGATTCCGCTGATGGCCGAGGGCCGCCTGCTGCCCTATCTCGACGTGCCGTTTCAACACGCCAGTCCACGTATCCTGACGGCGATGCGGCGACCGGCGAGTGCCGAGAACAATCTGGCGAGGATCAAGGCGTGGCGGTCGATCTGTCCGGAGATCACGATCCGCAGCACGTTCATCACCGGTTTCCCGGGCGAGAGCGAGGCCGAGTTCGAAGAGCTGCTGGCGTTCCTGGCCGAAGCGCGGCTTGATCGTGTCGGCTGTTTCGCGTATTCGCCGGTTGACGGGGCGGCGGCGAACGACTTGCCCGGCGCTGTGCCGGACGAGGTGCGCGAAGAGCGCCGGCAGCGACTGATGGCGCTGCAGGAAGACCTCTCGGCCGATTTGCTCGCGGCTCGGATCGGGCGCGAAATCGACGTCCTGGTCGACGAGGTCGATGAGGAAGGGACGATTGCCCGCTCGATGGCCGATGCACCGGAAATCGACGGTCTGGTTTTCGTCAATGACTATTTTGACGCCAGTCCCGGCGATTTTCTGCGCGTCCGGGTGGTCGACGCCGACGAGCACGACCTTTACGCCGCAGTCGTCGCTCAATGAAAATTGCGACTCACCGTCGACAGGCGACCGAGTAGGGACGAAAGGTCGAGCAGGCGCTTGGCGATCAGGTGTACGACCTCGCCTTCGCGTTGCACCTGCCCGAAGACGCCGAGCAGGCGAGCGCCGAGCAGCTCACGGCGCTGCCGATCGACCAGGTACGAGTGAACGACGACGTTCGCCCAGCCGGTCTCGTCTTCCAGGGTGAGGAAGAAGAGGCCGCTCGCGGTTCCCGGGCGTTGGCGACAGGTGACGATGCCGGCAGTGCGCGCGAGTTGGCGGTCGGCTGCCTGCCGCAGGTCGCTGGCGGCCAGAAAGCGGCGTCCGCTGAGCCGGCTGCGCAGCAAGGCGAGTGGATGGCGGCCGAGGGTGAGACCGCTACTGGCGTAGTCGGCGACCAGATCGTCGCCCTCACTCGGCGGCGTCAGTTCGACCGCTGGTTCGGCCACGGTCGCAGCGCTCAGCAGGTCGAGCTGACAAGGAGCCGCCGGAGCGCCGGCAACGGCCCAGGCGGCTTGCCGGCGATGGCCGGCGAGACTGGCCAGCGCGCCTGCTGCGGCAAGCAGATCGAGATCGCGGCGGGTCAGGCGGGCGCGCATCGCGAGGTCCTCTACACTGACGAACGATGCCCGGCGGCGGGCGGCAACGAGACGTTCCGCGGCTGCCTGTGACAGATGGGCGATGCTCGCCAGTCCAAGGCGGACGGACGGCCTTGCTGACGACGCCTCGATCTGTGCCTCCCAGTGGCTATCGAGGACAGTCGCCGGCCGTACCTCGACGCCGTGCCGGCGCGCGTCCTGAACGAGCTGAGAGGGCGCGTAGAAGCCCATCGGCTGGCTGTTGAGCAGGGCGCAGAGGAAAGCTGCCGGATGATGGCACTTCAGCCACGCCGAGACATAGACAAGCAGGGCGAACGACGCGGCGTGCGATTCCGGAAAGCCGTATTCGCCGAAGCCCCGGATCTGCGCGAAGAGGCGCTGGGCAAATGTTGCGTCGTACCCGCGTTCGCGCATGCCGGTGAGCAGCTTCTCTTCAAACGGTTCGAGTCCTCCCTTGCGCCGCCAGGCCGCCATCGCCCGCCGGAGCTGGTCGGCTTCGCCGGGCGTGAAACCCGCGGCGACGACTGCCAACTGCATCACTTGCTCCTGGAAAATCGGTACCCCGCAGGTCCGTTCGAGAACGGCGGCGATTTCCGGGCGCATCGCTTCGATCGCTTCTTTGCCGTGCCGGCGGCGCAGATAGGGATGAACCATGTCGCCCTGGATCGGCCCCGGTCGAACGAGTGCGACCTCAATCACCAGATCGTAGAAATGTCGTGGCTTCAGGCGCGGCAGCATTGCCATCTGTGCCCGCGATTCGATCTGGAAGACGCCGATCGTGTCGGCGGCGCAGATCATCGCGTAAACCGCCGGGTCTTCAGGCGGGATCTCGGGCAAACGGAGGCCGACGAGATCGAGAGCGCGGTGGATCGCCGAGAGCATGCCGAGCGACAGGAGATCGATCTTCAACAGCCCGAGCGCGTCGAGATCGTCCTTGTCCCACTGGATGACCGTACGCGCCGGCATCGCGGCGTTCTCGATCGGCACCAGGCGTGTCAGCGGGCCGCGGGCGATGACGAAACCGCCGACGTGCTGCGACAGGTGGCGCGGGAAACCGCGCAGCGAGTCGGTCAGCAGCAGCCATTTTTCCACCCGCGGCGCCGCGGGATCGAGGCCCACCGCGCGCAGACGCTCGGGCAATTGTTCGCGTTTATCCCACCAGGCGAGCGAGGCGCTTAGCGTGTCGATTTGCGCCTTGCCAAAGCCGAGCGCCCGGCCAACGTCGCGCAGCGCACCCCGCGTGCGATAGGTGACCACCGCTGCTGCCAGCGCCGCCCGCTCGCGCCCGTATTTCGCGTACACGTACTGGATCACCTCCTCGCGGCGCTCGTGTTCGAAGTCGACGTCGATGTCCGGGGGTTCGCCGCGTTCCCGCGAGATGAAGCGCTCGAAGAGCAGGTTCGAACGGGCTGGATCGACCTCGCTGATGCCGAGGGCGTAACAGACGGCCGAGTTGGCGGCCGAACCGCGTCCTTGGCAGAGAATCTGGCGACTGCGCGCAAAGTTCACCAAGTCGTAGACGGTCAGAAAGTATGGCTCGTAAGCCAGTTCGCCGATCAAGCGCAGTTCGTGCTCGACGCGTTGCCGGACGGTCTCCGGAATCCCGTCGGGGTAACGCCGCTGCAAGCCCTTGTTGACCTCGGCACGGAGGAACGAGGGTGCACTTTCCCCTTCGGGAACGACGTCGTCAGGGGATTCGTAACACAGCTCGTCGAGCGAGAAGGTGCAGCGCTGAGCGACGGCCAGTGTTGCGGCGAGCAGATCGGGCGGGTAAAGCCGCGCCAGTCGCAGCCGCGTGCGCAAATGGCGCTCGCCGTTGGCAAACAGCGCGTAGCCGGCGGCAGCGACCGTCGTCTGCAGGCGGATCGCGGTCAAGGTATCCTGCAGCGGACGGCGGGTGCGCTGATGCATATGGACGTCGCCGGCAGCCACTGCCGGTAGCCCGCTGTTTTCGGCGAGCACACGCAGCGCCGCCAGCCGTCGCGCATCGTCGGCGCCGCAGTGCAACTCGACCGCCAACCACGAACGGCCGGGAAAGTGGCTGGCCAGCCAGCGCCCGTCGTCCACGCGGGCACCGGCACCCGGTATCCAGAGAGCAAGGCAGTCGGGAACGGCGCCGCTACCGGCAGGCCGCGGCGCGACGGTTTCCAGGTCGTTTCGGTAAAGGCGGTACTCGCCCTTGAGTGATCGTCGTCGCGTGAGCGTGATCAGGGCCGAGAGATTCCCGTAACCGGCGCGGTTCTGTGCCAGCAGCACGAGCCGGCACGCCGGCGCTGCGGGGTCCGCAAAACGAAATTCGGCGCCAACGATCAGCTGCAGCCCGCACTGGCGGGCTGCTTGGTGCGCACGCACGACGCCGGCCAGCGATGCTTCGTCGGTGATCGCCAGCGCGCGGTAACCCAGCACCTTTGCCCGCGCGACCAGTTCCTCCGGGTGCGAGGCCCCGCGCAGGAATGAAAAATTCGAACAGCAGTGCAGTTCGGCGTAGGCGGGCAGGGAGCATGGCATGCAGATAAATATAGCATGACATCAGATACAGCATAAATGTTTCGGCCTTTGCATTGGCTTGGGCGACTCCAGCAGGGGTTGCCAAGACACTGCTGCCGCGGAAACTGACCGAACTGCGTTACCGGGCCGCTGGTGGGGAAACTGCGTGACGCCTGATCGGGTACGTCAGTCGGTCAGGCGCAGAAGCCGAAAGAGCCCCCGCAGTCGGTGGCTCTTTCGGCTGCTCGAAGCGTTTCCCGCGTTACCCGATCTCGAACATCAGCGAGTCGGCTTGCGAGTTGAGAGCGACGCTGATCGGTAGCTGATGGGTCGTCGGGCCCCAGAACTGGCGTGGTCCGGGAGACGCGAAGAGATCACTTGCCGCCCAGTCGTCGCGTCGCGAGACAAAATAGGTCATCGCTGCACTGTCCATTTTTACCAGCGCTTTCTCGATCACGAATTCGTCTTTGCCGTGACGGCGCTCGATGTTCAAGAGGCCAGCGAGCGGGATGGCCTGCGGTGCGCCACCGCTGGTAAGGTGGGTCACCGTGGCCATGTAACCCGTCCGCCCGTCGAGAATCAGCGAGCCAGCAGTGAGCCCCAGGTTGTAGGTGTAGGCGGCATCAAACAAGGTTGGCGCGCCGCAGCGACCCTCGTACCCCAGAAAGTGGTTGTGCGCTGCAAAGGGAACGTTCGGATCGAGTTCCTTGACCCGTCTCTTCGTCATGTCAATCAATAGCTGCTCGGTGGGAATGAGCGAGACCTGCAGATTGCCGTGCGAGTCGCGTTCGGCGAGCAGCATGCGCACGATGTAATCCGGCAACGACGCGAGCAGGGTGGCGTTCTCACGGCTCAGTTTGTCGCCGACAAAATCGGCTTTGGCGTCGTCAGGTAAGGCGGCGAACTCGGCGGCGTGATGCGCGAGCACATCGTTGAGCTCAGCGATCATGGCGTTCATTTCCGGGATGAACTCAATCAGGCCCTCGGGGGCGAGGAGCACGCCATAGTTCATTCCTTTGTGCGAGCGGTCGACGACGATCTGTGCAATGCGGTCGATAAGGCTGGCGAGCGAGAGCTGCTTGCTCGCCACTTCTTCCGAGATCAGGGCGATCGCTGGCTTCGTCTGCAGCGCGACCTCGAGCGCGACATGCGACGCCGAACGCCCCATAAGCTTGACAAAATGCCAGTACTTGAGTGAGGAACTGGTGTCCTGCAGGATGTTGCCAACCATTTCGCTGTAAATGCGGGTCGCCGTGTCGAAGCCGAAGGAGATCGCCAACAGATCGCTGATCTGCAGATCACCGTCGATGGTTTTCGGAACGCCGATGACCTGCACTCCCGAACCGTCGGCCTTGACACCGGAATACAGCGATTCGGCGAGAACGGCGGCGTTGGTATTCGAGTCGTCCCCGCCGACGATGACGATCGCGTCGAGGTCGTACTTGCAGCAGGTTTCGCGCACCTGCGCGAACTGTTCATCGCTCTTGATCTTGGTGCGGTCCGAACCGAGGAAGTCGAAGCCGCCGGTATTGATGATGAAGTCGGCGTCGGCGTCGCGAATCTCGAACAGCGTGCCCTTGAGCAATCCCTTGGGGCCGGCCCTGACGCCGAAGAGCGTGTTCCCGGGGCCGAGGACGCGTTTCAGCCCACAGACGACGTTATGTCCGCCCGCTGCCGGTCCGCCGGAAAAGAGAACGGCGACCCGTTTTCCCTCAACGGGGGACGGCATCGGACCGGCCGAAGTAAGGACGAGGTTGCCGGAAGCGGTGACCGTCTTCGGAAACCGCGCGCGGACACCTTCGCTGTCTTTGGTGCTCAGAACGCGGTCGGTGGTGGTGAAACGAACGGCCTGCGGGTGTTCGGACGAGCCGAAGGCGGTACAGACCGGAAGAGGATTCTGGCGCACGGCGGATTCGAAAATCGACCGATGCGCTTCCGTGTGGCGCAATTGCGCTGCCAGGGTGCTCATGCTGGGCTCCTTGAAAGCAAGTAAGGGACGTGGACAAAGAGGGAGGGCAGTGTAAGGAACGTGGCGGATCTGCCCGATAGAAGCGATGCGAGAGAGTATCGACGCCCATCAAACGGCGGTCAACGGATCGTTGACACACGGCTGGCGGGCTGGGTACAGCGAACGAAATCGGAACGAAAACGGGCCGGCCCAAGGTCCCGGGCCAGCCCGCCAGATGCGTCCGGTGTTGCTAGGCGAGCGTACCGACGTTGTTGAGGTCGGCAAAGGCCTGCTTCAGGCGGGCGCGGAAGGCGTCCTCGCCTTTGCGCAGCCATGCGCGCGGGTCATAGTACTTCTTGTTCGGTTTGTCTTCGCCCTCGGGATTGCCGATCTGTCCTTGAAGATATCCCTCGTTCTTCTTGTAGAAGCCCATCACGCCGTCCCAGAACGCCCACTGCAGGTCGGTATCGATGTTCATCTTGACGACGCCGTAACTGATCGCTTCCCGAATCTCTTCCAGCGTCGAACCCGAGCCGCCGTGAAACACGAAGTTGACCGGCCGCTCACGGGTGCCGAACTTCTTCTGTACGTAGTCCTGAGAGTTTTTCAGGATGATCGGCTGCAACTTGACGTTGCCCGGCTTGTAGACGCCATGCACGTTGCCAAACGAGGCAGCAATCGTGAAACGATCGCTGACACGGGAGAGCGCTTCGTACGCTTGGGCGACGTCTTCCGGCTGCGTGTAGAGTCGCGAGCTATCGACTCCCGTGTTATCGACCCCATCCTCTTCGCCACCGGTGACACCGAGTTCGATTTCCAGGGTCATTCCCATGTTGCTCATCCGTTCGAGATAGCGCTGGCAAATCTCGATGTTTTCAAGCAAGGGTTCTTCCGAGAGGTCGAGCATATGCGAGCTGAAAAGCGGCTTGCCGTTGGCCTTGAAGTAGCGCTCGCCGGCGTCGAGCAAGCCATCGATCCACGGCAGCAATTTCTTCGCCGCGTGGTCGGTATGAATGACGATGGTCGCGCCGTAGAGTTCGGCCAGCTGGTGGATATGCGTGGCGCCAGAGATGGCACCGGCGATACAACAGCGCTGACTGGTGTTGTCGAGCCCTTTGCCGGCAAAGAACTGAGCACCGCCGTTTGAAAACTGGATGATCGCCGGCGCGTTAACTTCCCGCGCCGTCTCCATGACCGTGTTGACGGTGCTGGTGTTGATGACATTGACTGCCGGCAGGGCGAAATGCTTCTCTTTTGCGAGATCGAAAATCGCTTGTAAGGCGTCGCCGGTGGCGACGCCAGGCGAAATGACTTTACCGTTCATGATGGGAGGGTCCGGATTCGGTTGATCGAATGACTGCGTTGGTGAGGGAAGCGCGGGCGATGGCGCCTGCTTCAGGTGCAGTATCTCCGGCGTGTTGCGGCTCGTCAAGCGCTGCCGCGGTGGTCGCTGAACAAGACGCATCACAGATACGTTGGCACGCTGGGCCGAGCCGATCTGCAGGCGAAAATTAAAAGACGACACTTACTAAAAAACTTGTGTACTCCTTCATCAGACGTGCTATCGTTACCTCATGGGAGATCGACTTGCTCGTTATGAATTCAGCGAACGGCTCGCCGACGTGCTGGGAGAGTCGCGGCGCGACCTGCGCTTTCGGGTGACCTTGATGGTCAGCGGTGGACTGGTTCCACCCGGTCCACGGGGTCGAGGATCACCGCCCGCCACGCCGCAGTACGCGGCGCAACTGCTGCTCGGCGTGATGGCGGCGCCGCAGCAGGCGCACACGATCGAGGCCATCCGCTGCTACGCCGACCTTCGCCCGTTAACGGCAGCTTCCGGCGGCGAGACGCCGCGGGTGGTCTTCGGCCCGGCGATAGCCCCGGTGCCGGCACACGAAGCGCCGCGACCGCTGCTCCGCCTCGATGGCTTGCCGCTGGGAGAGGCGCTGGCCGCGTTGCTCGAACTTGCCTGCGTCGAAGAGACGCGGACGATCGTCAGCAACGAGTTGTTCGGGGTTTGGGTCAACCGCGGCTGCCCAGTCGCGTCGCTGCAATTCAGCACTTGGTGGCAGGGGCGACGGGCGGTCATCAGTCAACCCTATGGCTTGGCGGCGGGATCTACTCCGCCGGCCTGGCTCGATCCGCAACGGGGTGGTTTGGTCCATCCCGGTCTTTTTCACTCGGTTTTTCTGCCGGTCCGCAAGTTTGTCGAGATCGGTTTGCTTACCACCTTGTCTGATGACAGGAGTCGTCCCATGCTAAAAAAATTCGGCCACCGGGTGGCCTCCCTCGCCAACATGGCGAAACTTGCTGCCAAAACGCCGCATGGCAGCCGCTGGCAAAAGCTGTTGTCTACGTTGGCGACGGTCAAGGACTGGTCCGACCAGGTTGATGTCCAGGAGCACCAACTGACGGAAGTCGGCGACTTTGGGTCTAACCCGGGCGAGCTTCGCATGTTCAAGTACCTTCCCGGCAATCTGTCGGTCGATGCGCCGCTGGTGGTTGTTCTTCATGGTTGTACGCAAAGTGCGGGTTCGTACAACAAGGGGTCTGGCTGGTCACAGCTGGCCGACCGTCACGGGTTTGCGCTGCTCTTTCCTCAACAACAGTGGGACAACAATCCCCTGCGCTGCTTCAACTGGTTTCGGCCTGAAGACCAACAGCGCGGCCGCGGGGAGCCGGATTCGATCGTGCAGATGGTCGAGCGGATGGTGCAGGAGCATGGGCTCGACCGCCGACGAGTCTTCGTTACCGGCACCTCGTCTGGCGGTGCGATGACGGCCGTGATGCTGGCGACGTATCCTGAAGTCTTTGCCGGTGGTGCAGTGATCGCTGGCGTGCCGTACCGGTCGGCACAGGGCCTGCAGGAGGGTCTGGAAACCATCTTTCAGGGGCGCTGCCGTAGTGGCCGCGAATGGGGGGATCTCGTGCGCAAGGCATCGGCGCATAGTGGTCCGTGGCCAACCCTGTCGCTCTGGCATGGTGATGCCGACACCGCGGTCAAGCCGGTCAACGCCGAGGAGACCATCAAGCAGTGGGTCGACCTGCACGCGGCAAACGGAGCGCCAACGATCGAGATGGCAGTTGCCGGTTATCCGCGGCGCGTTTGGCTCGACGCCAACGGCAGGGAGGTGGTGGAGGCGTTTACCATCACCGGCATGGGACACGGCGCGCCGCTCGATCCGGGTGACGAGCCGCACCAATGCGGGTCAGCGGCTCCCTTCTTCAACGCGGTCGGCATCTCGTCGTCGCACCACATCGCCGACTTCTGGCGCATCCTTGGACAAGGGACGGCGGACGCCGAGTCGCCCGTCGAGGCGGCGCGTGCAGCCGGTGAAGACGCTTTCGAACCGGGTCAGGCGAAGGCGAGTGGCCGGGTGAGCGCGACGACCCATGCCGAAGCCGGCGCCGGTGACCCAGGCGATGGCGCGCGTGCTGCGGCCGACGACGAACGACCGCGGGCTGGTGCGCGGTCGTCGGGTCTCGGTCTCGACGTGCACGGGATCATTTCGGCGTCGTTGCAGGCCGCCGGTTTGCTCAAGGGTGACAGCGCGCGCCGTTCGAGCAGTTCCGCGCCCCTCGGCATTGACGTTCCGGGAATCATCTCGACCGCACTGGAAGCGGCCGGAGCGCTCAAAGGGCTGGCGGCACAGCGTTCGCGCAGGGGTACTCCAGAGGCGTCGCCGTGGTCGGCGGGATGGGAAGGCTCAGGCTGGCAACGGCTGGCCAACGATCCACGTGCGTTCCGTGGGGGATCCGTGCTTCACGGCCAAGTGTCGTCGGGCGACGGAGGTACTCTGGGGCCGCGGGCACAGTCGACTTCGCGCCAGATATCGCTCGGCGAGCGCCCGGAACTCACCTACGTTCGACGACTCGATCTCAACGCGGCGGCCAATGACTACACGAGCGCGAGCTTTCGAATCCTGGTCGACGGCGTGATCGTAGACGAAGTGACTGCCATCGGAATGGCGCACCAGGAGAGCGAATGGTTGCGCCCGGCGACGATCGATCTCTCGCGTTTTGCACAGCGAACCGTCACGCTGACGCTTGAGGTGGCCGCCTATTCGAATCTCTATACGCCGGTTTACGCAAAGGCCTGGGTGGACGAGATCGAAATTCAGAGCGCCGTCGACCTCGCCGCGTGCTGAGCTGGATGGCGGCGGTCCCCGTCGGGCGACCGCCGCCGGCTGAAACTCACCGGTTGGTAAACGACGGCTTGCGCTTTTCGACAAAAGCGGCCATCCCTTCTTTCTGATCGTCAAGCGCGAACGCCGAGTGAAACGCGCGGCGTTCGAAAAGCAGTCCCTCGGAGAGCGAGCTCTCGTAAGCGCGATTGATGCACTCCTTCATCATCAGGACGATCGGCAGCGAGAAGCTGGCGATGCGGGTAGCGGTCGCCATCGCCTCGTCGAGCAGCTTGTCGGCCGGTACGACGCGCGACACCAGTCCGGCGCGTTCGGCTTCAGCGGCGTCCATATTGCGTGCCGCGAGGCACATTTCCATGGCTTTCGCCTTGGAAACCGCGCGCGGCAGGCGTTGCGTTCCACCGGCGCCGGGGATGATGCCGAGTCGGATTTCCGGCTGGCCGAACTGTGCGGTATCGGCGGCGAGAATGATGTCGCACATCATCGCCAGTTCGCAACCGCCGCCCAGGGCATAGCCCGCGACGGCTGCGATCACCGGTTTGCGGCAGTTCTTGACCGCTTCCCAGTTACGCGAGATGAAGTCGCCCTTGTACGCCTCCATGTAAGTCAGCGACTGCATGACAGTGATGTCGGCACCGGCAGCAAAAGCCTTATCGGAGCCGGTGAGGACGATGGCGCCGATGTTTTCGTCGGCGTCAAAGCCGGTAAGGGCGCTGCCCAGTTCGTTCATCAGATCGTCGTTGAGAGCGTTCAACTGTTTCGGGCGGTTGAGTGTAATCAAACCGACCTTTCCGCGCACTTCAACGTTGATGTTGGCGTAAGTCATAAAAAATCTCCGAACTCGAGGGTAGAAGAATACGAGCTTCGCGGATGCCTGGAAGCTGGCGGGTGATCTGCGATCGGGGTTGCGCCCGCCTCCCGCGGGGCGGCGCCATGATAGTAGATCGGCGCCGGTCTGAACAGGGCTTGTTCAGCCGGCGCCGATGGCGCTATCTAACGGGGGGTGGCAAGTCGCGCCAAGGGGCAAGTCGTGTGCAGCCCCTCGTCACTTGCGCGAGCCGGGTGAGGAATTATGCGGCCTGTGAGATATCGACCTGGAACTTGACCGGACCGCGCGCGGCTTTGCCGGTGGCGTCGGTGAAGGCGGAGTTAACGGGTGCCTTCTTGGCATAAGGGCTGGTCAGGATGGCAACGTGGCCGCCAAAGAAAGCAACCGATTCGAGACCGTCCCAGCCTTCGAGGAACTTGTTGCCGGCGGTTGCGCACGGTGGCGTCACGAGGTCGTCCTTGATCGCGTAGTTTTGGTACCAGGGTACCTTGAGGTCGATCAGATGCTTGATATTCAGCGATTTGTCGAACAGTTTGACGGGCAGTGTCCCATCCTCGGCGATCGGGTCCTGGAAGGTGTGTGAACTCATGTTGGCAATCGCCAGCGGCAGGTGTACCCGCTCCTTGAGCAGCCAGCGGAAGAGTGCCGCTGGTGTCTTGCCGGGATTCATGTTGGTTGCCCGTTGCAGCGATGCTTGGTCGAGCACCTTGACCAAAGGCGTTTCGCGGTCGATCGCGACAAAGCGCATACCGAGACTGAGCAGGTAGCCGTTGGCGACCTTGTTGCCACTGGGAAGCGTCGTCGTAATGAAATCATGGTGCATTGTCGGCATGCCGCTGATCGCGTCACTGTAGGTCCCGTCGACGGGAGTGACGTTGGTGATCAGCGCGTCACAAACCTCCTGCAGCTTGCCCGAAAGGATGTTCATCAGGCAGATGTAGCCGCCTTGGCAGGTGCCGTTCAGGGTAGCCTTCTTGCCGTCGTTGAGTTCCATGACCTTGGCGCAGAGTTGACGCGTTTGCTCGCAGTCCTGCTCGGGCGTCATCGTCTGCACTTTCGCGTCGCTCATGATGTCCTTGACCACGCGGACGTACGTCGGAATGCCTTCGTTGGCGAACGAGTGAGCGTAACTCTTATTCTCGAACGGCAGGAACGACAGGATATGGACGCCGAGCATGTACGGCGGGACGAGGATGACGGGTTTCAGATGCGGATTGACTTCGACCCCTGGTTTGATCGGAAGCACTTGGTAAAGCTCGAAGGCGTCGGTTTCGTGGACCAGCTTGTAGGCCGGAGTGTTGAAGTGAAAACCGAACTCCTCGCCAATGGCTTCGATCTGTTCGGTGAAGTTGGAGACCGCTTCCATCACTTCGGCTTCACGCCTCATGTAGCCGGACAGCGTCTCGCCTTCGGTGCGCAGGATGGTATTCAGAAAAGCGCGGGTACCCTCTTCGATTTGATCAAACGCGTAGTCGGCGAGCTTGCCCTGCATCCCGGACAAGCCCTTGCGCGTCAAGCCGACGTTGTGCTCGACGATCTCCAGGGCTTCCATGATGCTCAGCGGGTTGTCGCGCGCAGCCGTCATGGCAATGTGCGCGGCGATAAACAGATTGTCGTTGAACTCGCTGATTTCGCGGTTGGTGGCGCGCATCATCGCCATCGTGTAGCGCATCCAGCTTGCCGTGAAGTCCGGCATTTCTCTTAACAGTGCAAACATTTTTCCAACCTCCAACAATCAACGTCAGTCAAAAAGGGCCAGCCCACTCCGGGCGACCCGCAAGTACTCTTCAGTGACTCTCCTAAAGCGAAGCGGTCCGCTCCAATCCGTCGACGACCAGAATTCAGCTCCCATAACCGCTCGCCGCACGCTTAGGCGGCACGTCGTCGGAAGCTGTTTTCTGCAACGCACAATTCATTCTACTCCTCTGTATGGGCTTTGGTCACGCGCCTTTCGCGTCTGTGTGGGGAAAATTTTTCAGTCCGCTTGAAATCGGCTCAAAGCTCTTTGCGACAAGTAATTAGCTGGCCATTTCGACGCTCCGAGGAGGTCGATGAGGAGGCGCCGAGAAAGGAGTTTCCAAGCCACCATCTCCTCACGATATACTCGGGCTTTGTGCGATGCGCAAGTGGTCGGCCAGCCTTTGCCGGCGGACCGGAGGGAAGGGGTCGAGTTGGTCGCCAGACCGCCAAGCGCACGTGAGGAAGAAGGGGAAAGACATGCTGCATCTCGCCAACTTGATCGGACATCACGCCTCTTTTCGACCGAATGACGTCGCCGTCGTTTTCGACAGCGAGCGTTTGACTTGGCGTGATTTCGGCGAGCGTGTGTACGCGTGTGCGCGGCTCCTGAGCTGGCTCGGCGTGCGCAAAGGCGATCGGGTGGCGACGGCGCTCGGCAACTGTCGGGAATTGCTCGAAATCTATTGGGCCGTTCCCTCGATCGGCGCTGTCCTCGTTCCCTTAAGTCCGCTGCTGATGGCGCCGGGGTTGGCCAGCCTGCTCCGTGATTCGGGTGCCATCTACCTGATTACGCAGCGCTCGATGAAACGGGTCGTGGATCATGTGCGCGTCGAAGTCCCGGCGCTCTCGGCAGACCGGGTACTGATGGTCGACGAGGCAGCGGGGGACTATGGAGCCTATGCGGCTCTGCTCAAGGCCTGTCCCGAGGGCTCGCCTGATCCCGTGCATCCCGCGCACGACGATCTGTTCAACATCATGTATACCAGCGGTACGACCGGGCTGCCGAAGGGAATCATGCACAGCCATTTCGTACGTTCCATGTATTGCACTCTGTTTGCCGCGACTTGGCGGATGACCCCCGAATCGGTCGTCCTGCATACCGGGGCGATCGTTTTTAACGGCGCCTTCGTGACCCTGATGCCCTGCTTCTACCTTGGCGCGCGTTACGTCCTGCAACGTCAATTCGACGCTGAGGAGGCGATCGAGCTCATCGCCCGCGAGCGGGTCACGCACACCATGATGGTGCCGTCGCAAATCATCGCCGTACTCAACGCGCCAAACTTCGTGCCGGAGAAGCTGGCGTCGCTGGAAATGATTCTTTCGCTTGGCGCGCCGCTGCATCAGGAGCAGAAGAACCTGCTGAACCGTGTTCTGCCGGATCGCTTCTACGAACTTTACGGGTTGACCGAAGGCTTCTGGACCATACTCGACAAGACGCAGTCGCTACGCAAGACGGGTTCTGTGGGAAGGCCACCTTACTTCTTCGAGATGCGCATTGTGCGCGATGATGGCGGCGAAGCGTCGCCGGGCGAGGTCGGTGAGATCGTGGGTCGTGGTCCGTCGCTGATGTCCGGATACTACGGTCGCCCTGACCTCACCGAACAGGCGGTTCGCGACGGCTGGCTGTTTACGGGAGACCTCGGCTATGTCGATGGCGAGGGTTACCTGTACCTGGTGGACCGAAAGAAGGACATGATCGACAGCGCCGGCGTGAAGATCTATCCGCGCGATGTCGAAGAGGTCGTCGCTGCCCACCCGGATGTCCGCGAAGTCGCCGTGTTTGGTGTGACGCACGAGAAATGGGGCGAGACGCCGGTTGCGGCCGTCGTACTGCACGCCAGGAGCACCCCCGCGAGTGCGGACGAACTACGCGATTGGATCAACGAGCGCGTCGCTGCCCGTTATCAGCGCGTTCATGCCGTGCTGATCCTTGACGACTTCCCGCGCAACGCGGCAGGAAAAATCCTTAAACGCGAGATGCGCGACGCGTATCAACTGGCTCATCCGCCTGGGCACTGAGCGGTGGAGACCCTGACGGCCTGACGCCGAGTGTGGCGTCAGGCCGTCAGTGCGGTCGGCTGCTAGGTTTGGAACACGTAGGTTCCCGGCGCGTCACATAGCGGGGTGTAGCCCTTCTCGGGAGCCCCCATCTCCGGTGCGGCTTCCTGGGCGGACGAATGGTCGACCAGCCATTGCTGCCACGCCGGCCACCACGAGCCCTCCTGCTTCGGCGTGCTTTGTTGCCAGGTTTCGGCGTCAAGAAAGCGCTCACCTTCTCGACAGACGCTGATCTGGTACGAGCGGCGCGGGTTGCCGGGTTCGTTGATGATACCGACGTTGTGGCCGCCGCTGGTGAGGACAAAGGTCAGTGCGGTCGAATCGCTCTGCAAATGCAACTTGTAGACCGAGCGCCAGGGCGCAACGTGGTCGGCAACGGCGGCCACGGCGAACATCGGACAGTGAATGCTGCTGATCGATATCGCGCGGCCGCCGACCAGGTACTTGCCCTGGAAGAGTTCGTTGTCGACGTACAGACGGCGGAGCACCTCGGAGTGCTGGCGATAGGGCATGCGCGTACCATCGGCGTTCCACGCCATCAGATCGAACATCGGTTCGCGGTGTCCGAGGTAATACTCGCGGACCATCTTCGACCAGATCAGGTCGGCTGATTTGAGCAACTGAAAGCCCCCGGAGACCTGCTTGTGACCGAGATAGCCCTTTTCCCACATCATGTCTTCGAGCAGGGTGACTTCGCTGGCGTCCATGAAGACGTTGATTTCGCCGACCTCCGTGAAATCGGTCATGGTCGTAAACAGCGTCACGCTGGCCAGACGGTCGTCGCCGTCGCGTGCCATCGCTGCCGCGGCGATGGTCAGCAGGATGCCTCCCAGGCAGTAGCCGACGGTATGTATCTTGCGGCCGGGAAGGATCTCGGAAATGGCGTTGACGGCCGCCATAGTTCCCAGCTTGCGATAGTCCTCCATGCCCAGATTCCGGTGTTCGGGGCCGGGATTGAGCCAGGAGACCATGAACACCGTGTGGCCACGATCGACCAGATACTTGACCAGCGAGTTGTGCGGTGAAAGGTCGAGGATGTAGTACTTCATCATCCACGCCGACTGCATCAGCACCGGCTCGCGGTGGACGCGCGCGGTTGTCGGCGCGTATTGGATCAGCTCGATCAACTGGTTGCGAAAAACCACTTTCCCCGGAGTAATGGCGAGGTTTTCGCCGACCCGGAATGCTTCGACGCTGGCCGGTTTCTCGTCACGCAGTGCGCGACGAACGTCTTCGCGGTAATACTCGGCGCCTCGTACCAGGTTCGCGCCGCGCTCACTGATCGTTTTCTCGACAATCTCGGGGTTCAATGGCGGCACGTTGACGGGGGCCATCATGTCGAGGATCTGGCGTGCGGTAAACCAGACCGCCGCCTCACTGTGCTTGGAGACCCCGCGGATGCCGGTTGTCGCGTTGTGCCACCACTGCTGATTGAGCAGAAAGCCTTGATAGATGACGTTGAACGGAAAGCGCTGCCAGCCAGGGTGATCAAAACGGTGATCACCCGGCAAGGGTTCGATACAGGGTTTGGCGTTGCCGGTCACCGCCGAGTTCAGCGTATAGCTGCCAAGGCGCAAGGCCTTGCGAGCGGCTTTCGCCGCGAGTTGAAACTGTTTGCCGGGCGACGACGAGAGGTGCACCATCCAGTCAAGGTACGCCATTGCCAGTGACGCAGGTGAAATCCCTCCGCTGATCTGGCCTAGGGTAATGTTGGTCAGACGGTCGATGTCTTCGAGGGCGTCCGAGTCGAGCAGGTGACGGTCGCCGAGGCGGCGCGAAAACTCTGCCGGCGCCAGCGTAGCGGCCGCGGGTGGCGGAGGCGCCGTTGGTGCGGCAGCGGGCGCCTGGGTTGGCGTTGCGGCCGCAGACTCTGCGGCCTTGGTTGCCACCTTCCTCGGTGCTGTCGAACGCGTTCTCGTACGCTTTTTGGGCGCGTCAGGGGCAACGGGACCGGCTGCGTTGGGCGCTGTGATCGAAATTTCCTTGAGGACTTCAGCCATGGTTTTCTCCTCTGTGATCAGCACCGACGCGTCGATGCTGCGGCATCGTCGACGCCGCAATCAAATGCTAACGCAGCTTCCAGCCAGTGCGTCTGATCCAGGTCAACCACCGATGATTCCAGCGGTTCGAAGTCGCCGCCGGCGTCGTTCAGGCGTTGGCACCGGATGTGCCGTCACGAGCCGCAGGCGTCTCGACGCGCGCCGGCGGAGCCCACATCCGCAGGATGGTTGACTCGCCTGCGCTCCGCATTCGACAATGCCTGGATTGCTCGCCGTTGCCGCTCGAGGATTTCGTCCGCCAAGGCAACGGCACCGGCTGGTAGGCACAGCGCATCGCTAACCAAGTGGTCTGCGCGCCGCTTCGTTCCCAGAGACCAGCACGTTAATTCGTCGGATCAGCGTAAACTTCACTATTTCTTTGCGTCGACGGCGGTTGTCGTAATTCGCGGGAGGCGTAGGCCGGTCGCGCGGCATCAAGGGATGTCGCGATCTTTTTTTGGGGGTAAGTATGCAAATCAATGGCAGTGTGTTTGTGGTGACGGGCGGCGGTTCCGGCTTGGGAGGCGAAACGGCGAGAAGCTTGGTCGGCGCGGGCGGCAAGGTGGTCATCGTCGATATCGACTCGACGGCAGGTGAGGCGCACGCGGCGGACTTGGGCGCCAATGCACGCTTCGCGAAAACCGACGTTGCCGACGAAGCGAGTGCCCGTGCGGCGATCCAAATGGCTGTGGGAGAGTTCGGCGCCGTTCACGGGCTGGTCAACTGCGCCGGTGTCGCGCCTCCGAAGAAAGTTCTCGGTCGCGATGGCCCGCACGATCTGGCAACCTTCTCGCGCGTCGTGAACATCAACCTGGTGGGTACCTTCAACATGATTCGCCTGGCAGCGGAGGCGATGAGCAAGAACCCGCCGAACGACGGTGGCGAACGTGGCGTGATCATCAATACCGCGTCGGTGGCGGCGTATGACGGCCAGATTGGTCAGGCGGCGTACGCGTCGTCGAAGGCGGCGGTGGTCGGGCTGACGCTGCCGGTAGCGCGCGAACTGGCAGCGCACGGCATTCGTGTGGTGACGATCGCGCCCGGAATCTTCGAGACGCCGATGCTCAAGGGTTTGCCGCAGGCGGCACAGGACTCGCTGGGTCAGATGGTCCCGTTTCCGGCTCGTCTGGGCAAGCCGGCCGAGTTTGCCGCCTTGGTCCAGCACATCTGCGCCAATGGATACCTCAACGGCGAAGTGATCCGCCTCGACGGCGCCATTCGTATGGCCGCCAAATAGCGCTTTCCCCAGTGCGTGCATGAACTTGAGCAATACCACTTGTAACCAAGGAGTCGTCTATGAGTGAGTCAGTTGTTATTGTTGGTGCGAAGCGGACGCCGGTAGGCTCGTTCCAGGGCCAGTTTGCCGGTTTGAGTGCGCCTCAACTGGCGGGCGTCGCGATCAAAGCGGCAGTTGCGCAGGCGGGTGTGAATGGCGAGGCGATCGACGACGCCTTGCTGGGCTGCTGCCTGATGGCGGGACTACGTCAGGCGCCGGCGAGGCAGGCAGTGCTCGCCGCCGGACTGCCCAAGTCCGTGCCGTGCACCACGCTGACCAAGATGTGCAGCTCGGCGCAGAAGTCGGTCATGATCGGCCATGACGAGCTCCTCGTCGGTTCGGCGAACGTGGTTGTCGCTGGCGGCATGGAATCGATGACCAACGCTCCGCACGTGTTGACCAGTGCCCGCGCCGGTTATCGCCTGGGCCACGGTCAGCTGTACGACCACATGTTCCTCGACGGTCTTGAGGACGCCTACGAGCCGGGCAAGACGATGGGCTGGTTTGCCGAGCTGTGTGTTGACAAATACGGCTTCACGCGCGAGGAAATGGACGCTTTCGCCACCGAGTCCGTTGCACGCGCGCAGCGTGCGGTGACAGAAGGCGTCTTCAGTGCCGAAATCGCTCCGGTTACCATCAGTAGCCGCAAGGGCGACGTCGTCCTGTCGTCCGACGAAACGCCGATGAAGTGTGATATCTCCAAGATCTCGCAGCTAAAGCCGGCGTTCAAGAAGGACGGTGCCGTGACACCGGCCAACTCGTCGTCGATTTCCGACGGTGCGGCGGCCGTGGTCCTGATGCGCGAGTCGGATGCCAGGAACCAAGGGTTGACTCCACTCGCCCGGATCGCCGGTCACGCCACCTACGCGCATGAGCCCGCGTGGTTCACGACGGCACCGGTCTTCGCTTTCCAGAAATTGCTGAAAAAGGTGGGCTGGCAAGCCGGGGACGTCGATCTGTGGGAGATCAACGAAGCGTTCGCTGCCGTGACGATGGCGTCGATGCGTGATCTCAATCTCGACCGCGCTCAGGTCAACGTCAACGGCGGCGCCTGCGCGCTGGGGCATCCGATCGGTGCCACCGGTTCCCGAATCCTGATCACGCTGCTCTATGCGCTCAAGGCGAGAGGCCTGAAGCGCGGTATCGCCGGGCTCTGTGCGGGCGGTGGCGAGGCGACGGCGATCGCGATTGAAGTCCTCTGATCAACACGCCGATACGTAGTGCCACCCCGTCATCGGGGTGGCCGAGGAGTTAACGAGATGCTGATCGACAAGAAGCACATTGGCATGAAAGTGCCACCACATTCGGTCAACCTGACGGCATGGCAGCTGAAGTGGTTTGCCAAGGCCACCGGGGAGACCAATCCGATTTATTTCGATGAGGACGCGGCGCGGAAAGCCGGCTTACCGGGGGTGTTGGCGCCGCCGACCTTTTTCTTCTGCATGGACATGGACAAGGACCGACCCTTCGACTATATCGAGGCGATGGGTTGTGACTTGGGGAAAATGCTGCACGGAGAGCAGACCTTTACCTACTACCAGCCGGTCTATTCTGGCCAGACGCTGGACTTTGATGGCCAGGTAACCGACATCTACGACAAGAGAAACGGCGCCTTGCAGTTCATTGTCAAGGATGTCAAGGTCCTCCGTCAGGGCGAACTCGTGTGCGATCTGCGCACCGTGATCGTCATTCGCGAATAGGGGAAGGCTCGATGACTACACCGAATTTTGATGCGATCACTGTTGGCGACGAGATTCCGTCGTTCACTTCGGAGCCAGTTTCGCGTCTCACCCTTGCTCTGTATGCGACGGGTTCGGGTGACCATCACCCGTTGCATCTCGACCAGGATTACGTCCGCGCCAAGGGTATCAACGACGTGTTTGCGCACGGCATGCTTGGTATGGCCTATCTCGGGCGTTTGCTCACGCAGTGGGTACCGCAGGAGGCCATTCGCAGCTTCGGCGTTCGCTTTACAGCCATCACCTGGATCAACGAGCGGCTTGTCTGTAGCGGCAAGATCGTCGAAAAGCTGGAGCAGAACGGCGAGAAATGTGTGCGCCTCGAACTGACCTGCGCCAACGAGCAGGGAGAGGCAAAACACAAAGGGGATGCAGTGGTGGCGCTGGCCTGAAGCCGGACGTCGCTGCTAAGCTGCACGATCGCGGCCGTCGTCTGGCGGTCGCGCTTCTGGGAGTGGTGCACTCAGTCGACCGCTGGGCATCCGCCTACCGGGACGGTAAGTGTGTCCGAGACACTGAAAGGAGATCTCACGAGTGGAAAGCAAGAATCCGAATGAGCAACTAGGCGGCGTCGTCAACGCTTGGGCAGACATGCAAAAGCGCATGTGGTCGGACTGGTCGACCATGCTTCAAAACCTTCCGGGCGCCAAGGAGGGGCCGGTCGAGGTAGCGAAGAAGGGCTTCGAAGCGGCGAGCCAAGGCACCAACGAAGCCGCGCGGGTGCTGATGGATCGTATCGCGGGGAGCCAGACGGCGATGAACCGCATCATGGATTTCTTTTTCCGGTCCATGAAAGTGGTTGCCCCGAACTTCGAGGCCAACAAGGACTGGCGCCCCGATCTGCAACGTTTTGCCGATGACTGGGCCAAGGAGTCCACCGCGATGTTGCAGCGCAGCCTCGGCTTGGGGACTCATCTGGGTGATCTCGGTCGCAGCATGACTTCAGACTGGCCGGCGGCGATGGGGCCGTGGTTGTCTTTCCTGATGCAAGCGGTGTCTGCTGGCCGCTTCGGTGAATCGATGCTGGGTGGAACCGCCGGCCTTAGTCGTCTGCTGGCGATGGAGAGCGATGCCAGTGCGTTTGCCGGTGTTGGGGAAGTGCCTCATTTTGGCGTCTCGCGTGAAAAGAACGCCAAGATCATGCGTCTGATCGATACGGTGGTTGATCTACGCAAGCACAGTCTGACGTTTCATACGGCCTTTGCCCAGGCGCTGGCGCGTGCGGTCGAGGCGACGGTCGAGGAACTCGGCAAGGTCGCCGCGAAGGGAGACAAGATCACGTCTGTACGCGACCTCATGCGGCTCTGGTATCGCACGGCCGACGCGTCGTTGCTCGTGACCTTTAATTCGCAGGAGTTCCTTGACGTCCAGAACGAGTTCTCGAAGGCGCAGCAGCGCTACAAGCTGTCGCAGCGCGCGGTGGTCGAAGACCTTCTGCGCAACCTCGATATCCCGACTCGAAGCGAGGTCGACGAAGCCTACAAAGTCATCCACGACCTGAAAAAGGAAGTTCGCGCTCTCAAGAAGGAGTTGCTGGCGGGTAGCCATGAAGTGGCCGTTAAAGCGCCGGTCCGTTCGTCGACCCGGCGGAGCAAGGCCGAGTGAGCCGTGGTGCCCGCATTTTTTCGAGAGCTACTAGACTATTAGGAGGGTGATACCCATGCTGAATTTTCCGATCCAGATTCTTCCTGCCGACCTGGCCGCCGAAGCCGCTGCGCTCAACGCGAAGCTGAGCAAGGGCATCGAACTGCTGAGTAGTCTGAGCGACGACGACGTCGATATTGGTAGCACGCCGAAGGACGTCGTTTTCGAGCAGGACGGAATCAAGATCTATCACTATCACCCGCTGGTCGAGCGTTCGCAGATCATGAAGACGCCGCTGTTGATCGTGCCGCCGCTGATCAATGGTTACGAGGTGGCAGACTTGCAACCCGATCGCTCGGTCGTACGCAATCTGCTTAGCCAGGGAATCGACGTTTACCTCAATGACTGGGGCTACCCGCGGCAGGTTGATAAACACCGTACCGTGGACGACTACATCAACGGTTACCTCGACGAACATGTCGACTTCATTCGTCATCACCATGGAGTCGACAAGATCGCGCTGTTTGGTATTTGCCAGGGCGGTGCCATTTCGACCACGTACTCGACGCTCAACAAAGACAAGATCAGCCACTTGGTGCTGACCGTCTCCCCAATTGACTTCGACGCCTATCGCGCGAATCACAAGCCGCACGAAGGGTTAATGTTCACTATGGGAGCCGATGCCGACGTCGAGACGATGGTCGCGGTGCATGGCAACGTTCCTGCCGACGTCCTCAACGTTTCGTTCTTGATGGCGTCGCCGTTCATCCTCAACTTTGGCAAGTACGCCGACGTGATCGACATCCTCGACGATCGCTCCTCCTTGCTCAACTTCCTGCGCATGGAAAAGTGGCTGTTCGGCGGGCCGGACGCAGCCGGTCAGGCCTTCAAGGAGTTCATTCGTGACTACCTGAAGGGCAACAAGCTGGTCAAGGGTACGCTCGAAATCGGTGGCCGCAAGGTCGATCTGAAGGAACTGACGATTCCGATCCTCAACATCTACGCGGAGAAGGATCACATCGTTCCGCCGCCGTGCACGGTTGCGCTTGGCAAGTACGTCGGCAGCAAGGACTACACCGAATTTGCCATCGCCACCGGTCATATTGGCATCTACACCGGTGGTCTGGCGCAGAAGGTGCTGGCGCCGACGGTTGCCAAGTGGATGCGTGAGCGGGGCGCCTGACCACCTGCCAACGACTTTTCACGAGGGGCTGCGTGCGTCGAGGCGTACGCAGCCCTCATCCGGACGAAGCACAAGGTAGGCGGAGGACGGTCGACAGCGCCGATCCGAGTGAGGCAGCGAACAGGGCAGGACCGTGGCAGCGCCAGGCTCAATGACGCGTTTTGTCGCCGCCACCCGTCATCGGTACAAAGCGGACGGGAAGGACGTTCTCCCGTTCGAGCGTGTCACCGCGCTTCCTGAGCAGGACGAGGTGCTGTTCAGACTCCTCTCCCACCGGAATGATCATTCGTCCGCCGTCGCGCAATTGCTCGACCAGTGGTTGCGGGACGTGGTCCGGAGCGCAGGTGACGATAATCGCGTCGAAGGGTGCCGCTTCTGGCCAGCCTAGATAGCCGTCGCCATGGCGAACCTTGACGTTTCGATAACCTAGCCGCGCCAAGTCGGACTCCGCGCGACGCGCCAAAGGTTCGACGATCTCGATGCTATACACGTCGCGGACGAGCACCGAAAGAACCGCCGCCTGGTAGCCGGAGCCGGTGCCGACCTCAAGTACGCGGTCGCTCGGATGCGGTTCAAGCTTTTCGGTCATGAAGGCAACAACGTAAGGCTGCGAGATCGTTTGCCCGTAACCAATTGGCAACGGGCGATCGGCATAGGCGTAGGGCTGCAGCAGCAAGGGAACGAACTCGTGACGCGGTACGGTTGCCATCGTCTGCAGAACACCGGGATGGGTGATGCCCCGCCCTCGCGAGCGCAACTGATCGTCGACCATCCGCGTCCTCGCGACCGCAAAGTCATCACCGACAGCCAACGCTGGAACCGCCATTTCTCCGATCAACACCGCCAGTGTCGTCGCGAGCGCACTGACGGTTCGCCACCAACGCCTGGCTAACGCGAGTCTTGCGACGAGCCCGCCAGCTTTGCCGAACAGGCTACGTCGCTCGGCGAGTAACTCGTCGTTCCCGCGAGGCAGGCGCACCAAAACGTTAGCTGTTCGACCCTAGTGGCAGCGTCAGATCGACGCTGCCTGCAGGCGGCCAGCGGCTCGACGCCGCTTCGGCGATCGCCGACGGTAGGCTATCTTCAGCGTCGCGACGAAGGATCGGTCGTTCTCATTGATGTGACGTTCAAACCAATATTCCGCGTAGCGCAAGAAGGAGTGCGCGTCCTGTCCCCCACTGACCACTTCAGCCAATGCACGGCGCAACAGTCGCAGCGTGTCGCGATGAACCGTGGCGTGACGCGTGAACTCTATTCCCGCTTCGTCGGCGATCCGTTCCTCGGTCGCGAAGTGCGTTTCAAAAAGCTCCAGCAGGCTCTCGAATTCCTCCGTCGAGCGGTAATCACTTTCGAAACACGCCGCCCGTAAGGACTCGATCTCATGGAATATTTCTTCGTGTTGTGCGTCGATCTCGGGTAGATCGACCAACAAACTGTCTGGTAACAGCGTTAAAAGGTGAACGTCCATGGTGTCTCCTCCGTTCGGAGTCTAATGATTTCGTTGTCGGTTCAGTATAGAAACCCTGCACGGCGAATGCCAGAAAAATTGTTAGGGAAACGCTGATCAATGCACCTCGATACGCGGAATTTCCGCGCGGCAG
>CAYQVH010000035.1:0-31182 GCA_964420975.1 uncultured Candidatus Accumulibacter sp.
GGCACTTCAATGCCGTTTCGGGCAGGGGCGACCATCCCATTACGTTAGGCGGCAAACAACAACCGAAGTGCGGCGCAGGGCGCCGAGTCCAAACAGCCACAACGCGGCTTCGCCGCGAAGTCGCGGGTGTCACGGTTACCAACGTTGGTGCCCCACGACAGACGGGCAGCGTTGCCGCGTTGGGCCGTAACCACGTGGCTCTCCACCATGAACAATGCTCCTGTTCATTGAAAACAAGAGAATTTTCGCCGGGCTGAGCGTCAGCCGCTGGGGGTAGCTGCTCCATAATGCCGGAGTCGTACGTGCAGTGGGTTCGCCGGTTTGTGCTCTTTCACGACAAGCGGCACCCGCGCGAGATGGGAGCGGCGGAGGTGGAGGCGTTTCTGAGCCACCTTGCGGTCGAGGGGCGCGTATACGCGCAGACCCGCAGACGGAGGGAACGGTGGCCAGGTTGCTGCAATAATCCACGATCCGCCCCTTGGCAGTATCTTCGAGCGTGACTTCGCTTTGTCTACGACTCAAACGTCGTCGCTGGCTCCAACCCAAGACGGCCGGCCCGGATTACGCCGCGTCAAACAGGCCGCCGAGTTCCTGTGCCTGTAGTTCGCGTGCAGCGCCCGGCTCGGCGCTGATCGCGGGTAGCGGCTGTGGGCCCGCGCTGGGCGACAGCCAGGGTAGCCGATAAACAGCCGCCGGCAGCTCGCGCTGAAAGCGTTCAAGGTCCTCGGCGCCGTGGAAGAGGAACAGGATTTCGTCGCGGCGATCGAGATCGCGCCAGAGGCGGACAAGCTTGGCGACGCCGCGCGCGAGCGCGGTCGAGGTCAGTTCGTCCATGTTCTGCAACGGATCGTCGAGCACGATGAGGCCGAAGGGTTTGACAACGCGGCCGGTGCAGAGCAGGAACAGAGCGACCGTAAAGGCGTTCAGTTCGGCGGTGTTGAGGTGGAGTTCGGCGCGTACCGCCTGTTCGTCGGCGCCGAGTTCCATACGCAGACCAAGCCGGCCGTCGGCGAGTTGTGGCGGCAGCTGAAGGTCGTCGTAACCCCAGCGAGCGGGGGTAAACAGCGCCAGCAGTTCGTTGACGGCGGCGATTAGCGAGCCATCGTATTCGCTGCTGGCGCCCTCGTCGGCGCGCAATTTGTCGAGGAAGCCGGCGCTGACTTCGGCGCCGGCGTCGAGCAGGGCCTGCTGGTGCCGCGCCGCGGTCTCGTATTCGACACACGTCCCCTTGCCCGGCCAGGCGACGGCCGGCTGTTCGCTGACAAGCGCCGCGCAGGCCTTGAG
Source organism: uncultured Candidatus Accumulibacter sp. (assembly GCA_964420975.1). GTDB lineage: Bacteria > Pseudomonadota > Gammaproteobacteria > Burkholderiales > Rhodocyclaceae > Accumulibacter. The sequence continues at coordinate 1,285 of CAYQVH010000035.1, forward strand.
CATCGCTTCGAGATCGTTGAACACCGGCGTCGCCCAGTTTTCGGCGCCGATCACCAGCGGCCCGTAGGTGGGCGCTTCACCGGCGGCGATCACGCGTGTCAGCTTGTCGCCGAAGTCGCCATAGCTCTGCAGGATGGTTTCGGCGAATAGCCAGCGACTGACGGCGTTGAGCGCACGCGACTGTTCCTCGGCCACGGCGAGCGGGGTTTCGGCGCGACGCTGCTCGCTGCGGCTGACCGGACGAAAGGACGCCAGCTCCTTCTGCAGCATCTCGACGGCCTCCGCCCAGACTGGCTCACGCTGCTCGAAAGGCGTCGGCTCGCTTCCGGCCAGTTCAGCGACGAGCGCCGCATCGCGCGGTTTGAGCGGCAACGCTAGCCAGCCGGTGGCGCGTGCGGCGCGCAGCGTTGCCCGCACTTCGCGCTCGCGCTGCGCGAGATCGCGCAGTACGGTCATCTCGATCCAGGCGCCGAGCAGCGCGGGAAAGGTCTTGCGGGTCGGGGTGGCGGTCCCGCCGCGCCAGTCCTTGAACGGTTCAAGCGCGCTGCGTGCGGCGACGAGGCGGTCAACAACGCTGGCGAGCGCCGCCAGCGCTTCATCGCGGGCTTTGCTCGCGGCGAGATAGGCTTCAAAGCTGGCTGCGGTTTCCGGAAAGAACGCCTGCAGAAAGGTGTTCGCACGTTCGTGTGGAAACTGGCTGATCAGGCGCTCCATCAGCGGCTGATCGAGGCGAAATGAGCTGGCGTTAACGCGGCCGGCTGGCGCTTGGTCGAGTCCTGTGGCCGTCACCTGCCAGACCTTGGTGCGCGCTGGCTCGTCGTCCTCGAAGCGCAGCGCGATGGTCGCCGGATGGGTTTGCCCGCGACTGCGGATGACGCGCTCGTAGTGCGTTTCGCCGGCGCGCTCAAGGCGTTCGATACGGCCGGAAGCGACGAGTTCGAGCGCTTCCACCAGCGACGACTTGCCGCTGCCGTTAGCGCCGTGGATGAGATGGACGGGTGCCGGCGCGAGCTTCAGCTCCCGTTCGCCAGGCAGGCGATAGTGGTTCAGTTGCAGGCTCTGCAGTCGCCGCGCCGGGGTCGCCGCGAGCGCGGGGGGCTGCGAGCGGGGCGAGGCAAACCACTGCCGCGTCGCTCGCAGCAGCCAGGGCAAGGCGCGCCGCAGCTGTCCGTGAAAAGGCGTCGCCCCGCCGTTCCAGGTGAGGAGGCCGATCCCGACGTGATAGAGCGAGTCGGTGCTGCGCACCAGCGCACGCAGGGTGTTGCCGATTTCGGTCAGCACCTGGCGATCGGCGTCGGTTTCGTTCGCGGCCAAGAGGACCAGTTCGACGGTATGGGCAAGACGTTCGCCGCGCGCTCGGTCGCGGAGGACGAGGTGGCGGGTGTAGGTGGCGACATCGACGTGCCGACGCACCTGCGCGGCGACCTGTGCGGGCTCAGTGGCGAGCACGCACTCGACGATTCCCAGCGTGCCGAGGGCGGGATCATGAATCAGCGCCGCTGGCTGAATATCGAAGTGATGCGCGACCAGGACGCGGCGGCGAATCAGGTAACTTGTGGTCTTGCTTGCCAGCCAGTCGGCGACCGTCTCGGCGCGGTGCAGGCCGACGACCTGGTGCAAGGCGGTGTCGAGATCGGCAATCAGGCGATCGGCTCTCGGTTCAGTGCTCATCGACGACTCCCAGATAGCGGTTGTTCTGCTCGTGATCGGCGATCTCGCCCAGCGCCGCGTTCCAGATCGCTGCCGCGCCCGGACAGTGCGGCGTGCCGTTCACCCGCCAGGGCAGATCCTGCTCGCTGAACTCCCAAGAGTGCAGGCGCTTGAAGGCGCCGGCAAGCTCCGGCGAGCGCCCTGGGCGTTCGAATCCGGCAAGCCGGATCGCCAGCGCGTACGGCTGCCGCTCGCCTTCGCCACGGGCGTACGAGACGGCGGCGTGCGGGCTGTCTTCGGCGGCGAGCCAGTCGTCGACCGCCGCTTCGCCCCGCCAGGCGGCAACCATGCTGCGCAGTCCGAGTTCGAGGACAGCCGCCCAGGCGGTCCATTCCGGGCGCTGCGACGCCGGATAGTACCAGGGTGATCGGCGCAGCCCACGCACGTGCTCGCCCGGTCCCTGTTGGCTCTCGACCCGCTCGGCGAGCGCCAGTTCGCGCAGCAATCCGGGCAGGAAGTGCCAGGTCCAGCCGGTGATCGCCTCGAAGCGGCGACGCACGAGGCGCGGGTCGCCGCCCCGGCGCAGCGACTCGTCTTCGCTCCGGCGCAGCTCCTGGAAACGCGCGCCGAGACGTTCGAAATCGCGGTCGCGGCAGACGTGGCCGAGCAGTCGCGGGGCGAGTCGGCGCAGTTGCGTCTGCAGCGCTCGTTCCTGTAGCGACCGTGTGACGCAGTGATAGAGCCAGCGAAAATGGTCGTCGAGACTCGGCAGACGTTCGCCGATCTGGAACTCGACGTGGTTGGGATGTTCGATCAGCCGCCCGTGCGGGTAGCCCGCCGCTTCCGTCGCCGCACGCAGGATTTCGAAACCGTGGAATTCGCGCTTGCCGGCGACATCGAAGAAAAACGCCGGTGCGTCGCCGCTCTCGCCAGGATGTGGCCGTGCCCGCATCGCCGCCATCTCTTCGTACACTTCGCGAAACGTGCTGTGCAGGATCGGGTCGGCGCCGCTGTAGCCGCACAGCGCCAGCGTCTGCGTGCGCAGCAGCGTCCGCATCAGGTCGCGCGACCAGGCGTCGGCACGCCAGGTCTGAATCTCACGATAGGTAAACACCAGCGCCGGCAAGTACTTGGCCCACGCCGCGCCGCCTTGCCCGCGTGCGTCGCGGTAGGCGTCGACGCAGCCGTGGATCTTTAGCAACAGCGCCGTCCGGTAGTGGTCGCCGCGCGCCAGAAACTGGTCGGCGGCGGCAATCCGCGCGTAGTGCGGGACGGCGGTCTCGGGCAGCTCGTCGCCAGCAACCGCCGCTTCGTTCTTGGCGACAAAGCCCGCGAGCCGATAGGCGCCTTCGAGCAGCAGGTCGTAATTGGTCGTCACCAGATAAGGCAGCAGCCCTTCGCGAGCCAGCCGCGCCAGGGCGTGGTGTCGGGGGCGCAACTTGCCGCGGAAACTGCCGGCGACGTGATCGAGGTCGGCGGCCGCCGGCTCGCCGCCCATCACGCGCTGGTCAGCAAAGCCCATGGTGTCAAGGAAAAGCGCCTTGCCGCGGTCGGCGTCACGCGCCAGAGCCGCCAGCGCGTCCCAGTCTACCGGCACCAGCGGCACCCGATCGTTGCCGTAGGCACGGAGAAGAAAGTTCTCCAGTTCCTCAACTTCGGTGGCGATCCGTCGCCGCTGGCCGGCGTCGAGGTCGAGCATCTCGCGGGCGAGAACGCCGAAAGCGCTGACCGACCATTCATTGAAGTTGTAGTACTCGCGCGTCAGTTTGTTGACGTTCTCCCAGGTCATGCAGCGTACCGGCTGCAGCAGTTCGCCGGCCGGGTCGGTGGCACCGGCCAGACCAAAGACGCGGCCGAGTCCTTCGAGCAGGGGGCGCGCCTGGCTGTGCTCCCCGCCGTGATCGCGCGCCAGACACGTGCCGATCGCAAGCAGGCGTGCCAGCAGGCGACTGATCAGGCGACCCGCGCTATTGCCTTCGCTGTCGAGCGAAAAACCGGCGCCGATGAAAAAGACGACCGAGCCGCCGAGGACGCGTGCGGCAAGGCGCTCGGTTCTGCGCAGCGAATCGATCCCGAGCGCGCCGCTCATTTCTTGCGCTGCGGACGCCCCGATTTGCTGGGCGCTTCGCCCTCCACCGCCGGCCGATCGCCCTCGACCCAGGCCAGGTCGTCGCCTTCGGTTGACGCCTCAGCCGAAGTTGTCGCCGCCTCCGGCGGCTGGCCGAGCGCGCCGATCTTGAACGCGTGGAGATTGTTCACCCAGGCGACCCAAAGGGCGTTCGGCGTCTCGCCGCCGTGTCGGCTCTCGAGATGCCGGTGCGCGAGAGCCAGCTTGTCCGGCCAGGCAAGCTTCTCCGGAAGGCGGGCTTCGCTGGCGAGCTTGTCGACGGCGGCGCGGAAGGCCGAGGCATCAAGGTGCAGCAACAATTCGGGCTCCGCCTTGAAGTCGAGCACCAGCCGCCAGGCGAGCAACAGCGGATCGACGACCGGTGGCGGAGCGTCCACAGTCGGTTTTTCGATCACGGCGCCGAAAAAACCGGCGGCAGCCAGGGAGTCGAGTTGCCGGCGAAAGTGGGTGGTCAGCTCATCGATGCGGGCGTAACGCGTGTAAAACTGGCCGCGACCTTCCAGATGCTTGAGGAAATGGGCGAGGCGATCGACCTCTTCCTTCGTCGTCCCCTTGCCACTCGCCGGCCCCTCCCCGAGATAGACAAAAACGATCGGCTGGCCCGTTGTTCGGAAACGGGTCGCGGCGCGCTCGTACTCGTCTTCGACACGCGGGTCGATGCCGCCGCCGAGAAGGAGGACGAACAGCTCGCAGTCGTCGACCGCCGACGCGAGCGACGAAGCGGAATCGGTCGTGACGTCGATCGAGGCGACCAGCTCGATCGACGGACGGCGACCGGCGCTGTCGTCGTTCCAGCTCGTCACGAGACGGTGCAAGGCCTCGCGTTCGGCAAGGCGTTCGGAGGCGGCAGAAAGGAAAAGTCGCTTGCTTGGCGCTTGCATCGAGATCGGCGAACGGAAGAGAAACGAAAGCGAACTGACTGCCGGGCAGTGGCAGCAGACGGCGGGAAACGCCAGGGAACGTTGGGCCGAGTATAGGTAGCCGCGTCGTGGGCTGTCAAACGAGGCAGCGGGCGTTGGAGCCGTACGGCGCTCGCGACACGACCAGGCTTCTAGTAAATGGGTCGCCGGCGGCGGCCCCGGCAGTCGCCCACGCCGCGAATTCGCCTATGTCCAGGTCGACCAAGCGATCGCGAAACGAGCATCCGCAGGCGTGCGCCCATGCTGGGGGCCCAAGAAAAAAGGGGGCCGCAGAGGCCCCCTGTAAAGTACTCCCCGCTCGCCGTGCTCAGCGCACCGTCGGCTTCTTCTTGGAACAACGCTGGATTAGTCCGAGGCAGCCGACGACGAGCAGCGCGACGGTGCCCGGCTCCGGAACCAAAGCCGGAGGATCGACGAGAATGCTGTCGTTGGCGCAGTTTTCAGTCCAGTGAATATTGAACGCCTTGCCGTCCCAGCCGGCCGCAAGCAAGAAGCTGAGTGGAACGCCTATCTCGTAGAAGTAATGACCGTCATTCGCCGTCGGGCCGTAACCAGTGGCCGCGATCGTCGTGTAGGCAAGCGTTGCCGTACCGAGCAGGGTGCCGCCGGTGAGGTGCGTCGGATGCGCCGGATCAGGATGAGTGCTTGTGTGTTTCCCCGCGGCATCCCAGAGGCCGTAGGCCCAGCCGGGATTCTTGTATACCCCGCCCTCGACACCGAACGTCTCAAAGGTGTAAACGCCTTTCTTCAGACTTTCTGCGTGCAGGACGTTGATGCCGAGTTCGAAGCGGCCATCTTTGCCGAAGTCGATCGCGAAGTCGCCAGCACCGTAGCTGTTGCCCTGATTGAGCGTGCGCGGATTATGGCCGGTCGCCAGGGCAATGTAGAGCGTGTTTCCCGAGATCGCCGCGTACAGGGCTTCCGCGTCGTAAGCCTGCCCGCCCCAGCCAGGGTAGACGCGGCCGTCGGGACCTACCTGGTCTTCGATGGTCGCCTGGATACCCTTCCCGGCGTAGGGCTGCCAGGTGTTTCGATTGGCGATCCAGTCACTCAGCAGATTCCCGTCAACCACAAAAGCGGCGGCTGAATTGCTGACGCCGGCGGTCAGGGCGGCGAAGGTTAAGGCGACGATACGTCTCATGGTGGGGTGCTCTCTGGTCTCGGCTTGCCAGGCGGTGAATCGAGTCTCGGCAAAACGACTTGGCTTGGGGGGTGACGAGCAGTATCCCGTGAGCGGCCGCAGGAGCGTTATGAAATAGTGCACGTCGTGCGAACGACCAGGGGACAGCCGAGCCGACGGCGCCGCTGTAGCGCCTCAGAGCTTGAAACCGCGAGCAGAAAATTGCGCTTGACGCGAGAAGTCATCGCCGCGAGACCGGCGATCGGTCCCGCGGGCGAATGGAGAACTTACTTGCTGGAGGTGAGGGCTTCGCCTGCGCTGACGATACCGAGGAAGCTGTCAGCCTTGAGCGCCGCACCGCCGATCAGACCCCCGTCGATGTCCGGTTGCGCCAGCAGACCGGCAGCGTTTTCCGGTTTCATCGAGCCGCCATACTGGATGCTGATCGACTGAGCAACGCTGTCGCCATAGAGCTTGGCGAGCAGGCTACGGACAAACGCGTGCGCAGCCTGTGCTTCGTCGTCGCTGGCGGTAACCCCGGTGCCGATTGCCCACACGGGCTCGTAGGCGATCACCGTGCGCAACGCTTCTTCGGACGAGAGTCCGGCGTAGGCGCCGTTGACCTGTGTGGTCAACACGGTTTCGAGCTGGCCTCCCTGGCGTTCGGCTAGCGTCTCGCCGATACAGACGATCGGCTGCATGTCGAGTGAGAGAACTTTCTTGACCTTCTTGTTGACCGTGGCGTCGGTTTCACCGAAGTAAGTCCGTTGCTCGGAGTGGCCGATGATGACGAAATCGACGCCGATCTCCCGGAGCATGTCGGCGCTGACCTTACCGGTAAAAGCGCCCTGATTCTCCCAGTGCACGTCCTGTGCCGCGAGCTTGACGTTGCTGCCTTTCAGCACTTCGGCGACGCTGGCCAGCGCGAGAGTGGTCGGGGCAACGGCGACCACGACGTTCCTGATCTCTCGCGCCGCAGCGACCACGTCGGCGGCGAGTTTCACGGATTCGGCAACCGTCTTGTTCATCTTCCAGTTGCCGGCGATGACGATCTTGCGCATGCGTTTCCTTTGCTTGATTGTTGTGGAATAGGTTGGGAGAGAACCCCGAAGGGGGGTTCTCCTCGATTAGTTGTCGGAGAGCGCTGCGACGCCAGGCAGCACCTTGCCTTCGAGGTATTCGAGCGAGGCGCCGCCCCCAGTCGAACTATGTGTTACCTTCTTGTCGGCACCGTACTTCTTGGCCGCCGTGGCGGTGTCGCCACCACCGATGACGGTGATCGCACCGGCAGCGGTCGCGGCGACGACCGCGTCGGCCATTGCCCGCGTGCCCGCTTCGAACTTCTCGAACTCGAAAACGCCGGCGGGACCGTTCCAGACGATCGTCTTCGCCTTCAGGATGGCGTCGGTGAACCGCTTCGTCGATTCGGGCCCGCAATCGAGTCCCAGCCAGCCGTCGGGAATGCCGTCAACGTCGTTGGCAACGCCGGTATTCGCCGCCGGATCGAATTTGTCGCCGATGACAAAGTCCACCGGGAGCAAGATCTCCTTGCCGTTTTGCTTGGCTTTCTCCATCAAGTCCGGGACTAGCTTCGCGCCTTCCTCATCGAACAGCGAGTTGCCGATCGCCATCCCCGACAGGACTTTCTTGAACGTAAACGCCATGCCGCCACCGATGATGATCTGATCGGCCTTGTCGAGCAGATGGTTGATCAACTGGATCTTGTCGGCGACCTTGGCGCCGCCGAGGATGGCCAGCAGCGGCCGGCGCGGCGACTCCAGGACGGCGGCGAAAGCGGCCAGTTCCTTGTTCATCAGATAGCCCGCGGCTCGTTGCGGTAGTTGCACGCCGGTCATCGACGAGTGATCACGATGCGCCGTGCCAAAGGCATCATTGATATACACGTCGGCGAGGCGGGTCAGCGAGGCGCGAAAAGCCTTGACGTCGTCGGCGCTCGCCTTGAGCTTGGTGACGCTACCGTCAGCGTTGGTCACGCTGGCCTTGCCTTCTTCCTCGATGTGGAAGCGGAGGTTTTCGAGCAAGAAGACTTCGCCGGGCTGGATGGCAGCGCAAGCGGCTTCCACCTCCGGGCCGACACAGTCTTTGAGGAATTGCACGGGTCTGCCGAGCAGACCTTCGAGTGCCGTCGCCACCGGCGCCAGGCTGTATTGCGGAACCACCCTGCCGTCGGGGCGACCCAGGTGCGACATCAGGATGACGGCGGCGCCCTTGTCCAGCGCCGCCTGAATGGTCGGCAGCGCTGCCTCGATGCGCTTGGTGTTGGTGATGGCGCCGGTGACCTTGTCCTGCGGAACGTTGAAGTCGACGCGTATCAGTACGCGTTTGCCTTCGAGAGCGAGATCTTCGATGAAGAGTTTGGGCATGATTTCCTCGGGAGTGAGTGATGAGAAAAGGCAGAAAGGAACGTGACTAACGCGGAATTCCGAGCACGGATAAGCCGAATCGGGGAAACAAGTTGCCGGCCGCTGGTCGCGCATGCGGCGACTGCGGGTGCCCCTCGGGCACACAGGTGAAGTATCCGTGGCCGCTTTGCCAGAGTCAATCCTGATTGTCAAGAGTTTTTTGAGCCGTTCTTTTGGCTTCGCTTGCTTCTGAAACGAGCTCTTGGCCGCATTACACCGGCGCGTCAACAATGGACTTGACGACCAGAATGTCTTCCATGACGAGATACTGCAAGTCGGACGCGAAGAACATGTTCAGAGCATCGGTCGGCGAGCAGATCATGGGCTCACCGCGTCGGTTGAGCGATGTGTTGAGGACGACCCCATTACCCGTGAGCCGCTCGAGTTCGACCATCAAGTCGTAGTAACGAGGATTGAATTCGCGCCTGAGGACCTGTGCGCGGGCCGTACCGTCCTCGTGCACGACCTCCGGTACGCGCTCCCGCCAACCGCTGGCAACGGCGAAAGTAAACGTCATGAAGGGCGCCGGGTGTTCGCTGCCCAGCATCTGCGGCCCGACCGTGTCGAGCATGCTCGGGCAGAACGGGCGCCAGCGCTCGCGAAACTTGATCTGGGCGTTGATGCGATCGGCGATTCCTGGCGCACTGGGGCAACCCAGAATCGATCGGCCACCGAGTGCGCGCGGACCAAACTCCATCCGACCCTGAAACCATGCGACCGGATGACCCGCCGCAAGCAGTTGCGCCGCCCGCTGCGGGGCGTCGTCTATCTGTTGCCAGCGCGGACGTGCAGGATGGCGAGCGCAAGCGGCGATGACTTCCTCGTTGCTGTACGCCGGGCCGAGGTAGACGTGCTCCATCTTCTCCACCGCGACGCCGCGCTGAACGGACAGATAGCCGGCGGCGCCGATCGCCGTGCCAGCGTCGCCAGACGCTGGTTGGACAAACAGTTCACGCACGTCCGGGCGCGCGATGATTCTCTGGTTCAACTTGACGTTGAGTGCGCCGCCGCCGGAGAACGCCAAGCGGCCGGTTTGCCGCAAAATGTCGCCGAGGTAGTAGTCGATCATCTGCAGCGCCAGCTCTTCAAACAGCCTTTGAATGCTGGCTGCGTAGTGTACATAGGGGTCGTCGGCGACGTCGCCCTGGCGCCGCGGGCCGAGCCACGCAACCAGCTTCGGCGAGAAATAGTACCCTTTGCCTTTCTCTTTGTAGCGGCGGAAACCGATTACGTTCGCGTAGTCGGTGTTGATTCTGAGTTCTCCGTTTGAAAATCGGGCCAGACGCGAGAAGTCGTAGCGCAGTGGATCGCCATACGGCGCCATGCCCATCACCTTGTACTCGCCATCGAGCATCTCGAATCCGAGGTATTCGGTCAGTGCGCCGTAGAGTCCGCCCAGCGAATCGGGATCGTAGAACTCCTTGATCTTGTGTATGCGCCCGTTTTCGCCGTAGCCGAAGAAGGTCGTCGCGTACTCACCCTTGCCGTCGATACCAAGAATCGCCGTTTTCTCTTCGAATCCGGCACAGTAGTAGGCGCTCGCGGCGTGCGCGAGATGGTGTTCGACCGGGACGATCTCGGTCTTCTTGAGGTCGAAGCCGAGTTGCAGCAGACACCACTCGATACGCCGCCGGTAGCGATGAAAGCGCCGGTTGCCGGTGAGAATCGCGTCGAGCGCACGATCCGGCGCGTACCAGTAGCGGCGGGCGAAATGCCAGCGCGCAGCTCCGGCGAGGCTGATTGGCGCCAAAGGAATCGCTACCGCGTCGACCTCGTCGGGTTGGACGTCGGCATAGGCGAGGCAGAACTTTGCCGCTTCATAGGGCATGCGATTTTTCGCGTGCTTGTCGCGAACAAAGCGTTCCTCCTCCGCCGCAGCGACCAGCTTGCCGTCGACGTAAAGCGCCGCTGAAGGGTCGTGGGTCAGCGCGCCGGATAGGCCAAGGAGAGTGAGAGCCAAGGAGAGTCTTTTCTGATCGGAGGGGCGTCACCGACCACGGTCGAGTGGCAAGGCGGATCGCCAGTACGCCAGTATACCTTTCCCGGATCCGGGTCGGCTGCTTGTGGCGTGCAATTGCGTCGAGTCAAGCGCCGATTAGAGCCGCCGCGGCGCGCGCGCTCGCTATGCCGGCGTCTGGTTTAGCTCCGGTAATCGGCGTTGATTCGGACGTACTCGTACGACAGATCACAGGTGTAAACCGTAGCCTGGGAACCGCCTCGGGCAAGATCGACCCGGACGCCGATTTCGTCCGCTTGCATGAGGCGGGCGGCGCTTGCCTCACAGTAGCCTGCCGCGCGGCCACCGTTTTCGGCGACCAGGATTTCGTCGCCGCTGCCGGTAAGCCAGACGCGGACGCGGTCGACGTCGAGCTCGGCGATCTCGGCGTAGCCAATCGCGGCGAGCAGCCGACCGAGGTTCGGGTCGGAGGCAAAGAACGCGGTCTTGACCAACGGCGAGTGCGCGATCGCGTAGGCGACGCGCCGACATTCCGCGCGGTCGACGCCGTGTTCGACGGTGATCGTAATGAACTTGCTGGCGCCTTCGCCATCGCGGACGATCGCCTGCGCGAGTTCGCGCGCCACCTCGCATACCGTCCGTCGCAGCTCGTCGTAGCCCGGAGCCAGCGCGTCGTCGAAGCAGACGCCGGAGCCACCGCTGGCGATCAGGACGAAGGAGTCGTTGGTCGAAGTGTCGCCGTCTACGGTGATGCAGTTGAACGACTCGTCGCTCGCCTCCCGGACCAGTTGTTGCAACAAGGGCGCGGCGACACCGGCGTCGGTGGCAATGAAGGCGAGCATGGTTGCCATGTTCGGCCGGATCATTCCGGCCCCTTTGCTGATGCCGGTGACGGTGAGGCACTTGCCGTCGAGGGTGATTTGCCGTGAAGCGGCTTTTGCCACCGTGTCGGTGGTCATGATCGCGTGCGCGGCGGCGTGCCAGCGGTCCGCGGCAAGGCCGGCAACGCACGTCGGCAAGGCGGCGGTCAGACGCTCGACCGGGAGCGGTTCGAGAATGACACCCGTGGAGAAGGGTAGAACCTGGCGATCCTCGACGCCCAACAGCTGGCCGACCGCGGCGCAAGTTGCCAACGCCGCCTGTCTGCCGTGGGCGCCGGTACCGGCGTTGGCGTTACCGGTGTTGATTACCAGCGCGCGAATGTCGTCGCCCAGCGCTAGATGCCGACGGCAGACGTGAACCGGCGCGGCACAAAAACGATTGGCGGTGAACACGGCGGCGACGCAACTTCCGGCAGACAGTTCGAGCAGCGTCAGGTCGTTGTGATCGAGTTTTCGAATCGCCGCGGCGGCGACACCGAGGCGGACGCCAGCGACCGGATGAAGGTCGGACGGGGAAGGCGTGGCGTAATTGACCGGCATGACAAACTCTCGGAGGTTGTTGATAGGTCAGCTGCACGACTGAGCTTCTCTCGGCGTGGCGTCCGACCCAGGGCGGGTTTCATGCTACCAGGTTTTCCTCGGGCCGCTCCCCATCGCCCAAGGCCGACAACTCGTCTCGCGCGGCACCGAAGACACCGGCCCGGCAACGCCAGACGAAGGTCAGGAACCGGGCCGGCCAACCTCCCGACTGTCCATTCGTCGCGCCGGGACCTTCGGCCAGCTATTGCCGGCGATCCGCCAACGAGCGGCAAAGTCCGCCGCGGTGTCCAACAACGTTGCCCGGCGCGAGACGATGCCGGGCCAGGAAAGCGGGTCCGGTCCCCAAACGGGTGCATACGGATTCCAGCGCAGCGTTCCGTAGATTTCCATGCGCCGCGTGGGTCGCGGCGAGGGCGTGCGCGCATGAAAACCGTGGGTGTCGGCGACGACCAGGGTGTTGCCGGGAACGGTGAGTCTGATCGCCGGCGGCAGACCCAGCTGGTCGAGATCTTGTGCCGTCGCCCGGAACGAGCCACGCGCGTGATAGACGTTCGGCGACGAAGCTGCGACCAGAGACTGTTCATACTCCCAAGCCAGCCGTTTTGCGTCGAGCCGATGCGAACCCGGTACGTACGCAAGAGGCCCGTCGTCTTCGCCGACGTCCTGCAGATAAAGCCACGCCTTGGCGATCGAATGAAAGGTGTCGAGGTGCAGCGCCGTTTGGGGATCCTGCGCGCCGCGTGCGGGATCGACGACGATGACCTGCAGATACCTCAGCGGGGTCACGTCGTGCGACGCGACGTAGCGCATCAACTGATCGAACCGGGGGTCGCTGGCGGCGGCGACGCAATGCGGCAACTGCCGGGCGTCGACCGGGTCCAGCGTCACGCGGCGAGTCACCGCGCGTCCCTGGCGCATCTCGCGGGCTTCCGCCACGTAAGCGTGCGCTTCCTCGCATACCCGGGCAAAAAGGTCCGGCGGCAGAAAATTGCGCTTGATGATCAGACCGTCGCGGGCGTAGGTTTCGAGCTCCTCCGGCGTCAGCCGTTTGGCCAGGTGAAGACGCCGCTTTCGGGCCAGCTGATCGGCGAGGGTTACGCGGTAACGATGGAGGCCGCAGCGGTTGAGACGCGACGAGCCGATGACCGGATTCTGGCTGAACGACTTCGCGCGGCTGGCGATTGACAGCACGTGTAGAGGAAGCTTGAGAACGTCGATGAAGTTCATCGAAAATCGCGAGTACTGTACCGAGGGTACGTGGCCCCGGCGGCGGTCTTGCCGCTGGCGAAGGGGCACCCTTCCAGAGAAAGGCAGCAAAACGACTATACGTCAATCGGTCGCAGCCGCCAACGCCCTGACGCAGCATTGTCGCGCGACGATGCCTGCTATCCTTCCGAAAACCGCCCCTGCCGAGGCCTTTCCGGCAACCGCCGATGACCGTTATTGCGGCAACGAAGCACCGGATACTGACCTTCCCAGGCGCAAGCCCGACTGCGATGACCTATACCTTTGCCTCGGCCACCATCCTGCTGCTGCTGATCACCGATCCCATCGGCAACATCCCGATTTTCGCCAATGCCTTGCGCGACGTGCCGGCGGCGCGCCGTCCCTGGGTCATCCTGCGCGAAGTGTTGATCGCCTTTCTGCTCCTGCTGGCGTTCATGTTCGTCGGCGATGGATTTCTGCGCGTGATGAATCTCAGCGAGCTGTCGCTGCAGATTGGCGGCGGCGTGATCCTCTTCCTGATCGCCCTGCGCATGGTCTTCCCCCCACCTGCCGGCGACGCGGCCGACCCGCCAGGAGAACCGCTGATCGTGCCGCTGGCGATCCCGGCGATCGCCGGGCCCTCGGCGCTGGCGACCGTCCTGCTGCTGGTCTCGCAAGCGCCCGAACGGCGGTTCGAGTGGGTCGCTGCCCTCGGTATCACGATGCTGGTGTGCGCGATCGTTCTCGTCCTTGCCGAGCGCATCCAGCGCCTGGTCGGCGAGCGCTTCGTCATGGCGCTGGAGCGACTGATGGGTCTGGTTTTGGTCGCGGTTGCGACGGAGATGATGCTGCGCGGGGTGAAGACCTTTGTTGCGCAGATCCGGATTGCCTAGCAACTGGTCGCAACGCCCGGACGTCAATGTTTGTGTTAGCCTGCGCGACTCGATAGCAGACACACTTTGCCCGGGGTCGACGGTAGACACCGGTTCACCGGAGCTGGCCGTGCCGCGAAATTTGGCCACTCGCGCGCGGCTGCAGGAATCAACGGCCGGGTTGGCGCTGCCACCGCCCGCCATCATCGAGGTGTCGCCATGTCAGAGACGCCAGACAGCGCCATCGGTAACCTCGCCGATCTCGAGGAGGGGCAGATCACCCTCTCCCGCTTCATCGTTCAACACGACGGCGGCCTGTACGTTCAGCGCTCACAGCTTGAGGCGGCGCGCGACTTTCACGATTTCGTCGATCGCGTGTTTGGCTCCGGCCTCTATTTCCGCGCGCTCGACTACGGCCGTTTCCTTGAACTCGTATACGGTGAATCGCCAGTCAGCCAGCAGCCGGGCGACGACGAGGTTTTCGTTGCCGCCGACATCACGACTTTCCGTCCCGAGCGACAAGCGCTCTACAAGGGCTTGCGAATCAGCAAGGGTGAAGCGGCCTACATGTTCGAGCCGCTCTACGAGGAGCTGGCTGGCGATGCGGCCGCCGAGTCGGGGCGCCGCTCGGGCGAAACGCGCGTCCGGCTTGACCGGGACGAGTTCATCGCCGCTGCCTGGCTTAACGGGGTCCGCTACGGAATTGACGTCGTCGTCGTCGAAGAAGGACTGGCGGTCGACAAGGCGACGCTGCGCGTGGTTGCCCGCAGTCGTCCTTTCGTTGCCGGCAAGGACGCCGAGATCATCGAGCAAGCGAAGGGGCTGCACCGCAACAATGCACCGCGGCGCCTGCTCAGCGGGCGCGTCGATCTGCGCCAGTTCGAAACCCGGTATCCGCAGGTGACCGCCGGCGTCCGCCTGGTCAAGAAAGCCCCTCGTGCACCGGGGATCGACGGTCGTGACATCAGCGGCGAAGTGCTCCCGGCGCCAACGCCGAAAGACATCGATCTCGACGGCATCGCCGGTCCCGGCACCCGGGTGAGTCACGACAAGGACGGTGAATTCCTGGTGGCAGCCACCAGCGGCTTTCTGCAGATCGATATTCGCAGCCACCAGTTCTCGATTGGCGACAAGATCATCAGCCACGAAGGCGTCAGCAGCCGAACGACCGGCGACTTGGCGCTGACCGGCGAGGTTTATGAACAGCACGGCGAGATTCAGGAGAAGCGGATCGTCAAGTGCCGCAGCATCACGGCCTACGCCGACGTCTTTGGCAACATCGTTTCGGCCGGCGGCACGGTGCTGCTCAAGAGCAATCTGATCGGCGGCAGCGCCAGCAACGACGCGGGCGATATTGTGGTGGAAGGCGTCGCTTCGGCGGCGAGACTGGTCGCCCCGCGCGGATGTGTAACGGTCAGACGAGCAGAGAACTGCGTCATCATCGCCGGCCAGGCCATTATCGAGCAGGCAACCCACTGCGACATCGTCGCCGATGAACTCAGTCTCGATCTGGGCAACGCGTGCGCCGTCGCGGCGAAAGCAATACACGTCCGCCAGTCACGGTCACGTGGCGAAGTCGATAGCGTTCTTCGTTTGCTGCTTCCCGACTTGTCGAGTTTTGCCACCCGGATCAGCACCCTCGAGCAGAAGCAGAAGGCCTTGAAGGCGACGAGTAGCGAACATCAGCGGAAGATCGATGCGTTGCGGGCCGAGAAGGAAGTCGCCAGCTATCTCGCGCTCGCCGGCAAGTTGCGCCGCCAGGAGCTGACGTTGCGGCCCGACCAGGAGGTGGCGTGGCGCCGCCTTTCGGCGCAGCTGGCACCGACGCTGCGCACGCTGTCCCAGCTTGGCGAAACGGTCAAGGAAATCGACGAAGAGACGAGCGCGCTCGAAGCGGAAATTGCCGACCTGGCCGCCAGCCGCGAAGCCGCGTGCGGCGCGCTGAAGTGTACGGTCGACACGATCGTTGGCGAAACTCGAATCAGCACGCTGCTCGTTCGCCTCGGCGAGACGCCGCTCGCTTCATTGCCGCTGAAGGAGCTGAAGGCCAGGCTGCGACGTAGCGACGGCGCATCCAAATTGCTCTTTGCCGGCGCCCGCGGCAGTTTCGCCTGGGCCTATTCGACGACGCCGGACGAAGGGGACGCGCCGTCCTGATCGAGCCGCCGAGCGATGTAGGCCAGAGCTTCCTCGATCTGGTCGACCAGGATCAGGCAGAGGTCGCCGGCGCCGAGCCCGGCGAGTCCGGCGTCGATGGCCAGGAACTCGCCGCGGATTTCCTCGATCGTCGACGTCCGGCGTGCGGTCCGCAGCCCTTCCCGCAGCAAGGCAAGCACTTCGCCGTCGGCGCGTCCTCGCTGGCACTGGTCCTGGTAGAGAATGACGCGGTCGAAGGCGTCGCCGAGGATCTCGGTCTGCTGTCGAAGGTCCTGGTCACGGCGATCACCGGCGCCACTGATGACCACCGTTCGGCGACCGTCGGCCGCGCACGGCAAGTTGTCGATGGCGTTCACCAGCGCCTGAATCGCGTCCGGGTTATGGCCGTAGTCGGCGACGATCGTCGCGCCTTGGTGCTGGAAGACGTTGAACCGGCCGGGAGCCGTCTGGGCGTCACTGACGAAGCCGGCGAGGCCGGCGCGGATCGTCGCCCAGTCGACGCCGAGCGCCCACGCTGCGGCGACGGCGGCCATCACGTTCTCGACCTGAAAGCCAATGCGACCCTCCTGGGTGAGCGGAATCTCGGCCAACGTCAGGCGCTGCTCGGTACCTTCACCGGCAGCGACGATCGCCGCCCCATCGCGGTAGACGACACGCTTGCGCCGGGCTCGCTGGGTCGCCATGACCGGGTGGTTGCGATCGCAGGCGAAGAAGATCACCTTGCCCGGACAAGAATCGGCCATCCGCGCCACCATCGGGTCGGCGGCGTTGAGTACGGCGACGCCACAACCTGGCCGGACGTTCTGCACGATGACCCGCTTGACGACTGAAAGGTCTTCCACCGTGCTGATGTACGACAGCCCCAGATGGTCGCCGAGGCCGATATTGGTGACCACCGCCACATCGCAGCGATCGAAACCCAGGCCCTCGCGCAGGACGCCGCCGCGCGCCGTTTCCAGGACCGCCGCGTCGACGCCGGGATGCAGCAGCAGATTGCGCGCGCTCTTCGGTCCGGCGCAGTCGCCGCTGTCGATGCGCTTGCCGGCGACGTAGAGTCCGTCGGTGGTCGTCATGCCGACGCGCAGCCCCTGCTGACCGAGAAGGCGGGCGATCAGACGAACGGTGGTCGTCTTGCCGTTGGTTCCGGCGACGGCGACGACCGGGATGCGCGCGTCGTCTCCGTCGGCAAACAGGTTGGCGACGATCGCTTCGCCAACCGGTCGCCCCTTGCCGTACGACGGCTGCAGGTGCATGCGCAGTCCGGGCGCCGCGTTGACTTCGACGATTCCTCCGGCTTGGGCTTCGAGCGGATGCAGGACGCTGTCGCAGACGACGTCGACGCCGGCAATATCCAGGCCGACGGCCTGTACGGCGGCGACCGCCTGGGCAGCGAGATCCAGGTGCACGTCGTCGGTGACGTCGGTTGCCGTGCCGCCGGTAGACAGATTGGCGTTGTTGCGCAGCACGACCCGCCGGCCTTTGCTCGGGATCGACTCCGGTGTCAGCCCGGCGGCGCCGAGCCGGGCGAGGGCGATGTCGTCGAGTCGGATACGGGTCAACGACGTCGCATGCCCCTCGCCGCGCCGCGGATCGAGGTTGACGCGCTCGACGAGCTGGCGAATGGTCTGTGCGCCGTCGCCGACGACCAGCGGCGGGTCACGGCGAGCGGCAGCGACGAGGCGGTTGCCGACGACGA
Source organism: uncultured Candidatus Accumulibacter sp. (assembly GCA_964420975.1). GTDB lineage: Bacteria > Pseudomonadota > Gammaproteobacteria > Burkholderiales > Rhodocyclaceae > Accumulibacter. The sequence continues at coordinate 18,835 of CAYQVH010000035.1, forward strand.
GCAGGCGGTAATCGTGACCCGGCAGGAAACGTTCGACGAGCACTTCGTCGCTGACACTGAAGGCGATGGCGTACGCCGCTTCGATTTCTTCACGGGTGGTCAGATTGACCGCCACTCCGCGACCCTGGTTGCCGTCCTGCGGTTTGACGACGACGGGACAGCCGATCTCGCAGGCGGCCGCCCACGCGTCCTCGGCGCTGAGCACCGGTCGACCTTCGGGAACCGGGACGCCTGCCGCCTGCAACAGCAGCTTGCTTAATTCCTTGTCCTGGGCAATCGATTCGGCGATCGCGCTGGTGCGATCGGTTTCCGCCGCCTGAATGCGGCGCTGGCGGCTGCCCCAGCCAAACTGCACTAGGCTGCCTTCGGTCAGGCGCCGAAACGGAATGTTGCGCGCCACCGCGGCATGGACGATCGCCCCGGTACTGGGTCCGAGACGAACGTCCTCGTCAAGCTCGCGCAAGCGCCGCAAGGCGTCGTCGAGGCTAAACGGGGCGTCGTCGACGGCCGCCTGACAAAGCGCTTCGGCGAGCTGGAAGGCGAGGCGACCAACCGCCTCTTCGCTGTACTCGACGACGACCTGATACGTTCCGATGTCGATCGTCTGCGTTGTCCGGCTGAAGGTCACCGGGCAACCCGCCTGCGCCTGCAGACCGAGCGCCGCAAACTCAAGTGCCTGCGCCATCGACACGGCGTCGTCGTTGCCGAGCGGGTGCAACATCGCCAGTTCCGGAAACCGTTCGCGAAGGCGACTCTCGAAGCCGGGAAGGCGATCGATGTTGCGCTCGTCTTCGGCGCAACAGACGATGGCTTCGAGCGACGTGTGTCGGCTCCACAGGTTGGGGCCACGCAAGGCACGGAGACGAGAAACTTCCATGAACGCTATCCTCAGTTGGCTGACCGACAGTGGCGGGGGGCTGACGACCGGCGCTACTCTCCGCCGGTCTTGGTGACAAAGGTTTCCAGACCGGTGCGGATCAGTTCGGGAGCGATGCCGAGCGCCCAGGCAGCGGCGGCGGCGGCGAGCACATTCTCGATCTGATCGCCATTCGGACCTTGACGCGACAGGGGGATACTCTTGACGGCGACCAGATTCGCCTCCTCGCCACCCGTGGCGAGGACGACCCGGCCCTGGCGAACGAACACCGCACGCTGGCCTTTGGCACGTTGGTCGACAAGCGCCGGCAGCTCCGGATCGGGCGCGAACAAAATCACTTCGCCGTCGCACAGCGGCGCCATGTCGAGGCACATCGGCTGCGCCGCATTGAGTACCGCGGCCCCTCCCGGCAAAACCAGGTCGACCTGCGTGCGCAAGACGGTGAATACCTGCTCGGGCGTTGCCACTTCGTAACGACCGTAGTGCTGCGCGGCGTCGATGTTGGTGATGATGCCGACCTGACAGCGGTCGTACGCCAGCCCTTCGGCGAGTATCGTGTCGCTGCCGTTCTCAATCACCGCCGCTTCGACGGCGCGATTGATCAGCAGGCGGTGTGCTCCCCCCCAGTTCGCGTGATCGCCCTTGGCGAGGCAACGGCAGTCGACGTACAGTCCCTCGCTACAGGCGAGGCCGACCTGTTTGCCGGAGAGCGCGAGAAAACGCGCGATCAGGCGGGCGACGAGGGTCTTGCCGTAGCTGCCGCTGACGCCGACGATCGGAATCCGCCCGTCGGCGCCGTCCGGGAAGAGTTCGTTGACGATCGCCTCGCCGACTGCTCGCGGCTGTCCACGTTCGGGCTTCAGATGCATCAGCAGGCCGGGGCCGGCATTCACCTCGACGATCGCTCCGCGCTGCTCGTCGAGGGGGCGCGAGATATCCTCGCAAACGAGGTCGACGCCGGCAATGTCGAGCCCGACGATACGTGCCGCAAGCGCGACCGTCTCGGCGGTTTCCGGGTGAACGAGGTCGGTGACGTCGTCGGTGTGGTTGCCGCTGCGCACGATCAGCACCTCGCGTCCGGCGGGCGGAATCGACTCGGCGGTGAAGCCCTGGCGTGACACTTCGAGGCGGGCGACCGGGTTTTCGTCGAGGGCGATGACGTCGAGGGGAAATTCCTCCGCCGCCCCGCGCCGGGGGTCGGAATTGATTTGCCGGTCGATCAGCTGGTTGATCGTCGATGCGCCGTCGCCGACCACACTCGCCGTCTCGCCGCGAGCGGCAGCGACCATCTTGCCACCGACCACCAGCAGCCGATGTTCGGAGCCGCGAACGTAGCGCTCGACGATGACGCCGCTGCCTTCGACGACCGCCGCCGCGTACGCCGACTCGACTTCGGCTGGCGTCATCAGGTTGGTGAACACGCCGCGCGCATGATTGCCGTCCGACGGCTTGACGACCACCGGAAAACCGACTTCGTCGGCCGCTGCCGTCGCGTCTTCGGCGCTGTCGACCAGCCGCCCCTCGGGAACCGGAACGCCGCAAGCGCCGAGCAGACTCTTGGTCAGATCCTTCTCGCGCGAGATGCCTTCGGCGATGGCACTCGTGCGATCGGTTTCGGCAGTCCAGATCCGGCGGCTGCGCGCGCCGTAGCCCAGCTGCACCAGGTTGCCGGTAGCCAGCAGCCGGATCGCCGGGATCCGCCGGGTTTTCGCCGTCGCCGCGTCGACGATGCAACTCGTGCTCGGTCCGAGCAGCTTGCGCTCGGCCATGTCGGCGAGACGCTCGACCGTCTTCGCGAGGTCGAACGGCGTATCGTGAATCGCCGCCAGCAGCAGTTCGCGGCCGGCGTAGAGGCAGGCTCGGGTGACGTCTTCATGCCAGGCCCGGACGACGACCTTGTATACCCCTCGCGTCGCCGTTTCGCGCGCCTTGCCGAAGCCGCCGGGCATCCCGGCCAGGTTCTGCAACTCGAGCGTCACGTGTTCGAGGATGTGCGCCGCCCACGTCCCCTCTTCGACACGACGCAGAAAACCGCCGGCCTCGCCGTAGCTGCAGCGGTGGTCGGCCAGCGTCGGCAACCGTTGGCTCAGCCGCTCGGGAAAGCCCGGGATCTGGTTCGACGGCAAGTCCTCGAGCTGGCCGATATCGACGATCGCCTCGAGCACCGGACGGTAGGTCCAGATGTTCGGGCCTCGCAGATAACGAATTTCGCGGAATTGAATGTCTTTGCTTTTCATGGCGGCAGTCCAGGAACGGTGAGAAGTGAGGCGGTAGAACGATGCAGGCAAGAGAGAGCGGTCTGGCGCTGAGGCTCCGGGCAGCGTCACAGAAAGCGGTCGAGAAAACGACGGCTCTGCGCATCGAGCGCCCGGCGGTCGCGAATCAGGAAATGGATGCCATGGCTGTCGGCGATCAGCAGCGCCGGCGGCGCCAGGCGACGAATGTCCTCTTCTCCCTTGAGAATCAGACTGGCGATTCCGCGATCGGTTTCCACGCGCCAGGTACTCGGCGTCGCGTAACTCGAAACGCTGACGATGCGCCGGATGACCGGCATGAACTCGCGGCGCGCGAGTTCCGTTGCGAGCAGTGCGCGAGCGCCCTCGGGCAGATCGCTCAAGCGTTCGATCCACGCCAGTTCGCGGCCCTGCGCGTCGATCAGGGCAATCCCCTGATCGGGCGCACCGATCGGGAAAGCCCGCACCGGAACGACGCCGTCGTGCGTTTCACCGTCGGCAGCGACGAACTCGAGGCGTCCAAAGGCGTTAAGACGCAGGGTGTCGTCGGCAATCGTGCTCATTCGCGGTCGTCACCGTCCCCCTCGTCCCCCTCGTCGCCGCCGTTGCGCCGCGACAACTCGTCTTCGGTATCGACGTTGCGCGCCTGGGCCTGATAGAGACGGTAATAGTGCCCCTCGCGTGCCATCAACTGGTCGTGGCTACCGATTTCGACGACGCTGCCGCGGTCGAGAACGACGAGGCGGTTGGCGTCGCGCAAGGTGGACAGGCGGTGCGCGATGGCGATCGTCGTCCGTCCGCGGACCAGGTTGTCGAGTGCTTTCTGGATCTCCTTCTCGGTCGTCGTGTCGACCGACGACGTCGCCTCGTCGAGGATCAAGATCGGCGGATCGATCAATAGCGCGCGGGCGATCGAGATCCGCTGCCGCTCGCCGCCGGACAGCGCCTGCCCACGCTCGCCGACCAGCGAGTCGTAACCGTGCGGCAAACGGAGGATGAACTCGTGGGCGTGCGCGGCGCGCGCCGCGGCGACGATCTCGGCGCGCGTCGCCTCCGGTTTGCCGTAGGCGATGTTTTCGGCGATCGTGCCGAAAAAGAGAAAGGGCTCCTGGAGGACGAGACCGATGTGTTTGCGGTATTCGGCGACCGGTAACGAGCGCACATCGACGCCGTCGATCAGGATCGCGCCTTCGCTGACGTCGTAGAAGCGGGCGATCAGATTGACCAGCGTGCTCTTGCCCGAGCCGCTGTGGCCGACGAGGCCGACCATTTCGCCGGGCTCGATGACCAGGCTGAGGTCGCGCACGACGCTGCGCGTGCCGTAGCGAAAACCGACCTTAAGCAGCTCGATGCGTCCGCAGACCGCCGCCAGGTGCACCGGTTGCGTGGGCTCGGGAACGCTCGAAACGTGGTCAAGGATGTCGAAAATCCGCTTGGCGCCAGCCGCCGCCTTCTGCGTCACTGAAACGATGCGGCTCATCGAATCGAGGCGGACATAAAAGCGGCTGATGTAGGCGAGAAACGCGGTGAGCACGCCGACCGTGATCTGATCCTTGGCGATCTGCCAGATGCCGAAAGCCCAGACGACGAGCAAGCCGAGTTCGGTGAGCAGCGTCACGGTCGGCGAGAACAGCGACCAGACCTTGTTGACCCGGTCGTTGACCTCGAGGTTATGCACGTTCGCCGCCCGAAAACGGGCCGCTTCCCGGCTTTCCTGGGCAAACGCCTTGACGACGCGGATGCCGGGAATGGTGTCGGCGAGGACGTTGGTGACTTCGGCCCAGACGCGATCGACGCGTTCGAAACCGGTGCGCAGCTTCTCGCGCACGACGTGGATCAGCCAGGCGATGAGCGGCAGCGGCAGCAGCGTCACCGCCGCCAGCCAGGGGTTGATCGAGACCAGGATCACCGTCGTCATCAGCAGCATCAGGACGTCGGTGCCGAAGTCGAGCAGATGCAGCGAAATGAAAATATTGATCCGGTCGGTTTCCGAACCGATGCGCGCCATCAGGTCGCCGGTGCGCTTGCCGCCGAAGTACTCCTGCGAGAGTTTGAGCAGATGCTCGTAAGTCGTCGTCCGCAGATCGGCGCCGATCCGTTCGGAAACCAGCGCCAGAATGTACGTTCGCGCCCAGCCGAGAACCCAGGCGAGCAGCGACGACGCCAGCAGGCCAGCCAGGTAGTAGGTGACCAGGCCGACGTCGATCGGCTGGCCGTTCTGATACGGAATCAACACCTCGTCCATCAACGGCATGGTCAGGTACGGCGCGACCAGCGTTGCCGCCGTCGTCAGCAGCGAGAGGACGAAACCGGCCAGGAGTTGCCGGCGATAGGGACGGGCAAAACGTCCCAGACGCAGCAAGGTCCAGGTCGACGGCGGCTCGTGGATTTCCTTGCTGCACACCGGGCATTCTTCCTGTCCGGCGAGTAGCGGACTTTCGCACTTCGGGCACAGCGCCTGTACCGGCGCCGGAGGTAACTGGCCGGTGAGGCGAAATGCCAGTTGGCAAGCGAAACGTTCGACCAGGCGGCCGGCAGCAACGTCGCCAGCCAGCGTGTAACGCCAGTGGGCAAGCCGCGACTGGGCATCGCAGAGTTCGAGCGTGCCGACGCCGGCATGGTCGCGGCGAATCAGCGTCAGACCCGGGCGGAAAGGCCAGCTTTGCCAGTCCTGGCCATCTGCCGAAAGCGCGAGCAGACGCTCGCTGGTAAGGACGACGAGGCCGGACGCAAAGCGCAGATCGGTGTCAAGGTCGATTTCGAGCCAGGCGAGCACGCCTTCGTCGACCGCCAACGGCCCGGCCGGCGCTTGTACGCGCGCCGACCAGACGCCGGGTAACGGCGGCGGTGGAGTGGTGCCGGCGGCCAAGGCCGCAGGCCTCAACGACACGCTGGCTTCGCTCATCGGGTCGCGCTTCAGAAATGAGAACGCTGCGCGGGCAGCAAAAAAGCAGAAAGTATACTCGCCACCGCGGGCGTCGAGTCAGTCGGTGCGCTGCGGTGACGACTCCCCTACACGATCAGGCGACCGTCAACCATGGCCTGCACCGACGGCAGCCGCGCCAACGTCGGCAGCAGGTTGAGGCCGGTTTCCTGACGGCAACGGGTGGCGCGCTCAATCAGCTCGGAGAAACCGACGTCGACCGGGTCGCCAGCGGTCGCGATGGCGATCGTATTGCCCGCGTCGGACGAAGGAAAAACGAATGCGCGACCACCGAACGCGGCGTCGATGCGCTCAACGCTTGCTGCGCTGCCGCGCTCGCGAGCCAGCAGGTTGATCGACAGCAAGCCACTGTCGCGCAAGCGGGCGCGACACGCCTGGTAGAACGGCAGCGTATCGAGCGCGCCGGCGCGTGCGTTGCCATCGAAGCCGTCGACAAGGATAAGGTCGTAAGCACTGTTACCGGCGAGCAGGTAGTCCGCACCGTCGGCGATGACAATCTGCAGCCGTCGCCGGTCGTCGGGTAGCTGAAAATGCAGACGCGCGACAACTTCGACCTGAGGGTCGATCTCGACCACGGTGATCCGCGTCGCTGGCAGCTGATGGTAGATAAACTTGACCAGCGACCCGGCGCCAAGCCCAATCAGCAGCGCCTCGCGCGGCCACGGCGGCTCGCGCAGCAGCAGACCCAACATCATCTCGCGGGTGTAAGGCAGTTCGAGCGCGTTGGGCCGCTGAACACGCATCGCTCCCTGAATCCAGGTCGACGAAAAGTGCAGGTAGCGCACCCCGGCCTTCTCGCTGATTTCGATCGCGTGTCGTGTCATCAGGCACCCTTGGCGACAGGCAGCGTTCGACACGCCGGCCGGCAATGTAGTGGTCAAGTTATTTCGAACGCCTCGGATCGTCAAACCGCTCCAGTCCCCTGCTGATGTGCGCGTACCGCTCTGCGTCCTCTCCCGCCTCCGAAACCTCGATTGACGCGCCGCCCCTGAGAAAACCCTCGACCTGCTCAATCGCGCGAAGTCGCGTTTCGTTCACGTTGATCACCCTCCTTCGGATGATCAACCCGATCGTCGCACCGCCTCATTCTTTCGCCTTCAGGCTCGTACCACGTTGGACAAGGCTGCCGGTTGACAGCATCCACGAGGAAAAGGATACTCGCGCCGGCGCGCCGGGTATTGCCCGCCTGACCGTCTCTCCCTGACCGTAGGCTGGCGATTGCTGCCGACAAGTGGCGGATACCTGCCGTATTCGCCAGACTCTCCCCGGCCAGCGAGTCGTCGTTCCCTTCCCTGATCTCGCACCCTCGCCATGACTCCGATTTTTCTCTACGACACGACCCTGCGTGACGGTTCGCAACGCGAAGACATCTCGCTTTCGGTGGAAGACAAGCTGACCATCGCGCAGCGGCTGGCGACGTTCGGCATGCACTACATTGAGTGCGGCTGGCCGGGTTCCAACCCGAAGGACGCCGACTTTTTCGCGCGCGCGACGCGGATGAAACTGCCAACACGGCTGGCGGCATTCGGTCGCACGCGCAATGCCGGCGGCACGTGTGAAGCGGACACCAACCTGCGGGCGCTGGTGGTTGCTGGCACGCCGGTGGTGACGCTGGTCGGCAAGGCGTGGGATTTTCATGTGACGCAGGTGCTGTCGACTACCTTGCAGGAAAATCTGGCGATGATCGGCGACAGCGTCGCCTGGATGAAACGTCAGGGCAAAGAGGTCGTCTTCGACGCCGAACACTTCTACGATGGATTCCTGGCGAATCCGGAATACGCCCTGGCAACCCTGCGCACCGCTGCCGACGCTGGCGCCGACTGGGTGGTCCTTTGCGAAACCAACGGCGGCAAGTTGCCGTGGGAGATGGAGGCGATCACCCGCGAGGTGGCGGTTTGTTTGCCGGACGCCAGAATAGGCGTTCATTGTCACAACGATACCGGCTGCGGGGTCGCCAACTCGCTGGCGGCAGTGCGCGCCGGGGCAACGATGGTGCAGGGAACGATCAACGGTTACGGCGAACGCGTCGGCAACGCCGATCTAATCACGATTCTGCCCAATCTGCAGCTGAAAATGGGGTATCCCGTCGTGCCGGACGACAGCCTGCGCCAGCTGACGACGCTCTCGCGTTACGTCGCTGAAGTCGCCAACCTGAAACATCATGACCACCAACCGTATACGGGCCATTCGGCGTTTGCCCACAAGGGCGGCATTCACGTCGCGGCGATCCTCAAGTCGCCGGATACCTACCAGCATATCGACCCGGAACGCGTCGGCAACGTGATGCGTTCGGTCACTTCGGAGCTGTCCGGACGGGGCAACCTCGTTCTGCAGGCCCGCCGCATGGGCCTCGACCTCGACGCCGACGACGCGCAACACGTGCTCTCGCAGATCAAGCATCTCGAACACGAGGGGTTCACCTTCGAGGCTGCTGAGGCCAGTGTCGAACTGATGTTCCATCGCCTGCGTCCCGACTATCGTCGCCCGTTCGAGCTGCTCGACTATTTCGTCATCACCGAGAGGCGGCACGGCCGCGGTCTGCTTGCCGAAGCGACAGTCAAGATCAAGGTCGGAGACACGGTCAAGTTTACCGCCGCGGAGGGTAACGGCCCGGTCAACGCGCTCGCCAGCGCGCTGCAGGAGGCGTTGGTCAGCGATTATCCCGAACTGCGGACGGTCTGGCTATCCGACTACAAGGTCCGTATTTTGGGGGGCACAGCCGGAACCGCCGCCAACACGCGGGTTCTGATCGACTTCCAGAGCGGCGCCGAGGCCTGGACGACGGTCGGCGCCAACGCTAACATCATCGACGCCAGCTGGCGCGCGCTTTCGGACAGCATGGAGTACGCGCTGATCCGCCTGGCGGCAAGGGTCAGCGAGGGGTAAGGCCCAATGCCGATAAGCTAAGGGCTCCCTACTCACCTGACTGGTTGGTAAGCCTGGTGCCGGACAGGCTTGACGATCTGCCTCGCGCGCGGCAAAGAGCGGTCGTGTCTAGCCCATTCCAAGGTTCTCTCGATCAAGCGAACAAGTGCCTGGAGGGTTTTGTCTGTCACGCCGCGGAGCAACCACGCGGGCAGTTTCGCCGACAAGGTCGAGTCATTGCCGGGCAGCAGGCGCTTGTACAAGAATTGTCGCGACGCGATGACGCTCGGCGTCACACGAGCTCAGCGTTCGAGCCGTTTCCGCTGGAGACTCCTCTATGGCGATTTCGGATTGGCCGGAGAACGAGAGACCCCGTGAGCGCCTGTTGATGCAGGGCGCCGCGGCCTTGTCGGATGCCGAACTGTTGGCGATCTTTCTACGCGTCGGTAGCAAGGGGCGAAGCGCGGTCGACCTGGCGCGCGACCTGATCGCACGCTTTGGCGGTCTGACGCGGTTGTTCGCTGCCGACCAGGCGCAGTTTTCGGCCGTTCCCGGCGTCGGTGCGGCGAAGTACGCGCAGTTGCAGGCCGTGGTCGAGCTGGCACGGCGGGCCCTGGTTGAGGAAATGAAGCACGGAACGGGGTTCTCGTCGCCAGACACCGTTCGTGACTACTTGCGACTGCATCTCGCCGCGCTGGAGCACGAGGTTTTTGTCGCTCTCTGGCTTGACGCGCAGAACCGCTTGATCGTCGCCGACGAGCTGTTTCGTGGCAGTCTGACACAAACCAGCGTCTACCCACGCGAGATCGTGAAAGCGGCGCTTCGTCACAATGCGGCGGCTGTGGTGTTGGCGCACAACCATCCCTCGGGAGTTGGCGAACCGTCGCGGGCCGATGAACTGCTAACCGCCGAGCTGAAACAGGCCCTCGCGCTGGTCGACGTCCGCGTCCTCGATCATTTCATCGTCGCCGGGCAAACTCCACCCTTGTCCTTTGCCGAGCGCGGTCTGATCTAGTAGTCAATCAATTTGAATCATCCTGGAAACCTCATTTGACGGCGTGCAAACGGCGGATGAATCAGGCGGGCTGTAGTTTTGGAGACATTGAGGGGTGCCACCCAAAGGGTGATTCGAAACGGAAGCTGGCGAAGTCGCGGGAAATGCTGATGTCGTGTGCGGGGGTGCAGACGATGACGGGTCGCGTGCAGGTGTGCTGGGAGTCGGAAAGTGCGGCGACACCGATGGGGCAGTGGCCTACTTTATCGAATTCCTGACACTCACCGGATGGTGGTCGCGCTGGCAGGAAGGCTACTCGATGCCCTGCCGATTGATCGGCGACCGAAGATCGTGCGTGGCGATTGTGGCTTCGGCGCTGACCACGGCCCTGATCAATGCCCAGCGCACTGCGATTCGCGCTCCGCTGGCCGTCAGCAGTGGTAACAAGGCGGCGGCAGCTCGCCGGCTTGGCATATCCCGTGCCCGCCTCTACGAGAAGATGGCGACGCCGGGAACCGGTTCCTGAGGTGTTCGCAAAACCGCCGCATCGACACCTGGCCTGATCGCTCGTCTCGCCGAGCGGTCGGGCTGAACAATCCTTTGCCGTTTCATGGGACACTTGTCAACAAACAACAATCAAGAATTACGGGGAATGAACAGATGCTCGACAAGGGCTCCGAACAAACGCGTGGTCGCAACGGATCGGCGCACGGGACGATCGGTGACAGTAGCCGCTCCGGCGTGGACCTGCACGACGTCTTGCAGGCCGCGACCCGCTCGTCGCTGCTCTCGCCGTTTCTTCTCACCGGAGCCACCGAGGAACTTGCCATCCCGGTCTTCGTGATTGACCAGGCCCACCAGATCGTCGTCTGGAACAAAGCACTGTCCCGACTGACCGGGCTCGAGGCGGAAGCCATGTGCGGTACGCGCGACCCCTGGCGAGGCTTTCGAACGCGCGCCCGGCCGACGCTCGCTGACCTGATCGTCGACGGCGTGCTGGAGGACAACGTCGAGCACCTGTATCACGGCAAATACCATCGTTCGCCGCTGCTCGATGGCGGCGTCGAGGTCTGCGATTTCTTTCCCCGCCTTGGCGAAGACGGTCGCTGGCTGTATTTCACCGCCGCACCACTCAAGGATCCCGACGGCCACGTCGTTGGCGCGATCGAAATCCTGCTCGACGTCACCGCGCGCCAACACGCCGAAGCCTTGCTCCTGGAAAGCCAGGGGTTTCTGCGCCAGATTGTCGACTGCAGTTCGGTCCCGACTTTCGTCATCGACCGCGAACACCGGCTGACGCACTGGAACCGCGCCTGCGAACTGATTACCGGCCATTCAGCCGAAGCGCTGGTGGGTACCCGTGATCAATGGCGGCCGTTTTATGACTCGCCACGACCGGTTTTTGCCGACCTGATCCTGGAATCGGCCGTGGACGAAAGTGTCGGACGCTTCTATGAAGGCAAGTTCCGTCCCTCGGCCGTGCTCGAAGGCGCCTACGAGATCGAGGACCACTTTCCCCACCTCGGTGACGGCGGACGCTGGCTGTTCTTTACCGCGGCGCCGCTCCATGACGTCTCCGGAAACCTGATCGGCGCCATCGAAACGCTGCAGGACATCACCGATCGTAAACGGGCCGAAGAATCCCTGCGTGCCAGCGAGCTCCTCCATCGCACGATGAGCATCACGGACGCGCTGACCTCGCTATTCAACGCGCGTCATTTTCGCGAACGTATCCAAAGCGAGATCGAGCGCGCAAGACGCTATCAACGACCGCTGTCGCTCCTCGTGCTCGATCTCGACAACTTCAAGCGCCTCAACGATACCCACGGCCACCTGGAAGGCGACCAGGCGCTGGTGACTACCGGTGCGGTGATCAAGCGCAGCCTGCGAGGACTCGACGCCGCGTTTCGTTACGGCGGCGAAGAGTTTGTCGTCCTGCTTCCCGAAACCGACCTGCCCGGCGCCCTACGACTCGCCGAACGCCTGCGCCGGAGCCTCGCCGAGACGCCACTGACCACCGCCGCCGGGGTCACCTTGCGTATCACCGCGAGCATCGGCGCAACCGAATTCTGCGGACCGGAAACGGAGGACAGCTTCCTGCGTCGCGCCGACGAAGGCGTCTACGCGGCGAAGCGACAAGGGAAGAATCAGGTCGTTGCCGTTTCGGCGATAGCTGAAGTACACGGAGACGGATTATCCGGCGCTTAGGCCAGACGACGCCTCACCTTGGCAGAAGGAAGGCAGCGAAATCAGAGGTCAGCCCTGTTTTTGATCCTCTTCCCCCGCAGAATTTTTCCATGATCCGCCCGCTTCGAATCGAATTCTCTCCTGCGATCTATCTCGTGACGTCGAGCCGTGATCGCCGCGAGCTGATCTTTGCGACGACACCCGACAGGCCTTGCGTGAGCTTGGACTGGACGACCCGCTGGGAGAG
>CAYQVH010000036.1:0-30850 GCA_964420975.1 uncultured Candidatus Accumulibacter sp.
CGCCGCGAACACTCGGCCAAACGTATCGTGGCAGGCAATGCCCTGCTCCAGTCTCAGAGACTTCCGCAGCCAATCCCGTTTCTCTTTGCCCCAGGCTTCGATTTCGACAAAGGGATCGGCGCCCGACAGGACCGCGCAGACAGCCACCCCACGCAAGTCCACCCGATCGTGCTCGACCTTCTTCGCCTGCCGTGAGTCGCGCACCCCAAGCCACACGTCTGCCCGCCGAACCACCGCACTTCTGCCTCCATGGAAATCCCCAAAATGACAGAAAACTACACAAATCAGAGGGCTGTGAACAGCCCCTGCGTAACCTCATGAGGGTAAACGATTATTTCCGAGGGTCCACGACGATGGCATTCATGCGATTGCCCTGGTCGTCCTGATCGGTAATGAGTTGGCGACGTGGGCGTGTGGTAGATTGTTGGGTTTCACTGCTCGCTCGACGTTACCGACAGCGAGTTTGGTCCCGATGCCCCAGATTGCCGCTAACCAGCTTTGCTTCGAGTACGAGAGTCTGGGTGACGCGTCGTCGCCGGTCGTCCTGCTGATCATGGGTCTGGGCGCGCAGCTTTGTCGATGGCCTCTCCCGTTTTGCCAGGCGCTGGTTGACCGTGGTTTTCGTGTCATCCGCTTCGATAATCGCGATTGCGGTTTGTCGAGCAAACTCGACGCAACGGGCGTTCCGGACATAGCAGCCGCTTTGCGCAAGGGTAGGCCGCTGACGCCACCCTACACGCTCGACGACATGGCCGACGACAGCGCTGCCCTGCTCGACGCCCTGGCAGTTTGCCGCGCACACGTCGTTGGCGCGTCGATGGGAGGCGCCATCGCACAGATTCTTGCCGCCCGCTATCCGACGCGAGTCCTCTCGCTGACTTGCCTGATGACGACCAGCGGCCATCCGGACCTGCCACCCCCTACTCCGCAGGCGGCCCACGCACTTTTCAGGCCGCTGCCGCCCACCCGGGATCGCGAACGCTTGATCGAAGACGCCGTAGAACGCCAACTGGCGGTCGCCAGCCCCCGCTTTCCGAGCTGTCCGCAGCGCTTGCGCGACGCCTTCAGCGAGGAGCACGAGCGCAGCTTTCACCCGCGCGGCGTGGCGCGTCACCTGGCGGCCTTTCTCGCCAGTGGCGATCGACGCGCGTTGCTGCAGACGATTCGGGTGCCGACGCTGGTTCTTCATGGCGCCGACGACCCGCTGATTCCGGTGGCTTGCGGGCGCGACGTGGCTGCCCATGTCCCAGACGCCGAAATCCGCGTCATCGAAGGCATGGGACACGACCTCCCGGTCGCCTTGAGTGAGCCGTTGGCCGACGCAATCGCAGCACTGGCACGCCGTGCAACGGCGTGAGTTGGCCGCGGTGCGGCGATCGTCCCGCTCTTCGATCAACGCTGCGGAATGACGATGATCGCCCGCTGGACGACGCGACCCCTCGTCTTTCTCGACCTCGAGACGAGCGGCGCCAACCTCGCCAGCGATCGCATCATCGAAATTGGTCTGGTCGAGGTCGACGCCGAGTGCGCCCGCGAGTGGAGCGTCCTGGTCAATCCGGAGCGCGCGCTCACGCCTTTCATTACCCGTCTGACCGGCATTGACGACGCGATGCTCAGTTCGGCGCCGACGTTCGGGCAACTCGCCGACGAGCTGCTCTCGCGGCTGCGCGGGCGCCTGCTGATTGCCCACAACGCGCGTTTCGACTATGGCTTCTTGCGCTGTGAGTTCGGACGGCTGGGAATCGAGTTCCGCAGCGCGACGTTGTGCACGGTCAAACTTTCGCGGCGACTATTTCCGGAGCACCACCAACACAACCTTGACACGCTCGTCGCGCGCCACCGGCTGCAGACAGCTGGTGACCGCCATCGCGCGCTCGCTGACGCGCGCCTGATCTGCGAACTATGGCACTGCTGGCACGAGCAGTTGTCCGCTGCCACGGTCGGCGACGCCGTCGCGTTCCTGCTCGGCCAACCGATCCTTCCCCCGCAGCTCCCGCCAACGATCCTTGACGACCTGCCGGACACGGCCGGCGCCTACACCTTTCTCGCTGCCGGCGACCGCCCTTTGCTAGTCAGGCGCAGTACCAACGTCCGCCGCGATGTGCTGGCGCAGCTGGCGAATGCGGATGGGGACGCGCCCTTGCTCCGTGATACCTTGCGCATCGAGTGGCGTGAAGCCGCTGGCGACTTTGGCGCGCGGCTGCGCGAGCGACAATTGACGACCGAAGGGGCCGCTGCCAGTCGCAGCGACCGCTTGGCCGGGAGCCGCAGGGACCTTTGCGCTTGGCAGATTCTGCCCGCATCGCAAGGCGACTTCCGGCCGCAACTGGTATTCGCAGACGACCTTGACTTTGCCAGCGCGGATCATCTCTTCGGGCTCTATGCGACCCCGGCAGAAGCGAAACGAGCGCTGCGCCGTCTTGCCGAAGCGCAGCAACTCTGTTCTCAGCAACTGGGTCTCGAAGAGGGGCCGGCACAACAGGCGTGCTCGGCTTACCGTCTGCAGCACTGTCGCGGCGCGTGTATCGGCAAGGAAAGCGCAGCCGCGCACGGTTTGCGGTTCCTGGCGGCGATGACGAAGTACAAACTTCGCAGGTGGCCCTACCCTGGTCCGGTGGCGGTATTGGAAAGCGACCCCTTCGGCCTGCGCCAGGACCTTCACGTGATTGACCGCTGGCGCCACATCGCCACCGTGCATACCGAGGAAGCGCTAGACGCCTTGCTCGCGCAAGGACTCGGCTCGCCGCCCCCTTTCGACGCCGATCTTTATCGCCTCCTGAGCCGGGGTTTGCAACAGGGTAAGTGGCGCCTTCGCCAGCTGCCGATCGCCGCGTTATCGTGACGACTGAATCGCGCCCGGACTTCCGGCGCGTCCTCCCGCCTTGCGCAACAGGTCGGCGATGTCGGTGTTCTCGGTTTTCAGCGCCCAGTCGATCGCCGTCGCGCCGCGGTCGTTGGCAAGATTCGGATCGGCCTGGTTGTGCAACAAGACTTCAACCACCTCCTGATGGCCGAAGCGCGCTGCGAAAAGCAGCGCCGTCGAACCGTTCTCGGTTCTGGCATTGACCTCCGCGCCGCGCTTGAGAAGGTAGTCGACGATCGCCACGTCGCCTTTGAACGCCGCATAAATCAACGGCGGCCAGCCATAAAGATTGACGTCGGCGCCAGCCTCGACGAGCTTCTGCGCGTAATAAAGCCGGCCGTGAAAGGCAGCCAGACTGAGCGCGGTTTCCCCGTTGCGGTTACGTGTGTTGATCCGCGCCCGACGCTTGAGCAGAAAGTCGAAAAACTCCGTGTTGTCGCGAACGACCGCCTGCATCAGCAAGGTGTTGCCGGCCGTGTCGACCGAATTGACGTCCATGCCACGATTAACGAGTTGCTTCGCCCACGCCGAATCACCCGAGATCAGCGCCTCCTCCATGTCTTCATAGGCGCCAGCCTGGACGTAAGACGACAGCAGCAGCGAAAACACGAGGGCAAGGAGTCTGATCATTGGGCAACCTTCATGCGGGCATCAGGAAACAGGCGGAAAAAATTGTTGCTCGTCGCCTCAACCACTTCTTCATAGCGCAGGCCTCGCAGCGCGGCAATCTCCGCCGCGACGTATCGGACGTAGGCCGGCTGGTTGGTTTTTCCACGATACGGGACCGGCGCCAGATACGGCGAATCCGTTTCCACCAACAGGCGATCGAGTGGCACACGCTGCGCCACGTCACGAACGACAGCCGCCTTGGGGAAGGTGACGATCCCGGATAGGGAGAGGTAAAAGCCTTGTTCGAGGGCGGCTTCGGCGACCGTCCAGCTTTCGGTAAAGCAATGCATGACACCGCCGACCTCAGCGGCATTCTCTTCGACCATCAGTCGCAGCGTGTCGGCAGCGGCGTCCCGCGTATGCACGACCAGCGGCTTTCCCGCTTCACGAGCCGCACGGATATGCGTTCGAAACCGTTCACGCTGCCACTCCGGCCGATCCTTGTGCCAATAGTAGTCGAGGCCGGTCTCACCGATCGCGACCACGCGCGGATGCTCGGCCAGCGCCGCGAGTTCCGCGACCGAAGGCTCGCGAACGTCGGTGGTCTCCGGGTGCACGCCGACGGTAGCCAGCAACATCGGCCAGCGCTCGGCCAGATCGAGCACACGCGGCAGATCCTCGAGAGTGACGGCGATACACAACGCACAGCCGACACCATTCGCCTGCATCGCTTCGACAAGCTCCGCGGCGCGCTCGGCAAGCGGCGGAAAGTCAAGATGACAATGAGAATCGACGAGCATCGGCACCCGTCACCGGAGGGAAATCACTCGGCTGCTCAGATGGTGTGCGTCGGACGCCCGGACTGCATGACGCCACCCAGCAAGGCCTCAATCCGCCGCCTCGCCTCAACCCCGGCTTCATCGTTCTTGAAATGAACGCCGATTCCCTGAGCCTTGTTGTTTTGCGCACCGACTGGTGTGATCCAGACGACCGTTCCGGCAATCGGCAGTTTCGCCGGATCGTCCATCAGCGACAGCAGCATGAAGACTTCGTCACCGAGCGTGTAATTGCGCGTCGTCGGCACGAAGATGCCGCCGTGGCGCAGAAAGGGCATGAACGCCGCATAAAGCGCCGATTTCGAGTTGATGTTGAGCGAAAGTACCGTCGGACGTGGCGCTCCTGACGCACCCGGCTTGACTTGCGGCGGTTCTGGCATGGGCTCTCATGAAGTCCGGAAGAGCTTCCCGTAGTTGAGAAAAAAATCTTCCAGAAACAAGCGACTGTTGACGGGCTGCGCACACGCGCTGCGGTATTGTAGCGCCTTTCGGTGGAATGCCAAAAGGCGCTGCGCGTCGCTCGCTCCGGCCAGGCGGTGCAACAAGGTCGCGTGGCCGAGAAAGTAACGAGGCGACAAACCATGGCTGACGAGCGTGAGGTCGACGAGCCACTTCTGCGCCCATTCGACGGTTCGCTGCAAGGCTTGCGGCCGCTTTTCGCCCTTGACCAACTTGTCCACAGCGGCGGCAGCTGGCAAGGCCTGAAACTTCTCCGCTTGCGCAAACTGCGCCAGCAGCGCCTCGAGCAGGAGACGCTCGCTGCTCGCCGCCAGCTCGGCTGCCAGTAGAGGAGCACCTCCCGCCAGCGCCAGCCAGGTCTCCGCTGCCTCGCCGACCCCGGAGTCGTGCAACCAGGCGACCGCCGTTGATCGCGACGGCGAGCGTAGATTAACGGCTTGGCAGCGGCTACGCAGGGTGGGCAGCAAGTGGTTCGGCTCACTGCTGATCAATAGGAATACGGTCCCCGCAATGGGCTCCTCGAGCGACTTCAGGAGCGCATTCGCGGTCGCGCGGTTCATGGCTTCGGCCGGATTGAGGAGGACGATACGAGCCCCGTGACGGTGCGTACCCACGTGCAGGAAATCGTCGAGGGCCCGAACCTGATCGATCGTGATCTGCTGGCCTGCCCTCTTCTTTGCCGTTCCCGGTTCCTCGTCGACACTGGTCGCGTCTTCCCCCTCCTCCAGCCCCGCGGGTTGCAGCAAGCGCAAGTCGGGATGATGGCCTTGCGCCAACCAGCGGCACGCCAGACACTTGGCGCACGCGACTCCCCCCGCCAGCGGCGCCTCGCAGAGCAGCGACGCGGCCAGCTCGCGGGCAAGAGCGAACTTGCCAATCCCGCGCTGGCCGATCAGTAGCAGGGCGTGCGGCATTCGCGATCGCCTCGCCTGAAGCTGCCGCCAGGCTTCGGAGTGCATCATGGAAACCTTCATAAACAGTACGTTTTTACACACTCCTCAACCATCTTCTGGACCGCTTCCGGATTCTGAGCGGCGTCGATCAGCTGTATCCTTCCCGCGGCAGCCGCTGCCCGTTCGAGGTAGGCGTTGCGCACACGTTCATGAAAATCGATCAGTTCCTGCTCGAAGCGATCGCGCAACCGGGCCTCGGCGGCGAGCCGCCGCTGAGCGACCACGGCCGGAAGATCGAACAGCACGGTCAGATCGGGCTGCCGATGCGCATGTACCCATTGTTCCAACCGTTCAAACTGGCTGCGTGCAAGGCCACGCCCGCCACTCTGGTAAGCGAAAGTGGCGTCGCTGAAGCGGTCGCAAAGCACCCAGTCGCCGCGCGCCAGCGCCGGCTCGATGACGCGCACCAGGTGTTCACGACGGCTGGCGAACATCAGCAAGGCTTCGGTCTCGATATGCATCGTCTGATGCAGGACGATTTCCCGCAGTTGCTCGCCGAGCGGCGTTCCGCCGGGCTCGCGGGTGGTGACGACGGCGACGCCGTGTTGGCGGAGAAACGCCGCCGTCGCCGACAGGTGGCTGCTCTTGCCGGCGCCATCGATCCCTTCGAAGGTGATGAACTTCCCGCGCCCCGGTTCTGACAGCGCAGTCATGATCGGCCGCCGCGTTGGTAACGTCCGACCGCCTGCTGGTGCTCGTCGAGCGTGCGCGAAAAGTGGCTACTCCCGTCGCCGCGAGCGACGAAGTAAAGCGCGTCGGTCGGCGAGGGATGCAGTGCGGCGCGCAGCGACGCGAGGCCCGGCATGGCAATCGGAGTCGGTGGCAAACCGCTGCGCACATAGGTGTTGTAAGCGTTGTCGGCCAACAGATCCCGCTTGCGCAGGTTGCCGTCGAAACCGGGCCCCAGTCCGTAGATGACCGTTGGGTCAGTCTGCAGCAGCATCCCGCGTCTGAGGCGGTTGACGAAGACGCCGGCGATCTGCGCACGATCCGCTTCGCGCCCGGTCTCCTTCTCGACGATTGACGCCATGATCAACGCCTGATAAGCGTCGCGATAGGGGAGATCGTTGTCCCTCGTCTGCCACTCCCGGTCGAGATGACGCTGCATCGCACGATAGGCGCGTGCCAGCACCTCAAGGTCGCTGCTACGTTTGGCAAACAGATAGGTGTCCGGAAAAAAGGCGCCTTCCGCCGCCGTGCCAGCCGCTCCGATGGCGTCCATGACTTGCGCTTCCGAGAACCCCGGTGTCTCGTGAACCAGGTGTGGATGCTGGTCAAGCCGCTCACGCATTTGGCGAAAGGTCCAGCCTTCGATAAAAACAATCTCCGCCTGCGTGACGTCGCCGCGAGTCAGTTTTTCCAGCAAGTCGAGCAGCGTTATGCCGCGCGTGATCTGATAGCTACCCGCCTTGATCGAGCTGTCAACACGCATCACCCGGCCGACGAGAAGCACCCACCACGGTGAAACCTCAACCCCGGCGCCGTGGATCACGCGACTGGCGACGCGCAAGCTGCTCCCAGCATCGATGGTGAACTCGACACGATCGTTGTCGAGTCGAATCGGTGTCTGCACGACCCAGGCGACAACGCCTGTCGCCAGCAAGAGCACGACAAAGGTAGCGACCAGAAACCTGAGGAAGTATCTACGCATCGATCAGGCGCAACCCGAACGGAGCTGCACGCCAAGACGGGAAATGGCCGTCGACAGGCCCTATAATAGCCCACCCAGGGGCGCTACCGTGACGCCTTCGATCCTCCGCTAGCCGTTGCTGGCGCGGAATGGATCGCTCCCGAGGCGAACGATCGCTGGTGATCCCCCCTTACCGTACAGACAAACAACGAAGGCGATGAACTCGATCTGGCAGGAAACGCTCGCGGCCACGGGTGGCCAACTGGTCGGTGGCGAAGTCAGCGACTTCGGCGATCCCGCCGCCGAGCTCGTTGCCGCCCGGACACTGACGATTGCTGCACCACTCACTCATCTGTCCATGATCGGCGTCGCGGGAACCGACGCGATGACCTTTCTGCACGGACAGCTGACCAGCGACGTCAAACACCTGGCGCCGGATGGCGTTCAGCATTCCGCTTGGTGTTCGGCCAAGGGTCGCATGCTGGCCAGTTGTCTGCTCTTCCGCGACCAGGCGGGTTATCGCCTGCAGCTCGCCGCCGATCTGCAGGCAACGATCAGCAAGCGTTTGCAGATGTTCGTCTTGCGCAGCCGGGTCGCGATCACGGATGCCTCAGCCGGCGAGCAGCTGATTGGCTTGTCGGGTCCGCAGGCAACCGCCACACTCGCCGCGCTTAGCCTACCGACTCCGGCGACGGCGATGAGCCGCGCGCCGTTTCCGACCGGCGCCGTGATTCGTCTCGACCGCGAACGCTTCGAGATCGTCGTCGCCAACGCCGCGCTGCCCGAACTTTGGTCACGGATCGCCACCAGCGCGCGCCCGGTGGGAACCGCCGTCTGGCAGTGGCTGGACATCCGCGCCGGCGTACCTTTGATCACCCGGAAAACGACGGAGGAGTTTGTCCCCCAAATGGCAGACTTCGAACGGTTCGGCGGCGTCAGCTTCCACAAAGGCTGTTATCCGGGCCAGGAGATCATCGCCCGCACGCAATACCTGGGGAAAGTGAAGCGTCATCTTTATCGGGCTCACGCAGACGTCTCGATGGCTGCCGGTGACGCCATTTTCTCGCCGGCCTCACCCGACAAACCCTGCGGCATGGTCGCCAATGCCTCGCCAGCCCCGCTCGGCGGCTACGACGCGTTGGTCATCGTTCAGGAAGCGTATGTCACCGGCGGTGGACTTGCTCTCGACACCGGAGGCGAGCAGCCACTGTCGATCGAGCGAGTTGCCGACTAGCGGCCTGGTCGCGAACGTCTCGCGATGTGCTTGATTTTGCTTGCCTGGCAGGCACATCCCGATTACCCACTGGTGCTTGCCGCCAATCGCGACGAATTCCATCGTCGCCCATCGGCAGCGATCGCGTTCTGGGAAGACGCTCCAGACGTTCTCGCCGGACGCGATCTTGAAGCCGGAGGCACCTGGCTTGGGGTCAGTCGCCGGCAACGACTCGCCGCGCTGACCAACTACCGCGAAGGTGGCGGACAGCCGCCACCGGCCGCGAGGTCACGCGGTCGCCTGGTTGCCGACTTTCTGACCGGAAACGAGAGCCCGCAAGCATACCTGTCGCGTGTCAGCGTCGAGGCGAACGCCTACCAAGGATTCAACCTTTTCGTCGCCGACGATCAGGTTCTGGGCTACTACTCGAACCGCCACCACGGCCCTCCTCTCTGGCTTCCACCCGGAATCTATGGCGTGTCGAATCATCTGCTCAACACGCCGTGGCCCAAGCTGAGCAGCGCCAAAGCGCGCTTCACCGACGCCCTGGCCACCTTGCCGGAATCGGCTCCCTTCTTCTCCTTGCTCGGTGATCGGGAGATCGTGCCCGACGACTCCTTGCCGGCAACCGGCGTTCCGCTGCACTGGGAGCGCCTGCTGTCGGCGGTTTTCGTCGTCTCCGCAGAGTATGGCACACGCGCCGCGACGGTAGTCTACCGGCAGCGCGACGGACAGACCTCGGTCATCGAACGTCGTTTCGGCGCCGACGCGCGGCCGAACGGCGAACTTGCCGTCTCGTTTCAGTCCTCGCCGATCAGCACCCCGGTGTAAGGCGGCACCCGGTCAAAGAGTTCAAGCAGGTCGGCGTTGCGCATCCGAACACAGCCAATGGACCCCGGGAACCCCATCGGCGTGCCGTCGGGGCTGCCGTGGATGTAGATGTAGCGGCGCATGGTGTCCACCTCGCCCAGCCGGTTGCGCCCCGGCTCGCATCCCGACAGCCAGAGTATCCGCGTCAGAATCCAGTCCCGCCCCGGGAAGCGCTCCGCCAGTTCGGGAGTGTAGATTTCACCGGTCGGTCGCCGCGCCACGAAAACGGTGTTCTCAGGCGCTCCGGCCCCGATCTTCGCGCGCACCAGATGTTGCCCACGCGGCGTGCACTGACTGCCGCTGACTTCGCCCGCCCCCTTGCGCGCGGTCGACACGGCATAGCAACACACGACTGCGCCGTTGTCGTCAATCAAGGTCAGCGTCTGACGGCTCAGCGAGACGTCAATACGCATGCCGACTCCTCGCTCCGGTTGCGCCGGGCGGCAAAAAAATCCGACAGCAGGCGGCCACACTCGGCCGCCAGGACACCGCCGACGACCGTCGTGTGATGGTTCAAACGGGCGACGGCGAAGAGATCGACGACGCTCCCGTTGACCCCGCTCTTCGGGTCGCGAGCCCCATAGACCAGGCGCCCGACACGCGCCTGCAGCACTGCGCCGGCGCACATCGCACACGGCTCGAGGGTGACGTAGAGTTCGCAGCCAGGTAGTCGGTAGTTCTGCAAAGCGCGCGCGGCGTCGCGCAGCGCCACGATCTCGGCGTGGGCGGTCGGATCGCAATCGCCAATCGGCGTGTTGAAACCGCGACCCACGATGACGCCGTCGCGTACCACCACGGCCCCCACGGGCACCTCGCCAAGGCATTCAGCGGCCTGCGCCAGCGATAGCGCCTCGCGCATGTAATAGTCGTCGTCCATGGACGACATTTTAGCGCAGGGCGTTGCCGCCCCACACCGCGGTCATACGCAGTGATTCCGCACACCCGGACGACGAGATCAGCAGACATCTCCGCTTCTTGGCGCGCGCGGGGAACTATCATTACAACTGCCCGCGACCTGACCGCACACGATCAGGAGAAGCCGATGAAGACGATCCGATTCCTGCAGGAACAGCCGGTATTTGGTGGCGTCGATGACCATGCAATGGAAACCATCCTGCCGCTGCTGCGCGAAGTCGAGTTCGCGGCTAACGAAGTGATCGTTCGCGAAGGCGACGATGGCGACGCCATGTTCGTTATCTGCGGCGGCTCGGTCGAGGTGCTGAAAGCCGGCCCTGACAATGCAGGCACGCTCGGCCGACGAATCGCCGTCCTCCATGTGGGCGACGTCTTCGGCGAAATGGAACTCATCGACCTGCAGCGTCGATCGGCGACGGTGCGTGCGCTGGAGCCGGTGTCGGCCCTCGCCTTGTCAAACGGCGACCTGTTTCGGATCTACGAGTCGGACATGCCGACCTTCACCCTGATCGTCCTCAACCTGGCGCGCGAACTCAGTCGCCGCCTGCGGGAAATCGACGACCTGGCGGTGCGCTGCATGGCGTCGGTCGATGACGATCGACCCTCAACTCGCGACGGCACACCGGCCACAAACCAGGAGTGAGACCAGGCAGCCGGCAGCACGCTTACCGTCCCTGACGCAGATCCTCCTGCCAGGCACGGAGGGCGATCGCCAGCCGACCGGAAGTGGTGACGTATTCCCCGTAGAGCACGCCAAACGCCTCGGTCGTTCTGCCCGAGACGGCCAATTCGACCACCTCTGCGGCGACCCGATGAAAGTCGGCGTGCACACGGCGAACTTCCTGGTAGAAACGGCTCGCCCGCTCGTCGCTTGACCAGCTGGCGCCATAGAGCCAGCGTCCAAAATCACAACGATCGTCGGCCCCTATGGCTTCGAGATCAATGCCCCGCGGCGCATCAAGCACTGCTTGCCGAAGCTTGGACATCCACAGCGCATGCTTGCCGAGCGCTTCCTCGATCTGTGCGATCTTGTCCACTGGCGACTCCCCGAGGCCTTCCGGACCTGTCTCGCTGGCATTCTACACACAAGCAGCCGCCCCTCGCGTTTGACCCCGACCCCACGATCGACGATACTTTTCGCCTCCCCGCCCATCCTCCCCGCCCATCCTCGGCGCCAGCCGCATGCGCATCCGCCGCCTGTTTCTTAATCGCCTCGACCCGACAGCCCGCGAACCCCGAGACGCGGTCGTCGTCATCGATGTCCTGCGCTCGTTTTCGACCGCTGCCTACGCCTTTGCGGCCGGCGCCAGTGCGATCTACCCGGTCGACACCATCGCCGGGGCGTTCCGCTTGCAACGCAAACTGCCGAACGCCGTCCTCACCGGTGCCGTCGGCGGCGGCGACCCGATCCCCGGATTCACCTTCGGCAACTCACCCGCCGCGCTGCAAGGCGCCGACCTCGCCGGACGACCGCTGATTCAAACGACGGCCGCCGGCGTCTGCGGCCTGACGCGCTTTCGTCACGCCCGCTCGCTGTTCGCCGGAAGCCTGGTACTGGCGCGCGCCACCGCGCGCGTCCTGCTCGATCTGCAGCCGCCCGAAGTCTGTTTCGTCATCACCGGCGAGTGGGTCGATCGCGACGGAGACGAGGACGTCGCCTGCGCCGACTACATCGAAGTCCTCTTGCGCGGCGGAGCGCCCGATCCCGAGCACTTCGCGAACCGGGTACGCAACTCCGATTTCGGCCGCCGCTTTCAAGAGGGCCGCAACACCCACCTGCCGACCGCCGATCTCAGCTTATGTGCGCAGCCCGACCGTTTTGACTTCGCCTTGCTCGCGGCGCGCTGCGGAGAACACCTGACCTTGCAGCGGGTCTATCACGCGCCCGCCGCAGTCGACCATTCGCCAACACCGAGCGCATGCGTATCGGCTTTTGCCTGAAATCGGGGGGACGACGCCCTCGCGGCAACCACCTCGTAGTTCGCGTCCACAGGAGTAGCGTCTTGTTCGCGCGATTGCGCGCTGCTCACGACTCAGACGGACGCTCGGTTGTCGTCGGCGGTGACGACCTCGAGACTTGCCGAGCCAAGCGTAGTGCCATCCAGGCGAGCAGCGCAACGGCGAGAACCAGACTGCCCCACAAGCTGAGACGCCGCCAGTCGACCGCTTCGCGAACGGCCTGCTCGCCGGCCAGCACCACCGGCGCACCGATGCCGGCCCGCCCGAGGACTCTCGAATCGCGCCCGTTGACGCCGTCGGCGCGATAGCCGGGAACCACGGTCGTGATCGGAAACGCGGCGGCTTGAGCACCGCGACTGCCGTAAGCAAGCATAAACGGCGCCGGGCCGCGCGCGGCGAAGACGATGCGCTGCGGCAACCAGCCAGCAACCAGCTCGACGTCGCCGCCGCCCAATCCGCCACCACGCAGATCGACGCGCAGCTGCCAGTAACGGTCGCTGGTCGGCTTCAACACGAGGTCCTGACTGACGATCTCCTGGCCGTCGACCAGGAAGCGATACGCGGTGGTTCCCGCCGCCAAGCGCCAGTGGTCACTGGCTTTGGCACGCGACTGGATGGCGATCGAAGCGACGGTGTTCTGCTGTGGCAAACGCAAACGCAAGCGGTCGACCGGAAACTGCCCGCCCAGATCGGCGACGTATTCGCTCGTTGTCCTCTCCTTGGCCGCCATGGCGCGCGCGGTCACCGCTTTCCACAGGCGGGACTCCTCGATCACCCCCTCCGCAGGCTCCAGGGTCAGCCCGGTAACGCTTAGTGGCTGCGCCACCGGCCAGGAGACGCGGAAATACTTGGACTTGCGAGCAGGAAATTCGACGCGTAGTTGTTCAAGACGCTCTTCACCCGCGCGCAGGCGCACCAGCGGCGCATCGGCGACCAGCGTCGACCACTGGGCAAGGTCGTCGCTCGTATCGACGCGCAGCCGTGTGACCAGGTGGTTCACCGTGGGCGCCAGTTCAACCGCCAGCGCTTGCACCGGCTCACGGACGCTGGAGGCGTCAACGATGTAGCCGAGCAATCGATCCTGGTGACGTGTCTTGCCGCCCGCGTTCATGGTCAGCAGCGCTTTGCTTCCCACCTGTTCCAGACGCACCACGACTCCATCGACTCCGGTCGCAGCCCCTCCACGCAGCGCGAAATACGGCAAGCGCAAGGATTGTCGTCTCTCGCGCGTCGCCTCTGGCGGCGGCAGAAATGCGAAGGGAACCGGCTCCCCGCCGGCGTTGAAGACGCGCAGGTCGGCCAGATCGGCTCGCACCGCCCCTTCGTGCACAGTCGCCGGCAGCGCGACTTCGAACAGCCCTTCGCCGCCACGCGTTTCGAGTGACACACCATACGCAAAGTCGCGCGGCGTTTCAGCCGCGGCCAGGGCAGTCAGCGAGGCGAACAGGATGGCAAGCACAGCCCTCATCGGCGGTCTTCTCCGTCTTTGGGTGGTACCGGCGCCAGATAGCCGATCAGCAGCATCAGCCCGCCAACGCCGAGGAAGGACACGATACGCGCGATCGTGCCGACGTTCGAAAGATCGATCAAGAACAGCTTGCCGACGACGATGGCGAGCAGCGCTGCGCCAACCAGCCACAGTGAGCGCGCCTGCCGACGCGCCGAATAAACCATCAGCGTCAGCGAGAACAGGGTCCAGAACAGCGAAAGCGACGCCTGTATTAAGGCCGAGTTGAGCAGCGCCACCGGTTGTAGCGAGACCCCGGCCCAGTGGTGTAAGGTCCGCAGCAGCACGGCGTTCGCCCACAGGAACAACGCGCCACCGGCAAGCGACCAGGTCGTCGCCGCCGGCAAACTGGCGAGCGGCGACCAGCCGCGACGGCGAACTTCGACGAACCAGATACCGACAGCGAGCGCTGCCCCGGCCTGCGCCAGGTCGAGCGGATTGAGCAACGGCACATAGGGCAGCGGCCACGGGTTGCCGTCCGACAAGACATTGGCGAAGACGAACCAGGCGCCGAGAAACCCCGCCAGCGGCATCGCGCCAAGCACCAGATAGGCGGCGAAATGTGCAGCCACCGGCCAGGCAAGCCGCTCGCCGCGCAGCGCAAGCAGCGCCAACAGCGCTCCGGGCACCAGCGCCCAGGCGATCAACGGCCAGGCGGCCTTCCCCTCGACCCAGGTATCGATCGCCCAGGCAATCTCCCACGCTGCCAACGCGGCAAGCAGCCACAAGCCACCGGCGTGGAGCCAGTCGAAGCCCCGCGTATCGGCTGTTTCGTGCCGGCGCAGCAGCACCCAATGGGCAACAAACGCCGCCGGCCAGACGAGAAAGCCGAGGTGGGCGAAGGGATGCCGATCGTGAAAGACGGTGAGCCCGGCGATCAGCGCCATGAACGGCAGCAGGGCAAGCGCCGGATAGCGGGCGATCGGCCAGGACAAACGTTTGGCCAGCACACTGTAACCGAGACAGGTGCCGCTGCCGAAAGCCAACAGCGCGTTGCCCTGCAACGCCCCCGCCACCTGCGTGTCGATCTCGTGCACGCCGGCCAAGACCCACCACGCACAACCCCACACGAAAAGCGCCGTCGCCAGCCCGCGCTCGGCCGTGTGCAGCCCCGACCGCGATCGCTCCAGCAAGTAAGCGCTAAGCAAGCCGGCCGTCGCCAACAGCATGGCACCGAGAAAAACGCTGTTGGCGAGCGGCCACTCGCTACTCTGCCAAGAGAGATCGGCGACACAAAAGGCACCAGCGAGCAGTTGCAGGAGAACTCCAAACACTCGCGCGGCCAGGCGCTGTTGGCGAATACCGAGCCAGACGATGGCCGCTCCCTCGAGCGCCCAGGCCGCCGACGTCCAGCGCCCGTCGACCGCGAGCGGGATCGCCAGCGTCGTAAACACGACGCCCAGCGCGAGGAACGACTCGACGTGCAGCCGCAGACCCTCGCCACGACGCGCCCACAAGGTGCGCGCAAGACACAGGTAAAAAGCGCCCAGCAGCAGCGCGCTGCCCGCCGACGCGTAAGTGAAGCTGCGGACAAGACCGACTTGCAAGCCGAAGCCGACCAGCGGCACGCCAAAGACGAGCGTTGCATCGACGGAGCGTTCGAGGCGTGCGGCCTTGCGCCGCGCGCAGAGCAGCGGAATCGTGACGTAAATGAGGAAAAAGAGAATCAGGAACAGCTGCGCCGACCCATAGATCTCGGGGGAGTAGCGTAGCACTCCGAAAGCGGTGGCGACACCGAAGGTAAACACGAAACCCGTCAGGTTGACGACTCGCCACGCCTTGAACCACGCGATGACCATAATGCCGCCGTTGAGAACGGCGTAGTAGCTGAACAAGGCGACGTGGTTGCCGCCGCCGGACGACGCCAGTACCGGCGCGAGGAAGCCACCGGCAACGCCGAGCACCGCAAGCAGACGCGCATCCTGAAGTACCGCCAGCGCCGCCGACAGGACGGCAACGGCAATAAGCAGGGCAAATGCCAGCCCTACGGGCAATAACTCAAATAGACGCAGCGCCGCAAAAATCGTCAGGAAAAGCACCCCGACGCCGCCCCCCTGCAGCGCCAAGCCGTACGACTCACGTCGGCGCAGACGCCAGCCGACGGCCAACAGAACGATCGCCAGCAGGGCCACTGCGAGCAAGCGCAAGGCAACCGGGAGTTGAACGTGCTGGTAGCCATACTTGAGCAGGAAAGCCACGCCAAAAAACAGCACGACGACGCCGGCACGCGCCATCAGATTGCCGCCCCACAGCCACTCCGGCAGCCAAGCGGATCGGTCCCCGGCAAGTGGCATGCGCCGGCGCGAAGCGGCATCCGCCGTCTCGTCCACGGCCACCGGCCCGGCCCGCAGCGGGCTTTCGGCGACCGCCGCGGGAGGTTCCGGCGTGTTCGCAAGACTTGCCTCTGCCGTCCGGGAAGACGCCTCTGCTCCGGTCGCGTCCGGCGTCGCTGCCACCGCAGGTCCCGCGGACGGTCCGGCCAATGCCGGTGTTTGCTCGGCAGCCGGCGCCGCGGTCGCCAGTTGAGCTACCTCGCTTTGCGCCAGCCGCGATTCCAGACCGGCGATCCGCTTCTCGAGTGCCCGCAGACGATCATCGATCGCCTGTCGCTGTCGCGCGCCCAGCAACCCGCCCAGCACCCCGCCGACCAGTGCGCCAACGATCGCAAGCCCCGGCTGGAAGCTGGCGGCGGCAACCGCGCCCAGCAACGCCCCGAACAACCACATCCTCGACTCTCCTTGACTCTGCGTCTTTGCCCTGACGCCGTCAGGCGCTTGTCCCGGCGCGACGAGGACCGACAACTCCGAGGTCAGGAGAGCTGCACCCCCAAGCGGGCATTCCCGCGCGCGCGAAATCCGGCGACGATCATGACACAGCTCGCGATCATTTGGCCTCGATCGCCGCTTTCCGATCGTCGCCGGCGTTCAACGCCGACTCCAGCACGCGGGCCACACGCGGCGAGTAGAGCATGGCGAGATGGCCGACGCCGTCGACGGCGACCGATTTCGCGCCCGACAGGAGCAGGTTGCTCCAGGGAAGGACGAAGTTGTCGTGTCGACTGAAAATCACGACGCAGTCGACGAGGGTTGACGGGTTGGCCAGGTTGCGCAGCCATCGACTCGCGACGCGCATCTGGCGAGCGTTTTCGCCCCTTCCGAACCGCGCGAGCCGGCTGCCTTGGTACGGCGTTCCCAAGGTCAGCAGCCTCGCCACCCGCCGGCTACCGCAGCGCTGCAGGTAGGCACTGGCGACGAGGCCGCCCATGCTGTGCGCGACGAGGATCAGACGCTCACCGCCGGTTACGGTCAGCACCTCGTCAATCCGTTTTGCCAGCGCGTCGACATAGTCGTCGATGCTCGCGAAGGTCGGTTCGAGACTGATCGTCGCCACCACGCGACCGCCGTCCACCAGCCGCCTGCGCAACCACCACCAGGCCGCGCGCGAACAACCGTAACCATGAACCAGAAGTATCGGCAGGTGCTTGTCATCGCGTCCGTCGCCGACAAGCGTAGTCAGGCGCTCCCGCCCCATCCACAGGCGCTCGAACGGAAAGACCACAACAAAGCAGAAAATGAATACCGCGCACTCGACGGTTACCAGGCGCAACGTACGCCAGGGTCCGAGCCGCGGCGCCGGCGAACGCCAGATCGAGGCAAGAACGAACGTCAGCCCAATCAGCAGCGCGCGCATCGCCAGCAGGCCGGCAAGCACCAAAAGCCCTTTCCCGGCCGCAGACACCGTCACGAAGCGATCTACCAACAAGGCATAAATCGCGGTTTCCAGCAGCAGCGAAAGACACAGTGCGCGCGCGAGCATGCTGCCAATGCTTCTCAGGGGAGTGCCGGAACCGGTCTGCCTGACAACTGTGCGGCGAGGACGCTGGCACTGCGTGCCGCCAGTCCATAGATCGAAAGCTGCGGATTGACCCCCAGGCTGGTCGGAAACACCGAGCCGTCGATTACCGACAAGTTCTCGAGCCAGAAATGACGCCCAAGATGATCGACCACCCCGCGCTGCGGCGCGTCGGCCATTCCACAACCGCCCATCACGTGCGCGCTGACCACCCGGCAGAGCAAGGGTTTGAGCGGCAAGTCGAGGATACCCCGGCGCGCCTCCGCCCAACTGGTATAGCCAGGGCTCGCCTCATGTACCGGCGAAACCCAGCGCGCCCCGGCCGCGAACTGGATTTCCGCCATCGCCAGCAGGGCCCGTCGCGCGGCTTCCCAGATCACGGGCGTCAGCGGATAGTCAAGGATGGGCAGCCCGTCGGCGGCGAGGATCACCTGACCCCCTTGACTCTCGGGATGAAACCCGTCGCGCAGCAACGCCAGGAGAACATGGGCATGCGTGAACTCGCGCATCAGGCGAGCATGCGTCTGACCAAAACCCTGCAGCGTGGTGGCAAACAGCACCGGATGCAGGGGTGCGGCTTCAACCTTGAAGCCCAGCGCGCCGTCAATCGCCGCCTGCGTTAGAAAATGGTCGGTGAACACCGACTGCGGTGCACCGGCATAGCCGTCAACGCGCCCGGCCATCAGCGCCGACGAGATGACCACCGGGTGCAGAAAAGTGCGTCTGCCGAGCCACCGGTAGGGGTCGGGAACGCCGCTGCGCAGCAAGAGTGCCGGGCTACCAATCGCCCCGGCAGCGGCAATGAAGTGCCTTGCCCGGAGCGACACTTTCCGCCCCGAGCTGCGAATTCCGTCCGCCTGCAAGGCCAAACACTCGAGCGTACGGATCCGGCTACCCGCATAGTGCAGGCGGTGCGCACGCAAGCGGGTATACAGCACGGCGCCACGCTCGAGCGCCGCCGGGATCGTCGTCAGCAACATCGACTGCTTGGCGTTAGTCGGGCAGCCCATCCCGCAATAGCCGAGGTTCCAGCACGCTTTGACGTTGCGCTTAATGGCGCCGCTGGGAATTCCGAGTCGCTCACAGCCGAGTGCGAGCAGGCTGTTGTTGGTATTCGGAGCAATCTCCCAGGCGCGCATCGAGAGCTTGTGTTCCATGACGGCAAACCACGAACTCAGGGTCGCCGCGCTCAGCTCCCGCAAGCCGAAGCGCTGCTGCCAGTAAGTGAAGACCTCTGCCGGTGTCCGGAAACTGCTCGTCCAGTTGACCGTCGTCGAGCCGCCGACGCAGCGCCCCTGCAGAATGTTGATCGCCTTGTCGGCCGTCTTGCGCGACGCCGACTCCTGGTAAAGCTGCGGATAAGCGTCGGCTTCGCGCATGGTGAAATCGGCCGACGATCGCAAGGGGCCTTCCTCGACCAGGACAACGCGCAAACCGGCCGCGCTGAGAAGGTCGGCACTGACGCCGCCACCGGCACCGCTGCCAACGATCACGACGTCGGCCTCAACCGTCTGATTGCGCTTCAACAGAGAGGCATCAATGTGCTGCCAGCCGGCAGCCAGACCGCGCCTGATCGGATCCGGCATCAGAAGACTCCCTGCGGCGGACCGGGATAGCCGATCGCCTCCCAGCTCTCGCTGCGCGCGTACCAGGCGCCGAAACAAAGATCGTGCAACGCCGCGTAAGCGGTCTGAAAGAGCGCCAGGCGACTGCCGCGCCACGACTGCAGAAAACGCCCGACGTCCTCGCCGCTGGCCTCTCGCCACGGCCGGCCGACACCGGCGAGCGCCACGCGTCCCGGCGCGCTCACCAGCAGACCGAACAACTGTCCGAGCTCACGCTGCGTGCTTGGCGACAGTGCCGCAATCTCGAGCGCGATCACGTCGACCGTCGCTTGCAGCAGCGCGTCGCGTCGCCCGACATCGCCGGGAAGAACGCCGTCGAGCATCGCGCCGCTAACCGCGAGCAGCATTTCACGTTCGCCGTCGCTCAAGGCACGTGCCCCGGCAGCGTTCAGCCAGCCGGCAAACGAGAGCACCAGGCTGCCGACCAGCCCGGTTCTGACAAACTGCCGGCGACTGAGGGTCATCGCAGCAGGATCCGGGTCAAGCGATCGAAGACCCGACCGTACGGCGGTTTGAACAGACCAATCGCCGACAGACGCGACTGACGGAACACCGCCTTGCGGACCGAAAAGGTTTCGAACCCGGCAAAGCCGTGGTAACACCCCATACCGCTTGGGCCGACGCCACCGAACGGCAGGTCTTCCTGCGCGATATGGAGGATCGTGTCGTTGACCGTCACGCCGCCGGAAACCGTCTCGGTGAGCACACGTTCGATGTTGGCGCGATCGCGGTCAAAATAATAGAGCGCCAGCGGCCGCGGACGCCGATTGACGAAAGCGATCGCCTCGTCCAAATACCGATACGGCAGTAGCGGCAGCAGCGGCCCGAAGATTTCGTCCTGCATGACGCGCGCTGCGTCGGTCACCCCGCGCAGCACGACGGGCGGCAAGCGCCGCGTCCGGGAATCGGCGACGGCCCCCGGAACGAGGTCGACGATCGTCGCGCCACGCGCACGCGCGTCGTCCAGGTACCCGGTCAGGCGGGCGAACTGCCGCTGATCGACGATTGCCGAATAGTCCGGATTGTCCGAGAGGTCGGGGTAGCACGCGGCCACGACCGATCGCGCACGGTCGATAAACGCTTCCTCCTGGCCGACAGGCAGCAACACATAGTCGGGCGCGATACACGTCTGGCCAGCGTTCAGGCACTTGCCGATGACGATTCTTTCGACCGCACGAGCGAAATCGCTCTCCAGCGCGAGATCGGGTCCGATAATCGCCGGCGACTTGCCACCGAGTTCAAGCGTCACCGGCGTCAGATTGTCGGCCGCCGCCGCCATCACCTGCCGGCCGACCGGCGTCGAGCCCGTGAACAACAGATGATCGAAAGGCAAGAGGGAGAACTCGCGCGCGACACTGACGTCGCCTTCGACCACCGACACCTCGTCGTCGGCGAAGTGACGAGCGACGAGTTCGGCAAACAGGGCGGCCGTCGCCGGCGTGTTCTCCGACATCTTCACCAGCACCCGGTTGCCTGCCGCCAGGGCCGCCGTCAGCGGCGCCGCGGCGAGAAAGATCGGATAATTCCAGGGAACGATGATGCCCACCACACCGAGCGGCTGGAAGCGGACCTCGGCACGCCCCGGTTGAAACCAAAGCGACACCGAGCGCGCCTGCGGGCGCAGCCAGCGGCGCAGATGGCGCTTCGCGTGGCCGATCGCTTCGTGGCTGGGAAAGATTTCGAGCAAGCGCGTCTCGGCCGGCGAGCGATGACCGAAGTCGCTTGCCACCGCCGTTGCGATCGCGTGTTCGTGGTCGAGCAAGAGGCGATCGAGCGCGTCGAGCCGGCGCTGGCGGAGCGACCATGAAGGACTCGGTTCAGCACGCGCGGCCCGTTGCATGCGGGCGAAGCGGTTGGCGAGCGAATCGGCAGACGACATGCGAAAGCCCTCTTCGAAGCAGACAAACGCGAACAGTCTATTCCCTGCCAAGGCCGCCGGTTAGGAAGCGACTTCTAATCGCCCGGGCGCGGCGCGTTGATAATGGTCGACCATGGACGAGACGAGCAGCGAGCGCGAGAAGCAACAGATCGCCGACGCCCTGCGCGGGCATCTGCGAACGGCGAAAACACTGCGTCTGGAAGCCAATAGTGACGCCGTGACGGCGCAGCATCGCCTGCTCCTGCGCGAATGGCAAGCCGCACGACTTGCCCGAACACACGCCGATCTGCTGGCCAGCCCGCGCTTTGGTCGAGCGGCGAAGTTCTTCCTCTCCGACCTCTACGGACCCAAAGACTTCAGCGGCCGCGACGAAGAGGTCGAACGCATCCTGCCGACGCTCATCGGAATGCTTCCGGTGTCGGCCCTGCGCGCCATCGGGTTGGCGGTCGAGGTCGACGCGTTGACCGAATCGCTCGACTCGGCGATGGTCACTCAACTCCACCTTGACGGGTCGATCAAGGCTCTCGACGACGACGCCTACGCCGCCGCGTACCGATGCGTTGGCGGTCGCAACGAGCGCGAGCGGCAACTGATGCTGATCCGCCAGACCGGTGAAACGCTGGACGCCGTCGCCCGCAAGCCCTTGCTCGGCACCCTTCTCAAACTGATGCGCGGGCCGGCGCAGCTTGCCGGCCTCCTCGACCTGCACGGTTTTCTCGATACCGGCTTGACCGCCTTCCGGCACATGGGTTCGGCGACCGAATTTCTAAACCTCATCGACAGCCGGGAAAAACGGGTACTGCAGCAACTGTATGCCGGTTGCGTGCAACCATTCCGCGTCTAGGGGGCGCCGCCTGCGATCGCTTACAGACTGTCACACAACAGAACAGAGACCACACAGACCTGGTTTCTCGCAATCGCTACGATGCTGGTTGTCGACGGGGCGGTTCCCCCCTCCCCCTCCCCCTCCCCCTCGGGAACGCCCGGTCGACTGTTGTGGCGACCCGTCCGGCCCCCTCTGGACGGGTCTTTTTTTGCCTGATGGTTTTGACAACGGGCAAAGCCTTCGGTGAGGATCTCCGATGGTACCCCCCATTTTGCAGCCGGAAACTTTAGAATCGCCGCTGGGTCATTCAGCCGCCCGAGACCGTTTCGGGGCCATGAAGACCTTTGCAACCAGGTGACCACCATCCCGACACCAACCCCCTTCGATCGTGAGCCTGCGGCAACCAAGCCGATGAGCCTGCTCGCTCGCCTCTTCTGGCTGATCGTGGCCGCGGGCGCGGTCGTCGTGGGTCTGATGTTTTCCTTGCTGTTGCTGGCGGGCTTGCTGGTCCTTGGTGCGGCAGGCTACGCCTACCTCAGATGGCGAACGCGGCACCTCAGGCGAGACCTGCACGACGCGCTGCGTAGCGAGGCGGCGTCAAGAGATCGTGCGCATGCAGCCAGCGGAGTCATCATTGAAGGCGAAGTCGTCGGCACCACCGAGTGCGAGCAAGGCGGACCGAGCGTTGCGCCGCG
This sequence comes from uncultured Candidatus Accumulibacter sp., assembly GCA_964420975.1. Classification (GTDB taxonomy): domain Bacteria; phylum Pseudomonadota; class Gammaproteobacteria; order Burkholderiales; family Rhodocyclaceae; genus Accumulibacter. The sequence goes on from CAYQVH010000036.1 coordinate 22,692, forward strand.
TATCGGCCGCGACGACAACGGCGTACGATGAGCGCTCTTCGCCGCTTGGTCGCCCTTCCCTTGTTGCTCGTGGCAGTGCCGAGTGTCGCTCAACCCGCCGGCAGCGATCGGTTTGCAGGCTGTATCGCCGGACTGCGCTCCGAGGCCGCAATGAAGGGCGTTTCCCACGCGACGTTTGACCGTCTGACGAGCAGCCTGACGCCGGACATGAGCGTGCTCGAGCTGCTCGATTATCAGCCAGAATTCCGGACACCGATCTGGGACTACCTCGCTGCACTGGTCGACGACGAACGCGTTGCCGACGGACTGGCGATGCGCGCGCAATGGACCGCGGCGCTAAACGCTGCGGCAACGCGCTATCAGGTCGACGCCGACACCGTCGTCGCCGTCTGGGGGGTGGAAAGCAACTACGGGCGCAACTTCGGCAAGCGTTCATTGGTGACCTCACTGGGCACGCTCTCGTGCTTCGGACGTCGACAGGCCTATTTTCGCGGCGAGTTCCTGAGCACGCTGCGCATCCTCGACGCCGGAGACATCGCGCCGGAGCGACTGGTCGGGTCGTGGGCCGGCGCTTTCGGCCACACACAGTTCATGCCTTCGACCTTTCTCCGTCTGGCCGTCGATGGCGACGGCGATGGCAAGCGCGATCTGATCGACAGTGTCCCCGACGCCCTGGCCTCGACCGCGAACTTCCTGCATCGTGCCGGATGGCGCGACGGTGAGCCCTGGGGTTACGAGGTGCTGTTGCCGCGCGACTTCGACGGCAGCGTCGGTGGTCGCCGAAACAAGCGGCCGCTCTCGTACTGGACGGGGCGAGGTCTGCGCCGGACGAACGGCGAGCCCCTCAATGCAGACGGAGACCTCGCCGCCGGCCTGTTGCTTCCAGCCGGTAGTCGTGGGCCGGCGTTTCTCGTTTTCCGCAACTTTGACGTCATCTACGGCTATAACGCGGCGGAAAGTTACGCCCTGGCCATCGCCCATCTCTCCGATCGACTGAAAGGCGGACAGCCGTTCGTCACGCCGTGGCCCACCGAAGATCCCGGCCTCTCGCGCCGAGAACGCCGCGAACTGCAGGCGCTGCTCGCGGCGCGAGGTCACTCGATCGGCGAGATCGACGGCATGATCGGCGCCAACTCGCGGCAGGCGATCCAGATTGAGCAGCAGCGGCTCGGCCTGCCGGTCGACGGTCGCGCCGGGCAAAAACTGCTGGATCGTCTGCGCGTCGCAGGCCGTCCGTAAGCAAGGGCTCGCCGCTGCCGGGCAGGAATGCCGCAGCCCATCAATGACCCCCGCGATGGCAAACCCTGTGCTTTCAGTAGTCGGCCTCAGCAAGGCTTACCCCGGAGCCCAGCGACCGCTATTCAGCAACCTGCAGTTGACGATTGGCGCCGGCGAGATCGTCGCCCTCGTCGGCGAGTCGGGAGTCGGCAAGAGCACCCTGCTCAACTGCATTGCCGGTCTCGAGCCGGCCGACGGTGGGTCGATCGTCATCGGCCCGCAGGCGGTCGACATGGTTGCGCTCGATGAAGCACGGCAGGCGGCCCTGCGCGCGCGAACCATTGGCTTCGTCTTCCAGGCGTTCCACGTGCTGCCGACGTTGACCGTGGAACAGAACGTCACCGTCCCGCTGCTACTGGCCGAGACAGCGCCGACAAAACCGTCGGCGCGCGTGCAGGCGATCCTCGCCGCCGTCGGCTTGCCCGGTTTTGCTTCCCGCTGGCCGACTTCACTGTCCGGCGGCGAACTGCAGCGAGTGGCCATAGCACGCGCGCTGGTGCATCAGCCGGCGCTGGTTCTGGCCGACGAACCGACGGGCAACCTCGACCCACGTACCGCCGGCGCCGTTCTCTCGCTGCTGCTCGACCGCGTCCGCGCGCAGGGCGCCGGGGTCTTGATCGTCACGCATTCGCAACAAGTCGCGCAGGCCTGCGACCGGACGCTGACATTGACCGCCGACGGCTTGCAGTGATCCGGCTCGCTCTTTGGCTGCTGTGGGCTCAGTTTTGCCGACGCCGGATGGCGACGCTGCTTTCGATGCTGGCCATTGCGCTCGGAGTCGCCCTCGGCTACTCGGTACACCTGATCAATGCCGCTGCCCTGACCGATTTTTCGCGCGCGATGAACACCGTCTATGGCGAGCCGGACGCCATCGTCGTCGCGCGGGCGAGCACCGGCAGCGTGCCATTGACCGTGATCAACACCTTGGCGCGCGACCCGGCGGTGAGCGTGGTCGCACCGGTCATCGAAACACGAGTCCGTGTCGACCGGCTACGCTCGCCGCTCCGGCTGCTTGGCGTCGATCCCTTTTCGGCAGCAGCGCTGATGCCGCAGCTTCTGCCGAACGACGGCGACGAAGCGGACCGGGCTCGCCTGCTCGAAGGCGAAGTGCTCGTTCCGGCGTCCATCCTGCAAAAGCTCGGCAAGCAGGCGGGAGACGAGGTGATTCTAGGGCGCGGCGATCAGCAGTGGCGAACGACCATTGGTGGGTCGTTGCCAGCCGTTCTCGACAAGGAGGCGCTGCTGGTCGCCGATATTGCCTGGCTGCAGGAACACTTCGGACCGATCGACGGGGTCAACGAAGCGCGTATCCGGCTGACCGCCGACACCGACCTGGACCGCTGGCGGGCCAGGCTTGAGCAGGATCTACCCGCCGACCTCTTGCTGCGCGCCGGCGACGACGACCAGGCGCGGGTCTCCAACCTGTCGCGCGCTTACCGGGTGAACCTCAACGTCCTGGCGCTGGTCGCCCTGCTCACCGGCAGCTTTCTCGTCTTCGCGACCCAGCTCACGGCCATCGCTGAGCGCTCGACTGATTTCGCCGTCCTCGGTGTGCTCGGCCTCTCGCCGCGGATGCGACTGCTACAAGTGCTGTTGGAGGGACTCGCGAGCGGCGTCCCCGGCGCCGCCCTCGGGCTGATCGCCGGCTACCTGATGGCGCTTGCGTTTACCCAGCTGATCGGCGGCGACCTGGGTGGCGGATACTTTCCGCGCCGCGCGCCGATGCTGGTCGTACAGCCTGCAGCCTGTCTCCTGTTCTTTCTTCTTGGCTGCCTGGCAAGCCTCGCCGGTGCCGCCCATCCCGCGTATCTCAACCGGCGACAGGCTTTGGCGCGGGCGCTGAAAACCGGCTTCGCGCACAATCGGCCGAGCGGCACCGCGAGAACGCGATGGCTACTCCCCGGACTGCTCTGGCTGACAGCACTGCTGGTCGCACAATTTCCCCCGGTCTTCCAGCTCCCGGTCGCTGGTTACGCGTCGATTGCCTTGCAGCTCATGGCCGGCATTGCGCTTGCCCCGCCACTGACGCAGAGCCTGTTCGGCCGGCTTGCCCGACAGTCGCTGTCGCCGCCGCAACGCCTGGCAGCCCAGAATATCGCGCAAGCGCCACTGCTCGCCCAAGTCGCGGCCGGCGGCCTGATCGTCAGCTTTGCGCTGACCGCGAGCATGGTCATCATGGTCGAGAGTTTTCGCCTCGCGGTCGACGACTGGCTTGACTACGTCCTGCCCGCGCCGCTCTACCTGCGCAGCAAAGCCACCCCGCTTCCCGGCGAACTCCTGACCGCAATCGCCGCCGCCGACTCACCGTTCGCCCGCCACGAAGCGACGGCACACGCCACGCTGGCGCTCGACCCCCGACAACCCGGCGTGACCTTGCTCGTACGCGACATCGAACGCGGCAACCCCGGCGCGCGACTGCCGTTCACGGGCGAAGTCCTGCCGCCGCCAGCGGCGCAGGTTACGGTCTGGATCAGCGAGCCGCTGCACGAGATCTACGGGGTCACGGTCGGACAAACCCTACGCCTACCGCTCGCCGGTCGGGAAGTCGAGACCTTTGTTGGCGGTGTCTGGCGTGACTACGCGCGGCAGTTTGGCGCGATAGCGATCAGCCGCGAAGACTTCGATCGGCTGGGAGGAGTCCTCCAGGCGAGCGAGCTGGCGCTCTGGCCGCGACCCGGAAGCGAAGCGCAGGGTCGCGAGTGGCTGCGCCCGTGGCTCGATCGCTACGGTCTGGATCTCGCCGAGGCGCAGGCGATCCGGGCCCTCAGCCTGTCGATCTTCGACCAGAGCTTCGCCGTCACCTACGCGCTCGAAGCGGCAGCGCTTGTGATCGGCGTCTTTTCTCTGGCGGTGACGCTCGCCGCCAGCGTCTGGTTACGCGCGCGCGAACTGGCGACGCTGAGCGCACTCGGTTTCGATCGCCGGATGTTGAGCCTCGCCGTACGCTGGGAAGGCGCGTTGATCGCCCTCCTGGGCATCGTCGTCGGACTGGCCTGCGGCATCGGCATCGGTGCCGTGTTGACGCACGTCGTCAATCCGCAGGCGTTCCACTGGCGCATGCCACTCACCATCCCCTGGCTGACGCTCGGCGCGGGCGCGTTGCTGACCCTGCTGGCAGCCGTCGTCGCCAGTCACCGCGCGGCCCGCGAGGCAACCCGGCTGCCCATCGCCCGGGTGCTCGCCGGCTCCCAGTAGCCCCCGAGCAATTCGATGCGCCGCCGCACGCTGCTGCTGTTGCCGCTGCTGTTGCCAGGGCTGGCGCCGGCCGCGCGCCGCGAACCGCCGCCTGCCCGCTACCCGGCGGTCACCCCCGGCGTACGCCTCATCTTTCCGCGCGACCACGGCGCCCATCCCGAATTTCGCATCGAATGGTGGTACGTCACCGGCGCGCTCGACCCGCCGCACGGCGGTACGGGTTTCCAGCTGACGTTCTTCCGCAGCCGGCCGGGGATCGCGGAAACGCTGCGTTCACCGCTCGCCGCTCGCCAGATCGTCTTTGCCCACGCCGCGTTGACGACCCCGGAAGCCGGGCTGCAACACGCCGAACGTGCGGCACGCGCGGCTCTCGGAGCGGGCTTTGCGCTAGACGACTGCGACCTCCACGTCGGCAGCTGGCGCATGTACCGGCAGGCTGACGGCAACAGCGAGCGCTTTCGGGTGTCGGCGCGGGGCGCTCGTTTCGCTTTCGAATTCACGCTCACTCCCACGCAAGCCTTGATACTTCAAGGCGACGGCGGTTACTCACGCAAGGGAGACGCGCCCGAACTGGCCAGCTACTACGTCAGCTGGCCACAACTGCGGCTTTCCGGCGCCTTCGAGGTCGGCGGCAGGCGGCAGACGGCGCGCGGGCGAGCGTGGTTTGACCACGAATGGTCGACTGCCCTCCTCGGCGGCGGCGCCGTCGGATGGGACTGGATCGGCATCAACCTGGTCGACGGCGGAGCGCTGATGGCGTTCCGTCTGCGAGACGCGCAGGCGGCGACGGTCTATGCGCACGCTGCCTGGCGAGACGCCAGTGGCCGTCTGCGACAGTACGCGGCCATTGAAGTCGCCTTCACGCCACAGCGTCTTTGGTCGTCACCACGTAGCGGCGCGAACTATCCGGTGCAGATCGAGATCCGCGTCGGCGAGCAGACGATTCACACGCTACCCGTCATCGACGACCAGGAACTGCTTACCGCACAGCCAAGACCGGTCGTCTATTGGGAGGGTCTGGTCAACGTCACCGGCAGCCTGCGCGGCCAAGGCTATCTCGAGATGACCGGTTACGCGAACCCGCTGCGCGTGTAGCAACGATGACTCGACGGAACGTCCGCTACCTGTGCTCGTTGAGCGCTCGCTTACCGTGATACCCCTCAAAGACCGAGCGAGCAATGGCTCTTCTCAGCCCGCCGGCGTGATGAGCGCTACCGATAGGAAATACGAGGCGTAGCGCCGGGCATCCCGAGTCAACAACGGACACCCCGCCACTACCGCGTGCGCGCCGATGAAGAAATCAGCGAGCACATTGCCCTTCGTTCCACCTTGGCTACGATAGCGGCGGAACGCCTTGCCGGCCAGAAACAGCGCCGGCCGAGGTAACTCGGCCCGCACCAGCTGCAACTCGTCCACGACACGATCAAGCGCTTCCACCATCGAAAAGGTCAGCGACAGCTCGGCATAGATGATCGGATTGATCGCCAGTGAATGGATCTTCGATTGGGCGCGTAGTTGTCCGATGGACCAATCCGCCCACTTCGGATCGTCCTCCAGCACGTCAACCAAGACGTTGGTATCGACCAACAGCATCGGCGAACGCTTATTCGCCGCGCAGCAGGGCCATCAGCTGGTCCGTCTGCCACTTCACGTCGGCCTTGCCGCGCGCCCGTTCAAACCGATCTGGCTCACCGCGGGCACCGGCGCCCGACTTGTGGATCACCACGTCACCCTCGTAATTGACGGCAAAGTCCGCCGCACAGCCGGGAGACAAATTCAGCGCGTCGCGGATCTGCTTGGGAATTTGGAGATTTCGATGGAGGCAGAAGAGAGGGTTCGGCGGGCAGACGTGTGGCTTGGGGTGCGCGACTCACGGCAGGCGAAGAAGGTCGAGCACGATCGGGTGGACTTGCGTGGGGTGGCTGTCTGCGCGGTCCTGTCGGGCGCCGATCCCTTTGTCGAAATCGAAGCCTGGGGCAAAGAGAAACGGGATTGGCTGCGGAAGTCTCTGAGCAACCCAACCCCGCACGCGGACCAGGTGTTCCTGAAGAAACGACTATGCGCTACAAGGTGAGTGGCGACGCCGAGATGACCGACACGTCATTGGTGCGAGTTCGCGGCGTGAGCCCACGCCGTAGTGCGAGCCCGTCTCTGAGCCTGGTCCGGGAATCGTCGGTGAGATTGGTGAGCGGCGCAAGCCGCATCCCGTTTGAGAGATCGAGTCGATTTCGACGCTTCCCATGGCGCCGCCGTTCATCCACGATGATGGAGCAGGCTATGGCGATGCGCAAGCGAGAAGAGCCGGTATTCCCGAACGCGGCGGCGGTGGATGTGGGGGCGTCGAGCCACTGGGTGGCGGTGCCGCCGCACAGTACGGACGTGCCGGTCCGTGAATTCGGCGCGATGACCGACGATCTGAATGCCATGGCCGACTGGCTGTTGGCGTGCGGGGTCGATGTCGTGGCCCTGGAATCCACCGGAGTGTACGGGATTCCGGTGTACGAAGTGCTGGAGCAGCGCGGCTTGAAGGTCTGGCTGGTCGATGCGCGGCAAGTCAAGTACGTGCCGGGGCGCAAGAGCGATGTGCAGGACTGCCAATGGCTGCAGAAGCTGATGAGCCACGGGTTGTTGCGTGCGGCGTTTCGTCCGGGGGCCGACGTCTGTGTCATTCGTGCGGTGGTGCGCCAGCGTGAGGTGCTGCTGACGGAGCAGGCGAGTTGGGTGCAGCGCATGCAGAAGGCGCTGGTGCAGATGAACATCCAGCTCACCGAGGTCATCAGCGACGTCATGGGCCAGACGGGACAGGCGATCCTGCGCGACCTCGTCGCCGGCGAGCGCGACGCGAAGGCGCTGGCCCGGCACCGCCACCGTCGCATCAAGGCGGGCGAGGAGGACATCGTGCGGGCGCTGACCGGCAACTGGCGTGAGGAGCACCTGTTCGTGCTCAAGCAGGCGCTGGGGATGTACGACGACCTCGCCCGCCACTTGCGTGAGTGCGATGAGAAGTTCCGGGAACTGCTGGCCGAGCGCTCGGCGGCCAGCGTGGACATCGGCAAGACCCCGCGCACTGGCAGCCAAGCGCGCACCGCCTTCGACGTTCGCCAGCAACTGGCCAACTGGGCCGGCGCCGACCTGACCCGCATCAATGGCTTGGGGCTCGATACGGTCATGAAGATCTTGAGCGAGATCGGCACCGACCTCTCCCACTTCGCCAACGTCAAGCACTTTTGTTCTTGGCTGGGACTGTGCCCGGCGACCAAGATCCGCGGCGGCAAGGCCCTGTCGGCGCGCACCAAGCGCTCAGCCAACCGGGTTCGCCAAGCGCTAAAGATGGCCGCCATGAGTTTGTCGCACAGCGACTCGGCGCTTGGGGCGTTCTACCGAAGACTGTGCAGCCGCATGGACAAGCCGCGCGCCAACACCGCGACAGCCCACAAGCTGGCACGCATGGTCTATTTCATGCTGACCCGCGGCGAGGCCTTCGTCGATCAGGGGCAGCAGCGCTACGAAGCGCAGCAGCGCGAACGCAGCATCGCCGCCCTCAAGCGCCGGGCCGCCGCGCTCGGTTTCCAGATCAACCCTTTGCAGGCCGCCGCATGAAAACGGATGCCTTCGTTTCTGTTTCTTGAGAGAGACTGGAGCAGGGCATTGCCTGCCACGATACGTTTGGCCGAGTGTTCGCGGCG
>CAYQVH010000037.1:0-29888 GCA_964420975.1 uncultured Candidatus Accumulibacter sp.
ACAGATTATACCAAATGCATCGCGTGCACGGGCGATTAAATCAGCGTTTCCCTAACCGCGACCACTCGTATCGACAACCTGCTTGACAGCTTCGCTGCACGCAACCGCGACGAACTGCTCAAACGCGCCACCCCGCTCTTTACCGAGCTAAAATCCAGTTCAAGATCACTCATTTTTATTTTTTCGATCTGGAAGGTATAACTTTCCTGCGAGTGCACAAACCCCAGCAGCATGGCGACAGAAACGGACGCAACAGCTTCAAACAGGCGGTCGCCGGGGACAAATTGGCGGTCAGCCTCGACATGGGAAAGAATTTCTTCTCCCTGCGCGCCGTCAAGCCTGTGACGCACAACGGCGAGAAAATTGGATACTGGGAGATCGCCCAAGAAATCGACCATGTGTTGCCGGCCACCAAAACGATCACCGGAGACGAAGTTGCCGTTTTGCTGACGGATGGCTACGTCAAGAGCAAGGGCACTTGAAATCAAGAGCGAACAGATCGCCGGCCTGACGATGCTGGACGCCACCAACGAGCCGCTAATTCTCGCCGCAATTAACGAATTCGGTCTGGCGACGTCCAATCACTCGGAGGCCGAGCTGCACGTCGGTGATCGTCACGCCGTCATGACGTTTCCGTTCAAGGACGGCGCGGGCGAGGTGGCCGGTCTCTTGATTTTCGTGCGTGACATTCAAGCGACGCGCGCTGAGGTGCGCTCTGGAATTGCCAGCAACCTTGCCTGGATCGGCTTGGTCGTGCTGTTAGGTGGCGGCATCGTGGTGTTTGTCGTCAATGGGGCGATTGCCCTATTGGGCAGCGATCCGGCCTATGTCGTGCAGTTGGCCGAAAAAGTCGCCAGCGGCAACCTAAGTGAGACTATTCCCGTCGCCACCGACGATCGGCGCAGCCTCGTCGCTACTCTCGCCAAGATGCAAGCCGGGTTGCGCGTCATGGTTGGCACTTGTCAGCAAAGCGCGCGCGAACTAGCGCGCGCCGTCGCCGAACTAAAAGGCGCCGTACAACAAGCGTCGACCGCTACCAATGCGCAAAGCGAGGCCGCTTCTGGCATGGCGGCGTCCGTCGAACAAACTTCGGTATCGATCGACCAAGTGCGCGACAGCGCCAAGGAAGCCAGCAAAATGGCCGACGAAGCGGGCCACGCCTCACGCGGTGGCGGTCAGGTCATTCACAACGCCGCCGGTGAAATAGCTCAGGTTGCTGCTGCCGTCAACGAAGCAGCAGGCACCATCCACGAACTGGAAAGCTACTCCAGAGAAATTTCCGCGGTTATCAACGTCATCCGCGAAGTCGCCGACCAGACCAACCTGCTGGCCCTAAACGCCGCGATCGAAGCTGCTCGGGCGGGCGATCAGGGGCGTGGTTTCGCCGTGGTCGCCGACGAAGTGAGAAAGCTCGCCGAGCGCACCACCCAATCCACCCACACCATCGCCACCGTAATCCAAAAAGTCCAGACCGGCGCGCGCAAGGCGGCGCAGGAAATGGAGAATGGCGTCGCCCGTGTCAACGGCAGCGTCGATCTGGCTAATCGGGCAGGCGACTCGGTCGGTGGGATCCAGTCCTCGACGGATCGCGTCACCGCCGCCGTCGCCGACATCGGCCATGCGCTGGACGAGCAGGCTTCGGCGGTGCAGCAAGTCGCGCGCGGGGTAGAGCGCATCGCCAACATGGCGGAGGAGAACAGTGCCAGCGTCCGACAAACCACCGCGGCTGTCGAGCGCCTGAGCGTGCTGGCGGCCGACCTCGAAGAATCGGTGGCGCGATTCAAGCTGTGAGCCAGGCGTCCTGCAGAATCGTGAAGGCGTTCCCACAAAACGATGACCCCCTGGGCATGAGCCCTCACCACGCGGCCGACGTCGAAACCCGGGGGCGCGCGAGGGCCGCGAACTTCGCTGCCCGGTACAATGACCTCCTGTAACACCGCCTTAAGCCGCCAGCGCCCAGCCGAATGGCGGCTGAGGCGATCCCGCCGGTCAATCCCGAGTACCCCAGGAGACTCAAAGTGAGGTTCAGCTTGCCGGATTGTCTGATTTCAACACCTGCCATGCTCAGTTGGTAAGAGCAAGTGACGACAAATGTTCAAACAGGGATCCATTGGCTGAAGCCCATCTCTGACGAAGCCCCACGAATTCAGGCGTTCTTCCACTCCCGAATCGTTGCAAAGACGGTCACCTCGTCGGCCGCCCTTGCGCCGCGGCGGAGGGCGGCGGCAATGACTTCCGGCTCGCTGCAGCGCAAAAACGGATTGGTCGCCCTCTCCAGCGCGATCGTCGACGGTACGGTCGGCCGGCCCTCAGCGCGCACCTGAGCGACCTCCGCCGTGCGCTGCTGCAACTGCCGATTGCCGGGTTCAACGGCGAGCGAAAAACGGAGATTGGCCGCGGTGTATTCGTGCGCGCAGTAGACGAGAGTTTCTCCCGGCAGGGCCGCAAGTAGGGACAGCGACGCCTTCATCTGCGCTGGAGACCCCTCGAAGAGCCGACCGCAACCGCCAGCGAACAGCGTATCGCCACAGAAAAGTCGGCCTGCGCCATAATAGGCCATGTGTCCCAGCGTATGCCCCGGCACGGCGACGACGCGAAAGTCGGCGTCGAGACCGCTGAGGTGGATCGTCTCGCCACCGTACAGCGGCGTGACGAGACCCGTGATCGACTCCGTCGCCGGACCGAAGACCTCAGCCGAATGGTAGGCCAGCAGATCCGCCACTCCCCCCTGATGATCGGCATGATGGTGCGTCACGAGGATGGCTTCGAGCGACAGTCCGTCGCGCTCAAGGACATCGAGCACCGGACGTGCGTCACCCGGGTCGACGACGACCGCGGCTGCACCACGGCGCAGCAGCCAGATATAGTTGTCCCTGAAGGCTGGAATACAGGTGACTTCAAACATCGCTGAATTTTGGAAGAATCGCGAAAAATGTCAATTGCAGGGCTCGACACGTGGCTGCATAGCCCGCAAGGGAAGTACGTCATGGCTTGGGAACGGTCGCACCTCGACGCCATCGTGGTTGATGTTTTTGGCTACAACGCGATTCAGCTGGGTCTGCCGCAAATTGACCTCCTGGCGCAAAACCGTATCCCGCTGCGCCAAGTTGCTGGCGACTCGGGTCGCGTCGACCTGGTGTGCGACATGCGGCAACTGCCGTTTGCAACCCACAGCATAGACCTCCTGGTCATGGCGCACGTGCTCGAGTTTCACGACGATCCGCATCAGATTCTGCGCGAAGTGGAACGGGTGCTGATTCCTGAAGGCGAAGTCCTGATCACCGGTTTCAATCCGATCTCGCTCTGGGGCCTGCGCCGTCGATTGCCCAATTGCCCGGACAACTTTCCCTGGACCGGGAACTATCTGACGGCGCTTCGGCTACGCGACTGGCTGAAATTGCTGGGCTTCGAACTCGACCGGGTCCGCTTCGGCTGCTACGCACCGCCCTGCCAGCAGGCGCGCTGGCTCAAGCGCTGGGCTCTTGTGGAGACGATAGGCGCCCGCTGGTGGGGCTTCTCGGGCGCCGTCTATCTGCTGCGTGCCGTCAAGCGAGTGCATGGCGTGCGCCTCATCCTCCCAGGCTGGAAGCGACAAATGGCTCCACGCAAGCCCCTATCGGTCGTCAGTCAACGGCAGCGGCAAGCCCATGAACGCTGACTGCGTAGTCACCATCTACGCCGACGGTGGTTGCCGCGGGAATCCGGGCCCTGGCGGATGGGGTGTCGTCCTGTTGGCCGGCGAGCACGAGAAAGAATTGTGGGGGGGTGAGGCGGGAACCACTAACAACCGAATGGAACTCACCGCGGCGATCAAGGCGCTGGAAGCCCTCAGGAGACCGGCAACCGTCCGCCTGCACACCGATTCGCAATACCTGCAGAAAGGGATCAGTGAATGGATTCACAACTGGAAGCGAAACGGTTGGCGCACGGCCAACAAGCAACCCGTCAAGAACGCCGACCTCTGGCAACGGCTTGACGAACTGGCTAGCCAACACCGCATTCAGTGGTTCTGGGTTCGAGGCCACGCTGGCGACGCCGGCAACGAGCGCGCCGACCGGCTGGCCAATCGCGCGATGGACGAGTTGCATCCCGGCGCCCGGCGCGGCGCTGGCAACGAAGCGTGAGCCGGCGGCCGATCGCCGCCAGTCGCCCCCAAACGGGGTACAACACCGATCCCCAGCGAAGCCCACCAAGCCCATGCGTCAGATCATTATCGATACCGAGACCACCGGTCTGGAGCACAAGCTCGGACACCGCATCATCGAAATCGCCGGCGTCGAGATGTGTCATCGACGGCTTACGCATCGACACTTCCACCGCTACCTGAATCCCGACCGCGAGATCGACACCGGAGCGCTCTCGGTGCATGGCATCAGCCGCGAGTTCCTGCAGGACAAACCTCGTTTCGCGGACGTCGTCGCGGAGTTTCTCGATTTCATTCGTGGAGCCGAATTGATCATCCATAACGCGCCTTTCGACGTCGGATTTCTCAACGCCGAGTTGGCGCTGCTCGACATGGCTCCACTCGAAACGGTGTGCAACGGCGTCTGCGACACCCTCCGCCTGGCTAAGGACTTGCATCCCGGGAAAAAGAACAGTCTGAACGCCCTGTGCGAACGCTACGGGGTCGACAACTCGCAGCGCACATTGCATGGCGCTTTGCTCGATGCCGAGATTCTCGCTGAGGTTTACCTGGCGATGACGCGCGGCCAGGAAAGCCTGATTATTGACCTCGACGACCACGAGTTCGCTCTTGCCGACACGGTAACCGACCGCGCGGCCGATAGCCGTCAGTCGACGCTACTGGTCAAGCGCGCGAGTGACGAGGAACTGGCCGAACACCGGAGCGTGCTGGCCGGGATTCAGGAAGCCAGCAAGGGCAAGTGCCTGTGGCTGGCTGTTGCTGGTGACGACCCATGAAATCGAGCGATCGACGAACCAGGACGCGAACACGATGCCGCGGTTCAACCCTCGCTCGGCGTCTCCGGCGGACGTCGCGGGCGCCTGATGTGGCGCCTCGGGCCACGCAGCTCGTTACTTCCCTCCTGGGGACCATCGGGCTTGACGGAGGGTGGACGCGGCTCAGTGCGGTTCACCGGCGGCCGCGGGCCGGGTTTTCTTGGCTCGGGACGGCGTCCCGGACCTGATGAACCCGGGCGCTTGTCCGGCTGGCGATCCCCCCCCGCCCCACCAAATCGATCCACCTCGCGATTGCCCGGCGCCATCGTGATTTCGAGTTCGATGATCTCATCCCACTGCGCGTCTGTTCGATCGCGCTCTGGGATGGCGAGGAGTTCACGGAGCCGGCGGCGCGGATCCGGCGAAGGTAAGTCGTTCATGGCGACATTATGACTCACGCGGCTCGCCTCGTTCAACAAGCGTCGACGAGTTGGCGAGGTTATCGGCCACTCGCCGGCAAAGCGTCTCGGAAAAACATGCGGTGGGCCCGCTATTACGGTGAGGGGGAGTGCAGCGGTAGCGACAATCGATTTTCGACTGGAGCGACCTTCCCAAACGTGTTCGCGTGCGCCTGGTCATGCTGGCGCCATTGATGAGACCACGGAAGCGCACATCCCGATTGAAGGGGTAGAGCCGCGCCGGCGAGGCAATCCGATCACGATCATGGAAGGCGCCATCGCGGCGCACAAGCAAGCGATTCTTGAACTACCCCATCTAAATGTGGCGCGAATTGAGCCAGTTCGACGAACCGCATAGTGGCGATGAGACCGGACCAGAAGGGGCAGGGCAGCCGCGTTTCTGCAAATTCGCTCCGGGCGAATTGCGTCGGGTGCGGCCATCACGCTTGCACGTCGAGATTGACCTTGGCGGCCATCTATTCCTTGTCTCATTCTGCCCGAGGGGCAAAAACGACGCGAAAACAGGAAGAGGCGTTGGTGAGTACGGAAGCCATGCGTTGCACCGCCGATTGAGTTCGCGGTTAATGCGTCCGAGTGCCTTGAAGCAGGCGATTACCGTCCACGATACTTATGTGACTCGGTCGACCGAGTCACATAGGCAGATTGAAGGGCTGCTGACTGCGCTGCAGCCTCAAGAGGTCTACAGCCGGGGCAAGAATCGACGCCCCTCTCGGACCAAGAATGCCCCGAATTCTGATGTCCTGGCCGATCTGTTCGGGACATACGGCGTAGATCCGACCCGCATCAACGGCATAGACACCGCGCCGGTGCTGAAAGTAATGACTGAACCCCTCCGCACCATCACTGCGCGAAGGCACAGTTTAGACTGTGCTTACGACTTCTTGTACTCCTTTTTGCGTTCCTTAGCTCTCGCCCGGCGCCTGCTCTCGCCGACCTCCGGTGGGCGATAGATGAGCACTGGGACGCTCGAATGGGTAAGCACGCGATAGGTTTCGCTGCCAAGCAACAATGACGACAGGGAGCTCCGACCGTGTTTCGACATGAAGATCAGATCACAACGCTGATCTTCGGCGACGTTGACGATGGCCTCCCACGGCGTATCACTGACGACCGTGATCGTCGTGCACTCGACACCGGCGTCCTTGCAAAGCCGCTTGATGAAGCCAAGATATTCCTTCGACTTGCCGTCGGAACCGGTCATCAGACGTTCGAGCGCCGCCGGCTCGACGAGATCGCCGTAGTTATCGGACTTCGCGATCGGCTTGGCGTACAAGGCTGTGATCGTGGCATTGGCTGCCTTGGCAAAACCGACGGCGCGCTCGGCCGTATCACGTGACAGTTGACTGCCGTCCGTTGGCAAGAGTATGCGCTGAAACATCCTTATTATTTCCCCCCATCGCAAACAGAGCTCTGGCAAATGCCAAGAGCGGCAAGTTGGTTCAAGTCGTATCGCCGAGACCGGTCTCGGTCATAAATCTGCTGGAATGCGACTTGTCGATCGGCGGTCCATATCAGGGTTGACTATCCCACCTTTACTCCTGCATCGCCAGGAGTTCCTTGTCGGCATAGCGGAGACGCAACGCCAGAACCTTCGCCACCGCCTCGACAACCTCAAATGCCAGCCGCTTGTGTTCCTCACGCAGCCGCTCGAACTGCTCCCGACGCAAGACGAAGAGATCGGTCTCCTCAACGGCGACCGCGTCATTGAGGCGTGTCATTTGCGACAGGAAGGCCATGCCGCCGATGAAGTCTCCACGCCCATAGGTCAACGAGTGATATTGGGTAGCCGAACCGGGAATGGGTCGTGTGATGCGCACTGCGCCCTTGCGGATCAGGAAAAGCTCGTTACCGGGATCACCAAACGAGTACAACTTCTCATTCTTGGCGACTGAGCGCTGCTCAAGACAGGCGACCAAATCAACGAGAGTTTCTTCCTTGTGGTTGGCGAACATGCCGATGTCGGTCACATCGAGTGGTGGCAGTTCGCTCGTCTTTTCCGATGACTCACCCAGGATCTCGTCTTCAACCCATTCGATGGCATCGTCGAGACCAGGAAAAACCTTGACGTGCTCGGTGGTCGTCGTCAGTTCCATCTTGTCGAAAAATTCCGCAATGTTGCGGCCATTAGGCAGCGTATGCGCCAGGCTGGAGAAGACGAGATAAGCACCCCGCTCAATCAATGAATCCCTGATCTGGGTCAACAGGTGCAGGGCGGTCACATCAATCGACTGTACCCTCCGCATGTCGAGGATAATGTAGGTACGTTTGTTGAGTTCCGGTTCAAGCGCGCTGAACAGTTGATGTTTGGTGCCGAAAAACAGGCTTCCCTGCAACTCGAAAATTACCGTCCTGTCGCCGCTCTGCTCCAGCTGTTCCATCTGTTGACCGAGACGAACCCTCTTCGAAAAGCGACTGCCGCCGTCCATCCGGCTGCGAATCACGGTGCTGCTCAGCTGTTCGCGGATGAACAGGAACATCGCCAAAGCAATACCGACCCCCGAGGCAGCGATCAGGCTATAGCCGACGGCAACGACAACGACAGCAACAATGACGATGAAGTCGAGCATCGTCCACGGCGACTCGAGCAAATGCAGACTGTGCCTGTCGATCATTCGAAGGCCAACGACGATCAGGATGCCGGCCAGCGCTCCGACGGGAATCCACGCGATGAAGGCGCCCAGCGCCAGGAACGCGATCAATGACAGCACTCCTTCAATGACCCCCGAAACGCGCGTTCTCCCGCCGCTCGCCAGATTGACCAGTGTCGCCCCCATCTGCCCGGCACCGGGCATGCCGCCAGCACAGGCAGACGCGACGTTGCCGAGCCCTTGCGCCACGAGTTCCCGGTTCGAATCGTGACGCGAGCGGGTCATGGCGTCGAGGACGACGGCCGTCTTCAGAGTATCGATCGACAACAGCACCGCCAGCGTAAAGGCGGTGCCCACCAAGCTGGCGATCTGGCTCAGCTTTAACTCGCCGATCTCCGCCCAGCGGCCGGTAATGGCCTCCAGCATGCTCGAAGCCGTCCCGCCAAGAGGGCCGATGATCAGCTTGTTTCCCTCTTGCTCGAGCAGTGAGGCATCGACTCCGTGGGCAAGTCCGAAGTAAGTCATCACGCCGGCCAACAGGCCGAGAATCGCCGCCGGGACGGCGCGCGTCAATAAAGGCGCACCGAGCATCACTACCGCCGTCACAGAACCGATCAACGCGCTCTGCCACTGCCAGAGGTCCGGCGATGACAATACCCGCCACAGTGAGCGGCCATCGAAAACACCGAGAAACTTCGGAATCTGGCTGCCGATGATGATCAGACCGACGCCAGTCAGGTACCCGCTGACGACCGGAAACGGGATGTACTTGATCAGGCTGCCGATGTTCATGAAACCGAGGAGGGTCTGGATCAGCCCGGAAACCAGACCGAGTGCCGTCAACATCAGAACGATGAAGTTGGGTGCCACCCCGTGGTTTACCAGCTCAATGGCAAACGCCGCGAGAACTGCAGCAGCCGGCGCGCACGGCGCTGTAATCAGGCGATTGGTGCCACCGAGTGCCGGCGCCACGAGACCGAGGGCCGTCGCCCCGAGAATCCCTGCCAGAGCCCCCAAGCCCGCATAAGCCGGGCCAATAGCGCTATATATCGTCACCCCGAAGGCAATCGCTGACGGCAGAGCGACCAACATCGCGGCCAGCCCTCCCCAGAAATCGCCGACGAAGTTGTCATTCTTGAATCTCAATAGCGCCAGATCCACCTGTATCACCTCCTCTGCAGTCATTGGCTGCTGTGGTCAATTGCAACCAGCGACGATAGACGGCCCTGTTCAGCGAGCCACGTCAGACCGACCGCCAGAGCGCTGCTGGCAACAACACGGACAGCCAGTCAGTGGGCGCGCCGGCGATCGACGGCTTGCTGCCCAGGACGGGTGGTTTGCGCTTGGAAAGCACGTTCGATGGCCGAAGCGTAGTCGGCAATCCTGTCGATCTCCTCCACGAGTTGCGTCAAGGGCAGCTTGCACTCGACCGTCAGTGCCTCGTCTGACAGAATCGTCTTCACCAGTCGGGTCGATAAGCGGTTCGCCTCACCTTCGTGCCAAGTGACGCTTCGACCGTCGAGAAAAGGTCTGTCGCTGATCCCGCCAGCAGTTCGACCCCCAGCTCGCAGATCAGCTCGCGACGACCTTCAGCTTCGATCCAGCCGCGATCGAGGGCGACCTCAATGCGTACCCCGCTACGCGGTTGTACGACCCAGGCTCGACGAGTAAACCGAGTGGTAAAGGCAGGTCGCAGATCTCCACGCACCGACTCCAACCATTCGCGTAGGTCTTCGTCATCGACGACGGAGAAATCAAGGGTTGACGCAGCGTCCCGTGCTTCCCACTCGTAGTGTTTGCCGCACGAATGGCCGGCATTGAGTGCAACGCTTACCGACGACAAACAACGCTCGCCTTCTTCCCACTGACGGACGACAACCCTCTCCCGATGCAGACGCAAATCCGGTGTATCGAAGTAGGTGCGCTTGATCCTTCGGTGAACCGGCGCCGATTCTGTCAACAGATGATGCTTGACCAAGCGGCCGGCACCGGTCGGCTTCAGTGAAAGCTTGAGTTCGTTTTCCATGTTGATCTGTTGGCCCCCCAAAGGTTTTGTCCCGGCGCCTCCGTTTCTCGGTGAAGTGCCACGACGACAGCGATCTACCCGTTTGCACCACCAGAAAGGACTCAACTGATAACACGCATGATCCATGCCACGTCTTCAAAAAATGGAATTAACGGTGGTTTATCATAGGGATGGCCGTCTTTGGCGGACGTCGGCCGGCGCTCTGCAGGGTGTAACGAGACGAACCATCGATACTCGCGGCCGATGCGATCGGATCAGTCGACGTTCATAAAAATAACACATTACGCGTCAATGACAACGTCGACAGGCAGCGATCGGCGTTACACACCCTGGACGTTGTGGCTTTTCGACACTGCGGTGCTGGTGACGGCATACGCAGGGGGCTCCCCTGCCGTCTCGGCGGCGCCGTTGGATGCGGCTCCCGACGTGGTGTTTTGCCGGCTGAGTTAAGCCGACAAAGGATCAATAAGCCCGTTCCCGCAAGGGCTTGTTGTAGGTTATGGGAACTCAAGGATATCGCGGGACGTTCGCCTTTTCCATTCTCCGCGCGGGGCAGCATTCACTAAACCCGATACCCGCTTTGATCGAGATGGAAACACTACACCCCGCCTGTCGGATAGCGACCGAGATGCGTGCAGCACTTGCTGACACCTTTTGTCCGAACAAGGGATTTTCCCTCGGTGGGCGACCACCCCGCCGCTTGTCGATCAGGCGCAGCACGTCGAGCACTTGCAGACGACGCCAACGCAAAGGAAGGTGCAACTGGCCCACGTGATTTCCGACATCGTCGGCGAGGCTGGCCAAAAAATCATGCGCGCCATTCTCGCCAGCAATTCGGAGGCGCCAAAACCTTGCGTGCAACTGGCGCGACGCACGCCTGCTCGTACTCAAGCAGAAGTTGGCACTCCAGCAGGAAGATGCGGGCCAGCCGGGAAGCAGCGCGGCACCGCGCTTCGATGTCCACGCAGATCCGTTGGGCGCCTTCGGCGTCGACCTGGACCCACATCGACTGCCTCGACGCGACGACGGCGCCGAAAGTCGCGGCCGGAGTCCGCCTCGATTACACCCGCCTCAACACCACCACGCCTTTCGGTTCCTGGTGGCTGGGCCTAGCCTGTACCCAAGAACGGAAACCTCCGGTGGCGGGCTACTCTCCGGGGTGACCAAGCGCACCGCTCATCGCCCCATGCAAACCTTGAAGCTCGCCGCCGCCGGCCTGCGTTCCAGCGGCTCCACGTTGGGCGCCTAAATCTGCCGAACAGCTACTCGGCTCGATCGCGCCAAGGCCATCACCGCCGCCGCCCACAAACTCTCCCGCCTCATCGACACTCTGCTCACGGAGGCAGCGAATACACGGGCCAGGGACAGCACGACGACAAAAAGTGCTAGTACGAGCGTGTCATTCGCTAGCCTTCCCGGCAGGCAAAGCCGCTCGGTATCTAACCCACTCCCATCCCCGAAGCAGTGAAGAACTATTCACTTAATCAGTCACTTGAAACCTACTTTAACAGAGTACACCCGCAACAGCGGGTCGCCTCACCCGCCGGCGCGCAAGCTCACCGCAAAGGAGTCGTGCAGGCTCTCCGGAAACAGGAAGCGGGCAAAGGTCCGCGAGACGTCGGCCTCGTTCGCGCCGCTGGTAGCGTCGTGGAAGCGAATTCCCAACGGACGTCCGTTGGCCGCCAAGGTCGCGAAAGCGAAGCGCCAACGTTGTGCCTCGGCGAGCCGTTCGCGCAGCTCGCTCTCGTTGCTGATTTCAACGCCCACTTCCTTCAGTGAATCGATAAATTGGTCACAGGACTCGGTGCTGAAGCTGCCCATCAATGCCTCCTGTCGAAGCGTTATCTGCGGGATTACACAACCCGCAGATAACGCTCACCCAGGCACACGGTTGACAGCGTCGTACAACTCGCGTACGCGGCTCGGGTCAGCCCAGTCGAGTCACCCGCCTCGGCTTGCCGCACGAAGGAACCCGTGGAGCCGTCACCCGATAAGCGGCGCCCTTCCGCTCTCGGCGGGTTCAACCCTGAACGTCGCGCCGACCCACAAGGCATCCAGCGTCCCCGCGCCAATCGATACCGCCTTATTCTGACAGCAGGACGCCGCCCATCCGGTTCAGCAGCGCGCCCCTCCCTGACCCGCTTTCCCCTGGAACGAAGACCCGCCGCTCACCGGCGGCGAGCATCCAAGCTGGCTCAAAGCAGTTCAGGGTCGTCGCCCGGCTGGCCACCGGCTGCAGAAAATGCCGCCAGGTCGCGCACATTCTTTTGCACCGTGACGGCCGGAAAAAGGCCGAGCAGAAACGACATTGCGTAGAAACCCTTCTCGCTGGCAGACAATGACGCGTTCCACAGACCGACCGTCAGCAGAAGGATCGCCAACGCCAGCGACAGCCAGCACAGGCCGTAGTAGATGCCGGTCACCGGAATCCCTTCGAGCCGGTCGCGTACCGACTTCTGTAAGGATACCGCCGAGAACAACCCGTAGAGCAAGACCGTAAAGTAATAGCCCTGGTCGCTAAACGGCATGCTCGAGTTCCAGAGGCCAACGATAAAGGCCGTGCAGCCAACCAGCAGCGCTGCCCAAGAGGCCGCGATAAAAGCCCCAGTGGGCCGTTGTACTTGTGGTTTCATGAGCCTCCTCGAAGAGTCGTTGACAAGTCAAGTGATCGATCCGGCAGCGTTTCGGGGCGCCTGAGGTGGATACGATACCATCACCATACGACCAGGTATATGATGCATACACAGCATAACTGATTCGAAGACCAGTGTCCACCGTCAGCCACCGCGAGCCTCAGTGCGAGCGCGCCAAGTCGAAGTCCGCCGTATTGCGTTCGTCGGTGAACAGACGGACAGGTGCCGGCGACGTTCCGCTACGACAGGTGACGATGACGTTCGCCAGCGTCTGATTTTTCTGCAGCACTTCCACTGCACAACGTCCGTAAACACTGTCGATCGTCGCCAGCAAATTGCGCGCGTAGGGAGTCGCCAAGGCGCTGTCGAGAATCAGGTTGGCGATCAACCAGCCCTCGCTTTCCAGAACGCGTTGCGTGGTCAGCCAAAACTCGCGCGTTACGAGATGAGCCGGAATCGACGAATGCGCGCTGTAGACGTCGACCACGACTGCCGCGTAGCGCTGTTCGGAGCGGGCCACGAAGTGGCGTGCATCGTCGGCGATAAAGGCACCGCGCACCGCCTCGTTCAGAAAATGCCGCTCGGCGATACCACGAACCGCTGGGTCGATATCGACATAGGTGTAGTCGTTTTCGGGCTCGCGGTGCGACAGCGTGAAGCCACCCGCACCGAGAACGAGAATCCGGCGCCCGCGAAAAGCCAGTTCGTCGACCAGCAGACGGCGAATATGGCGAATGTAGCGCGCATAGCGCGGCGGCTCGCTGTCGTCGATCAAAGACGCGATCGAATGGTTGTTCTTCAACGCGCGTCCGTTGACGCTGTTTTCGTAAGTGACCGGCGCCAGCAAATAGCTCGCATACGCGGTCTCGATCTGTGGGCGCAACCAGGCATTGGTGACGACGATCGCGCCGCTGACGAAGAGGCTGATCAAGCCGCTCTGCCAGTGCCACGTTCTGAGCAGCAGAAAACCGGCGACCAGCAGCAAACCACAAAGGGCGACAGCGGCCGAGACGCCGAGCCAGTTCATGACCAGAAGCGAGAGCGCCAGGGAGCCGACGAAAGAGCCGAGAGTAGACCAGCAAAGCGCCTCGCCGCTCGCCTCGCCGGCCCGCTGGTGGTGCAGCAGATTGGTCAGCACGGGCACCGTCTGCCCGAGCAGCCAGGCAATCGGACCGACAACCAGGCCAATGAAGAACAGATAGGCGAGCACCGGGGGCTCGACGACGGTGAACAAGCGGTCGACCGCGACTCCGGACAAACCGACACCGGTCAAACAGGCGGCAAGGAGGAAGTTACGGCCGACGAGCCGCCGAAACTCAGCCGCGACTTGCGCACCCGCGTGGTAACCGAGCGCCAGGGCCAGCAGAAAAAAACCGATGGTCGGCGCGGTGACAACGATCGAACTCCCCAGATGAGGCACGATCTGCCGCAAGGCGATGATCTCGGCGCCGAGCGAACAAAAACCTTCGCTGAAGACGACGACAAAGAGCAGGAAGCGTGACATCAGGAGCGCTGGACGACCGCTGAAAGGAGCGCGCACTATATACCCCACGACGACCGCCACCTTCCACGCCGCGCGACGCGGGCGGGCTGGGGCGGCGCCGTTCGAGCGCGTTCGGCTTATTCCTTTGTCGTTCAATTGGCGGTATAGTGCGCGGCCGGCGAACGGCGACGAGGGCGACGGGCGGCAAGCCATTCCTCTTTCGTGCGTTCGTCAAGGCCGATGCCTGTGTCTCCCACCCAAGCCGCCGAACGAATTGACCATGGACTCCCTGCAAGGCCTGCTTCCGTCTCTTGCCGCCCTCCTTGATACCGGTAATCTGGTCGACTTCTCGGCGAGTGCTGCGACCAGCTTCGCACTGATCGCGGCGGCCGAAATCGGCGACAAGAGTCAGCTCGTGTGCATGACCCTCGCCTCCCGACACCGACCGTGGCCGGTGATGCTCGGGGCTCTGGCCGCCTTCGTCGTGCTCAACGCGCTGGCGGTCGTCTTTGGCGTCGCCATCGCCAGCTGGCTGCCCGAGTATGTCGTCGGAGTGACGGTTGCGATCCTGTTTGCGATCTTCGGCGTGCACGCCTTGCGCGCCGGTGACGACGATGGCGATGAGGACGTTGAGGAGAAGAGCGGACACGGCATATTCTTCACCACCTTTGTCCTGCTGACGGTCGCCGAGTTTGGCGACAAGACACAGCTTGCCGTCGTCGCCCTCAGCAGCACCCACGTTGCCTCCGGCGTCTGGCTAGGTGCGACGCTCGCCCTGGCGACGACGTCGGCGCTCGGCGTGATTGCCGGCCGCACGCTCTTGCAGAAAATTCCTCTGACCCTCCTGCATCGCTTGAGCGGCATTTTCTTTCTCGTGCTGGCGGTGATCGCCGCCTATCAGGCGTACCGTGCCTACGTCGGCGGCTAGAAACTGACCGGCAGGAAAACCATCGTCGTAATCGCCTGTGCGCCCCGCGACAAGGTTCGCCCATTGCGATCGGCGACAATTTTGGCCATCAGATCGAGAAGTCCGATCAGTCGCCCAAACTCGCGCTCGAACGAGAGGTTACGCTGCCGAGGGTCGAGTTCGTTCGACAGCAGGTAGAGTTCGCCGTCGGCGTTGCGGTCGTTGCTCAGTTTCCAGATCGCGATCTCGAGATTGCGCGCGCAGTTGAAGAGCTTCGTCTCGTTCAGGCTGTCGAGGATGTAGAAGTCCGCCTTGTGCTCGAACGCGGCGTCGACCATGGTCAGCAAACCGTAGATCAGCGCGGCCACCCGATCGCCCTCATAGACGCTACTGAAAGCCAACGCCGCCGCTTGCCGTTCACGCACGCCGTTAAACTCCGGCCATCGACGCGCCGGCCAGTGACGCAGCTGATCGACCGCCGCCTCGCGACTGGTCGCGCCGCCTTTTCGCCACTCCTTCGGATTGCGCTTGTAGAGCTTGTCGGCGATCAGCAACAGGCCGTCGACCACCTCGGCGCGATCGGTATCGGCGATCCGGTCGACGTCGGTCTTCGCCAGATAGCGGACGTCGACCGTCGTCTGCGTTCGCCCATCCTTGCTCATCTGCGTCGCGCACGCCGCCGGGCCCAGAACGAGCAAAGCCGCGATGACGCCTTGCCAGCGCTTGGTCGACGGCGTTCTACTTGAATTCATGCTTCCATTCGTTGCGAACAGCTCACCATACGGCCGGTACCGTCGACGCAGACTACCCATGAGCGGAAAGTCGGTCGCTGAGAAACGCTCACTTGCTAAGTGGCGCGTTACGACCGGAAAACTGATCGCTGAGACGGAAAGCGGCGTCGCTGAACTGTCCCTGCGGCCGCTCGCTACAGTAGCGCTGGACGTACTGCTCGACGGTACCGCTGGAAACCGTCGACACCTGCTGACTGAGGTTGGCGTAGTTGTGTCCCGTAAGCACGCCGCGAACCCAGGAAACGTAGAGTGCGCGCTGCTCGGCATCGTCCTTGCTCGCCACCCACGCTCGACACGACATGTCGTCAAAACCTAAAATTTTGACCGGAACCGTCGCCGCCCCCACCCCCGACCCTGTCGCAGCGAGAGACCCGAGAACTGCCGCCAGCGACAGCCGCCTGCATCGAGACATCGTTTCCTCCTTGCTCGACTGATCACGATTCAGGCGACAATTTTCGTCTCTCCGGCGTAGCGCGTCCATGCTTGTGTGCTTCCGAAACACGCGGCAAGTCGGCCATCGCGGGCGTCGAAACAGCGTTGACGGCAGGTAAAATTCTCGTCTCCCCACTCGAAAGCGACACGTGACCGGGCATCTCTACATTGTCAGCGCCCCCTCGGGCGCCGGGAAGACAACGCTCGTGCGACGACTGTTGGAGAACGATCCGGGAATTCGTCTGTCCATCTCTCACACCACCCGTGTACCTCGCTCGGGGGAGCGAAACGGCATCGAATATCATTTCGTTGACCGGCCAACTTTTCTCGACAAGGCGGGCAAAGGCGACTTCATTGAGTGGGCGGAGGTTCATGGAAATTGCTACGGTACCTCGCGCAGCGGGATCGAGACGGCGTTGCTCGCCGGCCAGGATGTGCTGCTCGAAATCGATTGGCAGGGCGCACAACAAGTCCGCAAGCAGTTTCCGGAGGCGATTGGCGTCTTCATTCTGCCGCCGTCGCTTGCCGAACTCGAACGTCGCTTACGCGAACGAGGAACCGATAGCGCGCCGACGATTGCCCGCCGGCTGGCCGCGGCACGCGAGGAGATGCGGCACGTCGCCGAATTCGACTATGTTATTATCAACGACGAGCTGCCGCGCGCGTTACACGACCTGTTAGCAGTGGTCGTTGCTTCACGACTCCGTTACCTCGCGCAGCGCCAACGGCATGCGATCCTCTTCTCAACGCTGCTCTGATTTCCGCGGGAGACTTGCATGGCCCGAGTAACCGTAGACGACTGTCTACACCGCATTCCGAATCGCTTCCAGATGACCCTGGCGGCAACCTATCGCGCCCGCCAGCTGACTTCCGGCGCCAGCCCCTTGCTTGACGCCGGTCGTGACAAGCCGACCGTCACCGCACTGCGCGAAATTGCCGCCGGCAGGGTCGGCCTCGAGGTCCTCAATCGCGGTCAGGCGTGAAAGCCGGCCGTTTGAACGGCACCGATCGTGACGGTAACGACGCTTGCCGAACACAAGGCGGCGGCTGAACTCCCGACCGCCGAGGGCGATGCTTTCGACCCCGAGGATGATCCGGCTTATCGGGTCTTCCTGGATAGCCTGAGCTACCTGCTGCCGGAAGAAGTGGCGGTCATTCGCGACGCGTACCGCTTCAGCGAGCGTGCGCACCGTGGCCAGCGACGCCTCTCGGGCGAACCCTACATTACCCATCCGCTGGCGGTTGCCGGCGCCATCGCCGAATGGCAGATGGACGTCGAGGGCGTGATCGCCGCCCTCCTGCACGACGTGATGGAAGACACCTCGGTGAGCAAGGCGGAGATCGCCGAGCGCTTCGGCAAGTCGGTGGCGGACCTCGTCGACGGCCTGTCGAAGCTCGACCGCCTCGAGTTCCAGTCGCAGGAGGAAGCGCAGGCCGAAAACTTCCGCAGGATGCTGATGGCCATGGCTCGTGACCTGCGAGTCGTTCTCATCAAACTCGCCGATCGCCATCACAATCTGCAGACCATGTCGGCCGTCCGCCTCGAAAAGCGGCGGCGCATCGCTCGGGAAACGCTGGAGATCTATGCCCCGATCGCTTCGCGCCTGGGACTCAACAAGCTATTTCAACAGCTACAGGATATCTCTTTCGAACTGATCTACCCGATGCGCGCGCGCGTCATCGCGCGCGCACTGAAAGCGGCACGGGGTAACCGGCGCGAACTGTTGTCGCGAATTCTCGACGGCATCAAGCGCAAGCTGCGCGCCGAAGGCGTCGAGGCGGAAGTCTTCGGTCGCGAAAAGAGCCTCTATTCGATCTATCGCAAGATGCTCGACAAGCATCTTTCCTTCTCGCAGGTGCTTGACGTGTATGGCTTTCGCGTCGTCGTCAAGGATGTTCCGACCGCCTACGTCACGCTGGGTGCCCTGCACGCGCTTTACAAGCCGGTGCCCGGCAAGTTCAAGGATTACATCGCGATTCCGAAACCCAACGGCTACCAGTCCTTGCACACAACGCTGATCGGTCCGCACGGAACGCCATTCGAGCTGCAGATTCGCACCGAAGCGATGGACAAGGTGGCGCAGGAGGGCATTGCTTCGCACTGGCTCTACAAGGACGGCGAAGACTTCGGTGTCGAACTGCAGCAGAAGACGACCACCTGGTTGAACTCGCTGCTCGACCTGCAGAGTTCGGCCGGCGACCCGTCCGAGTTCTTCGAGCACGTCAAGGTCGACCTCTTCCCGCACGAGATCTACGTCTTTACCCCCAAGGGCAAGATCATCCCTCTGCCACGCGGAGCAACGCCGGTCGACCTGGCCTACGCGGTGCATACCGACATCGGCAACCATGCCGTCTCGGCGCAGATCAACTTCAACCTCATGCCCCTGACCACAGAGCTGACCAACGGTGACCGAGTCGAGATCGTCACCGCGGCGGACGCCCATCCGAATGCCGCCTGGCTGAATTACGTCAAGACCGGGCGTGCGCGCAGCAAGATTCGCCACTACCTGAAAACGGTACACAACGACGAGTCCACTGCGCTGGGAGAGAAGATGCTCGACCAGGAACTGCGTGCGCTCGGCGTCGTCGCTTCCGAGGTCCCGGTGTCGAGCTGGAAGAGCGTGCTGCGCGACTCCGGCAACAAGCTGATCAAGGAGGTTTACACCGACATCGGCCTCGGCTTCCGTATAGCCGGCGTCGTTGCGCGCCGCCTCCTGGCGCGCGATGAAGCGCCGCAGGAGCACGAGAAGCGGGCCGCGTCGCTGGTCATCCGCGGAACGGAAGGCATGGCCGTGCAGTTTGCGCCGTGCTGCCAGCCGATCCCTGGCGACCCGATCATTGGCTCGATCTGGAAGGGCAAGGGACTCGTCATTCATACGCACGATTGCCCGGCGATCCGTAAGGCGCGCAGCGCCAAACCGGCGAAATGGATCGACGTCGAATGGGAACCGGAACCGGGCAAGCTGTTCAGCGTCCGCTTGCGGATCATGGTTCATAACACACTCGGCGCGCTGGGCAGGATCGCGACCGAGATCTCGAACTCGGGGACCAACATCGAGCACGTCAAGATGGACGAGAAGCATCCTGGCCTGTACACGACCCTTCAGTTTACCGTTCAGGTGGCGAGTCGCACCGCACTCGCACGCCTGATGCGCAGTCTGCGCCGCGTTCCCGAAGTCGCCCGTATTGCGCGCGATCAGGGACTGACTGCTTGAAGATCCTGGTCCTCGGCGCCGGCGTCATCGGCGTCAGCAGTGCCTGGTACCTGGCCAGGGCGGGACATCAGGTGATCGTCGTCGACCGCCAGCCGGCTGCCGGCATGGAAACCAGTTTCGCCAACGGCGGCCAGATCTCGGTCTCACACGCAGAGCCCTGGGCCAACCCGTCGGCGCCACTTCGCGCCCTCGCCTGGATGCTGCGTGAAGACGCGCCGCTGCTTTTTCGTCCACGCCGGGACGCCGCACTGCTCGACTGGAGTCTGCGCTTCCTGCGGGAATGCGCTCCAGCGCGCACCCGCGCCAACATTCGACAGATCGTCAGCCTGGCGCTCTACAGCCGCCGGCAACTGCAAGCGCTGCGGGAACAGACGGCGATCGCCTATGACCAGCTGACGCGCGGAATCCTGCACGTATTTACCGATCGTGACGAATTTGCGCGCGCCCAACGTGCCGCCACGCTGCTCTCCAGCCTTGGCTGCGAACGACGACCCCTGAGCGTCGACGAGTGTCTGGCCGTCGAGCCGGCGTTGATGGCCGCGAGAAGCCAGCTCGTCGGCGGCGACTATACGGCAGCCGACGAGTCCGGCGACGCGCATCGCTTCACGCAGCAACTTGCCGGTCTGTGCGCCGCACAAGGCGTCACGTTTCGTTACGACACCGGCGTTGATCGGCTGATACGCGACGGCGACCGGATCAGTACGGCGTTGCTGGCCACTGGCGAGCGCTGTACCGCCGATGCGTACGTCGTCGCACTAGGCAGCTATACACCTCTGCTGTTACGCCCGCTGGGCATCCATCTGCCGATCTATCCGGCCAAAGGCTACTCGGCAACCGTGCCGCTCACCGGCGAAAGCCAGGCGCCGACCGTGAGTTTGATCGACAACGCCCACAAGATCGTTTTTTCTCGGCTTGGACAACGCCTGCGGATTGCCGGAACAGCCGAGTTCAACGGCTACGATCTGGCGCTCAATAGCGTCCGCTGCGACGCCTTGATGCGTCGCGCAGCGATTCTCTTCCCTCACCTGCGCGCCGGCGGAGAGCCGGTCTTCTGGTGTGGTCTGCGACCGTCGACGCCGTCCAACGTGCCCCTGATCGGACGCCTCGAACCGGTCAACCTCTACGTCAACAGCGGACACGGAACGCTCGGCTGGACGCTCGCGTGCGGCTCCGGCGCCGCGCTCGCCGATCTGGTTAGCGGTCGCCGGCCGGAGCCGGATTTCCGCTTTCTCTGACGTATCGTGCCCAACCCAGCACGACGCGAGCGCCGCAGTGGGCTGAGTTCCGTCACCGAGAGCCGTTGATTGCCGCTACCGATGACCCTGATCGATACGCATTGCCACCTGGCGGCGGCGGAGTTTGATGCCGATCGTCAGGCAATCGTCGTCGCGACCCAGAAGGCCGGCGTCGCGGCGCTGGTCGTCCCGGCCGTCGACCGTGCCAGTTTTCCGGCGGTGAGCGCCTGCTGCGCTCACTACCCGGCTTGCGCTGCGGCTTACGGCATTCACCCGCTGTTCGTTGATACGGCGACTGACGACGATCTCGTTTTTTTACGGGAGCAATTGCAGCGCCGCTCGCCGATTGAGCCGATCGCCGTCGGCGAGATCGGCCTCGACCGGTTTGTCGCCAACCCCGACGTCGTCAAACAGGAACGCCTGTTTGTCGAACAGTTGCGTATTGCCCGTGCCGCCGGCCTGCCGGTCCTCCTGCACGTGCGGCGCGCGATCGATGAAGTCCTGCGCAATCTGCGTCAAGTCCGGGTCTGCGGCGGGATCGCCCACGCCTTCAGCGGCAGCCGACAGCAAGCCGACGAGTTCATCAAGCTGGGCTTCAAGCTCGGATTCGGCGGCGCGATGACGCACCCAAGGGCGACGCGGATTCGCGCGCTGGCGGCGGCACTGCCGCTGACTTCGCTGGTACTCGAAACCGACGCGCCGGACATGGCGCCAGCCTGGCTCGCCGGAGGGCGGAACACGCCGGACCAGTTGCCCGCGATCAACACCACCCTGGCCGACCTTCGACAGATCGAAGCGGCCGAACTGGCCGGTCAGACGACGGCAAACGCCCTGGCCGTTCTGCCCGAGTTGCGTTTGCCGGACTGATCGGGTAGGGTACCGCCTGCCAACGCCAAGCCTTCGTGGCACGGACGGCACAGGAGCGTGCAAGGGGAAGAGAACAGTGCGAGTTGGCGGGGCGTTCTCACGCACGTACAAGATCAATCAGGGAGCTCCAAGACAGGCTTGCCGATCGCTTAAGAACAAGCCAGCGCGAAAAACAAACTAACCTAAGCTTATGAAAACTCGCTGTGATCCACCCGTTGCCACGTGCGTAGCGGTCAAGAGCAGCCCGGCAGTTCCGCAGTACCTCCAAGCGCACTATTGGTGGGCCTACGTTCACCCGCGTGCAGTGCATTTCTTCGAACGACAGTGGTTGGTCAACCTGATCCTCTGGGGCAACTACCGGCGTCTGTGCAACGCCGTATTGCACAGTTACGATCATCACCTACCCGGTCGCACATTGCAGATCGCTTGTGCCTACGGGGATTTGACGCCACGTTTGGCGAAATGTGTCGCACCTGAAGGCGTTCTCGAGATCGTCGACATCCTGCCCATTCAGCTCGACAACCTGGCCGCCAAACTTCCTCGCGATCTGCCGATCGGTATGCACTGCATGGACTCCGCAGCATTGAGTTTTGCCGACGCGAGTTTCGACCGAGCCCTGCTGTTTTTTCTCCTGCATGAGCAGCCACAAGCGGTACGCGAACGGACGCTGGCGGAGGCTTTGCGCGTGATCCGTCCCGGCGGTACGCTGACGATCGTCGATTACGCCCCGCCGCATCGCCTGAATCCGCTGCGTTACTTCTGGAAACCGGTACTCGACCGCCTGGAGCCGTTTGCACGCGACCTGTTTAACGAGGAAGTCGCCGCCTGGTTGCCTCGGCACGGCGGCTTCACGGCGATCGGCAGACAGCGTTTCTTTGGCGGCATGTACCAGTTGTTGACGCTGCGCGTCGACGATCGCCGACACGAGTCGGCTCGCGTTTAGGGGTTCTGTCGGTCCGGAAAGCCTCCGAGACCGGTTGGAGATTGGTCGCGCCCGTCCGTACAGGGCGCGGGAAAGGATAAAGAGTGGAGACATACAAAGCAGACGTGGTAATCGTGGGTGGCGGTGGCGCCGGACTGCGAGCGGCGATCGCCGTCGCGGAATCCGACCCGACGCTCAAGGTCGCCCTCGTCTCGAAGGTCTATCCGATGCGCAGTCACACGGTTGCCGCCGAAGGCGGCTCAGCCGGCGTCAAACAGGCAAGCGATAGCCTCGACTATCACTTCAACGACACCGTTCATGGGGGTGACTGGCTGTGTGAGCAGGACGTCGTCGAGTACTTCGTCGCGCACTGCACGGAAGAGCTGACCCAGCTCGAGCACTGGGGGTGTCCGTGGAGTCGCACCGCCGACGGCCACGTGAATGTCCGCGCTTTTGGCGGCATGAAGATCGAGCGCACCTGGTTTGCTGCCGACAAAACCGGCTTCCACATGCTGCACACGCTTTTTCAGACCTCGATCAAGTACCCTTCAATCAAACGCTTTGACGAACATTTCTGCGTCGACCTGATCGTCGAGGACGGGCGCGTGCAAGGCGCGGTCACCATCGAGATCGCGTCCGGCGAATTAACACTGATCGAGGCGCGCGCGGCCGTCATTGCCACCGGCGGTGCCGGTCGGGTATTTCGCGAAAATACCAACGGCGGGGTCGTCACCGGTGACGGCATGGCGCTTGCCTATCGGCACGGCGTACCACTGCGCGACATGGAGTTCGTCCAGTACCACCCGACCTGCATGCCGGGTACCGGCCTCCTGTTTACCGAAGCGTGTCGCGGCGAAGGCGGCTTTCTGGTCAACAAGGACGGTTACCGCTATCTGCAGGATTACGGCCTCGGACCGGCCGAGCCGACGCCGCGCAACAAAGCGATGGAACTCGGCCCGCGTGACCGCCTGAGCCAGGCGTTCTGGTACGAGCAGCAAAAGGGGCGGACGATCGACGGACCGCACGGGTCGGTCGTACACCTCGACCTGCGCCACCTCGGTGAAGCCAAGCTGCGTGAGCGCCTGCCGCAGATCTACGAGCTCGCCGAGCAATTTCTCGGCGTCGATCCGGCGCATGCGCCGATTCCCGTGCGACCGGCAGTGCACTACACGATGGGCGGCATTCTGGTTGACGGCCGTTGCGCGTCGCCGCTGCCCGGCCTCTACGCTGCCGGCGAATGCTCAAGTGTTGGCATTCACGGCGCCAACCGGCTAGGTTCAAACTCGCTCTCGGAACTGCTCGTTTTCGGCAAGGTCGCCGGCATCGAGGCGGCGCGACATGCAAAGTCGGTCGCCCCCGGCGACTCGACACGGTTGCTCAAGCAGGCGCAGGCAGTCGAACAACGCGTCGTCGGACTGAAGACCAAAACCGGCGGCAAGGAGCGGATTGCCACCTTGCGCCGTGAGATGGCACAAACCATGGAGGACGGCTGCGGCATCTATCGTATGGCGGAGACGATGCAGAAAACCTGCGACAAACTCGACGAACTCAAGGAACGCTTCAAGAACGTCAACGTCGAGGACAAGTCGTCTGTCTGGAATACCGACTGGCTGCTGGCGGTCGAACTCGAATATCAGCTTGACGTCGCGCAATCGATGGCGTATTCGGCGATCAACCGGCGAGAGTCGCGCGGCGCGCATCAACGACTCGACGGCTACGAACTGCGCGACGATGTCAATTTCTTGAAGCACTCGCAGGCGCACTACGTCGCAGGCGGCCCGCCGCGCGTCGATTATGGCGCGGTCAAGATCACCAAGTCGCAACCCGGCACTCGTGCCTACGGTGCCGCCGGCGAAAAGGCCGAGCAGGAAAGGAAGGCATCCCATGGCTGAAACTCAGAAAACCATCGAAATCGAGGTCCTGCGTTATCACCCGGAGAAGGACAGGGAACCGCACCAGCAGGTGTTTGAGGTGCCATTCACCGATGACATGTCGGTTCTGCAGGGCGTTCAGTACATCAAGGACTATCTGGACGGCTCGCTGAGTTTTCGCTGGTCGTGCCGGATGGCGATCTGCGGCAGCTGCGGCATGATGATCAACGGCATTCCGAGTCTGTCCTGCCAGACCTTCCTGCGCGACTATTACCCGGCGCGCGTACGCGTCGAGGCCTTGTCGCACTTTCCGATCGAGCGCGATTTGGTCATCAACATGGAAGGCTTCATCGAGAAACTCGAAAGCATCCAGCCCTACATCATTCCCAAGGAGGCGCGCGCGCTGAGCGCAGGCGAGTACTTGCAAACACCCGAGCAGCTCAACGCCTACGAACAGTTCAGCTCTTGCATCAACTGTCTGCTGTGCTACGCAGCCTGCCCGCAGTTTGGCCTCAATTCGAGTTTCCTCGGTCCAGCGGCCACAGCCCTACTCCATCGTTACAACGCCGACTCACGCGATGGCGGCGCCGACCAACGCATGGATCTGATCCATTCGGAAGAAGGCGTCTTCAACTGCACTGCGGTCGGCTATTGCTCGGAAGTGTGCCCGAAACACGTCGACCCGGCGAATGCGGTCAACCAGAACAAGACCAAGAGCGCCGCCGACTATTTTCTTCGTTTCCTCGCTCCGAAAGGAGGTGCCAAGTGAGCAAGCGTCGTCCCTATGTCCGCTCAATGGACGGTTGGTGGCGGAAAAACCCGTTTTTCGTCGAGTACATGATTCACGAAGGAACCGCCCTCTTCGTTGCCGCCTACGCCGGCATTCTGCTCACCGGCCTGTTGCGTCTGTCGCAAGGCGAGACGGCCTGGAACCACTGGCTCGAAAGTCTGAAGCACCCTTGGTACATCGCCTTCCACTTTCTGGCTCTTGCCGCGGTGACGTACCACACCTATAGCTGGTTCAAGATCATGCCGAGAACCATGCCGCCTGTCGTCGTCGGCGGCCAACGCGTCTCGGCGTGGGCAATTACGGGTAGCGGACTGGCGGTCGCTGCGGCGGCAAGCGCCGCCTTATTGGGACTGGTCTGGGGGATGGCACGATGACGCCGAATACGCCACGCAAGCGTTCCAACGCACCGATCTTCTGGGCCCTGTTCGGCGCCGGCGGGATGCTCTCGGCGCTATTCGGTCCGATGCTCGTTTTCATCACCGGCATCGCCGTCCCCTTGGGAATCGTTCTCCCGCCGGACACGATGAGCTACCAGAACGTGCTCGCCTTCGCCAGGAACTTCGTCGGCAAGGGCTTCCTGTTCGCCGTCGTCGCGCTTTTCCTCTGGCACGCGGCGCATCGCATCTTCCACTCCTTGCACGACGTCGGGATTCACGCCGGCACCGGCGCCAAGCTGCTCTGCTACGGCACGGCGATGATTGGCACGCTGTTTGCAGCCTACGCGCTGCTGGCGATCGGCTTCTAGCGCCGCAGCCCGGGCGCGGTCACCGCGTGTGAAACGCCTCTCCGCTGTCAGGGCGCGGCAGCGGAGGCTTTGACTGCACTCGCGCCGACGCCTCCCCGCCCGTATGGATAGTGGCTCAGGCCATGCCGCTGAGGCGCGCCTTACGTTCGCGCTCGACGCGCGTGATGTAACGCTGCACCATGCTCATCCGCGTCCCCGGCAAGGCCATGAACTCACAGCCAACGCGCACATAGCGCGACCCGCCGCGCGTCGTGACGTCGAAACGGTTGCGTACGCACAGATCGGCGACCAGCAGGCCCTCATCGGGAACCGTCATCTTGCAATCGGTCAGCACCGTTCCCCGCGGCAGTAGCGCGGCCAGCGTGGGCGACGCCATGAGGCCGATACCACCGGCGCTGATGTCGACCAATGACGCCTCAATCACCAACGCGCTGCCATCCGGACGCTTCAGCGTCGTCACCAATTTCACCGGCCGCGCGATCGGCGTCGCCAAGCGGAAGAACTCGCGGCGTTGCAGACGCAACACCGCCTCCGGCAGCGGTGCCAGAAACGCCGGGCGACCCACATGTTGCGTCTCGGCCAGCTGGTCAAGGACGAACTGGATTTTCACCTTGTCTACCGCCGCTGTGAGAATCAGTGGGCTGGCGAGCAAGGCTTGGCGGTTAGTCGCCTCCTCGCGCCCCCAGTCGAGGATGAGCTGTGCAGGACTGGCTTCCACCTGCAACACCGAGGTCAGCAGAAACGACGCCCCGTGATTAAAGTAGGCACTCACGAGAGAGCGCTTCGCGACCAGTGAACGGAGCACGGCGAGAATTTCGACGGTCGAATGCAGCAGATACTGCGCGTAGTCTTCCGGCTGCTCGATCTCGAAGCGCAGCGCGGATCCCTCTCGCTGGACGTCCGTCTCTTCCATGGCTTTTTGGCAATCGGCTCGAAACGGCAGTTTAATGCAAAACCGGTGGCGAAGTGGGTGGCGGGAACAACCGAAACGGGCGCCCGCTCGGCTATGGAGGAAGGCCTGTGAAGACCGGCGCCGGCGCGCCGTTCTTCTCTTGTTCGAGGCGATATAGCCAGGCGAGCAGCTCGGCAACGGCGAGGTAGAGCTGCGGCGGGATGTGCTGGTCGAGGTCGACCTGCAACAAGAGGGCAACCAGTTCGGCAGACTCATGCACATAGACGCCGTGCTCATGCGCTCGGGCAATGATCTGCTCGGCGACCAGACCACGCCCCTTGGCGACCACCCGTGGTGCCGCATCGGTCTGGCTGTACGCCAATGCGACGGCGTTCTTCATCGAATCAGTTGGCAATTTCCCCATTTTCGTCGCCCTTTTTGGTCGTCGCCCAACACTGAGCTTCCCTCGGTTTTACGTCTGCCAAAGAGCGGTTTTTATGCTACCAGTTTTTCTGATGCTGCACTTTGAGTCAGTTTTCCAGAACCTGAACGGGCGACTGGTAACGCAAGCTCGAATCCTGCCGTTTCCGACGGTGGAAGATCTCGAGGTGTTCAATAGCGGCGGTTTTGATCTCGACGTGCGTGGCGTAGCGAATGCCGTGCACCCGTTCAGTCTTGTCGAGCTGCTCATGGCGTAGTCCTCGAGCTTCTCTTGAAAGGCATTGCTCGCGTGCTGACTACTTTGGTCGGCGTGATGCATCAGCCCCGCTAGGCGCTTGCTGAACCACGCCCTGGTCAGCGCATCGTCAAGTCCAAAAATTGCTGCAAATTTCCTCCGGCCCGGTCAATGATGAATGGTTCTCGGCCGGCGAGGGCAACAACGTTGTTGCCCTCGCCGGCGTTGGCCCGCTTGGCAGCCCACTGCGCGAATTCGTCCATGTCGAGGGAACGCCGTTCCTGCCAGACGTCGTTCTATTCGGCCAGCAGAGCGCCAAACAGTTGCAGGGCGGACTCGCCGTTCGGAAAGATGCGGATCACCCGCTCGCGACCGAGAACCTCCTCGCTGAGCCGCACCTGCAGGTTGGTGCTACGCAGCCGGCGCCTCGGTCACGTCCGGCGCCTGAAAGATGCGCTTGGCCGGCGCATGCGCCAGCAGGTTGCGCATCAGATGCACCTGGCAGCGCTGTCAACGGGGCCTCCTGTAAGTGCTTGCGGTTGGCCTGCGTCAATCCGCCACGATCACCAGAGATGACGAACAGCACACCCGTCAGCCAAGGGAAGGTCTCGTCCCAGGTCGCGAAACTCTCGGCGTTGCCGATCCTGACGCCGAGAATCTCGCGGCCGCCGTCGCTGCGGAGGCCAGAAATCACCCGCGCAGAGCGCGCTGACCGTCGATTTCGAGAAACTCGTTCCACAAAGTTCTTCGGCGATCGCCGACCCTTTCGATGGGCGCCAACACGAACGCCTAGTCGCTTCTCTGGTAGCGCTTGAAGAGCTCCGTCGAGAAGCTGCCGTCGCGGGTTTGCGGCACCAGCAGCGTCACCGGCCCGACACGCGTGGTGAGCGCGCGCGCCCGCGTGCCGTTGCGGTAACCGGCCCGCTCTTGCGTCCGCTCAAACCGCTCCACCCCCAAGGCCTCCATCAACGGCGCCTCCAAGATCTGGTTCAGTGCCGCCTCCAGCACACTTGCCAGACCGTCCTGGCTACTCAACACCCCTGGCAACCATTCCCTGCCTACGCCAACCTCATACCCAGCCATCGATTCAATCTCGTTCTTCGGTTCAAAATCGTTTCCACAACGCATCGTACCGAACGGAAGCGGTGGCTACCCACCACCCGATTTACAGCAGTTGGCGGACTCAATCAGAACTCGTCTCGGGTGAATCTTCTTCACCGGCGCCGTGGCAAACTGCTGCAGGACGTCGTCCAGCGCAACGCAGGCCTCAGCGGGGTTGAACACCCCACCAAAACGTGCCTGTAAGCCAAACTTGGGATCTCGAACCACGGGCTGAGACGATAGCGACCGCAGGCCGGTCCCCAGAAACTCGACCGGAATCGCCGACCGCGTGATGGCTTTCTTTGGCGCCACGTATGTATTCGTTGGATAGACAGCAGTTTCCAGTTCCTTGAACCCGAACACTCCGAGCACCGCCGCTGAATCCTCTAAAGGCACGTTCTCGATGACGTAGACGATCTTCCTCAGCAGCTCGCGTCCGAGCGCGCGCTGGGCTTCGGTCGGCGGCGGCAGCGGCGGCGGTCTCTTCGCTTCGCCTGCAGTCTCCTCGGCGAGGGTGACACCGCCGATCGAGTAGACCGCCAGGGCGATGACGCCGCTTGCCAGCCGGCGCGTCCAGCGCGTGGGCCAACGGCGCGGCGATCGACCTCCCGTCAGGAGAGGCGGACGCGGCGCAGAGTCGCCCCGATTCCCTTCGCATACTTGGCAACAAGCCCCATTTTCTTCTCCCGCCCCTTCCCGCTTCGCCCCAACTTCCTTTTCCTCTTCGCTCACCTCACGCTCCTGTGAATGGTCCCTGTCACGCGGTCCTCCTCTTGTCTGGTCGCTGCAGGTCTGCTCGTGCGCGCTTTCCCGGCAAGGCGGGACGCCTTGCGCCGCCCTCTGGCGAGGGCTTTCGGTTTGGTGACCACAGATCCCGCCGGCGTCGGCGTTCCGGTCGGCATCGGCGATCCTTGCGTTACAGAACGCAGCCTTCGACCACAGGGAGGGAGACGGCGTGTCTGGGGAAGGCGTTTTCCGGGAAGCGAGCGCGGAGCGGAGGCGGCCGACAGTGGCGTTCCGTGCGGAGCACGCTTTCCGTACTGTCAAGGGGGTGCTGCTCCTGCTCATTGTCGGTTTTTCGTTCTTGCAGTCGGGCAGTCGGGCAGTCGGCGCTCCCGCGCCGCGAGCGCGGGGCCTTCCTGACCGTCTCGCGAGCGGCGTCGACCGTTGCGCGGCAATTTTCATTCCCAAAACGGGACCCCGGTTGATGTGCGTCAAGTGGTCTGTTTTTTTCTTGTGGTCGATCACCCCACTGGACGTTCGCCGACCGTCGAGGCCACCCCGGGGTCGAGACCCACCAGATGCAGGCGCGCCAGGATGAACGCCGCGTAAACGA
>CAYQVH010000038.1:0-29271 GCA_964420975.1 uncultured Candidatus Accumulibacter sp.
GTTCTTCCTGGTCCCGGCGGATCAGCTCACGCAGGTACTCGCTGGTGTTGCCGTACTGACCGGACCGCACCCGCTGGTCGACGTACTCGCGCAAAGCCTCGGGAAGGGCAAAGCTCATGGTGTTGCTGCTCATGGCGCACATGATCCCGTCGGCTATCAATAGTTGTCAAGCGTTCTCTGCCGTCGTTTGTGGCTGGCGTGCCGCCGCCGGCTTCTTCGTCGGTGGCTGTTGACGTTCCAGCTTCAGCAGCAACTGCCCCCACGCCTCCAGCGCCCGCCGCCGCTCCTCGAAGTAGTCGTGCCGGTTGTAGACGCCTTCCACGCCCTTGAGCTTGTAATTTAGGCAGCGTTCGGCCACGTGCGGCTCCACGCCCAGCGCCGCCAAGTGCGTGCGGGCGGTGCGGCGGAAGTCGTGCACGGTGAAGTGGGGCAGACCGTGCTTTACCTTGCCCATCGCCACGCCCAGGGTCGATTCGCAGACGTGCGGCACCATGCGGCTCGGCAGCTCGCGGGCGGGCAGCACGTGCTCGGCGTTGCAGGCCAGCTCCTTCAGCTTCTGCAGCCACTCCACCGCCATGCTCGGCAGCGGGCTGTCCAGCGGCTGGCCGGTCTTGGTGCGGATGCCGGGCAGGTGCCACACCGGCGGGTCGACTTCCAGTTCGAACTCGTCCGAGCGCGCGGCTGCGAGGGGCAGGTCGGTGTGGCTGCCCAGGTTCATCACGCGCGACTTGTCGGCGAAGCGGTAGCGCAGCTTCCAACTTGGCGAGCTGCGTTCAGGTCGCCACGTCAGCACGAGGCCATCACCGTCGGATCGCCCTTCGAAGCGCTCGCCGGACCTGATCCAGGCCCGGATCGCGACATCGGTCAGCTTGCCCATCGTCCACCCCAGGTGTGTACCCAATACTGCGCCGGACGGTTCCGGGTACACAGCTGGGTACACAGAAATTCTGCGATGGGGTAGGCCGCTGTTCAACCTCTTGAAACGCTAAGCCATCGTAAACGCGGAACTTTCCAGCCGCTTGGGGGGTGACAAGAGACCCCCCTGAAGCCTCACTCGATGTTCTGCACCTGCTCGCGCATTTGTTCGATCAGCAGCTTGCACTCGATTGCCGTCTGCGAAACCTCGGCGACCAGTGATTTCGACGCCAGGGTATTGGCTTCGCGATTCAGCTCCTGCATCAGGAAGTCGAGGCGCTTGCCCGTCGCGCCGCCGGCCTTGAGCACACGTTCCACTTCGTCGAGGTGCGTGGACAGACGGGCGAGTTCTTCGGCGACGTCGATTCGTGCCGCGAACAGCGCCACCTCTTGCCGGATGCGGTCGTCGTCGGGTGTATCGACGACCTCCAGCAGGCGCTGCCGGACTTTTTCGTTGAAGGCA
This sequence comes from uncultured Candidatus Accumulibacter sp., assembly GCA_964420975.1. Taxonomy (GTDB): domain Bacteria; phylum Pseudomonadota; class Gammaproteobacteria; order Burkholderiales; family Rhodocyclaceae; genus Accumulibacter. The sequence goes on from CAYQVH010000038.1 coordinate 1,379, forward strand.
GCCTGCGCGGCGGGAATGCGCGGTCCAACCTCGCGCAGCAGACTCCGCATGCGAGCCAGCGTTTCGTGAATAACCTCGGCCAGTTTCGCGCCTTCGCGTTCGCGACTGGCGTTGAAGTCGTCCAAGGTCGCCTCGACGAGTGCCAGGCATTGCGGTAGCAAGCTTTCGACCTCAAACGCGTCGTCGCCGAGCATTCCCGGCCAGTGCAGGACGTCATGGACGCTCAACGGGGTAGCCGATGGCAGTACCTGTCGAACGTGCCGATCAAGGTCGCGCAGTCGTTCGAGCAGAGCCGAGTTGAGGTTTGGCTGGGGTCCGCTGGAAGCGTTGGCGACCAAGCTGACGCGAAACTCGACCTTGCCGCGCTTGACCTTTCCGATGATCCGTTCGCGCAGCGGTGCCTCGACGGCGCGAAGCTCGTCACAGACGCGGAAGTGGCAGTCGAGGTAGCGTGAATTGACGCTTTTTACTTCGGCGTGCAGGGCGCCGCCCTGGACGTCACTGCTTCGTGCGGCGTAGCCGGTCATGCTGTAGATCATGGAATTCCAAACGGGTACGGGTGGCGTCGCGGGCGGCCGGCTTTACAGCCCCCCCCAAAAGACTCGACAATGAGTGGAAAGACGGATGATAGCCTTGAGGTCGATGACGCAACAAGCGAACCAGCCGCTGCCTGCCGGTTTCAGGCTCGACGAATATTGCATCGAGCACCAGTTGTCGCTGGGCGGCTTCTCAATTGTTTATGTCGCCACCGATAACCAGGGGCAGCGCGTGGCGATCAAGGAGTACCTGCCGAACACGCTTGCCTTGCGTGGCGACGGGGAAACGGCGCCCGTCATCTCGGAAGAGCACCTGCCAGCGTTTCGCTACGGGATGAAATGCTTTTTTGAAGAAGGCCGGGCGTTGGCCGGGCTTTCGCACCCGAATGTGATTCGTGTGCTGAATTTTTTTCGCGCCAACGAGACGGTCTATATGGTGATGGAGTACGAGCAGGGGCATACGCTGCAGGAACTGATCCAGAAAAATCGGGTGAGCGTCACGGAGAACTTCATCCGCAACGTCTTCACCAAGATGCTCAACGGCTTGCGTGAAGTCCATTCGCATCGGCTACTGCATCTCGACCTCAAGCCGTCGAACATCTACATGCGCAATAACCATGTGCCGGTGCTGATCGACTTCGGCGCGGCGCGGCAGACGCTCGCCTGCGACACACCGATGCTGAAACCGATGTACACGCCCGGCTTTGCGTCTCCCGAGCATTACAGCCAGCGCGAGCTGCTGGGCCCGTGGAGCGACATCTACAGCGTCGGCGCCTCGATGTACGCCTGCCTGTCGGCGAGCACCCCGGTCCCGGCGGATAGTCGCCTGGTCAAGGACGAACTGAAGCCGGCGATGGTTCTCTGGCAGGGCAAGTATTCCGATCAACTGCTGGAAACGATCGACTGGTGCATGTGCCTCAATCATCGCTATCGTCCGCAAAGTGTCTTCGCATTACAAAAAGCGCTTACCGAGCCGGTGGTGGCGCCACCGCCGCCACCGCGCGATACCTGGCTGACTCAGATGGTTGGCAAGTTGAAGAAACCCTGGAACGCATGAAATTCACCATCTATCAGGACACTCGCACCGGCAAGCGAGCCAATAACGAAGACCGGGTCGCGTATTGCTATTCGCGCGATGCGTTGTTGATGGTCGTTGCCGACGGCATGGGTGGACATTACTACGGTGAGGTTGCGGCGCAGATTGCCGTACAGACCTTGACCGAGGCGTTCAAGCGCGAGTTTCGTCCGCGGATTCGAGATCCCTTTCTGTTTCTCGAGAAGGGAATGCTCAGCGCACACCATGGCATCCTCGACTTTGCCGGCAAGCACCATTTGCAGGACTCGCCACGCACTACCTGCGTTGCCTGCATCGTGCAGAACAACGTCGCCTACTGGGCGCACTCGGGCGACTCGCGGCTCTATCTCCTGCGTGGTGGCCGCGTGCTGGCGCAGACCAGGGACCATTCACGCGTTCGCCTGCTGGTCGACCAGGGCGTCATTAGCGAGGAACAAGCGGCGGTTCACCCGGACCGGAACAAGATCTACGGCTGTCTCGGTGGCCAGCAGACCCCCGAAATTACGTTCTCGCACAAGGCAACGCTCGAAGCCGGTGACGTGCTTGCGCTGTGTACCGATGGGGTCTGGAGCGGCTTGCCGGGTGAGATCCTGGCCATGTCCCTGAAGTCGGCGGACCTGATGCGCGCCGTGCCGATGCTGCTCAACCAGGCCGAAACACGCGGTGGGCCGACGGCCGACAATCTGTCGATGATTGTCGTCCGTTGGCAGGACACCTATCGTGGCAGCAGTGGCGGCAGCGTCATCTCGACCAAGACCATGCCCCGCGACACGGTGACCACCAAGCTCGAGGAGTTTGGGCGCAACCCCAGCGTTAGAACCGAGCTCACCGAGGACGAGATCGAGCTCGCGATCGAAGAGATTCGGTCGACGATCCAGAAATACAAGTAAGCGCGCGAGCCATGCGTCCGAGTCATCGTCAGCCTTCGCAGTTGCGTCCGGTGCGCATTACGCGCCGTTACACCCGCCACGCCGAAGGCTCCGTGCTGATCGAGATGGGCGATACTCAAGTTTTGTGCACGGCCAGCATCGAGGAGTCGGTGCCGTCTTTTCTGCGGGGGACGGGGCGGGGTTGGGTCACCGCTGAGTACGGCATGTTGCCACGGTCGACGCACACGCGCACGCAGCGCGAAGCCGCCAGAGGCCGGCAGACCGGGCGGACGCAGGAAATCCAGCGCCTGATCGGACGTTCGCTGCGCGCCGTAATCGATCTCAAAGCGCTCGGTGAGCGCCAGATCACGCTCGACTGCGACGTCTTGCAGGCCGACGGCGGGACGCGTTGCGCGGCGATCACCGGTGCCTGGCTGGCGCTTTACGAGGCCTGTACGCAACTGGCCGGCGACGGCAGGATCGCCGCCAACCCGATCAACGAGCAGGTGGCGGCGGTTTCGGTCGGTATCTGGCAAGGGGTTGCCGTGCTCGACCTCGACTACGCCGAAGATGCCGACTGCGATACCGATATGAATGTCGTCATGACCGGTAGCGGAGGCATCGTCGAAATTCAGGGCACCGCCGAAGGCGAGCCGTTTTCCCGTACCCAAATGAACGAACTGCTCGATTTGGCGACCGCCGGAGTCGGTCACTTGATCGCGCAACAGAAAGCCGCGATTGCCCGATGAAGCTTGTCCTCGCCTCAAACAATGTGAGCAAACTCAAGGAACTTGACGCCATCCTCGCACCGCTCGGCTGGGAGCTGATTGCGCAGGGCGACCTGGCGATCCCCGAGGCCGACGAGCCGCACGGCACTTTCGTCGAGAACGCGCTGACCAAGGCGCGTCACGCTTCGCGACTTGCCGGGCTGCCGGCGCTTGCCGACGACTCGGGGCTTTGCGTCGACGCCTTGAGCGGCGCCCCAGGAGTGCTGTCGGCACGCTATGCCGGCGAGCCGAAATCGGACCGGCGCAACAACGAGAAGCTGCTCGTGGACCTCGGCGCCGGTGCGTTGCGGTCGGCGCACTTCGTTTCGATCATTGTTTTCGTCCGTCACGCCGACGATCCGCGGCCGATCATCGCCGAGGGAGAGTGGCACGGCGAGATCATCGAGGCGCCGCGCGGTGACGCCGGCTTTGGTTACGATCCCCTCTTCTATTTGCGTGATCTCGGACTGACGGCTGCCGAGCTCGAACCCGCCGAGAAGAACCGTCGCTCGCATCGAGGTCAGGCGCTCGCCCGTCTCGTCGCACGCCTGCAGACGCCGCGCTGATGTCGGTAGCGACGCGGCGACCGGTCATTCCGGTGTGGTCGCAGCGAACGGTGGCAGCGCTGGACGCGGCACCGCGCTTCCCCGCACCGCCGCCGTTGTCGCTCTACGTTCACGTCCCGTGGTGTGTGCGTAAGTGCCCTTACTGTGATTTCAACTCGCACGCCTTGCCGCCGTCGTACGGCCACCACCAGCCGGCGCCGGAGACGCCGAACGAAGCGGCTTACGTCGCGGCGTTGACGGCTGACCTCGAGTCGGCGTTGCCGCTGGTCTGGGGACGTCGGATTGACAGCGTTTTTTTTGGCGGCGGCACGCCGAGCCTGCTTTCCGGGGCCGCGGTCGATCGCTTGCTGGCCGTCGTGCGCAGTTATCTGCCGCTGCGACCAGACGCCGAGATCACTCTCGAGGCGAATCCGGGAACGGCGGAGGCCGCCAGGTTTGCCGCCTTTCGCGCCGCCGGAGTCAATCGCCTGTCGCTTGGCGTGCAGACCTTCAACCCGCGGCACTTGCACGCCTTGGGACGGATCCATGACGACCGCGAAGCGGTTTCGGCGATCGAACTCGCCAGCCGTTGCTTTGACAATGTCAATCTTGACCTGATGTACGGCTTGCCCGGCCAGTCGATACGCGAAGCGCTCGCCGACGTCGAGCGCGCGCTGGCGTTTGCCCCGGCGCATCTATCCTGTTATCAACTGACGATCGAGCCCAACACCGCCTTCGCGGCCGATCCCCCTTTGCTCCCCGATCCGGACACCTGCGGCGAGATGCACGAGAGGATCGAAGCCAGGCTTGGCGATGCGGGCTACGCGCCGTATGAGATTGCAGCCTTTGCCCAGCCTGGCCGGCGTTGCCGACATAACCTCAACTACTGGTATTTTGGTGACTATCTGGGAATCGGCGCCGGCGCGCACAGCAAGTTGACGCTGCACGATCGGGTTCTCCGTCAGATGCGCTGGAAACACCCCGAGCGCTATCTGAGTCAGGCGGCTGGCGGGACTCCGATACAGGAGGAGTTCGTGGTGGAAGCGGCGGAACTTCCGGGCGAGTTCATGCTTAACGCCTTACGCCTGCGAGAGGGCTTTCCGGCCTCGCTGTTCGAGCAGCGGACAGGGTTGCCGCTGCTGCGGATCGAGACGACGCTACGACAGGCTGAAGCCGATGGTTTGCTCGACCGCGGTCCCTCGTCGATCGTCGCGACCGATCTTGGACGGCGCTTTCTCAATCGGCTCGTCCAGCGCTTTCTGGTCGCGCGTTCGTAGTTCGGTCGCCGGCCGTCGTGGCCGGCGTGCGAGTCACCATCAGGGTTTAGTCTTTTCGACCAGTTCGTAAAGCTGGTGGCGAAGGTCGTCGGCCGGCAGCCCTTGAGCCTCGGCGAGGCGTATCTGCCGCAACAGATCGGCGGCACGGCCAGCAAACTGGCTGCGTGCCTTGGCGGTCGCTGCGCTTGTTCGGGCGCTGCCGCTTGCCGTCGCCGGCGCTTGCGCCGCTGGTTTGCCATCGACCACCAGCTGTGCGCGTTCGGCGCCCGGCTGCCCACGGCGGGCGGTGATCAGCATCGATCGCGGCTGATACGGGCGTGGCATCGGTCGCTGCGCGGCGGCGGTCGTGCTGGTCGTGCGCAAGGCCTGCATCGCCGCCTGCAGTTGCTGGTGCAGCGCGTCGCTCGGTCGCCCTTCGGCTTCAGCAGCACGGATTTCTTTCATGATCGCTTCGATTTCGCGCGGCAGGGCGGCCGAACGAACCGCTTCTCCCGACGGTGCGGCCGGGGTCTTGACGGCGATCGCAAAGTCTTCCGGCGAGGCAATCATTTTTCCGAGTCGAAGGTGGTTGTAGCGCATCGCCATGGCCAGCGCCGTATCTCCCCAGTCGCTCTGCAGAGCGGGATTGGCCCCGCTTTCGAGCAGCAGCCGGGCAGTGTCCTCGTGGCCCTCGCGCGCCGCCATCATCAAGGGGGTCGAGCCATTTGGCGCGCGCGCATTGATCTTCGCGCCGCGTGCCAGCAAGTCGCGAACCACTTTTTCGTGTCCGTTGAACGCCGCGTAATGCAGGGGCCCCCACTGATTACCCACGCGTTCGAGTGGCGCGCCGTGTTCGAGCAGCCACTTGACCGCCTCGAGGTGCCCGCCCCAAGCCGCGAGCTGCAAGGCCTGTTCCCCATGGCGATTGGTGCGCCGGACGTCGGCGCCGCGGGCGACGAAGAGCGCCATCAGTTCGACGTTGCCGTGCCAGGCGGCGACCAGCAGACCGCTGCCGACGTGCGCCGCTTCGTACTCGGGAGAAAGTCCTTCATCGAGCCAGCGCGTCACCGCGCGCACGTTGCCGCGTTCGATGGCGTATTCGAAGGTGAGCGGATCCGGTGCCTCGGCCCATGCCCAACCGGCGATCAGCCACCACAACAGCAGCCATCGACGGGCTGTCACAGTCCCCTTCATGCCCCTTCTCCCGTTGCCCGGCAGCGCGACGACGCATCCCCGATGGCCGTCGTGCCGGCCGCTGGTTTTTGCGTCACAATGGCAAGTCCATGTCGCGCCGCCTGCTTCTTGCCTTGCTTGTTTCCCTGCTCCTGCATGGCGGGATGTTCTATCCACAGTGGCGGGTGCCGGTGCCGCCGCCTGGCGATTTCCTCGAAGCGTCGCTGCGGATTCCCGAGCGAGCGCCTCCAATCGCCGATCAAACTCCCCTGCTGAAGAACACACTGCCCGATGAGAAGGGAGCGGCAACCGCCAAGCCGCCGCCACCCCGCCCTCCGGTGAGTCGGCCGAGTGAACCCCCACGGACCGAGAAACGAGCCGTCGAGGCAGCACAGCGCAAGCTTTCGCAACACCTTTACTACCCGCCGGACGCGGTCAGCCGCGGGATCGAAGGCGAGGTCCGGCTGTTGTTGACGCTGGCTGACGACGGCAGCATCGTCGAGGTCAGCGTTGCCGCCAGCAGCGGCCACTCGATTCTCGATCGAGCGGCGGTGAGGGCGGCGTGGGCCATCGGTCGGGTGAACTGGGCAAGTTCACGCGAACTGATCCTGCCGGTCGTCTTCCGCCTCGACTAGCCCGCTTCGGCGCCGAAAGACGATGTCCCAGACGGGATTTCCGAGTCGCCGGCCGCGCTGTTCGAACTTCGTTTGCGGGCGCTGGCGGAGAAGATCCGTGTCGTCGGCACTCGTGTTTTCGAGCCGCGGTTCGGCGCCGAGAACCTCGAGCATCTGTTCGGCGTAGTCCTGCCAATCGGTGGCACAGTGCAGGTAACCGCCGGCCTGCAGACGCTCGGCGAGGCGTGCAACAAACGGCGCCTGTAGCAGGCGCCGTTTGTGATGGCGTTTTTTCGGCCACGGATCGGGGAAGAAGACGTGAATGCCGGCCAACGATGCCGGGGCAAGCATGTCGCGAACGACTTCCGCCGCGTCATGCTGGATGATGCGCAGGTTTCCCAGGTCCGCCTGGGCGATCAGCTTGCACAGATTGCCGACGCCGGGGGTGTAAACCTCAATGCCGAGGTAGTCATTCTCGGGATGCTCGGCCGCGATCGCGGCCGACGCTTCGCCCATGCCGAAACCGATTTCGACGATCCGCGGCGCGGCGCGTCCAAAGATCTGCCCCAGGTCGAGACAGTGGGGCGTGTAGGGGATGCCGATCCTCGGCATCAACTGCTCGTGATAGCGTTGTTGCGCCGCTGAGAAGCGGCCCAGACGGCGGACGAAGCTACGTATGGACGTGGCCGGATCTCCGCCGGCGGCGCCTTCGAGAGTTCCCCGCAACGGCTTACGATCCGATCAGGCCGTTCGCCGGCGACGACGGATCGGCCGAGTAATACTTCCGCGGCATGCGTCCGGCCAGGAAAGCCTCGCGCCCGGCCTCGACCGCTTTCTTCATCGCGCTGGCCATCAGCACCGGGTCTCCGGCGTGGGCGATCGCGGTGTTCATCAGCACGCCGTCGCAGCCCAGCTCCATGGCGATTGCGGCGTCGGACGCGGTGCCAACGCCGGCATCGACGAGCACCGGAACCTTCGCGTTGTCGATGATCAGGCGCAGGTTCCAGGGGTTGAGGATCCCCATCCCGGAGCCGATCAGCGACGCCAGAGGCATGACCGCGACGCAGCCCAGGTCTTCGAGCCTCTTCGCCTGGACCGGATCATCGGCGCAGTAGACCATCACCGCGAAGCCTTCGCCGACCAGTGTTTCGGCGGCTTTCAGCGTTTCCGGCATGTTCGGATAAAGCGTCGTCGGATCGCCGAGGACCTCGAGCTTGCACAGCGCGTGTCCGTCGAGCAGCTCGCGCGCCAGGCGCAAGGTGCGTACCGCGTCGTTCGCGGTGTAACAGCCGGCCGTGTTGGGCAGAATCGTAAACTCCGACGGCGGCAGCACGTCGAGCAGATTCGGCTCGTCCGCGTGCTGGCCGATATTGGTGCGGCGGATGGCGACAGTGACGATTTCGGCGCCCGAGGCGACGATCGCGCTGCGCGTCTCGGTAAAGTCCCGGTACTTGCCGGTGCCGACGAGCAGGCGAGAACGGTAGCTGCGGCCGGCAACCGTGAGCGTGTGCTGGGAAGGGGACATCGCTGTTGGGCTCGTGAAAGGAGGGTCAGCCGCCGCCGACGGCGACGACGACCTCTATCTGGTCACCGTCAGCCAGCCGCGTCTCGCCGTATCGGCTGCGAGGAACGATTTCGCCGTTGCGCTCGATGGCGATCCGTTTACCCGCATGATCGAGTACGACGACCAACTCGGCGACCGTCAACGACGACGGAAACTGCCGGTTTTCACCATTGATCAGGAGGTTCATAGGAGCGACATTCTACCGCACGTGGCGCCTGCCCGACGGCACGACGGGCAGCGTCACGCGTAGCGAACGCGCACGTTGTCGCTCGTCAACCAGTCGTTTAGGGCGAGCAGGAGGTCGTCTTCGAGGCGGACCCGAGTGGCGTCGCCGAGCGCCAGCTCGCAGCAGGCGTCGCGGTTGCGGTACGCGAGTCGTATCGGGCAGCTGCCCGGCGTGTAGGGGGCGAGCAAGGTCTGCAGGCGCTGCACGGCTTCTCGACCGCTTCGGCCGTTGGCCTCGCCGTTGATCGACAGGTGCAGGTGCTGAGCGAAGCGGCCCCGCGCTTCGGCCAGCGTCAGCAGCTTGTCGGCGACGACGCGCACGCGCCCTTCGCCGGCGAAGTCGTCGCGCTGGACGCGGCCGTCGACGATCAGGACCTCGTCTTCCCTGATTTTTGCTCGCTCGCCGGCGCTCAACTCGTTAAAGACAGAGACCTCGATACTCGCCGTCCCGTCGTCGAGCTGGACGAAAAGCAGCTTGCCGCGGGCGGTCAGCTTGCTGCGCACACCGACGACGAGTCCGGCGAGCAGCTGGGCGTCCTTCCGAGCTTCGAGGGCGGCCAGCGTCTTGCGGACAAAGTGCGAAACCTCGTCCCGTACGCTGTGAAACGGATGCCCGGAGAAATAGAAACCGAGCGCCAGCTTTTCCTCGTTGAGCCGTTGTCGCTCGCTCCAGCGCGCGACTTCGACGTGGCGCGGGCCGTGCTCCGCGGCGTCAACTCCCCCGTCGCCCGCCAAGACGTCGAACAGGCTGGCCTGCAGGGCGTTTCTTTCCGCTTGCTCGGCGGCTTCGATGGCGACGCCGACCGAGGCGAGCAAGCGGGCGCGATGGTCGTCGATGGCATCGAAGGCGCCGCCGCGAATCAGCGCTTCGATGGTTCGTCGATTGACGACGCGCTTGTCGATGCGTCGGCAAAAATCGAAGAGATCGACGAACGCTCCGCCCGTCGCGCGTGCCTTGAGCATCGTGCTCACCGCCTGTTCGCCGGTCCCTTTGATCGCGCCCAGGCCGTAGCGGATTGTGCTCCGGTCAACCGGCGTGAAACGGTAGTCGGACGCGTTGATGTCCGGGCCGAGAATGCGCAATCCGTTGGCGACCGCGTCGTCGTGAAAGACCTTGACGACGTCCGTGTTGTCCATGTCCGACGACAGGGTCGCGGCCATGAAAGCGGCGCCGTGGTGTGCCTTCAGCCAGGCGGTGTGGTAAGTGACGACGGCGTAGGCGGCGGTGTGCGACTTGTTGAACCCGTACTCGGCGAATTTTTCCATCAGGTCGAAAAGCTGCATCGCCAGCCGTTCGTCGTAACCTTTTTGCTTCGCGCCCGCACGCATCAGGTCGCGATGCTGTGCCATTTCTTCCGCCTTCTTCTTGCCCATCGCGCGGCGCAGCAGGTCGGCGGCGCCCAGCGAATAGCCGCCGATGATCTGCGCGATCTGCATCACCTGTTCCTGATAGACGATGACGCCATACGTCGGTTCGAGGCAGGGCTTCAGGTCGTCGACGTAGTAGTCGATCGATTGCTGACCCTTTTTGCGCAGGATGAAGTCGTCGACCATCCCGGAACCGAGCGGGCCCGGTCGATAGAGCGCGAGGACGGCGATGATGTCTTCGAAGCGGTCGGGCGCCAGCTTCTTGACCAGCTTCTTCATGCCTTCCGATTCGACCTGGAAGATCGCCGTCGTATTGCCGTCCTTGAGAATCTGGTACGCCCGCGGGTCGTCAAAGGCCATCGTCGCCAAGTCGGGTCGGCTGCCGGTCAGCCGTTCGACGTACTGCAGTGCGAGTTCGATGATCGTCAGGTTGCGCAGGCCGAGAAAGTCGAACTTGACCAGGCCCACCTTCTCGACGTCGTCCTTGTCGAACTGCGAAACGACGGCGCCCCCGTCGGCGGCGTATACCGGACAGAAATCGGTCAGCTTGCCGGGAGCAATCAGGACACCGCCGGCGTGCATGCCGACGTTGCGCGTCAGGTCTTCAAGACGTGCCGCCAGGGCGAACAGTTCGCGGACGTCCTCTTCTTCGTCGATCCGCGTTTGCAACTGGGGCTCGACGGCAATCGCCTTGGCCAGCGACAGCGGCCGGTTGGTCTCGACCGGAATCAGCTTCGACAGCTGGTCGCAAAACGTATACGGCAGATCGAGCACGCGTCCGACGTCGCGGATGACCGCCTTCGACGACAGGGTGCCGAATGTGGCGATTTGTGCGACCGCTGCCGCGCCGTACCGTTGGCGCACATATTCGATCACCCGTCCGCGGTTGTCCTGGCAGAAATCGATGTCGAAGTCAGGCATCGACACCCGTTCCGGGTTGAGGAAGCGCTCGAAGAGCAGCGCGTAGCGCAAGGGGTCGAGATCGGTGATGCCGAGGGCATAAGCGACCAGCGATCCGGCGCCCGAGCCGCGTCCCGGTCCGACCGGGCAGTCGTGATGCTTGGCCCAGTTGATGAAGTCGGCGACGATCAAGAAGTAGCCCGGGAAACCCATCTGCACGATGGTGTCGGTCTCGAGCTGCAAACGGGCATCGTAGGCTGGGCGTTCCGCCGCACGTTTCGCCGGGTCCGGGAACAGTTGCTGCAATCGGTCTTCGAGACCGGACGCGGCCTGCTGGCGCAGATAGTCGTCGAGCGAGACGCCGTCGGGAGTCGGGAAATCGGGTAGATAACTCTTGCCGAGAGTAATCTGGAGGTTGCAGCGTTTGCCGATCTCGACCGCGTTGGCCAGCGCTTCCGGCAGGTCGGCGAAGAGCGTCGCCATTTCGGTGGCCGACTTGAAGTACTGCTCTTCGGTATAGGGTCGCGGGCGCCTCGGGTCGCCGAGCATGTAGCCTTCGGCAATGCAAACGCGCGCTTCGTGCGCCTTGAAGTCGTCGCGTTCGAGGAACTGAATCGGGTGGGTTGCCACCACGGGCAGTTCGAGTTCGCGCGCCAGGTCGACGGTGGCACCGACCAGCTTCTCCTGATGCGCCTGCCCATAGCGTTGAATTTCAAGATAGTAGGCGCCGGGAAATCGCCTCGCCCACTCCAGGGCGCACCTCGCGGCGTGTTCGCGATGTCCTTGCAGCAGCGCTTCGCCGACGTCGCCGGCGGCGGCGCCGGAGAGCGCGATCAGACCGCAAGTTCCCACCTCCTGGAGCATTCGACGCGTGATCTCGGCCCGTCCGCGCACCCGCGGTGCGAGATACGCGCGCGACAGCAGTTCGCACAACTGCAGGTAACCGGTCCGCGAGCGGCAGAGCAGAAGCAGGCGATGCGGGCGGTCGGCGTCGGTTTCGTTGGCGACGAAGACGTCGCTGCCAAGAAGCGGCTTGATCCCCTTGCTGCGCGCCGCGACGTAAAACTTGACCAGGCCGAAGACGTTGCCGAGGTCAGTCAGCGCCAGCGCCGGCATGTGGTAGGCGGCGGCGCGCACAACAGCGTCGTCTAGGCGGACGATCCCGTCGCTGACCGAATATTCGCTGTGCAGGCGGAGGTGGATGAAGGGGATTTCGGCCATCCCCGAATTTTACCTCGACGCTGGCGGGGCACGCCGGGACGTGGTCCGCTTATCCGCGGGACGAAGGGCACAGGTGGCCGGCGAACGAGAACGCTTAGGTGTTCGCCCAGTCGATGATTGGCCGCCACTGTTCGAGGTCGCGCGCGGCTCGTGACGCCGAGAGGTCGAACATGGTCATGCCGTGCATCGCCGTTTGCACATAGAGCTGCGTATTGCGCAGGAAAGTGAGAACCGGCAGATCGAACTTTTCGAGAAAACGTTCGAGTTCGGCGGCCGAGCGCGTCCGCGGGTCGACGCGCATGCCGACGATGGCGACAAACGCCTCTTCGTTGCGAACCGCCTTTTCGGCGAGCAGGACTTCGAGAAAGTGGCGCGTCGCGAGCATGTCGAAGAGCGACGGCTGCACCGGGACGAGAACCCGGTTGACCTGTTTCACCACCGTATCGAGCGCTTTGCCGTGCAACGCGGCCGGCGTATCGAGGACGACGTGGGTCGTCCCCTTCGGCGGCTTCGCGGTTTTCCCCGGCTCGATCTCCCAGCTCCGGATCTTGGGGAGGAGCGACGGCCGCAGGTGAAGCCAGTCGCGCGACGACTGCTGGCGATCGACGTCACCGAGCATGACGCGATGACCGCTGCGCGCCAGGTGGCCGGCCAGGTTGATCGCCAACGTCGTTTTACCCGCCCCCCCCTTCGGATTTGCGATCAGGTAGGACTTCATTTTTCTCCTCCCGGGTCGTGGCCCGAATTAAGCCGAACCAGCTCTGCGCGGACCAGATTGATATGCTCGCGGAGAGTGTAAAGCAGATCGGTAAAAGCCAGTGGAATATTCAGCGTGCTTGCCACCTGCTCGATGTGCTCCAGTCGGTGGAGGTAGTTGGCGTGGTGCGCCGGGTCGTAGTGTTGGCGCAGTTCGTTTTCGAGGTACTTGAGGTCGCCATAGCAGCGGAAGATCTTCGAACGAATCCGCCAACTGTAGAGCGCCGGCGCGAACTTCAGCAACGGCAGCGACAGCATGACGAGCGGCAAGACCATCACGAACAGCCGCTCGACGAGCACCGCGAGCCAGAACGGCAGGTAGCGTTGCAGGAATGGCGGCCCCGACTTGTGGTAGCGCGCCGCCTCCGGCGACAACGGAAAGCTCTGGTCCTTGTACGCCGGGAACTCGCCGGCACGCTGGAAGAAGCCGCCCTTGCCATTGACTTCGGTCATCGCCTGGAGCAGCAGGTTGGCCAGCGCCGGATGCAGCGTGTCGCGGACGATGACATTGGCGGTTGTCGCCAGGAGAACGGCGTCTCGCGGCGGTACCTGCCGCACCAGACTGACGACGCCGCGCGGCAGAATCACCTTCGACAGAAACGGGAACAGGCGCAGGTAGGCATCGGCCTGGCTGAAGCTGACGACCTGCACTCCGGGCGAGCGCAACATCACCTGCACCACGGGGGCCTCCTGAGCAGCGACGACGAACGCGGCGTCGATCTCGTTCTTCTGCAACGCTTCGGCCGCCAGCAGTCCGGCGAGAGGTCGCAATCCTGGGTCATCGGCCTTGATTTCGTTCGCTTCGAGCAATTGCAGCGCCAGTCCGCGAATACCGCTGCCCTCTTCGCCAATCGAGATTCGCCGGCCCGCGAGCTGATACAGCTTGTCGACGCGCTGCTCGCCACGATAGAAGACCCACACCGGCTCGTAGGCGACACTGCCCAGCGAACGCAGCGGGCCGCCGTACTCGCCTTCGTCGTCGATCTCCGTTGCCGGCGGTCCGATCCCTCCCTGGACGAAGCCAACGTCGGCTTCTCCCTTGCCGAGGCGTTCGAGATTCTGGTAGGAGCCGGCCGAGGTCCTGATCTCGACCGCGATTCCCTTCGCTTCGAGCAGGGCAGCGTAGCGCTTGGCGTAGGCGTAATACGCGCCGCTCTCGCTGCCGGTGGTGATCGACAGGCGCTTTGGCGGTGCCGGCTCGACGAACTGATAGGCGACAAACAGGCCGATCCCCGTGATCAGGGCGATCGGCCATGCCGTCGCCAGCAGGTAGCGCAGTGCAATCAGCCTGGCGCGCAGGCGGCTCATCAGGGAAGCAGGATCGTCGATCCGGTGTGCTTGCGCGCCTCGAGGTCACGATGCGCGCTGGCCACGTCGGCGAGCGCGTAGGTCTGGCGCACTTCGATCCTCACTTTGCCGGCGGCGACGACGGCGAACAGTTCGTCACCGAGCGCGACGAGGTCGGCCCGTCGCGCGGTGTAGTGCATCAGCGTCGGCCGGGTCAGGAACAGCGAGCCTTTCTGCGACAGCAGCAGCGGATCGAACGCCGGCACCGGCCCGGAGGCGTTGCCGAAACTGACCAGCATGCCGCAGCTGCGCAGACTGTCGAGCGAACCGGCGAAGGTGTCCTTGCCGACCCCGTCGTAGACCACGCGCACGCCCTCGCCAGCGGTGATCTCGCGCACGCGTTGGGCAAAGTTCTCGCGCGTGTAGTCGATCACGTGATCGCAGCCGTGCGCCGTCGCGAGTTCGGCCTTGGCGGCGCTGGAGACGGTGCCGATCACCGTCGCGCCGAGCGCTTTCGCCCACTGGCAAGCGATCAGGCCGACGCCGCCGGCCGCGGCGTGAATCAGGACGCGGTCGCCCGCCTGTAGCGGACACGTCCGGCGCAGCAGATAGGCGCTGGTCAGACCCTGCAGCATCATCGCCGCGGCGGTGGCAAAATCGATCGTCTCGGGAAGCTTGAGCAGACGATCGGCGGGCAGGCAGCGGACTTGGCTGTAAGCGCCGACCGGGCCGCCGGCGTAGGCCACGCGGTCGCCGGGGCTTAACTCGCTGACGGCACTGCCGACGGCCTCGACGACCCCCGCCGCTTCAAGGCCCAGACCACTCGGCAGGGGCAGCGGGTAGAGACCGGTACGATGGTAGATGTCGATATAGTTGAGCCCGACAGCCTCGTGACGGACGCGCGCTTCGTTCGGCGCCGGATCGGCGACTGGCACGTCCTCCCACGAAAGGACGTCAGGCCCGCCCGTGTGGTGCATGCGGATGGCAAACGGCATGGCGGTCTCCTTCTTGATCGTAGTCCGACAGTCTAGTCTTCGCGCTGCTGGCGGAGCAAGGCCAGCGCTCACCGCGGGCCGGGAACCCTCCTTTGCTTGCCGTCGCAGTGACCGGCCTACGCCGGGGTCAGTGGCGCTTGCGCCAGCGCCAACCACTTCATCCCGTGCGCGCCGAAGTTGATCTGAACCTTGATCTCGTCGCCGGCGCCTTGCGCCGAGACAATCACGCCCAGGCCAAAGCGCGGGTGGCGGACGTTCTGACCGATGCGTAGCGTGTGGCTCGATAGCGGCGATGACCAGCGCGACGGTTCTACGACAGCCGGCGTAGAAGGGCGGACAAAGGCTTCGCGCCGACCGACCGGACGTAACAGTTCGCTCGGTAGTTCGGTCAGGAAGCCTGACGGCAGGCAGTAGCGCGTCTGTCCGTGCAGCAGGCGCGTCTGCGCATAGCTGAGGTAGAGACGTCGGCGGGCGCGGGTGACCGCGACATACATCAGGCGTCGTTCTTCCTCCAGTCCACCCGGTTCCTGCGTCGCGCTGTCGTGTGGGAACAGCCCCTGCTCGAGCCCGGTGATGAAGACGACGTCAAATTCGAGTCCCTTCGCGGCGTGGACGGTCATCAGCTGGACGGCCGATTCGTCACCCGTGGCCTGATGTTCGCCCGCTTCGAGCGAGGCGTGGGCGAGGAAGGACGCCAGCCGGTCGCTACCGGCCGCCGCCGCATTCTCCACGACGCGTTCGCTGTCCTCGGCGAGGAAGGTACTGGCCGCGTTGATCAGTTCGTCGAGGTTTTCGAGGCGGTCGCGGCCGTCCTTTTCGCTCAGATAATGCTGACGCAAGCCGCTCGCCTCGAGTACGTGATCGATGACTTCGGGTAACGTCAGGTCACTCGTTTCCTGACGCAGCTGGTCGACCAGGGCGACGAAGCGGGCGAGCGCGACGCCGGCCTTGCCGGGCAGAGCGGCTGCCGCCAGGTAGAGGCTGCACCGGTCTTGTTGTACGCTCGCCTGCAGGGCGTCCAGGCTGCGGAGACCGATGCCGCGCGGCGGAAAATTGACCACCCGCAAGAACGCGGTGTCGTCGTTGGCGTTGGCGATCAGCCGCAGATAGGCGAGCGCATGCTTGATCTCCTGGCGGTCAAAGAAGCGTAGTCCGCCGTGCACGCGATAGGCGATTCCGCTGCCAACCAGCGCGTGCTCGAGAACGCGGGATTGCGCGTTCGACCGATAGAGCAGCGCAATCTGGTCGCGGTCTACGCCGTGGCCGACGAGTTCGGACACTTCGTCGCAAATCAGGCGTGCCTCGTCGAGGTCGGACAGCGCTTCGTAGACGCGGATCGGTTCGCCGGCCCCGGCATCGGTCCACAGGTTCTTGCCGAGACGGTCGCGATTCTGCTTGATCAGGGCGTTGGCGGCGTCGAGGATGTTGCCGTGCGAGCGGTAGTTCTGTTCGAGACGGATCACGTGGGTCAGCGCGAACTCGCGTTGCAGATCACGCATGTTGCCGATTTCTGCCCCGCGAAATGCGTAGATCGACTGATCGTCGTCGCCGACGGCAAAAAGGCAGGCGCCCGCCGTCGGCGCCGTGGCGCCGCCGTGTCCGGCGAGGAGCTTCAGCCAGGCGTATTGCAGGCGGTTGGTATCCTGGAACTCGTCGACCAGAATGTGGCGAAAGCGCTGCTGGTAGTGCTGGCACAAGGGTTCGTTGCGTTGCAGCAGCTCGTACGAACGCAGCAGCAGTTCGGCGAAGTCGACCACGCCTTCGCGCTGGCACTGTCTTTCGTATTCGGCGTACCAGCCGACGCGCTGGCTGGTGTAATGATCGTAAGCTTCCGCTTGCGCGGCGCGAATGCCCTGCTCCTTGTGCGCGTTGATGAAGTGCATCAGCTCGCGCGGCGGATACTTCTGTTCGTCGACGTTGAGTGCCTTCAGCAGCCGTTTGATCGCCGCCAGCTGGTCGCTGGTATCCAGGATCTGGAACGCCTGTGGCAGGCCGGCCTCGCGGTGATGGGCGCGCAAGAAGCGGTTGCACAGGCCGTGGAAGGTCCCGATCCACATGCCGCGGGTGTTGATCGGCAGCATCGCCGCCAGCCGCGTCTGCATCTCCCTCGCCGCCTTGTTGGTAAAGGTGACGGCGAGAATTCCTTGCGCGCCGACCTGTCCGGTGGCGATCAACCAAGCGATGCGCGTCGTCAGGACGCGCGTTTTGCCACTGCCGGCGCCAGCGAGGACCAAGGCATGCTGATTCGGCAGCGTGACCGCGGCGAGTTGCGGCGGATTGAGGTCGGCCAGCAGATCGGACATCAGGAGGTGTTTTCAGCGTCGTGAAGCGGTCGAAGCCTGTCCCTGGCGAGTGACGTCATGGCAGTTGCGGCGGCGTGAACACCTCGTCGCTGGTCAGGCTGTTGAGGAAGGCGACGAGCTGTGCGATCTCCGGGTCCGACAGCTTGCGATCGACAAGCAGCGAACTCTTCGTCGCTCCGGCGCCACCGCCGGCGGCCATGTAGCGGACCGCCTGTTCGAGCGAGGCAACGCTGCCATCGTGAAAGTACGGACCTGAAATCGCCACCGAGCGCAGGGTCGGCGTCTTGAACGCCGAGTGGTCGGCGGCCTCCTTGGTGACCGCGAAGCGACCCGGATCAGGCTGCGGCTTACCCGCTTCGAGGCCGATGTTGTGGAACTGACTGTCGGTAAACAGCGGCGGCTGGTGACATCCGGCGCAGCCTGCCTTGCCGGTAAAAAGGGCGTAACCCGCTACGGCATCCGCGCTTACCGCGGTCGTTTCGCCGGCCGCGTACCGATCCCAGGGCGCTTCACCACTATTCAGCGTGCGCAGGAAAGCCGCCAGCGCCTTGGCGACGTTGTCGGGGTTGGGCGCGGCGCCAAAAACGCTCTGGAACTGCGTCTGATAGCCGGGAACGGCCGCGATGACGGCGCTGGCTTTCGCGGGGTCGGCGCCGATCTGTCCTTTCCACGCCGCGGTGATCTGGCCTTCGAGCGTCTTTGCGCGGCCGTCCCAGTACCAGCTGGTGAGGTAGCCGGTGTTGTATACCGTCGGCGTGTGACGGGTGTTCATGCCGCCGCCGACCTTGCGCGACAGCGGCAGGCCATCGGTCCAGCCGAGATGGCGGAAGTGGCATCCCTGACACGCCATGCTGCCGTCTCCGGAAAGGCGGGGGTCGAAAAAAAGCTGCTTGCCGAGCGCTGCTTTCTCCGGTGTCGTCCGATTGTCTGCCGGGTCGGGCGGCGCTGGCAGCGCGGCTGAGCGTGCGTAGCCGATTCCCGCCGGGGTCTGCGTCGCGCAGGCGACCAGGCCGGCGATGACGGCGGCCGAAAGTCCGCCAGCAACAAAATGGTACCAATTCGTGTTCATTTTCCTCTCCTTGGCGGGGGCGGGCTGACGCGAGGCGTGTCGCCGCTCGCTTACTCGCTCAGTGTAACGTCTATGAAATCCATGTGCTGGCGGGCGTAAGACGCCCGGTAATGATGGTCGTCCTTGTAGATTGGCCGGCCGTCGGGAGTAAATGCCCGGCACTGGTTGCCCGGGCACAGCGCGGCGACCGGATCGATGATCGTCGCGCCGGTGTTGGCAGCGAGTCGGGCAAGGCGATCGCGTAGAGCCGCCTGCCGGTCGTCGAGCGGCGTCGTTTCCGCAAATGGCCGCGCGGTCAAGGTGGTCAGTCGACTGCCAGCAAAGAAATTCCGCGGTTCGAACGGCCCGCCACTTGGGTTGTCGAGGACGAAGTACACTTTCTTGCTGGCTGCGGCCGTGGTCAGGAAACGTTCGAGGCTGGCGAACTCACGGTCGGCGTCAACGTTCTCGGCAAACTGCGAGCGCGCATCGAGGAAGTAGAGGTTCCAGGCGCCGCCAACGACCAGGGTGTTGATTGCTGGATCAGCGGCCAGTCGCTCGACGTCAGTGCGAAACGCGGGACAACGATCGGTGGCGTAGGGATTGATCTGCGTGCTGCCCGGAATCGGCGAACAGCCGGGGCTGGTGAGAAAGATCACCGATTTGCGCCGAGCGACCCCCGCATCGAGCAAATGCACGATGCGCGGCGAGTACTGTTCGAGGTGCGAGTCGCCGACGAAAAGTACCGGATTGTCGCCCGACAGCCGCGACTTGACGGCGGTTTCGTGGAAGCGAGTTCGCGCCAGCCCGGAGGGATAGTCCCAGTCACGCAAGGCTTCGAGCATCGGGCCGATGCTCTGCTCGTCGTGGCGAGAAGGCAGCGGTGCGGTGTCGGTGACGACACCCAGAATCAACAGTGAACTCATGATCGCGAGCAGGGTCAGGGCAACGCGTCGGCTGCCTGCCCGGATCGGTTTTTCGACGAAACGATAGGTCAGGTAGGCGAGGACGAAGCTGGCGGCAACGAGCGCCGTCCGCGCGCTGCTGGGCGGCATCTTGCCCTGGGCGATCCAGGCGAAGGAGAGCAGCAGCCAGTGCCAGAGATAGAGCGGGTAGCTGATCAGACCGATGCCGACCATGGCCCGGTGGCTGAGGATGACGCGGTTGAACCAGGCTTCGGAACCGGCGCCGATGATCAGAAAAGTCCCCAGTGTCGGCAACAAGGCCCACCAGCCGGGAAAGGTCGACTTCTTGTTGAGCAAGGCGACGGCAATCAGGATCAGGGCGACGCCGATCGCCGCCTGTTGGCTGGCCGATCGCAGCAGAAGGCCACGACCGTGTCGGACCAGATAGGCGAGGATGCCGCCGGCCATCAGCTCCCAAAAACGCGTCCACGGCGCGTAGAACGCGGCCATCGTGTCGCCCCCGACGGTCAGGACGTTGACCGCGAAGGAGGCGACGGCAATGACCAGCGTGATGCGCAGGAAGTCGGCTTCACGCCGCCAGAGCAGGGCGAGCAGCAGCGGCCAGACGATGTAGAACTGTTCTTCGATCCCCAGTGACCAGAGATGAAGGAGCGGTTTGGCGTAGGCATCGCTGTCGAAGTAGCCGGCCTCGCTCCAAAGCACAAAGTTGGAGACGAAACCCGCCCCGCCAGCAATGTGGCGACCGAGGCGCTGCTGTTCGTCACCGAGCAAGAGATACCAGCCGAAGGCCCAAGCGGTGGCGAGAACGACGGTCAGTGCCGGGAAGATGCGTCGGATCCGGCGCGCGTAGAACTCGGTGAAACGGAAGCCGTTGGTTTCAAGACTGCCAAAGATGATCGAACTGATCAGGAAGCCGGAGACGACAAAAAAGACGTCGACGCCGACATAGCCCCCGGGAAGTGCCTTCGGGTAAGCGTGGAAGGCGACGACCAGGAGCACGCCCAACGCACGCAGGCCGTCGATGTCAGGCCGATACTGCGGCTGGAACAGGCGCGTCGACGCCACACCGGCGCTAAACCGCGGCGAATCAGCGAGCAACCTGGCGCGCATGCCGAGCCAACCGTTGTTTCCAAGTCAACCTTGTTTTCTGCCACCGAGCACCGGGTCTGCGAAGGCGAGACCGCCGATGATCGCGACTTGCGCGCGCAGAAAAATCGACGCCCCCCATGAAACGAACCTCGCCAATGCCAAGTCCGCCATGATACTGGATGCGGCGTGCCGGTACGGGCGCCGGCATTCAGGGCAAGGTGCGCAGATAGCCCGGGGCGAATTCGAGCACGAAGTCCCAGAAGGCGGCGAGTGCCGGTGCCAGGTGCTTGCCCTTGTGGCGGACGATGTGCCAACGACGGATCACCGGCGTTCCTTCCACCTTGAGAATCGCCAGGCGTCCGGCGCTGAGCTCCAGTCCCAAGGTATGCTGCGAAATGAAGCTGATCCCGAGGCCGGCAACGACTGCCTGCTTGATCGCCTCGTTGCTGCCCATTTCCATGCCGATCCGCGGCTTGAGCGAGCGTTCGTGAAAGAACTCCTCCATCGCCGAACGCGTTCCCGAGCCGCTTTCGCGAACGATCAAGGTCTCTCCGGCGAGATCTTCGACGGCGATGTTCGGTTTCCCGACGAGGCGATGCTCCGCGTTGGCGACGATGACCAGCGGGTGCGGGGCGAACGCGACGGCGGTCGCTTCGAGGTCGGCCGGTGGCCGGCCCATGATCGCCAGGTCGACCTCGTTGGACGCGAGCAGACGGCTGACCGTGTCGCGATTGTCGATCGTCAGGCGGAGGCGGACGTCGGGATGACCCTTGCGAAACTCGGCCAGCAAGCCAGGCGCAAAATACTCGGCCGTGCTGGCGACGGCGACGGCGATACGGCCGCCGCGCAGCCCCTTCAAGGCCAGCAAGGCCGCGTCGGCTTCCTTGAGCAGCTGCAGAATCTGGCGGGTGTGGACGAGCAGGACTTCGCCCGCCTCGGTAAGAAAGACGCGTTTGCCGATGCGCTCGAACAGCAGCGTTCCGGAGACTTCCTCGAGTTGCTTGATCTGCAGCGAAATGGCGGCGTGGGTGAGATGGAGCTTCTCCGCGGCGCGGGCGAAGGAAAGATGGTTGGCCGCCAGCGAAAAAATCTGCAGCTGACGGATGGTCGCGTTTCTCATATGTTAGTCATTATAAAACGTAAGCCATAAAATGTTTAATTTAAGCTTTTGTATTGGCCCGTTAGAATGGGGGCCACTCCCCGATTTGGGGCCTATCAGTTCAACGGTCGGAGTCGTTCCATGCTTTGCGGACGTACCAATGTTAACAAGTTCCTGATCGAGGAGCAGCGACGGAATCCGGCGCTGGCCGGCGACTTTGCGATGATCGTCAGCGACGTCGTTCGCTCGTGCAAGGCGATCGCGCAGGGCGTTTCGCGCGGCGCGCTGGCCGGAGTATTGGGCGACCATGGTAGCGACAACGCACAGGGCGAAGCGCAGAAGACGCTCGACGTGCTGGCGAACCAGGCCTTCATTCACCATTGCGGCTGGGGAGGCCACTTGGCCGCGATGGCCTCGGAAGAAATGGACGACGTGTACCCGTTGCCGGTCGAGAATTCCTACGGCCGCTATCTGCTCGTTTTCGATCCGCTCGATGGATCGTCGAATATCGACGTCAATCTCTCGGTGGGCAGCATCTTCTCGATCCTGCAGTGTGAACCGACAGGCGACGGCAAAGCGCCGCGTGCGGCCGATTTTCTGCAGCCGGGTCGTCGCCAGATCGCCGCCGGCTACGCGCTCTACGGGCCGTCGACGATGCTCATGCTGACCTTCGGCAACGGGACGCACGGCTTCACGCTCGATCGCGACATCGGTGAGTTCCTGCTGACGCATCCGAATCTCGTCATTCCTGCGGAGACTCGCGAGTTCGCGATCAATGCCTCGAACGAGCGTTTCTGGGAAAAGCCGGTGCAGCGCTATGTCGCCGAGTGCCTTGCCGGCAAGACCGGGGTGCGCGAAAAGGACTTCAATATGCGCTGGGTGGCGTCGATGGTTGCGGAAGTCCATCGAATTCTGATGCGTGGCGGCGTGTTCATGTACCCCCGTGACAGCAAGGACCCGTCGAAGCCTGGTCGCTTGCGTCTGATGTACGAAGCCAGTCCGATGGCGATGATCGTTGCTCAAGCGGGTGGCCTGGCGTCGACCGGTCGCGAAGGCCTCCTCGACGTGCAGCCGACCCGTCTGCACCAGCGCGTGCCGGTGATTCTCGGTTCGCGCGACGAGGTCGAGCGCATCGAACGCTATCATCATGAATACGACTGCGGTGAAGACGAGCCCTTCCGGTCGCCACTGTTTTCAACGCGCACGCTGTTCCGCGACGACTGAGTCGATCCAGAAAAACACCCCTTGCGCCCAGGAGGCACACACAATGTCGATCAGGAATCCAATCATCGCAGTCACGGGTTCTTCCGGCGCCGGTACGACGTCCGTCACCCGCGCCTTCGAGCACATCTTTCGCCGCGAGAAGCTGAACGCCGCGATCATCGAAGGCGACAGCTTTCACCGCTACGACCGCGAGCAGATGCGCGAGCAAATGGCCGAGAGAAGTCTTGCCGGCGACCCCCATTTCAGTCACTTCGGACCGGATGCCAACCTGCTCGCCGAACTCGAAGCGCTGTTTTGTGAATACGGCGAACGCGGACGAGGTCGCCGACGCCACTACGTGCATGATGAGGCGGAGGCCGCGAAGCATGGCTCGCCGCCGGGAACGTTCACCGAATGGACTGACTTGCCTGATGTCACCGACCTGCTTTTCTACGAGGGGCTGCACGGCGCCGTGAAGACCGAGTCGGTCGACGTCGGGCGTCATGTCGACCTCTGCGTTGGCGTGGTGCCAATCATCAACCTCGAGTGGATCCAGAAACTCCATCGCGACAAGGCCTTGCGTGGCTATTCGACCGAGGCGGTGATGGACACCATCCTGCGTCGCATGCCGGACTACGTCCATTACATCTGTCCGCAGTTCTCGAAGACCCACGTCAATTTCCAGCGCGTGCCGACGGTCGACACCTCGAATCCGTTTATCGCGCAGGACATCCCGCTTGCCGACGAAAGCCTGCTCGTCATCCGATTTGCCAACCCGAGGGGAATCGATTTCCCCTACCTGCTGAGCATGCTTCACG
Source organism: uncultured Candidatus Accumulibacter sp. (assembly GCA_964420975.1). Lineage (GTDB taxonomy): Bacteria > Pseudomonadota > Gammaproteobacteria > Burkholderiales > Rhodocyclaceae > Accumulibacter. Next base: position 25,016 of record CAYQVH010000038.1, read on the forward strand.
ACTCGTTCATGTCACGGCCGAACATCATCGTTTGCCCCGGCGGCAAGATGGGTCTCGCGATGCAGATCATCTTTACGCCGATGATCCTGCAACTGATGGACCGGAAGCGTCGCGCGCGTTGATCGCTCGCTGGCGTTTGCTGAAAGGAGAGTGCTGTGCCGACCGAATCGCGCAAGTTTCGCCGCCGCTGTGCCAACGCGCTGCGCTTTCTCGCTATCGACGCCGTACAGGCGGCGAACTCGGGTCACCCCGGCATGCCGATGGGCATGGCCGACATTGCCGAGGTGCTTTGGCGGCACCACTTGAAGCACAATCCGGCGAATCCCGCCTGGGCTGACCGCGACCGCTTCGTGCTCTCGAACGGCCACGGCTCGATGCTGCTTTACGCCCTGCTGCATCTCTCCGGCTACGACTTGCCGCTGGCCGAACTGAAGCGCTTCCGCCAGCTCCATTCGCGGACGCCAGGCCACCCCGAATACGGCCTGACTCCCGGCGTCGAAACGACCACTGGCCCGCTGGGTCAGGGCCTTGCCAACGCGGTGGGCATGGCGCTCGCCGAACGGCTACTGGCCGAGACGTTCAACCGCGGCGGGCACAAGATCGTCGATCACACCACCTACGCCTTCGTCGGCGACGGCTGTCTGATGGAGGGGATCTCGCACGAGGCGTGCTCACTTGCCGGTCGACTGTCGTTGTCGAAACTGATCGTCTTCTACGACGACAACGACATCTCGATCGACGGTCACGTCCAGCCCTGGTTTGCCGACGACACGCCGAAGCGCTTCGAAGCGTATGGCTGGCGCGTCGTTCCGCACTGTGACGGGCACGACGTCGACTCGATCGAAGCGGCGATTCGTCTTGCCAGGACGCAAACCGGACGCCCGACGCTGATCTGTTGCAAGACTCTGATCGGTTTCGGTGCACCGAACAAAGGGGGGACGCACGACGTCCATGGCGCGCCGCTCGGTGCTGACGAGGTCGCCAATACGCGCCGTCAGCTCGACTGGCCCTACCCTGCCTTCGAGATCCCCGACGATGTGCGTTATGGCTGGAACAGCCGTGCTCGCGGGCAAGCCGCCGAAGACGCCTGGCAGGAGCGGTTCGCGGCGTATCGCGAGGCCTACCCCGAAGCCGCGGCCGAGTTCGAACGTCGCTTGCGTGGTGATCTGCCGGACGACTGGCCGCAGCAGGTCGACGCTCTGGTCGACGAGATGGCGGGCGAGACCCGCTCGCTGGCGACGCGCAAGGCGTCGCAGAACGCCCTCGAACGGCTCGCCCCGCAACTGCCGGAGTTGTTTGGCGGTTCGGCCGACCTCACCGGTTCCAACCTCAGTCACTGGAGCGGCAGCCGCTCGGCCAACCGCGAACCGGCCGGCAACTATCTTCATTACGGCGTGCGCGAATTTGCGATGACGGCGATCGCCAACGGCCTCGCCCTGCACGGCGGTTTCATTCCTTACACGGCGACCTTCCTCGTCTTCTCCGACTACGCACGCAACGCGATTCGTCTGGCGGCGTTGATGAAGCTGCGCCAGTTGATGATCTTCAGCCACGATTCGATCGGCCTCGGTGAGGACGGACCCACGCATCAGCCGATCGAACACGCGGCCTCGCTCCGTCTGATCCCCGGCCTCGACGTCTGGCGCCCGGCGGACGCGCTCGAAACGGCGATCGCCTGGAGCGAAGCGCTTGCCCGCCGCGATGGGCCGTCGTGCTTCCTGCTTTCGAGACAGAACCTGCCGAACCTCGGTCATCCCCGTGAACCGGTCGATATCGGTCGCGGCGCCTACGTTCTCGTCGACGTCGACCGGCCAGCGCTGGTCCTTCTGGCGACGGGTTCCGAGGTGGCGCTCGCGGTCGAAGCGCAGGCGGCGCTGCTGGCCGAGGACATTGCCGCGAGCGTCGTCTCGATGCCTTGCAGTTCGCGCTTTGACCGCCAGCCGTTGGCCTACCGACAACGTGTTCTGCCCGCCGGCTTGCCGGTAATCGTCATCGAAGCCGGGCACAGTGACGGTTGGTGGAAGTATCTCGGAGGTCAGGGGGCGATCATCGGGATCGACTGTTTTGGTGAGTCGGCGCCGGCTGGCGAGCTGTATGCCCACTTCGGGATCGACGTCGCGCACGTCGTCCTCGCGGCGCGACGCCTGCTCGCCAGGGAAGTCGATTGACCAGCCGCCTCACCGGCGGCACCGTTCGCCGTCCGCGTAGTGCGGCCTAGGAGGCGAGCGAACCGGTTCCCGCCACAAGGCTCGCTCGTTCGGAGTGCACGGCTTGTGGAAGCGCCGTGAAGTCTCGTATGCTCAAGCGTGTCGTCGGTGGGTCGTTCCCGCACCCACCCGGTCCGGTGGTTGCGGGGGTCCGGCAACGGCGATTGGGCCGGAGTCGTCCGCCGAGTCGTCGCCGGGTGTGTGCTGGCCGACCGGCGTCTTGCCGGCCGATCTCCTTGCAGACGAGTGTTCAGTCCGGAGGCCTATGAATACGCCTCTCAGCCATCCGACCGGCCATTCGCGTCATGGCTAGTCCACAGGATTCCGGGATCCGGCGTCACCTGCGGACCTATTCGGCGACGGCTTGGGCCGTTTTTGCCGTTGCCCTGCTTGCCACCGGGTGGGCTTGGTACGTCGCGGATGCAGGCATGCGGCAGCGCGCCAACGACCGCTTTCACTACCAGTCGAAGGCGGTGGTCGAGGCCATTGGCAAGCGCATGCGCGACTACGAAATGGTGCTCAGGAGCGGCGCGGCGCTATTCAATGCCTCCGATGAGGTAGGCCGGGCAGAATGGCGGGCCTACAGCAGCGACTTGAACCTCTCACGCTACTTCCCGGGTATCCAAGGCCTCGGTTTCAGTCAGGTGGTGGCGTCAGACCAGAAAGAGGAGCTGATCCGGAAGGTTCGCGACGAGGGGTTTCCTCAGTTTACGATCTGGCCGCCAGGGGTTCGGGAAGCGTACAGCGCGATCCTCTATCTCGAGCCCTTCGACTGGCGCAATCAGCGCGCTATTGGCTACGACATGTATTCCGAGGCGACCCGCCAGGCCGCCATGGACCGGTCGCGGGACAGCAGCGAGCCGGCGCTCTCGGGGCGAGTGGTCTTGGTTCAGGAAACCAACCAGGACCCGCAGTTCGGCGTAGTGATGTTCATGCCGGTGTACCGTTCCGGAAGGGCGGTGGGCCTCACCATAGGCGCTGTTTGAATGTTTGACGTAACTACGGCATTGCCGTATATTCGGACCTATGTTCACGGTCATTGAAACTCCTACATTCGTCCGCCTCGCCAGCGACTGCTGGAACGATGAAGATCGAATCAGCTTTATCTCCTTCATCGCCGGAGACCCAGAGGCTGGAGATGTTGTTCCTGGGTCGGGAGGCGTAAGAAAGGTTCGGTGGGGAAGTGCTGGTCGTGGCAAGCGTGGTGGGGTGCGAGTTATTTACTTCAATCGCCTCACCAATGGAGAAATCTGGTTGCTACTGGTCTACGGAAAGTCCGTGCGTGAAAACATTCCTGCGCATGTACTTCGACAGATCAAAAAGGAGATCGAAAATGCCTAATGCAAAACAGAAACCAGTGGGTCGTAAGGCCACGATTGATATTGGTGCCGAACTGCTAACATCCGTGCGCGAAATGAAGGCTGGCATTCGTGCTCGCGTTCATCGCCCCGAGATTTCTGAAATCGCTCACGCTCGTTTGGTGTCGGGGCTCTCACAAGCCGCTTTCGCGGCGTTGCTTGGAGTTTCTGTACGCACGCTGCAAGACTGGGAGCAAGGCCGTCGCGAGCCCTCGGGTGCAGCCAAGACCCTCTTTCGTGTTGCCGAGCGCCATCCCGAAGTTTTGCAAGAACTCGCTTCGTGAGTCGGTGCGGCCCTCAGTCAACAGGGCGCTGCGCGATGAAGCCGCGCAGCGCTCCTGAACTCAGACGTTAGAACTCTCCAGCCTTTTCCCAATTGCCTCCGCCATGCAATCGCCAAAACGCTTGAATACTGTTTCCGGGTTGCTACACGCAGCCCCGACAAAATCACCAAGCAATTCCGCTGTCTCATCCAAGAACCGCGTCATGTTCTCGTCAAAATTGTCTTGGTTTGATGTTGTCAGCACGTTGGCTATTAAGTGCCCAATATCCATTCTTTCGTTAGTCATTTCATTCCCCAGAGTTCTAACCCTGCGCTCAACCGGACGTGCCCGAAGATCCGGGCACGCCGGTTAGCTCCATACATGGTCGCCCCTGTTTGCCAAGCCTTCACTCGATGGCGGAAAGAAGG
>CAYQVH010000039.1:0-28620 GCA_964420975.1 uncultured Candidatus Accumulibacter sp.
TCCTGCCGCGCGGAAATTCCGCGTATCGAGGTGCATTGATCAGCGTTTCCCTAACCATTCACCCAAATTCCGCGATGGCCATTGGGCCGGCCCTGCTACAGCGGATCGGGAGGCTCCGGAGACGCCCGAGCGAACGCTCAGGAAGGCGCGAAGCCACGGCGAACGCGCTCGGGTGTCGTCAAACCTGCTGGTGAGATCTCTCTCGCATAAGAGCAGCCGCTGGGGACGAACGGGACCGCCCCATGCCTCGCCGCAGCGGGTTTCGTTACCGCTCTGGAGGCAGTGAGGAACGACGGGCTGGGGTTTGCCGTAGCGCAGGCGAAGCTGCGGACGCGGAAGCTGTGAAACAGTTCAAGGCTCTCGCGAGCGATCTTCAATACCCAGGCGCCGGCATGCCGCACGAGCTTGCCCGGCAGGTGAAACAGGCGCCAGCGCACGGTAGCGACTTGATGGCGCTGCCAACCATCGCCGAAAGCGGAATGCTTGAAAAGTACGAAGAGATTGTGCGCGAGGACGCCGATGTGGAAAAAGACGGCATTGGCGGCAAACTGCCCCCAGGGCATACGCTCCATGCCAAAGCCAATCTTCAGTGCCTTGGTGCGCTTCTCGGACACCTCGCCACGTTGACGATACCAAATCAGGGGGCCTGCGGTGATTCGACCCGGTTGCTGGCGATCACAGGGTACTTCGGCGATGGCCTGCTGGGTCGGAGCGGCCAGCCGACCGCCAATGGCGAAGGTCTTGCCGGTGTCTTCACAGTCATTGCAGACGTCCGCTTGGTAACCGGCCGAGTCGAGACGGACGTGGGCGGTGCGGTGTCCCTTGGGCAAGCGCGCTTCGCACGCCTAAATGAATTCGGGGTTCTGCGTCGCCGGCGCGATGGGACCTTCCCGGAAGTCGTCGTCGATCACCCCCCCCCCGCTTCGGCCAGGTGACCGATCATCGGCACGTAGCCTGGTTCAACTTTGTAGGTGAAGCGTGCGGCTTCCTTCTCGGCCACGATCTGCGAGGCGTCTCCGTCCAGCGTGTGCGCCTTGATCTCAATCGGTCGAAGGCGCGTCGCCACCGCTCGCGGGTTGATCCGACCCAGCTCGTCTACTCCCGCAGCGGTACCGGTCCGACGCAACCAGTCATCCACCGCGTCCGTACTCGGCAAGACGTCCTGCTGAAGCCCCTGGGTCAGCGCGTCGTTCTTGAACCTACGCCGGTCTTCCAGCGACCGTCCGCCACCGGTGAACCAGCACCAGCGGCGTGACGAAGGCACTCGCCGCATCGCCCCGAGCACTGCCCAGCTGGTGCATCTCGGCAGCCAGCCGGCGGTTCAGACCCAAGCCACGGATGAACTCGCCGAACAGCGCCAACCCGGCGTTTGCCGTCAGCGGCTCTTCCGTCGCTTCGACCTTGAACGGAAGCACCGTCTGTGCCAGTTGCTTCATCTTCCCGCCTCCCTTGATCACCCAGCCGGTGTTCGTTTCGACACCGATACCCGACCGGAAAGCCCGCGAATACAGGTCTTTCACCGGATCAATGCGGTTTGAATCGCGGGATTTAGCATAATGCAACACTGTTGCATTATGCCACGGCTTGTGGTCCAATCAGTTGCCCTGGCTGTTTATCTGTCGACCGTCAGCAACGCCACCGATCAGCCACACCCTGGACTTGTTCTCAACCTCTGCGATCTCACAGGTGTTGGTTAACGCTCATCACTTCCTGCCCGCACCGAGCCGAGCACCGATCAACCCCAGTCGGCCATGAAGTCGCTGCGAGTCAGCTGCCTGTTGCTGTTATTGCTGCTGGCCCAAGCGACGGTCTTGTTGCACACCATCGAGCATCTGCAGGCGGACTCTGACGAGTATGCCGAGTTCGCTTGCAGCACGTGTATCGCGCTACATACGGTCGACTCTCCTCCCCTCGTCGCTGGCTGGGTTACCCGGTCCGTCGATCGTCGTTTCGTCGGCCGCACGGCGTCGATCGCTCTTCTGGTCGAGCGCACGCGAAAATTCCAGCGCGGAGCACGCGCACCTCCTCAAGTCTGAACTCAACGCCCTATTGCTACTTGCCCTCCCGCTTGGGAGACCTATGGCCAGACTGAGGAGTTGCCATGCGTACCCCGTTTTGTTTCGCCGTCATGAGCGCGATCCGCCTTGTGCTGCCGGCGCATGCCACGAGCGATATCGATCTGGCGCAGATTCGCGCCCAACTGCAACACATGAAGGAAACCTACGAGCAACGCATCGCCGCGCTCGAAACACGCCTTGCCGAGGCGGAGAAAACCGCTTCGCGCCCCACTCCCGCCGATCGCTCCGAACCCCGTGTTGACCGAACGGGGACAACCACCGCCACGTCAGCCGGCGCCTTCAATCCTGCGATTTACGCCGTTCTCCAAGGCGCTTACTCGTGGCAGTCGCAACGCCCGAACGATTACGTGATCAACGGTTTCGTACCCAGTGGCGATCTCTCACCTGGTAAACGGGGGTTCAGCCTGGCCGAGTCGGAGCTTGGCCTTAGCGCGACGATTTTCGACAACCTTCACGCCAACCTGATACTCGCGCTGTCGCCTGACAACGAAGTCGAAGTCGAAGAAGCCTACGCCTTCTTTTCCGGGCTTGCGGGCGGCGTCCGACCAAAGTTCGGCCGCTTCCTATCGAGTGTTGGCTACCTCAACGACCACCATCAGCATAGCTGGGATTTCTACGATGCACCGTTGCCCTATCAGGCCTTCTTTGGTGGCCAGTTTCGCAGCGACGGCCTGCAGTTGAAGTGGGTCGCGCCAAGCGCGAGCTTCTTCGAACTCGGGGGCGAGATCGGCGACGGAGCCAGCTTTCCGGGCAACAATCGCCGGAACAACAACGGGGTCGGCAGTTTCGCACTCTACGCTCACCTCGGGGGTGACATCGATACCAGCAGCAGCTGGCGCGCCGGAGTATCGTATCTCGGCCTCAAGCCCAGAGATCGGGAATACGTCCAGGTCGACAGCGGCGGGGCCGATTCTGTTCTCGGCTTCAGTGGTCGCAGCCAACTTGCGATCGCAGACTTCGTTTGGAAATACGCGCCAAATGGCAACCCGGGAGAAAGCCATTTCAAGCTCCAGGGCGAGTATTTCTGGCGCAAGGAACACGGCAACCTGACCTACGACCTCGACGGAACACTCGGACTGACGAATACCGATCACTACAGCTCGCGACAACGTGGTGGGTATCTTCAGACGGTTTATCAGTTCATGCCGCAGTGGCGAGCCGGGCTGCGCTATGACCAGCTTGACCCAGGCAGCAGCCGTTACGGCAGCAACGGCGCCTTCCTTGACGGCTCTGACTTCACACCAAAGCGTTACACGGCGATGGTTGATTACACGAGCTCCGAGTACGGTCGTTTTCGCCTCCAGTTCCAACAGGCCAAGGTACGACCGGAGGTCAACGACCACCAGGTCTTCCTTCAGTACATCCTGACTATGGGCGCCCACGGCGCCCACAGGTACTGACTTTCGCTGCCTTTGGCCGCACCGGGAGTCGGGTCTGGGCCGGGCGGCCGCGCTTGCGCTTGATCCACCATCAACCAAGGACTTTTCATGATCACACGTCATCTCCGGCACACCCTTTGTGCGCTCATCTGTGCTCTGGCGACGATTCCGTCTGCCAGCGCGCTCAGCGTCTTCGCCACCGTTCCCGAATGGGGAGCATTGGTCGAGGAATTGGCGGGCGAAAAGGTTGTTGTCTATGTCGCGTCGTCCGCGCTGCAAGATCCGCACCGGATGGAAGCGCGGCCAAGCCTGATCGCTCGAGCGCGTAACGCCGATCTGGTCGTAGCGACCGGAGCGGAACTTGAGGTCGGCTGGCTGCCCGTGGTTCTGCAGCAGTCCGGCAATTCTCGGGTACAAGTCGGCGCGGCCGGGCACTTCGAAGCAGCGCAGTTCGTCACACTGATCGACAAACCAGCTCGCCTTGATCGCGCGGACGGTGATGTGCACGCATCCGGAAACCCCCATATCCAAACCGATCCGCGCAACATCGCGCGCGTTGCCGAGGCGCTCAGCCAACGTCTGAGCACGCTCGATCCGGCTAACGGCGCCCACTACCGCGAGCGTCACCGGAATTTCGCCGCGCGCTGGCAGACTGCACTGGCCAACTGGGAGAAGCAGGCGGCACCTTTGCGAGGAATTCCAATCGTTGTGCACCACAAGGCCTTTGCCTACCTGGAATCCTGGCTCGGCCTGGAACAGATCGCAGCACTCGAACCGAAGCCCGGTATCGAGCCGAGCAGTGCTCATCTGGCAGCCGTCCTTGACAAACTCCGGCAACGGCCCGCGAAAATGGTGATTCGCGCTCCCTACCAGAGCGATCGCGCGTCGCGCTGGGTCGGTGAGCGTACCGGCATGGCGATCGTCGTTCTACCGTTCACGGTTGGCGGCGACGCCTCGGCGAAGGATTTGTTCAGTCTTTTCGGCGAGACGATTCAGCGTCTGCTGAAGGCAGCGAATTGATGAGCGATCTGTCCAGCGAGCTGTCGATCGTGTTGCCGGCGTTCGCGGCTGGCCTTCTCGTCAGTGCGACCCACGTCCCACTGGGTATGCAGGTGCTCCGTCGCGGCATCGTGTTCATCGATCTGGCCATTGCACAGATCGCTGGCTGCGGGGTGCTGCTGGCCAATCAGCTCGGCTTTGAGGCCGAGGGAGTCGCCGTTCAGGTCGCGGCTTTCAGCGCTGCCCTTGTCGGCGCATTGCTCTTGACCTGGACGGAAGTTATCTGGCCCGAGGTGCAGGAGGCCGTCATCGGTGTCGTCTTTGTGCTCGCGGCAACGGGCAGTGTGCTCTTGCTCGCCAGCAACGCGCACGGCAGCGAGCACCTACGCGATTTGCTCGTCGGGCAGATTCTTTGGGTTAACCCCGATCGTCTACTAGGCGTTGCCGGCGTCTACGGCCCTTTGCTGGCGGCCTGGGTAGCAGGGGGTGAACGTCTCGGCCGATGGGCTTTCTATGCGTTGTTTGCTGTTGCCGTCACCGTCTCGGTACAGCTCGTCGGACTCTACCTCGTTTTTGCAACCCTGATCGTACCGTCGCTGGCAACGCGTCGGCTCGTGCGAGGCCGGCTAGCTGCGGCGTATCTGTTGGCAGCAGCGGCTTACGCCATGGGTCTAGTGTGGTCGGTGACCTTCGACTTGCCGAGTGGACCCGTCATCGTCTGGACACTGGTGTTCCTGGGTTGGCTCGTCCATCTCGTTTCTCCGGGCAGGAGTTCGGAAGCGAAGGAAAGCACGAGACGAAACGTGGCGCTTCTCGCCGAGACGTCAGTAACCGAGCGGCGAGCGAGTCGTGATGTGGGCAGCAGCGGCCCGTAACCCGGCTCAGGTCGTCGGAAAGGCTTCGGCCAACGCGGTGTCGTAGATCATCTGCGCGGCATCGACGCAGCGTGCGCTACCCGTCGCCAGCAGGTCGGCATAGACGAGGGTTGCGGGCACGACTTCTGGGCTTTCCAATCCGCCAGGCGACGGTCCCCAGAACGGCTTGCGCAGTTCGACCAGACGTTCGTAGTCAAGCGGGCCGGCGGCGGCAAGCTGCGCGCTGCTGATCAGTCGGGCCGGCAACTTGTCGCCATAAATCGTCAGTACGCCGGGAACCAGGGTACAGCCCAGCGCGACAGCCGCCGGCTCGCCCCCCCAGCGCAACGAGCCGCTGGCGAGCGCCCATTCGCGCCAGTTGTCGATGGTCGGAGCGCGATAACGAGCGGTCAACGTTCTACCCCGCAGGGCCAAGGCATACGCCTGCGCCCACTCATCGAGCAGACGACGGCTGGCGGCCAACCGACGCTGACCGGAAGAACGAAGCAGCGACCCTTCCTCGAGCAGCTCGGCGATCACCGTCGGCATCGCGCCAAGGGCGACGCCCGCGGTGGCTGCGATCATCCGGTAAGGGGACGCAGCCAGTTCCGGATGACGGAACAGCGCAAACAATACCTTTAGTCGGCCGGCGCTGAACTCGCGGTTGGCGCGAACGGTGGTCTGTTTTTCGCGCAGTTTCTGGCCGGTCACCGATATTAGGAAGCCCTCGCTTTCCAGATAGGCGTTCCCCGCCGCGTCGGCAAACGGCTGCTCGTGTCGACGCAAGGCCTCGGCCACCGGCGGAGCGATATGGTCAGTCACCAACAGCGGTCGCGGCTGGCCAGCACTGCCGGGTGGTCGCAATTGCATCACCACTGCACCGACCGTCGCCATGGTCACCCGGCGCTTCACCGCAACCGCATAGCCCAAGCGACAACGATCCCTTTCCAGCTGCAGCCAAGTGACCGGCGGCACCGCGTCGTCGGCCGCCGCGTGATCTTCGCGGGTCACCCCTAACCCCAGCCCGCGCAAGGCACGCGCGACCCGGTCAAGGAGTATCTGTGCGGTCTGCGCGTTCATCGAGCCCTCCCCGTGCGGAGCGTGAACAGGCGACAATTATGGACGGTGATGAACTAGTGTTCAAGATTGTGGTCCGTCCACGACGTCCACCTTCCCTGCACGATCCGTTCGCGAACAGGAGCATCGAATGGCTGAATACTGTGCACAACTGCTCTGGCAGCGCGGCGATCAACCGTTTCTCGACCAGAGATACCAGCGACGACACCTGCTCCGCTTTGACGGGGGCACCGAAATCTGGGCGTCTTCGTCGCCACACGTCGTCCCCGTGCCGCTCTCCGACGCAAGCGCCGTCGACCCCGAAGAAGCCTTCGTCGCCTCGCTCGCCAGCTGCCATCTGTTGTGGTTTCTTTCGATTGCCGCTCGTCGCGGTTATGTCGTCGACTGCTACCGGGACCACGCGCTCGGCATCATGGCGAAAAACTCGGCGGGCAAGCTGGCGATCACTGTCGTCACTCTCCGGCCGGAAGTGACCTTTACCGGTGATCGCCTGCCCGACCGCGGCGACGTGGTGGCGATGCACGAGCAAGCACACGAAGACTGCTTCATCGCCAACTCGGTAAGAACCGAGGTCCGCTGCCAACCCGTGTTTGACGGCGAGAACGGGCGGCCCGAGTGACGGGTTCGCTAACCGGACCGGCAACGGTTTCGCCCACTAGCTCCGACTGATCAACACCACCGCCTCGGCGGCGATTCCCTCACCCCGCCCCAGGCAGCCCAGGCGCTCGGCAGTCTTCGCCTTGACGTTCACACGATCCACCGACAACTCCAGGTCACTGGCGATGTTCGCCGCCATCTGCGGCAGATAAGACGCCAGCCTCGGCCGTTGGGCGGTGATCGTGGCGTCGACGTTCCCGATCTCCCAGCCCGCGGCGACGAGTTGATCGCGCGCCGCGCGCAGCAGGCAGCGACTATCCACGTTGCGGTAGCGCGGATCGCTATCCGGGAAGTGGCGGCCGATGTCGCCGAGCGCCGCGGCCCCCAAGAGCGCGTCGGTAATCGCGTGCAGCAAGGCATCGGCGTCCGAGTGACCGAGCAAACCGCAGTCATGGGCGACCTCGACGCCGCCGAGAATCAGCCGGCGACCAGGAACCAAAGGGTGGACATCGCAGCCCTGCCCGACACGGATCATCGCTCGTCGCGCCCGCGCGCGCGCAGAATCATCTCGGCCAAAAGCAGATCCGCGGCATAGGTGACTTTGAGGTTATCGGCATCCGAAGCGACCAGTCGCGGCCGGTAGCCGGCGGCTTCGATCGCGGACGATTCGTCGGTACCCTCGGGATGTGCGGCGAGCGCGTGGACCAGCAATCCGTAGCGAAACATCTGCGGCGTCTGCGCCTGCCACAGGCCATCGCGCGGCTCGGTGCGCACGACGCGCTGCTCCGCGTCAGCGCGCTTCAAGGTATCGGCGACGGGGGTCGCCAGTAGGCCGCCGACCGGGTCGTCGGCCACCGTCTCCAACAGCGTCGACAGCAGTGTTTGCGACAAACACGGCCGGGCTGCGTCGTGCACCAGTATCCAGTCATCCTCGAGGGCAATGGCCGCGGCGCGCAATCCATTGGCGACACTTTCCGCGCGCGTCGCACCCCCACAGTAGACGGTTTCCAGCTTGTGTCCGAGAGAGCTCCAGTCATGGCGGCACCATCCCGTGTCGTCGGCGGCGAGGACCACCCAGACGCGGGCAAGCGCCCGACAGCGACAGAGCGCGGCCAAGCTATGGTAGAGCAGCGGACGACCCGCCAGCCACTGGTATTGCTTCGGCCGCCCACCCCCGAAGCGCGATCCCGTTCCCGCGGCGGGAACAATTGCGTAGTAACTCGCCATAGGCTAATTTTAAGGCAGGCCCACTGGCAGGAACCCGCCTTATGCAAGCGCGTCCTTCCGTTCGTCCGGCCGCCGTCGCCGGCCTGTTCTATCCGTCGTCACCCGCGGTCCTGACTCGCGACTTGCGCCGCTTGCTCGACGTCAGCCAGCCGCCGACAGCTGTGCAACCCAAGGCGGTCATTGTGCCGCACGCCGGTTACCGCTACTCCGGCCCGATCGCGGCGACCGTCTATGCGCCGCTGGCGACGTGGCGCAGCACGATCAGGCGTGTGGTACTCCTCGGGCCGACGCACCGTGTCGCCGTCCAGGGTCTTGCTGTCCCCTCGGCAACCGCGTTCGCAACACCGTTGGGCAGTGTCCTGGTAGACCCTGCGGCGCTGGCGACGATTGCCCACTTGGGCCAGGTCGTCGTTTCCGACCTGGCGCACGAACCTGAACACTCGCTCGAAGTCCAGTTGCCGTTCCTGCAGGCCGTACTGGATGACTTTTCGCTGGTTCCCTTGGCCGTCGGCCGCGCCTCACCGGCCCAGGTGGCCGAGGTGCTCGAATCGTTATGGGGTGGCGCGGAAACCCTAATCGTTGTCAGCTCGGACCTCTCGCACTATCTGCCTTACGCGGCGGCGCGCGAGATCGACGCCGACACTGCGCGCCGCATCGTCGCGCTCGAAGTCGGCGTCGACCCCGAGCAGGCTTGCGGCGCGACGCCGATCAACGGGCTGCTGCTTGCCGCGCGCCGGCATCGCCTGCAGGCGCGGCTGCTCGACCTGCGAAACTCTGGCGATACCGCTGGCGACCGCTCGCGCGTCGTCGGCTACGGCGGCTTTGTGTTCACGGCGAGCACTGATGGCGCTTGACGCCCTCGGTGAGGCGCTGCTACTGAGCGCACGCAACGCCATCGGCAAACGTTTCGGCTGCGCGCCGGCGGTCGTTGCGACGCTGCCCGCGCTCTCCGAGCCCGGCGCGACTTTCGTCACCCTGACCCAGGACGGACAGCTTCGCGGCTGCATCGGCAGTCTGGAAGCGCAGCGTCCACTCGCCATCGACGTCGCCGAAAACGCGGTTGCCGCGGCGTTTCGTGACCATCGTTTCCTGCCACTACGCCGGGACGAGTTTCCCGGGACGCGAATCGAAGTCTCGCTACTGACGGCCGCTCAGCCCTTCCCGGTTATCGACGAGGAAGACGCCCTCGCCCGCTTGCAGCCGGGGCACGACGGCCTGATCCTGCATTTCGGCCGGCGACGCGCCACCTTTCTGCCACAGGTCTGGGAGTCACTTCCCGGTCCGCGCCAGTTTCTTGCTCAACTCAAGGTCAAAGCGGGTTTGCCGGCTGACTTCTGGCACCCTGATTTATCGCTGTCGCGCTACGGAGTACGCAAATGGAAGGAAACGCTGAAGACGTAGACAGCTCGCCACGAGTCCCGGAATCGAACTTTCCTGGACGCTGGTGGCATGCGCTCGATGATGGGCGCATCCAGTGCGACCTTTGCCCACGCGACTGCCGTTTGCACGCGGGTCAGCGAGGCGCCTGTTTCGTCCGCCGCAACGTCGGCGGACAGATGCTGCTCACCACGTATGGACGTTCGTCGGGTTTCTGTATTGACCCGATCGAGAAAAAACCGCTCAACCACTTCTACCCCGGTTCGGCGATCCTCTCCTTCGGCACCGCCGGCTGCAATCTGGCGTGCAAGTTCTGCCAGAACTGGGACATCTCGAAATCGAAGGATATGGATCGACTGCTCGACGCCGCCAGCCCGGACGGCATTGCCGCAGCGGCAGTCGCTTACGGAGCCCAGTCGGTGGCCTTTACGTACAACGATCCGGTGATTTTCGCCGAATACGCGATCGACACCGCGGTCGCCTGCCGCGACCGCGGAGTGCACACGGTGGCGGTGACGGCCGGTTACCTTCATCCGCAGCCCGCGCGCGAGTTCTTCGCCGTGATGGACGCAGCCAACGTCGATCTGAAGGCGTTTACCGACGACTTTTATTTCCGACTCTGCGGCGGCCACCTGCAGCCGGTACTCGACGTGCTCGTCTACATTCGTCACCAGACGTCCTGCTGGCTGGAAATCACGACGCTGCTAATTCCCGGCAAGAACGACTCGCCGGCCGAAGTCAAGGCGCTTTCGGAATGGGTCCGGCGCGAACTGGGGCCGGACGTTCCCCTACACTTCACGGCTTTCCACCCGGACTGGAAAATGGACGACCTGCCACCAACGCGCCCGGCAACGCTCACCCAGGCGCGCCGGATCGCTCTCGACGCCGGCTTGCACTACGTCTATACCGGTAACGTCCACGACAGCGAAGGCGGGACGACCTTCTGCCCGGGCTGCCAAGCGGCGCTGATCGAGCGCGACTGGTATCGCATTCGCCACTACGACCTACCGGCCGACGGCCGCTGTCCGCACTGCAGTTCCCGCGTCGCCGGTCACTTTACGCGTTTTGGCAAACCCTTCGGACCTCGTCGCGTACCCGTCAGGCTGCTACGTCGTTGACTACCGACGATTCGATTCAGGCGGCTGCGCCGATCGCCATCGCGACCGCGCATGGTAGGCTTTACGGCACGTTGTCGCTGCCGGCACAAGCGAGGGCGCTGGTCCTCCTGGCGCAGTGCACGCCCGCGCCCGAAATTTGCCATGGCGCCTTGCGGACCGCGCTGCACGCGCAGGCCGTCGGCACGGTGACGCTCGACCTGCTGACCGGCAGCGAGGATCGCTTTGTTGACTTGCCTCATGACGTGTCGCTGCTGTCCAGACGGCTGCTGGACGGTCTGGCGCGGCTCAAGCAACAGAAACTCCTTGGCGAACTGCCGCCGCTACCGATGGGCCTTTATGGCAGTGGAGACTGCTCGCCGGTGGTGTTGCGCGTCGCTGCCCTACGAGACGATGACGTGTCGGCGCTGGTCTGCCACAACGGCCTGATCGACCTCGCCGGCCTGCTCTACTTACGTACGCTCGCGGCGCCGCTGCTTGTCCTCCTCGACGACGACGAACCAAGCCGAGAGCGAAGCAATCGACGCGCGCTGGAGCAGGTATCGTCTGTCCGGGAACTCAGCGTCCTGTCGACGCGGATCGGGACCTCGGACCCAGAGCAACGTTCTGCCCTCCCGAACAGTCGTGACCTCGCTGCGCAACTCGCGACGGTGGCGACGCGCTGGTTTCTACAGCATCTATCGGTCTCCAGCCGCCGGTGAGCGTCAGCGAGCGATGAGGCTGGGTGCTTCGCGACGAGCGCAGCGAGTGCGACCAGCGGTGGCTGAAACGATCACACGACGGGTTTGCACTCCCGACCGGGAAAGGTGTCCGACACTTGCTACTACCCCCCCCATTCATTTCCCCGCTTCCCTACTCCAACCGAGGCAATGACCCTGTTCCGAGTCCTTCGCCGCCTGCGGATGGCGCTGGCTTTACTGCTTTCCCTGCCGGCGCTGGCGACGGACACGCTGCCGCTAGAACGGATCCGGCTTCCTCCGGGTTTTGTCATCGAGACTTGGGCGCGAGTCCCCAACGCCAGGCAGATGGCGCTCGGCCACTGGAACCAGGAGGGCGGCACCTTGTTCGTTGGTTCGATGTCAGCCGGCAAGGTACATGCGGTCAGTTTTGCCGGCGATCTGACGCCGCGGAAGGTGACAACGATCGCCAGCGGACTCCAACTGCCGGTCGGTGTCGCCTACCGTGACGGCAGTCTTTACGTCTCGGCAGTCAGCCGCATCCTCCGCTACGACCATATCGAACGGCACTTGGACAAGCCACCCCCGCCGATAGTGGTGACCGACCGTCTGCCGAGAGAAACGCACCACGGCTGGAAGTTCATCGCCTTCGGCCCCGACGGCAAGTTGTATGTTCCGGTCGGCGCGCCGTGCAATGTTTGCGATCCGGAGCCGCAGCGCTACGCGAACATTCTGCGCCTGAACGCAGACGGCAGTGACGCCACCGTGTTTGCGTTTGGCGTGCGAAATTCCGTCGGCTTCGACTGGCATCCGCGCACCCACGAACTCTGGTTTACCGACAACGGTCGAGACCTACTCGGCGACGACCTTCCGCCCGACGAGCTGAATCACGCGCCGCGCGCCGGCATGCACTTCGGTTTCCCCTACTGCCATGCGGGTGACCTCCCTGACCCCGAATTCGGATCACGCCGGACCTGTCGCGAATTTGTCGCGCCAACGCAGAAGTTGGGCCCGCACGTCGCCGCACTCGGCATGCGCTTCTACACCGGAACGACCTTCCCGCCGCAGTATCACCACCAGATCTTCATCGCGGAGCATGGCTCATGGAACCGCTCACGCAAGATCGGCTATCAAGTCTCGCTGGTTCGACTGGACGGTCACCGCGCACTCGCTTACGAGCCGTTTGCCAGCGGCTGGTTGCAAGGCGAAAGCGCGTGGGGGCGACCAGCCGACGTACTCGTCGCCCCCGACGGCTCGTTGCTGGTATCCGACGACTTGGCAGGCGCCATCTACCGCATCCGCTATCGTGACCGTTGACTGCGCCGACGTCGCCTGAAGCGAGCGACCGCTCGACGAGACGCCCAAGCCGTTCAGTTCCGGGGATCGGGAACGAAACTTCCTGGGAAAGGATTGGGAAGCGCCGGAGACGTTGGGCGCGAACGAGGAATGATTCCCTGCGCGATCAGATTGGCGCGACTATCGTAGTAAATCGTCACGAACTCCGCCGGCGACTCGCCGGCGCGTCGAAACTCGGTCGATTGCGTCGGCGAGCTGATGCGCTCACCGTGACCCGTACCAAGCCGGGACTCGCTCTTCCGCATCGTAGCCTGGTCGCGCGTTGCTTCCTTAGCCTCGGCTGCCGGCGCTTCGTTCGCGGCAGCACCCAGTCGCCCCCGTTCGAGCGGCGCTGCCGCAACCGGTGGTGCGGCGACTGCCGGCGCCGGCGTCGCCTCACGATAGACGGCAACGCCGATGACGCCGACGTTCTGCGGCCGATCCGTGCGGCCGGCGTAACTGTCTGCGACACTGGTGAAGTAGAATGCAGCGACATCGTCCAGGCTCTTGCGCCAACCGCCAATTTCGGCCAATTGACCGGGTCCGAGAACATAGCCCGACTGTGAAGTCGCGGCCGTCTGGCCACTCACGGCGTTGACGCCGTCGACCGAGAGCACGGTCAGAAGGCGTCCGGAACTCTTGTTGTACAACTCGACGGCATAACGGTTGCCGGGCGCACCCGCGACGTAAGCCCGTCCGCCGTGACGGTAAACCGGCAGTCGTTGGCCATTGCTGCGATCAATCACATTCACGTCGACCAGAGATCCGGCGTCGGCAACCGTGACACAAGCCGCGAGCTGCCAAGCGGCGAAAAGAACGACCAACCGTTTCATCGTCATCTCCTGAGTTGGGGTGAGAATTAACCGTATTAACGCACGTCGAGGCGAAATGGGGTTAGCCTGGCGATCGCGTTCAACCGATTTGCCCGCATTGACCGGTTTCAGAGCAGCTTGTAGAATCTCCCGCTTTGCGGGGCGTAGCGCAGCCTGGTAGCGCATCTGCTTTGGGAGCAGAGGGTCGTGAGTTCGAATCCCACCGCCCCGACCCGTTGTAGTACCGAAAAGCAGTACGTCGACGCACTTACGCGCTGCGCACGGCTTCCGGTTCGCGCCCGTAGCTCAACCGGATAGAGCACCGGCCTTCTAAGCCGGGGGTCGTGAGTTCGAGTCTCGCCGGGCGCGCCAGCATGATGGCGGTGTTAGCTCAGTTGGTAGAGCACTGGATTGTGATTCCAGGAGTCACGGGTTCGAGTCCCGTACATCGCCCCATAAAATCAAACACTTATAACTGACAAGCGGTTATGCTTTTCAGATAATCGCTTCCGTGTAGCCACCATGTAGCCAAGTCCGGGCAATCCAGATCAACGTCAAACACGAAAAACCCGGCGCACGGCCGGGTCGAGGGTTCATGCAGTCGTTACACAGTAACTCCTGATACGTCCAGCGCTTCCCCTATCTGGCCCGGTACTTTTCCCACCAGGCCATGGCCTCGGTGGCTCCCCACCGCGGGTGCCCGTGTCTACGCTGTTGAGATCCTGTTGACGGGAACCGGTACGCCCTCGGGAAGTCCGGCAACGCGGAAAATCTATACGCCATCGAGGTCGATACGCGCATTGCCGCGGCGATGTCGGCGATTTCCCACAGGGACGCCTTAGCCGGAATTTGGTGTTTCGCCTCGTCGACCAGCTCGCGCAACAGCGCGGCGAGATACTCCTTGGTCGGGTCCGTGTCCATAATCACGCGGCCTCCAGCATCGTGGCGTTGAACCACGGGTCTTCGGTAAAGCTGACGAAAAGGTCGTGGTAGGTTGCTTTCACGAGATCAGGCAGGTTGGGCCTCCGCTTCGGAAGTCTCGGCGACATACATGGCCACGGCCAGCATGCGGGCGGTAGCGCTTTCGGCCAGTTCCATCCCGGCCTTGCAGTGGTGTTTGAAGTCGTCGAAATGCCCGAGCAGTTCGGTGAATGCGTCGCCGTCGATGTGCTTGAAGCCTTCGCCAAGTTGGGCGGCGGTACGGGCGAGCGAGATCATCACGAGCCAGCGATTGACGCCCCACGACTTGTTGTAGCCGTCTTCCATCTGGAAGACCTGATCTTCGGTGAAAACGGGCTTGAACTTCGGGAGTTTCGATTTGCGCGAACGCGCGGGGTGTGCCTTTGGCATGGGGTGCTCCATAGCGGCAGTGATGTTTTCCGTCTTCCCCCGCTTCTCAAACGGGAGGGCAGCCGTGCGGGTTGAGAAGACCGGGCTATGGGCCGGCGAGCACGAATGCTCCTCGCACGGTCGCCCGAAACTGGACGCCATGCGACGGAAGAAAAAATACCGCACTGGGGCGGTCTTCCGCCATAGCTCCGGGCTTCTCACACCCGTATCGCTGATGTGCAGCGACAACAGCAGTAGCAGTCACGCGCCAGCAGTACGTCAAAGACTTGCAGAATCGACGCAGGCGGGGCCGATCGGCCTTTGACTCTAGGCCGCCGCGGCATTGCTGCTCACTGCCTGAACCCGTCAGGCGGCGGTGATGATCAGGCGGCGAGTTTTTCGAGCGGCTTGATGTTCGGCTTTGGCAGTTGCTCGGCTTGCCATAGGTCCCACTGGCTCTGCATCCCCAGCCATAGATCGGCGGACGTGCCCAGCCAGGCAGACAGTCGCAGCGCCATACCTGCCGTGACACCGGCCTTGCCGTTCAGCACCTTGGAAAGCGTCACGCGGGAAACCTGCAATTCCTTCGCGGCTTGCGTTACCGTCATATCTTCCGGCAGCCATTCCCGCAACACTTCGCCGGGGTGCGCCGGGTTATGCATCCTGCTCATGCACTTCTCCTGGTGGTAGTCCTGATAATCGACCAGAACCACGTCGCCATCCTGGAAGGTGAAGGTCAGGCGCCAATTGCCGCTGACCGACACCGACCAATGCCCCGCCAGATCATGACTGAGCGAATGCAGCCGCCATCCTGATGCGTTCATGTCATCAGGGCTTCGCGCAACGTCCAGCGTCGTGAGCTGCACACGAAGCTTGTCCGCATGGTGAGGCTGTATGCCTGCCTTGCCGCCAGTGCGGAAGAAGGCTTCCAGTCCCTTGTGGTCGCATGGTCGCCGAGATGGCTTTGACTCCACCGCGGGGCGCGAGATTCGATGTACCTCTGCCAGGCTTCCATTGCGGGCGCGGCAATGCGCTTCAGTTCGATCCGCTGGGCTTCATCTTCGGCGCGCTTGGCCTCTGCGGCGGCGATCCGGTCGCGCTTCTCTTGGCGCGGATCAATGCCTTGGTCGGCCATCGCTTGCAGCCGGCGCGCTTCGTCGCGTGCTGCCGCGAGTGTCCACGTGTGAACGTCGCCGATGGTCGCGCGGATGGTTTGCCGGTTCAGCTTGGATTCAAAGATGAACGACTTGACGCCAGCGGTCACACGCACGGCCAAGCGGGGCGCGTCGGTGTCCCAGAGGAAGAATTGCCCGGCGCCCTCGGACAGCGCCAAGCGGCGGATTCGGTCGGACGTCAGGCGTTCGCGGTTCATGCTGTCGGCTCCGGGTTTGGCGACATGGGTGATTCCGTATAGCCACCATGTAGCCATTTTTCGGCAACCCGGTTCAACGTCAAACAACACCTAATTACCTCGCGTGCTTGTTTTATTGGGTTTTTGCCGCCTTCTGTGCAACTCGTTCAACATCGAAAAACGTTTCGACCGATGGATTGTGACTCCAGGAGTCACGGGTTCGAGTCCCGTACATCGCGCCATAAAATCCGTCTACCAGCGAAGCTTGCGGATCTGACACCGCAAGCTTATCCACGCCGCTGGCGGTCAGCTTGCCGACCGATTGCCCGCATGAAAGGCTCATCCGACGCCCCTGTCGCAAGGCGCTCACGGGGGCAAGAAGGCCGTCGTACGGTTGAGGATTGAAGTCGCGCCGCTCGCCCCCATTTGCAGCGCATCAGTCATCTTTCCGTAAGGAGCGCCGCATGCGTCTGGACAAACTCACGACCAAGTTTCAACAGGCTCTGGCTGATGCCCAAAGCCTGGCCGTCGGTCACGACCATCAATTTATCGAACCGCAACACTTGTTACTCGCTTTGTTGCAGCAGGAAGACGGAGCGACGTCGTCGCTCCTGGCGCAGGCCGGAGCCAATGTGCAGGCGCTCAAGGCTGCGCTGACGCAGGCGATTGGGCGTTTGCCGAAAGTACAGGGGCACGGCGGCGAGGTTCAGGTGGGCCGCGATCTCGGCAGCCTGCTGAATCTGACCGACAAGGAAGCGCAGAAGCGAGGCGATCAGTTCATCGCTTCCGAACTATTCTTGCTCGCGGTTTGCGACGATAAGGGCGAGTGCGGTCGCCTGGCGAAGCAGCACGGGCTCGTCAAGGCGTCGCTTGAGCAGGCGATCGCGTCCGTGCGTCACGGGCAGGGAGTCGATAGTCCGGAAGCTGAAGGACAGCGTCAATCGCTCGCCAAGTACTGCATTGACCTCACCGAGCGGGCGCGCCAGGGAAAGCTCGACCCGGTGATCGGACGTGACGACGAGATTCGGCGCGCGGTTCAGATCCTGCAGCGGCGGACGAAAAACAATCCGGTCCTGATCGGCGAGCCGGGTGTCGGCAAGACGGCGATCGTCGAAGGCCTCGCCCAGCGCATCGTCAACGGCGAGGTGCCGGAATCGCTGAAGAGCAAGCGGGTTCTCAGCCTCGACTTGGCGGCCCTGCTCGCCGGAGCCAAGTATCGCGGTGAGTTTGAGGAACGGCTGAAGGCTGTTCTCAAGGAGATCGCACAGGAAGGTGGCCGAATTATCGTCTTCGTCGACGAGTTGCACACGATGGTCGGCGCGGGCAAGGCAGAGGGGGCGATCGACGCCGGCAACATGCTCAAGCCGGCGCTAGCGCGCGGTGAACTGCACTGTGTTGGTGCAACGACGCTCGACGAGTACCGCAAGTACATCGAGAAAGACGCGGCGCTTGAACGGCGCTTCCAGAAGGTGCTGGTCGACGAACCGACCGTCGAATCGACCATCGCCATCTTGCGCGGCTTGCGCGAACGCTACGAACTGCATCACGGGGTCGACATTACCGATCCGGCGATTGTTGCCGCGGCCGAGCTGTCGCATCGTTACATCACCGACCGCTTTCTTCCAGACAAGGCGATCGACCTGATCGACGAGGCCGCGGCGCGGATCAAGATGGAAATCGATTCCAAACCGGAAGCGATGGACCGTCTCGACCGGCGGATGATCCAACTGAAGATCGAACGCGAAGCGGTACGCAAGGAGCGCGACGAAGCGTCGAAGAAACGCATGCATCTGATTGAGGAAGAGCTGGTCAAGCTGGAACGTGAGTACAACGACCTCGACGAGATCTGGAAGGCGGAAAAAGCGCAGGTGCAGGGCAGTGCCAAGATCAAGGAAGAGATCGACCGTCTGAAGCTCGAACTTGCTCAGCTACAGCGCGACAACAAGTGGGACAAGGTCGCCGAGATCCAGTACGGCCGTCTGCCACAGCTCGAATCGCAGCTCACCGTCGCCGAGAAATCGGGCGATGGCAGTCGCCAGAATCGTTTGCTGCGCACGGAGGTCGGAAGCGAGGAAATTGCCGAGGTGGTTTCGCGTGCGACCGGGATTCCGGTGGCCAAAATGATGCAGGGCGAACGTGAGAAGCTGTTGCAGATGGAAGAACGCCTGCACCAGCGCATCGTTGGTCAGGACGAAGCGGTGCGTCTGGTGGCCAGCGCCATCCGCCGTTCGCGTGCGGGCCTTGCAGACCCCAACCGGCCGTACGGGTCTTTCCTCTTCCTCGGTCCAACCGGCGTCGGCAAGACCGAACTGTGCAAGGCACTGGCGGCTTTTCTGTTCGATTCAGAGGAGCATCTGATCCGTGTCGACATGAGCGAGTTCATGGAAAAGCACTCGGTATCGCGGCTGATCGGCGCCCCTCCGGGATACGTCGGCTACGAAGAAGGGGGCTACCTGACCGAAGCCGTTCGCCGTAAGCCGTACTCGGTCATCCTCCTGGACGAGGTTGAGAAGGCGCATCAGGATGTCTTCAACGTCCTCCTGCAGGTCCTCGACGACGGCCGGATGACCGACGGCCACGGCCGTACGGTCGACTTCAAGAACACGGTCATTGTCATGACCTCCAACCTCGGCAGCCAGATGATCCAGCAGATGGCCGGCGATGATTACTCACAAATCAAGCTTGCCGTGATGGGCGAGGTCAAAACGTACTTCCGGCCGGAATTCATCAATCGCATCGACGAGGTCGTCGTCTTCCACGCCCTCGACGAGCGACACATCCAATCGATCGCAAGGATTCAACTGGCCCAGCTCGAGCAACGACTGGCGCAGTTGGATATCCAACTCGAAGTGACCGAGAGTGCGTTGACCCAGGTGGCAGTCGCCGGCTTCGATCCCGTCTATGGTGCGCGGCCGCTGAAACGGGCGATTCAGTCGCAAATCGAGGATGATCTGGCGAAGGCCCTTCTTGAAGGGCGTTTTTCGGCCGGCGATACCGTCGTCGTTAGCGGCGAGAAGGGTCTCATGCGCTTCGCCAAGACTTGAATTGCACGGGCATGGCACCAATATTGCTAGAAAAGTCATGCCCGATGCTTGGCGGGTCGAATGGTTCGCCATCGGGCACCGCTTGGTGAGAAGGAGAACGCATGAACATTGTCTATAACAGTCGCTACTACGCGATTGTTGCCTACCCGGTGGAGCAAGGTTTTGAGCTGGTCGACAAGGCGGCGAGTCGGACGCTGTTTGTCCAGGGTTCGGTGGCCAAGGATCTACGGCAGGCGATCGACGACATCCCCGACGGCGAACGCGACGAGGAGTCGATCGACGCCTTGCTCGACACGTATTGTGCGGGTGCCGCGCGACCGATTAGCGTGCACTGACCGACTCGGCATTTGATCACCCAGAAGATGACCCGATCCAGGCGCAGCGGAGCGACGGTATAATCCGCGTTGCCGCTGGGAAGGAGCGGGAAGTTTGTCCTCACGGAGCCGAAAATGAGCTTGTACGAATCGGATCACACCCAATTCATGCGCGAGATGCTCGCCAAACACCCCGAATGGATCGAGGATCAGCAACGCGGTCGTGCCATCTGGTGGGACCGCAAGCTTGATCTCAAAGAGCAGGAGAACCGCCGCCAAACGGCGGAACCGCAACGACCGTACCCCTACGACGTCAATTTCTGACCGCGCCGGGAGCGCGGCGGCGGCCCATCGCGGGCCACCACAACTTCATGACCGAAAAAAGCAGGCCGTCGCTCGTCGCGACGGCCTGCTTGCGGGGAGGCGGGGCCGGAGACCTTGGCTTCGCTGACCTGGATGCGTTGCCTTTTTCCCCGACCCCTGCAAACGGCGCTAACTGCTTAGCGGTCTGATGACCCGCTTGACCGCGGGATCCTCGGGGTGCGGATGAATCGTAAAGCCGAGCTTGCTCATCAGACTGAACATCTTCGTGTTCATCGACAGCACGTCACCAACGATGGCACGATAGCCTTTCGAGCGCGCACAGTCAATTAACGCGCTCATCAGTTTTCGGCCGACACCGTGCTTCTGCCACTCGTCGGCGACAGCGAGCGCGAACTCGACGGTTTCACCGTCTGGGTTGGTCACGTAGCGCGCGACGCCGATCTGCAACTCTTTGCCATCGTCGCTCGGAATGGTGGCGACGAGCGCCATTTCACGGTCATAGTCGATCTGAGTGAAGCGCACGAGCATCGTCTGCGTCAGCTCACGGATCGTATCCATGAAACGGTAGTAACGGCTCTCGTCGGACATCGCAATCACGAACTGCTGTTCGCGCTCGGCGTCTTCGGGGCGAATCGGCCGGATGGTCACGACGCTGCCGTCGGGCAGTTCCCAGTCCTGGATCAGATGCACCGGGTAGGGGTGGATCGCCATGTGCGAGTAGCGATCGCCTGAGGGCGCGGCATGGTCGATCAGGATGCGCGCATCGGCGGCGATGGCTCCGTGTTCATCAACGATCAGCGGGTTGAGATCGAGTTCCTGCAGCCAGGGGAGTTCGCAAATCATCTGCGAGACGTGCAACAGCGCGTCTTCCAGCGCTTCCATATTGACCGAAGGCATGTTGCGGAAGTCGCTGAGCAGCTTTGAGGCGCGCGTCGAGGCAATCAGATCTCGCGCCAGAAAGCGGTTCAGTGGCGGTAGCGCGACGGCGCGGTCGCTGAAAACTTCCACTTCGGTACCTCCGGCGCCAAAGGTGATAATCGGGCCAAACACGCGGTCGCGCGAGACGCCGATCATCAGCTCGCGTCCGTTTGGACGAGCGAGATAAGGTTCGATCGAGACGCCGTTGATGCGCGCCGTCGGGTGGCGTTTGCGAATCGTTTCGATGATGTCGTGGTAGGCGTTGCGCGCCGCGGGCGCGTTGCCGATGTTGAGACGGACACCGCCGACTTCGCTCTTGTGCAGGATGTCCGGCGAATCAATCTTCATTGCGATCGGGAAGCCGATCTGTTCGGCGAGCAACAGCGCTTCGGTCGGGGTATGGGCAACCATCGTTTGCGCGACGGGAATGCGGAAAGCGCGCAAGATCGCCTTCGATTCCATCTCCGAGAGCAATTTGCGACGCTCATGGAGGACGGCTTCAATGAGCATTTTCGCGCCCTCCGTTTCGGGTCGCGCGTGCTTGGAAATCGGCGCCGGCGTCTGCAACAGGAGTTTCTGGTTCCAGTAGTAAGTCGAGATATGGTAGTAAAGCTCGATCGCCGTTTCGGGCATGCGAAACGATGGAATTCCCGAGTCTTCAAGCAAGGCGCGCGCCTGATACACCTGATCCTCTCCCATCCAGCAGGTGAGGATCGGTTTTTCGGTCAACAGATCAACCTCGACGACGGCCTTGGCGACTTCCATCGGCTGCGTCATCGCCTGCGGTGACAGCATGACGAGAACGCCATCGACGCCCGTGTCTTCGGCGACGGCAAGAATGGCATCGTGATAGCGTTTCGGCGTCGCGTCACCTTCGATGTCGACCGGGTTCCGTTGTGACCAGGTTTGCGGCAAGGCGGCGTTGAGCGCCTGCATGGTCGCAGGAGACAGATCCGCCAGCGGGATGTCGAGATCGCCGGCGCGATCGGCGGCCATCGCTCCCGGTCCGCCGCCGTTGGTGACGATCGCCAGCCGTTTGCCTTGCGGACGGAACTTCGAGGCGAGCGCCTTGGCGGCATAAAACAGCTGCCCGATGTTCTTGACGCGAACGACCCCTGCTCGGCGTACGGCGGCCTCAAAGACAATATCGGAACCAGCCGCCATTCCCGAATGGGTTTCCGCTGCCGCCAAGCCACCGGCGTGACGCCCGGCCTTGAGGAGGACGATCGGTTTGATACGCGCAGCCGACCGCAATCCGCTCATGAAGCGGCGGGCATCACGAATCCCCTCGACGTAAAGCAGAATGTAGTGAGTGAGATTGTCGTAAATCAGGTAGTCGAGGATTTCTCCAAAATCGACGTCGGCGGTGCCACCCAGCGAAATGACACTCGAGAAGCCGATTCGGTTGCTCGTCGCCCAGTCGAGAACGGCCGAGCAGATCGCACCCGACTGCGACACCATGGCGAGATGACCGACGTTGGCGTGTACGCGGGCAAACGTCGCATTGAGGCCGAGGCTGGTCCGTATGATGCCCAGGCAGTTCGGGCCGAGCAGACGCACGTCGTAACTCCGCGCGATTTCGATCATCTTGCGCTCGAGCGCGGCCCCCGAATGGCCCGCTTCGGCGAAGCCGGAGGTAATGACAATCGCGTTTCTGACACCATTTCGACCGCATTGTTCGATGATCTTCGGCACGGTTTGCGGTCGCGTGACGACGATCGCCAGCTCAACCCGGGCGCTAATTTCCTCGATCGTCTTGTAGGCCTGGACGCCCTGAATCGTATCGTGAGCGATGTTGATCGGGTACAGGCGGCCTTTGTAGCCAGAGTTCAGTATGTTCGTAAACAGGACGTTGCCGACCGAGTTCTCGCGGTCCGACGCGCCGATGACGGCAACTGACTTAGGTTCGAAGAGCGTGGTGAGGTAGTGGTGTTCTCGCATGATGAAAGTCCAATCACCTCAATGCAGCGAGGTGTGGTCGCAAAGTGCTGCACTGCAGCATCGTAACACACCCTGCACGGAAAGTCTCTAATCAGTTCATGGCGTAGGGTTATTGGTCGTGACGTGGTGCACGGTTGATGCGCTGCCGCAGCGAAGACACGTGGCATGGCCGGCGACCGCATGGCATTGCCGCTTGGCTTGGCAAACAGAAATCATCGGCGGTCTCTCAATCAACGGTCGCCACCGCGGGCGGCGTCGACCAGTTCGCTGACAATGCGAATCTCGGCCTGCAACAGGCGGTGTATAGGGCACTTGTTGGCGATCGCCAGCAAGCTCTTGCGTTGTTCTTCCGTCAGGTCCCCGTGTAGCGTGATGCGGCGCGCGATCCGTTCTCCTCGACGGTGTCCGTCCGCTTCCGTTGTGCAGTGCGACAGTTCGACGCGGATTCCGGTCAGGGGGATGCGCTTGCGGTCGGCGTACATGCGCAAAGTGATCGACGTACAGGCGCCCAGGCTGCCGAGCAACAGGTCGATCGGAGCCGGACCGCTGTCCGCCCCCCCCAAGGCGACGGGTTCGTCGGCGACCAGCCGGTGTTTGCCGGCGAGAAGCGTTTGCTGATAGGGTCCTCTCCCGCTCTCGCAAACGACGACTGGTTGTTCCTGCGTGTGCTGTGCCATGATCTGCCCTCGAAACGACGATACCCATGATAAAGGAAGGATCACTAGAGATGTCAGCTTCCATTATTGAAAGCGCCGCTTCGCCATGGGTTGACCGCTTTATGCGTCTGATTCCCGGCGGCAGCGAAGTGCTCGATTTCGCGTGCGGCACGGGACGTCACGCGCGTTTGTTGGCGACCGCGGGCTTCCGCGTCGAGGCCGTCGACCGGAACCCGCGAGCGCTCGCCGGGCTGCGCAGCGTGAATCGAGTCACGACGCGCGAAGCCGATCTCGAAGGCGGCACTTGGCCGTATGGCGAGCGCCGGTTCGCTGGAGTCGTCGTCACCAACTATTTGTTTCGCCCGCGACTGGAGCAACTGCTGGCGACGGTCGACGATCCTGGGGTGCTGATCTACGAAACGTTCATGGTCGGTAACGAGCGCTTCGGCCGACCGACGAATCCCGACTTTCTCCTCGCCTCGCAGGAAATGCTTTCCTGGATGCGGCGACCAGGATGGCGCGTCAGGGCGTATGAGGAAGGCGAGGTGGAATTCCCCCGGCCAGCCAGCGTGCAGCGTCTCTGCGCCGTGCGCGGCGACTCATGCCGATGACGTTTTCCGACAGATGCGATGCGCCAGAGTGTCGATACCGGCGAGCGTCAGGTCCTCGGTGGCAAAACGTCGAGGCGCTTCGAAACCGACATAGTTATGGCTTTGCGAGCGCGCGTACAGGGGGTCGTAATGTTCCGCCAGCAGTGCGCTGACCAGCTCTCGCCAGCGACCGTTACCCGCGTACTCGCGCCAACGGTGCAAGGTCTCGACGCTGTGCAGCTTGCGCAACGGCTGCAGACAGGACTCGAGCCAAGCCGGAGCGGAAACGAAGTAGGCATAATCGCGTAACAGGAAATCGACCCGTGCCTCGAAGGACGCGTCGATGCAGACACACTCGCCCGCGCGCATGGTTTCGATCAACGCTGCTGGCAGATGCAAGCCGCCGATCTTGCGGCTCTCGGCTTCGACGTATACCGGCCGCGCACAGTCAAATCCCTCTATCGCGGCCAGCAGGCGCGATTCGAACAGCTTTTGTGACGGTTGCGGGGTTTCGGGCAAGACACCGAGGACCGAGCCCTTGTGCGCGGCGAGCGCTTCGAGGTCGAGCACCTGTTCGCCAAGGCGTCCGATCGCCTGCAGCGTACGGCTCTTGCCGCTGCCGGTTGGACCGCAGAGGACTTTCATCAGCAGGCGAGGCGGCAGCACGGCGAGTTGTTCGAGGACGAAGCGGCGATACGTTCGGTAGCCTCCTTCCAACTGTTGCGCGTCCCAGCCGACACGCCGCAGGACGTGCGTCAGTGACGCGCTGCGCTGGCCACCACGCCAGCAGACGACCAGCGGGCGCCAGTTTTTGGGCCGTTCGGCGAACGCGTAGCGCAGGTGGCGGGCAATGTTCTCAGCGACGTAGGCAGCACCGATTTTCCGGGCAGCGAAAGGCGAAACCTGTTTGTAGAGCGTGCCGATCTCGATCCGCTGTTCGTTGTCGAGTACCGGATAGTTGCGCGAGCCCGGGATATGGTCTTCGGCAAACTCGGCCGGTGAGCGGACATCGACGATCTCGTCGAACGAAAACAGGTCGCCGATCCGATGTACGGTGGCGATGTCGTGCTTCATACACGGTGTGTTCCTGGGGCAACCCGCCTATTTTAGCAGCGGGGCGAGTCCGCGCCAGACGTTGTCGAGCAATAGCGGCTGCGCCTCTGCGGTCGGATGCAGATTGTCAGCTTGAAACAGAGCCGGTTGGGTGGCGACGCCGTCGAGCAGAAAGTCGACCAGTGCCGTTCTGCGGGCCTTGGCAACATCGGCGAAAACGGCGTGGAATTGCGCCGCGTACGGGCCGTAATTGGGCGGAATTCGCTGCCCGACGAGCAGGACCTTGGCTTTTCGCTGCTGCGCGCTGCCGACAATCGCCTCGAGATTGTCGCGCAGCTGGGCGATGGGCAGCCCACGCAGGCCGTCGTTGGCGCCAAGGGCGACGATGACGACCTGTGGCGCGTGTCTGACGAGTGCGGCGTCGATCCGTGCCCGCCCGCCACTGCTGGTTTCGCCGGAGAGACTGGCGTTGACCACGCTATAATCAATTTTCATTTCTTGCAGGCGCTTGACGAGCAAGGACGGCCAGGCGGCATCCTGGCGGATGCCATAGCCCGCCGACAGCGAATCGCCGAGAACCAGGATGGTGTTGGCGGCTTGCGCAGCGGGAGCCAACAGTAACCATGCGGTCAGCAAGACGCCGCGGCAGCTCGGGAACAGGCGCATGATTCGAGACGTATCGGTAGTGGTTGAGGTTCGACAGCTCGTCAAGCGGGTGGCGAGCGGAGGCGAACCGTTGACCATTTTGCGCGATGTTTCGTTCTCGATTGCGAGTGGTGAAACGGTGGCGATCGTCGGCGCATCCGGTTCAGGGAAGTCGACCTTGCTTGGACTGGTCGCCGGCCTGGACTTGCCGAGCAGTGGGACGGTCGCGCTGGCTGGCGAAGACCTGACGACGCTCGACGAGGATGCACGGGCGATCCTTCGCGGGCAGACGCTGGGTTTCGTGTTTCAAAGCTTTCAGCTGTTGCCGTCACTGACCGCGCTGGAGAACGTGATGTTGCCGCTCGAACTGGCGGGAATCGCGGGCCCCCGTCGCGAGGCCGAGTACTGGTTGCAGCGTGTCGGCCTGGCGCATCGCTTGCGGCACTATCCGAAACATCTTTCAGGCGGCGAACAGCAGCGCGTTTCACTGGCGCGCGCTTTCGCTCCGGGACCGCGCCTCGTTCTGGCGGACGAGCCAACCGGCAATCTCGACGCCGTCACCGGGCTTCAGGTCATCGAGTTGATGTTCGAAATCAACGCCGAGCGCGGCACCACCCTGCTCCTTGTGACCCATGACGAGGAAATTGCCTCGCGCTGCGTTCGCCGATTGCGGATGCACGGCGGCGAACTGCAGGAGATCAGGTAGGCGCTAACGGCGGCAGTCACCGCTCGTCGAGGATGCCGCGCGCGGCGGCGACGCCGCTACGCACGGCCGCCTCCAAGGTGGCTGGATAGTCTGCACAAACGTAATCACCGGCCAGCCATAGGCCCCGACGCGCCGTCTGCGCTGCTGGACGCGGCAAACCGGATCGGCAGGAAAAGGTGGCGCGCTGTTCACGAATGACGTAATGCCAGTCTGGTGTTGGCAGACGCGCGTTCAATGCCGCCCCGAGTTCTGCGTGCAATCGCTTGACCAAGCCTGCGTTGTCGATCTGCTGCCAGGATCCGCGGCCGCTGAGGACGAAGGCAACGACGCCCGGTTGGCCGCCCAGCTGACCGCGGTCAAAGACCCATTGCCCCACGTCACGCCGCGCGCCAACGCCGAGACCAAGCATGGGTCGGGGCAGCCTCAGGGTGGCCGGATAGCCACAATAGACGGTGGCGATCGGCTCGTAAGTGTAGCTGGCGACGAGAGCGGCGAGCGCTGCAGTGGCAGCGTCGTTGGCGAGCAGGCGCGCCGCGTGCTGCGGCGCGACGGCGACAACGACACGATCAAAGGGTTCGCCGTCCACTGAAAACCTCTCGTCGATTCGCGTCACGCGCGACGACACTCTGACTTCGCTGCAGTGAGCCCTGAGAAAGGTCGCCGCGGCAGCGGGAAACAGTCGATCGAGGTCGGTCATCGGCAGTAACAGGTCGCTTGCCGACCGCTTCCCGCCAAGGCTGTCGCGCAGCATGTTGGCGAAGATTTGCGCCGACGCTCGCTCAGGTGGCGTATTGAGCGCCGCCAGGCAGAGTGGCTCCCAAAGGTGGCGACGCAAACTGCCGTTCTGCTGCAGCCGGTCGAGAAGCACGCTGACCGGGCAGTCCTCGGCGAGCTGATAGTCGGTACGCTGCAGGAAGCGAACTAGGCGTAGTGCGCCGAGTTTGTCGACGCAGCGCGTTCCCCTGGCGGTCGCCAGGCCGGCAAGCAGATGCCAGGGCCGCGGCAGGCACGGCAGGCGTAGCCGGAACGGTGCCGGCCTGGCGCCGGGAAAAACGATTTCGAGCGGCAGCCGCTTAAGCAGGCGTTCGGGGTCCGCGCCCACTCGGCGCATCAGCCGCAACGTTTCACGATAGGCACCGACCAGGAGATGTTGGCCGTTGTCTAGAAGATGTCCGTGCAGACCGACGCTGCGCGCGCGTCCGCCAAGTTGCGGTGCGGCTTCAAGAACCGTGGTACGAATCCTGGCGCTGGCGAGTTCGACGGCGGCTGCCAAACCGGCCCAGCCGCCACCGATGACCGCCACCTTCATCCGAAAACCCAGGTTCGCCACGCAATCCACAGCTTGCGTAGCGGCGTCAAGGAAGTCCGCTGATTCAGTACCTGACAGCCATCACGGCGAATCTCGTCGAGCAGCGTGCGATAAATGGCCGCCATGACCAGTCCGGGACGTTGTGAGCGGCGGTCGATGGGCGGCAGCTCGGCGATCGCCTGCGCGTAATAGTGTTTCGCACGCTCGATCTGAAACTCCATCAGGCGTCGGAAATCGTCACTGTGCCTCGCGTTGAGAACGTCGGCGGCAGGAACGCCAAAGCGTTGCAACTCGTCGACAGGCAAGTAGATGCGACCGCGGCGCGCGTCCTCGCCGACATCGCGGATGATGTTTGTCAGCTGGAACGCCAGGCCGAGGTCGTGTGCGTACTTCTGTGTTCGCCGGTCCTGGTAACCGAAGATCCCGGCGGCAAGCAGGCCGACGACACTGGCAACGCGATAGCAGTAGAGCGAAAGCGATTTGAAGTCGAGGTAGCGCGTCTGTTGCAGGTCCATCTCCATGCCGTCGATGATCTCTTGCAACTGCTCCTCGGCGAGTGGGAATCGGGCGTTCGTCGCTTGCAACGCCTGAGCGACCGGGTGGCGCGGGTTTCCCCGATAGATGCTGGCCACTTCGCTTCTCCACCAGGCGAGCTTGGTCGCGGCAACCTGGGGATCGAGGCACTCGTCGACGACGTCGTCGACCTCTCGGCAGAAGGCGTAGAGCGCCATCATTGCGCGCCGCTGATCGGGCGGCAGGAAAAGAAAGCTGTAGTAGAAGCTCGATCCGCTTCCGGAAGCCTTTTCCTGGCAGTACTCGTCTGGCGTCATTGTTGAACCAGCGTCTAATTGCATAAATTAGAGCCACTTGCAAAACCCGCTGTCCAATCGGAATTTCTTGCCGAATAAAGGGC
>CAYQVH010000040.1:0-20452 GCA_964420975.1 uncultured Candidatus Accumulibacter sp.
TGTAGGTGTTGCGGACCATGAACTCCTTCAGGATGTCGTTCTGGATCGTTCCCGAAAGCTTGTCCTGGGCGACGCCCTGCTCTTCGGCTGCGACGATGTAGCCGGCGAGGACGGGCAGTACGGCACCGTTCATCGTCATCGAGACCGAGATCTTTTCCAGCGGGATGCCGTCGAACAGGACCTTCATGTCCTCAACCGAGTCGATCGCAACGCCGGCCTTGCCGACATCGCCGGTGACGCGCGGATGGTCCGAGTCGTAACCACGGTGCGTCGCCAAGTCGAAGGCGACCGAGATTCCCTGCCCACCCGCCGCCAAGGCCTTGCGGTAAAAGGCGTTCGAAGCTTCCGCAGTGGAGAAGCCGGCGTACTGACGAATCGTCCACGGACGCACGGCGTACATGGTTGCCTGCGGACCCCGGACAAAAGGTGGCAGACCGGGCAGGGTATCCGCATACGGCAGGCCCTCGACGTCGGCCTTGGTGTACAGCGGTTTGACAACGATTCCCTCGGGCGTGACCCAGTTCAGATTGTCGACGTTGCCACCCGGTGCTGACTTGGTGGCAGCTTTCTTCCATGCATCCATACTGGGCGGGACGAGCGGCGTGTTGTTGGCGTTGGACATGAGCGATCCTTTCACAAGTTGCGTGGAGTGAGGCGGTCATACCGCTGGTGACGCGGCAATCATACCCGCCGCCGGTCTTCGGTGCGACAACTGTGCTGGCAAAAACTTGACACCCCGCGCCCTGAATAATACTGTATCCATAATTATGAAGGCAAGATCCGCCTTTAACCGACGACGAACTGACATTACACTCGCCATGGCCCCCGGTCGTATCGCCCAGACTGCCCTCTATCAGGAGGTCGCCGAGAGGTTGCGCCAGCTTATTTTTGCGCATCAACTGCCGCCGGGAGCACGCGTCGACGAGCAATCCTTGGCGGTGCATTACGGTATCAGCCGCACCCCGTTGCGTGAGGCGCTCAAGGTTCTGGCGGCGGAAGGGTTGGTGACGCTACGGCCACGTCGTGGCTGTTACGTGACCGAAATTTCGGACCGTGACCTCGACGAAATTCTCCCATTGTTGGCGATGCTCGAAGGGCGTTGCGCGCTCGAGGCGACACGCCGGGCGCAGCCGCCAGATTTGGCGCAGCTCGAGGCGATTCACGGCGAACTCGAGCACTTTGCGGCGAACAATCAGATCGACCACTTTTTCCAGGCGAACCAGGAGTTTCACCTGCGCCTCCACGAGATGACAGGTAATCGCTGGCTGCGACAGGTGATCCAGGATCTGCGCAAGGTGCTCAAACTGACGCGCTTGTTGTCGCTGAGCGTCGAAGGTCGGCTCGAACAGTCGCTGTCCGAACACCGCGCGATTCTGGCGGCGATTCAGGCGGGTGACGCGACCACCGCCGAAGCGACCATGCACGACCACATCCTATCGGTGCGGCGGGCGATGACGCGAAGCGTTCCAGAAAGTGAAGCGAACGAGTGAGCGGCTGCATTCTTTCTTCGTGCTCGGCAGGGGTTGCGACCGTCACCTTGTGCAATCCGGGAAAACTGAACGCCATCGACTTGGCCATGTGGCAGGCGCTGGCGGCAACCGTTCGGCAGCTCGCAGACGATGATGCGGTGCGATGCGTGATCGTGCGGGGTGACGGAGAACAAGCGTTTGCGGCGGGGGGTGACATCGAGGAGTTGCTTCGCCGGCGCGACACCGTTGATCGGGCGTTGGCTTATCATGGTCAGGTGGCGGCTGCCTTGCAGGCGCTGGCCGATTGTGACAAGCCGATTGTCGCGCTCATTCATGGCGCGTGTGTCGGCGGCGGGCTGGAAATTGCGGTGCAGTGCGACTTGCGAATTTGTGGTCGTTCCGCCCGCTTTGGCGCGCCGATCAACAAGCTCGGTTTTTCGATGTATCCGGGCGAGCTGGCCGGCCTCTTGCGCTTGGCGGGACAGGCGACCGTAAGCGAACTGCTGCTCGAAGGGCGTGTTCTTGACGCCGACGAGGCCCTGGCAAAAGGCTTGGTGACGAGAGTGGTTGCCGACCGGGAGGTTGTTGCCGAAGCGCAGGCCACGGCAGATCGCATTTGCGGCGGAGCGCCGCTCGTCGCTGCGTGGCACAAGCAGTGGATCCGTCGCCTGCAGCACGACGTACCGCTGAGCGATGACGAACTGCGTGCCTCGTTCGCTTTCCTGGAGAGTGCCGACTATCGGGAAGGACTGACGGCTTTCCTTGAGAAGCGCCGTCCTCGGTTCAAGGGGCGGTGAGCGTTGCCTCAAGCAAACAGGCTCCAAAGCATCTTGCCGGCGAGAATCACCAGCATGGCGGCAAAGACGCGTTTCAGCGTCGGCACTGGCAGACGGTGCGCCAGTCTGGCCCCGAGCGGTGCGACCAGCATGCTCGAAGGAACGAGCCAGAAAAAGGCGGGCAGGTAGAGGTAGCCTAGGCACCCTTCGGGCAGTCCGGGATTACCCCAGCCGTTGTACAGGTAACCGAGCGAGCCGCCAACCGCGATCGGGAAGCCGACGGCGGCAGACGTTCCGATCGCCTGCTGAACGCGCACGTTGCACCAGGTGAGGAACGGAACTGTCAGCGAGCCACCTCCGATCGCGACCAGCGCCGAGACAGTGCCAATCCCCACGCCAACGGCAACGACCGCTGCCGACCCAGGCAGCTCGCGCGCAGGTTTGGGCTTCAGGTTGAGGATCATCTGTACCGCGACCAAGCAGACGAAGCCGGTAAAGAAAACTGCCAGCGGCTTCGCCGGTACGCGCGAAGCGAACAGCGTGCCGAGCAGCGTGCCGACAAGGATGCCGGGCGTGATCTGGCCGACAACTCGCCAGAGCACGGCACCGTGAGCGTGGTGAGCGCGCAGGCTGGCGAGCGCCGTAAACAGAATCGTCGCCATGGACGTTCCGAGTGCCACGTGTACGATCTCGTCGGCAGAGAACGACGCTTGCGCGGCGAACATCATGGTCAGCGCCGGGACCATGACCAAGCCGCCGCCGATGCCCAGCATTCCGGCGAAGAAGCCGGTGAACGTCCCCAGCGCGCAGTACGCCAGCCACCAAAGCACGCGACGACCTCCGTCAAGAGCAGTTCAGGACGGCACTATGATCCCACGAATTCCCGGCGTCTGGTTCGTGCCGACGGTGAGCGATACGGCGGCGTTTCCGCGCCCGTCGTCAGCGCTCGCAGAGTTCGCGGAGGGCGCGTTCGACGCCCGTCTGCCAGGCAGGCAGCGAGAGATCGAAGCTGACGCGCAGCTTATGGGTATCCAGGCGCGAGTTGAGCGGCCGGCGAGCAGGTGTCGGATACTGCGCGGTCGGTATCGCATCGATCGCTGCGTCTGCAACGCGCACCGGCTGCCCAAGACGGCGCGCGTGATCGATCAGGTAGCCGGCGTAGCCGTGCCAGCTCGTTTCACCGCTGGCCGCAAGGTGATAGACCCCGGCAAGCGACGACTGTCGGACCACGCACCGCAGTGCGTGGGCTGTGATATCGGCGATCAGGTCGGCACCGGTCGGCGCGCCGACTTGGTCGGCAACGATCTGCAGGCGGTCGCGCTCGTTTGCCAGACGCAGCAGCGTGCGCAGAAAATTGGCGCCGCGTGCCGCGTACACCCAACTCGTACGGAAGATCAGGTGCCTCGGACAGCGCTCGATGACCGCACGCTCACCGGCGAGTTTGCTGCGGCCATAGACGCCGAGCGGCGCCGGAACGTCGTCTTCACGCCATGGCCGATCGCCGCTACCGTCAAAGACGTAGTCGGTCGAGTAGTGAACCAGCCAGGCCTGGCGCCGGTCGGCCTCCTCGGCGAGAACGGCCGGCGCCAGCGAGTTGATTGTGTTAGCCAGTTCTCTTTCGCTTTCTGCGCGGTCGACTGCGGTGTAGGCGGCGGCATTGACGATAACGTCAGGCGCGAGTTGACGGACGCAGGCAGCGAGGCCGGCGAGGTCGCGAAAATCACCGCACAGGCCGTTTTCGACGCGGCTGCCAAGGACGGTGATTTCGCCCAGCGGTGCCAAGCTGCGCTGTAGCTCCCAGCCGACCTGGCCGTGCTTTCCGAAAAGCAGAATTCTCACTCGCCGCGTTGCCGATAGTTGGTCTCGATCCAGTCACGGTAGGCCCCGGACTGCACGTTGCTCACCCATGCCTGGTGGTCAAGATACCAGTTCACGGTCTTGCGGAGGCCACTGGCAAACGTCTCAGCCGGTTGCCAGCCGAGTTCGCGTTCCATCTTGCGAGCGTCGATCGCGTAGCGCCGGTCGTGACCTGGTCGGTCGGCGACGTAGGTGATCTGATCGCGGTAGGGTTTGCCGTCGTGACGTGGGCGCAGTTCGTCGAGCAAGGCGCAGACCGTGTGCACGATGTCGAGGTTGGGTTGTTCGTTCCAGCCTCCGATATTGTAGGTTTCGCCCGGACGGCCGGCGTCGAGCGCACGCCGCAAGGCGCTGCAGTGGTCTCCGACGTATAGCCAGTCACGGATCTGTCGGCCGTCACCGTAGACCGGCAGCGGCTTGCCGGCGAGCGCATTGACGATCATCAGCGGAATCAACTTTTCCGGGAACTGGTAGGGACCGTAATTGTTCGAGCAATGGGTCGTCACGACCGGCAAACCATAGGTGTGATAGTAGGCACGGACGAGGTGGTCGCTCGCGGCCTTGCTCGCCGAATAGGGACTGTTCGGTTGATAGGGGTGGGTCTCCGTGAATGCGGGGTCGCTCGTGTTGAGCGACCCGTAGACCTCGTCGGTGGAGACGTGCAGAAAACGAAAGCGATCGCGCAGATCCGACGGCGCTTGGTCGAAGTAGGAACGCGTCGCTTCCAGAAGGCGGAAAGTGCCGACGATATTGGTCTGGATAAAGTCTTCCGGACCATGAATCGAGCGATCGACGTGCGATTCCGCAGCGAAATGGACGACTGCTCGCGGCTGGTAACGCGCCAGTAGTTCGCGCACGAGCGGCGTGTCGGCGATGTCGCCCTGGACAAACTGGTGGCGTGGGTCGGCGGCGATGGTCTCCAGATTTTGCAGATTGCCGGCGTAAGTGAGCTTGTCAAGGTTGAGCACGCTCTCGTCACTCTGCGCCAGCCAGTCGAGAATGAAGTTTGCACCGATGAAGCCGGCGCCGCCGGTCAGGAGAATCATTTCACGACCCTTTCGTCAGTAGGGTGGCGAACGAGCCGGTCACAAGGACTGGCAGCTCGCCGAGAGCCGGAGTTAGCGGCCGTAACTGTCTTCGATGCGGACGATGTCGTCTTCGCCAAGATAGCTGCCGGATTGCACCTCGACGATCTCGAGATCGATCTTGCCCGGGTTCTCCAGCCGATGGACGACCCCCAAAGGGATGTAAGTCGACTGGTTTTCCGACAGCAGTAGTGATTCGTCGCCGCGTGCGATCAAGGCCGTGCCGCGGACGACAACCCAGTGCTCGGCCCGGTGATGGTGTTTTTGCAGGCTCAGGCTGGCACCCGGTTTGACCAGGATCCGCTTGACCTGGTAACGCGGGCCGTGCGCGATCCTCTCGTAAGTTCCCCAGGGACGATGAACGATGTGGCGGAACTCCGTTTCGCCTCGCGCCCCGAGCTTCAGTTCGGCCACCAAGGTCTTCACGTCTTGTGCGCGGCCCTTGTCGGTGACGAGGACAGCGTCAGGGGTCGCAACGACGACCAGGTTGCGGACCCCGACCGTAGTCAGCAAGCGGCCTTCGGAGAGCAGGACGCAGTTCTCGGTATCGACGCTGTAGACGTCGCCGCGTTCAGTGTTGCCGTTGCGATCGGCCAGGCCAAGAGACGCCAGCGCGTCCCACGCGCCGATGTCGTTCCATCCGGCGTCAAGCGGGATGACGACGCCGTGTTCGGTCTTTTCCATCACCGCATAATCGATGGAGTCCGCCGGGCTACTGGCAAAAGCCGTCTGGTCAAGGCGAAGAAAGTCCAAATCCTGGCGCGCTCCGGCAACCGCCGCTGCCATCGAGCGGTGGATCGCCGGCGCAAACTCGTCGAGCGCGGCCAGATAGCGGTCGGCGCGAAAGAGAAACATGCCGCTGTTCCAGTAATGGTCACCCGACTCGAGGTAGCCTTTGGCCGTTTCGAGGTCTGGCTTTTCGACGAAACGGTCGAGCGCGTAGCCGCCGGGAACCGCTTGGCCGCGACGAATGTAGCCGTAACCCGTTTCCGGACGGTCGGGAACGACTCCGAAAGTGACGAGAGACCCGGCGCTGGCGTGTGGAATCGCCGCCCGGATCGCTGCTTGCAGCGCGGCGACGTCGGCGATCACGTGGTCGGACGGAAGCACCAGCAGCAGCGGGGTGTCGTTCCCGGTCACACCGCTCAATGCATGCAGCGCGGCGGCGGCCACTGCCGGTGCCGTATTGCGCGCGGCCGGTTCGAGCAGGATGTCGGCGCGTAGTCCAATGTCGAGCAGTTGCTCGGCGACCAGAAAACGATGATTCTCGTTGGCGACGGCAATGATCGTGCCGAGACCCGGCAAACCGTCGAGTCGCCGGAGGGTATTTTGCAGCAGCGAAAACTCGTCTGCCAGGCGAAGAAACTGTTTCGGATAGTGCGTACGCGAAAGCGGCCAGAGGCGGGTTCCAGACCCGCCGCACAGGACTACAGGGCGAAGAGGGAGCGTGTTCATCGGTCGTTTTTTCTCGATCGCGGACGGAATTCGCCGCGGAAAGCGTCGCAGGTGAGGCGGATTATAGATGCCGGGAACGATTCTTTCGTCACCGCTTCCCTGCGGGCCGAATCGTGTCCGTGTGTGAGCGAGACGAAGGATGATGGCGGGTATCGGCATCTCCTATAATGCGCGTCTTCCGCCTGCCGTGCTGGCAACTCGTTCCCCTGAGCACCGATGCGCATCCTATTGGTAAAGACCTCGTCGCTCGGTGACGTAATCCACAACCTTCCGGTGGCGAGCGATCTGCACCGCATGTTCCCGGAAGCGATCATCGATTGGTGCGTCGAGGAAGGTTTGGCGGAAATTCCGCGCCTTCATCCCGCTGTTGAGCGCGTCATCCCGGTCGCCATTCGACGTTGGCGCAAGCAGCTGTGCCAGACGAGCACCTGGCGTGAACTCGCGGGCTTTCGGCGACGTCTGCGCGAACAAGCTTACGACGTGATTCTCGATACCCAGGGACTGGTGAAAAGCGCCAGCATCGCGCGACTGGCTCGCGGTCGGCGCTGCGGCTATGCCGCCGAAGCGGCACGCGAGCCACTGGCCGCACGATTCTACGACGCCACGTTCGTCATTCCGCGCAATGTCCATGCGGTGACGCGCAACCGCTGGTTGAGTGCGGCGGCGTTCGACTATCCGGTCGACCTGGCGCTCGATTACGGCCTTGCGTCACCGCCGGACGAAGTCGGCGTACTGCCTGGCGGCGACTGGGTTGTTCTGCTGACGGCGACCAGTCGTGACGACAAGCTCTGGCCAGAGGACGACTGGTGCCAGTTGGCGCGCACCCTGAAGCAGCGTGGGAATACACCGGTGCTGCCGGCCGGCAGTCGACTTGAGCGTGAGCGCGCGGAACGCATCGCGGCGGCCGTCGGTGGAGCGGTTGTTCCGCCGGCGTTGACGCTGGGGCAGGTAGCGACTTTGCTTTCTCGCTCTCGGCTGGCGATTGGCGTCGACACCGGCCTGGCACACTTGGCTGCGGCACTGGATGTGCCGGTGATCGCTCTTCACGTGTCGACCGAGCCCACATTGACGGGAGTTCTCGGCAACGGTTTTGTTCGTAACCTGGGTGGCAAGGGTCGTCGGCCGTCGGTTGCGGAAGTGCTGGCAACGGTCGAACAGGCTTTGCGATGACGGCGCGGCTGCTTTACTCGCTTGCCTTCGGGCTGGCGATGCCCCTGGTTTGGCTGCGCCTGTGGTGGCGGGCACGCCGGCAGCCCGAGTACCTGCAGCATCTCGGCGAGCGCCACGGAAGCTACGCCGCATCGCCGTCGACGCCGTTGATCTGGCTGCACGCGGTTTCGGTGGGCGAAACGCGTGCTGCCGAGCCGTTGATTGCTGCCTTGCTCAGTGACTATCCCGACCATGGGCTGCTGTTGACACACATGACGCCGACCGGAAGGGCGGCCGGCGCCGAACTGCTCACCAAGCATCCCGGGCGGGTTACGCAAGCCTACCTGCCTTACGATCTGCCCTTTGCCTGTCGCCGCTTTCTCGCCCATTTTCGGCCACAAATCGGGTTGCTGATCGAAACCGAGTTGTGGCCGAATCTGATCGAAGCGGCGCGTCGTCGCCAGCTGCCAATCGTTCTGATCAACGCTCGCTTGTCAGCGCGATCTCTCCGCGGTTATCAGCAGCTGCGGCAGCTAATCGCGCCGGCGGTCGCCGCGCTGAGTGGGCTCGCGGCGCAGACGGTGGCCGATGGCGAACGCTTGCAGCAGCTGGGAGCGCAAGCAGTCGAGATTACCGGCAACCTGAAGTTCGACGTCACGCCAGCGCCGGAGTTGCTCGCACGCGGCGCTGACTGGCGGCAAGCTTTGGGAAGACGTCCCGTCTGGCTGGCGGCGAGCACTCGTGAAGGTGAGGAAAGTCTGATTGTCGAAGCGTTTGCCGCGCTTCCCGACAATGAGCTACTGCTGGTAATCGTGCCACGCCATCCCCAGCGTTTTGCCGCGGTGGCGAAACTGCTCGGCGAACGCGGACTGGCTTATTGTCGGCGCAGCGACGGTGAACTACCCAAGCGCTCGCATCGTGTCTGGCTTGGCGACAGCATGGGGGAAATGGCTGCCTACTATGCACTCGCCGATCTGACGCTGATCGGCGGCACGCTGCTGCCTTATGGGGGGCAGAACCTGATCGAAGCGGCTGCCTGTGAGTGCCCGCTCATCCTCGGGCCGCACACCTTCAACTTTGCTCAGGCGTCGGCAGACGCACTGGCGGCCGGCGCCGGGCGGCAGGTCAATGACGCGATGGCAGCGGCTCGACTGGTCGAAACGCTGTTGAACGAGACCGAGCGCAGGGAACTGCGGGGTATGCGCCTTGCCGCCGCGCGCTTCAGTCAAGCCCACCGCGGTGCGACGGAGCGGACGATGGCGCTGATTCGACGCCTCATGGCGTTTCCAGCAGGGCGTTAATCCGTTCCAGGTCGGCCTCGGTCAGTGCACCGACCGCCGCCTTGAGTTTGAGTTGCGAAAGTAAAGTGTTGAAGCGTGCTCGCGCCAAATCACGGCGGGTGACGTAGACCTGGTTTTCCGCATTGAGGACGTCGATATTGATGCGTACACCGACTTCGTAGCCAAGTCGGTTCGACTCCAGGGAGCTCAGGCTGGAAATCAGCGCCGCTTCCAGCGCGCGGACTTCGGCGAGCCCATTGACCACTCCGAGGTAGGCTTGCCGGGCAGCGAGCGCGGACGTGCGGCGGGCGCCGTCGAGTGTGGCACGTTCCGCGTCTCGGCGCGCGATGGCTTCGCGGGTGCGCGAGTTGACTGCGCCTCCCTGGAAAATGGGGAAGTTCAGCTGCAAACCAATCTGGCGGCTGGTGGTGTCGACCTCGCCGACGCCGAATTGCCCCGGACCATTGTTGCTGCCGTAGTTGGCGACGATGTCGACCGTCGGCAGGTGCCCGGCGCGGCTGATATCGACTGCCTTGCCGGCGGCCTCGGCAGCCGCCTGCTGCGCCTGGACGGTGAAACTGTCCCGTTCAGCGGCTTCGACCCACGGCTCCATAGTCGCTGGCTGCGGGGGATCGAGCACTGCCTTTGGCTGCAGGCGCCTCAGTTCGCCCGGATCGCTGCCGATCAGGACGCGCAGCGCGTAACGTTTGACTTCGAGTTCGCTTTCGGCGGCGATCTCTTGCGCCGCAGCGAGGTCGAAGCGCGACTGCGACTCGTAGGTATCGACGACCGTTGCGGTTCCGACCTCGAAGTTCTTCTTCGCCTGCGCGAGCTGCTGAGCAATTGCCGTTTTGTTGGCTTGTACCGCGCGCAGATTCTCGACCGCGAAGAGGACGTCAAAATACGCTTGAGCGACGCGCACGACGAGATCCTGGCCAGCCTGAGCAAACGTCGCCTCACTTTGCATGACCAGCAGCTTCGACTGGTCGTACTGAACCAGATTCTGCCAACGAAACAGCGGCTGCGTCAGCGTTGCCCCGTAGCTATTGCTGTTGTAACGGTTACGGTAATGGGCCTTGCTGTCACCCGCTCTGACGTCGTAGCTCGTATCGTTCCCGTAGGTGTTGCCGGTGGCGTTGAGCGTCGGCAGCAGTCCGGCAAGGGCTTGCGGTTGCTTTTCACGTCCCGCTTCGACGTTGGCGCGAGCCGCTGCATACTGGGCATCGTAGCCCAAGGCCGCGCGGTACACCTGCAGGAGATCCGCGGCGTGCGCTGACAACGCAACGGCGCTGACGACGAGTAATCGACTGGCTCGATACAGCGCACGTCGA
This sequence comes from uncultured Candidatus Accumulibacter sp., assembly GCA_964420975.1. Lineage (GTDB taxonomy): Bacteria > Pseudomonadota > Gammaproteobacteria > Burkholderiales > Rhodocyclaceae > Accumulibacter. Next base: position 10,403 of record CAYQVH010000040.1, read on the forward strand.
AGTGCCTCGTGTGGTCGTCTCACGCTTCGCTGCCGTGGCCGTCGTTTGTGTCGCCCCCCGCCGCGGGACTAAAAGACGAAACGCTGACGGTTCTGGGTAGTCAGCGGTGCGACCACGGTCTCAAAGACGTTGATCGTGTTGTAGGCCCGGTCGTCGGTACAAATGACCAAACGCGCGTCCATTACCGGGGGTTCGCCGACAAAAGCGAGCAATCGACCGCCCGGCTTCAATTGCCGCAAAAACGTTTGCGGCAACTCGGGTAAGGCCCCCGAAACGACGATGACGTCGTAGGGCGACGGCGCCAACCAGCCGCGAGACGCGTCACCCACTTCGACGCTGACGTTCGCGACCCCGGCGCGACGCAGGTTGTGTCGTGCGAGTTCGGCGAGTTCAGGGTCGATCTCGACAGTGAACACGTACTCGGCTCTTGCGGCCAGAAGTGCGGCCATGTGGCCGCTTCCGCTGCCGACTTCGAGGACAACGTCGTTGCCCTTGACGGCCACTTCCTGCAGCACTCGCGCCTCGATTTTCGGCGCCAGCATCGTCTGGCCCTTGCCAATCGGTAATTCGAGGTCGGCAAACGCCAGCGCTTGATAAGCGGCCGGAACGAACAACTCGCGTCTAACCGTCGCCAAGGTCTCGAGCACTTCCGGATCGAGAACCTCCCAGGGCCGGATCTGTTGCTCGATCATGTTGAAACGAGCCTTCTCCCTATCCAGATTGACCGCAGTCATGAACGACGCCCTTCCCGACGAAAAGTTAGGCGCGCCGCACGTGGCGCGCCTCGCAGGGCCGAATTATAGCGCGGATAACGAGCCTCTTCGAAGAGGCGATCGCCAGTCGCAACGGGTGCGGACGGAAGTAACAGAAACGGCGCCGCTCGGGCGCCGTCCAGGAAAAAGTTTGCGCCCCGAGTTTAGGCTGGCAGGTTCTTGATCTGCGCAGAAAGGCGGCTCTTGTGGCGAGCGGCCTTGTTTTTGTGAATGATTTTCTTGTCGGCAATGCGATCGATCACCGACACGGACTCCTGGTAGATCGACTGCGCAGCGGCCTTGTCACCGGCGACGATCGCCTTTTGGACGCGCTTTACCGCCGTACGCAAGGTCGAACGCAGACTGGCGTTATGGGCGCGCCGACTGACGGCTTGGCGGGCCCGCTTGCGCGCTTGAGGAGTATTGGCCATGAATCGGTTCCCTTGAAATGACTAGCTATAGGAAAAGCGGGGGAGTTTACCAAGCGCGTAGCCGCGTTGCAAGCGATCATCCCGCCGATTGATGGGGCGCTACGGGGACCGCCAGTACGCAGGTCACGTGGTATGGCAGTACGTGTCGGCAAGCGGGCGGGCGCCGAGAGGCCTCACGCAGCAGGGGGCGCCGATGCGCCCCCTGTCGATTCGCGTCGTGGAAAACCAGAATTCAGGATTAGAAGCTGTGCCGGATGCCGGTGCCAAAGGTGTAGTTGCTTTCGCCCAGTTGGCCAATCCCCGCGCCGTCTCCCGCGACCTGGGTTTGGACCGGTACCGAATACCTGTCATTATTAAGATACGTATAGGCGATGTAGAGTGCGGTGCGTTTCGACAAATTGTGCTGGTACATGGCACCCCAGCCCCAACTATCACCATCCGGTGCGTTGCGGTTGTCGACCGACAGTCTGCCGTAACTTAGGCCGACCAGACCATTACTCATGACCGGTGCGCTCAGGCCAACTGTCCAGATATCGTTGCTTTTGGCGAGGCAACAGCCAACGGGAAGGGCCAGAGGACTCGTGTTGTTGTTGTCCAAGGCCTGATAGCTCGCGTAAGCCTTGACGACCTTGAAGTCCCAGCTACCGCCCACGTACCATTCGTTAATATCCTTGCGCAAACCCGGCGGATTCACGGCAGCCACGGTCACATTCTGACGGCTCTGGTAAACCGCGTCGAGGTTGATCGGGCCGTTGGCATAATTGACACCCAGGCCGATCTTACCACTATCGGTCGTGGACACGAACTTGCTGTTATAGGTGCCCACCGGCGTGTTAGTGAAGGTATTCGTTGCTTCGCCAAAGCCGTAGATCGCACTGACCGTGAATCCAGCCATGGTGTTGCTGGTGTAGGCAATGGAGTTGTTAAAGCGCGCCGGGCTGTTCGGCGTGATCGAGTTGCCGGCGTAAACGCTGAGGTTCGACTGGATCGCCATGTTCGTCGCTTCGAGCGCGTCGTTGTTGGCGGTGGCGTTGAAACCCGGCGCGTACTGGCGGCCGAGGGAGAGTGTCCCGAATTTGCTGGCGAGTCCGACGAACTGCTGGCGAGCATTCAGGCCGCCGGTGGTGTTACCAAGACCCGAGTTGTCATCGAGATTCAAGCCGTACTCAAGCGTGAACACGGCTTTCAGGCCGTTGCCAAGGGCTTCCTCTCCTTTGAAGCCGAGACGGTTACCCGCTGTGACGCCACCACCGGAAAGACCACTAAACTTGCCCTTGCCGGGGATCTTCACCCCGGTAAAAGGGTCGCGACCGGCGTTGCCGGAGCTATAGACATAACCGACATCGGCAATGCCATACACGGTGACATTGGTCTGCGCCAACGTTACCCCTGAAGCCAAGCCAGCGATGGCCGCTGCGATCAGTTTTTTTTGCATTTACGTCTCCCAAACGGTCTGAAAAGAAGTCTGTTCGCGGGAAAAGTACCTTGATGCACCGCGACAATATGGACGCATCTTGACAGACAACAGTGGGTCGGGGCAAGCAAGTGAAGGCGTGAAAAAGGGGGTCGATCAGCGCGGTGTGGCAGATTTCGTACACTGTTCGCCCGTCAGCAGCGAGTCCGCAGGGCGGGTGTGCGAGGCGTGGAGCGGGTGTGATGGCGAGATAAGCGCGCCGGTCGAGTCAACAAAAAAACGGGCGCCGAAGCGCCCGTGATGGATACCCTGCGAGAATCGTCGATTAGAACGAGTGACGAATACCGGCGAGGAAGGTGTTGTTCTGCTCGCCCTTGGCAGCGACCGCCTGAACCGGACCAGCGGCGATGCTGTTCTTGTCGTTGTCGGTCCACACATAACCGGCGTAGAGCGTCGTGCGCTTCGACAGGTTGTGCGTGTAGGCCAGCGTCGCCGACTGCGAATCGCCGTTCAGCTTCTTGACCGGAGCCAGGCCGGCGGCAGTGACCATCGTCAGCGGGCCGTAGGGAGCCTTGTTGCTGCCCATATCCATATTGAGCTGAGCGTACCCGAGGTGGATGTTGCCATTACCGACGGGAACGACGGCGCCGATGGACCACAGATCGCTGTCGGCGTTCAGCGGGTTCTTGTCGTTCTGTTGCTGGTAGCTACCCATGATCTTCACGACCTTGAAGTCGTAGCTGGCACCGATGTAGCCTTCGTTGATGTCGTCGCCAGCGGCAGCGCGCGGCGGCAGAGCGCCGAAGGTGTACAGCGTTTCCGGATTCGGAACGACATTCTGGCGCTGCTGGAGGACGATGTCGATGTTCAACGGACCGTTGGCGTAGTTGAAACCGAGGCCCCAACGACCGTTGTCACTGACGTCGACGACCTTGTCGTTGTACGTGCCGGCCGGAATAAAGCGGCCATCGGCGGTGACGGCGGCAGCGTTGTTGGTTTCACCAAAGGCGTAGATCAACTTGCCGGTGAAGCCGCCCCAGTTGGGGGTGGCGTAGGCGACGGCGTTGTTCCAGCGAGCGCCGCTGTTCGGCGTGATCGTCATGCCGGCTTGAGCGCTGAGGAAGGACTGCGATTCGAACAGCGCGCCGCCAAGCGGGTCGTTGTTGACGGTGGCGAGATAGCCGGGAGCATACTGGCGACCGAGAGTGACGGTACCGAGTTTGGCGTGCGAGAGACCGACGAATTGCTGGCGCGACTGCAGAGCAGAGGGGGTGGAGCTGGAGGGGGTGGTGGTGGTGGTGGGGGTGTTGTTGCCGACACCGCTGTTGTCGTCGATGTTGATCGAGTATTCGAGCGTGAAGATCGCCTTCAAGCCGTTGCCGAGCGCTTCCTCACCTCTAAAGCCGATGCGCGAACCGCTCAGAAGGCCGGAGTTGATGCCGCTGAATTTGTTTTGGCCAGCGATCTTGACGGTGCTATTGGCCGGGTACTCGACGCCAGGAACGAGCTGGAATCTGCCCGGATCGCTATAGCTGTAGATATAGCCGGCATCGGCAATACCGTACAAGGTCACATTGGTCTGAGCAAGCGCGGCGCCCGAGGCGACGCCGGCGACTGCCAGTGCGATGAGTTTCTTTTGCATGGAGAATCTCCTCTAGGTTTGAGATCGATGAAGCGTCCTGCTGCTTCACCAAACTGGACCTCTCGAAAGTGACGAGAAGTTGGAGCGATTCTGGCAAACGACGCAAGGGGGGGCAAGTGCCCTGCGACGCTTTCGCCGCTGCTGGCGGCGGCATTGTTGGATTTTTGCTACATTGCCGCGGCGCATCGCGAGCCGCCGCCGATCTCAGGAAAACAAAACGGACAGCGCCTGGCCGGGGTCGGCCGCCCGCATCAAGGCCTCACCGACCAAGAAGGCGTGCACTCCGTGCCGGCGGAGCAACTGCACGTCGACCGTGGTGAGGAGGCCACTTTCGGTAACGACGGTTCTCCCGACGGGGATGTCGGCGAGCAAGTCGAGCGTTGTTTGCAGATGAACTTCGAACGTGCGCAGATTGCGATTGTTGACGCCGATCAGCGGCGTCGTCAGCTGGAGCGCGGAATCGAGTTCTGGGCGGTTGTGGACTTCGACCAGGACGGCCATTCCCAAGCTGGTGGCCAGCGCTTCGCAGTCACGCATCGTCGGCACGTCGAGTGCCGCTGCGATAAGGAGGATGGCGTCGGCGCCCATCGCGCGGGCGGCGTAGACCTGGTAAGGATCGACCACAAAGTCCTTGCGCAGCACCGGCAGCGTGCAGGCAGCACGAGCCGCCTGCAGGTGCTCCGTGGCGCCCTGGAAAAAGTGTTCGTCGGTCAGTACGGAAACACAGGCGGCGCCATGCCGTTGATAGCTGGCGGCAATATCGGCCGGACAGAAATTCGCCCGCAGCACGCCGCGGGAAGGGCTGGCCTTCTTGATCTCGGCGATCACGGCCGCTTCGCCGGCAGCGACGCGGGATCGGATCGCGTATTCAAAGTCCCGTGCTGCGGGCTGGTTTTCGGCGGTGTGACGCAGCGCCGCCAGCGCGACTTTCTCGCGCGCCGCGGCCACTTCGTCCCGCTTGACGGCGAGGATGCGTTCGAGGACGTCGCTCACGGCGTGTCTTGTCGGCTGGCGAGTGCGTCATCGGTCTCGCGCGTCTCCTCAAGCACCTCGTCGACGGCGAGTTGAACGGCGAGCGAGGTCAGTTCGATCTGTTCACCCACGCCGTAGTCGTAGAGCACCCAATGGTTTTCCGCGTTGCGGCGAAAGAGTTCGAGGCGCTGGGCAGCGACGTCGACCAGCAGATACTCGTGCAAGCTGTCGAGCTTGCGGTAGGCGGCGAACTTGGGGCCACGGTCGAAGGCGGCCGTCGCTTCCGACAAGACTTCGGCAACGAACGACGGATGGCTGACGTAAGCGGGTGTCAGGCGGTCGCGCGCGTCGCAGGTGACGACGACGTCGGGGTAGAAGAAACAGTCGGCAGCCTCGACGCGCGTTTTCACCGCTTCGATGAAGACGCGGCAGGGGGTGCCTCGCAGTTCTCTGCGCAGGGCGCTATAGAGGTTTCCGGTGGCGAGGTTGTGCGCTTGGCGAACGCCGACCATGGCAAAGACTTCGCCGGCGATGAACTCATGGCGTTCTTCCTGCGTTTCCTCCCAGGCGAGGTAGGCGGTGGCGTCAAAACGTTGCTCGGCTTGCGGCAGGGCCATCGGAGGACTCCGTGAGCACAACAATCAAGAGGACAAGCGTTGGGTTTGGGCGACGAACTGGTCCAGTTTGCTGCGTGCAGCGCCCGAGGCGATCGCTTCGAACGCTCGGTCGACGCCATCAGCCAGGGTTTCGGTGACGCCGCTGACGTAGAGACTGGCGCCGGCGTTGAGGGCGACGATGTCGCGAGCGGCGCCGTTGCGGTTCTCGATCGCCGCCAGCAGCATCGCCTTCGATTCCTCGACATTGGCAACCCGTAAGACGCGCGGGTCGTGTACCGGCAGGTTGAACTGCTCGGGGTGGATCGAATATTCGGTGACGCGTCCCGACTTGAGTTCGCCGACCAGCGTCTCGCCCGAGATCGAGATCTCGTCCAGCCCGTCGCGGCCGAAGACGGTCAGGGCGTGTTCGCTACCGAGACGCTGCAACACGCGCACCTGGATGCCGACCAGGTCGGGATGAAAGACGCCGAGCAACTGATGGTCGGCCGTTGCCGGGTTGGTCAGCGGACCGAGGATGTTGAACAGGGTGCGCACGCCGAGTTCGCGCCGCACCGGCGCCGCGTGCTTCATTGCGCTGTGGTGGTTCGGCGCGAACATGAAGCCGATGCCCGTTTCGTCGATGCAATGGCCGACGGCTTCCGGCGTCAGGTTGATGTGGGCGCCGAGCGCTTCGAGAACGTCGGCGCTGCCCGATTGAGAAGAAACCGAACGTCCGCCGTGTTTTGCCACCCGCGCACCAGCGGCCGCGGCGACGAAGGCTGCCGCCGTCGAAATGTTGAAGGTCTGCGCGCCGTCACCGCCCGTGCCGCAGGTGTCGACCAGGTGGTTGCGATCACCCACGACGACTTTGGTCGACAACTCGCGCATCACCTGCGCCGCGGCGGCGATCTCGCCGATCGTCTCCTTCTTGACGCGCAACCCGGTGATGATGGCGGCGATCATTACCGGTGAGACGTCGCCGCTCATGATGCTCCGCATCAACGAAACCATTTCGTCGTGAAAGATTTCGCGGTGGTCGATCACCCGCGCCAGGGCGTCCTGAGCCTTCATTGGCTGTGCTCCTCGAGGAAGTTCTTCAACAGATCGTGGCCGCGCTCGGTCAGGATCGATTCGGGATGGAACTGGACGCCCTCGACCGCCAGCGTCTTGTGGCGCAGGCCCATGATCTCGCCGTCGTCCGTCCACGCGGAAACTTCCAGACACGGCGGCAAGGACTCGCGTTCCACCGCCAGGGAATGGTAACGCGTGCAAGTGAGCGGGTTCGGCAGCCCACGGAAAACTCCTTGTTGATGGTGCTGCACCGCCGAGACCTTGCCGTGCATCAGCTTACGCGCGTGCACCACGCGACCGCCGAACGCCTCACCAATCGCCTGGTGGCCCAGGCAGACGCCGAGTAGCGGGATGCGGCCAGCAAACTCGCGGATCGCGCCCAGCGAAATGCCCGCTTCGGCCGGCGTGCACGGTCCCGGCGAGATGACAAGGTAGGCCGGCGCGAGGCGTGCAATCTGCGTTAGCGTGATCGCGTCGTTGCGAAAGACGCGCACTTCCTGCCCGAGTTCGCCGAAGTACTGGACGAGGTTATAGGTGAACGAGTCGTAGTTATCGATCATCAGCAGCATATCGCGGCTATCCTTTTGTTCTGTATGGCTATGGTTCCAGATAACCCACTTCGATACCCGCTCAGATACCCGCTATTTCTTTTGATACCCCCGCGCCGATGGTCTGGAACCGAATGCACGAAAGCCGCTATTGTCCCCTATATCGGCCCCGACTCAAACCACCCCCGCGCCGCTCAGTCACGGCGCTTGCACCAGAAACAGCAAGCCCCGCGCCTTCGCTCCCTTGTCGCTGACTGAACCACGCCGAAGGCTTCGCCATCGGCTCTATCGCCCTCGCTACCGCCGTCCCTTCTAACCCGCCCCGCTTCGCCACGGCGCAGGCCAGCATAATGCCGCTCGCCAGCTTGCGGCTTGCAGGGGCTACCGTCGGGGGTGCCTGAACCGTCGCGGCCCTTGCGCCCGGTGTTTATAGTCAGTTGAACGATGCGCGGCTACGGGGTAAATCGCCAGCGATTCAACATAACAGCGCATTACCCAAAATGTGCCAGTCGCTTCGCAGGGCTTCGCTTGGTTGCCCATCGCTTCGCGCCCTGCGGGTTCGGGTAATGGTCTGTTATGTCTTGCGCCCCTTCGCCGCTCACCCCGCTATTCAGCGCGTCCGCGCCTTCACTGCATGGCGCAATGGGGTTGCTTCGCTTCGCGCCGCTGGCGCTTCGCTGCCAGGGTCGCCAGTTGCAAAGCCTCCCGCCGTCCCGCCAGCGCCGACTTTCTGATTTTGCGAAACAGATTTAGCGGCCCAGGTCATCAAGCGGTTCAAGGCCCAAGCCAGTCAACCGCCGATTCATCAGCCCAAGCCGTTCGGCCATGCCCGCCCATGACGCATTGGCGAAAGCATCATGCTCGGCTTTCAGCCGCTCAAAGGTGCGCCAGTGCATCCCCTTGGGCTTGCCGCCTTCCGGGTTCGCTATCCCGGCTTCCCATCCAAGCCGCCGCCGGATGGTGTCCGCCCGCCGCATCGCTCGATCATCATCCGTTTCCCGCTGGCACGCATAGGCCAGCTTGTGACAGTGCCGACAGGCGAAGATTGAACCGCCGAAGAGGATTGCCACGCGTCGCCCGCATCCTCTCGCCGGGCAAAGGAACCACGCCCGCCGCCCGCCAAGGTTGCAGGGTGTCCATTCCAGATAGACGGGGTATTCCATCGGTTGCCACTCGCCGCCATTGCTTCGGCTTCGGTAGTTGAGAATCACGCGGTCAACTTCGGTTCGCATCTGGATTGATGCCACTTCCTCGCCGTTGCGCGTCCAATGCCAGCCGAAGGCTCGGCCCGGTGTCAGCAGGCCATCGCGTTGCAGCTTGCGAATATCCAGCGGTCGCATGTCGCTTGTCGTGTCCTTGCCGTGTTGCCCGCGCCCGCTACCAAAGCCGCCCATGATTTTTTTCCTTCCGAGATTTGCCTAAATCATTTGGCAAGTTTGCGGTATCGTTTCCGCTGATTCTTGCCGCATCCCTTGCCGTTACTGGCATTGCGCCGGTTTTGATGGTGTCCGGTTTCATGCGCCCCGCAGGTCTTTCAGCTTCAAAAGCATCGCCAATGTCCGCTCAAATTTGCGGTCAAGGTGCGTTTCGTAGCGATTCAGCTTTTCCAATCGGTGCGCTTGCAGCCCCTCGCCCAAGGTTTGCGCCTTGATTGCGGGGGTGTATTCGGCTTCCTTCACCATGCGATAGCAGATCGGTTCCAGCGAATCGCGGATGAATTCGGCCAGCCCTTCGGCTGTTGCCGGGTGTTCTTCATCGGCAACATGCTCATCCCACCAGTCGCGGGATTCCTGAATCAGCGCCCGCCGTGCCTTGGTATAGGCATTCGGCCCGCCCTTGCGAAGTATCGCCGCCGCCTTTTGGGTTGCCGCCAGATCAAGCGCCGCGTCCCGCTGGCGCTCGGCTATCGCTTCGGGGGTGCCTTCCATGAATTCCCGCAGGTCGGCATTCTCGCCACCAATGCCACGCTGAAAAGGTGCCGCAGACTTGATAACCGATGCCGCGCAACTCACCGCGCTTTTCAATCCCTCATTGATCTTCGCGCCTTCGGCCAGCAATACCCGCCGCTTGCGCCAAATGATTGTGGCAAGCTCTTCGATCAGGTGCCGTTCCGTCATGCCCGCCGGTCGGTGTTCTTCGATCAGCGCAGCCAACAGGTCGGCAAACTCGGCATGATCTTCATGCGCCAATACCGCCAGCTTGGACAGAATGCCGTGCTTCAAGGCATTGAACCGGACAGGCTCATAGTTGCCCGCCCGCGCTACGGGTGCCGCTTCCTCGCGGGTTATCACGGTCGCCGGGTTGATCGTTTCCGCTTCAATGGTCGCCATCATTTGCCCCTTTCGTTGAATGCTTCGCAACGTTGCGGCAGATCAGCCACAGGCCGATAGCCCTTTGCTGATACCGTCCCGCCTGGACAGGCGACGGGACAAACGCCGCCATAGGTCAGGTTTGCACACTGGCTACAAGTGCGCCGATCATCGGGGAACGGGTCGGGCTTCGGAAGTTCCGCCGCCGCCCGCCGGGTGAAGTAGTCCCGCGCATCCGCATCCCGCTGGCACTGGCCTATCACTTCGGCAATGGTCGCCGGGTCGGTTTCCTCGATCAGTGCCAGCCATGCCCGG
>CAYQVH010000041.1:0-19275 GCA_964420975.1 uncultured Candidatus Accumulibacter sp.
ATGATTTCCTGACCTTCCGCCCAGCGCGCGCTCCTGCCGCGCGGAAATTCCGCGTCTCGAGGTGCATTGATCAGCGTTTCCCTAGCGTGGTGCGCATGACATTTTCCTTTTCACGACGCACCAATCGTAGCACCATCTGATGCTATTTTTCATGCACAGCCTTGGATTGAGTCCCTAAACTGCTGTAAATCGGTTGGCGAGTCGCTACCGCTTCGGTTCGGTACGATGACGTCGTTGGGACGTTTTCGAACCGAAGAAGGAGATTGAAGCGATGGCTGGCTATGAGGTTAGCGCCGACAGGGGAGTTGTTGGTCCAGGGCTGTTGAGCGGTCAGGACGGCTTGGCGAACCGGGTGAAGGCGGTACTGAACCAGATACTGGAGGCGTAGGTGACCGAGGCATTGGGCGCAGAGCGGCACGAGCGCACGGAAGAGCGCGCGCGCTCACCACGCGCGACGGCAGCTTCTCGACGGACCCCTTCAAGCGCTACCAGAGAAGCGAACAGGCATTCGTGTTTGGCGCTGAGGGAGAGGATCGTGCACGGCGTCTCGATGCGCAAGGTGTCGGCCAGCACCGAAGAACGGTGTGGGGCGAGCTTCTCCAAATCGACGGTCAGCGCGCTGCGTGTGGGGCGGACGCGTGCGTCAGGGCGTTCAACGAGCGGTGGCTCGAAGGCGACCATGGGTTTATTCTGGTCGATCCGCTGTTCATCAAGAGCCGCGAGGACGAGCGCGTCGTGCAGCGGGCGGCGCTGGTCGCCGGCTGAAATGGATTCGTCATCGAATGGGCCCGAGGAAATTCACAGCGACCTTGGACTTGACTCTGGATCAAGGGACGGAGACTCAGGGGGAGCGCTTCGTCGTCTCTGACGGGTGACGCAAGCGATCGCCAAGCTCGCCCTCCAAGCGCCAACCCTGGTTGAAGCGAAGCGCTGGCTAGAAGAGTTCTCGCAACGGTTCGGCAGGACAGCGGCGAAGGGCGTGGCTTGCCTGAAAGCTGGCTTCGAGGAGGTGATGGCGCGGTCATGGCGTCGCCGGAGAAAAGTTACGGCAAATTGAGCTTGACCAGGAGGAGACGTGGCACCATCCGATTGCCCGGTGCCCGTAGGTGTCACGGCTACGGTCTGTGATAGTGTGCGCCAATGCTCGGAACTTCTTACCCAAAGTCGCCACCCTGCCCTTCGGCAACCGCTGGTTCTGCGAAACGCCTGTTTCTGGCTTTGTGGCCGGATCAACAAGGGCGTGCAGCTCTCGTCCGCCATCGGGATGGCTGGCTCTTCCCGCCGGATGCGTCGCCAGTACGTGACGAAGGACTCCACTTGACGCTGCATTTCATCGGCTCGGTTGACGGCGCGCGCTTCGCTGAAGTGGCTGCCGGGCTAAGGGTTGCGGTGACGCCGTTCTTATTCCACCTCACTCACGCCGAAGTCTGGCCGAATGGCATTGCCGTCTTGCGCGCGGAAACCCTGCCCGACGGCTTGGCTGACCTGCACCGCAATCTGGCGCAGGCACTGCTTGGTCTGGAGCTGGCGGTCGACAAGCGGCGCTTTCGGCCGCATGTGACGCTTGCGCGACGAGCCTCCAGGGCCGTGCCGCCAAGCTCGGTCACGACCATCGAGTGGCGAGTCGATAGCTATGCGCTGATCGAGTCCGAGCGGGTTGCCGGTGGCGGCTACCACGTCCGTCAGCGGTACGGAAGCCACAACACGCCTTTGACGTTTGCGAACGGTCGGGTAATAACCGACCCGCGAAGCGGAGGCGAATGAATCTCTTCGCCTGGAGTCGTCGCGCCGGCGGTGAATACGCGTGGTAATCCTCTCGCATCGCTCTGCGGTGGTCTTGATGGTGGTCGTGACGCTGCTGTGGAGCATGGCCGGGGTGCTTAGCCGTCATCTGGAAACCCCCGACAGTTTCGCCGTCACCTTCTGGCGCAGCCTCTTCAACGCGCTGGCGCTGGCGATCGTGCTCACGCTGCGGCGAGGCCGTCGCCTATGGGTGGACCTGATCCGATATCGATGGCCGGTCTGGCTTTCCGGCATCTGCTGGGCAGTGATGTTTACCGCTTTCATGATTGCGCTGACCCTGACCAGCGTCGCCAACGTCCTGGTGACGATGGCGATTGGCCCCTTGATCACCGCCCTCTTCGCTCGCGCATTCCTGAAGCACCACCTGCCGGCAAGAACCTGGCTGGCGATCACCGTCAGTGGTTGCGGAATTGCCTGGATGTTTGCCAGCGACGCGCAAGGGGCAGCGTCGACCGCCGGCACCCTGGTGGCTCTGGCGGTACCCGTGGCCGCAGCCATGAACTTTACGACCTTGCAGTACGCCGGCTTGCAGGCGGCTGACGAGACGGTCGGCAAGCCAGAAAGCGACGGCATGTTGCCCGCGGTCATGATCGGCGCGATCGTCTCTTCGCTGGGCACACTCCCTCTGACAGATCGCTGGCTGCTATCGGCGCACGACCTGGGACTGCTCGCGGTCCTCGGCGTTTTTCAGTTGGCGCTTCCCTGCCTGCTTCTCGTCCACGTCTCGCGCTTCCTGCCCGCAGCCGAGATCGCCTTGCTCGGCCTGCTCGAAGTCGTGTTCGGCGTCGCCTGGGCCTGGCTGGGCGCCGGCGAGATACCTGCCGCCGCGACTGTCTCCGGCGGCGGCTTGGTCCTCGCCGCACTGTTGTTCAATGAAGCCCTCCCCCTATTCGGCTCACTGGACGACTCGCCGACAAGACGACCGGACAGCCGGATTGACCCGCGCGATTCTCATTAGCCAGAATCAAGGGTACCGAGCGTTCGCTCCTGCGATAATGGACGCCGGTAACGACGAATGCACGTCTCACTACCGATCGTCTCGCACCCTTTCCGCCATGAAACGACTCTCCTGCCTGCTCCTGAGCTGCCTCCTTTCTTTGCTGATGGCGTGTTCCCGCCCACCGGAGTTCAAGTCGACCGACCTCTCCGGCGTCGACTGGGGCAAGGACTTCGCCCTCACCGACCCGCAAGGACAGTTGCGACGTCTGGCTGACTTCAAAGGCAAGCTGGTCGTCCTGTTTTTCGGCTATACCCAGTGCCCCGACGTCTGTCCGACGACGCTGTCTACGCTGCGCCAGGTGATCGCCCGCCTGGGAAACGACGCGGCGCACGTGCAGGTGGTTTTCATCACCCTCGACCCGGCGCGCGATACCGACGCGGTACTTGCGTCGTACGTCACGGCTTTTGACCCGAGCTTTCTCGGGCTGCGCGGTGACGAGGCGGCAACCCTTGCCGCAGCCAGGGAGTTCAAGGTTTTTTTCAGCAAGCAGCCGGGCAAGGTCGCCGGCAGCTACTCGATCGACCACTCGACCGGCAGCTACGTCTTCGACCCGCAGGGGCGTCTAAGACTGCTGCTCCGCCATGGGGAGAGTGCCGACGAAGTCGCCGCTGACCTCAGACTACTGCTGGCTGGCAAGTGATTTTCGTGAAAGTACGGTCATGAAGCGCGCCCTCCTTCTCGCTTTTTTCGTGTTATCCACAGGCGCCACTCCGGCCGCCGAGCCGATCAACCTCGATATCGGCACACCGCCGGTGATCGTCGTCAAGCACAGCCTGGCGCAGCGCGCTTCGCGCTTGGTCCGCTTTTACGATGCGGGAATCATCGGCCTCGGAAACGACGGGATGGTCAAGCTGCGCGACGCCAGCCGGCTAACGCTGACGCAGCGACAAATCGCCGAAAAGCTGATCGACAACGAAAACCCGGACCGGAACTCACTGATCTACGCCCTCGCCGAGGCGCACGGCGGCCAAGTGTTCGAGCCTGCCGCCCGTGCGGCCCAGGTGAAACGCTGGAAGGAGCAGTTCCACTCCGGCTGGTGGATCGAAGACGCCCACGGCAACTGGGTCCAGAAGCCTTGACCCGCCTGCGACCGCATGTCGCAGGCGGTTGCCGTACCTGCCGCCTATAATCGCCCTTCCGACAATACTGGCAAGGAGACGAACGTGAGAACTGCCTTCAATCGCCTGACCCTGGCCGCGGCGCTGGTCGTGCTGCCGGCAGCAGTGGTCGCCGCCGAGGTCGAGGTCAAGGACGCCTGGGTACGCGGCACGGTCGCCGGTCAGCAGGCAACCGGCGCCTTCATGGAAGTCACCAGCCAGTCAGGTGGCGTGCTCGTCGGCGCCGCCAGTCCGCTGGCGGGAGTCACCGAAATCCATGAGATGAAGATCGACGGTGGTGTAATGAAGATGCGCGCCATCGAGCGCCTCGAACTACCCGCCGGAAAACCCGTCGCCCTGGCGCCCGGGGGCTACCATGTGATGCTGATGGGACTCAAGCAAACCCTGAAGCCAGGGGACTCGGTCCCCTTGACCCTGCGCTTCGAAGGCAAGAACAAGAACGTCGAGACCTTGCAGGTGAACGCTCCCGTACGCGATCTCACGACTCCCGCGACCAGCAGCCACCAGCACTGACCTGACCGAGCAGCGGCTAACGCTGCCTGACGCGCCGGGACCACCCCGGCCGACGAGTCCGCCTCAGCCGCTCCTGCCGACGGCGGGCGCGGCAGCGCGTTGTTCGACGCGCAACTCGTGGTTGAGCCACAGCAGCGCCGCGAGAACGACCATCGCGCCGCCCTGATGGGCAGCGCCGAGTGCGACGGGGACGCCGAAAAGCAGCGTCGCGACACCGAGCCCGATCTGCACCGCGACCAGCCCCAGCAATCCCGTCGCCAGTCGACGAGCGGTTGCTGAAACCGCCGCCGTATTCACCCGCCACCACATCCAGGGGACGAGAAACGCCAACAACCAGGCGCCGAGACGGTGATTAAACTGCACCAGCGCCATGTTGTTGACGAAATTGAGGTACCACGGATCGATGACGAAGCTCTCCGGCGGCAGGAAACTCCCATTCATCAGCGGAAACGTGTTGTACGCCTTGCCGGCACGAATACCAGCGACAAATCCGCCAGTGACCACCATGTAGGCGACCAGCCCGGTCAGCCAGACGCCGAGCCGCCGCACACCGTGCAAGGACTCGCTCGGCTGCCGTGTTCGCTCGGCGAGCAGGTCGAGCGCCAGCCAGAACATGCCGACAAAGATCAGAAAAGCCAGCGACAAATGCGCCGTCAGCCGATAGTGACTGACACGCGGGTCGTCGACCAGTCCACTTTTGACCATGTACCAACCCATCGCCCCCTGCAGACCGCCGAGAACAAAAATGCCGAGCAGCTTGGGCAGCAAGGGGCGGGCGATCCGGCCTCGCCACCAAAAATAGAGTAAAGGCAGCAGGAAGACGACGCCGATCAGCCGGCCGAGGACGCGATGCACGTACTCCCAGAAGAAAATGCCCTTGAACTCGTCCAAGGTCATCTGATGGTTGACCTGCCGGAATTCCGGCGTCAACTGATACTTGGCGAAGGTTTGCTCCCACTCGGCCTGATTCAGCGGCGGCACGACACCGATGATCGGTTGCCACTCGACAATCGAGAGGCCCGAATGCGTCAGGCGGGTCACCCCGCCGACGACGAGAATGGCAAAGACCAGCGCACTGCAGAGCAGGAGCCAACGCGCAAGCTGTCGGCGGGCAAGCGAATCCATGAGCGGAAAAGGGGGCGAAGTGGGGGAAGAGAGGGGAAAAATAGGCCGTCATTATAGGTCGTGGCGACCCCTTCCGACCGCCTCGCGACTGCGTCAGAAGGTCGCATCCTGAGCACCGGAAAGCCCGTCAAAGCGGGTCTTGCGAACCGTCGACGGGGTATCGTGGTTCTTGACCTGCATCAAATCAATTGGCAAGCTGCTGACAGTATCCTTCGCCCAATTGTGCCCGAGGGGCCAAGGACACGTGTATCGTTGGCAGCTTGACCGCAGCCGCTTGGGCAAATCAGTGATGGAGGACACGACATGGCAGAAAACGACGACGCAGACATTCCCTTCATGCAGAGGTTGCTCGACAACCACTTTCTGCTCCTCTTCCTCGGTGTGGCGTCGCCGGGGCTGCTCTACATTCTGTGGGGCATCATCGACATCATGAATGTGCCGCTCGCGCGCTAAGCCAATCAGCCAACCCAGGGAGAACCAAACATGAGTGCAATTCTGCCGCCGTCCGACCGGCTCTGGTGGAAGCAACCGATCGACAAGCTCGAATGGACGTGGATCGCGATCGCCTTCGTCTGGGGCATGGTGATGTTCGTGATGATGATCTACTGGCACATCAACGGCAAACAGAACCTTTCCAATGAGGTGTACAAGACCACCCCGGAGATGTTTGCCGCCAAGGCCGAGAAGTTCATTGCCGAAAACACGATCCGTACCGAAACCGACCAGCAAATTCCGGTCGTCAAGGTGCCTGCAGGTGGCGACGGCTACCTGATCGGCCGCCTCTGGGCCTGGTATCCAATCCTCGAACTGGAGAAGGGAAAGACCTACAAGATCCATCTGTCGTCGATGGACTACAACCACGGCTTCTCGCTGCAGCCGGTGAATATCAACATTCAGGTCATTCCCGGTTACGAGCACGTCGTCAAGATGACGCCAACCAAAGAAGGCACCTACGCCATTGTCTGCAATGAATACTGCGGTATCGGCCACTCGTACATGCTCGGCCGCATCTACGTGAAGTGAATTAAGGGGGAAAAAGACAACGATGGCAACCACTTACCGCACCTGCCCCGTCTCCGGGCTGCAGTTCGAGGACCAGGCCGAGAAGTTGATGCGCTGGAACGCCGTGGCCGGCGTCCTGGCGCTGCTCGCTGGCGGCATTACCGCACTTCTGGTCATCCTCACTCGCTGGCCGGCAGTCAAGCTGCTTCCGGCAGATCAGTTTTACCTGATTCTCACCGCGCACGGCATCGACATGCTGATCCTCTGGATCATCTTCTTCGAAATGGCCGTGCTCTACTTCGCCTCGTCAACCTTGCTTCGCTGCCGGCTGGCCGCCCCCAAGGTCGCCTGGCTCGCCTTCTGGCTGATGGTCGTCGGCAGCATCATGGTCAACGTCGCCATCTTTCAGGGCGAATCGAGCGTGATGTTCACCTCGTACGTACCGATGCAGGCGGCGCCCCACTTCTACCTCGGCATCATCCTCTTTGCCGTCGGCGCGCTAATGGGTTGCGGCATCTTCTTCGCCACGCTGGTCGTCGCCAAGCGCGAGAAAACGTATAGCGGCTCGATTCCACTGGTCACCTTTGGCGCGTTGACGGCGGCGATCATCGCGACGTTCACCATCCTCACCGGCGCTGGCATCCTGTTGCCCACCTTCCTCTGGTCGGTCGGCATCATCAAGGAGATCGACGCGCAGCTTTATCGGATGGTCTGGTGGGGACTGGGGCACTCGTCGCAGCAGATCAACGTCTCGGCCCACGTCGCCATCTGGTACCTGATCGCTGCCGTCGTCTTCGGCGCCAAACCGCTGTCGGAAAAGGTTTCGCGCTTCGCCTTCCTGCTCTACATCCTCTTCCTGCAGCTGGCCAGCGCCCACCACCTGCTCTCCGATCCCGGTATGAGCGCCGAATGGAAAGTGCTTAACACGTCGTACTTCATGTACTTCGCGGTCATGGCGTCGATGATCCACGGCTTCACCGTTCCCGGAGCAATCGAAGCCGCGCAACGCCGCAAGGGCTACACCAACGGCCTCTTCGAGTGGCTACGCAAGGCGCCGTGGGGCAACCCGGTGTTCTCGGGGATGTTCATCTCGCTCGTCAGCTTCGGTTTCCTCGGCGGCATCTCCGGCGTCGTGCTTGGCACCGAGCAGATCAACATGCTGATGCACAACACCTTCTACGTTCCTGGCCACTTCCACACGACGGTCGTTACCGGTACCACGCTGGCGTTCATGGCGGTCACCTACCTGCTGGTTCCCGTGCTCTTCAAGCGCGAGATGATCCTCCCCAAGCTGTGCCAGATCCAGCCCTACCTGTTCGGCATCAGCATGTCGGTACTCGGCCTGGTGATGATGGGTGCCGGCACGCTGGGGGTTTCCCGCCGGCATTGGGACATGGCCTTCTCGGGCGCACCGTTCCAGTATGAGTGGCCGGGCGCTGCCTACCTGATGATGGGTCTGACCGGCATCTTTGGCGTCATCGCGGTCATCGGCGGAGGATTGTGGATCCTGCTCGTCGTCGGCTCGCTGCTGTTTGGCAAGAAGCTCGACGGAGGCAAGGTGTCCGACCGTCCGACGCCGCTGCCCGTACAAACGCAGGCGTCGTCAGCGGTCGCTCATGGCAGCGACCACGTGCCGGTTCCCGGCACCGTGGTGCTCGCCCTGCTGCTCTTCGTCTGCTTCGTGCTCTACTACTTCGTGAACTGGAAGTACCTGTCCGAAGTCTGGCTGCTGAGCTAAGACCTCGCTGCGCCCCCCGTCGCCGAAGAAGCGCCGCGGGGGCCGGCTTGAATCGGGCTTGGTCTTTACACCAGGCCCGATTCAAGCCGGCAGGACGTAACGCTGTTTCCTGAACGACCCGATTGCCTAACCTTCGCCACCCATGCACCGTTCGCTGCCCTCGAAGAACGCCTCTGGCTTCCCCGTGCGTGCGGTGCTCGGACTGTTCAAACTGCGGATCGGCTTTGTCATCACCTTTACCGCGCTCGCCGGCCTTGCAGTCAGCACTGGTCCACGTCTCAGCCTGAGCCAACTGCTGGTGCTGACGCTGTCCGTTCTCGTCTCCTCGGCGAGTGCCGGTGCCTTCAATCAGTATTACGAGTTCGACAGCGACCACTTGATGGCGCGCACGCGCCAACGACCGTTCGTCACCGGCGAACTGCGGCACCACCCCGCGTGGCTGCTGCTGATCGCCGGTCTGCTGCTTGCCTCGGTGGCGAGCGCCTGGTTGGCGCTCAATGCCTGGGCAGCGCTCTTCGTCTTTCTTGGCGCCTTCTTCTACGCCATCGTTTATACCGTCTGGCTGAAGCGGCGAACCTGGCTGAACATCGTCTTTGGCGGCCTGGCCGGCAGCTGGGCCGTCCTCGCCGGCGCGACCGCCGCCGATCCGGCGATTGGTGTCGTGCCGCTGACCTTGGCGCTGGTCCTCTTCCTGTGGACGCCGCCGCACTTCTGGAGTCTGGCGATCGCTTGCCGCGACGATTACGCCGCCGCCGGCGTGCCCATGCTGCCGGTCGTCGTCGGCGACCGAAAAGCCGCCGAGACGATCTTCTACAGCACGCTGCTATTGGTCGCCGCCAGCCTGTTGCCGCTGGCGTTCGGACTCGGACCGATCTACCTGGCCGGAGCGGCAACGGGCGGTTGTCTTTTCCTCGTCAAGGCGTGGCGCCTCAGCCGGGAACCGACACGGCAGACGGCGATGAGCTGCTTTCACGCCTCGCTGATCCAGTTGACGCTCGTCCTGGTCGCTGCCATCGTGGACGCTCAGCTTCGCTTCTGAGTCTCTTCCCATCGCTGATCTGCCGTGATTTCGCGTCCGCCGCGCTGCTTGCACTTCCTGCGCTTCCTGACCACGCTGACCGTGCTCGTCTTGCTTGTCAGCCAGACAGCCACGGGGGACGACGGCGTCGAAAAACCGAAGCTGACCGCCAGGCCGCAGGGCGCCAGCGGCGGCTTGGCGCTGACGACACTCGACGAGAAGGCTGCGTTTGCGCTCTCGCAAAGCGTCATCGGTAAACCGCCCGGCGACTTCGTCCTCCTCAACCGGGAGGGACAGCCTGTCGAACTGTCGCGCTATCGCGGCAAGCCACTGCTCGTCAGCTTCATCTACACCGCCTGTTTCCAGGTTTGTCCAACGACGACGCGCAATCTGCAGAAGGCGATTCAGGGAACGGTCGACGTCATGGGCGCCGACCGCTTCAACGTCGTCAGCATCGGTTTCAACCAGCCCTTCGACTCGCCGGCAGCGCTCAGGGACTTCGCCAAACAATACGGCATTCATCTGCCGAACTGGGAATTCCTGAGCCCGGCGGCGGCGATCGTTCCCGATATGACGCGCAGTTTCGGCTTCAGCTTTGTCGCCACGGCAGCCGGTTTCGACCACCTCAATCAGGTGACCCTGGTCGACGCCGACGGCATCATCGTGCGCCAGGTGTACGGCGAGAAATTCACCGCTGCCGACCTCGCAGAACCGCTGAAACAGCTGATCACCGGCTCGGCGATCCCCCCCGAGGTCGATACGCTGAGCGAGATCATGGCCCGCATCCGGATCATCTGCTCGGTTTACGACCCGGTGACTGGCCGCTACCGCACCAACTATTCGCTTTACTTCCAGTTCGCCGGCTTTGTCACTTTCGTCGGCTTTCTGATCTACCTCTCGCTCCACTTCTGGAAAAATCGGCGCCGCGACGTCTCGAAAGCGCCCTGACAAGCGGTCTTGCGGATCGAGGAAGACGCCTCAGCGGTCTTTCCGGCTGTTGGCCAGCTCCCAGACCGGCAGCGTCACCCGCAGCAATTGTTCGATCTCGCTTTGCCAGGCGACGACTTGGCGCTTCATCTGCTCGATCTGCGGCGCGAGGAGGTCGAACTGCTGGGCCGACAAGGCGAGCAAGTGACCACGCCGCGAGAACGATTCGGCTTCGACCTCGCGCAACGAGACGAGACGCGGCACCAGCTTCTGCAACAGAAGCGACACGGCGAAGCGATCGCGGCCCTCCGGCAGGCGATTCGCAAGTTCGTCGAGGGTCGTCAACGTCGGTCGCGCCTGCGTAAGAATCAGATCGAGCGCCGGTTTCAGCGCCGACGGGGACTTGGCGAACATTTTCCACAACCCGGAAGCCGCCATCGCCTGGTTGCACTGGTCGATGACCTCTCCGGCATTCCAGCCGGCGACCGCAGCGGTCAGCCGCTGCAGCTCGTTGCTGATCGCTTCGGTATCCCGCAGCAGGCTATCGCCCCAGGCCGCCAGATTGCTCAATTCGAGCGGCAGCAGTTCGCGAATCGCTTGGTCGAGCACGGTCAATTGCTGCGCCGTCAATCCCGGCAGAGCCGCGATCGCCGCCCGCCTGAGCTGCTCGACAGCCGATCCCTTGCCGTCGTCAAAAACCAAAGACGCCGGCGTGTACTGCGTTTCCTTGACCGGTACCGGATCGGGCAGCACCAGCGCCTTGACCGGCGGCACCGCGGGTGACGGTGCCGGCGATGCGTCCGGCTGCCGCGGCGGCAGATCGAGTGGTCGTACCCGCGGCGGCGGTGGTGGATGGGCGTCGGCCGTGGGCGACGGCGCCGGCGAGTCGGCAAAAAGCCGCTTCACCGGCGCCCGTTCGGGCGCAAAGAGCGGTTTCGCCGGATCTTCAGGCTTCGAGGCCATAGCCCCGGACGAAGTCGAGCAGGTCGCGCTGGTAGCCCGCACCGACCGCCTGGAACTGCCATTCGTTGCCCGATCGGGACAGCGAGCCGATCTGTACTGCCGTCTGCCCGGCAAACTCTTCGTCGAGGTCGTATTCGGCGAGCGCTTCGCCAGTCTCGTCGTTGTACACCTTCAGATACGCGTTCTGCACCATCCCGAAGTGCTGCCGGCGCGCCAAGGCCTCGTGCATGGTGACGATGAACGAGACTTCGACCGCGTCGGCCGGCGCGACGGCAAGATCGATCTTCAGCGTTTCGTCGTCGCCTTCACCGGCTCCGGTTCGGTTGTCGCCGGTGTGGGTGACGAAGCCTTCCGGGCTCTGCAGATTGTTGAAGAAGACGAAATGCCCATCGGAAAGGCAGACCGGCACGTCACCGACCGACTTGAGAACAAACGCGCAGACGTCGAGATCGCACTGTCCGAGAACGCGCGTGATATCCCAGCCGATTCCCACGCGGACCACACGCAACCGTGGCGCCGCCTTGCTCAGGTTGATCCCCTGCCCCTTCTTGAGATTGATTGCCATCTATTTTTCCTCCTTGGTGGTAAGTGAAACCGATCGCAGCGACAGCCGGATGCCCGCTCAGAGCTTGCGCATCCAATCGCAGAGTTCGCTGGTCAGCAGCGCCTCGTAGATCGCCTCGTCGCTGGCGCGCAGATTGGCGAACTGGCAGAAGCCGGCGTTCGGCAGCTCGTCCGCCATCTTCTTGATGAAGCGAAAATCGGTATCGTTGCCGATGCCGACCAGTTGCCAGTAGATCTGATAACGCTTGGCTTCGCGCAGAATCGCCGCCGCCTCCGCTTCGTCACTGTTGTCGCCGTCCGTCAGGAACAGACAGAGCGCCGGGATATGCGTGTCCTTGGCCGGTCGCTGCTCGGTCTTCTTGAAAAAGCCGAGAAAGCCGCCGCCGGTGACCACGCTTTCGCCGCGAAAATAGCTGTCGAGGACAGCGTTCATCACCGGCGCGTAGTTGGTTCCCCCCCACTTGGCAACGTCCGGATTGTCGAGAATCGCCTTCTTCACATAGTTGCCGAAATCGCTGGCACGCGCGACCGGCGGCGTCGAATACTTCTGATTGAACGTCCACACCTCCATTTCGCCGTTGTCGTCGAAGGTGCCGGCGATCGCCAGCAAGCGGTCGACGGTCGCCTGGACGAGACCGTCCTGGTACTCGTTGTGCATCGAACCGGAAATGTCGATACACAAGCCGACCCGGCAGCGCGGCGGCTGCGGCAACGCACGCTTATCGAGCACGATGCGGGTCTTCTTCTTCAGATCGATCAGAGACACGAGGGTTTCTCCTTAGGTGGATTTCTGGAAGCGGGCGATCAACTCGTCGCGCAAGGCGCCGAGTTTGGCGTCGGTCTGCGCCCTCGCCGCGCTCGCTTCCTCGTTGATCTTCTGCATGTCTTCGAAAGCGCCGAGCAGCTGCTTCTGCACGTGTTCGAGCGTCTCCATATCGACCAGCGCGCGCTGGTTGGCGCGGGTAATCTCGGTTGTGTTCTGGCGCAGCAGATCGGCGTTCTTGCGCAATGCCGCGTTCGTCGCATCATCGATCGCGGTCACCAGCTGGGCCGACTTCGCCTGTTCCTCCATCAGGATGTGCAGCGAAAACTGCTTCTTCCACGCCGGGATGGTGACCGCGACGATGTCCTGAAACTTGCCGATCAAGAGCCGCGAATTGTTCTGTAGCAACCGGATCTCGGGCGCCGTCTGCATCGCGATCATCTGCGCCCGCTTCAGGTCGTCAATCCGCTTTTCGAGCCGCACGGCAAGCTGCCGGCGATCGGCGATCGCCTGTGCCGCCATCGGATCGGTCGCTTCCGGCGTCTGCGACAACTCCTGTTGCAAGGCGGCGAGCAACTGCTTGCCTTCCTCAGCCGCCTCGCCGAGCGCCGTATATTCCTCGCCGTTGGCGGCGTACATCTCGTCGAGTTCACGGATCCGCTGCTCGTACGTCCGCGCCGAACGATCGAGTTCGCCGACCAGCGCGTCGAGCTGTCCGGACACGGTACGGAACTGCGACTTGACCTGCTCCTTGGCGGAGACAAAGAGCCCCTTCAGCTTGCCGAGCAGCGATTGGTCGAACAACAGCTTGGGGTCGAGCTGCTGCGCCGTCGCCACCAGCTGCGTCAGCGATACACCAAACTGCTCGGCGCCGGTCCCGCGCACCATGCCCAGCAGTTGGTCGGAAATCGCCGCAACGCGCCGGGTGGACTTTTCGCCGAGCGCCGCCAGGTCGGAGTCCGTGACGGTCACCCTCACCGGCGCGTTGAGGCTCGCCGGCAGCGGCGCCACCGCCCGCGCCGGCGGTGCGGCGGGAGTCATTGGCGGCGGAGCAACGACCGGGGACTGGGGAGCCGGCGCCGCCTTGGTCGCCGGAGAGGCATCGGAGAAAAGGGGTTTCATGGCAACTCCCGGAAACAGACGCAGTGAACGAAAGCGGGTGACGACGCCCAACGGAACACCAGTGAACCGTTGAGCATCGTGCAGTATATACGGGGCTGGCCCGGCAACGGACGGAGTGGCGACGATGAGTCGCGGAACCTTGAGATTGGCCTGGCGTTTTAGGGTCCGTTGGCTCGGCAGATCGATGCCGGCCACGTCCTCGGCGGTGAGCAGGCCGTCTTCCATCTCATCGCTGACACTTCGGCGCTCGCGCAGGAAGGTGTTCGCCCCGGCCAGGGCGAGCCCCGAGCGCCGCATCGGGTTCTCGTGGCCGGCGAGCGCTGTTTCTTCAGCGGGCACTCGAGGGCGGTTTCACCGATCAGCGGCAAAGCGCCCAGACGCCGGCCCAAGTCTTGCCCCTCCTCCCGGCTACCGGGCAGCGGGGCGAAGCAGATCTCCCCTGCCTCTCGCGGTCTCGCGAAAACGTACCAGATCACGGCCGCTGGTGATGTAGCGGATCGTGTAGTGGTCGATCAGGCAGTTCCCTCCCGGCGTGGTCAATACCTCGGAAGGGGGACGGTTCGCTCGTTATTTGACGCCCAGGTCGCCGTGAATCAACCGGTTGCGCGTGCCGACGATCTGCCGCCAGGCGATGTCGACGGCGAAATCCCGCACGTGGTCGGGCACGTGGGTGGCGGCTTCGCCAAGGAGGGTGAGGTTGTGCAGCGTGGCATCATCATGGAGGCCGCTAGCGACGAACCGCTTTTCGTCCATGCCTTCGGTATAGGCGAGGACCTTTTCGGAAAAGCCGATCATGTCGGCGACGTAGAACCGCCATTCTCTCGGTGCCACCTCAGACATGGATCAAGTCCTTTTCGATATAGGGCTTCAATTCTGGGCGGATGACGCCCTCCTGCACGAGATCGACCGGACAATCCAGCGAGTCCTCCAGATAGAACTGCACCCCGAAATAGCGTTTGGCGGTAGCGAGCCCTTCAAAGTTCACCATCACGTCGATGTCGCTGCCGTCCTGCGCTTCATCGCGGGCGGTGGAGCCGAATAGGGCCAGATCGGTAATTCCGAAACGCCGAACCAGCTCTGTCTTGTGTTGGGCCAGCAGTTGCAAGGCTTCGTGTTTGCGCATGGTTTCCCCCAATATCGCCGGGTTCATTTTGCCTCGAACTGCGCCAGCGGGCCACTAGTTTCCTCGACCTTCCGGAGCTCCGTCGTCACGGTACCGGTGCGCAGTCGAGCTGGTCGCCGGCCGAGTTTTCGTCGCGGATCCCGGCAGCGATCGGCTCTGGCGGTCGATACGGTTTCTTGCACCTACCGATACTGGCACCTTCCACGGGTCTGCTTGCGGAATACCACCAAGGGCAAATCAGCGACTGGCGCGGTTTCCGCGACCGCTATAACGGGGAAGCGGACGCAGGGCAATCGCCGTCGCGCACCTTCGTCGAGGCGGCAGACTACGGCGGAGGCATGGCGGTCGTTCTGTGCGCCGAGCCTTACTGCCCCGACTTCAACACGCTGCCCGCTGCGACCCAGGATGCGAATCACTGCCGCCGGTTCACGCTGGCCCATCGGGTTGCCCGGCAGCCTACTGTGCCCGGACCAAGTCGAGTCGTTTACCCCGTGCATCGTTACCCACTATCGGCGCGAAGCCGCGATCGGCTGGCATACCGACGCCCCACGCTTCGGCGAAGTGATCATGGGTATCAGCCTGGGTGCGCCAGGACGAATGCCGTTTCGGGCCGGACGCCGCGGCGGCGCGTGCCGCGAGACCATCCTTCAAGCCGGTTCACTCTACGTCATGAGTGGCCCGGCACGCCGGGAATATCAGCCTCGCGCCGTTCCGGCAACGGGCGATCGCTGGTCCCTGGCCTTCCACTGCGCCAGCGCTTCCGGGTCGCGAATTCGGTGCATCCTGCCACTCGCCACCGCAAGCGCGCGGCACGCCCTTATGGATCACCTCGACGACGTTCACGCGGCCCGCGACGGTCGGGTCTCATCCAGGCTGCCGTCGACAGGCGCCCCGCCCGCGCCGGCGGTGCGGCGGTGCGGCGACGCGATCGGCGACCTCATCGCCCACGGGTGAGCAAACCCCATAGCCAACCCGGCGTATCGCGACCGCTGCGCACGTAGTCGAGAACCGTCCGGTGGTCGAGCGTCAGATTCTGCGCTGCCTTGGCGGCGCGCGTCCCGGCGAAAAGCAGATGGTCACCCGGCTGCAGCGAGGTCTCGTCGCCAGGCATTTCGTGATCCTGGTCGTCCCGAACGAGCAGCAGCGGCAACAACGGCAATCGCTCTTCGCGCGCCGCCGGATCACGCCGTAGGGCGGCGAGGTCTAAAGGACGCTCGTCCATCATCAGCAGCTTGTGCACCGCTGGCGCTTCGGCGGCGTTGAGTCGGACGCTCCACACCAGGGGCACGCGCTGGTCCATCAGCGTTTCGACGGCCGCGGCCACCGTCGCCGCGCGCGCTTCGGGCCAGGCGCGCACCAGTTGCAGGAAGCGCGACAACAGCGGCGACGTCAACAGCGCCAGGCATTCGCGGGCGATGATCCGCGACG
The DNA here is from genome assembly GCA_964420975.1 of uncultured Candidatus Accumulibacter sp. Taxonomy (GTDB): domain Bacteria; phylum Pseudomonadota; class Gammaproteobacteria; order Burkholderiales; family Rhodocyclaceae; genus Accumulibacter. The sequence goes on from CAYQVH010000041.1 coordinate 16,208, forward strand.
GCACCATCGTGAAGTCGGCTTCACAGGCGTCAAACAGCACCTGATTCGACACCCGGTTCTGACGAACGACGACGAAGAGGTCAGGATTGACTTCCCTGGCCGTCATCGCGATCGACAGATTGTTGGTATCGTTGTCGCTGCCGGCGACGATCCCGGCCGCGGTTTCGACACCCGCCTGGCGCAAGGGTCCCGCTTCGGTGCCGTAGCCGATGATGTGTTCGACGCGTAAAGGGAGGTGGGGATCAGGGTCGATCACCGTCAGCCGCACGCCCTGCCGTTCAAGGTGGCGCACCATCGCCTGCCCGAAGCGACCGTAGCCGCAGATCACCCAGTCACCCGCCGGCGGATCACGGCGCGCCGGCAGCGGGTGGCCGACGAGACCGGTCAGCAGATCGACGAGGCGAAACCAGTTTGGCGCATGAATCGCCTGCGCCAGGTAATCGGCGAACTTCTCGAAGTGGTTGACGACGTAATGCGTCCCGAACGACACCATGTTGGCCTCGATCGCCGGGCAGGCGACGCGGGCGACGACCATCAGGCGCGGGTTGATCAGCCGGCTGGCAATCGCTACCGCGAGATTGGCCGTGTCATCGTCGGTCATCGCCAACACGCCCCGACAACTGCGGTGTTGCAGGCCGGCAAGCAAGAGCTGCTGCGGCTGCGTCGCATCGGCCGCGAGAACCAACAGGTCGGCCGAAAAATCTTCGAGTTCCAGCTCCTGGATGCGCTTTTCACTGTTTTCGATGGCGACCACGCGCAGGCCGTCGCGATCGAGCGCACGGGCAATCAGGAGCCCGGTTTCGCCGCAACCGCACAGGATGTAGAACGGTTCGCCAAGCTGGCGCACACGGCGTGCAAATCGCCCGCTCAGCAGCACCTGCTGAAAACCCTTGTCCTGCAGCAGCGCAAGGATGCTGATGATCGAATACGACCAGCCGACCACCGAAAGATAGATGCACACGGTGACCCACATTCGCTGCGCGTCAGAGAAGGCGCTCGGAATCTCGCCAAAGCCGATCGTTGTCGCCGTGTAGCTGACGAAGTAGAAAGCGTGGAAAAAGCTCAGCGGCGGCGCCGGCTGCCCCTGTCCGTCGACGCCGGGGATCAGCGTCAGTCCGAGCGTCGCCACGGCGTAGATGACGATCAGCACGATCAGCGGCGCCCGCATGCGCCGCAGGACGAGAAAAAAGACGCTGGTGTTCATCGCGCCGCCGTTCAGCGCCGCAGCATGACCGTTTCCGCAATCAGCAGGACGACCGAAACGACGTTGGCAAACAGCGCACCGCCGCTCAGCGAAACGACGCTGATCGTCGTTTCGGGCGACATCCCCTCGCCCGTCACATGCACGGCAACCGCCCAGACGCACGCCGCCGCCACCAGCTGCAAGTCGGCGACCAGACTGGTCGACAAATGCACGGCGCCTATCTGCGTCCGGTCACCAAACTTGAGCACGGTCGCGATCAGGTTGACGACGATCGCGGCAAACAGCTCGTAAATGTGGTGATGCTTCGGCTGATCGATTTCGCCGATGAAGAAGCCGAAATTCAATGTCGCCGCAAGAACGATAAAAAAACCAAAGACGACTTTCTCCAGGTTCATGCTCAGCTCCCCCAAGCCGCGTCGCGCACCGTGCGCCGGACCCGAAGAATACCCCGCGGCTACCGCGAAGGAAATCTCGCCGGCGGAAGATTTTCCGGCGCCAGGCAGAGCCTATTCCATCCGGTGAGGCATTGATTCCGTGCTCGGCCAGCCAAGCCTTGCGCGGCGCGAAATCCGGCATCGCGCGCTACGCACAGCGAGAACGCCGGAGTGTGGTGCGGCTCGTACCGATGGGCGACTTCGTGCGCCACCACGTACTCGGCGATGCGCGCCGGGAGCAGGATCGCCATCCAGACGTACAACCAGTCACCCTTGCTGCACGAGCCCCAGCGGTAGCCCAGGTCCTGCCATTTAACGCCGGCAGACTTGACCTTCATCCGGCACTCGTACTTGACCACGCGACTCCGCAGCCAGGCTTTCGCACGCTCCCAGTACCAGCGAACGAAGCGCGAGCGCTTCCTGTGCTGGAAAAGAAAGGGCTGACGAAGGCCGTTTTCGCGGCGATCAACGCGCAACTGTCGGCGAAAGGAATGGCAAACTGCTTCATGGCGGCCCTCCATTCCCGGGCCGCGTTGCTCCAATCGGCCGTGATGTTGCGCAGCCGCCTATGTAGGCTCTCGATGGCATTGGGGGTGTAGATCACCCGGCGAATCTCGGGCGGGAAGACGAAGAAGGGAATCACCCGCTCCCAGTGGCGGCGCCACCCGGCGGCGAGGGTTGGATGGCGCAGCCCCCATTCGCCGGCCTCGAGCGTCGTTAGTGCCGTTTCGGCCGCCGCCGCGGTCGGAGCAGTGTAGATCGGTCGCCGCGCTGCCGCCACCGCTTTGCGCTTCGCCCAGGTCACGCAATCCGGGGAATGGCGGATCGGATGCACGATGCAGGTCTGTCTTGACTAACAGGCAATCCAAGAGGACCACCGGGTACATCGCTGACCCGCTTCGGCTTCATCCCCGCCGCTGCTTGATCGTCCGGCCGTTCCTTGCGATGACTTGAGAAAGTCATCGCTCGCCTCGGATACCGGTTCTTTCACGTCAAATCAACGGCCGTCCCTGCACCACGCTCTCACGCCCGTTCCACATCAGTTTAAATTGCACCCGGCGTTGCCTTCGCCAACCTCCGCCTCCCCCACAACGCACCCTGGCGTTGTCTGGCACGTCCCCACGGTTGCAAGGGCGCACCGGTCTGCTTCATCAAGCATGCCGCCAGGCAGCCTCAGCGCCTTCGTAAGTCATTGATTAGTATAATTTGATACTTCGCGCGACACGCACTTCACGAGGGCCGTTTGACGCAACCGCTGCTTGACTTGCGGTTGCGCGGCCGTATAATGCGCACTTCCTTGCCGCCACATCCTCTTGTGGCTTCCGAGCAGGCGCGTAGCTCAGCTGGTTAGAGCACCACCTTGACATGGTGGGGGTCGTTGGTTCGAGTCCAATCGCGCCTACCAGATAACACACGATCGCTCAACGTGT
>CAYQVH010000042.1:0-18535 GCA_964420975.1 uncultured Candidatus Accumulibacter sp.
GTCGTGCTGGTAGAACTCGGTTTTGTCGGCGTCCTTGGGGATGCCGTTGAAGTCGGCGAAAAGGTCGGCGGTGAGTTGTCCCTGCTCGTGCTCCCGTTCCTTGGATTCGCGCAGCAGTTCGTCGATCAGCGCCTTGGGGTGCACCTTCTCCTGAATGTAGAGCGGCGGCGCATGGACGACGAGGTCGCTCCAATCCTGCTCGTCCTTGCCGCGCCAGACCAGTTGCGGGTCGAGGTCGGTATTGCGCGGGTAGCGCACCTGCCTGGGGTTTTTCTGCGCGTCGTCGAGCACCGACTGGTATTCGGCGGTGGGAATGTTCTTGCGCTTGGCGTCGTCGTGCTTAATGGCGTCGACGGATTTGTTCGGGGTGGGTTGCTTGGCCATGGTGTCAATGGGCTATCGGGGGCGGTCTTGGGGCGCCAGGGTTAATTTCGCTTCGCGCTTAGTTAATGATAAGTGCTTTTCCTTAACTAAGGAACAATTCAAGGTAAGGTTTGAACTCGTACAGCCGCCCGCGCATCTGTCCCGTGATCTCGGTCAATATCTCTAGGCGGATCAGATCCTTGAGAAGGGCCTGCGCAGTGGGACCGGAGACGCCTAACTGGCTTTCCAGGTCGGCGGCGGAGACTACGGGGCGACGGTAGAGCAGATTGAGGGCCGCGCGGGCGTTGGGGACGCGTTTGCCCAGGCTCAGGATGCGATGCTCGACATCGGTGCGCAGGGTGAGGATCTTGCCGAAGGTGTCGCGGCCCTTGACCGAGGTTTCGGCCACCCCTTGCAAAAAGAAACGCACCCAATGAATCAGATCGCCGGAGAGGCGCACGCGGGTCAGTGCGTCGTAGTAGCTGCCCCGGTTACGCTCGAAGAAATCCGAAAGGTAGAGCGAGGGTTTGGCCAGCACCCCGTGGCCAACCAGGTACAAGGGCACCAGCAGGCGGCCGATCCGGCCGTTGCCATCGAGAAACGGGTGGATGGTTTCGAACTGGTAGTGGCTGATGGCGATGCGGATGAGGTGTGGCACGGCAATAGCCTGGTTGTGCCAGAAAGCTTCCAGATCGCCCATGTATTCCGCCACCCCCTCGTGGTGGGGCGGGATGAAGGCGGCATCGGCCAGGCTGGAGCCGCCTATCCAGTTCTGGCTGACGCGAAATTCGCCCGGCTGCTTGTGCTGGCCCCGCGCCCCGCGCAACAGAATGGCGTGCGTCTGCCGGAGCAGCCGGTTGGAGAGTGGCAGGGCGCGCAACTCGCCAATGGCGTAGTTGACCGCGTTGATGTAGTTTTGCACCTCGCGCCAGTCGTCGCGTTTTTCCGGCTTGATCTGTTCCTCGGGCAGCACGGCTTCGTCAATGCCGGTCTGGGTGCCTTCGATGCGACTGGAGGTCTGGGCTTCCTTGACGACGTGCATGCCGATGAACAGGTCGATGTCCGGCACGATCAACGAGAAAGCATTGAGTTCGCCCAGCGCGCGGTTGGCGGCTTCGAGCAACACGTTGATCCGGGCGTCTTCCCAGTGCCAGTCATGATTGACCAGGGTTGGCTCAAAGCTCTTGTATTGCAGCCGCTGCTGCCAGCGGCCCGGTTTGAAGCCCTCGAGTTTCATGCGACGGCTCCTGCCTGCGCCAGCATCTTGGCAAACTCGTTTTCCACCTTGATTGCAAAGTCGTCCTGCATCTGGAACACGTCGGTAAACTCGGCAAAAGCCCAGCGGCCGTAGGTGCCGAGGTGATTGACGCCAGGAACCCAGTAGGTGTCCATGGTCGATTTCTTTTCCTTGGCGTCCTCGCGCCGGTAGCCCTTGATTTCGACAACCAGGCGCAGCAGGTCGTCCGCTCCGTGGCCGTCGTCAACCAGCACGATGAAGTCGGGCAGGTACTTGCGCGTTTCCGAGCCGTAGCGGTAAGGCACCTCGAAGCCGAGGCCGTGGTTCTTGACGTAGGCGCGCACCTTGGGGTGCGCTTCGGCGACGCGGCAGAATTCCGCCTCCCAATCGCTGTCGAGTACCACCCAGTTGATATGGCAGTGCGTGGAACGGGTTTCCCAGCGGTCGAGCTTGGAGGTGTTGAAGCGCACATGCCGCGTCGAGCCGCTGGGGTTGTACGGGTCGAGCAGCGCCTTGATGGGTCGCTCGCCAAGAAACTGCCGGGTGATGGCGGCGGTAATCTTGCTGCAGGCCATGTCGGCGAGTTCCTGGTACATCAGCAGCGCCGGATAAGTGCCGCCCTTGCACTCCAGATGGTTGTCGAGCCATTCCTTGGTGATTCGCTTGAGCTGGCCGAACAGGTGCAGCTTCGGTTCCTCACCGGGGTCGCGCCACTGGGTATAAAGCAGCCGCTTGGTGAGGTGAAACAGCAAGGTGGAGGATCGCACGTCGCCCAGATGCTGAAGCGTCATGTCTGCCGACTGACCGATGATCCCGGCGTTCTGGGTTTGCGACGGCCCGACGAGATCAGGCGTCAGGGTCAGCGTCGAATCCTCGTTGAAGTCGGCCTGCAAACGCTCTTCCGGCAACTCGACGCGGTAGCCTTCGACACGCGGGAAGATGATTTCCAGCGCGTCGCGGTCGGGACGAATCGCCTTGACCTGTACCGTTTCGCGCGGCGGTTGCGGCTTGGCGATAACAGGTTTTGCGGTGAAGTCGAAGGGAATGCCGAAAACGTCGGCGTATTCGACGTTGAACTGGCCTTCCTCGTTGAGTTCGTAGGATTGACGGCGCAAGGCGCGGCCGATCACCTGTTCGCACAGGAGTTGGGTGCCGAAGGCGCGAATGCCGAGCACGTGGGTCACGGTGTTGGCGTCCCAGCCTTCGGTGAGCATCGACACCGACACCACGCAGCGGATCGAGCCGCCGAGTTGCCCCGCCTTGCCGACGGTGTTCATGACTTCGCGCAGCAGTTCCTGATCGGTGATGTTGTCACCGGCTCGGGCGTCGCCGGTACGCTCGACGATCTCGCGGCGGAAGCGCTCGATTTCGTCGGCGGCCATGTCGTGGAACTTGTCGTCCAGCGCCTCGCCGGCTTCGAGCTGTTCGCTGTCGATCAGCAGGGTGTTGGGGCGCGGCAGCGGGTTGCCGGTGGTTTCATCGAAGTTGCGGAACAGCGGCAGGCGGCCGTTTTCCAGTGTCGAGGTGCCATCGTGGTTCTGGCGCTGGAAGCCGGAAATGAAGTCGTAAACGAGCTTCGAGATGGCGGTGTTCTGGCACACGACGATGAAGCACGGCGGCACCTTGATGCCGGCCTCCCGCCAGAGCCTGAAGGTCTTTTCGTAGTGACCGTAGAGCGCTTGCAGCGCGGTTTGCAGCCGGGTTGGCAGCTTGAGCGGGTCGAGTTCCTGATTCGAGCCGCGCCCTTTCTTGGGCATATCGTGGCGGATGTTTTCCCAGAGGTTGCGGAATACCGGCAGTTCGTCGCCGGGGATATTTTCCGCCACCGGCACGCGCGGCAGCTTGACGATGCCGCACTCGATGGCGTCCATCAGCGAAAAGTCGCTCATCGTCCAGGGGAACAGCGTGCCTTCGGCGTAGCCCGAGCCGCGCAGGAAGAACGGCGTGGCCGAGAGGTCGATGACGCGGGACAGGCCAAGCTTGCGGTTGACGGTTTCAAGTCCGGAGATCCACAGTCGGGCGGCCTCGTTGTTCTTCTCGGCCTCCTTCTTTTCGTCGCCTTTCAGTTCTTCGTCGTCGATCTCCAGCGGCTTCTCGCGGTAGCAGTGGTGCGCTTCGTCGTTGATGGCCAGGATGTTTTTCATGCCCATCAGGTCGGGCATGACGCGCTGAAGCATCTGGCCTTCGGTTTCGGTGGTGACAATCTCGTCGCCGGTGCGGCCCTTCAGCAGTTGCCGGCCGCCCTTGGAAAGGTCGATGCGTTCGCGCAGTTTGAAGGCGTGGTAGTTGGTGATGACGATCTTGGCGCGCCCCATGTCGCCCTGCAGGTCGCTCGGCACCAGTTCGCGTTCCTGGTAGTAGCTGTCTGGGTCGTTGGGTTGCAGCACGCGCAGCCGGTCCTTGATGGTGAGACCCGGCGCGCAGATCAGGAATCCGCGTGTGAATTGCCTGGCTCCCGGCCGACGCACCGCGTTGATGGTCTGCCAGGCGATCAACATCGCCATGACCGTCGTCTTGCCCGCCCCCGTGGCCAGTTTGAGCGCCAAACGCATCAACTCGGGGTTGGCGTCCTTGTTGGCTGCCGTCAGATGGTCGAGAAGGCGTTTATGTTGCTTGGCGTGCCTGGTGCCGGGGGCAACCTCGGTCAACCAGATCGCGGTTTCGACGGCCTCGACCTGACAGAAGAATGGGCGGACGCCGCTGAATCCATGATGACGCCAATGCTGGAGCAGTCGGGCGGTCTCGGGGGTGACTTGCCATTGGCTCGGATTCGGGAGCGCACGCCACGTGTCGACGTGGTTCCGCACCTCGTTGATGATCGAGGTCGGGTCGTACTGCTGCGCCTTGGTGGATAAGCCCTCGCCCTCGTCGAAGAGGAAGCTTTCCTGTTTGGGCGTCGTTCTCTGCTTCTTTGGTTTGGGTATCGGGGTGATGAACTCGGCGCGGCGACGCGCTTCCAGAATCTGCTGCGTCGGCTGGCCCGATTCATCCAACTCCCAGTGCCGTGAAGGCCGCGCATACGGGGAGTTCAGAATGGGATGATCGAAGAAAGGGTTCGACATGGCGATGGCCTACAAGTTAGCGCGTATGTTGTTGTTTTTTTAGATGGGCATTGTCCGCCAAATCCCCGGCGACAGCCATCAATTATGCATCGTCGACGTTTCTCCCCAACATGGTTGGCTTTGATGCTTTGGTCGGAGAGCGCGACTCTTCTGCGCGCTATTGCGCAAGTACGGGTTGTTGCGGATCGGCGGCAAGGCTGATGTGCTCCAGCGGCCGGCGCTTGAGCTGCTTGAACTGGAGGTAGGCCGTCACTGATTCGGCAACGGCCTCACTCGTGCGCAACCTAAAGCGCTGCCAAGTCCTGGTCGGTGCGAACAGTGTTGCCTTGAAGGCGGTCTCGATGACCTTGGCGGCTGCTGTGGCTGTCGGCAGCCGCGAAATTCAGTTCTGCGATATGGAGTGCGGCCTCGCGGTGATCTTACCGTCATGCCGCACACCGGATCCTTTTCTGTGGCGGCGGCCTCCCGACCGCCCTCGGGCGCCGCGTGATGATGCGCGTGTTCCATCTGTTCCAGCGCGCGCAGTAGCGCGCCCGGCGCCACCCCGTGGCGCGCCGCCTGCTCGTAGTCGACGCGGATCTTGATTTGCGGGATCAGCACCTGCTTCTCCACGGCCAGTTCGGTGACGCCCGGTATCTTCGCCAAGTGTGCGCGCAGGTCGTCGGCCAGTCCGCGCAGGGTGTCGAGGTCGTCGCCGTAGATCTTCAGCGCGATTTGGGCGCGCACGCCGGAGAGCAAGTGGTCGAGGCGGTGCGAGATGGGCTGGCCGTGTTGCCGACGCTCGTCGCCGCCGGCAACACGGCCAGCCGTGCGCGGATGTCGTTGATGATCGCCTCGCGGCTCCGCGCCGAGGGTTTGAGGTCGACGTCCATTTCGGTGTAGTGCACGCCCTCGGCGTGCCCGTCGAGCTCGGCGCGTCCGGTGCGGCGGCCGACCTGGATCACCTCCGGCGCCTGGGCGACGAGGGCTTCGGCCGCCGCGCCGACGCGGTTCGACTCGGCGAGCGAAGTGCCCGGATTGAGCAGGACGTTGAGGGTCAACGTGCCCTCGTTGAAGGGCGGCAGGAAGGAGCGCGGAAAGAAGGGGATGCTGGCGGCGGCAACCACCACCGTGGTCAGGGCGCTGATAAGCAGCCTGTGGCTGTGGCCGAAGGAGCAGTGCAGCAGGCGTGCATCCCAGCGCTTGAGCCAAGCGACCACGGGACTATCGGCCTCGGAAGACTGACGGCGGAAGACGGACGCCAGAAGGCTCGCGGCACCGCGCGACGTCTTTTCCGTCTTCCGTTTGACGCCTTCCGTAGTCAGGAAATAGTAGGCCAGCACCGGCGTAACGGTCACCGAGACCATCATGCTGGCGAGGATGGAGACGATGTAAGCGACGCCAAGCGGTGTGAACAGCCGGCCCTCGATCCCCGGCAAGACGAACAACGGCACGAACACCAGGACGATGATGAAGGTCGCGTAGACGATGGCCGAGCGCACTTCCAGGGTGGCGGCGGCGATCACTTCGACGGCCGGGCGCGGATCCGGCAGCGTCCGGTTGCGTTTGAGCCGGCGCAGCACGTTCTCGACGCCGACCACCGCGTCGTCGACCAGCTCGCCAATCGCGATGGCCAGCCCGCCGAGCGTCATGGTGTTGATCGACAGCCCGAAGTAGTGGAAGACCAGCGCCGTCACCAGTAGCGAGAGCGGAATCGCCGTCAGCGAAATGAGCGTCGTGCGCACATCGAGCAGAAAGAGGAAGAGGATCACCGCCACCAGGATGGCGCCGTCGCGCAGCGCTCCTCGACGTTGCTGACCGAATGCTCGATGAAGTCGGCCTGCTTGAAAAAAAGCGTGGCGTTTCGACGCCGGCCGGCCGGCTCTTCGCCAGATCGGTCAGCGCTCGCTCGATGTCGCGCGTCAGACGCACGCTGTCGGCGGCGGGTTGCTTCTGCACCGAAAGGATGACGGCGGGTCGGTCGTCGTATCCGGCGTCGCCGCGCTTGATGGCCGGCGCCACCGTGACCTCGGCGAGCTGCCTGAGCATGATGGGCTGACCGTTCTTGACGCTCACCACCAGGTTCTGCAAGTCCTCGAGGCGGCTGCTGCGGCCGATTTGACGGATCAGGTATTCGCGGCCCTGCGCCTCGAGAAAGCCGCCGCTGGTGTTGACGCCGAAGTCCTTGAGCGCTGCCTCCAGCTTTTCGCGCTCGACGCCGAGCGCCGCCAGCTGCTCCGGCTTCAGCTCGACGCGGTACTGCCGCACTTCGCCGCCAATGGGAATCACCTGGGCGACGCCCGCGATGGTGAGCAGGCGTGGCCGCATCACCCAGTCGGCGTATTCGCGCACCTGCATCGCGCTGACCTTGGCCGGATCGGCCGGCAGAGCGATGAGGAGTATCTCCCCCATGATCGATGAAATTGGGGCCGAGCTGCGGCACGGTGCCGGACGGCAGCTGCTCGCGCACCAGGTTGAGGCGCTCGCTCACCTGCTGGCGGTTGCGATAGAGGTCCGAACCCCATTCGAACTCGACATAGACGATGGAGAGGCCGACGCCGGAGACCGAACGCACGCGGGTCACGCCGGGCATGCCGTTCATGCTCGACTCGATGGGGAAGGTGACGAGCTGCTCGACTTCCTCCGGTGCCATGCCGCCGGCCTCGGTCATCAGCGTCACGGTCGGCTTGTTGAGGTCGGGGAAAACGTCGACCGGCATCTGGCGCACGGTGAGCGCACCGTAGATCACCAGCAGCAGCGACACGCCGACGACGATCAGCCGCTGCTTCAGGCTGGCGTGGATGATGTGATCGAACATCACCCCGCTTACCGGACCTGCGCCAGCAGGCCGGCGCCTTCGGTGACGACGCGCTCGCCGTTTTCAAGCCCCGCTACCACCGCAACCCGGTTCGCATCGAGCGGCGCCAGTTTCACCTTGCGCTGGACGAAGCGCTCGGCGCCGTCACGCACCCAGATTGCCGTCTCTCCGGCGCCACCCTTGACGATGGCGGCCTGGGGCAGCGCGGCGCCCTTGACGGTGCGCGTCGTCTGGGCGATCACCTTGAGCGGCTGGCCGACGGCCACCGGCGCACTCGCGGATTTGACGCGGAACAGCAGCGGCAGCGCCTGCTCACGCAACTGCCGCCCGGTTCCAACGAAGCGTAGCTCCAGCACGCCGCCGGGCAAGACGGCTTCGGCGTGGGCGATGCTTTCGGCGAGCGTCGCGTCGTAGGCCAGCGCTTCTACGGCCAGACGCGCCGGGTCGATCACCTCGAAGAGAATCTCCTTCGCCTCGACGACTTGTCCAGCCACCACGTGGGCGGCGCCGATGACACCGGAAACCGGCGCGCGTAGTGCTTCCGGCGCGCCGATGCTGGCGGCGATGGCGGCGCGGCGTTTCTTCAGCGCGTCGGCTTCGAAGCGCGCCGCCTCGATCGCGGATTGCGGCACGGCGCCCTCCAGTTGTTCGTAGCGGGCGCGTTTTCGTTCGGCGATGGCCAGTTGCGCTTCGAGTTCCGCGAGCTGCGCCTGCTGGTTGCCACGCTCGATGCTGTTCGCCACCGGACGCAGATGCGCCAGCACCTGGCCCTTGGCCACTTGCTGCCCCAGCGTCGGTAGACCGTTCGGGCCGGCGTCGAGACGGCCGGCCTGGGTCGCCTGGATACGCCCGCCGGCGCTGGGGTCGGCGATGACCTTGCCGTTGAACTCGACGCTCGCGGCCAATTCACCGACTTGGACGACGAGATGGCGCAGGCCGAGTTGACGCTGCACGGCCTTGGGCACGAACAGGCTGCCGTCGGGCAGGCGCTTGGCCGAGACGGCTTCGCCGTCCGCGCCGCCGGTCATTGCCGGTTTGGCGGCGACGGCCGGCTTGTCGTTCTTGCCGTGGTCCTCGTCGCTGTGGGCAAAGACCTGCCCGGCAAATCCCCAGAAGACGAGCGCTACGGCGAGCAAGCGGCGATGGTCTCATTCGCGTTCCCGATCAGCGAGTTTTCCTGCGGCGCCAGGCGACAAGCGCGGCGGCGACCAGCTCGAACTCCTCGCTCTGCGCCACGGCGCGCGGCGCGATGTCGGCGCGCACGGCCGGTTGGGCGCCGCCGCCGTGGGCCCAGGCGGAGAGGGCGAAAATCAGGGTTGTCGCGAAGGCGAGGAGAGTCTTCACGGCAGAACTCCCAGGGTTTGCTTGAGGCGGGATCGGGCCGCCGCCTGGGCGACCTGCTGGCGCTGGTACACGGCATCGGCCTCGTAGGCGCCGGTGCGCAGGCGCAGAAGCATCGTCAGGTCGGCCTCTCCCAGCGCGTACGATTTCTCGGCAAGACGCAGGCTGTCGGCGGCGAGCGCCTGGCGCTCACGCGCCAGTGCAAGCTGACGCCCGGCGGCGGCGACCTCGCGGTGTGCCTTCTCCACGTCGAGCTGCAATCTGAGGCGGGTCTGCGCCAGTTCGGCATCCGCCTGGGTCGCTTCGGCGCGGGCGGCCGCGTTTTCCTGGCGCCAGCGCGGGCCGGACGAGAAAGGGAGGGTCAGTTTGACGCCGACCACATTGGAGTAAGGGTCGGAAGACGACTCCCGCTCGTGGACCACGCGTAAGGTGAGCTCGGGCGCGTCGCGGCGCGTTTCCTCGGCGACACGCCGCTTGGCTTGCGCCGTGCGCGCCGCGGCGGCAGCGGCGAGCAGTTGCGGATGGTCATCCATCGGCTCGCGCGCCGTCTCTGCACGCTCTTCGGCCAGCGTCGACGGGGTCGCCATGCCGGTGAGAGCGCGCCAGGTCTGCTCGGTGGCGAGCAGCACCGCCTCGGCTTCGATGGCCTCCGCTTCAGCGGCCAAGCGCTCGCTCTGCGCCAAGTTGGCGTCGATGCGCGCCAGCTCGCCGATCTTGTGGCGGCGTTGCACGTCTGTCTCCAGCGCACGAGCGTTTTGCGCGCGGCGTCAGGCGAGGTCGCGTGCATTGCGCGCCGCGGCCAGCGCCCACCACGCCTCGCGCACCTCTCCCGCGAGCTGCAAGCGCAGGTCGGCGCGGCGCGCGGCGACCTCGGCCAAGGCGCGTTCGGCTTCGGCCTCGCGCGCCGCCTGTTGCCCGGGCAGCCACAGCGGGACGGCCATTTCGGCCTCCCACGCCTGTTTGCCGCGGTCGCGATCGGAGCGGTCGTCCAGGCTGGAGATCGACAGCGCCGGGGGTCCCGGCGTGAGGCCTTCGGCCAGGTCGGTACGCGCCCGCGCCTCGTCCTCCCGCGCGGAGGTCGCGGCTGCCTGAGGATGGCGCGACTAAGCCCACTCCAGTGCTTCGCCGAGGGTCTGGGCATCGGCCGACGGTCCAGTAACCAGCAGACCGGTCAGCAGCAACGGCCAACACTTCCTCGTCGCATGTCGTCTCTTGCACATGGTCGCCATCATCCCTTTTCGCGGCTGACAGGTGACTGACAGCGGGATTGCAAATTTGTTATCTTGCCAAGCTGTGCTCACTCGCCGGCACCATCGCCTGAAGCGAAAACGCGACGAGCGATCGTCAGCGGCCCGATCGAGATAATGGCTACGTCGCCAGAACGCCTCGCCGAGCGGTCCGAGGCTCGGTTACGAGGCAAGCACCGGAGCGGATGGGAAAACCCGGGGGACGGGTCAGGCTCTTGTGGACCGACGCTGAGCTTGTCGCCTCGCCGTTGCCGTTCGGCAGCGTGTCACGCCAGGCGGCGCAAGTGAATGAGCACCGAGATCCGGGCGCCCAGCCAGCCGAGGCCACCGCCAATCACCGCCAGCGCGAGCGCGTGGCTGGACGCGAGGCCGGTCAACGTGAAGCTCGAACCGTAGAGCCGGGCCAGTTCGGCGACCGGTTCGCCGAGCAGATGAAAGCCGGCGCCGACCAGCAAAGCGGCGCACACGCCGCCGAGCGCTCCCTGCAGCATGCCGAAGTAGTGCAGCGGGCGCCGGATGTAGGCGTCGGTGGCGCCGATCAGGCGGGCGACCTCGATCTCGGCGGCGTGCGCCAGGATCTGCAGGCGGATGGTATTGAAGGTGATAGTCACCAGAGCACCGGCGAAGAGTATGGCGAGCATGGCGACGATCAATCGGCCGAGGCGAAGCAGCGCCGCCAGGCGTTTCGCCCACGCCGAGTCGAGCTGTACGTGCGCCACTTTCGGCCAGCTGGCGAAGCGCTTCGCCAATTGTTCGAGCGCTTCCGGCTGGGGGTCGGCCGGTGTGACGACGAAGGCGTCGGGCAAGGGGTTTCGCGGCAGACTGGCGACGACGTCCGCCAAACCTTCGCTTGCCTGCAGGCGTTTGAGCGCTTCGTCGCGCGACACGAAGCGCCAACTCCCCGGCTGCAGTTCCTTGAGTCGCGCCTCCACTTCGCCGACCTCGCGCTTGCTGGCGTCGAGGGTGAGGAAAAGGCTAATCTGCTGCACCCCTTCGCCGTCACCGGTCAGCTGGCGGAGGTTTTCGAGCGCCAGCCAGCCCGCGCTCGGCAAGGTCAGTGCAACGCCGACGACGAGCAGCGACAGCAAGGTGTTGAGCGGCGCGGAGGCCACTCGGCGAAGGGCGTCGCGCAGGGCGGCGAGGTGCTGTGCCAGCCAGATTCTCATGCCTCGTCCCCGCCGGCGCCCGCCAAGGCCGATTCGGCCAGGCGTCCGTGTTCGAGACGAAGGACGCGTGGTGGCGCACCCGGCGGCGAAAGGGGATCGTGGGTGACAATCAGAACCGTTACCCCGGCTTGCTGAAAGCTGCGAAAGATGTTCAGGATCTCGAGCGCCGAAGCGCGGTCGAGGTTGGCCGTCGGCTCGTCGGCGAGGATGATCGCCGGCCGATTGACCACCGCACGCGCGATCGCCAGCCGCTGTTGTTCTCCACCCGAGAGTGCTACCGGCATCGTTTTCTCGCGTCCGGGCAGGCCAACCTTCGACAAGGCGGCGAGCGCCCGTCGGCGTGCTTCCTTTGCCGGCTGGCCGACGATGGCGAGCGGCAACAGGACATTGTCGAGCACGGTACGGTCAAAGAGCAGTTTCTGATCCTGAAAAATCAGCCCCAGCTTGCGCCGCAAGTAGGGGATCGCCTCCCGGCGCAGCGCGGCGAGGTTCTGGCCATTGATCACGACGCTGCCGGAAGTGGGCCGCTCGATCGCTGCCAGCAGCTTGAAGAGTGTCGACTTGCCGGCGCCCGAATGTCCGGTGAGGAAGACCATTTCGCCGGCCGTAATCTGGAAGCTGACGTTGTCGAGTGCGTCGAGCCCTCCGGGATAGCGCTTGCAGACGTTGTTCGCCGTAATCACTCGAAGAGCGCGTCGACAAACTCGCGGGCAACGAACGGTCGCAGGTCGTCGATTCCCTCGCCGACGCCGATGAAACGGATCGGCTTCGGGCACTGCCGGGCGATCGCGGCGATGACGCCGCCTTTGGCAGTACCGTCGAGCTTGGTCAGGATCAGGCCGCTGACCTGAATCGCCTTGTCGAACGCCATGACCTGCTGCACGGCGTTCTGGCCGAAGGTCGCGTCGAGGACGAGCAGCGTTTCGTGGGGTCCGCTCGCTTCGGCCTTCTGGATCACGCGCCGCACTTTGGCAATTTCGTCCATCAGGTGCAACTGGGTCGGCAGGCGACCGGCGGTATCGGCGAGCACCACGTCGATACCGCGCGCGCGCGCGGCGGCGATGGCGTCGAAGATCACTGCCGCCGGGTCGCCCGAGCGCTGCGCGATCACCGTCACCTGGTTGCGTTCCCCCCAGGTCTCCAGCTGCTCGCGAGCGGCGGCGCGGAAGGTGTCGCCGGCGGCGAGCAGGACCGACCGGCCCTGCGCCTGGAAATGCTTGGCCAGCTTGCCGATCGACGTCGTCTTGCCGGCACCGTTGACGCCGGCGATCATAAGGATGAAAGGGCGATGGCTTCCGAGGTCGAGCGGTTCTTCAAGCGGGAGCAGCAGTTCGCAGAGAGCGTCCGCCAGCGCCTGCTGGATCGCCTCCGGCGTTTCCAGGCGTTCGCGCTTGGCGCGGGTCTTCAAACGATAGAGCAGGTGCTGGGTGGCGTCGAGTCCGACGTCGCTGGTCAACAGCAAGGTTTCCAGCTCTTCGAGCAGTTCGTCGTCGACCTTGCCACGCGCGAACAGCGACTTCATGCGCCCGCCCAGCTGCGCGCGCGTGCGCGCCAGACCCGCCTTCAGTCGCTGCCGCCACGAACCGGCGGGCTCGGCGACCTTGGCTGGCAACGGCTCGCCGGCCTTTGCCGTTTCGCCGGACGATTTCTTCAGGAAACCAAACATGAGGCTTTCGTGTCTGAGAGTGCCGGAGAGGGTTCCAGGCAGACAGGCAGTGGTAAGATGCGGACGCGTTGCACCTGCTGGCCTTTGATTTTATCAGAAGCGATTCATGCCGATACGTTACCCTTACGCGACCCTGATTGCGCTGTGTCTGGCTCTGGCCGCTCCGGTCCTGGCCAACCCCTACGAACGACCCTTGCCGAATGGCCTGCGCGTCATCGTCAAGGAAGACCGGCGGGCGCCGACGGCGGTGCACATGGTCTGGTACCGGGCAGGCAGCATGGATGAGCACAACGGCAGCACCGGCGTTGCCCACGTGCTGGAACACATGATGTTCAAGGGAACGCCGTCGGTGGGTCCGGGCGAGTTCAACCGTCGCGTCGCCGCCGCCGGCGGTCGCGACAACGCCTTCACCAGTCGCGATTACACCGCTTACTTCCAGCAGGTGCCGAAGCAGAAGCTGCCCGAAATGATGCATCTCGAGGCCGACCGGATGCGCCACCTGACGCTATCGGATGACGAGTTCGCGCAGGAAATCAAGGTCGTCATGGAAGAGCGTCGGCTGCGTACCGACGATCAGCCGCAATCGCTGCTCTCGGAACAGCTGCTGGCGACGACCTTTCAGGCGCACCCGTATCGCGTTCCGATCATTGGCTGGATGAACGATCTGGAAAACATGACCGCCGCCGACGCGCGCCTCTGGTACGACAGCTGGTACGTGCCGAACAACGCCTACCTCGTCGTCGTCGGCGACGTCGACCATCGGTCGGTCTTCGCACTCGCCGAGAAGCACTACGGGGCGCTGGCGGCGCGTCCGCTGCCGGTACGCAAGCCGCAGCAGGAACCGGCCCAGGCCGGCATCCGCCGCCTGGCGGTCAAGGCGCCGGCAGAACTGCCGATCGTGATGATGGCTTACAAGGTGCCGGCACTGCGCAACGTCGCCGACGACGTCGATCCCTACGCGTTGCAGATGCTTGCCGCGGTGCTTTCCGGTCACGAGGCAGCGCGTTTTTCGACCCACTTGGTGCGCCAGCAGCGACTCGCGGTCGAAGCCTCGGCGAGCTATTCGCCCATCGTCCGCGGCCCGGGCGTCTTTTATGTTTACGGCACGCCGAGCGAAGGGAAAACGCGCGCCGAGCTGGAAGCGGGCCTGCGCGCCGAACTGGACGAAATCCGCAGGAACGGCGTCGCGATCGAGGAACTCGAGCGCGCCAAGGCACAGCTGATTGCCGGGCAGATCTACAAGCTGGATTCGATGTTCGCGCAAGCACTCGAGATCGGGCAGCTGGAGGCGGTGGGGATTCCACACGCCCAGCAGCCGCAGATCATCGAAAAGCTGCAGGCGGTGACGGCCGAACAGGTACAGGCGGTCGCCGCGAAGTACTTCCACGACGAGCAGCTGACGGTTGCCGAACTCGACCCGCAGCCGCTGCCGGCGGCACCGCGTTCGCGCTCGGCGTTCGCACCTCGACATTGAGACGTCACCGATGACTGTTCGCGCTCTGTGGGTCGTCCTTCTCTTCGTCATCGTGCCGTCGGTGTCGGCCGGTCCGCGCATCGAATCGTGGCAGGCGCCGTCAGGCGCACGGGTCTTTTTCGTCGAGAATCACGCCTTGCCGATCGTCGACGTGCAGGTCGATTTCGCCGCCGGTACCGCGCACGAAAACGAGGACAAGACAGGTATCGCGCAACTGACGCGCGCCGTCCTCGACCTCGGGGTGACCGGCATGGACGAGACGCAAATTGCCAGTCGCATCGCCGATCTCGGTGCCCGGCTGTCGGGCGGCGTCGACCTGGATCGGGCGTCGGTCACCCTGCGTACCTTGTCGATGCCGGACAAGCAGGGTCCGGCGCTGAACCTGTTACGGGCGATCCTGAGCACGCCGCAGTTCCCGGACGAGGTGTTTGAACGCGAAAAGGCGCGCTCGGTCGCCGCGATCAAGGAAGCGCTGACGCGGCCGGATACGATCGCCAGCCGCGCCTTCTGGACGGCGATGTATCCGACGCACGCCTACGGCCGACACGCGACGCCGGAGTCGGTCAGCGTGCTGACGCGAGGCGACGCCGTGGCGTTTTATCGGCACCGCTATACGGCGCAGGCCTGTACCGTGTCGATCATCGGCGACCTGACGCGCGCGCAGGCCGAACAGCTTGCCGAAACGCTGACTCGCGACCTGCCGGTCGGGCCGCCAGCGACGGCGATCCCGGTTCCCCCGTTGCCGGTGAGTGGCGAGCAGCGCTTGGCGCACCCGGCGGCGCAGGCGCATCTCCTGATCGGACTGCCGGCGCTCAAACGCGGCGACCCGGACTTCTTCCCGCTGGCAGTCGGCAACTACACGCTGGGTGGCGGGGGATTCGTCTCGCGTCTGATGAAAGAAGTGCGTGACAAACGCGGTCTCGCCTACAGCGTCAGCAGTTTCTTCCAGCCCTTGGCGCAGCTTGGCCCCTTCCAGATCGGCATGCAGACGAAAAAGACGCAGACCGATCAGGCGCTGGTGGTGACGCGCCAACTGCTCGCGACCTTCCTCGCGCAGGGGCCGACCGAATCCGAGGTTCAAGCAGCGAAGCAGAATCTGATCGGCAGCTTCCCGCTGCGTCTCGACAGCAACCGTAAGCTGCTCGACAACGTCGCCATGATCGGCTTTTATGACTTGCCGCTGGACTACCTCGACCACTATCCGGAACGCATCGAGCGCGTGACGATCGACGAGGTCAAGGCCGCCTTCGCGCGTCACCTACGGCCGGAGCACCTGGTGACGGTCATCGTCGGCGGAGAGTAAACCCTGAATTCGGTGCGCCTCATCGGCGGCCGCTGGCGCCGCCGTCTGCTGCGTTTTCCAGATTTTTCCGATCTGCGGCCAACTCCGGATCGGGTGCGCGAAACGCTCTTCAACTGGCTTGGGCAGGACTTGACGGGGCGCTCGTGTCTGGATCTGTTTGCCGGTAGCGGTGCGCTGGGCTTCGAGGCGGCTTCGCGCGGCGCAACACGGGTGGTCCTGGTCGACCGAGCGCCTGATGTGCTGGCAGCCTTGCGCGCCAACGCACTCGCCTTGGGGGCTGAGCAGTGTGTGCAGATCGTAGGCGCGGATGCGGTAAGATTCGCCGCTGCCGGCGGCCCGCGGTTCGACGTCGTATTTCTCGATCCGCCGTTTCACCAGGGATGGATCGACCGCATCGAACCGCTGCTGCCCAACGTGCTGGCTGACGAAGGCGCTCTTTACGTCGAAGCCGAAACCGCTTGTGAGCGTTGCGGTGCGTGGCGCAGTGAGCGCCGTGGCCGGGCCGGTCAAGTGTTTTTCCATTTGCTGCGGCGGGAGGAAGCTCATGGCGCTGAATAAGAGAATCGCGATTTACGCCGGGACCTTCGATCCCATGACCCGCGGTCACGAGGATCTGGTGCGACGGGCGACGTGCCTGTTTGATCGCGTGATCGTCGCCATCGCCGAAAGTCAGCCCAAGCGGCCGTTCTTCTCGCTGCACGAGCGGGTCGCCATGGCGCAGGCGATTCTGACCCCTTACCCGAACGCAGAAGTCTGCGGATTCAACGGCCTGCTGATGGATTTCCTGCACGCCAAAGGCGCCAAGGTGATCATTCGCGGCCTGCGGGCCGTCTCCGACTTCGACTACGAATTCCAGATGGCGGGCATGAACCGCAATCTGTACCCGGAAGTGGAAACCGTGTTCTTGACGCCGGGCGAACAGTACCTGTTCATTTCGGCGACCATGGTGCGCGAAATCGCCATTCTCGGCGGCGATGTCAGCAAGTTCGTGCAACCGGAGATCGCCCTCCGGCTCGCCGAAAGAGTCCGGGAAATTTCAACAAGTTGAAGGAACGAAGGAAAACAGCATGGCCCTGATCATTACCGACGAGTGCATCAATTGCGACGTCTGCGAGCCCGAGTGCCCGAACGAAGCGATTTCCCAAGGTGCCGAGATCTACGAAATTGACCCCAAAAAATGCACCGAATGCATCGGCCACTACGACACGCCGCAGTGCGTCGAAGTCTGCCCGGTCGACTGCATCCCCAAAGACCCCGCGCACCCGGAAAGCGAGCAGCAGTTGTGGGTGAAGTACGAGAAGCTGACCGGCAACAAGGCGCGCGCCTGAGGCAGGCGTGCCGGCGGCCGCTCGCGAGGCGCCGGCGAATGCGCTAGAATCCGCCGCTCGCCGTTTCCTGGACGGTTGGAAGTGGGCAGTGGCGTCGCACCGGCTGCCGGTGTGACGTCGTTTGGGCAAGGAAAAGAGGCATGCGCGGAGCCGACGAACAGCTCAAGCAGATCAAGCGCGGATCCGAAGAACTCCTGATCGAAGACGAGCTCGTCGACCGCTTGCGCAGCGGGCGACCGCTGCGCGTCAAGGCCGGCTTCGACCCGACCGCACCCGACCTGCATCTCGGCCACACGGTGCTGCTCAACAAGCTTCGGCACTTCCAGGATCTCGGTCACCACGTGATGTTCCTGATCGGCGATTTCACCGGCATGATCGGCGATCCGACCGGCAAAAATGCGACGCGACCGCCCCTGTCGCGGGAACAGATTCTCGTCAACGCGGCGACCTACCGCGAGCAGGTGTTCAAGATTCTCGACCCCGAAAAGACCGAGATCTGCTTCAACTCGCACTGGATCGAGCCGCTCGGTGCGGCAGGGATGATTCGCCTGGCCGCTCTGCACACCGTCGCGCGCATGCTCGAACGCGACGACTTCGCCAAGCGCTACCGCAACGGGCAGCCGATCGCCATTCACGAACTCCTCTACCCGCTTTGCCAGGGATACGACTCGGTCGCCATGAAGGCCGACGTCGAGATCGGCGGCACCGATCAGAAATTCAATCTCCTCGTCGGGCGCGAACTGCAGAAACACTACGGACAGGCACCGCAGTGCCTGCTCACCATGCCCCTGCTCGAAGGACTCGACGGCGGCAACAAGATGTCGAAGTCGCTCGGCAATACGGTCGGCATCGCCGAACCGGCGGGCGAGATGTTCGGCAAGCTGATGTCGATCTCCGACGAACTGATGTGGCGCTACTACGATCTGCTCTCGTTTCGCAGCAGCGAGGCGATCGATGAGCTGCGGCAGGACGTGGCGTCCGGACGCAACCCGCGCGACGTCAAGGGCCTTCTCGCCCAGGAGATCGTCGAACGTTTTCACGACGCCCATGCCGCGCGCCAGGCGGCCGCCGACTTCGACGCGCGCTATCGGCACGGCGCCATCCCGGACGACCTGCCCGAGGTACGCCTGTCGCTACCCGCCAGCGGCGAACCGCTCGGGATTGCACAAGTGCTCAAACAGTCCGGGCTGACGGCGAGCACCTCCGAGGCCTTGCGTCTGGTCGCGCAGGGGGGCGTTCGCGTCGACGGAACCCGGATCGACGACCGCCATCGGCTGGCTGCAAGGCTCGCGCCATTCGTCGTCCAGGTCGGCAAACGCCGGTTCGCGCGCGTCTTCATCGGCTGATTCGACGGCTGCCTTCCAGATGGCGGCGGCGTCTGTTCAAAGTTTCGAGAACGTCGGGCGAAACGCTTGACGGGCCCTTTCCGGCCTGTATAATGCGCCCCTTTCGCTGCTTCGGCAGCCACCGCAGGCCCGCCGGTAAGGCGACCCTGCCCAGCTCTTTAACAATTGGACAACCGATAGGTGTGGGTTCTTGGTTGGAGGTCTG
>CAYQVH010000043.1:0-15789 GCA_964420975.1 uncultured Candidatus Accumulibacter sp.
GTCCCGACATTCACGTGCGGCTTCGTCCGCTCAAATTTTCCCTTGGCCATTTACGCCTCCTGCGATTACTTCTTGTTGATCACCGCGTCGGCGACATTTTTCGGCGCTTCGGCGTAGTGTTTGAATTCCATTGAGTAGGTGGCACGACCCTGCGACAGTGAACGCAGCGTCGTCGAGTACCCGAACATTTCCGCCAGCGGCACTTCGGCTTTGATCGCCTTCATATTGCCGGGCAGGTCCTCCATTCCCTGGACCATCCCGCGCCGGCTCGACAAGTCGCCCATGACATTACCCATGTAATCCTCCGGCGTCTCGACCTCAACCGCCATCATCGGCTCGAGGAGCGTCGGCGACGCGCGTCGCATGCCCTCCTTAAAAGCAATCGCCGCCGCCATGCGAAACGCGTTTTCGTTCGAGTCAACGTCGTGGTAGGAGCCTTCGAACAGGGTAAACCGAATGTCTACTACCGGGAAACCCGCCAGCACGCCACTCGTGACCGCATCCTGAAGACCGCGGTCAACGGCCGGGATGTATTCCCGCGGCACGGTGCCGCCCTTGATCGCGTCGACAAACTCGTAACCTTTGCCCGGCTCGTTGGGCTCGATCTTGAGCCAAACGTGACCGTACTGGCCGCGGCCGCCGGACTGCTTGACGAACTTTCCTTCCTGCTCGACCGCCTTTTTGATGCACTCGCGGTAGGCTACTTGCGGGGCGCCCACGTTGGCATCGACCCCAAACTCGCGTTTCAGGCGATCGACGATAATTTCAAGGTGCAGCTCGCCCATCCCGGAAATGATCGTTTGCCCGGTTTCCTCGTCGGTGCGGACGCGAAACGAGGGGTCTTCCTGCGCCAAGCGACCCAGCGCGACCCCCATTTTCTCCTGGTCCTGTTTGGTTTTCGGCTCGACGGCGACGTGAATCACCGGCTCCGGAAAGACCATGCGCTCAAGGGCGATCGGAGCTGTCGGATCACACAGCGTCTCACCGGTAGTGACTTCCTTGAGACCGACACACGCCGCGATATCGCCCGCCAGCACTTCCTTGATTTCCTCGCGATTGTTGGCGTGCATCTGGAGAACACGACCAATCCGTTCGCGCCGACCCCTGGTCGGATTGTAGACGGTGTCGCCGGACTTCAGAACGCCGGAATAGACGCGAATGAAGGTCAACTGACCGACATAGGGATCGGTCATCAACTTGAACGCCAGGGCGGAGAACTTGGCCGCGTCGGCCGCCTCGCGCGAGTCGATCTCGCCCTTGTCGTTCTCACCGGTCACCGGCGGGATGTCCACCGGCGAGGGAAGAAGGTCGATCACCGCGTCGAGCATGCGCTGCACGCCCTTGTTCTTGAACGCCGTGCCACAAAGAGCCGGCTGGATTTCGCAGGCAATCGTGCGGGCACGCAGGCCTTTGATGACGTCTGCCTCGCTCAGATCCCCCTCTTCAAGGTAGGCGTCCATCAGCTCTTCGGTGGACTCGGCAGCGGCTTCAACCATCTTGCTTCGCCACTCTTCAGCCTGCGCCTGAAGCTCGGCGGGAATCTCCCGATAGTCGAACTTCATTCCCAGCGACGCTTCGTCCCAGTAGATCGCCTTCATCTTGATCAGGTCGACGACCCCGGCAAACTGGTCTTCGCGACCGATCGGAATGACGATCGGGACCGGGTTGGCCTTCAGGCGAAGCTTCATCTGCTCGACAACCTTGAAGAAGTCGGCGCCTTGGCGGTCCATCTTGTTGACGAAGGCCAATCGCGGCACCCGGTACTTGGTGGCTTGCCGCCATACGGTCTCGGACTGCGGTTGCACGCCGCCCACCGCACAGTAGATCATGCAGGCGCCATCAAGGACACGCATCGAGCGCTCGACCTCGATGGTGAAGTCGACGTGACCCGGCGTATCGATGATGTTGATCCGATGCTCCGGACGATCGAGCTGCATCCCCTTCCAGAAGCAGGTTGTCGCCGCCGAGGTAATCGTGATGCCACGCTCCTGCTCCTGCGCCATCCAGTCCATCGTTGCCGCACCGTCGTGGACTTCGCCGATCTTGTGGTTGATTCCCGTATAGAACAGGATGCGCTCCGTCGCAGTCGTTTTGCCGGCGTCAATATGGGCGCTGATACCGATGTTGCGGTAGCGCTCGATGGGAGTTTTGCGTGCCACGGTAACCAACCTTCACTAAGAAAGAGCGATAACCGCCCGAACAGGCGGCTCAGGCAGCTCAGAACCGGAAATGAGCGAATGCCTTGTTAGCCTCGGCCATACGATGGACTTCGTCCCGCCTCTTCACGGCGCCACCACGACTTTCGGAAGCGTCAAGCATTTCGGCGGCAAGCCGCTGCCCCATCGACTTCTCCGAGCGCTTACGCGCCGACTCGCGCAACCAGCGCATCGCCAAGGCCATCCGCCGACTGGGACGAACTTCGACCGGCACCTGGTAGTTGGCCCCTCCAACGCGGCGGCTTTTCACCTCAACCAACGGCTTGATGTTGCCCAAAGCCAGCCCGAACACTTCCACCGGATCCTTGTGGGTCTTGGCAACGATGAGATCGAACGCGCCGTAGACAATCCGTTCCGCGACCGACTTCTTGCCGCACTTCATGATCGTGTTGACGAATTTTGAAACCTCAACGTTGCCGTATTTTGGATCCGGCAAAATATCTCGCTTCGGGACTTCACGACGACGTGGCATAACAACCCCTCATAATCACAGTTCAAACCCAAGCAGGGGACGCAAGATGCGCGGCAAGCAAAAGCCTTACGCACCACCCCTCCCGAGCGGCAGATCAGGCCGTTTTCGGCCGCTTGGTTCCGTACTTGGAACGACCCTGTTTGCGCTTCTTGACGCCCTGAGTATCGAGCGACCCCCGGACCGTGTGATAACGAACACCTGGAAGATCTTTTACCCGGCCGCCACGAATCAGGACCACCGAGTGTTCCTGCAAGTTGTGACCCTCGCCGCCGATGTAAGAAATCACCTCAAAGCCGTTCGTCAGGCGGACCTTGCAAACCTTGCGCAACGCTGAATTGGGCTTTTTCGGCGTCGTCGTATAGACTCGAGTGCACACACCCCGCTTTTGTGGGCAGTTGCCCAGCGCCGGGACCTTGCTCTTGACGCGGACGGCCTCACGAGGCTTGCGAACGAGCTGGTTAATAGTCGGCATGTTTCCACCCTTATTTCGACTGAGCAACCACCTTCACTAGCCGCAGGTGACTGCAGGTGGCTGCAAAAAACCAAGGCGGACCAGAGGGGGCCGCCTTGGCATTCTTGTGTTGGCTTGTCGGCGTCAAGCGCCGACGACAAAGACTGGGAATTCTAGGCGCTAGTCACTGGCAAGTCAACCCACTGAAGCGCCCTGCGCGTTGGCTTCGTCGCGTGCCAAGTCGTCTTCGAGCCATCCCGTCTCGGCCGCCATATCTTCGCCGGCGGCGTTTTTCTTGCGCGTATTGTGATAGGCCAGTCCGGTTCCAGCAGGGATCAGGCGGCCAACGATGACATTCTCCTTGAGTCCGCGCAGCTCGTCGCGTTTACCCATGATCGCCGCTTCGGTGAGGACTCGTGTCGTTTCCTGGAAGGACGCAGCCGAGATGAACGAGTCCGTAGACAGGGACGCCTTGGTGATGCCCAGCAGCACGTGCTCATAGGTCGCCGGCAATTTTTCTTCGGCCAGCGCGCGGTCATTCTCGTCGAGCAGGTGGGCACGTTCGACTTGCTCACCTTTGATGAACTTCGTATCGCCGGGGTCGACAACGTTAACGCGCCGGAGCATCTGGCGGACGATGACCTCGATATGTTTGTCGTTGATCTTGACGCCTTGCAGACGGTAGACGTCTTGCACCTCATCGGTAATGTAGACGGCCAGCGCCTCAACACCGAGCAGTCGCAGAATGTCGTGGGGATCCGGCGCGCCATCGACGATTAGTTCGCCTTTGTTGACCACTTGCCCATCATGGACCAGTACGTGCTTGTCTTTGAGAATCAGGTACTCGTGGGCAATCCCGTCGAGGTCCGTAATCACCAGGCGCTGCTTGCCTTTGGTGTCCTTGCCGAAGGAAATGGTGCCCGTGTACTCAGCGAGGATACCCGCGTCCTTGGGCGTACGAGCTTCGAAGAGTTCGGCAACCCGCGGCAGACCACCGGTAATGTCACGAGTTTTCGCGGACTCTTGTGGCAGGCGGGCGAGCACATCGCCAACCGAGATCTGCTGCCCGTCAAAGACATTGATGATCGCTCCCACCTGAAAGGTGATCGTTACCGGATGGTCGCTGCCATGCATCCTCACCTCTTCACCCGCGGCGTCAAACAAACGGACCTGCGGCCGCAGCCCTTTGCTCGGCGTCTTACCGCCACGTTTTGGATCGATCACGACCAGCGTCGACAACCCGGTGACCTCGTCAATCTGCTTGGCGACGGTCACTCCTTCCTCGACGTTCTCGAATTTCACCTTCCCAGAATATTCGGCGATGATCGGGCGCGTGTGCGGATCCCAGCCGGCGAGCTTGGCGCCAGCCTTGACGACGTCACTGTCGATGACTTGCAAGGTCGCGCCGTAAGGAACTTTGTGCTTCTCTCGCTCCCGGCCGTTATCGTCGGTAATCACGATTTCACCCGAGCGAGTGATGACGATCTTTTCGCCCTTGGCGCTGGTCACGTAGCGCATGGTCGCCGTGAAACGGACGATTCCCGCGCTTCTCGTTTCGACCTGACTCGCCACCGCCGCTCGCGACGCCGCGCCACCGACGTGAAACGTCCGCATCGTCAGCTGCGTTCCCGGCTCGCCAATCGATTGCGCAGCGATGACGCCCACCGCTTCGCCGACGTTGACCAGCGTTCCGCGTCCAAGATCCCGTCCGTAGCACTTGCCGCACAGCCCGTAGCGCGTCTCGCAGGTCAATGGCGTACGCACCTTGATCTCGTCAATCCCCACCTGATCAATGAGCTCGCAGTGGTCCTCGCTGATCAAGGTCCCTTGTTCGATCAGCGTTTCGTCGGTATCCGGATGGATTACGTCCAACGCCGTCACGCGGCCGAGGATACGCTCGCGCAACGCTTCGATCACCTCGCCGCCTTCGATCAGCGCTTTCATCGTGACCCCGTTGCCCGTTCCGCAATCTTCCTCGACCACCACCAGATCCTGCGTCACGTCGACCAGCCGTCGTGTCAGGTATCCCGAATTGGCAGTTTTCAGCGCGGTATCGGCCAAGCCCTTGCGTGCGCCATGCGTCGAGATGAAGTACTGAAGGACGTTGAGACCTTCCCGGAAATTGGTCGTAATCGGCGTCTCGATGATCGAGCCATCGGGTTTCGCCATCAGGCCGCGCATTCCGGCAAGCTGACGAATCTGCGCTGCGGAACCGCGTGCGCCGGAGTCGGCCATCATGAAGATGGAGTTGAACGAGTCCTGCTTTTCTCTGTTGCCGTGACGATTGAGCACTTCGACCTGCCCCAGTTGCTCCATCATCACCTTAGCCACCTTATCGCCGGTGCGGCCCCAGATGTCGACCACCTTGTTGTACCGCTCGCCGTTGGTCACCAGGCCGTTGGTATACTGATTTTCGATTTCCTTCACCTCGGCCTCGGCCTCGGCAACGATCTCGCGCTTCTTCTCGGGTACCAGCATGTCGTCAGAACAGATCGAGATACCCGCCCGGGTGGCCAGACGGTAACCGTTCTGCATCAGCTTGTCGGCAAAGACGACCGTTTCCTTGAGCCCGCAGCGGCGGAAGGCGGCGTTGATCAGCTTAGAAATTTCTTTCTTCTTCAGCGGCTTGTCGACCAGGCTGAAAGGTAGGCCTTTGGGCAGAATTTCGGACAGCAGAGCGCGACCGGCGGTCGTCTCGTAACGCGTGATCTTCTCGCGCCAAACGCCTTCGGCGTCCTTCTCGAACTCGGTGATGCGCACCGAGATGCGCGCATGCATGTCGAGTTCGCCGGCCTGCATGGCCCGCGTGACTTCTGCCAGGTCGGAGAAAGCCATTCCCTCACCGCAGGCGTTGATCCGCTCGCGCGTCGCATAGTACAGACCCAGAACGATATCCTGCGACGGAACAATGATCGGGTCGCCGTTCGCGGGAGAGAGGACGTTGTTCGACGCCAACATCAGCGTCCGCGCTTCCATCTGCGCCTCGAGCGAAAGAGGTACGTGGACGGCCATCTGGTCACCGTCGAAGTCGGCGTTGAACGCCGCGCAAACGAGCGGATGCAGCTGAATCGCCTTGCCCTCGATTAGCGTTGGTTCGAACGACTGGATACCCAGCCGATGCAGCGTCGGCGCCCGGTTGAGCATGATCGGATGCTCGCGAATCACCTCTTCAAGAATGTCCCAGACCACGGCCTCTTGCATCTCGACCATCTTCTTCGCCTGCTTGATCGTCGTCGCCAGGCCGAGCACTTCGAGGCGATTGAAGATGAACGGCTTGAACAATTCGAGCGCCATCAGCTTCGGCAGTCCGCACTGGTGCAACTTGAGCTGGGGACCCACAACAATCACCGAACGGCCGGAGTAGTCGACGCGTTTGCCGAGCAGGTTCTGCCGAAAACGGCCGCCTTTGCCTTTGATCATGTCGGCCAACGACTTCAATGGCCGCTTGTTGGCTCCGGTCATCGCCTTGCCGCGACGCCCGTTGTCGAGCAGCGAGTCGACCGCCTCCTGGAGCATGCGCTTCTCGTTGCGTACGATGATCTCTGGCGCCTTGAGCTCGAGAAGCCGCTTCAAGCGATTGTTGCGGTTGATCACCCGACGGTAGAGATCGTTCAGGTCAGAGGTGGCGAAACGACCGCCGTCGAGCGGCACCAGCGGGCGCAAGTCAGGAGGAAGCACGGGGAGGACTTCAAGGACCATCCATTCGGGCTTGATTCCGGACTTCTGAAATCCTTCCAGAATCTTCAGACGCTTCGAAAACTTCTTGCTCTTGGTTTCGGAGGTGGTCGTCTCGAGTTCGGAGCGCAAGCTGTCTACCTCGCGACCAAGTTCGATCGAACGCAACAGTTCTCGGATCCCTTCGGCTCCCATCGCGGCGCTGAAATCGTCGCCATACTCTTCGACTTTGGCCAGATAGTCATCCTCGGTCAGCAATTGGCCGCGGGTAAGCGGCGTCATCCCCGGGTCGTACACGACAAAGGCTTCGAAATAGAGTACGCGTTCGATATCGCGCAGCGTCATGTCGAGCACCATACCCAAC
Organism: uncultured Candidatus Accumulibacter sp.; assembly: GCA_964420975.1. Taxonomy (GTDB): domain Bacteria; phylum Pseudomonadota; class Gammaproteobacteria; order Burkholderiales; family Rhodocyclaceae; genus Accumulibacter. The sequence continues at coordinate 7,179 of CAYQVH010000043.1, forward strand.
CGGCTGGGCAAGCTTTTCAGGAACCAGATGTGCGCCACCGGGCTCGCCAGCTCAATGTGCGCCATGCGCTCGCGTCGGACCTTGGCCAGCGTCACTTCGACACCACACTTCTCGCAGATGACGCCGCGGTGCTTCAAGCGCTTGTACTTGCCGCACAGGCATTCGTAATCCTTGATCGGACCAAAAATCTTGGCGCAGAAGAGGCCGTCGCGTTCCGGCTTGAAGGTCCGATAGTTGATCGTCTCGGGTTTCTTCACTTCGCCGTAGGACCACGAGCGAATTTTGTCGGGCGAGGCAAGGCCGATGGTAATCGCATCGAACTGCTCTTCCTGCGTCACCTGTCTAAACAAATCAAGCAATGCTTTCATCTCTTGCTCCAGTGTGGAGTGGGGCTAACGAGGGCGACTCGCAGGCGGAGAAAACCGGTTGGCGGACGGCTATCCCGAGAAGCCGCGTCAATAACGCTCGAGATCAATATCGATCGCCAAAGAGCGGATTTCCTTGACGAGTACGTTGAACGACTCGGGCATGCCGGCATCGATCTTGTGATCACCCTTGACGATATTCTCGTAAACCTTGGTTCGTCCGTTAACGTCGTCCGACTTGACGGTCAGCATCTCCTGCAGGACGTACGAGGCACCGTAGGCCTCAAGCGCCCAAACCTCCATTTCGCCGAAGCGCTGACCGCCAAACTGCGCCTTTCCTCCCAAGGGCTGCTGCGTAACCAGTGAGTACGGCCCGGTTGACCGCGCGTGCATCTTGTCGTCGACCAAGTGGTGCAGCTTGAGCACGTGCATGTAGCCAACCGTCACCTGCCGCTCGAACTGTTCCCCGGTGCGACCGTCGTAGAGCGTCATTTGCCCCGACTCGGGCATGCCGGCCAAAGCCAACATCGCCTTGATTTCGGATTCCTTGGCGCCATCGAAAACCGGTGTCGCGAAGGGCACTCCGGCCTCGAGGTTCCCGGACATTTCGATCACTTCGTCGTCGGTCAGCGCATCCAGATCCTCGGACTTGCCGGTGCTGTTATAGATTTGATCGAGGCAAGCACGTACTTCGGCGACGCTTGCCTGGCGTCGCAGCATCTCGCCGAGACGAACCCCCAAGCCCTTCGCCGCCAGGCCGAGATGCACCTCAAGGATCTGGCCGACGTTCATTCGCGAGGGAACGCCGAGCGGATTGAGCACGATGTCCACCGGTCGCCCGTCGGCGGTGTACGGCATGTCCTCGACCGGCACAATACGCGAGACGACACCTTTGTTGCCGTGCCGCCCGGCCATCTTGTCTCCGGCTTGAAGGCGGCGTTTGACGGCAACATACACCTTGACCATCTTCTGTACGCCGGGAGGCAATTCGTCGCCTTGCGTCAGTTTCTTGCGCTTCTCTTCGAAGGCAACGTCAAAGCCCTTGCGCGTCTGTTCGAGACCTTCACGCAAAGATTCGAGCTGGTGCGCGACCTCCTCGTCTTCCATGCGGACGTCGAACCAGTGATGGGGCTCGATCCCATCGAGATACTCCTGGGTCACCAGCGTACCGCGGGCAAGCCGCCTCGGGCCGCCGTTCGCCGGTTTGCCAACGATCAGCCGCTGCACACGGGCAAACGCGTCACGCTCGACGATCCTCAGCTGATCGGCCAGATCGAGTTTATAGGCGCGCAAATGGTCGTCGATGATCGACTGCGCGCGCTTGTCACGTTCAATGCCTTCGCGCGTAAACACCTGCACGTCGATTACGGTTCCGGCAATTCCGGACTGCACGCGCAGCGACGTGTCCTTGACGTCCGACGCCTTCTCGCCAAAGATCGCGCGCAGGAGTTTTTCCTCCGGCGTCAGCTGCGTTTCACCCTTGGGCGTCACCTTGCCGACCAAGACGTCACCGGCCTCGACCTCGGCGCCGATGTACACGATTCCCGACTCGTCGAGGCGTGACAGCTGCGACTCGCCCAACGACGCAATATCGCGCGTGATCTCCTCCGGGCCGAGCTTGGTATCGCGTGCAACGACCGTGAGTTCCTCGATATGGATCGAGGTAAACCGGTCTTCGGCGACGACACGCTCGGAGATCAGAATCGAGTCTTCAAAGTTGTAACCGTTCCACGGCATGAAAGCGACAAGCATGTTCTGCCCGAGCGCCAACTCACCCTTGTCGGTCGAGGCGCCATCGGCGACCACGTCACCGCGCGCGATCTGGTCGCCGACCCGAACCAACGGTCGCTGGTTGATATTCGTGTTCTGATTCGAGCGCTTGTACTTGACGAGGTTGTAGATGTCGACGCCGACCTCGCCCGGCCCCGTCTCGTCATCATTGACCCGCACGACGACTCGTGACGCATCGACGTAGTCGACCTTTCCGCCCCTTCTCGCCTGCACCGCGGTTCCCGAATCAACGGCGACCGTACGCTCGATGCCGGTACCCACCAGCGGCTTTTCCGGCCGCAGGCAGGGAACCGCCTGCCGCTGCATGTTGGCACCCATCAGCGCCCGGTTGGCGTCGTCGTGTTCAAGAAACGGAATCAGGGACGCCGCGACCGAAACGATCTGGCTCGGCGCCACGTCCATGTACTGAACGCGCGCCGGCTCGGCGAGAATCGTTTCCCCTTTTTCGCGGCAGGTGACGAGCTGATCCATCAGTACGCCGCCTTCTCCCAAATCGGAGTTGGCCTGGGCAATGATGTACGCCCCTTCCTCGATCGCCGACAAATACTCGATTTGATCGGTGACGCGTCCGTCCACCACCCGGCGGTACGGCGTTTCGAGAAAACCGTACTCATTGGTGCGGGCAAAGAGCGCCAGCGAGTTGATGAGACCGATGTTCGGACCTTCCGGCGTTTCAATCGGACAGACCCGCCCATAGTGCGTCGGATGCACGTCGCGCACCTCGAAGCCGGCACGCTCGCGCGTCAGCCCTCCCGGACCAAGAGCCGATACCCGCCGCTTGTGCGTAATCTCCGAGAGCGGGTTGGTCTGGTCCATGAACTGCGACAACTGACTGGAGCCAAAGAACTCCCTGACGGCAGCGCTGATCGGTTTGGCGTTGATCAGGTCATGCGGCATCAGATTATCCGATTCGGCTTGTGACAGCCGTTCCTTGACCGCGCGCTCGACGCGCACCAGACCCGCCCGGAACTGGTTCTCGGCGAGTTCGCCAACCGATCGCACACGGCGATTTCCCAGGTGATCGATGTCGTCGATTTCGCCGCGTCCGTTGCGCAGTTCGACGAGCAGCTTGATCACTTCGACGATATCGCGCGGCGACAGGGTCAGCTGCTCGCGCACCTCGCCGCTGGCCCCCAGCCCTTTCAGCTGATCGAGCAAGGTGTCGGCAGTTTCCTTGGTGAGGTTTTCCGCAACGGCGCGTGGCCCAAAAGACAGCTCGCCAAGGACTTGCTCGACCGACGCCACGGCTTCGCCGACCGTATCGGCAATCAATCGGCAGAGGGCTTCGCGTTTTTGCGGCGCCTGCTTGAGCATTACCTTATGCTCGATAACCGCCTTGCGACCGACTCGGCGGTTGAATTTCATGCGACCGACGGCCGATAGATCGTAACGATCATCCGAGTAGAAAAGGCCATTGAACAGGATCTCGACCGCCTCTTCGGTCGGCGGCTCGCCCGGTCGCATCATCCGATAAATGGCAATACGCGCCGCCTGACGTGACGCCGTCTCGTCGGAGCGCAGGGTCTGCGAGATGAAACCCCCGCGGTCCAGATCATTGATGTAGAGGGTTTGCACGGTTTCGACGCCCGCCTCGACCAGCCGGGCCAACATCGTCTCGGTGATCTCGTCGTTCGCATTGGCCAGGACCTCGCCGCTGCTCTGGTCAATGATGTCCTCGGCAACAACGCGGCCGAGGACAAAATCGTCGGGGACAGCGACCTGCTTGATGCCGGCAGCGTCCAGATCGCGGATGTGTTTGGCAGTGATTCGCTTGTCCTTGGCGATGATCAACTTTCCGGACGCATCGTTGAAGTCAAAGCGGGCGACTTCGCCACGCAAACGTTCGGGAACGAGCGAGAACTCGACGACTTTCTCCCCGAGATGGAAGGTGTCGAACTCGAAAAACTCGCGCAAGATGCGCTGCGGCGTCAGACCGATAGCCTTCAGCAACGACGTCACCGGCATTTTGCGGCGGCGATCGACGCGGAAAAAGAGCAGATCTTTCGGATCGAACTCGAAGTCCAGCCAGGAACCGCGATAAGGGATGACCCGCGCCGAGAAGAGGAGCTTCCCGGAACTGTGGGTCTTTCCCCGGTCATGTTCGAAAAAGACCCCGGGCGACCGATGGAGCTGGGAGACGATCACGCGCTCCGTACCATTGATGACGAAAGAGCCGGTGTCGGTCATCAAGGGGATTTCACCCATATAGACTTCCTGCTCCTTGACCTCCTTGATCGTGTCGGGCGCCTCGCGATCGAGAATCACCAGCCGCACCTTCGCCCGCAGCGCGGAGGCGAAGGTCAAACCACGCTGCTGGCACTCGCTGACGTCAAACGCCGGATCCGAAAGCGCGTAGCTGACGAACTCAAGACGAGCGTTGCCGCTGTGGCTGACGATCGGAAAAATCGATGAAAACGCCGCCTGCAGTCCCTGGTTCTTGCGCTGAGAAGCCGGCACGTCGGCCTGCAGAAAAGCCGAAAACGACTCAAGCTGTATAGCCAGCAAAAACGGGACGTCGAGCACGCTGGCACGCTTGGCGAAACTCTTGCGGATACGCTTTTTCTCAGTGAATGAGTAGGTCATGGTCGCTCCGAACTCTCAAGGACACGAAGAGCCGCCCCGAGTTCCTTGACCCCCTCGGGGGGGCGGGCCCGGCTTGCCGAGCCCAGGGGGCATTCAGTCGGCCGGCCGCTTCGCCGCCAACGGCGACGAAAGCACGACTTGCCAGCGTGCAACGGACAAACACAAGACGATCAGATGAGCGGCACGGGAATTCGAGGCTTCTTCCGGTCTCGCTGCTCGCACTGGTGTTTGCACGCTGTCACTCGCCTGGTTTATTGGCACGGGCGCTACCCCGGCCATTTACGGAAAGGCACGACAGGGCCGACAGCCGAGAGGCTGCCAGCCCAATGGGTACCACCGGCCTACTTGACCTCGACCTTCGCTCCAACCTCCTCAAGCTGCTTCTTGAGGGCTTCGGCATCGGCTTTGGAAATCGCTTCTTTGACCGTCTTCGGCGCACCATCGACGAGGTCCTTCGCCTCCTTGAGGCCGAGACCCGTGACCGCACGAACGACCTTGATCGTCTCGACCTTCTTCTCGCCGGCGGCAACGAGGACAACTGTAAACTCGGTCTGCTCCTCGACGACCGGCGCCGCGGCGCCCGGCGCAGCAACCGCCATCGCGGCGGCAGAAACGCCAAATTTTTCTTCGAACGCCTTCACCAGGTCGTTCAACTCCATGACCGTCATCGCGCCAACGGCTTCGAGAATGTCTTCTTTGCTGATAGCCATAATCCAATAACTCCTAACTCTCTACGGAAAATCGCTGAACGGTGCCTTCAGGCAGCAGCCGCTTCTTCGCGTTGTTGGGCCAGCGCCGCCACCGCTCGGGCGAAACCGCTGACCGGCGCTTGCATGACGCCCAGCAGTTGCGCGAGCAACTCGTCGCGACTCGGAATCGACGCCAGCGCCTGCACGCCAGCCTTATCGAGCAGCTCGCCGGCATAGCTGCCGGCTTTCAGAATCAGCTTGTCGCTGGTCTTCGCAAACTCGTTAAGCACTTTCGCCGCGGCCACGGCGTCCTCGGACATGCTGTAAATCAGCGGTCCGTTCATTTGCTCGGCCAGGCTGGCGAAGACGCCGCCTTCGACGGCACGGCGCACCAAGGTATTCTTCAATACCCGCAGATAGACGCCGGAAGCTCGCGCCTGCGCGCGCAGACGCGTCATCTGCGCAACCGGCATGCCCGCGTATTCGGCGAGCACGATCGTCTGCGCGCTGGCGACCTTGGCCGCGACCTCCGCCACGACTGATTTCTTTTCTTCGAGATTGAGACCCACCGTCTCTTCCTCCTATCAAGTCAACACGCGACGCGTCCAAGCGGATGCGCCGCCCCCACGGCGGCCTGGAGCAGGGCTGGCAGCTTGCCACTGATCGCTGCTGAATCCTTCTCGGGGACTCCGTCTGCGCAGGCTGTTTGCACACTTAAGCCCATCTCGAACGAGATCGACACCTGCGGTCTTTGACGATCTGCCGCCACCGCCACAACGCGGTGAGAGACAGCCCAACAAAGTTCCTTCTCGTGGTCGCCGACGAGACGACCCGTATTCACTCCCTTACAAGGTCGTCTGGTCGACACGAATTCCTGGGCCCATCGTGCTCGAGACGGCGATACGGCGCAGATACTGACCTCGCGAAGTCGCCGGCTTGGCTTTCACCAACGCGTCGACCAAGGCCTTGAGATTACTCGCCAACTGCTCGACGTCAAACGATGCACGACCTATGGTGCTGTGGATGATTCCCCCCTTGTCGGTACGATACTGTACCTGCCCCGCCTTGGCGTTACGGACAGCCGTTGCGACGTCGGCGGTCACTGTACCGACCTTGGGGTTCGGCATCAGGCCGCGCGGACCGAGAATCTGACCAAGCTGGCCGACGACGCGCATCGCGTCGGGGGTGGCGATCACACGGTCGAAGTTCATTACGCCGCCCTTGATCTCGGCCGCCAGGTCTTCAAAGCCGACGATGTCGGCGCCGGCTTCCTTGGCAGCAGCGGCCTTTTCTCCCTGGGCGAAAACCGCCACGCGCACCGACTTGCCGGTACCGGCAGGCAACACTACCGACCCACGCACGATTTGATCGGATTTGCGCGGGTCGACCCCGAGACCGATGGCGGCATCGATCGACTCGTCGAACTTGGCGTTTGCCAGTTCCTTGGCCAGTTTCAGCGCCTCAGCAACGGCGAGACTGCGGGTGCGATCGATCCGGCTCTTGAACGCCTTCTTACGCTTGCTCACAAATGCCATCTCAAAGACCCTCCACCGTAACGCCCATCGTCTTCGCCGTCCCGGCGATCGTACGCACCGCTGCCTCAAGGTCCGCAGCCGTCAGGTCGGGCATCTTCTGTTGTGCAATCGCCTCACATTGCGCACGCGTCAGCTTGCCCACCTTCGCCGTATGGGGCTTGTTGCTCCCTTTCTGCAGACCGATGGCCTTCTTGATCAGCACCGCCGCCGGCGGCGTCTTCAGGATGAAAGTGAAGCTCTTGTCCGCATAGGCAGTAATCACGACCGGAATCGGCAAACCCGGTTCGAGTCCTTGCGTTTGCGCGTTGAAGGTCTTGCAGAACTCCATGATGTTCAGGCCGCGCTGTCCGAGCGCCGGACCGATCGGCGGCGAAGGGTTGGCCTTGCCCGCCGGCACCTGCAGCCGAATGTAACCCGTAATTTTTTTAGCCACGACACGACTCCCGTAGATGGGTCCAAGCGCGCTCCGACGAACGCTCCCCAAAACAAAACCGCGGCCCGCAAGCCGCCTGATGGCCCGCGCCAAGCCGTGTTGGCGCCGGCAACAACCCTCGCTCTATCAGGCCTTCTCGACCTGCCCAAACTCCAGCTCGACGGGCGTCGGCCGGCCAAAGATCGTCACCGACACACGCAAGCGGTTTTTCTCGTAGTTGACCTGTTCGACGGCACCGTGAAAGTCGGTAAACGGACCTTCCTTGACGCGCACCACTTCGCCCGGAGCAAACAGGACCTTCGGACGCGGCTTATCCACCCCCTCCTGCATCTGCTGCATGATCTTGGCGACTTCCTTCTCCGAAATCGGCGACGGCTTATTGGCCGTGCCCCCGACGAAGCCGGTGACCTTCGGCGTACTTTTCACCAGATGCCAGGAGTCGTCATTCATTTCCATCTCGACCAACACGTAGCCGGGAAAGAACTTGCGCTCGGAGATGCTTTTCTGTCCCATCTTGAGCTCGACCACTTCCTCAACCGGGACCAGGATGCGGCCAAAAAAAGCCTGCATCTCCTGGCGCTGGATGCGCTCGGTGAGTGCGCGCTGGACGCTTTTCTCAAAGCCCGAATACGCGTGGACGACATACCAGCGCATGCTCATGTCTTTCTCCACCCGAGAATCAGGTCGTACATCACCCACTCGAGACTCTTGTCGGTGAGCCACAGGAAAAGCGCCATGACGACGACGAAGGCAAACACCATCCCGGTGGTCTGCATCGTCTCCTTGCGCGACGGCCAGACGACCTTCTTGGCTTCGGTCGTCGCCTCCTTGGCAAAGGTGACAAACTGCTGCCCCGGCTCGGTCTTCCAGGCGACAGCGACGGCCAAGCCGGTGCCGGCGAGGACAGCCAGCACGCGCAGGATCATGGCCTGCTCTGCCAGCAAATAGAAACCGGCAATTCCGGCCGCCAGCAGCAATACCGCCAACGCAAACTTGAACTTATCGGCCATAGGGTCCGCTACGTCGAGTGGTGGCAGGGGCAGAGGGAATCGAACCCCCAACCTTCGGTTTTGGAGACCGACGCTCTGCCAATTGAGCTATGCCCCTGCGGCAGAGACCGTGGCGGCCCGACAACGAAACCGCCACTTGTTGCGGCAAGACTTACTCGATGATCTTGGCGACGACGCCGGCGCCGACGGTGCGGCCGCCTTCGCG
>CAYQVH010000044.1:0-13135 GCA_964420975.1 uncultured Candidatus Accumulibacter sp.
TGTGGCTGTCCGGGCAGCCGCTGTCGGTCGCGGCGCTGATCGGCTTCATCACGCTCGCCGGCATCTCGGTCAGGAACGGCATCCTCAAGGTCAGCCATTACATCAACCTGATGCGCATGGAGGGCGAGCCCTTCGACCGGCCGATGATCGTTCGCGGTTCGCTCGAGCGCCTGTCGCCGGTGCTGATGACGGCGCTGGTCACCGCTTTCGCGCTGGCGCCGCTGCTCTTCGAGGCCGAACGGCCGGGCACGGAGATCCTGCATCCGGTCGCCGTCGTCATCTTCTCCGGTCTGATCAGCTCGACACTGCTCGATACCTTTTTGACGCCGGCGATGTTCTGGCTGTTCGGCAGAGACGATGCCGAGCGCTTGACGGATGACCGTGATGCGGGCGCCCTCTGATGCCCTTGGATGTTTACTGACGAAAGGAAAACGCATGAAAGCCATTCCTCTGTTGTTTGCCGCCACCCTCGGTTTCTCCGCGATCGTCCAGGCTGCCGGCGGCCACGATCACGTCCATGAACACTCGCCGCTGCACGGCGGTGTCGTCGCCGAGGTCAAGGACGTCGACTACGAACTGGTCGCCAAGCCGGACCTGATCCAGCTCCACCTTCGCGACCACGGCCAGGTGGTCGATGTCGCCAAGGCGAGCGCGAAGCTGACGATCCTCGTCGGCAGCGAGAAGCAGGAGGTGGAACTCAAACCGGCCGGCGCGCTGCTCGAAGCCAAGGGAAATTTCAAGGTTGCCGGCGCCAAGGTGGTCGCGGTAGTGACGCTGCCGGCGAAACCGTCGGCGACGGTGCGCTTCGCGCTCAAGTGAGCGGCATCGGCTGGCGATCCAGGGAAAGCGGGCTAGCGTTGCTTACTAGCCGTCAGTCCAAAGTGATAGGGACAACTTGGCCCGAGGTTCACGATCTGGATCGCTCTGAAACCGGCTTCGCTGATCCACTGCCGGCATTGTTCCGGTGAAGGACGGATCGCCAGCGACGGCCCACGCGGCGTCGGAAGATCGTTGCGCCAGTGGATGACCGACAGGCTGCCGCCATCGTTCAGGATTCGCCATGCCTCGCGTAACAAGCCAACGGGATCTTCCAGATGCAGCAGGTTGTAAATCATCGCGTGTTGCTGAGAACATTCCGGCAGACCCGTTCCCGCCTCGACGAAATCGCGGATAACCGCGTCGATGTTGCCGATCAAGGCGGCTTTGGCCTTTCGGCGAACAATGTCGATCATCGCCGGCTCAATGTCGAGCGCCGTCAGTGTGCCGGCGATGCGGCGTGCGGCCGGCAGCGTGAAGGTGCCGTATCCGGCACCGAACTCGACGGCTGCGCCATAGCGGGCTTCTGCCGGGATCAGCTTGTCCAGCGCCGCTTCGACGTCGAAGAAGCTCGCCCAGTAATCTTCTTCGGGCATGCCGCTTTCACGTCCCTTCATCCCGCCAGCGCCTGTTCGAGATCGGCGATCAGATCCGTCGGGTCTTCGAGGCCGATTGACAGGCGCAGCATGGCGTCCGCAATGCCTCGCCGTTCACGCTCCTCGGGGGTCAGGCCGTGGTGCGTCGTCGTACAGGGTTGCGTCACCAGACTTTCCGCTCCACCAAGGCTAGGAGCCAGTGCGAAGAGGCGCAGGCGGTCGGCGACGCGCGTCGCATCGGCAGCGGAACCGCGAACCTCGATGCTGAGCATGCCGCCGAATCCGTGCATCTGCTCGCGTGCCAAGGCGTGTCCCGCGAAGTCGGGGAGGCCGGGGTAGAAGACGCGAGCCACTTGCGGATGTTTCGCCATCGCCTCGGCTACCGCCTGTGCCGCCGCGTTCTGTTGGCGAACGCGGATGACCAGCGTTCTCAGACTGCGCGAGAGCAGCGACGCCGTTTCCGGAGCGATCATCGAACCGAGGTTCTTGCGCCAGTTCCAGACCGGCATTAGGTCGGCCTGGCGGCCCATCAGTACGCCGGCGGTGAGATCGCTGTGGCCGCCGAGATATTTGGTGGCGCTATGGACGACGAAATCGGCACCGAGTTCGAGCGGATGCTGATTCACCGGCGACGCGAACGTGTTGTCGACTGCCACCTTGGCGTCGTGCTGGTGCGCGAGGCGTGAAATCGCGCCGACGTCGAAAACTTCGAGCGTCGGGTTGGTCGGCGTTTCGAAGAAGACGAGGCGAGCGCCGTCGGCGAGCAATTGGCCCAGCCTGTCCAGTTCGCTGCCGAGCAGGCAGTGCGTTCGGATGCCGAGCTGCGGCAACTGAGCGGACAGCAGTTCCAGCGTGCCGCCATAGGCATCGCCAAGGCAGACGATGCCGCTGCGGCCGTGGGCGAGAAACAACGCGGTTTCGGCCGCCATTCCGGAACAGAAAGCCCAGGCGAGTTCCGCGCTCTCGAGTCCGGCAAGCGTTTCTTCGAGCGCGAAGATGGTCGGGTTGAGTCCGTAGCGCGTGTAGAGGCTGCCCGCCTTGCGCCCGTCGACGACGTCGAGCAGGTCGGCGGTCGAGGGGAAGGCGAAAGTTGTGGTGTTGTAGATCGGCACGTGCGGGCTGCCGTGGGCGTCGTGTTGCGTGGTGCCGTGGATTGCGCGCGTTGCCAGTTTCGTCGCCGAGCGGCTGCTGCTCATGATCGGTCCCCCCAGTGAGTCGTAAAAGTTCGGTCAGAAAACGAGCACCTTGTCGGCTTCGGCCGTCCACCTTGCCAGTTCGTCGAGCGAGCCGCGGTGGGCCCCGGGGACGATTTCGTCGGCGGCGATGCCGCGCGCATCGAGGCAGGTTCCGCACAAGGCTACCTCGCCACCGACCATGCGCACCATGTCGCCGGCGTTGTAGTACCCCTCGGGTACCTTCTGGCCGGCTTTGGCACAGGCGACGGCGTCACCCATCAGGAAAACGCGTACGCTCTCTGTCCCCGTTTTTCCCAGCGCACGAGCCAGGCGCAAGGCGTTGTAGCTGCGCTCGCTGCCGTAAGGGGCGTCGTTGAGGATGAACAAGGTTTTCATCGGGTCCTCCTGAGTCGTTAGTCATCCGCGTTCGACAGGCGGGCCATGCCGCGACCACTCGGCGAGTCAGCGACATCCCTGCCGTCTTACAGGCTGGAATTCGCACCCTGTGATCCGTGGGCGGTGCCGGCGACGCCTTCCAGCGCCGTTATAATGCGGTTTTAACCGGCAAGCGAGCAAGGGCATATGGAAGCGGAACAACTCAATACGATCGACAACCGGCTGGCTGACCTGGCGCAGCGAGCGGCGCAACTTCGGAGGTATCTTTGACTACGATCAGAAGGCTGATCAGTTAAAGACCGTCGCCCGCGAACTCGATGATCCGGCGGTCTGGAACGACGCCGAACGGGCGCAGGAACTCGGCCGCGAGAAGCGCTCGCTGGAGAATGTGGTGTTGACGCTCAGCCAGGTCGCTGACGGTCTACGCGATACCGGCGAACTGTTCGCGATGGCGCGGGAGGAGGACGACGACGACACGCTGAGCGCAGTGATCGCCGATCTCGACAGCATCGACCGGGAATTGTCGGCGCTCGAGTTTCGCCGCATGTTCAATCATCCGGCCGATCCCTTGAATTGCTTCGTCGACATCCAGGCGGGCGCCGGCGGCACCGAAGCGCAGGACTGGGCGGCGATGTTGTTGCGTATGTACTTGCGTTACGCCGAGCGCAAGGGGTTTACGGTCGACGTGCTCGAGGAGTCCGAGGGCGAGGTCGCCGGCATCAAGACCGCCAGCGTCAAAATCAGCGGTGAGTACGCCTATGGCATGCTGCGTTCGGAAACCGGCATTCACCGCCTGGTGCGCAAGTCGCCGTTCGACTCGAACGCCCGCCGCCATACGAGCTTCTGCTCGGTGTTTGCCTACCCGGAGGTCGACGACTCGGTCGAGGTCGAGATCAACCCCGCCGATCTGCGTATCGACACTTACCGGGCGTCGGGAGCCGGTGGTCAGCACATCAACAAGACCGATTCGGCGGTGCGGATCACCCACCTGCCGACCAATATCGTCGTCCAGTGCCAGAACGACCGCTCGCAACACCGCAACCGCGCCGAGGCGATGGCGATGCTCAAGTCACGCCTTTACGAAGCCGAGATCCGCAAGCGGCAGGCCGAACAGCAGAAGCTCGAGGAGGCCAAGTCCGACATCGGTTGGGGCCACCAGATCCGCTCGTACGTGCTCGATCAGTCGCGCATCAAGGACTTGCGTACCAACGTCGAAATCGGCAATACGCAGGCGGTCCTCGACGGCGATCTCGACGCGTTCATCGAAGCCAGCCTGAAGCAGGGAGTTTGACGCCGCTTCGCCCGCAAGCGTCTGGCCGTAGCCGCAGCACTTCTCCGTACTCATCACCAGGATCTCGCCCACGATGTCTCAAGACGACTCCCGCGCCGCCCCGACCGCGACGCACGACGAAAACCACCTGATCGCCGAGCGCCGGGCCAAGCTCGCCGAGCTGCGGCAAGCGGGCACCGCGTATCCGAACGACTTCGCGCGCGAAAACACGGCAGGCAGGATCAGCGAGGTCTACGACGCGAAGAGCGGTGACGAACTCGCCGCGTCGCCGGTCGAAGTGCGGGTCGCCGGCCGCATCCTGCTCAAGCGCGTAATGGGCAAGGCGTCGTTCCTCACTCTCCAGGATCTCTCCGGGCGCTTGCAGGTTTACGTCAGCCGCGACCGCGTCGGCGAGGCGTGCTACCACGCCTTCAAGCGTTGGGACATGGGCGACATCGTCGGCGTCGTCGGCACGCTGTTTCGCACGCGCACCGGCGAACTGACCGTCGACGCCTTCGAGATCCGCCTGTTGGTGAAATCGCTGCGCCCGTTGCCCGAGAAGTTCCACGGCCTGACCGACCAGGAACAGAAATACCGCCAGCGCTACGTCGACCTGATCACCAGCGAGCAGTCGCGGCTCACCTTCGTCGTTCGCAGCCGCATCGTGCAGTCGATCCGCAACTTCATGGTGCATCACGGCTTCCTCGAAGTCGAGACGCCGATGATGCATCCGATACCCGGTGGCGCGACGGCGCGGCCGTTCCAGACGCACCACAACGCGCTCGACGTCGAGCTGTTCCTGCGCATCGCGCCCGAGCTCTACCTCAAGCGGCTGGTCGTCGGTGGATTTGAGCGGGTCTTTGAAATCAATCGCAACTTTCGCAACGAGGGGTTGAGCCCGCGCCACAACCCCGAATTCACGATGATGGAGTTCTACGAGGCGTACTCCGAATACCGCCAGTTGATGGACTTCACCGAGGGTCTGCTGCGCCATACGGCGCGTGAGGCGCTGGGCAGCGAAATCGTCGATTACCAGGGACGCCGCCTCGACTTCAGCAAGCCGTTCGCGCGACTGACGATCAGTGACGCGATCCGTCGTTCGAATCCCGGTTTCAGCGCCGAGCAGCTCGCCGATGCCGGCTGGTTGCGCGACCGGCTGCGGGCGTTGAAGGTCGAGGCGGGCGTCAATGATGGCGTCGGCACCTTGCAACTGAAACTGTTCGAGGAAGTCGCCGAATCCGAACTCTGGGAACCGACCTTCATCGTCGACTATCCGGCCGAAGTCAGTCCGCTGGCCCGGCGCAGCGACCGCAATCCGGAGATCGCCGAGCGTTTCGAACTCTTCATCGCCGGCCGCGAGATCGCCAACGGTTTTTCGGAGCTGAACGATCCGGAGGACCAGGCGGCACGCTTCCTCGAACAGGTGCAGGCCAAGGAGGCCGGGGACGAAGAGGCGATGTATTACGACGCCGACTACATTCGTGCTCTCGAATACGGACTGCCGCCGACTGGCGGCTGCGGCGTCGGCATCGACCGGCTGGTAATGCTGCTGACCGATTCGCCGAATATCCGCGACGTCATCCTCTTTCCGCAGATGCGTCCCGAGTAGGGCGACGGCCGGCGATGCGCCAGCGCGCGATCGTCGTCGGTGCCGGTCTCGCGGGCAGCAGCGCCGCCGAACGGCTGGCCGCGCGCGGCTGGCAAATCGACCTCGTCGAGCGGGCGCCGGCGCCGGCGCAGGGCGCTTCCGGAAACCTCGCCGGCGTGCTGCGGCCCTTGCCGTCGGTCGACGATAACCGTCTGGCGCAGCTCACCCGCGCAGCGTTTCTCTACGCCTGTCGCCACTTTGCCGACCTCACCGCGGCCGGACTGCCGCTGCGTTGGCAAGCGACCGGCGTCCTCCACCTCGCGCGCGATGCGCCGCACGCCGCCAACCAGCGGCGCGTCGTCGCGCTGCAGTCACCGTCACCAGACTACCTGCAGTTCGTCGACCAGGAGGCGGCGAGCACGCTGGCAGGCTGGCCGCTATCGACTGGCGGCTGGTGGTTTCCTGGCGGCGGTTGGGTCGATCCGGTGTCGCTGTGTCGGGCGAACCTCTCCCGCTACCGGCAAGCGATCCGTCCGCACTACGACTGCGAAGTCGCCACCATCGAGCGCGTTCGCGAGAACTGGCGCGTGTTCACGGCGAGCGCGCGACTTCTTTGTGTCGCCGAAGCACCGGTCCTGATTCTCGCCAACGCCGCCGCCGTCCGTCGCTTCCCGCTCGCCTGGCACCTGCCGCTGCGCTCGGCGCGCGGCCAGGTGACGCATCTCGCCGCCGTTACCGGCTCACCGCCGCCGCTCGTCGTTTGCCGTCTCGGCTACGTCACGCCAGCGATCGACGGCGTTCGCTGCGTCGGCGCCACGTTTGCGGTCGATGAGGACGATGGGTCGCTGCGCGCCGATGACGACCTCGACAACCTGGCCAAGCTCGACTTCATGCTGCCCGATTTCGCGCGTACGACGGGTGCGACGACGATCGGTGGTCGGGTCGGCTTCCGGCCGTTGCCGCCCGATCGTCTGCCGATCGTCGGCGCCGTCGGCGACGCCACGGCGCGGCCGGCAGGCGCCGGTGCCGTGCCGCTGGCGACGATTCCCAGCCTGCCAGGGCTGTACACCATCAACGGTTTTGGCGCCCGCGGGATCGTCTGGTCGGCGCTCGCCGGCGAGTTGCTGGCGTGTTTGATCACCGGGGAATCGCCGCCGCTGGCTAGCGAACTCGTCGCCGCGCTCGATCCCCGCCGCTTCCTGCGCCGGCGAACGCCGGCCGAGCGCGTCAGACGCTGAGATCTATCTGCTGTAGCGAGCCGGCGCCACCGCTTTCGCGCAGGTAGACGCCGCTGCTGCGGATCTGGCCGAGCGTTTCATTGCTCGGGCTGCGCAGGTCAAACGGCGTCGCCAGGCGGGCGACGTTGAGCGCGCCGACGTCGGCCTCCTTGAGGCTTTGCAGGCGGCCGCCGCCCTCGGCGTCGGGCGTCCACAGCCGCAACTGGGCGAATGCGGCATCGCTTTCGTCGATCCAGCCGTTGCCGTCGCCGTCGAGCGCGGCGAGGTCGGCGAAACCATCGCCGCTGCGTGCGCCAAAGAGTTCGCGACCGTCGTTGATCCGCTGATCGCCGTTGCGGTCGATGGCCAGGAAGGCACTGCCCTGGGCGAGCAGGTTGATGTTCTCGGCCTTGCCGTCGGCGTCGAGATCGAAGCGGAAACGCTGCGGCGCGAGCTGCGCCGCGGTGCCGGCAAAGTTGACCACCAGCGGATCCTTGCGCGGGCGAGCCGCGTCGCCGAGGCGCAGGCTGAGGTTGCTTTCTTCGTAGTAGCTGCGCGATACGGCGAGCTCGAGTTCGAAGCGGATTTCCTGTCCGTCCGCCGTCTTGACGACGCCGCTGGCCGAGAAGGTCATTTCTTCGACTTCGCTGCGCGTTGCGTGGTAGTCGTACTCGACACCGTAGCCGCTGTTACCGGCGGCGGCGGGAGGGGGTGCCGCATTCGGCAAGTCGGCAGCCGCTGCCGGCGCTTGCAGCTCGCTGGCGTCGAAAACCCGCGCCTCTTCGCCGGTGAGCAAGAAAAGCATCGCACGCAACAGTTGCAGGCGGGGGTCGTTGTCGGCGGCGTCGAGGTCGGCAACCGGCGCGCTGGCGTCGGCGGCCTGCGCGGCGCGCGCGGCGTCGGAAATCGTCACCTGGTCGATTCCCGGCGGTCTACTGCCGCTGAAGTCGGGACGTTGCGAACCGGTCCACATCCGCAACGACTGGCGGACTTCTTCGCGTTGCAGCGAAACGTGCGAGGCGGACATTTGTATTTCCGAGCCAGTAATTTTCATGAGCGTCTCCGGAAGGCTTCTCAACTCTTTTAACGGACGCCGGCGCGAGAACTTGAGGCGACGTTGCCGGAATCGTGCGGCCGAGTAACCTTGCGGACGCCGATGATGGCCAGTCCCAGTAGTCCAGCAACGACGCAGGCCCAGTGCAGCGCGTCGAGCGGGACGACGTTGAGCAAGAGGTTTGTTCGGGACAACGGTGCCAGTGGCTCCAGGTCGTGATGCATCAGGCTGTCGAGCAAGACGTGCGAGTACGCGCCGAGAGTCGCGCCGAGCAGGATCTGGCGTCGCGTGAGTTCCTGCCAGCAGAAGGGATTGGGTAGCCGGAGAAGCGGAGCGACGGCGCGCAATGCACCGAACAACACAACGGTCGCGAGAACCATCAGCGTCGCCCCGACGTAAGTGTGAAGAAACGCGTGTACCGGGTGTCGATGGTTGACGAGATTGTAAAGCGACTCGAGATCGATGAGGACATTCGACGTGCAAAAGGCAAGGAAGCTGACCTGGCGAGGGGCTATCGCGTGTAACGCCGCGCCGGGGCCGAAGTGGAATGGGGTGAACGGCATCAGGAGACTTGGGTAGGGGACCAGCAGCGATCAAAGTGCCCACGAATACCGTTCACCCCGGCTGCGTTTCGTAAAACCAGTGCAACGGAGGACAAGAACGCCTGGTCACGTTCGGCCGGATCACTGACCGATGTGCATTTGATACTTCGCCCCATTGGCAAAGGAACAGTTGCCGGCTCCCTTGTAGGGCGTGCTCATCTGGTATTCACAAGACATGTACATGCCGCGCGGCGAATAGGCGCTCGCTACACCCCGCCGTTCGTCGTCCGATACGCGGGTGGCTTCACCGTTCAGCACCTCTCCTTCGTAGTCCAGTACAAAGCGTCCCTTGCCGGTCATCATGTTGGCTACCGTGCCAGTGACGACACCGGTTTTGGTCGCCATTTCGTTGGCCGGATAGAGGCGTACCGGCAAAGAGGCCGGAGTCGCCGGAGCGCCAGCACTACCGGTCGCTCCGGTGGCACCCGGAGCTGCAGTGGCTGGCGGCGGTACCGGATAGTATCCGTAATGGGTAGTCCCGTCAGGTGCAGTTACCGGGACCACGTAGCACGCCGCCAGCGACGACGCACTCAGAACCATCACGATCCTCGTTGACCAAACGCAACGATTTTGCCGGCGGGTCGTTACTTTCTCCTTTCTTTCGATGGTTAGTCCGAGAAGCAAAACAGACAATAAATGATGGCGCTCGTGGCGAAGAGCGCAGTTTTTCCGGTACGGGACGACGCTTACCAGATACACGCTGCCCGCTAAGAATCGTTGAGCGTGACGATCTGCCGCCGACTGTCGTGCGGGTATCGCCGGCGCAAGAATTCGACGACCGACTCCACGCTCACGACGTAGATGCGGTCACTCCAGCGGTACTCGCCAGGATGATCGTCAAACGCAATGTTTGCCTTGAACAGGCGACCACCGAGCCGGGTCATCGCATTGAGCTGCAGCAGCGTGGGCTGATACCCGGCCCGCTGCAACCAACTCTGCGCCTCAACCCGAGTCGCGACGTCTCCGGCAGGCGCCATCGCACCCGCCAAGGTTTCCAGACACCATTGATTCGAGTTCTGATACACGGTGTTGAACGGGTAGGCGACCGCGCTGTAACGTTGTTCGTGAAAGCGCTTGATCTGCGTTACGGAGGTCAGTATTTTTTCCAAACGGGCTTGCAACTCGTCCGGAAAAAACAGGATCGCCGCTTCATAGGCGAAGACGTCGTCGGCGAAAAAGTTGCCCAAGCCCTGCACGTAGAGTCCCGCTCGGTCGGTACCACACTGATTGAGGCTGTGCACCACCGACCATCGGCCTTCCGCGTGGTCTCGTACGACAAAAGCGGCGTGTGAAAAGCGTAACCGGTACTTGCTGAGATCCTGTCCCACGCGTGCCACAAGGGCGACCCGCGCGCCAGCGGCGTCGAGCGCTGCGACCACCTTGTGCGCCAGGCCGACCGCTTGGGCGATCTGCGTCGCGCGGTCGCTGCGCTCTTCACAGATCGTTCCCGCGCGCGCGTCGAGCGTCCAGGCGACCGCAAGTACCGCGACGGCGATGCGCCACGCCGAGACCTGAAAGGCGATCATTTCACAGGCTTGCTGTAGATCAACTGATGACTGTCTTTGTCCGGGATAAAGGCGACTGGTTGTCCCTCGACACGCAGGAAATGTCCGTTCCGGTCGGCGACGAGCTCGGCGTTCTGTCCCGGTTTGACCGCCTTGTCGTCCACTGCAGCTGCTGGAACGCGAACGGTACACGCCTTCTGTGTGCTGCGTTGTCGCACCTCAACGTCGGTCATGCCGTTTCCGGCGGGCTTGACGCTCGCAACCGTCGCGTCGAGGATCGACTGCATGGCAATGAGTGGCAAAGCGGAAGCGGCTGCTACCACTGAACCGGTTACCAATACGCTGACCGCGGACGCCTCGGACAGACCACGCGCCTGAACCACGTTGGTAGATCCGAGACAACAAATCAGGCAAGTAGAGTAAAGCAGCCTCTTCATTCCACCCCTCATGCAATGTTGGTGAAGCCGCTATGGGCCGTTCGCCCGCAGCTTGGCAACGATCAAGCGGCCCGCGTCGCCTCGGAACAAGTGGGGGCGCCGTGTCGGAAAGCGCGGATTCGCCAATAGAGCGCATCTGCCCCGACGGAAAGACGGCGTGGTCCTGCGCTCTGTCGGCGATGCGCGAAAGCCCGTACGAGCAGCCAACCCCGGCGAGCGAATGAGCGCAGCAAAGCACTCTACGCACTGCGACCTCCCGGGCGGAATCATGGAGGAAGCGATCGCCCGACGCGAGCGATCAAGTCGGGGATAGTTCACTCGCCACTTTGCGGCCCGTGACTGAGCGGCAGGGCGAGGTCGCTGGCCGAGAAACCGGCGAGTTCGTTGGGGAAGATGCCGACGACGTGGGTGCGACGTTTGATTTCCCCGTTCAGGCGTTCGAGCGCGTTGGTGCTACGGATCTTGGTGCGCTATTTTTTCGGGAAGCTCAGTTGCGCGAGCGAGTCGTCTTCCGCTTCGTCCATGAGCCGGGCGATCTTCGGGGATCGCTCGCGTTGCTGATCGGCAACGACGCGGCGCTGATCGGCCGGCGCATGCACACGCAGGTGGCACATGGAATGCCCGCGACCGCGCGGCCAACTGGCCGAGATCACCTTGCGCACGGCAGCCTTCAGGCCCTCATGAGCATCAGAGATGACGAGCTTGACGCCGCGCCGCCGGCGCCGCGTCAGCGTGCGCAGGAAGTCGGTCCAGAACGGTTCGATTTTCGATGTGCCGACCTGCATGCCGAGCACCTCGTGGCGTCCCTCAGTGCGCGCCCCGATCGCGACTATCGCGGCCACCGAGACGATGCGGCCGGCCTCGCGCACCTTGTGAGGTAGGTGGCGTCGATCCCCAGACACGCCAGTCACCTTGGATCGGCCGCTTGAGAAACGTCTGCACCCGTTCGTCGATCTCGGCGTACAGGCGCGAAACCTGTCTTTTCGAGAGTCCGCGCGGTTCCAGAAAGGGCGGGAAGTCGCTCTCGGGAGCAGCTTCAGGATACGTCGCGCCGCCGTGCCGGCACGGTGGCCGCTGCGCGAATTGGTTCGCGCAGCAAATCGCTCGCCGTGCGCAGCGCCGCCACGGCGAACACCTCACTTCCTGACGCTCTTACCCCACTTTTCGGGGCGCGCCCCGGCCGCGTTGCCGGGGGGCGATCGCGTCGGAGGCTTCGTCGCGCGTCTGCGGCACGGAGTTTCAATCCGCGCCCCCCGTTGCCGGGGGGCGATCGAGCTCGTTGAGCATCTTCACGTCGGGCAGCGCATCGTTTCAATTCGCGCCCCCCGTTGCCGGGGGGCGATCGGCAAATAACACAAATTGGTTCGTTATTTGTTTGCAGTTTCAATCCGCGCCCCCCGTTGCCGGGGGGCGATCGATGTGCTTGCGCAAACGCTGGTTTCTGTCGTCCAGTTTCAATCCGCGCCCCCCGTTGCCGGGGGGCGATCGCCGCCGCAAAACTCCATGATCGCCGCCCGCTCCTCGTTTCAATCCGCGCCCCCCGTTGCCGGGGGGCGATCGGTCTCGATGCGCAGTTGGCGCTGATGGCGGGTTGGGTTTCAATCCGCGCCCCCCGTTGCCGGAGGGCGATCGTTTTCCTACTTTTGGGGGGTTTTCTATTTGGGAAAAGTTTCAATCCGCGCCCCCCGTTGCCGGGGGGCGATCGGCAGGCGCCGCAAGGCCCGCGGAAACTCGCGCCGGTTTCAATCCGCGCCCCCCGTTGCCGGGGGGCGATCGTTGCCTGGCTGTTGTGATGCAGGCTGCCCAATGGGGTTTCAATCCGCGCCCCCCGTTGCCGGGGGGCGATCGTTGCCTGGCTGTTGTGATGCAGGCTGCCCAATGGGGTTTCAATCCGCGCCCCCCGTTGCCGGGGGGCGATCGCTGGCGGCGACCTATACGGCAACAGTCCAGGGATGGTTTCAATCCGCGCCCCCCGTTGCCGGGGGGCGATCGGTCGATCCGCGATTGGCGCTCGTTGGTAGGCGTCGTTTCAATCCGCGCCCCCCGTTGCCGACAATGAGCTCACGCGTTTCAATCCGCGCCCCCCGTTGCCGGGGGGCGATCGCTTGCTGCCACGCCCGGCGGATCGCCGGGTCGGCGTTTCAATCCGCGCCCCCCGTTGCCGGGGGGCGATCGCTTGCTGCCACGCCCGGCGGATCGCCGGGTCGGCGTTTCAATCCGCGCCCCCCGTTGCCGGGGGGCGATCGCAGCAATGCAAGTGCAGTTTATCGACACAGCCGGAGTTTCAATCCGCGCCCCCCGTTGCCGGGGGGCGATCGCAGCAATGCAAGTGCAGTTTATCGACACAGCCGGAGTTTCAATCCGCGCCCCCCGTTGCCGGGGGGCGATCGCCGCGGTCAGGGCCCTGACCGCTGGCAGCCTGCCGTTTCAATCCGCGCCCCCCGTTGCCGGGGGGCGATCGCCGCGGTCAGGGCCCTGA
>CAYQVH010000045.1:0-12520 GCA_964420975.1 uncultured Candidatus Accumulibacter sp.
GCTCCTGCCGCGCGGAAATTCCGCGTATCGAGGTGCATTGATCAGCGTTTCCTTAATGAATCAGACCGGCTTTGCGCAAGCTGAGTTTGCGGTCAGGAAGCGGGTAATCAAGCGGGACCGCTTTATTGCCGGCATGGTGCGGACCGTCTCCTGGCAAAACGTTTTGGCGGAGAATCAACCCCCGCGACCGGAAGGGTACAATCGCCGCCGCCGCCACGGTGCTGTTACCGTTTCACCATTTGCTGGAAGTGAACGGACTCGCGAGGGCCGTCCACTTCGACGCCTGTAGCGCTGGAGTCGAAAAATAGGAGAACTCTAGGATCGCCCGGTGAGTTGGCACGCAGCGACCAAGCCAGGCACGCCAAGAACGAGCCCCAAAGAATTCAAGGTCGGAATGACCGCTGCGCGCCCTCGAACCGGTCAAGGCGCGAGTTGGCACCAAGGTTGACCATCCGTTTTGCATCGCCATGAACTTCTTTGGCTATCGCAGTGTGCGCCACCGTGGTCCGAAGAAGAACGCCGCACGAATGTTTCTGCTGTTCGCGCTCGCGAACCTGGTTACTGTCCAGCGGCCGCTTTGGCTGGCTACGTCCAGGATGCGTCCTGAGCAAGCCGAAGGACCGTGAAAGGCGGGCGGAGAGGCCAAAGCCGGTTTTTGACGGCCGGCGCCTAAGCAGTAAGTTCCCCGCCAGTACCGATTGGCCGTTCCGGGGGCTGGGGAGGAGGCGCGCGCGAGTCGGATCGGCGGCCAACGCGCAGGGGGGTGGCCGTGCGCGCCGCAGGCAAGCAGCCGCAACGCCCGCCGCTGCGCGGTCATGGCGGCTTCGTGTTAAATTGGCCCTCATTCCCGTTCCGTCCCTCCCCATGACTGAAAGCCGTTCCCTACGCCGCGCGTTCGCCTCTCCGATCTTCCGTAAATGCGCGCTGGCGACGTTGTCGTTGCTCGTGCTCGTGGGTGCGGCGGGGTTCTTCATCGCGCCACCGGTGGTCAAGTCGTTTCTCATCGACCGGCTCGCGCAAGCGGTGCACCGGCCAGTGACGGTGGCGAGCGTCAGCATCAACCCCTTTGCGTTGTCGGTGCAAGTGGGTGGACTGTCGATTCAAGATCCGGGTGGGGGTGAAAAGCTGGCCGGTTTCGATCGGGTCTATCTCAACGTCGAAGCGAGTTCGCTGTTCAAGGGCGGGCCGGTGGTCAGTGAGCTGAGGCTGGAGGGACCGAGCCTGCGGATTGTTCGCTTGGCCGACGGTCGCTTCAACGTCTCCGACCTGATTGACAAGTGGGCGAGCAGTCCACCGTCGAATGAGCCGACGCCGCCTTTCTCGCTCAACAACATTCAAATCAGCGGCGGCGCGATTGATTTTGACGACCGTTTATTGGGCGAAAAGCATTCGGTTAGCGACGTCACTCTCGGTCTGCCTTTCCTGTCCACTATGCCGACCGCCGCCGAGATCTTCGTCGTGCCGGCCTTCTCGGCCTCGATCGACGGGTCGCCACTGATCATTCAGGGCCGTAGCAAACCGTTCGCGGAGAGCCAGGAGAGCGAACTCTCCCTTGCGTTGCGGGCGATCAGGCTGGGCGACTACCTCGACTACCTGCCGCTCAAGCTGCCGGTTTCGGAGGTCGCGGCGACGCTCGAAGGCGAACTCACGCTGCGCTTCCAGCGACACGCCGGCGGCCGGACGGCGCTCGGGCTTTCTGGTCAGCTGGCGCTGGCCGAGGTCACCGTCAAGGACTCCGCTGGCGCTCCCTTGCTCGCGCTGAAGCGACTCGAAGTGAGCGCCGAGACGATCGACCCCTTGGCGCGAAAGTACGTGATCGAGCACGTCACGGTCGACTCGCCCGAGATTTACGCCCGCATCAATCGGCGAGGGGAGATCAATTGGTTCGAGTTCTTTCGGCAACAGCTGGCAACGGCTGGCGAGGCTGCGTCTGCTTCGCAGCCGGCCCCCGTCGAGTGGTCGCTCGGTAAGGCGACGGTCAACGGGGGAACCTTGCGCTGGCTGGACGAGTCGCACGGCACACCGTTTGGCGCCAGCATCGAGCAACTGGAGTTCGAAGTCGGCGCGCTCGACAGCACGGGGAATTCTCCCGCGCGGTTTGCTGCAGCGTGGCAGATGGAGGCCGGTGATTGGATTCGCGGCGCCCGGGTCGCGATCAAGGGGGGTTCGCTCGATCTTGCCAAGCGCGCAGTGGTGATCGACGAAATTTCGTCTCAGGTCGGCAAGTTGCTGGTCAAGCGCTCGGCGGGCGGCGGCGTCGAGTTCGTTCCGCCGCCTCAGTTGAAGCTGGTCGAGGCGTCGCAGCGCAATGCCGAAGCGCCTTGGAAAGTGACGATCGCCAGTTATCGGGCGGAAGCGGTGGACGTTCGCTTCGAGGATTCTGCCGTCTCCCCTGTGGCGACGCAGACGCTGGCTGGTGTGGCCGTCGAGCTTGGCAATCTGTCGACCGAGCCAGGGACGACGGCCAGCGTCAAGCTACGCGGCAAGCTCAACCAGAAAGGTGACGTGGAAGCCGCTGGCAGCGTCCGCGTGCAACCCTTGGCCATTGACCTCAAGCTGGTCGGAAAGTCGCTCGCCTTGCTGCCGCTGCAACCGTATTTCACCGACCGGCTGAACGTGGAGTTGACTCGTGGACAGGTCACGGCCGACGGCAGCCTTCAGTTGCGGCAGTCGAGCGGCAAAGTGGGGGGCGCGTGGACGGGCGGTTTCTCCGGAAAAATCACCGTCGGCGATTTCTACGCGATCGACAAACCCAATTCGGCAGACTTTCTGAAGTGGAGGTCGCTGCACTTTGGCGGCATCGACCTACGACTCAATCCGACCTCCTTGTCCATCGATGAGATCGCGTTATCCGACTTCTTCGCTCGCGCCATCATCAGCCGCGAAGGCAAGCTCAACTTGCTGCAGATGGTTCGCCAGCCGGCGACGGCGGAGACCGGGCCATCGCCGGTCAGCAAGCCGGCGGTGGTCGCCGATGAGGGGAAGGCCGTGGCGACCCTGGGCGGCACGACGGACAGTGCGGTGCCGGTGAGAATCGGCAAGATCACGCTTCAGGGGGGGGACGTCCGCTTCACCGACCATTTCATCAAGCCCAACTACTCGGCACACCTGAAACGTATCGGGGGCAGCGTCAGTGGCCTCTCGTCGACCGCCGGCAGCGTCGCGACGCTCGATCTGCGCGGCACTTACGACAACGTGGCGCCGCTTTTGGTCACGGCGAAGCTCAATCCACTCGCCAAGTCGCCTTATCTCGACCTCGAAGCGGACGTCAAGGGCATCGAAATGACGTCGCTTTCTCCGTATTCTGGCAAGTACGCCGGTTATGCGATCGAGAAGGGCAAGCTTTCCTTGTTCGTCAAGTATAGGATCGACAACCAACAGTTGAGCGCCGAGAATCGCCTCTTTCTTGATCAGCTGACGTTCGGCGAGGCGGTTGACAGTCCCGAGGCGACGAAGCTTCCCGTAACGCTGGCCGTTGCCCTGCTGAAGAATCGTAACGGAGAGATTGACATTAATTTGCCGATAGCCGGTTCGCTGGACGACCCCGAGTTCAGCGTCGGTGGTCTCGTCGTGAAGGTGATCGTCAACCTCCTCATGAAGGCGGTGACCTCGCCTTTCGCTCTCCTGGGATCGGTGTTGGGCGGCGGGGAGGAACTGTCGAGTGTCGACTTCGATCGCGGTCAGGCGTTGCTGATGCCTGCCGCGCAGCAGCGGCTCAACAAGTTGGCGCAGGCCTTGCGTGATCGCCCATCGCTGAAGCTCGAGATTGAGGGGCGCGCCGATCCGGAGCGTGACCCGGAGGCGCTGAAACGCGAGCGCTTGCAAGCCAAGGTGCGGACGTTGAAACGCAGCCAGATGACAAAACAGGGTATCGAAAGTGAGTCGTCGGAAGCGGTTGACGTCGGTGCCGGCGAGTATCCGGCGTTGCTCGAGCAGGTCTATCGGAACGAGAAGTTTCCCAAGCCGCGCAACCTGATCGGTATGGTCAAGGGGCTGCCGGTCGAAGAAATGGAGAAGCTGATCCTCAGCCATTCAACCGTTGATCCGGACGATCTGCGCGATCTTGCCGACCGCCGAGCGAAAGCGACGCGTGAGGCGTTGCTGGCGCGCGGTATTGGTGGCGAACGCCTGTTCCTGCTGCCGGTGAAGCTCGTCGCGGACGAGCGCCAGGGGGACGCCGGCGATCCGGGTCGACTTGGTCAGGTCGTCTTTGCGCTGAAGTAAGCGGCGGTCGATGAGCGATAACGGGTGGTACGTGCTGGTGGCGATGGGTGTCGTGACCGCGGCGTTGCTGCTTTTCCTGCTCGCTCGCGGTGCGCTCGACCGAGAGCGCACGACGGTACGCTTCGGTGAGCTGCTGGCCGTTGTCGAGCGGCTCGAACGCGAGCTCCGTCACGAGATTTCTCTTGGCCGGCAGGAGGCGGCGACTGCGGCGCGCGGCGATCGCGAAGAGCAGTCGCTTGCGGCCAGCCGCCTGGCGCACGCCGTGGCCGGTCAGCTCGGCCAGCTGGGTCAGCTACAGGCAAACCAGCTGGAATCGTTTGCGCAGCAACTCGCTCGCCTGACGAACAGCAACGAACAACGTTTTGAACAGTTGCGGCAGGCGGTCGAAACCCGTCTCGGTGCCCTGCAAGCCGACAATGGCGCAAGACTCGACGAGATTCGGCGGACAGTGGGTGAGAAGCTGCACGCGACGCTGGAACAGCGCCTGGGGGAGTCCTTCAAGCTGGTTAGCGAGCGTCTCGAACAGGTCCATCGCGGGCTCGGTGAAATGCAGACCCTGGCCACGGGAGTGGGCGATCTGAAGCGTGTCCTGGGTAACGTCAAGACCCGCGGCACCTGGGGTGAAGTGCAGATAGCGGCTCTTCTCGACCAGCTACTGACCCCTGAACAGTACGCCTGCAACGTGGCGACCCGCCCGAACGCCGCCGACCGGGTCGAGTTCGCCATTCGTCTGCCGGGACGGGAGAGCGGTTCCGACGCGGAAGGGACGGTGTGGCTGCCGATCGACGCCAAGTTTCCGCTCGAAGATCATCAGCGTCTGCTTGACGCTCAGGAGCGTGCGGACCCGGTGGCGCTCGAAGCGGCGGTGCGCGCGCTGGAGCTGCGCCTGCGCGAGGAGGCGAGGAAAATTCACGATAAGTACGTTGAGCCGCCTTTTACCACCGATTTCGCCGTTCTCTATCTGCCGACCGAAAGCCTCTACGCCGAGGTCTTGCGTCGACCGGGGTTGGTCGAGACGCTGCAGCGCGAGCTGCGTATCTGCATCGCTGGGCCGACAACGCTTGCGGCCTTGCTCAACAGCTTGCAGATGGGTTTCCGGACGTTGGCGATTGAACGTCGCTCGTCCGAGGTGTGGGCCGTGCTTGGTGCGATCAAGACCGAGTTTGGCAAATTCGGCGAGGTGCTCGAGGCGACGCGACGCAAGCTGGAACAGGCCAGCCGCAGCATCGAGTCGGCTGGAGTCAGAACGCGCCAGATCGAGCGCAAGCTGAGGAGCGTCGAGGCGCTGCCGGCGAGCGAAGCGCAGTCACGTCTTGCCGATCTCGAAGACCTCGAACCGGTTCAGGATGAGCCCTGAATTCGTACGTCATAGGGGGAAACTCCCGTTTCCGTGCTCCCGGCGTTCTGGCGATCCGATTAGAATGCGCTTTTCGGGTGAGCGGATCGGGCTAGGTGAGTAGGCGGGTCGGTCGTTTCGAGATCCTTCGCGAACTTGGTCGCGGTGCGCAGAGCGTCGTCTATCTGGCACGCGACCCGCATCTGCAGCGTCAGGTGGCGATCAAGACCTTGCATTTCTCCCGATCGGACGCGCAGCAGAACCAACAATTGCTCGAAGAGGCGCGTCTCGTCAGCCAGCTGCGTCACCCGAGCATCGTTCCCATCTTCGAGGCCGGCGAGGAGAAGGGCGACCTCTATCTGGTCTTTCAGTATGTGCCGGGCAAGAACTTGGCGGAGTACTTGCGGGCCAACGGAGCGATGCCGGCGGCGAAAGCGATTGCGCTCATGCAGCCAGTGCTGGAAGCGATCGCCCATGCGCATGCGGCGGGAATCATTCATCGCGATCTGAAGCCGAGCAACATTCTGATCGACGACGAGGGGCGGCCGCGGGTGATGGATTTCGGTATCGCCACCCGGCGAGAAGCGACGAGCAGCGGCGGTGGGCAACTCGTCGGCACGCCGGCGTACATGGCTCCCGAGTACATCGTGCATCGTCAGATTAGCGAACGCTCGGATCTCTTTTCCGCCGGTCTCGTTCTGTACGAACTGCTCACCGGCAAGCGCGCGGTGCCTGGTACGGACAGCCAACAGGTGATGGAGCGACTGGCCAACCACGATATCGTGTGCTCGCCGGACGTCAGTGAAGCCATCGATGAACGGCTGGCGCATCTCCTCTACCGCGTACTGGCGCGTGATCCTCAGGAGCGCTTCGCTTCGGCCAACGAATTGCGTGCGGCGCTGGACAACTACCTGACGCCGGCGGTATCGGCTCCGGCCGGCGACGGCACGCAGAGCACGATCGAGTTTCTGCTGCGGCGGATGAAACACAAGAGTGACTTTCCGGCACTCTCCGAGTCGGTCGGCGCGATCAACCGGATCACGTCGTTAGATACGCAGAATCTGTCCGACGTGTCGAACGCGATCCTGAAGGATTTTTCGCTGACCAACAAAATCCTGCGCGTCGTCAACTCGGTGTATTACCGGCAGGCTGGCGGCGGCAACATCAGTACCGTTTCGCGCGCCGTCGTCGTCCTGGGGCTCGACGCGGTTCGCAGCATCGCCATCACGGTCATGCTGTTCGATCACCTGCAAAACAAGCGCAACGCGCATCGTCTGAAGGAAGAGTTCGTGCGCGCCAACTTTGCCGCACTCTTGGCCAAGGAGTTTGGAAGCCGCGTGACGACTGGTGGCGAGAGCGAAGAGCTTTACATCTGCGCCATGTTCCATAACCTTGGCCGTTTGTTGAGCCATTACTACTTCCCTGACGAAAGCGCCGAGATCGCCCGCGCCGTGCAGCAGAAGAGCTTGACGGAAGACCACGCGGCGTTGCAGGTTCTCGGCGTTTCCTACGAAGAACTCGGCGTTGCCATCGCCGAGAGCTGGGGTTTCCCGCGGCTGATCGTCAGCAGCATGCACCGGCTGCCGGAAGGACCCGTCCGGCAGCCAGAGACCGGCGAAGACAACCTGCGTCTGCTTTCTGCGTTGTCGAACGAATTGTGCGACCTGGTTGCCGACACGGCGCCCGATCCGCAGCAGCGAGGTCTACAGAAGATCGCTGCACGGTATGCCGAGGCCGTGTCAATCGACCCGCAGGAGGTGCAGCGGACGCTGAACCGGTCGTTCGAACAGGTCACACAGTTTGCGGCGACGATACACCTCAACCTGCAACAGACGCATTTTGGCCAGCAGATCCGCAGGTGGGAAGCCGGAGCCGCTCCGATTGTTGTCTCCGAGGTCGTTGCCGCGCGCGCTAACGGTGTGACCGGGGCCTTGTTTGCCGAGTCGACACCGGATACTGCACCCTATCTGCCGCCGGCAGCCGACGATAACGGCCTTGCGCGTGACGCGCTGCCTTCGAGCGAGGTCGTCCTGCTCGCCGGGATACAGGACGTCAGCAACGCGCTGGTCAGCGACTTCAAGCTGAACGACGTCATGCGCATCATTTTGGAGACGATGTACCGGGCGAAGGGATTCCAGCGCGTCATCCTGTGTAGTCGTGACGCACGCAGCAATCAGATGGTCGGCCGCTTCGGCTTTGGGCCCGACGCGAACGACGTCGCCAGGCGCTTCCACTTTCCGCTCGCCTTTAAGCCGGACATATTCCATGCCGCGCTGGCCAACGGGGTCGATATTCTGATCAGCGATACCCGCGACACCAAGATCGCTGCCCGTATTCCGGCGTGGTTTCAACTGGCCGTCGGCGCCGAAACGTTCGTCGTCTTTCCGCTCTGTCTGAAGAGCAGTCCCTTGGCGATGATCTACGCCGATGCCGGCCGTGCCGGGGAACTCACCATTTCCGAGAAGGAGTTGTCGCTGCTGCGGACCTTGCGCAACCAGGCGGTTCTGGCCATCAAACAGTCGCTGTAGCCGCAGGCAAAACGCCGCCGCCGGGACCGGGAACTCCTACCAGAGCTTCCACCACGGCTGGGTTCTCTCCAGACCGCGGACGTAGTATTCGCTTTGCGGGTAGTTTTTGCGCATTACCCGTTCGGTGTCATCGCGCAGGTCGGTGAGGCCGAGGTTGTCGTAGGCCTTGACCATGATGAACAGGGCCTCTTCGACCGCTGGCGCGTCGGGGTACGTCTTGACCGCGTACTGGGCGCGGTTGGCCGCCGCCAAATACGCTCCACGCTTCAGGTAGTAGCGGGCGACGTGCAGTTCGAGCGAAGCCAGGGCGTTGACCAGGTACTTCATGCGCAGAAGCGCATCGGGCGTGTACTTGCTGTCAGGAAAACGGGTGACAAGTTCACGGAACGAGTCGAACGATTCGCGCGCGCCCTTCGGGTCGCGTTCGGTCATGTCTTGCTGACTGACGAGACCCATGATGCCAAGTTCCTCGTTGAAGTTGATCAGGCCGCGCAGGTAGTACACGTAGTCGACGTTGGGATGGTTGGGGTGCAGTTTGATGAAGCGGTCGCAGGCGGCAATCGCCGACGCGGGTTCCTGGTCTTTCCAGTAGGCGTACGCAATCTCGATCTGTGCCTGCTGTGCGTAACGACCGTAGGGATAGCGCGATTCGAGCTTTTCGAAGTAGGTGATCGCTCGGGTGTAAGCCCCATCGTTGAGCGCCGACTTGGCCTCGGTATAGAGTTTGTTTGCCGACCAGCCGATCGTTTCGTCCTTGGTCTCGGGGAGTAGCCCGCAACCGGCGACGAGCATCGCCAGGAGGAGCGCTGCGAGAACCGTTAAACTACGCATGATGAACGACCTGGGACAAAGAGGGCCACTGACGGGTGGCTCGATCGACGAGAGCGGAGCGGCCGATTATAGCGCAAACGCTACGCACTCCCTGAGCGTGCCGGCCGACTGTGCCGGGCAGCGGGTAGACCGGGTATTGGCGCGCTTGCTGCCGGAGCACTCGCGTAGCCGCTTGCAGGACTGGATTCGCGAGGGCCGCGTCGTGATCGCTGGCGCTCCGGTTGCCGAACCACGACACAAGCTTAGCGGCGGCGAACGACTCTCCGTGATCGCGGCAGCTGATCCGCGCCTAACAACCGCGGCGGCGGAAGCGATTCCCTTGCCGATCGTCTTCGAGGACGACCACTTGCTCGTCCTCGACAAGCCTGTCGGCCTCGTCGTCCATCCCGGGAACGGCAACTGGAGCGGCACCTTGCTCAATGCCTTGTTGCACCATGCGCCGTCCCTCGCTGCGGTTGCCCGCGGCGGCATCGTGCATCGGCTCGACAAGGATACGAGCGGCCTGATGGTCGTTGCCAAGACGCCGGAGGTTCAAACCTCGCTCGTCCGGCAACTCCAGGCGCGCACGGTCAAACGCTGCTACCTGGCCGTCGTTCGCGGTGTCGTTGACCAAGCCGGGGTGGTCGATGCCCCGATTGGACGGCATCCGAGCGTGCGCACCCGAATGACGGTACTCGCGACGGGCAAGCCGGCACGTACGCATTACCGCGTCGTGACCCGATTTCTCGCCTGCACCTTGGTCGAATGCGCACTCGAAACCGGGCGCACACACCAGATTCGGGTCCACATGAGCGCGCTCGGCCATCCCTTGGTTGGCGACCCGGTGTACGGCGCGGGAAGTCGTTGCGCGCCGAGCGGACCGCCGTTCCCGCGTCAAGCGCTGCACGCCTGCCGCCTCACTTTGCTGCACCCGGTGACCGGAATGGCGATGTCGTGGCGATCGCAACTGCCTGCCGACCTGGTCGACCTGATCGACGGCCTGCGGCGTGAAGCGCAGTGGGCAGGGCGCTGAGTCTGGTCGGCGCGTCGCGAAAAGGTGTTCGGTGACCGATAGATCGTGGATCGTTCCCGACTGGCCGGCGCCACGGCGCGTGCGCGGCCTGATCACGACGCGGCACGGTGGGGTTAGTTGGCCTCCGTATGGCAGCCTCAATCTTGGCGGACACGTGGGCGACGAGTGGAGCGCCGTCGTCGAGAATCGCCGTCGTCTCGCTGAGCACCTGCCGGCGGCGCCTTGCTGGCTGAATCAGGTTCACGGCAGTACGGTGATCGACGCGGCGACGGTGACGGAAGCCATGCCGGACGCCGACGCCGCAGTGGCGCGTCAACCCGGCGTCGTTTGCGCCGTGATGACCGCCGATTGCCTGCCGGTGTTGCTGTGCGATCGCGCGGGCAACGTCGTCGCTGTCGCGCACGCCGGCTGGCGAGGTCTGAACGCCGGCATTCTCGAGCAGACGGTTAGGGCGCTTGGTGTTCCAGGACCGGACGTGCTCGCGTATTTCGGTCCGGCGATTGGCCCTTCGGCTTTTGAGGTCGGAGACGAGGTGCGCGACGCCTTCGTCGCCACGCACGCCGAAGCGGCAGCAGCGTTTCTCCCCGCCTCCGCGAGTCCGGCCGCGAGTCTCGCGCGAGTGGACAAGCGACCCTCATCGCCTGGTGGTGGTGGCTCCGGAAAGTGGCTGGCGGACATCTACCTGTTGGCGCGGCAGGCACTCGGGCGGTACGGCGTTACCGCGTGTTACGGGGGCGAGTACTGTACGCTGCGCGACGAAACGCGCTTCTTTTCCTTTCGTCGTGATCACGTGACGGGACGCATGGCGTCTCTGATCTGGCTGGCTGACGACTGATTACTCACCAGGCGCCGGGCGGTCGGCGGCAGGGGTTAGCAGACGCTTTGCGCGACGCCGTCGCGCAGAGTGGCCGAACAGCCAAAGCAGGAGCGCGATCGGCACCAGTCCGTAGAAGACGAAGGTGAGCAGGCCGGCGACGAGGTGTTTCTCGGTCAGCGCCATCAAAAGCGTGACGTAGAGCCAGGCGATCGCGATCAGATACACGGGGAACCGTTAGTCGGCAGCTACGCGCGGGTGGACCGGACACCGCCCGGCAGCGTCAGTCCGCGACACAGGACCACTTGATCTTGCGTCGCGGCAGCAGATAATCCAGCTCATCCTCCGATCGATCCTGCAAACGCAAGGTGCGCTTGATGGTCACGATTTCCTGTGTCGCGAGATCGGCGATCGGCGCTTCACGGCGAGGGACGTCCGGCGTGTAGATCAGGACTTTGGGCAGAAGTGGCTTGCCCTTTGGCGCCGACATGACCACTGCGCCGATTCGTCCATCGCCGAGCTGGACGATCGAGCCGGGCGGGTAGACTCCCATCGCCTTGATGAACAGCGGTAACAGAGACGCATCGAAGCGATCACGTTCCTTCATCCACATCAAGGACAAAGCTTCTGCGGGAGCAATGGCGTCGCGCTGGTCGATTGGATTGACGAGGTTGTCGAAGCGGTCGGCAATTGCCACCACGCGCGCCGTGAGCGGGACGTTGCGACCGCTCAGACCGTCCGGAAAACCGCTACCGTCGAGTCGCTCGTGATGACAAAGAATCGCGTCCAGCACGGCTTTCGACACGCTGTTGACCGTTCTCGCGGCGTCATAACCGGAGCGGCAGTGGCTCTGATAGATTGCGTCCTCATGCCGATTGCGTGTCTTGTTGCGCAGGATCGACGGACTGATCCAGCGCTTGCCGACGTCGTGGAGCAGCGCGCCGGTGCCGAGGGCGTGTAACGCTTGCTCGGGCAGGCCCGCCTGCTTGCCGAGCAGCAAGGTGATCGTCATTACCGATAGCGCGTGCGCCGCCTGTCCGTCTTCCTGTCCCTTGCTCGCAATCAGGGCGAAGGCACTGTCCGGGTCGGCACAGAGGGCAGCCGTCGAGTGTTCGCAGACCTGGATCATTCCGCGCACGGACTCGGTCGGGTTGGAGGCAAATCCGTGCAGCGAACTGGTGACCGTCTTGGCGGTACCACGGTAAACCTGCTCGGTTCTCAGGAGCCGGTTCTGCAGCGTAGTGACGACCTCAATACGTTCGTTTCTCGCCGTCAAACGCGCCTGCTCGAGCGCCTCCATGGCCGCTTGCTGTTCGTCTGCCGGGTGGTCCTCGGGCGAAGGCGCCGTAGCTGCTGCCGGAGACAGGGGGACTCGGCACCGCTTGGGGTCACAGAATATCTGCGGCAGGTTCATCGCCGCGATCATTCGTGCCTGTTCTTCGTCGGCAATGACGAAGGAGCTGAAAACAAACTGATGTTCGAGCCAGGGGACTGGCAGGCGAACATGAACGCCAGGGCGAAGCTGCGACGCCTGGATAGCGATTTCGCCGGGCTGCGGGGCCTCGGTAGGCTGGTCAGAAGACATTGCGGGCAGTATGCGGAACTCGGTAACGATATCATACGACCGTATGGTTACACGGGTCGTTCCCCGCAGCCGGCGACCCATCGTCGGCCGGCGGTACCGGATCTGACCGTAGCCCTGGTGGCAGGCAGTCGATACCAGGGTGAATTTGTCCTCTTAGGCAAGGCGTAGGGAATCAAGCGGTTACTTTCCG
>CAYQVH010000046.1:0-8640 GCA_964420975.1 uncultured Candidatus Accumulibacter sp.
TTGGCACGCCCGGAGCGATTCGAACGCCCGACCCCTTGGTTCGTAGCCAAGTACTCTATCCAGCTGAGCTACGGGCGCTTTGCCTTGGGAAAGGGCGATTATACTGAGCTATCCCTTGCCGCTCAAGTCCTGTCAGCGCGTAAAAAATTCGGCCCTGGGGGAGGGCCGACTGGCTGCCGGCCCTCGGGCGGGGTCAACTGGATTCGCCAACAGGGGCTGGCGTGCAGAGTGGTGGATGGCGCTCGCGAGAGAGGAAGGCGTGGCATGAGGTTCATCGACGAGTTCCGCGACGGAAGGCTGGCGCAGGGGTTGGCGGAGGCGATCCGAAGGGAAGTCGAGGAGGGGCGTGCCTACCATTTCATGGAGTTTTGCGGTGGCCACACGCACGCGATCGCGCGCTACGGGATCAACGACCTGCTGCCATCGGCGGTGCGCATGATTCACGGCCCTGGCTGCCCGGTGTGCGTGTTGCCGATCGGACGCATCGAGATGGCGATTCGTCTCGTCCGCGAAGCCGGTGTAATCCTCTGCAGTTATGGGGATCCGCTGCGGGTGCCGACGTCGGCTGGCTACTCCTTGCTCAAGGCGCGAGCTGCTCTTGGCCGCGGGGAGGCAGGCGAAGTGCGCATGATCTACTCGGCGGCCGACGCGTTGGCGATTGCACGGGAGCATCCGGAGCGGCAGGTGGTCTTCTTTGCGATCGGCTTTGAAACGACGACGCCGCCCACCGCGGTGGTGATCAAACAGGCGCAAGCACTCGGCGTGCGCAATTTTTCGGTGCTTTGCTGCCACGTGCTGACGCCGCCAGCGATCGCCAGCATCGTCGAAGCGTCGGCGGTGCAGCGCTGGGGTAGCGTTCACCTCGACGGTTTCGTTGGCCCGGCGCACGTGTCGACGGTGATCGGGTCCCGACCGTACGAGGTCTTTGCCGAGCAGCACGGGAAACCGGTGGTGATCGCCGGCTTCGAGCCGCTCGACGTGATGCAGGCGATCCTGATGCTGATCCGCCAGGTCAACGCCGGGCAGGCGGTGGTCGAGAATCAGTTTACCCGCGCCGTGACGCGCGACGGTAACCGTAAGGCGCAGGAACTGGTCGCCGAGATTCTTGAGCTGCGTCCGACGTTTGCCTGGCGCGGCCTCGGCGAACTGCCGTTCAGCGCGCTGTGCATCCGGCGCGATTTTGGCGGTTTCGACGCCGAGCAGCGCTTCGCGCTGAACTACGAAGCGGTGGCCGATCATCCGGGCTGCGACTGCGGTGCCGTTTTGCGCGGGAGCAAGCGGCCTAGCGAGTGCCGCCTGTTTGCGACCCTCTGCACACCTGAAAATCCAGTCGGTTCGTGCATGGTGTCTGCGGAGGGCGCGTGTGCAGCGCATTACTCGTTTGGCCGTTGGCGCGAAGCGGCGCCCGGATGCTGAGACGCTGATGCGCAAGGTGTTCGTGCGGCCGCTCGACCTCGCTCATGGCCGCGTCGAAATGGCGCACGGTGGCGGCGGGCGGGCGATGACGCAGCTGATCGCCGCCCTGTTTGCGCAGCGTCTCGGCAACGCTTTCCTCAGCCAGGGCAACGACGCCGCCGTATTGCCGGCCGCGAACGGCCGGCTGGTGCTGTCTACCGACGCGCACGTCGTCTCACCATTGTTCTTTCCCGGCGGTGACATCGGATGCCTGGCCGTTCACGGAACGATCAACGACCTGGCCGTGATGGGGTCGCAGCCGCTTTACCTCGCCGCCAGCTTCATACTCGAAGAGGGTTTGGCGCTTGGCGACCTGGCGCGAATCGTCGATTCGATGGCCAGCGCCGCGCGTCTGGCGGGGGTGCCGGTAGTCGCCGGCGATACGAAAGTGGTTGAACGAGGAAGGGGTGACGGCGTCTACCTGACGACCACCGGCGTTGGTGTCCTTGCCGACCAGCGGTGGTCAGGCGACCGCGCACGACCCGGTGACCAGATCATCGTTTCCGGGACGATCGGCGAGCACGGAATGGCGATCATGGCGCAGCGCGAGCGCCTTGGCTTCACGGCGCCGATAGTCTCCGACACCGCCGCGCTGCACGGGCTGACGGCGGTGATGCGCGACAGCGGGGCGGCGATTCACGTCGTTCGCGACCCGACGCGAGGGGGCGTCGCGGCGACGCTGAACGAGATCGCACGTCAATCGGGAGTCGGCATCCTGCTTCAGGAGCGCGCGTTGCCGATCTTGCCCGAGGTGGCGGCCGCCTGCGAGTTCCTCGGTTTCGACCCGTTGTACGTGGCCAACGAGGGAAAGCTGTTGGCGTTCGTCGCCGCTGCCGACGCCGAACGGCTGCTGGCGGTGATGCGTGCGCACCCGCTGGGCCGGCGTTCGGCGCTGATCGGTAGCGTGCACGAAGACGCGCACCACTTTGTGCAGATGAGCACCGCGTTCGGTGGACGACGCATCGTCGATTGGCTTAGCGGCGAGCAACTGCCGCGCATCTGTTAGAGCGCCGTGCTGGCGGCGTCGTGATACGGCACGTCCATCTGCCGAGCGGTCAGCCGCGCGAGTTCCGGTCCGGCTAGACGCGCGACGAGGTGGAGGCTCATGTCGATGCCGGCAGCGATTCCCGCCGAGGTGACAATCTCGCCTTCGTCGATCCAGCGCACGTCGTCGCGCACGGTGATATCGGCGAACCGGGCACGCAAGTCGGCAAGATCCTCCCAGTGCGTGGTCACGCCTTTGCCGGCCAACAGTCCGGCGCTCGCCAGCAAGAACGCGCCGGTACAGACCGAAGCGGTAATCGCCGCCTCGCGGGATCGTTCCCGAATCCACGCGAGCAAGGCTTGATCAACGACTTCCGCGTCGATGACGCCACCGGGAATCAACAGGACGTTCGCCACCGGGCAGCTGTCAAGCGCGTAGTCGGGCAGGACACGCAGGCCCGCTCGGGCTCGAATCGGGCCGGTCGTCTGGCTTACCGTGAACACCCGAAAGACGGGTTCCGCGTTCGGCTGGCGACGGAGAAAGACACGATTGGCGGTCGTGAATACCTCGAACGGACCGGCGAAATCGAGCACCTCGACTTCGGGATAAAGGTAGATGGCGACGGATAGGGTCATGTGGTCACGGCCTCGGTGCTGAGTGGAGGGAGGCGACGAGCATGGGTCGTGAACGCGTCGACGGCGTCAGAACGACGCGCAACTCGTACTGCTGTGCACGTTGGTCGTGTTGCCGGTCGTGGTCGAGGTTTCGCGCGTCGAGCAATGCATCCTCCCTACGTCCGGCGCTGGGCTAACCGTGTTTGGATGGTGCGCTTGCTGCTCCTGCCATTTCCGGTTTTGCTCTTCCTGCCAGTGGCGCATCTGATCGGCACGTCGATTGGCGATCGTCATCATGCAGTTGGCGAACGCGTCGCTGCCGGGGGCAAAGCCGTACCCCTCGCATTCACGGGAATCCGCCGCTTTCTGCTCGGCCGGTGTCAGACAGGCAGCGAGCAGCGTGGCGGTGACGCCAACGATGGCGATCGATTTCCTGTTCATTCGTGGTCCTTTCTGGTCGTCGTCGAAGGGTCGTGTCATTGTGGGCCCGAACCGTCGCACCGGCAACGGCACGAACGGCACGAACGGCACGAAAGGTACGAATGGAGACGGGCCAAGCCATAAGCCGCTTCGGCCATCAGTACTTGATCGAGCAGCCGTACGGTGTGGTCGCGGCGACCGACACCGGCTTCCCGGCGACGACCTCGCTGATCGCCATCTTGAGGTGATTCCGCGCTTCAGGGATGTCGGCGGCGTCGGACGATCGTTTGTCGTCGATGGCGCCGTTGTAGACGAGCTTTCCTGCGGGGTCGATCAGGAACAGGTGAGGCGTCGTTTTTGCGCCGTAGGACTTGCCTGCGGCGCCGCTCTCGTCGAGCGTCGCGTGCGCCGGAACCGCCTTCATCGCGCGATTCCATTCGCGCATTCTTTCTGGGCTGTGATAGTCCTTGTGCTGCGGATTGGTCGAGTTGATCTGCAGCCAGACCACTTGGTTGTCGGCGGCGTACTTCTGCGTCGCCTGCATGTTGCCGGCACCATAGTGTTTTTGCACGAAGGGGCACTCCGGGTTGGTCCACTCGAGCGCCACCCACTTTCCTTTCAGGGCGGCGAGAGTGACCGCCTTGCCGTCGAGGTCGGTGACGGTGAAGGCGGGACTGGCGCTGCCAGGTGATAGCGCGTAGGCAGGGGTCCCGAGCCCGGCTGCGATGAGTGCGGAGAGCAGAAGTCGTTTCGGAATCGACGGTGGCATGTGGTTTCTCCTCGTAGGTCAAGAGGGATGTGGTTCGGCGCGCGCCACGGCGCGTACGGCGTCGATCACGGTCGCAGGAGTGAGGATTTCAGGCAGCAGCCGCGCCGGTCCGTGCGCAGGATAGAGCGCATAGACCGGAACACCGCTGCGTCCAAGGCGACCGAGTTCGGCGGTAATCGCTGTGTCCTGACGCGTCCAGTCGGCACGTAGAGTGAGCACTCTGGCCGCGGCAATCTCGTTGAGCACGTCTGGGCGGTCGAGAACGAGACGCTTGTTAACTTGGCAGGTAATGCACCACGCAGCGGTGAAGTCTACCAGTACCGCTTGCCGCTGCGCGCGAGCCGTGGCCAGCGCATCGCTGGTCCAGGGCAGCCAAGGCAACACACGCTCGGCGGCGGCGACGGCTGGTGGCGCATTGCCTGGCGCATTCGTCGCCGACGGCCACCACGGCCCGACGCAAACCCCTATCGCGACGAGCAGCGCGAGCAGCGATGCGCTACGTCGCAGGAGGTCGTGGCGCAGGCGAACGCACCAGGCGAGCAAGCCGACACCGACCAGGCCGCTGCCAAGAGTGACGATGGCCGCCGCCCCGACTTGCTCGACGAGCACCCAGGCGAGCCAGACAACCGTTGCAAACAGCGGCAAGGCGAGCAACTCCTTGAGTCGTTCCATCCACGCTCCGGGCCGTGGGAGTCGTCGTTGCAGGCCGGGAAAACACAGCAGGAGAACCAAGGGCAAGGCCATTCCGACGGCAAGCACGGTGAAGATGGCGAGCGTGTGCGGCGTCGACAGGAGAAAAGCAGCCCCGAGAGCAGCGCCCATGAACGGCGCCGTGCACGGCGAGGCGACGAGTACCGCAAGCACGCCGGAGGCGAGGGCGTCGCCATCGGGGTGGCGTGCGCGCCCAGTCGACGGCGCATCCTGCGCCAGCGTGGCAATCGGCAGTCCTCCGGCGAGCGACAGTCCGAGGGTGAAGAAAAGCAGGGCGAGCAAGCTGACGACGATCGGCGACTGCAACTGAAACCCCCAGCCGAGGGCGTGGCCGCCGGCGCGCAGGACGAGCACGGCCAGCGCCAGCGTGAGAAAGGAAAAAACGACGCCAACGGCGTAGAGCAGCGCGTGCCGTCGTTGCTGGCGCGGTTCGGGCGGCGAGTGGCCGATCAGTGCCAGAAGCTTGATCGAGAGAACCGGAAAGACGCAGGGCATCAGGTTGAGCAGGACGCCGCCGACAAAGGCGAGGAGCAGTGTCGGCAGTAGACCGGGCAGACGCGCTGGCTGGAGAACGGCCGCGCCCTCTCCGCTGACCTCGCCGACGCCGGCGATCGGGAGACTCACTTCGAAGGCGTGCGTCACCGCGCCGTCACTGGCAGTCCGGTGAACGACGACACCATTAAGTGTCCGCCAAGGCGCCAGCGGCGGATCGGCGGCGCGCAGATCGACCACCAGGTGGTCGCCTTCACGTCGCGTGGTCTGCGCCGCCGCCGCGTCCATCAAGCCCTCGGCGTAGGGAAAGAACTCGATCGTCTGTGGCGGCTGACCGGGCGGTACGCCAACGCGCAACTGAACGCCAGCGGCGTCTGGTTGCGCGTGCAGGCGCCAGTCCATCGGTGGCTGTGTTGCCGGCCAGGCCGCTCGTGCTTGCGCGAAGCGCGTCTGCTGAGCGACGTCGTCGCGAGCATTCGCAGCGACCGGCAGCGTCAATCCGACAGTAGCCGACTCCGGTACGCAACTTTCCTCGCAGACCAGCCAATTCACGTCCGCCACCGCCTGTAGCTGGTGGGGCGCGAAGTCGGAAGCGAGATGCAGCGGCACGATGAGCATCACCTGGTCGCTGTAGCCGAAGTTGGTCAGCGGCCCGAAGGGGAGGCGCTGTGGCGCTGGCCACTGAATGTCGCCGGCGCTGACACCCGCTGGCAGCCGCCAGGCGATGCGTGGCGGGTAACCTGAATCGCCCGGATTGCGCCAGTAGAGGTGCCAATTCGGACGGAGTCGAAAGTGCAGGCCCAGCCAGGCAGTCGTTCCCGGAGCAAGCACTGCCTGCTCGGCGTGCAGGGTCAGCAGCACGTGCGGCGTGCGCGCTGTCGCTACCGGTCCGGTCGCCGCCATCCCTTGGCCAGCGAAGGCGGCGACAAGCACGAGCAACAGAAGAACGTCTCGCAGACGGGTGAAGGCACTCGGCATCGGACTCTCGGTCGGGACTCTGCGCGTGAAACAGGTCTGCGATGGACAAGCGCCGCTCGCCCGGTGTTCCCCCGCCGACTCCCCCGGTCGCCTACAATGGACGCCTCGACCGGAAGGTCCGTGAGCTCGGTGGTCAGGTAGCGCTGGTTTGTCGGGGTGGCTTGCGAAGGGAGAGTCAAATGGCATCTGAGAGGGAAGTCGCGACGCTCGGTGGTGGCTGTTTCTGGTGTCTGGAGGCCGTGTTTGAACAAATCGACGGCGTCGGAGCCGTGGTTTCCGGCTATTGCGGTGGGCATTTGGAAAATCCGGGCTACGGGGCGGTGTGCGGCGGGCGAACGGGACACGCCGAGGTAGTGCAAGTGACGTTTGATCCGGCGCGACGCAGCTACCGGCAGCTGCTCGAGGTGTTTTTTGCGATTCACGATCCGACGACGCTCAACAGGCAGGGTAACGACGTCGGCACACAATATCGTTCGGTCATCTTCTTCCACAGCGACGAGCAAGCGCAGCTTGCCTCGGCGTTTATCGAGGAGCTGGAACAGGAAAAGCTGTGGCCGGGAAGAATCGTCACCGAGGTACTCCCGGCGCCGCGTTTCTATCCGGCAGAGCCCTATCATCAGGAGTATTTCCGCCGAAATTCCGATCAGGGCTATTGTCAGATCGTGATCAATCCGAAGGTGGCGAAGCTCAGAAGTCGGTTCACGACGTTCCTGAAGCGCGATCGCTAGACCGGACAACGCGGTTCAGGGGCCGAGCGCCGGGGTGTAATCGCGTCATCAACCGCCAAGGCGGCGACGCGCCGTCGAGGGAGACGAGTACGGTGCCTATGGAGCCCATCCACCGTTACGAAGAGGACATTGTCGCGGTCGATGCCGCTTATGTTCGACCGCGGCTGACGGCCATCTACTTGGTGATCGAAAAGGGTCGCGTCGCAG
Organism: uncultured Candidatus Accumulibacter sp.; assembly: GCA_964420975.1. GTDB lineage: Bacteria > Pseudomonadota > Gammaproteobacteria > Burkholderiales > Rhodocyclaceae > Accumulibacter. The sequence continues at coordinate 7,360 of CAYQVH010000046.1, forward strand.
TGGTCGATACGGGCAGCCGCGAAGGGTTGGCGCGGACGTGCGAGGCGCTGCACACGCTCGGTTTGACCGTGGATTCTGTTGACTATGTGCTGCTGACCCACGTGCATCTCGATCACGCGGGGGGCGCCGGGAAGATGATGCAGGCCTTCCCGCAGGCCCGCCTGGTTGTCCATCCACGCGGCGCCCCGCATATGATCGATCCGTCTCGACTGCTCGCCGGGGTGACTGCGGTTTATGGCGCGGTTGCGGTGAACAGGCTTTACGGTGAGATCGTACCGGTCTGCGCGAAGCGGATCGTTTGCGCCAGCGATGGCCTGACGGTGGATCTCGCCGGTCGTGAGCTACTGTGTTTCGAGACGCCGGGACATGCCCGACATCATCTCTGTTTTCGCGACGGCCGCAGCGGAAGCCTGTTCACGGGTGACTCGTTTGGCCTTTCCTACCGCGAGCTTGACACGGCCGGTCGGCAATTCATCTTTCCGACGACGACGCCGGTACAGTTCGATCCGATTGCCCTCCGGGCGTCGCTTGACCGGCTGTTGAGCTATCAACCGCGGAGCGTCTTCCTGACGCACTACGGCGAGGTCGGCGACGTGCCGAGGCAGGCAGCCCGACTGTGGGATCTGCTCGAAGCCCACCTGTGCGTGGCGAGGCGGGAAGCTCGACCGGGACCAGACCGGCTGGCACGAATCCGCGCCGGGCTGGTCGAGATCCTGATGGAAGCGGTTCGGCGTTTCGACTGTCGATTGCCGATCGAACAGGTCCTGGAGATCTTTGCCACCGACCTCGACCTGAACGCGCAAGGTCTGGCCGTCTGGCTTGACTCGTCGTCGGCAATCAGTTCGCCGAAAGGCTGAGCGTTGTGCGTGACGTCGATGCGGAGATCCGCTTCATTACGCTTCGCCGTCGGCGTTGCGAGGCGGCGAATTGGGCGAGCGTGGCGCGCCTCGTCTCTGCGTCGAGGGTTCCGAGCACCGCCACTTCCTGGTAAAAGCGTGGCAGGTCGCCGCCCAGTTTGGCCAGCAGTCGCTCGAACGCCGGTAGCAGATTGTCGTAGAGCGAAAAAGACGCCAGCCGGGCGTTGTTCAGCTCGGCGTCGAACAGCGCGTCGTAGCCAGGGTTGCCACCCCACGCGGCGCGTAATTGCCCGTAGTCGGCGCGTAAAGAAGCGAACACCGCCGCTTTCTCTGCTCGCAGCTCGGCAATCGACTGGGGTTCTCTATACAGAGCCTCTTGCAAAACTCCCAGTGCAGATGGTTTGGCAGGGCATCAGCCACTGTA
>CAYQVH010000047.1:0-8348 GCA_964420975.1 uncultured Candidatus Accumulibacter sp.
AGGGCCTGCGCGGCAAGGTGCAGTGCATCTACTTCGACCCGCCCTACGGCATCAAATTCAACAGCAACTTTCAGTGGTCAACCACTAGCAATAAGGTTACCGACGGAAAGGTTGATCAAATTACTCGTGAGCCCGAACAGGTCAAAGCGTTTAGAGATACCTGGCGAGACGGTATTCATAGCTTTTTGTCCTATTTCCGTGACCGCCTTACGGTGGCGCGTGATCTTCTGACTGACTCTGGCTCCATATTTGTCCAAATCGGCGACGAAAACGTTCATCGCGTCCGAGCGGTCATGGATGAAGTATTCGGTGACAGTAACTTTGTTGGGCAAATTACGTTCAAGAAAACGCACTACCAGGAGAGTGACTACACAGCAAACATTGCCGATTACCTGTTGCTTTATGCGAAGAGCAAACCAGAACTAAAGTTCCGGAAGTCGTGGAGAGCCGCGAGCCTTCTCGAAGTTGATTATTCCAAGTACACGAAAGCATGGAACGAACACGGGGAAATTGAGGCAATTCCCAAAGAATGGCGGGAGACCCCCGAGCGGATTCCCCAAGCTTGGCGTCCCTTTCGAGATGACATCACCTTGACACAGGATGGAGGGGCGGAAACTGAAAATAAGAAATGGACAGTTTTTGGAAAGGACTTCTATCCTGGCCTCGGTCGCCATTGGCGCACGCATCATCCCGTTGGTCTTCAGCGATTGTATTTTGCTGGTAGAGTGAAACCGGGTGATAAGCGTCCATTCTATGTCGAGGGGTATAACGATTCGCCGTCAGTCAATACTCAAAACATATGGACAGAAGGTTTGGCAGGGGCACAGAACAAGGTTTATGTCGTTCAGACAAACGTGCGTGTCGCCCAGGCATGCCTCTTGATGGCAACAGACCCGGGTGACCTTGTCCTAGATCCCACCTGCGGTTCGGGCACCACCGCCTATGTCGCTGAGCAATGGGGCCGTCGCTGGATCACCATCGACACTTCGCGCGTTGCCCTGGCGCTGGCTCGCGCACGCATCATGGGGGCACGCTATCCCTTCTACTTGCTCGCTGATTCCCGTGAGGGCCAGTTCAAGGAGGCCGAAGTCACGCTCACGGCGCCGAGTTCGCAACCGACCCACGGCAATATCCGCCACGGCTTCGTCTATGAGCGCGTGCCACACATCACGCTGAAGTCCATCGCCAACAACGCCGAGATCGATGTGATCTGGGACAAGTGGCAGCACACGCTGGAACCGCTGCGCACGCAACTGAACGCGGCACTGAAGAAATCCTGGCAGGAATGGGAGATTCCGCGAGAGGCCGGCAAGGACTGGTCCGATGCCACCAAGAAACTGCACGCCGGCTGGTGGCAGGCGCGCGTCGCCCGGCAGAAGGAAATCGACGCCTCCATCGCCGCCAAGGCCGAATTCGAGTACCTCTACGACAAGCCCTACGAGAACAAGAAGGCGGTGCGCGTCGCCGGCCCCTTCACCGTCGAGAGTCTGAGCCCGCACCGTGTATTGGGCGTCGATGAAGACGACGAACTGATCGACACCCTGCGCCAGCCGGGCGCCGACTACGCGGCGAAACAGTCCTTCCCGCAGATGATCCTGGAGAACCTGAAGACCGCCGGCGTGCAGCAGGCGCATAAGGAAGACCGCATTACCTTCACCTCGCTGGTGGCATGGCCGGGCGAACTGGTCTGCGCGGAAGGGCGTTATCTCGAAAGCGAGGGCGTGGAAAAACGCGCGGCCATCTTCATCGGCCCCGAATTCGGCACCGTGCAGCGCGCCGATCTCGTCGAGGCGGCGCGCGAAGCCGCCGACGCCGGTTTCGATGTGCTGATTGCCTGCGCCTTCAACTTCGAGGCCCACACCACCGAGTTCGCCAAGCTCGGCAAGCTGCCCGTGCTCAAGGCGCGCATGAACGCCGACCTGCACATGGCCGAAGACCTCAAGAACACCGGCAAGGGCAACCTGTTCGTGATCTTCGGCGAGCCGGACATCACGCTCCTGCGAGGTGACGAAAATGCGGGCGACCTGCTGCGCGTTAAGGTCAATGGCGTCGATGTCTTCAAGCCGCAGACCGGCGAAGTCATCAGCGACGGTGCCGACGGCATCGCCTGCTGGTTCATCGACACCGACTACAACGAAGAAAGCTTCTTCGTTCGCCATGCCTACTTCCTTGGCGCCAACGATCCCTACCGCGCGTTGAAGACCACTTTGCGCGCCGAGATCGACGCCGAAGCCTGGGCTTCGCTCAACAGCGATACCTCGCGTCCGTTCAAGAAACCGAAATCCGGTCGGATCGCGGTGAAGGTCATCAATCACCTGGGGGATGAGGTGATGAAGGTGTTCAGGGTCGCGTAAACGCTTCAGGAAATACGAGAGGACAATACTATGGCCTTAATCGAGGGATTCCGGGTGCAAAACTACCGTGCATTGCGTGATGTAACCTTGGGGAGACTTTCTACTCAGCAGTCCGGCGAGCCGCTAACGCCGTTTACGGTGGTCATTGGAAAGAATGGGTCCGGAAAGAGCACACTGTTTGATGCTTTTGGCTTCGTGGCCGACTGTTTATCGACGGACGTCGAATCGGCCTGCGACGCCAAGCAGCGAGGGGGATTTGAGCGCATGCGCTCGCTCGGCAAGGGTGGGCCGATTTGCTTCGAAATTTACTACCGGGAGGCCATCGGCGAGCGTCCGATTACTTATGAACTGGCCATCAATCTCGACGAGAGCGGGCGCCCCTTGGTTGAATCCGAGGTGCTGAAGCAGCGTCGCAAAGGGCAAAAGCATGGCCGGCCGTATCCGTTCCTACGCTTGCATCATGGCAAGGGAACGGTCTGGGCGGGTGAGGAGGCGGTTGAATCTGCTGGTGGCGGAGAGGACCGCACCAAGGAAGATGTCGAACTCACCGATCTCCGACAACTCGGTATCGCCACCTTGGGCACGCTCAAGGAACATCCCCGCATCAAACGCTTCCGCGATTTCCTGAAGGGATGGTATTTGTCCTACTTCCATCCGGACGCCGCCCGTTCGATCCCGTCATCCGGCGCACAGCGCCACCTAAACATCCACGGCGACAACATCGGCAACGTGGTGCAGTACATGGAACGGGAACACAAGACGCGTTTTCAGGCGATCCTGGACCGTATCGCCAGCAAGATTCCCGGCATACAAAGCATCAAGACCAGCGTGACCCTGGACAAACGGGTGCTACTGCAATTCAACGATGGTGCCTTCGCTGATCCGTTCTATGCAGGCCAGATGTCCGACGGCACGCTCAAAATCTTTGCGTACCTGCTGCTGATGGAGGATCCCGACCCGCCACCTTTTATCTGCATCGAAGAGCCGGAGAATGGCCTCTACCACCGTCTGCTGGATTCGTTGGCCAGCGAATTGCGCAGCCATGCTACCGGCAAGAAGAATGCACCACAGGTTTTTGTGACGACGCATCAGCCGTATTTCGTAGATGCGCTGTCGCCCAACGAGGTCTGGGTCCTCGGGAAGGCCGCAGATGGCTTCTCGACCATCATTCGGGTATCCGATCTGGAACTGGTGCGAAATCTCGTCGACGAAGGGCTGCCGCTCGGCGGCCTGTGGTACAGCGATTACCTGGATGCGAGGTAATCCATGCACATCGAGTTGTTGGTCGAGGACAGCTCCGGGGCCAGGTTGGTGGAAACCCTGCTTCCCTCAGTGATCGGTTCGTTAGGAGAGCCCCACACATGGCGCGTTCATGAGTACAAAGGGATCGGACGTTTACCCAAGGGATTGTCCGTCCAATCCGACCCTGCAAAACGTGCGCTACTAAACCAACTTCCCCGACTGCTTGCCGGTTATGGAAGAACTCCCGGCATCGACGCCGTTGTTGTCGTACTGGACAGTGACCGAAGAGACTGCAAGGCGTTTCTCGCCGAGTTGAATGGCCTGGTCAAGGAGTGCCATGTTGCTCCAAATACTTTGTTTCGCCTCGCCATCGAGGAAATGGAAGCGTGGTACTTGGGGGACCGTCGGGCACTGCTAAAGGCGTATCCCCGAGCCAAGTCTCAGTCGAATGTCTTGAATGGCTATACGCAGGACTCCGTCTGCGGTACCTGGGAATTGGTCGCGGATGCTGTGTATCCCGGGGGAGCGGCGGCAATACTCAGGGCGGGGAGGCTATTGCAAGGGCAGGTGAAGCACGAGTGGGCAGAAAAGATTGGCCCGCACATCGATGTCGAACATAATTCATCCCCCAGTTTCTGCAAGTTCCGCGACGGGTTGAGGCGTTTGGTGGCCTAAGGGCGGGCATATATGGAGTTCCGCATCGCCGAAACCTTTACCGACAGTTTGGGTCGCCTGACCGGCGACGAGCAAAAGCTCGTCAAGACGACGGCCTTCGACTTGCAGTTGAACCCCGCCAGTCCCGGTATGAGTTTCCACAAACTGGATCGCGGCAAGGACAAGAATCTCTGTTCGGTGCGGGTCGGCAGGGACATTCGTCTGATCGTTCATCGCAGCGAATCGGGCCTGCTGCTCTGCTATGTGGATCACCACGACAAGGCGTATGCATGGGCCGAGCGCCGCAAGCTGGAGACTCACCCGAAAACCGGCGCGGCGCAGTTGATCGAAATCCGCGAAACGGTTCAGAAAATCGTGGTGCCGGTCTATGTGCAGAGCGAGTTGCCGCTGGCGACCGCCTCCGCGAAACAGGCATCGGCGGCGAAGCTGCTATTCCAAGGCGTGTCCGACGACGAGTTGCTGAGCTACGGCGTTCCGCCGGAGTGGTTGCCTGACGTGAAGCAAGCCACCGATGACACCTTGCTCGCGCTCGCTGACCATCTGCCCGCCGAAGCCGCCGAAGCGCTGCTGGAACTCGCGACCGGCGGCAGGCCACGCGTGCCGACGCCCTCGAGAGAGAACCCATTCGATCACCCCGACGCGCAACGCCGTTTCCGGGTGATGAGCAACGTCGAGGAATTGCAGCGGGCGCTCGATTTTCCGTGGGAGAAATGGACAGTTTTCCTGCACCCCGAGCAGCGCCAGTGGGTGGAGCGCGATTACAACGGCCCGGCCCGCGTTTCCCGTTCGGCGGGCACCGGCAAGACCATTGTGGCCCTGCACCGTGCCGCTTACTTGGCACGGCAGCATCCCGACGCGCGCGTTTTTCTGACCACGTTTTCCGACACCCTGGCCAATGCGCTGCAATCCAAGCTCAATCGACTTTTGACCCATGAGCCTCGCCTCGCCGAACGGATCGACGTCTATTCCCTCGAAGCCATTGGCCTACGATTGCACAAGACCCAAGTCGGCACCGCCAAGCTCGCCTCTCGCGAGGACATTCGCCAGCTCGTGGATAACGCAGCCAAAGCCGTACCTGGGCACAAGTTTGGCCGCCATTTTCTGCTAACCGAATGGGAACAGGTGGTCGACGCCTGGCAGCTCGATCATTGGGAGGCGTATCGCGACGTGGTGCGCCTCGGTCGCCGAACCCGCCTGCCCGAAGCGCAGCGCGCGGTGCTGTGGGCAATTTTCGAGCACGTCCGTTCCGGTTTGCGCGACAAGGGTCTGGTCACAGCATCGGGCTTATTCACGGCCTTGGCGCAGGCGCTCCGCGCGAGAGGTAATCCGGTTTTCGATTTCGCTGTGGTCGACGAAGCTCAGGATATCGGGGTTGCTCATCTGCGGTTTCTTGCCGCCCTCGGTGGCCAATCCGGGGGCGGCGAAAGCACGGTTCGTCCGAATGCCTTGTTCTTTGCCGGCGACCTCGGGCAACGCATTTGCCAGCAGCCGTTTTCGTGGAAGTCGCTGGGCGTCGATGTACGCGGACGGTCCCGCACGCTACGCGTGAACTACCGGACCTCGCACCAGATTCGCAGCCGGGCTGACCGCTTGCTCGGCCCCGCGGTGACCGACGTCGACGGCAATACCGAAGCTCGCAGCGACACCGTCTCCGTGTTCAATGGCCCGCCACCGCGGATTCAGGTGCTGAACGACGCCACGGAAGAAAGCGCTGCTGTCGGGCGATGGCTTGCCGAATGCGCACGCGCCGGAATGCTGCCGCACGAGATCAGCGTATTTGTACGTTCCGAAGCGCAAATTGGCCGGGCGGAGGATGCTCTTCGTTTCGCCGACTTGCCTTACCAAATTCTGGATGAGCACGTGGCGACGGAACACGACCGCGTGTCGGTCAGCACCATGCACTTGGCGAAAGGCTTGGAGTTCCGCGCCGTGGCCGTGATGGCCTGCGACGACGAAGTGATCCCCTTGCAGGAGCGCATCGAAACGGTCGGCGAGGATGGCGATTTGCAGGAGGTTTACGACACCGAGCGCCAGTTGCTCTACGTCGCCTGCACCCGCGCACGGGACCGGCTATTGGTTACCGGGACTGCGCCATCGTCGGAGTTTCTGGACGACCTCGAAGGCAAGTAGACAGCAAGGATCGTGACGGCATCCGGGTCGATGCGGTAGCACCCTACGTAGCCGCTATCCCCAAAGTCAATGATCCACTCGCGGAACTCGTCGGACAGGTCGTCGACGGGGCGGCCGACCGCGCCGCTGTTCGCACCGCCGTTGCCGTCATCGGCGGGGGCGGTCGGGGGAGTCGGTATTCCCGCCGCAGCCTACGCCGTCCGCCACGCGCCAGGTGCCAGTCTGGGGGAGGCAGCGTCCCGGATCAGCGCCAGCAACGGCGGCTACGCACCCCTCTGAGCCGCGAGCCCCAAGAATCGCGGCTTCTCCCCGGTGGCATGGTCAAACCGCCAGCACAGCGAGAACGCCGTCCTTCTCCATGTCCTCACCCCGCCCGCGCAGGATGATCTCGCCGCGCTCCATGACCAAGTACTGGTCGGCGAGCGAGCGGGCGAAGTCGTAGTACTGCTCGACGAGCAAAATCGCCATTTCGCCGCTCTGCGCCAGCGCCCGGATCGCGCGTTCGATGTCCTTGATGATCGACGGCTGGATGCCTTCGGTCGGTTCGTCGAGGATCAGGAGTTTCGGCCCCATCGCCAGCGCGCGGCCGATCGCGAGCTGTTGCTGCTGGCCGCCGGAAAGATCGCCGCCGCGGCGGCGCAGCATCTGCTGCAACACCGGGAACATCTCGAAGATGCGCTCCGGGATCGGCGTCTGCCCGGGGCAGGTGGCGAGCCCCATCAAAAGGTTTTCGCGCACCGTCAGGCGCGGAAAGATCTCGCGTCCTTGCGGCACGTAACCAATTCCGGCGCGGACACGGTGATGCGAAGCGCTGCGCGTGAGGTCGCGGCCGGCGAACTCGATCGTTCCGCTGCGGGTTGGCAGCAGTCCCATCAGCGATTTGAGCAGCGTCGACTTGCCGACCCCGTTGCGGCCGAGAATCGCGGTCACTTTGCCGGCTTCGGCGGTGAAGCTGAGGTTGCGCAGGATGTGGCTGCCGCCGTAGTACTGATTGAGATGGTCGACCTTAAGCATCGTCGTGCTAGCGCCCCAGATAGACTTCGATTACCCGCGTGTCGGCCTGCACTTCTTCGAGCGTTCCCTCGGCGAGCACGCTGCCTTCGTGGAGGACCGTCACCCGGCCGCCGAGCTGGCGGACGAAAGCCATGTCGTGTTCGACGACGACCAGCGAATGCTGCCCGGCGAGCGACAGGAACAGCTCGCCGGTGCGCTCGGTTTCCTCGTCGGTCATGCCGGCGACCGGCTCGTCGAGTAGTAACAGTTTTGGCTCCTGCATCAGCAGCATGCCGATCTCGAGCCATTGTTTCTGGCCGTGCGAGAGCAGGCCCGCGACCCGGTCGGCGAGTGGCGTCAGGCGGATCCGCTCGAGCGTCTGCGCGATGCGGTCGCCGGCCGCCGAGTCGAGGATGGCGAACAGGCTGCGACGGACGCGCTTGTCGGTCTTCATCGCCAGTTCGAGGTTTTCGAACACCGTGTGCTGCTCGAAGATCGTTGGCTTCTGAAACTTGCGGCCGATCCCGGCGTGTGCGATCTCGGCTTCGGTCAGCCGCGTCAGGTCGAGCGTCTGACCGAAGAAGGCGCTGCCTTCGTCGGGTCGCGTCTTGCCGGTGATGACGTCCATCATCGTCGTCTTGCCGGCACCGTTGGGGCCGATGATGCAGCGCAGTTCGCCGGCGTCGATCGCCAGCGACAGCTTGTTCAGCGCCCGGAAGCCGTCGAAGCTGACCGTGATGTCTTCAAGGTAGAGGATGACCTTGTGCGAGAGGTCGACCTCGCCGGGTTTGACGACGTGGCCGAGATCGGCGCTGCCGCTGTCCCAGTCCGGGTTGTCGTCCACCGGCAACAGGCGATCGACGGCGTTCATACGCGTGCCTCCTTCGCCGCCGGCAGCTCGCCGCCGGCCGCCGGCGTCCGCTCGCGCCACCGCTGCCAGAGGCCGACGACGCC
>CAYQVH010000048.1:0-7130 GCA_964420975.1 uncultured Candidatus Accumulibacter sp.
AGCGGCACCCGCGCGAGATGGGAGCGGCGGAGGTGGAGGCGTTTCTGAGCCACCTCGCGGTCGAGGGACGCGTGGCGGCGGCGACGCAGAATCAGGCCTTGTCGGCCTTGCTTTTTCTCTACCGACACGTGCTGGGCGTCGACTTGCCCTGGCTCGACGAGGTGGTGCGCGCGAAGCGGCCGAGCCGCTTGCCGGTGGTGCTGACGCGCAGCGAGGTGCACCGGGTGCTCGCCGGAATGGAAGGGATTTATGGCTTGCTGGCACGACTGTTGTACGGCACCGGGATGCGGCTGACGGAGGGGGTTCGCTTGCGGGTGAAGGACGTCGATTTCGTGCGCGGCGAGATCGTCGTGCGCGACGGCAAGGGCGCCAAGGATCGGGTGACGATGTTGCCGCAACGCCTGGTCGAGGACTTGCAGGCGCACTTGCAACGGCGCCGGCGAGTGTATGAGGAAGACCTGCGGCTGGACAAGGCGGCGGTTTACCTGCCGGATGCGCTGGAGCGCAAGTATCCGGCGGCGAACACGAGCTGGATGTGGCAATACGTGTTTGCCTCCGGGAGTCATTCGGTCGATCCGCGCAGCGGCGTCGAACGGCGCCATCATCTTGACGAGAAGCTGCTGCAGCGGGCGATGAAGAAGGCGGTCGGCGCCGCGGCGATCAGCAAGCCGGCAACGCCGCACACGCTGCGCCACTCGTTTGCCACCCACCTGCTGGACAACGGCTACGACATCCGCACGGTGCAGGAATTGCTCGGCCACGCCGACGTGGCAACGACCATGATCTACACGCATGTGCTCCGGCGCGGCGGGCGCGGCGTCTGCAGCCCGCTCGACGCGTTGCTCTGACGCTGGCGGCCTGGCGTTCGTTGGCGCGAGACCGCCGGCGACTCAGGGGACGACGAAGGAGCGGACCAGCGTCAGCTCGCCGGGGCGGCGCAGGGGTATCCGGAAGACCTGCAGCTTCTCGTCGGGGGTTCCTTCGCGGGTGATGATCGCGACTTGCGCGAGCGTGATCGGGCGTTCGTTTTCGTCGCCGCTGCCGAAGCCGCCAAAATAGTTGACGTAAATCTGCCAGGTGCCGCGTGGCGGTGACGGGATGGCGTAGATCTCGGGCCCGTAGCCGGTGGTGACGTCGACGTCGAGCGCGCCGCCGTTCTTCGCCACGCGGTCGCCGTAAAAAACGTGCTGGCCATCGGGTGAAACGACGTGCAGGTCGATGTCGGTGAGGTCGCTGTCCCAGCTGAGAACGATGCGCAGACCGCCGCGCGAACGCGTCGCGTTGGCGTCGTGGAAACTGATCCGGCGCAGATGTTGGCGATCGGCGCTGCGCACCTCGACGCTGTTGCTGCCGGGCGGGAAGGCGTACGGCCGGGCGAAGGCGCCGCCGGTGTCGATGCTCAGGGGCATGGCGACCCCGTTGACGACCAGGAGCTGCGGCCGCTTGGCTTTCGCCGCGGTCGTACCGGCGATGCGGCCGCGAATCGCGGCGCTGAGGTCGCGTCCGTCGTCGCCGAAACGCGGGCCGCCGGCGTTGACGCGACTCGCCGGGTAGTGGACTTCCTGCAGATGCTGGACCGCCTCGCCGCCCGTGTGTTTCCAGCCGCCGCGCGGGGCGTCGAGCGTCACCTGGGCGCTACTGACGCCGGCAGTGAGCACGGCGACGGCGACGAGCAGCCGGGGCTTCATCGTTTCTCGGCGTAACGCAGCGCGCGCACGAAAGTCAGGTCGCCGACCCGGCGCAGCGGAACGACCAGCGTCTCCTGGCGTTCGTCCGGGGTGTTCTCGTTGCTGACGATCGTCACCCGGGTCGTGATCAACGGCTTGTCGTGCGCGTCGGGGTCGAAGTTGTAGCCGGCGGCGGTGAAGTTGCCCCAGTAATTGACGTAGATCAGATAGGTGCCGGACAGCGGCGACGCGGTCGAAAAAATTTCGGGACCGCCCCCGTCGACGCTGTCGACGTCGAGTCCGCCACCGCGTTGCAGCAGCGGCTTCGCCCAGAACGCGTGTTCGCCGTCCGGCGTCAGGATGTGCAGATCGACTTCGGCGCGCGGATCGTCCCAGCCGAGAACGATGCGCAGCTTGGCGCGCGTCTTGGTGGCGTGCGTTTCGTAGAACTGCAGGCGGCGACGATGGCCGTCGGGAGCGACGACTTCAACGCTGTTGCTACCGGGACCGAAAGCCCAGGGCTTGACGAAGCGCCCCTGCGCGTCGGTGTACAGCGGCATGTCGATGCCGTTGACGATCAGCCTCCCCGGCGGCCGATTCTTGCCCGCCTGGCGCAGCTGTCCCTGGATCAGCGTGCGGTTTTTCTGGCCGCCGCGATCGACCGGGGGCTTCGGGTAAGCGGCGACAAACTCGGCCTCCTGGTCCTCGGCCAGCGCGCCGTTGCGCCAGCCGCCACGGGGACCGTCGAGCGAGAGACCGTTTTCGGCCGCCGCCGATGGCGTCACGGCCAAGGCGACCGGCAGCAGCAAGGCAAGCACTCGGGCGTTTGCCATGGTCAGGGGATCGCGAGCAGTGAGCGCGCCGTTTGCTCGACGAAGTCTTCGTCACGGCCGCGCGGGTGGTTGGCGAGCGCAAAATGCAGGTATTCGTGCGTCAGCGCCAGGCGTTCGTTGACGCTGCCGACTCCGGTCGCGTAGAGGCGGCCGCGTTCGAGGTCGGCGTACGGATTGCCGTGTTCGAGGTGGCAGACGCGCGGCAGCCTGAGCGGCGACTCGAAGCCGGGAGTACCGGCGAGCTGCCGTTTCCACGTCGCCTGCCGGGCCGCGAGCCAGTTCTCTGCACTCGCCAGCGGTCGGCACTCGCCGGCATCGCTGACGCCGACGACTTGAAAACCGGCGCCGCCGTACGCTTGGTCGAGGATTTCGTCCCAGCGCGCGCCACCGCTGGCAGCGGCCAGCGCACTCTGCCAGGAAAGCTGCTGCGCCGCGCTCGCTGTCTGGTGGTAGCGCCCGGCAACGCCCGCCAGGACGAGGCCGTCGCTCCACTCGGCGGCGCGCCGCGCCGCCCGCGCCGGCGCCGCGGGAGAGACGCGCTGCGTGCGACTGTCGTCGGCGATCGTGTAGCAGCCGCTGGCGTAATCGGCATGCCGCACGAGGTAGGTGCGCGCCGCGACCGCCAGCGCGCGCGCCGCCGCTACCGGTTCCGCCGCCGCCTCGCGAGTGACGACGCGGGCAACGTAGTCATTGAGTCCGAAGCGACCGCGAATCTCGGGCCGGCCGCCGGCGCGCTCGAGACTCAGTTCGCCGCGACTGGCGAAGCGCAGCCGCCGGCCATTGACGAAGCGCGCCTCGACCTCGCCGCGCAAGGCGCCGGCGACCGCCGGCCGGCCATCGAGCAAGACTTCCGCCAAAGGGTAACGACTGAAGAAGCGCACGCGAACGCACGCTTCCTCGGGTGGCGTCGGCTGCGGCAGAACGCCGGCTAGCCACGGCGCCGCCTGCGCGATCACCTGCGCGCTGCTGCCGCTGCCGCGCAGCCAGATCGGGGTTCCGTCGACCAGCCAGCCGGCGAAGCCGCCGATCCGCCGGCCGCCGCCGTCGCGGCCATTCTTTTCGCGCCAGCTCCACGTCTTGACGCGCAACGTATTGCCGAGGTGCGCCAGCAGGGGCCGCGCGCGTGGCTCAAGGCTGACGCGCTGCAAGGCGGCCATCGTCTGCCGACGGAGGTCGCCATCGATCGCTCCCAGCGCAGCGAGCAGCGAGCTGACGGGAACTTCGGTCGCCGGCTGCAGCTGGTCGAGATCGAACAGCCACGACGGCGCGTCGGGCGCCTGCCGCGTCCAGAAGCTGCGCCACGCCGCGGCAGTCAGGCCAAGGCGCTGCGGCGCGAAGTAGAGTCCGCACGACCTGGCGAGCGCGTCGTCGCGCCCGATGCGCTCGCCAGGCGCGCAGCAATAGGCCTCCTCGCCGGGGTCGCGACCGCTGCACCGATAATCGGCCGGGCCTTGCGGGCGGCTGCCGAGGTAGGCGTAAACGAACAGCTTCCATACGCTGCCGAGCGGCGTCGTCGCTGGCAGCGCGGTCTCCTCGCTGCCGGCCGCCGAGACGCGCAGCGCCCGCAGCGCTTGCGCATCGCCGAAGGCGACTTCGATCGAAGGCGACCTGGCGAACGCGCCGCTGGCAAGCAGCAGGCTGGCGGCAAGCAGCGCGCCGGAGAGGCGAAGGTGACCGCACGCGACTCGGCGAAGGACCATCACTTGACCTGCAGGCGCCGTTCCGCCAGCGCTTCAAAGGCCTTGTCTTCCGGCTGATACATGCGCTGGAAGCGGGCTGGCGGGAGGACGAAACTGCCGCGGCTGCCGAAGCGCAGCAGGTGACGGAACGAGCGCGTCTCGGCCAGCTGGTCGACAGGAACGGCGTACGCGAGCTCTCCCGCTTGGTAGCGGGCACGCTCCATGGCGACGACCTGGTCGCCGTCGAGGCCGCGGACGCGGATTCCCCAGGTACCACGCTCGACGTCGGCGCCCGGCGGCAGCGGCACCTCGATCAGGCCGTAGCGCACCGTCTGTCCGGTCGCCGGCGTCAGCTTGAGTTCCTCGAGGTAGAGTTCGTTCGAGCGCAATTCGCTGTCGTTGGCCGCTTCTACCTTGAACTCGACCGCCTCGCCAGTCAGCGGCGTCCCGCTGGGCCGCGGCGACGATGGCGGCGCGCCGGGCGGCGCGCTGGGCGGCGGTTTCGGCGCGTCGACGGCGACCAGTCGATAGAGGCGACGTTCGATCTTGACCGGCAGCTTGCTCTTTTCGGCTTCCGCCGAACGGTAACGGACGAAGGCGCTGATCGGCGCCGGCGGCGGCGCTGCAAGCCGGATCGCCGGCGGCAGGTTTTGGTCGGTCCAGCGCCAGGTCGGCGCGCCGAGCGGCCCGCCCTGGCGCTGCCAGGCGCCGGCGGGCGCCGGGAGCGTCGCTTCCGCCGGCGCACCGCTGCCGAGCGCCTTGTGCCACCAGGTCAGCGCCAACGCGCGGTCGAAGGTGGCTGCTCCGGGGCCGAGCGTCGCCAGCCAACGCGCCGCGTCCTCCTTACTCGGGGCCTTGCTTTCCATCGCCAGCAGCGCCTGACTGACGGCGTCGGGCTGCGCGCGCAGCGCTTCGCGCGCGGCGTCGATCTTCTGCGCCAGTTCTGCGGCGGGGGCGATCGATTGCTGGCGAGCGAGCTGTCCGATCAGGACGAAGCTGATCGCGTCGGCCGTGCTACCGGGTCCGCCCAGCCAGAGGCTGTCGCGGCCGAGAGCCGACGGTTTGCCGACCGACAGCGCGGCCACTTCCTGCAGCAGCCCTTCGACCAGCGTGCGTATCGGCAGCTCCATTTCGGCCAGGAACCAGACGGCGAGCACGCGCAAGGGCAGCGGCTCCTTGCCGGCGTGCTTGCCGTACGCCGCCAGCGCCTGCCGCCAGTGCGTCGCCGGCAGCTGCAGACCCAGCGCGCGCGCGGCGTGCCAGTCGGCGTAGTAGGCGTAGGCGGTGAGCCAGGCGCTGTCGCTGGTCGTCGGTCCCCACCAGCCGAAGAGCGCTTCCGGCCCGGCCATCTGCACCAGCCGCAGACGTTGCGTGGCGATTGTCTGGGCGATCTCGCGCAGACGCGGCGAGTCGGCCGGCAAGCCGCGATAGGCGAGGCTCAGCGGCAGCAGGCGGCTGGCCGTCTGTTCGACGCAAGCCCACGGGAAGTCGAGCAGGTCGTCGGCGATGCGCGCAAACTGCGCCGCGCTGCCCTGCGCCAGGTTGACGCGGAGGTCGCGCGCGTCAGCCGGCAGCGCGAGCGGCGTTTCGGCGTCGCGCAGTTCGAGTGACTGGCTGCGTTCGGACAACCAGCCGGCGGTGAGCACCGTGATCGGCTGACGCAGACTGTCGAGGTCCTTGCCGCCCTGCGCGAGGCTCAGCGCCACGTCGCCGCTGACCGGCTTGTCGATCGGCATCGGGATGGTGTTGGCGCCGGGTTGCAGGTCCACGTCGCGGCGCACGGCGAGGCCGCCGCCGTTGGCGTTGAGCTGCACCTTGGCGGCGGCTCCGGTCTGGTTGAAGGCGACGAGCGTCGCCGCCGGCCGGTCGCCGGCGCGGAAAGCCGTCGGCCCGGTCCACTTGACGTAGAAGTCCTTGTGCGACTCGAGGTGCCGCGTCTGCTGGCCGACGACGCCGGCGGCGGTCATCGCGCGCGCGGTGACGCGCCAGCGGGTGAGCGCGTCGGGCATGCGGAAGCTGACGCTGACGCGGCCATTGTCGCCGGTGATCAACGTTGGCCACCAGGCGGCGGTATCGGTGTCGTCGCGGCGCGGGCGTTCGAGCACCTTGACGCCGCGTTCGGACGGCGAGCGGCGAACCGGCGCGCTGCCTTTGCCGGGCATGCGCGCCAGGTCGTAACCGATGAACGACAGGCTGACCGTGGTGCGCACGTTGTTGCGCCGCGGATGATAGAAAAAGCTGCCGATGCTCGGCGCGATCTCCGGCTGCAGGACGTAGATCATCTCGTCGACGACGCCGAGGTTGACCAGCGCCGGCGCGGGTCGACCGCTGACGCGCGTCTCGACTTCGAGGCTGACCGTCTCGCCGGGCGCGTAGCGCTCGCGCGGTGTCCGGAGGGCGATGTCGACGGTCGGGACGGTGACGCGCAGCCCTTTGTTCTGAAAGACGTAATCGCCGTTGGCAAGGTAGAGGACGGAGAAGGTGACGTTGGGGCCGTAGTCCTCTCGGACTGGAACCTCGGCTCGCCACTGCGCCGGCGCGACCTGACTCACCTTGACCCAGGCGGCGCCACTTTTGAGCAAGGCGTGCGCCTCGACCTGATCGCGCTCGAGCGTCAGCAAGGCGTCGCCCACCGGCTGCGGAAAGGTGATCAGCGCCTGCGCCGTGTCGCCGGCCTGGTAGTGCTCCTTGTCGAAGACGATCTCGACGCTGCCCGGTATCGCCTTCAGGCTCTCGCCGATCACCCAGTGGCTGGTCGCCGCGAGCAGGTTGCCGCGCGCATCGCGCAGGCTGACGGTGTAGGAACCGGCCTCGGGAAAGTTGAGGCGGGCGGTCTCGCCGTCGCCGAGTACGCCGTCGCGCCGTTTGCGGTCTTCGAGGCGAACGATCTCCCAGCGTGCCGGACGGCTGCGCGCCTCGACCGCGCCCTGCGCCGTGTAGCGAAAGTCAAT
>CAYQVH010000049.1:0-6057 GCA_964420975.1 uncultured Candidatus Accumulibacter sp.
CTCTCCCAGCGGGTCGTCCAGTCCAAGCTCACGCAAGGCCTGTCGGGTGTCGTCGACTTGCTGCCTGGACAAGCCTGCCATCGGCATCGGCGTCGTCGTGTTGAAAACCGCGCTGCTATCCGTGGCCAATCCCGAAAGCCGGCGAACGACCTCGGCGGCCAACCCGGTGAGGTTACCGGTCAGGAAGGTCCGCCCGAAGAAGCGCTGCGGGAGCTGGTAGTCCTCCGGCGCGGCGCCAAGACGCACCCTGCCGAGGCGAACCGCAAATTCGGAGGCGTCGAACGGCTGGCCCTGGCGCAGATCCTGCCGCGGCTTGACCACGTCGTACCAGGCTTTCAGTTTCATTCTTCTGTCCTCTCAAGGAAACGAAGGGCCGCCACGCGCGTAACTCCGCGTTTTATGGATTGCCAAATTGCTGACTCCGGCCGAATCGTTGCTTCCGAGGCGTGAAATCCCTGGGAACTGCACATAAGCCGCACAGAAGGCTTGCGTCAGCGCACCGGATCACCGCAGGAGCATCAAAGTAGATAACGGCAAAGCCACGATCCGGGGATCTGGCACGGTAGCGCCATCGGATTGCGTGATCAATAGTCCGAACGGAGCGTTATTGACCGAACGCTCCAGAAAAGCGCGCAAGCCTTCCGTGTCGCGCAGCGGGTCGATCCTGGTCTGATACTTGACTTCCAGCGGAATTCGCTTCGCGCCGATAGTCAGCACGAAATCCACCTCCGGCTCGCTGCCACGGTCGGGGAAGTGGGCAATGTCCAGCCCATTGATCGTCGACAAGGTCGCTCCCGCCACGCTCTCGGCCAGATGTCCGGCCAGCGTTGTCAGCTCGGGCTGAGCACGCAAGCGTTCGGGCGTCAACGGCACATACTCCTGAAGCCAGCTCGCTCGCAAACCATGGTCGACGAGACACAGCTTCGGGTTGCCGCGCCGCTTCTTCAAACGAATCTCCAGCGGTGGAATCACCCGCAGCAACAGCGTATCGCCGAGAAAGCCGAGATACGCCTTGATGCGCTGCACTCCGATATTGGCCGACAGCGCCCGTTGCGTCTCGCGAGCGAAGAGATCAAGCGATGGCGCCTGCCCGGCATAGCGGCAGGACAGCCGGAACAACTCTTCCAGAAGCGCCGGGTCGCGCTTACGGCCCCGGTCGCCGACGCGCAGGTCGTGCTGGATGACGCGTTTGATGACCGTCTCGTTGAGTTGATCGGAAACCAGCGACCACGGCGCGTCCTTGAGCTTGTGCGTCAGCGGATAACCGCCCCGCTCGGAAAACGTATCGAAGGCCCCGTCGCGAAATGCCGCGTGCTCAATGCCGTGCGCCCGCAAGCCTTGCCAGAAATCCTGATGGGTCAGGACTTCGATTCCGTTGTCTTTGAGAAACGGGCCGGGGCCATTCAGGCCGCGCAATGCCGCAATTTCGGTCAACGACAAAACACCCGCCTCAAGGGTAGAGATCCTTCCCGCCAGGCTGTCGCGTCCCTGCTCGATGCGCAGAGCCGAACTGCCGGTGACAAAAACCCTCACCGTTGAACTATCTACAAGGAATTTGAGTTGCGGTGCCCAGGAATCCAGATTCTGGACCTCGTCCAGAAACAACATTGGCATCTCACCGCGCGTAGCGGAATCGTTGAAGCTCGTTCCCAGAATGTTCTTCTCGTACCAGTCGGCAATGCGCAGGATCGGTTCCTGCAATCGACGCAAGTTGGAAAGCTCGTCGAATTGCACGCGCAGGACTCGCCTGGGTGACATTCCCTCGGCCAACAGGTCGCCGATGAGTTGCATCAGCGCCGTGGTCTTACCGATCTGGCGCGGGCCACGCACGACGACAATCGGCGCCAGCCCCAGGTTCATCCGGCGACGGATCTGATCCACCAGATGGCGCCGCGTCGGCGGCTGTACCGGCATCGGCATTCCTTCCCACCACGGATTGAGACGTCGAAGATCGGCAACGAGATCGTCCTCGAGCGACATCATTGGAAACAGGTTTGTCATAGGCCAAGTCCTTTCTTCCGCGCCAGTACGCCCTCCGCCCAGCGCTTTTCGTGGGTAGCCGCCGGGTAGAGGGCGGACAGCGCCTGCGCCAGCCGCCAGAAACGCGGTTCCTTGCCGGCGCCGGCATCGACCAAAAATCGCTTCAGCGCCTCGCCGCGTCCGCTGGCAAACAGGATTATCGACTGGTGGAGGCTTTTCTCGCGCCGAGAGTGGGCGGAAATCCGCGTGATCGGCAGGTCAACCTCGATCAGGGGTTTGGGATGGCTCATGCTTGCCACCCCTTGATGACCGCGCGCATCTCGTCGATGAAACGCCCCAGGGATGCGTCCACGCCAGCCGCCCGGGTCAGATCCATGGCGTTCACGATGTCATCTGCAAACTCGATGCCGCCGAGGCTTGGCGTGACACCGCTTCCGCGGATGGCATCGACGAGCAGTTTCTTGTAGCGCGAACGCTCGCACTTCATGTCGGGGGCCGCGCAGCCGCGTCCGAACACTTCCTTGAAGGCCGCCGAATCGGCCAGCAGCCAGCGCTCGACATGCGGATCGGGCACGGCGCAGACGGTCGGGACGGCGGTCTTGGCAGTCACTTCCACAATCTGCCGCAGGCGCTCGACCAAGCCCTTGCAGTTGGCGTCGGTGGCGACGACGATCAGATCCGGCATGCTGTCGCGCCCACGTATCAGGTCGCGCAAGAACTGCTTGAGCTCATTCACGACGGCGCCGTGGCCCCGACGCGCGCTGCGCCAATCGAGGCGCACGTCGACGCCGGATTCCTGTGCCAAGCGCTGCAGCAAAGCGGCAAGGAATTCCTTGTGCGCGTAATCCTCGACGAAGAGGGCGATCTCACGCATCGAAATCGCCCCGCAGCATCCGCTCCGAGATGGTGAGTTCCTCCTCATCCATAAGGGCCGTATCGATGTCGCCGCGCTTGGCCAGTGGCCCCCAGGCCGCGAACGGTTCGATCCGCGTTTGGCCGTCGATGCGTTTGCAGGCAAACAGCGATTCGTCATTGACAAGATCGGGCAACAACGGCGAGTGCGTGGTCACGATGTATTGGGTTTCGCCGGACGATGCGCGGGCCTTGAGCAGTTCGGCGACCAACTGGATACGGCGCGGATGGATGCCGTTCTCGGGCTCCTCGAAGCCGATCAGCGAGGGCTGTTCTTGTGCGCCTGCCAGCGAAAGCAGTCCGAGGATGCGCAGCGTGCCTTCCGAGACGATGCGCGCAGGCACCGAAACGCCGTGCTCTCTGAGCTTGAGCTCGACCTCGCCGAGCTTGCTGACCTCCACATCGATCCCTTGCACGTTCGGCATCAGGGTCCGCATGGCTTTCTCGACCGCCGTGAATTGGCGCGGATCAAGCGCCTTCAGGGTATTGAGGAAGGAGGCCAATTCTTCGCCCATCAAACCGATGTGCCGCACCTCCTTGACCGGATTGGCGGTGCGCATCCGCTCGCGTGGTTCAAAGTAGAAAAACAGCCAGCTTTCCAGTTCCTTGCGCATGGCAACCAGATGCGGGTAATGCGGCGGATAGTGCGGCAGAGAAAGAATGCTGTGATCCAGATAGCGCTCGTAATAGGTCGGATGAGCCTGGCCTTCAAGGCGCACGTGCAGGCGTTTGCCTTCGCGCGACAGGAATGGCTTGCGCCGTCCGGTCGGTTCGCCCTTCTCCGTCAGTGCCGCGAGATACTCGTCGGTAACCCGCAGAATGCCTGATTTGGGAAGCATTTCGACTTCGATGCGGTAGCGCAGATTGCGCTCGCGAACCGCATTGCTGGTTTTTTCATTGTCGTCAGCGGTGTCGTCCTCATCACTCCAGCGCCGCATATCCCTGATCTGGCGGTTGACGGCATCGACCACCGCAACAGAAAGACGGACATCGACCTCGATGGAAAACGTCAGTTTTTCCTGCTCCAGGAGACCTTCGATGCCCTTTTCACCGAAGGTGAACGATTCGAGCGGCTTGCCGCGATAGGGCGGTGCAAAGGCCTCCTTGATGGTTTTTTCCGTTGCCAGCTTCGAAAGGAGTTGCAGGCAATCGAGGAAATTGCTTTTCCCTGCGGCGTTGGGACCAAAAAGGATCGACAGCTCGGCGAGCCGAAGTTCGACGGGGTTTAGCGACTTGTAGCCATTGATCTTGATGCGTGTCAGCATGTCATTTCACCTCGTTGTTTCCGGTCCGTTCGACCGCATGCGCAACCCGTTCTTTATGCAGTTCGACCGGCTGCCATTCGAGCGTCGCCGGATTGCCCAGGAGGTTGATGTTGGGCGCGTCGGTCGCGCGGTGGAAGACCCACGTATTGCCAGTAGTCGTTGGCCAAGCGTTGCCCGACTTCGTGCGCGATCACTGCCTTGACGGCAATCTGCTCGATGCCGGGCGCTGACTGTCGGCGCGATGCCGGGCGCCGAACGTTCGAGGTGCGGTAAGACCCACGCACGGCCGATGGGCGGGATGTCGGCGACCGAGCATCGTCTTTCCTGTTCCAGCTCTCGACGTCGATTTTCAAGACGATAGTTCAATCCGTCGATCTTGTCCTTGGCAACTCTGGGAGAGAGGCCGGTCAGGTTCGCTGAACCGAGAAAAAAGTCTTTGATCACTTCGGGCACCAGGCGCCGTTCCTTGGCCTCGCCGAGCACGTTGAAGATCTTGCCGGTGCGTTGGGGATCGAGGTCATCCTGGATGGCTTCGATGCGCTCGAACAGCTTTTGCAGCACGCGTCCCTCGCGGGTGTTGGTGCTGACGAAGTGGAAGATCAGGCAGTTTTTTTCCTGGCCGTAACGGTGGATGCGGCCCATGCGCTGCTCCAAGCGCACCGGGTTCCAGGGAATGTCGTAGTTGATCATCAGCCAGCAGAGTTGCAGGTTGATGCCCTCGCCCGCGGCCTCGGTGGCGACCAGCACCTGGACCGATTGGCGGAATTCGCGCTCGGCGAAGAAGCGTGTTCCCGGCGTGTCACGATCGCCGATTTTCATGCCACCAACGAATTCTTCTGCCGGATATACTGATAGCAATGACAGGCGATCGGTGTTCAGGATGCACTCGCATACCGTATTGGACGGCGTTGCCTTGACGATGAGCTCGACCGAGGCGCCCATTGGCAGAACGACGATGATCTGCACCGGCTCGGGAAAGAGCGGGCCGGTAACGGTAACACTGGGCTTGAGTTCTTCGGCCAGCATGAGCGTTCCTTGTTCGAGGCAGTTTCCCCTGCGACCTGCGTCCGAATCCGCCGTGCTAGCTGGCGTCTGAATTCGAGTGCGACGCGCATAAGGGTCGCCAACCGCCGTCGCTGCCACTCTGTTAAGGCCAAGGATACCGTCTTTGACCCATCGATGGTTCCTTGGCACCCGCGACAGGATAACAAGCGGCCGACGACAGCGAAGAACCGTCGCTACGACAGTTCAGCGTCGATGGCCAGGGCTTGCGAATCGCCTATCACGGCGTCTGGCTGTCGCTGACGCGCTACGAGTACCTGC
Organism: uncultured Candidatus Accumulibacter sp.; assembly: GCA_964420975.1. Taxonomy (GTDB): domain Bacteria; phylum Pseudomonadota; class Gammaproteobacteria; order Burkholderiales; family Rhodocyclaceae; genus Accumulibacter. The sequence goes on from CAYQVH010000049.1 coordinate 5,481, forward strand.
TGCTGGCGCTCTTGCTCGCGCGGCCGGGACGCGTTTTCAGTCGCGTCCAAATCATGGAAAGCGTCTGGCAGGACTGTGGCGAAAGCCTCGAACGCACCGTCGATACGCACATCAAGACGCTACGCGGCAAACTGCGCGCCGTACGCGCCGACGACGACCCGATCGTCACCCACCGCGGCCTGGGGTACAGCCTTAGTACGCGCTGATCTACGGTGCTACCGAGCCAGCGCAGCGGCGCGCGCGACAACTTACTTGGGAAGTGGGGACTGGCGCCGACGGTTCAGCACCCACGCTCGCGGGTTAGGCTCGAAGCCCAGCTGGCGGTAATAGTCGTTGGCCTTTGGCGCCGCCAGAAGAACGATCATGCAGTCGGCGCTGAGCCGTCGTTTCGTCTCCTCAAGCAAGCGCTTACCGATACCACGCCGTTGGTAGCTCAGATCGACGGCCAAGTCTGCGAGGTAGGCAACATAGCTAAAGTCGCTGAGTGTGCGCGCAATCCCGACCAGCAGCGGGCCGTGCCAGGCCGAGATCAGCAGATCGGCGTTCTTCAGCATCCCGGCAAAGACGTCCGGACGAT
>CAYQVH010000050.1:0-5264 GCA_964420975.1 uncultured Candidatus Accumulibacter sp.
TGCTCACCGAAACGCAGCTCGACTGGGCGACCAGCCCGGCGCTGCAGGCCGACCCGGCGGCGCTGGCGTCCTTCCGCCAGCTCGACGTCTTCAGCGAACGGCCGCACGTCACCAGCGGCGCCGGCCGCCTCAACGTCGGCGACATCCTCGGCAAAGGCCTTCCCGGCATCTTCGCGCCGCTCGAAAAATACGCCGCCGGCGCCGCGACCCGCAACAGCGCCTGGCTGCGCTCGACCGCCGACATCGACGAAGCCGAACGCTGGGGCCGCGGCCTCGCTTCCCTCGAAGCCGTCTGGCCGGCGGCCAACCTGTCGCTGGTCATGCGCGCGCCGTCCGACCCGGTCGCCAGCAAAGGCCCCTACGAGAAGCTCGACGATCCGGCGCGCCCCGAGCTTCCGAACTTCATCACCTACCTCACCGCGTGCGCCCCGGTGCTCTCCGCCAACGACGGCAGCGAAGTCGACTCCTTCCTCGCGCTGCGCGGCGAAGGCGCGCTGCCGCAGACCTACCGCGGGCGCGTCAACTACGTGCGCACCTACCACCACTTCACCAAGGGAACACTCGACGCACTCGTCAACAACGAAGCCTTCCCGCCGTGGAAACAGCAAAGCTTCTTCTTCCGGCGGCCCCTGACCGTCGTCCTCTACCCGGCGATCGACGACAACGGCGCCTTCCACCGCAACGCCGGCCTGCAAGCGATGGTTTCCAGCAGCGATATCCTGAGCATCGTCATTGAAGGCCACGCCACCGTCGGCGACTACCAGGCGCAACTGGCGCCGGTCGCTGCGCGTTACGGCATCGGCGGCCGCATCGAGCAGGCGATGATCGCCGGCCACGGCAATTCCACCGTCCTCAACCTCGCCGGCAGCGCCGCCGCGGCGCCGGTCGTCGATGCCCTCGGCACCAGCGGCACCGCCGGCACCAATACCACCTCGCTGATGACCACGCTCACCAGCCTGATGAGCGCCAGCCCGGCGCAACGCCGGATCGTCCTCGACGCCTGCCTGACCGACTCGCACGACGTCAACACCGCGCTGCGCGCCTCCCCGGCGGATGCCGCCGCCGACGTGCAGGCGGCGATCACCGCCCACCCCAGCCTGCGCGACGTCGTCGCCGGCCTCGCCGGCGCCGGCTCGACCGTGCTCGGCGCCAACGCCTCGTTCGCGCCGGCGCAAACGACCTTCCTCGCCCCCGGCGCGACCGCCATCGGCCTCGCCGTTCCCGGCGATCCGGATCTGGTGGCGAGCAAGCTCGCCTACGTCGAATTCGGCAGCGAACCGACCGGTTGTCTGCGCGCGCTGCTCGAAGGCTGGGCCGCCGATCAGGCCGCCGGCACGCACGACTGCCGCGACGCCGTCCTGCGCCGTATCGGCGCCGGCCGCTCGACGCACGTCCCGGCACCGCTGACCGACAGTTGGCGCGAGAGCGTCATCCAGCCGATCTACCAGCTGGCGGTGAACCACTACTGGGGCAGCGGCGAAGCGCTGCGGCAGCTCGGCGTTCTCGCCGACCGCATCTTCGTCCTCTTCATGGTGCACCACAGTTCACCAGCGGACGTCCACCACGCGCTGGCGGTGATCGCCGGCAACGTCGCGCACGTCAATCTGCTGATGAGTCGCGTCACCGCCGATCCGACCAGCACCGGCAGCGCGCGCGTCGCGATCACGCTCGAACAAGCGTGGATGCAACGCAACCCCGCTCGCCGCGCCCAGTTCCTGCTGGCGCTCGATCGCTACGCGAACTGCGCGCTCGCCGCCGCCGATGTCGACCTGACCCTCGTCCTGCCGCACGTTGCCGATCTGCTGGCGCTGCCGCCGGCCTCGGCGCAGCTCAAGGTGGCGCTGCTCGCGGCGCAGCATGCGCCGTTACCGTCACCACCGCCTTCGCCACTGCCGGCGTACGTCACCCACTTGCGCGCGCGGCTCGGCGCCGGTCCGACCTTCCCGCCAGCGGCCGGGATCGCGGCGGCGCTCGGTCCGTTCGCCAGCGAGGAGGAGATTCTCACCGCCATCGGCCGCCCGCTCGCCGGCGCGCCGGGAGGAGGAGGTGGTGGCGTCAGCCTGCCGAATGCGAACATCAACCTCGGCCGCAGCGACGTGCCGGATCGCAACGACTTCGCGGTGACGCCACTACGCCGCAATGGCGTCGTCGCCACCGTGCGCGATGCTCTGCGTGTGCGCAGTCGCCCGACGACGGCGACGGCGGCCAATGTCTTTGCGCACCTGCCGCCGGCGACGGCGGTGCAGATCATCGGCGAGTTCGGCGATTGGTATGCGATTGAACAGCCGGGACGGACGGGGTTTGTGGTGAAGCGGTGGGTGACAGTGGTGGTGTGAGGGGAGAAGGAAGGCGCGGGTTGTCGAGATTTGGGGGTGGCGTGGGGGAGGGCTGTTGACAGGGCCTTGCCACTCGGATGTCATCGCCGCGTGAGCCCGAGGATCCTTGCCCGGATGTCGTCATCCCAAGCCGCTCTCTTGCGCTTCATGCGTAGGCTACATTTGGTCTTGTCGGTCGTATCGAGACGGAGCAAGTTGAGAACGATCTTCTTCAGGAGGGAGCAGTTCTGTGGGGCGTTGTCCTTGCGCACGGTGCTGGCATCCTCGCCGAAGCTGACATCGAGAACCCAGTGAAGCCGGTTCTCGATACCCCAATGCGCCCGAACTGCTGTCGCGAGTTGTTCGGCGGTCAACTCACGAGAACTGATGTAGTAGCGCCGTTCCAAGTCGGACTCCTTGTCGCCCACCTTGCGAAGGGAGTCGACCAGACCGATCGTCTGGCACTTGGGCCAATCGGCCAGATTGACGACGCCTGCCGCGGGCAGCACCGACGCAATCTGGCCGACGACTCGACCATGGGACGCGAGCACCTGCGGGTGCCGGTCAACCGCCTCCGATTGATACTGGTCGATGAATTCCGTCTTAATGGCCTCCAACAGGGTCGGTTGATTGTCTTTGACCGCCAACAGGTAGTCGCCACCCTGGTCCGTGATCTGACGGGCAAAACTCCTCTGGCACCCCAACGCGTCGATACTGACCAACAAGCCATTAATATAAAGCGCTTTCAGGAGTTCCGGGATGGCGGTGATCTCATTGCTTTTGCTGGCAACCTTTTCCTGGCCGAGAACAACCCCCAGTTCCGTCGCAAAGGCGCTGACCATGTGAATCGCACTCTCGCCACCACTGCCCGACCCGCGCACCGTCTTGCCATCGACCGCCACGACCCCTCTCAGGGCGCCCACCACTCCAGCCACCCAGCGCCGGAACGCTGCCTCAAATGGCTTCGGATCCAGCGCCTGGAAGATGCGCAGAAAGGTCTTCTCCGAAGGAACACCATTCTTGAGCACCAGAAATTCACGCAGCCACGCCTCCTTCGTGCGACCCCACTCCGCCATGTCTTCGATGGTGTCGCAGTCGGAGAGCACCGCGGAAATGGCGATCACCAGAACCTCCAGGAAATCATGCAGCGTCCCGTTACTCGGCTTCCGCGGATCGGTCACTTCACCCAAACAGCATACCAGGCTTGCCCCCTTCGTCTTGGTCATTCCTTACGCCCAAAAGACGAGAGTAGACCCGATTTCCTGCGGGTTCACAAGATATTGTCATAAAACAATGAATGATAACGGCTTTCCTCTTCCGAACTATGACGATGAATATTATGTCGTCCGAGTGGCGAGGCCCTGGGGCTGTTGACTAGCCTGGCCTCCTTCTTCAGGTGTCGAAAAATTTTACACTGCACTGCACTGCGGTTAGCGCATTGTTTTTATTGACCAGCAAATTAGCAGGCAGGAATATTGCTTTGCATTCGTTTAGACGATCGCCAACCAAGACAAGTGCTGAATAACTCTACATTAATAGGCGATTTTTTCCTTCGAGCCTCTTGCAAAATTCTCCCGGAGCAAGTGTTGCGGCACAGCAATTGCCCCGGGAGAATTTTGCAAGAGGCTCCGTGGTCTGCCCCTTTTTCTGCAGTTCCGTTTGCAACCACCTCTTCAACCAAGTGAGGTATCAGATGAGCAAGTACGTAAATCATCTAGCAGCTCTTGCGCTCGCGCTACTCTCAACTCAGCCCGGGGCCAGTCCGGTCCACCTTTCGCCACCGACGGTGTACGACAACGCCGAAGCGAACTATGGACAAGTCTTCGTTGCTGAAGAGGGCGCGTTGGCGGGCGTACGACTCTACATTTGCGACCCAACACGTCCCGGCGATCCACAGGTAGATGCGCTGGATGGACTGGCGTACCTGGTGCTCTTTGACGCAACCGCACCCGCCGCGCCCGTCGAGATCGCCAGAGCACAGGTGCAATCGAGCGCTCAGTCTTCTTTCGGACTGACTACGTTTCTGTTTGGGACATCGATCCCCACAGTTGTCGGTCAAAGCTACTTCGTCGCCATCGACACACTCGATCAGTTTGGCCTCGGGCTGACGAATCAGTTCGTTTCGACATACTCGGCTGGCTTCGAAGGCCGACTGAACGCAGGTGGCGCGATTGAGCAAGCCGGCGCCAACGGTCGCGACACGTCGTTTGAGATTGTTTCAACGGTTGCGGAACCCGCGGGACTGACCCCACTTGCACTACTCGTATTCGTCGTTGTAGCGCGTCTGAACAAACGAACTCCATGACGATAGGGGACCCCCCGTTAACCGCAACGGTTATTAACCCGGCCCGTAACTACTCAGGTGCATGGCATGCTTCGTGCTCATGACTGTGCATGAACGAACTTCCAGTTCTTGATCACCTGAGTATTGCCGAAAAAGACGGCATGATCCGGGAAGTGTGGCCGTTGCGTGCGCTGGTGCGTGATCTGGTGGCCCAAGTGGCGGCGCTTCAGGCGAAGGTGGTGGATCTGGAAGGGCGGCTGGCGCAACACAGCCGAAATTCGAGCAAGCCACCGTCTTCGGATGGATTGAGCAAGCCGAAACCGAAGTCGCTGAGGAAGCCGGGAGGCCAGCCCACAGGCGGGCAGAAAGGGCACCGCGGGCACACGCTGAAGCAAGTGGCCGCAGTGGATCGGGTGGTGACGCATGCGCCGTCGGCGTACTGCGACGCCTGTCAGGCGCCGCTGGTCGAGGTTGCCGTGGCGCGAGACAAAAGGGGACGACAAAAGGGGTCTGACCGTTCGCCGTGATCGGCGGTATATCCAGCGGGTTAGAGTCCCGTGAAAGGAGTTGTCCGTACGCCTTTCTAGCACCGGGAAGCGGCGTTCGAGTCATCCTAAAAACCTCATTTGACCGTCTGCAAGTCCGAGCGAGATCAGGCAGGCTAT
>CAYQVH010000051.1:0-5120 GCA_964420975.1 uncultured Candidatus Accumulibacter sp.
GTGCCGGACGGCTGCGCGCCTCGACCGCGCCCTGCGCCGTGTAGCGAAAGTCAATGCTCTCGCCGGGCAGCGAAAAGTACGCTGGGGCGCGCAACTGCCAGAGCGTCGCGCCGCGCTCGATAAGGATCTCCTTGTTCGTGCGCACGCGATACGCCGCGCCGTCCTGCGCCAGCAGGCTGAGCAGGTAGCGGCTGGGATCGTCGGCCGCCGGCAGGCTAAAGGCGGCGACTCCGTCGCTGCCGGTCTTCAACTCGTCAGCCTTGATCGCCATCGGAACCTGGCCGCCGTAGCGTAGTTCACCCTCGACCATGGTCAGCGGCTGTGCCCGTGCGGTCAGCCGCAGCAGCGCGCCGGCGACTGGTTTGCCGTCGGGGTAGCTGAGGCGGACGCGTCCGCTGACCGCTTCGCGCGTCTTGAACTCGGTCTTGTCGAGGACGACGTCGATCTCGAAATGCGGCTTGACGTAGTCGGCAACGCGGAAGGCGGCGCCGTAGGCGTCTTCGCCCCGCGTGAAAACGAGTTCCCAGCCGCCGGCCTGCGCGGTCGCCGGCAGGCGAAAATCGGTTTCGCCGCCTTTCGCGGCGTCGTAGCGCAGTTTGCGCGTCAGCACTTCGGTGCCCGCCGGGTCGACGACGGTCAGCACCAACTCGCTCGCCGCGATCGGCTCCGAGCGGCGGGCGCTCTTGAAGTCGCGGCCGAGAAACTTGACCTGGACGAGGTCTCCGGGCCGGTAAAGCGGGCGGTCGGTGACGGCGTAGATCTTGGCGTTGTAGATCTCGCTGTCGTGATAGAAGTTTTCCGAGATGAAGACGCCGCCAGCCGCGTCCTGGCCGAAGACGACACTCGTTTCCGGGCTGCTCGCCGCCAGGCGGACGACGCCATCGGCTCCGGTGCGACCGCTCTTGAGGACGCCGACGCCGTCGCTCCAGACGACTTCGGCGTCGGCGACCGCGACCCCGTCCTTGCGCCGCGCCGTCCACACCAGCATCTCGGTGGCCGCGTTCTTGCTCACGGCGACGCTGTCGGAGACAAAAACCAGCGTTAACGCCCGGTGCTTGCCGACCGACGCTTCGACCAGGTATAGACCGGGCTCGCGCTGGCCAAGCGGAACGCGCACGTTGCCCTCGTTGTTGGGCAGGAACTCGCTGCTGCTGCCCGCCAGCTTGACGTCGACCGGCGGCACGATCGGTTTCGCCCGTTGCACCGGATAGCGGAAGCGGTCGACCACCGTCAACCCCGGCAGCGGGGCGTAGGCGCGCGGATGGCGCAGCCGCGTTGGCGTCAGGAGGTCGGCCGGCGTCTTCAGTGCCGGCGCGGCGGCGGTCGTCGCCTGCCGGGCGGCGGGCGAAAAGAGCCGCTTCCAGGCGAAGCGGGTGTTGGCCCAGATCTTGTCCCACGACAGCCGCAACAGGTTGGCCATGCCTTCGGCTTGCGGTTTGGCCGGCACCTTGACACGGTGCAGATTGCTTTGCGCGCGCAGAAAGGCGAGCGGCTCGGGAACCTGGTAGAGCGCGATATCGACCCCGCCGAATTCCTCCAGTTCGGCCGAGTTGCGCTGGATCTCGAGGCGAACCGACGCCTGTTCGTCGGAACCGAAAGTGGTTTCAGCGAGGAGAAAAAACTCCTCGCCCGCCAGCGGACGATAGTTGGAAGGCGGCGCCGACAGCTCGGCCGCCGCCAGCGGCCGGCCGACAAGCGCCAGCGACAACGCCAACGCCAACGCCAAAGTCAGCGTGACAAGAAGGCCAGGCGATAGAAGCCGGCGAAGTTCGGGTTGTCGTCGCGAGGTCGCCACCGGGTGTCCTTCCATTGCTGCAATTCGGCCAGCGTCACCGCGCGCAGGCCGTTGTCGTCGTGGGTCGCCGGCCGGCGTCCGCCGCTGGTGTCGCCGACGGCGGGCTGGCCGGTATGGTAGGCGATCCAGCCGCCCATCCAGACCATCAGGTGCTGCTCGTCGCCCTGATCGAAAAAGAGCAGGTCGCCCGGTCGCGCCAGCACGCTCTCGCGCCCGAGCGCCCGGCTGTTCTTCTGGATCAGCGCCAACGCCGTGACGAACGCCTGCTGCTCGCCGCTCAGCGTCGTCCAGCCGCCGAGCAGCGACGTCTGCTCGGGGCGCAACCCGACATCGGGCGGTAGCCGGCCGCCGAAGCCGTTGGCACGGCGCCAGCGCTGGTCGTGCGGGCGCAAGGCTTCGCCGACGGCAAAGCGGACGAGGCCGGCGCAGTCGCGGTGTACCCAGCGCGGCGAGGGTCCGCGGCGCAACTGGTCGGCGGTGATCCAGGTCATCCAGGCGCGAAAACGGTCCGACTGCCCGCCGTCGAGCGTCACCGCGGCTGCCGCCGGCGCATCGGCGGTCAGGGCGGCGACCGCTCGCCAGCCGGCAAGAAGCGGCAGGAAGGCGAGCGCAGCTAGCACGCGCCGGCGTCCACTCACCGCGCAGGCTCCTGCAGCGAGTGGATCGCCAGTCCGACGAAACCGTCTTCGCCGGCGGCGCCGGGAACCACCACCACGGCCGGCTGCTGTTTCCCCCACGCTTCCAGGCGCGGCCAGAGGCGCTGACGCGCCACCTCGCGAAAGAACGACTCCTCGTCGGCCGGCAAAACGTCCTGCACCTCGGCGCGTACCAGGCGCGCCAGCGACGCGGGATCGACGACCAGCCAGCCGGCGCCGTGCAAGCCGGGTTCATCGCCGAGTGCCGCCGCCCGCTTGGCGGCGACGTCAAGCGCCGCTTCGACCTGCCGCCGGTCGGGAGAAAAGACGATCACGTCGGCGTGCTGCGCCAGCGCTGGCTCGAAGCGGCGTTCGCCCCCGGCGGCAAAGCGCAGTCCGTGCCGCGAAGGGATGCTGGCGGCGTGCAGCGGCCCGCCGTCTCTCCCCTCGCTGGCGTCGACCGCAGCACCGGTCCACGATTTCTCGGCCAGCCGGGCGAGCAGGCGCGACGCTTCGGTCGGCACTGGCTGCGCCGCGCGGGCGACGAAGAGCGGTGCCGAAAGCCGCGAGTCGGCGTACCAGCAAACTGCAGCAATCGGGTCGAGTGCGGCGAGCAGCGGGGCGGTCGGCGCTTCCGGGCCGAGCAAGCTGGCCAAGGGCGCGGCCACCGCCTGCCAGTCGACCGGCAGCGCCGCGCAAAGGGCTGCGCCCAGCGGCACACGACGCCAAATGTTGGTCGGGTTGGCAACGGTCGCCCCGGCGGCGGCGTGTAGGCGGAGGCTGCCCTGCCAGGCGCCGCCTGTGTAGTCGAGCCGCAGTCCGGCTAGCGCCGGCAGGAAGTGCCCGTAACCGAAAGTCAGCGCGCGCTGGCCGACGACCAGCGAGTGCTGCGCCGTCGCCGACCAGGGCAGCTTGGCCCGCCAGGGGTCGGCGCCGCGTAGCAGTTCGCCGAGAACGGCCTCGGCATCGGCAGTCAACAGGCCTTCGCTGTCGATCGCCAGCGCCGGATCGGAGAGGAAAACCCAGTGCTCACCGCGTCCGGCGAAGGCCAGTGTGCGTCCGCCCCCGTATTCGAGGGCATAGACGGTGACCGTGTCGCCAGCGAGCGAGAATTGGCCTAGCTGCTTCAGTTGCCGGTCGTCGAGCGCGATGCGGGCAAGCGTCTCGGTCAGTTTGGCCAGCACGCCGCGTTCGAGGCGGGCGACGTAATACTCGGGACGCCCCTTGCCGGAACGCCAGATCGCGACTTCCGCCGGTCCGGCGAGTAGTAGCGAGAGGAAACGATCGCCGAGACTCAGCTTGTGCTCGTACGCCATGCGGCGCAACGCGCCCTCGATCGACAGCCGCGCCTCGTCTTCTTCATAGTGAAAGACGAGTGCTTCATCGACCAGTCCGGCGAGAACCGGCGCCGCAGCGACGTCCTTGGGAAGATCGGCCAGGTTTCGTGTCGCGAGCAGCAGCTCCGGCTGCTTGAGGTCCACCTGAAGGCGCGACACCCCCTTGTAGTACGGCGCCCGGTGCCAGTAGCGGTAGGCCGCGAACACCATCGTCGCCGCCAGCACGATGAACAGCAGGCGAACGGCGATCTGCTTCGGCCCATTCTTCTGCCCATTGCCAAGCACGGCAGCGACGTTCATCGCCGATCACCGGCGACCGCGAGCGGCCGGCTAGCGCCGATCACACCACAACCGCAGGTCGTAGCCCACGGCAAGACTTTCCTCATCCCGGATCCCCCGTCATCCCCGGCGTTGCCGAGGCACGCCGCTCATCCGACGTACAGACGCGGAGTGTAGCGCATGCGCAAAGCGGTGAGACGCTCGCCTCGTCCCGAGTGGCAGCCGTTCAAGGCCGGCGGGCGCGCGTTACTTCGCGCTTTCCCGGCGGACCGGCGAGCGACTCGACGAGGAAGCCCACCGCTTTGAGATGGCGCTTGACCGCGCCTTTGGCACAATAGGTGACCAGCACGCCGCCGCCACGCAGGAGCCGATACAGCTTCTCGAATACTGCGCGCGTCCAGAGTTCCGGTTGAACGGCCGGCGCAAAGGCGTCGAAGTAGATCAACTCGTACGCCTCGTCGAACGCCTCCAGATCTTCCACCTTCACCGACCGTTTAAGCAGCGAAAAGCGCTCCCCGAAACACACCGGGACGTTCCAGCGGCAGCGGTGCAGCGCGAGAAAGGCGTCACAGGCGCCCGACGTCGCCAGCGCCTGACCATAATCGAGTTCCAGCGCCAGTTCGAGCGGCAGCGGAAACGGCTCGAGGGCGGTGTAGAAGACCCGCACCGCCGTCTGACGAGCGCGCTCCCAGGTGAGCAGCGCGTTCAGACCGGTGCCGAAACCGACCTCAAGAATGCGCAGGGAATTGCCGAAAGCGGCCAAGGCGGCGTCGTAGCCGTTGGCAAGGAAGACGAGTTGCGACTCGCGCCAGGCGCCATGGCAGGAGTGATAGCTTTCCTGACAGGCCGGCAGAAAGATCGATCGCGAGCCGTCGCCGGTGACGACGACGCGGCGCTCGCGCCAGCGCGAATCGATGAGCGGGACGCCTTGGTCATTCGGAAGCGAAACGCCCTCGAGAGGGTATTCTGGAGGGCGTTGAGGGGGAGGGGGGCCTGGCGGTGACCTACTTTCACACATGCGAGATGCACTATCATCGGCGCGCCTTCGTTTCACGGTCCTGTTCGGGATGGGAA
>CAYQVH010000052.1:0-4482 GCA_964420975.1 uncultured Candidatus Accumulibacter sp.
TTGACGCTGCGCAAGTACGTGCTCTTGCCGCACCCCGACGGCCCGATCATCGAGGAACAACGCCGCGCGGTCCGCCAAGCGCCGCGCCTGCTGAACCAGGTTGGTGACCAGCAGAACGGTCACTTCCTCGCGCAGTTCCTTGAAGACGTCCGCGCATCGTCGTCAGCGGGTCGACGGCGATCGAGAGTTCGTCCCGCACGAGCCCGACGATGCTATTCTCGGATGGCCATCCGTCGAAAGCCCTGCCATGCCCGCCCCGCTGACGGCCCTGAGTGGTCTGCGCTCGCGTCTGTCCGAAGACCTGCTCGCCTATCTGGACGCGCTGGTCGAGGACCTCGCGGCGCTGCCGGCCTACTTCCCCGCGCAGCTGCGCACCCAGGCGGGAGCGGCGTCGGGTTTCGAGGCCATCCGCCAAGTCGTGCAAGTCATCGAAGACCGCGCGGCCTTCGCGCAATGGCTGCGCGCCGAAGCGCGCGTCGCCGAACAAGAACGCGCCGCCGGCCGCGAGATCGCCCGGCGCGCCTATGCCCCGCGCCGCGCCCGGCCCGAGCGCGCGGAAGACAGCGAGCGCGAGAAGGACCGCGAGGCCCAGCCCCCGCCACCGCCGGTTCCCTGGGATGACGCCGCCGCCGCGCGCTTCCGGCAGGCGGTGATCCTCGCCGACCCGGGCTTCGGCAAGACCTGGCTGCTCAAGCACGAGACGATCCGGCTGGCGCGGCAGGCGGCCGAGCAATTGCGTACACGCCGCCACGGCGTCGAATCCCTGGTCGTGCCGATCTTTGTGCGCCTGTCGGAGCTCGCACGCAGCGACCACGCCCTCGCCCAGGCGCTCACCCGGCACGTGCTCGAGCGGGCGAGCACCGCCCGGAAGCGCCAGGCCGCCGGCCAGGATCCCGTGCTGCGACCCGTACGCCGGCCAACCGCCGCCCCGGGGCTCGCCGCCTACCTCGCCAGCCAGCTCGCCCGCGGCCATTGCGCCGTGCACCTCGACGCCTGGGATGAAGTCCCGCCGGAGCCCGTCGGTGAGGGCGGCGGCATCCGCAGCCTGGCCGGCACCCGCCAGCGCCAGGGCGAACGGCTGCGCGCTTTCGCCGAAGGATTCACCGGCCCGCTGCGCGTCACTTCCCGCCTCGTCGGCTACGGCGGCCAGATCCTCCCCGGCGCGCAGGAACTCGAACTGATCGCCTTCGAGCCGCCGCAGATCGAAGCCTTCCTCGACATCTGGTTCGCCGACGACGAGCGCCGCCAGGCCTTGCTCACCCTCCTCCAGGAAGAGCCCACGCTGCGCGGGCTGTCGCGCATCCCGCTGATGCTGACGCTGTTGTGCCGGGCCTACGAACAGGCAGGCGCGCTCCCCGAGCGTCGCGTCGACCTCTACGAGCAATGTCTGCACGGACTCCTGCGCGACTGGCTCGCGCTCGACAAGCAGGCCGACCGGGAAGACCCGAAGCTCAGCGACCCCTACGTCGAGGCGCTGCTCGATCTCCTCGCCGGGGTCGCCCATACCTTGCATGACCAGGGCCGGGAACAGTTCACGGCGAAGGAACTCGCCCAGGCGATCGGCACCGAGCTGCGCCGCCTCGTCAGTAGCGACGAACTGCACGGCCGGACGCCCAGCAGCCTGATCCAGGAGCTCAAGCGCGACGGCGTGCTGATCGCCCTCGGCGACGAGAACCCGGCCTACCTCTTCCTGCACCGCACGTTTCAGGAGTATCTGGCGGCGCGCCAACTGGCGCGGCAGGCCAACGTGGCCCCGCAGCGCTACGCCGAGATCGTCCGGGACATCGCCGAGCGACTGTGGTGGCTGCCCGAATGGCGGGAAGTGATCGTGCTGCTGGCGGGGCGGCTCGACGATCCGCTGCCGCTGCTGAACGCGCTGGCCAAGAAACGCGGCGATGATATTGCGCGCCGCCGGCTGGCGCTGGCCGGACTGGCCTTGGGGGAGGTCGATCCTGAGCGCTTCGGGGAGCCAGCGCTGTGCCGGCAGCGGGACCGCATCACCACCGACGCGATGCGCTTCTGGCAGCGCCAGTGGCAGAACGGCACCGAGGCGCTGGCCGCGTACGTGGCGCGCAGCCTCCCGACGCTGGCGCGTCGCCAGGGGTGCTACCAGGGGAGGGCGCTGACGGATTGGATCGTTGCAGGTTTGTCCGGCGAAACCGCCGATCACGAAGCGGTCTTGGTGCTGCTGTCGCAGGCCCGTATCGTCACGCCGTCGATCCTCACGGTGCTGGCCGATCTGTTACGTGACCCGGTCTATGGAGTACGCGCATCGGCGGCCAAGGTCGTGAGCGAGCTCGGAGCCGCAGCGGCGACGCCACCGATCCTCGCGGTGTTGGCCGAGCAGCTTCGCGAACCGGAGAGGGGGTTTATCGATAGGGCGGCTTGGGCCGTGGGAAAGCTCGGCGCCGCAGCGGCGACGCCACCGATCCTCGCGGTGTTGGCCGAGCAGCTTCGCGAACCGGAGAGGGGGTTTATCGATAGGGCGGCTTGGGCCGTGGGAAAGCTCGGCGCCGCAGCGGCGACGCCACCGATCCTCGCGGCGCTGGCCGAGTTGATGCGTGACCCGAAGAATAGCGTGCGCCATTCGGCGGCTAGGGCCGTGGGCGAGCTTGGCGCCGCAGCCGCGACACCGCCTATCCTCGCGGTGCTGGCCGAGCTGCTGCGCAAGCCGGAAAGGGGGGCGGTATATGCCGTGGGCCAGCTCGGTGCCGCAGCGGCGACGCCGCAGATCCTCGCGGCGCTGGCCGAGCTGCAGCGCAACCCGAAATGGGCGGCCAAATTCGCTTCGACGGCCGAGACCGTGGGCGAGCTTGGTGCAGCAGCAGTGGTGCCGCCATGCTTCGCGACGCTGACCGGACTGCTGAGCAAGCTGCACTCGTCGATGTTTTGTGAAGAGTTTTTGAATTCCATTAGAAGCGTCATGTCGTCCGGCCAACCCACAGTGATCTCGTCATCCCTCTGGGCGCTGGCCAATTTGCTGCGCGACTCGGAAATAGAGGCACATCATTCGGCTGTCTCGGCCGTAGTTGAGTTCCGCCTCCCAAATCCAACGCTAACGCCGCCGATCCTTGTGGCGCTGGCCGATTTACTGCGCCACCCGGGAAAGGATGTGAGACTGTTGGCGGTCAGGGCCGTAGGCGAGCTTGGCGATCCCGCAGTGACGCCGCCGATCCTCGCAGTGCTGGCGGATGTGCTGCGCGACCCGGACAAGGAGGTGTGCGCTTCGGCGGTCGAGGCCGTAGGCGAGCTTGGCGATCCCGCTGCGACGCCGCCAATCCTCACGGCGTTGGCCAAGCGGCTGCGCGATCGGAAGGGGTGGGCGCGATCAAGAGCCGTCGAGGCCGTGGGGAAGCTCGGCGCCACAGCGGCGACACCGCCGATTCTCGCGGCGCTGGCCGAGCGGCTGCGTGATCGGAAGGTGCTGGTGCGAGTATACGCGGCCGTTGCCGTGTCCAGGCTTGGCGCCGCTGCGGCAACGCCGCAGATCCTCGCGGCGTTGGCGGATCTACCGCGCGACCCGGACGTGCGCGTGCGTGAATCGGCGGACCAAGCTATCGTCGCTCTGCTTGAATCCGGCGCCCGCATTCCCCTTCGATAGGACCAATCGCCACTAAGCATGACCGCTCCGCGCATCCCAGCCGCCGGAAACTCAGTCGGTAGTGGGCTCGCCCGCAACAGCAGGCCGCCGAGAGGGTATCGCTCGCCAACGGGGATTGCGTCTGCCATATCCCACATCCACCCACCTGTAACGGTATTTGTCATCAGGCGGGACCGGATCCCTGGCCCGATTCGTCCGCGAAGCAGCACAGCCTGAGGGTCATCCCATGACGTGGCCGCCGCTGGTCTATACATCGCGTCCAGAATGCGCCGATGAATCGTCGATCGCCTCGCACCAGTCAGAGGCTTCCACGCCTGGAAGAAGGGTAAGTGTCTTGTTCGTTAACGCTCGCAAGGACAACCACCGCTGGATCCTCGCCGATCCCTGGGAGCACGAACGCGTGTTGCCCTGTCGCCAGTGCAACCGCTGACCGGACAGTTCGGTTCTGCACACTTGGAACAATATTCGAGTCGAACGACCTCAACGATGGGGAACGGAAAGCTTTGACCCAGACGGCCCTCATGGGGCACCTGCGGCGAGCGCAGGGCCTACCGATCTACCTATTGGTTGTCCGCCGTAACGTTACTGGTGCGCCGTCGAGCTGGTCGCCATGGCGCGTGCCTTCGGTCATGCGGCAGACACCATGGCAGTGGGGGGTATGGCGGTCATTATTTCTGTATGCTGAGCCTCGCTGCCCGGCTTTCGATACGCTGACCGCGGCGGTACAGGAGGCGAATCATTACCACCGCTTCACGCCGGCGTATCGGGTAGCCCGGCTGCTCCAGCAAGCGCACCCGGCAATCCGGGTGCAACGGGCCGATCGGGATCAGCCGTAGCGCCCCTCGATATAGTCGGCGGTCTCCTGATGTGCCGGCGTGACG
>CAYQVH010000053.1:0-4015 GCA_964420975.1 uncultured Candidatus Accumulibacter sp.
GGCTGTACTACTACAAGGCGCGCTTCTACTCGCCGATGCTGGGGAGGTTCCTGCAGACCGATCCGATCGGGTATGCGGATGACAGCAATCTGTATGCGTATGGGGGGAATGATCCCATCAACCAGGTCGATCCGAGCGGGATGACTTCCCAGGAGGCGTTGTTGTTTGCCGGTACGTTCAAGCTCGACTGGAGCCAGGGAACACAGGTAGCCGCTGGGCCTCTGCTGCCGCTATTGGGGCTTGGATTGATGGCAACCGAGGTGGCTACCAGCGATGTTCCCCTCGTGGGGGGCGGAATCGGTAAAATCGGCGCGAAAGTAGTCGAAAGCGTGGCGGCAAAAGGGAGTGGACTGTTCCGAGGCGGCAACAGCTTGTCAGCCAGATTGGGTGTGGACGTTAAGCCAGCATCAGACGGTCTGATTCACCCGTTGGGCAAGAACGGTAAGCCACAAGGATTGTCGCTCAATGTCGACCCGAAAGACCCGTTCATTCAGAAGTATGGGGGCGCGTTCCCGGTCAACAATTTACCTGAGGGTCTTCAAGCGCTGCAGTCCGGCAAACCTGGGCACTTTGTTGTCGCGCCTGCGACACCAATTACTTTTGAAAAGTATCAGCAGCTACTGAACCAAATTCAACTCGGCAATTTCAACGTACTCCCATGAACGACCAGCGTAAAATCGAGCATCTGATGAAGAGCATCGTGGCTGGCGTCTCAACAGTCCAGCTAGAGATCGAGTGTAACGACCTCGATCTGAACGAAGTTGGCATATATGGTCGGACCCCGCTCATGGTGGCGGCGGCGGAAGGCTTTCTTCCAGCGGTCGGAACGTTAGTGCGAAACGGCGCATCAGTGCACGCCACTGGCCACGGCAAAATGACGGCGTTGCACGAAGCGTCCGCAAATGGCGAAACAGCAGTTGCGAACTACTTGCTGTCCCTCGGGGCGGAAGTCGACGCTGAAACGATCGACGGTGTAACTCCACTGATGTGCGCGGCAGCGTGGGGAAACATCGAAGTTGCGAGGCTCTTATTGGAGAACGGTGCGGACCGCACAAAGACCGATCGTACTGGCGCAACGGCCACTGACATTGCACGTGAAAAAGGCGAGGACGACACGGCGGACTTGATCAACGCGTATTCAGAACTGCCAAATACGAGATAGCACAAGCCGCAAAGGGGGCAACGCGTTCAGTTGATGAGTTGTCGCAGGCGGCGGCTGCAGCTGATCGCGGCGGGTTGACCGCTGCAGGGCGGGCTCTTCAGAAGCACGGTGGTCGCGAGGGCAGCGCATTCCCAGCAGCCAAGGGGAATCCCCTCTCGGTCAATCAGCAAGGGTAGCATGCTGTCGATGACATCCTGACCAGTCCGGGCAGTACGACCGTCACGCGCAATCACGCTCGCTTCGGGCAAGTCACAGAAGTGCGCGCCCCCGATGGCCGAGGTGTGCGATATGGGGCAGATGGCAAGTTCATCGGCTTCTTGGAGCCGAACTAATGAACTTCACCATTGAGATTGCTAGCGTTCCTGATCGCGATGATGTTGTCGCCGAAATCTGGTGGGGCGATGCGATGGTTGCTGAGTTGCATCGTGGCGCCAGCGGTGGCGCGGAGATCGAAATCTATCCGGCCAAGCCGCACGCTCCGTGGAGCTTTGATCTCGCGAGCTGGCTTGCCGCCCTTGCAGAGGCTCAGCGGAAACTGGGTTGACTATCACCCGCTGGCAATGCGCCTGACCGCCTCAGCCGCATCGATGATGTCGATGCCCTGATGACTGCCCAGCGGCAGCAGATGCTTGCGATCCCCCGAGACGATCAGATCCGCCCTTGCCGCAACAGCGGCGGCGATGACATGATCGTCATCGACGTCACCGACCACCACGCGCGACACGCTGGCCGGCTCGACCAGGTCGATGGCCTCGACGTAATCGGCCAGCACCTCGCGGGCTGATCGGTCGATCAAGGCCAGCCGCTCGGTTGCTGACGGTCGAGTGAGCACGTCGGCCAGCTCTGCGAGCAGCGCCGTGCTGCTGTAGAGCTGGATGCTGGAGCGCTGAGCGATGGCGGCCAGCAAGTGATACGGCGTGCCGCGCCACAACAGCGCTGACAACACCACGTTGGTATCAAGAACGATTCGCACCCGAGCCCTTGCTGGTCGATGCGGCGTGCCGCGCCCGGCGTTCTACGCGCGCCGCGTCGACCTCGGCGGCAATCTCGTCTTCACTGATTTCCTCGGCGCCAGCGGCTTGCAGCGCCGGCACGATGGACAGCAGCCGATCCAGCGCGCTACGCTTCCTGGCCTTGGCGGCCAGGAACTCCACGAAGTCTTCCACCTCGGCCACCTGGTGCGGCGAAAGCGTTCTGATCTTCGACATCAAGCTCTGTTCGACGGTCGCATTCATCGTCACTCTCCTGGCCGGTGCTCAGCGCGCCAGCGCCTGAAGCTGTTCATTGGTCAGGAAAGCATCGAGCAGCTTCTTGACCACGTTCTTGTCCTCATCGGGCAGTTGCTCGACTTCCTGTGAAGCCAGAGGTCAGTTCGCGCAACCACCCAAATAATACACGGCAGGCGCCCTGTCCGAAGGGCAGATGGAAGCGCTCGTGACCACACCGCGCCCTATGTGGACCTGGACCTGCCAGGCAACCTGCTGAGTATCGTCAGCGAAGTAGCGGATAGCGCCAAACAGACGGCGGTCTTCTACAGCGCCGCCATGCACTCAAGCATCTTCGAATCGACGGCGGTGCAGCAGATCCACGGCGTGAGCGCCGTGTCCACAGTCAAGCTGATCGACATCGCGGCGGCTAACGGCGACAAGATCTTCGACGCCCGGTCCGCCAACTACCCCTCGGTCGTGCAGCCGGCCCTCGTGTCCTGCTCGGCGCAGCAACTCTCCAGATTCCAGAGTGCGGTCGCTGCCGGGGACCGGTTTATCCTGCCCACTCGCTGCAACCTCACCGAGAACAGCTGGTCGGGGGTCGGCTATTTTCAGATCAATTCTGCCGGGACGACCATTTACGCCGCCATCGGCGGGATCCTGGCGGGGGGCTTTGCCTCTTCTTCGCAGTCAACCTCCGCGACGACCAGCAACAGTCTCAACAACTCGACCAGTCCGAATCTCTTGAACCAGTCCAGCGGCACGAGCTACGGCGACCCGATCGACCTGGTCAAGGGAAGCTACCTCTACGCCAGGAACGATATCACCACCGGAGTCGGCGACTTCCCGGCGAGCCTCTCGCTGCAGAAGCTCTACAGTTCCGGTGCGCGCACCCAGGCCGGCCCCCTGGGCAAGGGCTGGACGCACAATTTCGCGGCCAGCGTCGCCGTCGGTTCCGACGGCTTCCAGGGTCTGGGCGAAGACTCCGCGCTCGATGCGGTGGCCACCCTCGTCGAATCGATGGTCTCCCTCGACCTGATGAGCGACCCCGCCAAACCGCTGGACAAGATGGTCATCGCCACGCTGGGCCAGCGCTGGTTCGGCGACCAGTTGCTCAACAATACGGTCATCGTCCGCCAGGGCCTGAACGGCGAAGTCTTCGTCAAGCTGCCCGACGGCTCCTACAACGCCCCGCCGGGCAACGCCGCCAAGCTCACCCTGAGCGGTAGCACCTACACCTACGAAACCCGGCACAAGGCCCGGCTCCACTTCAACGCCAGCAACGCCGCCAACGGCGCCGGCAAGATCGCCACCTACGTGCATCCGAGCGGCCTCCAGGTCAACTTCACCTACAGCGGCAACGACCTGACCCAGGTCGCCAACAGCCTGGGCCGCACGCTCACCGTCACCAACGCTTCCGGGCGTATCACCCAGGTCGCCGACGGCACGCGCAACGTCAAGTACGCCTACGACGCCAGCGGCAACCTTGTCACCTTCACCGACGCCACCAACCAGAACACGACCTTCCAGTACGACCAGCCGGGCCGGCTGACCAAGGTGTTCTACCCGAGCAGCCCGACCGTCGCGTTTCTCACCAACGTCTACGACACCCTGGGCCGGGTGCAGACCCAGACCAACGCCAACG
>CAYQVH010000054.1:0-3999 GCA_964420975.1 uncultured Candidatus Accumulibacter sp.
GAACGTCCGACCCCTGCCTTCGGAGGGCAGTACTCTATCCAACTGAGCTACGGGCGCGCGGTGCGAGTGCGAAGGGTAACCGGTTTGAGGTAGCGAAGTCCATAGCCTTCAAGCGGCGCTGTTGGCGGCGAACAAACGGCGGTACAATGCGCACCCTATTCCCGCTTCCCAGTAAGGATTTGGCATGGCTGAAAAATCGGGCTTTTCTCGGGCGATTCTGATTGGCACCGTGGTCGTTGCGCTTCTCCTGGTCGTCGTCATCTGGCCGCTATCGACCCTCGGCAAGCGGAGCTCAACCGTCGTCCAGGACGACGACGTCGAGGCGCGCATTCAGCCCGTGGCACGATTCGAGTTGGCGAAAGCGTCAGCGCCAAAAAGCGACGCGCCGCGCGACGGCGCCACGGTTTACAACTCGGTGTGCATGGCCTGTCATGCGAGCGGCGCGGCGGGGGCGCCAAAGGCGGGCGACAAGGCGGCATGGGCGCCGCGCCTTGCGGCGGGCAACGCGACCCTGGTCAAGAGCGTGATCAACGGCAAGAACGCGATGCCGCCGCGTGGTGGTGGCAGCGATCTGAGCGACGACGAAATCAAGGGCGCCGTCGAGCACCTGCTCGGTCTTTCCAAGTAGGCGGCTGCCGGCCTTGGTGGCGTGCTGACGACGAGCGCTTGCCAGGCGCTTAGTTTCCCTTGCTCAGCATCGCCCGCAGGGCTGCCAGGCGATCGGTGGCGGTTGCCTTGTCGGCTTCCCGGTCGCCCGAGCGACCGGAAAAGCGCAGCTCGCCGCGTCCCATCTCGTCGATGAAGCGCGAGGGCTGAGAAGGGATCAGTTCGCGGCCCTGTTTGCGTCGTTCGGCGTAGCTCAGATGCAAGGAGCGTTGCGCACGTGTGATGCCGACGTACATCAGCCGACGTTCCTCTTCGAGTCGCTGTTCGGACAGCGCTTCGCGATGCGGCAGAATCCCTTCTTCGACGCCGATCAGGAAAACGTGTTTGAACTCGAGGCCTTTTGCGGCGTGCAGCGTTGATAGCTGCACGACGTCGGCGTCATCCGCGTCCTCTTCGAGCAGGCTGATCAGCGCAATCGTCTGGGTTAGGTCGAGCAGGTTTTTCTGTTCTGCTTCGCCCTTGCGGATCAGCCAGTCGCAATACTCTCGCACGTTGGCCATCCGGCTGCGTGCAGCGGCCGCTTCTTCCTGCGCGAACAGCCACTCTTCATAGCCTATGGCGGCCAGCAGGTCGTGCAGCACCGGCGCCACCGGCTCGCTTCCCGCGCGTTGCCGGAAGCGTTCGATGAAGGCAGCAAAGTCGAGCAGCGGCGCTAGTTGGCGCGCATTGACGCGCTGCGCATAGCCGTGCTCCTGTGCAGCACCGAGCAGCGACTGGTGCCGCTCGGCGGCGTAACTGCCGAGCGCCTGGAGCGTTGCGGGGCCGATGCCTCGCCGCGGCGTGGTCAGCGCACGAATGAACGCCGGGTCGTCGTCGCCATTGGCAAGCAAACGCAGGTAGGCGTTGAGATCCTTAATCTCGCTGCGTTCGAAGAACGACTGTCCACCGGACAGGCGATACGGAATTCGCTGCCGGCGCAGAAATTGTTCGATCACGCGCGCCTGGAAGTTGCCGCGATAGAGGATCGCGTAGTCGCGGAACGCGGTGCGTTGCTCGAAGCGATGCGCTTGCAGGCGCCTGACCACCGCTTCGGCCTCCTGCTCGTTGTCGCTGCTGACGTTGACGGTGATCGGCTCGCCTAGACCGAGCTCCGACCACAGGCGCTTGTCGAACAGCTTTTCGTTGTGCGCGATCAGCGTATTGGCGGCTTTCAGGATGCGCACGGTCGATCGGTAGTTCTGTTCGAGCTTGATCAGCTTCAGCTGGGGATAGTCACGCGGCAAGCCCCGCAGGTTGTCGAGGTCGGCGCCCCGCCAGCCATAGATCGACTGATCGTCGTCACCAACCGCGGTGAAGGCGGCGCGCGGTCCGGCAAGCAGGCGCAATAGCCGATACTGACTGACGTTGGTGTCCTGGTATTCGTCGATCAGCAGGTAACGCAAGCGGTTCTGCCATTTCGCGCAGATCTCGGGATGCTCGACAAACAGGGTTACGGGCAAGGTCACGAGATCGTCGAAATCGACCGCCTGGTAGGCGCGCAAGGTCGCCGCATAGCCGGCGTAGGTCGAGGCGGCGAGTTTCTCGACGTCGTTGCCGACGAGTCGCAGCGCTTGGTCGGGCGAGACCAGGCGGTTCTTCCAGTGCGAGAGGAGCGTCTGCACTTGGCGCAGCAGCGCCTTGTCGACGCCGCCGGTCAGGTCGGAGATGATCGCCAGGCAGTCGCTGGCGTCGAGAATCGAGAAACTGGGCTTGTAACCCAGCGACCGCGCTTCCTCGCGCAAAATGCGCACGCCGAGCGCGTGAAAGGTCGCGATCACGACGCCCGGTGCGGATCGTCCCGTCAGCAGGCTGCCGACCCTTTCCTGCATCTCGCGTGCCGCCTTGTTGGTAAAGGTGATCGCCGCTATATTGCCGGGCTTGAAACCGCAAGCATCGATCAGGTAGGCAATCTTCTCGGTGATCACGCGCGTCTTCCCTGAGCCGGCGCCCGCCAGAACGAGGAGCGGGCCGTCAAGATAGCGCACGGCGGCGCGCTGCGACGGATTAAGGTCGGGCATGTGGTCGGGGAAAACTGCGGCGGGGGCGCGATTCTAGCAGTCTGTCGAACGTGATGGGGCGAAGCGGACAATGGGAGAGGCGAGGACGGACTTTCACGAGTTCCAGGCCAGTAGTCGAACGATGGGTGCCGAAGCTCGGCGCGAGATGGACCGCCGTTCCCTTTCTTGTAGCCGACCAGGTCACGTCCGGCAGGCTGCCGGCACGTGCCGACGGGACACTTGGCGCGCAGGTCTACCCGAAGGGACACCATGATCCGTAAGCCGTCGTTCGCTCTGGCGCTTCTGCTTATTGTCGGGCTCGCCGGCGTCTATTGGCTGGTGACTCAGCCGCTCGTCGGCGCGCTGCCAACCCACCCGCCAGCGGTCAGTCCTGAACGTCTGCGCGAGCACGTGCGTTTCCTCTCCGAGACGGCTTACCCGCGTAGCGGCGACCGGTCGGCGCAGTTGGCGCAGGCGGCAAAGTACATCGAGCAGGAGTGGTCGCGTCTGCCTTGTCTCGTCGAGACTCAGGGGCTTGCCGGCCGCTCCGCGGCCTACCGCAATCTGATCGCCCGTTTCGGACCGAGCGACGGCCCGTTGCTGGTGATCGGCGCGCATTACGACGCGTACGGCGACGCCGAGAGCGGAAGCCGATTTCCCGGCGGTTACCATCAGACGACGCACACGCCGGGCGCCGACGACAATGCCAGCGGCGTTGCCGGTCTGCTCGAACTCGCACGTCTGCTCGCCGAGTCTCCGCCGCGGATCAGCGTCGAGCTGGTCGCCTATACGCTCGAGGAACCCCCCTATTATCACGGCGCCGAGATGGGAAGCCTGCAGCACGCGCGCCGACTGCGCGCCTCGGGGAGGGAACTGGGACTGATGATCTCGCTCGAGATGATCGGTTACTTTACCGATGAGCCCGGTTCACAGCGCTACCCGCTGCCCGGATTGTCGCTGTTCTACCCTGACCGGGGCGACTTCCTGGCGGTCGTCGGGCGCCTGCAGGAAGGGTCGGAAGTCCGCCAGGTGAAAGCGCTCCTGCGCGGTGCCAGCACGCTGCCGGTCTACTCGTTCAACGCGCCGAAGTGGGTGCCGGGGGTGGATTTTTCCGATCACCGCAGTTATTGGTCGGAAGGCTTTCCAGCGCTGATGGTCACCGATACGGCGTTCTTGCGCAATCCGAACTACCATCGGGCGGGTGACGTCTCCGGTACGCTCGACTACGAGCGGATGGCCAAGGTCGTCCAGGGAATCTTCGCCGTCGTCCAGGGTTACGACCCGCGACGCTGAGGGGACCGGTCAGCCGTAGCGCCCCTCGATATAGTCGGCGGTCTCCTGATGTGCCGGCGTGACG
>CAYQVH010000055.1:0-2129 GCA_964420975.1 uncultured Candidatus Accumulibacter sp.
CGGGGCGGATCACCACCGTCTGCGCGGCGTCCTGGAGCAGGCGCTGGGCATCGCGATAGTCTTTCTCCCCTTCGGCCGCTGCCGCCGTGCCGGAGACAAAAGAGAGTACCTTCTCGCCGAGACCGGCGAGCGCTCGCAGCAGCGTGTCGGTGAAAGACTGGCGATCGCTGTAGGCCGAATCGCCGCCCAGATGCAGCGCCAGGCCTTCGCCGCTGGCCCGCAGGAAATCCGGATGGATACGCGCGGCGGCAAGGGCCAGATCGCTGCGGCTGAAGCGCGTGATGTCTTGGGCGATGCGGGTTTGCAGCACGGGATGGCCCTGGCTGGCTTCGAGCAGGCTGCTGGCGTAGGCGCGCACGGCGTCGGTCAGGGCGGTGGCCTTGCCGCTGGCCGAGAGTCCGCCATAGGCCGGTGCCGCCGTGATGGCTTCGGTCAGCGCGCTGATTCCCGCCAGCGCCCAATGCTCGCCGGCACTCGCCAGGGTACGCGCCTGCGTGTCGGCGAAATCGACGCCTGCCAGCGTGGCATCGATCTTCGCCAGCCGCTCGCGATCGGTTGTGGATTTGAAGAGGAGTTCGGCGTCCGGCACATGCCCGCTGAGCAGCACGGCTTTCAAGCGCAAGGCGAGGCCATCGCTGTCCTTGGCGCCTTCAGGGACCACGGGCTCCGCGCGGTAGCCGAAACTGGACCCCAACCACTCGAACGCCGATTTGAGCTGGCTGCCCACGGCGTCCAGGCCGTGCAACACCACCGTTCCGAACAGGGCGCCCAGCGTCAGGCCCAGCCCGACCTTGTTGAAAACGAGCGCCTTGCCGAGCCAGCCGATGTTGAGACTGCTCAGAATGGCATAGGCCGTGTCGCCCAGCTTGCCCGCCTTGTGCTGACTTTCAAAGGCGGCTTGCGCGACGGCGTCGAGGTCGTAGGGATTGGCCAGCAGATTGGCACCGGAGAAGCCGGCGATCAGCCGGAACAGCGCTTCGGCGCCGGAAAGGCGCTCGTCATTGAGAAAGCTGCCGAAAGCGCCGGCGATGCGCACGGTACCGGGGGTGTCAAGAAGAAAGGGTGAGGATTTGCTGCGCTCCTTGTTCTCGATCTTGAGCGAGGTTTCGCTGACGGCGGGCGCGGTGAGTTGGTTCGCCGTCGCGTCGAGGTGGGTGTAGAAGGCGGTCTCGATGCGGTGCGCGTCGGCCAGGTCCATCGGGTTGCCGGCCACCACGTCGGTGCCCGGCACCGTGGCGAGGTACTTCCAGTCGAGATAAACGATCTGCCCGTCAGCGCCCACGTGTCCGCCGCCCAGCCGCGGAACGAGGTCGTTGGCGACGACGTAGTGGGTGGCGGAACCGAGGCCGGCGAGCATGGTTGGATCGTAAGCGGGCTCGCCTTCTGTATTCTTGATATTGTCTTTCAGGCCCCAGACCGCCCCGAGACCGTTAAAGGTGGTCAGAGTGACATTCGAGGGGGTGTAGTGGCTCTCTGGGTCAGCGCGCCTCTGGTCGGCTACGTATTCGTACGCCGCATACTGCGCCAGCGCACCGCCAAGGGATTGGCCGGTGAAGTGGAGGTTGTTGGGACTGAGGGCCGCAAGCCTCCCGAACAGATCGTTTGCACCCGGCGCTTTCAACGCATTCCACTGACTCCAGCCCACACTCTGGCTGTTGGTGAGCCAGTCTTTCACATCGAGGCCATCGGTTCCGCCAAAGGCGACGATGACGTCTCCATTTCCAGGGTTGCGGTAGATCACCAGCTTCGCGCCCGTACCGACGTCTTCGATCTTGTCGTGGTACTGGTAACCCCCCGACCAGGAAAACTGGGGGATGTCGGTATAGATTTGGGGGTCGTGGTAGGCGAGGTCGGTACTTGCCCCGTCGGCCAAGGGACCGAGCACGGTGGAAGGCGGATGCGTTGCATCAAAGTAGCTCTGGTCGCACGCAAGTAGCAACAGCTTCGACAACTCAACGCTTGTACGCTTTACGGTCATTTCAGATTCCTTTCGCAACGCGGTTTGTTTCGTTCGGAAGTTGACGGGGTCGGCGAATGTTCCTACGGAGGGGCTAATGCAAAAGCCTCTCTATCACTAGGGAAACGCTGATTTAATCGCCCGTGCACGCGATGCATTTGGTATAATCTGT
>CAYQVH010000056.1:0-1924 GCA_964420975.1 uncultured Candidatus Accumulibacter sp.
AGACCATAGCCTGCCTGATCTCGCTCGGACTTGCAGACGGTCAAATGAGGTTTTTGGAATGAATCTAAAAACCTCAGTTAGCCGATTCCAGAAGCATCAAACATCGGAAGTGCCGGTGCTTTCACTGGCAGGAAACCGGCGAGCAGTTGCTTCAGATGGTCGCAGACGCGATGCCAGACGAATGGTCGCCACCACTGCTCCGCAGTTTGGTCAGCGAGATCGTCGTCTGGCCGGCCTGCTCGGTCTTGCGTCCGATCGACGACATCAGCCACGGTCGGCTGGTGATCGCCTCGCGCCGCGCGTCGGGAGGGGCTAGGCGGACGAACAGGCGCCACCCGTTGTGGATCAGCACCACGGCCCGTGCCGACAGCTGGCAGCGCTGCGGGTCGTGCGTGGTGAAGCCGCCCCAGCCCCAGGGGTTCTTCAGCTCGTCGAACGCATTCTCGGCATCGGCGCGATCGCGGTAGAGTGGCCCGAGCGCCAGGATTTCATGCTCGAGAGGGGTGACCAGGACGGCTGTCTCGTAGCCAGTCACCCGCTTGCCGGCTTTGCGATCGGCTTCGACGAAGCCGAGCACCCCTTGGCAGTCGGCCTCTTCGGCGAGCAGCATCTCGCCCTTCAAGGGCCGGCGCAGCACGACGACGCGCCGCTCGCGTTCCCAGCCGGACAGGCGCAGCCGATCGCCGAGGATCTTGAGCAGCCCCGGCAGGCGGTGGCTGTGGCTGTGCTCGTTGCCGCCCCGGACTTCGGCGCCGACCCACCAAGCGCAGGCCGGCCATCCGGCCAGAGTCAGGAACTCGATGAAGTACGCCGCCTGTCCCACCGGCGTCGCCGCGCTCCCGAACTCCCAGCGCACCTGCACTCGCCCACCCGCCGTCTGCACACCAGCACACACCCTCAGCATTTCTTCGTCTTGGCGCGGCTTCCGTTTCGACGCACCCATCGGGTGACCCCCGTGTCCCGTCCCAGCCCGTAGCCTGCCTGATCTCGCTCGGACTTGCCGGCAGTCAAAAAAGGTTTTTAGGGTAAATCTACTGCGCGGCCGATCTGCGGCGTTGCTCACTCGCTCCCGCTCACGGCCGGTTTTGCACAACCGGCGGGCTCCCGCGGCGCGAAACCTCGCCTACGCCCTCGCCTATCCATTTGATAGGTCTCGTCGTTCGCTGGCTGTCGCCGTGCAGCTCGACCCGCTCGCGACGATTTCTTCACAACCTCACAGTCGAAGTCGAAGCATTCGTCGACAACAAGGACATCGGTTTCGTCCATGCCGGGCAGGAGGCGCAGGTCACGATCGAGACCTTTCCCTTCACGAAGTACGGGAACGTGGCTGCGACGGTGACGCAGGTCTCGATCGACGTGATTCGCCAGGAGAAGGCGGGGCGCGAGAAGGACGTTCTGTTCTAGGCGCTGCGCGTCGACGAGAAGTGGCTGCGCCTGTCGCCCGGCATGGCGGTCACCGTCGAAGTCAAAACCGGCCAGCGACGGATGATCGACTATTTCCTTAACCCGCTGCTCCAGTATGGGCAGAAGAGTTTGCGCGAACGGTAGAACGCCCCAGAAAATGGCTGAATGAGGCGTTGCCATCCAGAGCCCGTGCCGGTGTACCTCGCCAAAGGTGTCAGGCCGCCAACAACGAGTGCAATGATGGATGAGGCGTTGCGGTCAGCCGTTCCTGGGGCGCCGTTGGCCCGTCCTGCGCGGCTTCAATACGGGTTTGACCCAAAAAGGTCGTCCAGACTCCGGGCCTTCAGCACCTGATCCAGCCAGGCGTCAATCTGCTCCAGCGACGCCGCCGAGATCTGCGCCAGCACCGCCGGCGGGATCGCGCCAAAGCGCTGCTTGAGCAGCTTTTGCAGCGCCAGGGACTCGCCTTCGGCCTTTCCTTCGGCCTTATACGCGTGGGCCCATTCTTCGAGACGGTCCG